>CAZKVJ010000014.1:0-52074 GCA_964556225.1 uncultured Ilumatobacteraceae bacterium
CGACTTGCATGTGTTAAGCACGCCGCCAGCGTTCGTCCTGAGCCAGGATCAAACTCTCCGACAAGAACTCGCCCCGAGGGGCTTCGTTCGTAGAGAGCTCACGACGACCGGAGGGAATCTCTCCGTCGTGGTCGCCGTGAACCTGTGGTCGGGTGGATTGGCCCGACCGACTTACTTCATGAATTGACAAGCAGCATCACAGATGTGATGTCTGCCCGCACTGGCGTTCAGTCTTCTCTTCCGTTTTCAAGGAGCCGAAGCTCATGGGCACGCACCCTGCGGGTGTTGGTGCCTCACCTGGGCCGGTAGCGAGTCGCATCCGGCGCTCAGGGGCGAGGAGTGAATCTAGCGGCGCTCCGTCGGAGCGTCAACCTCACGCCTCGAAAACCTCCACCAGGTGGTGCTGGGTCTTGCCCCGGCGCAGCAGCAGCCACCGGCCGTGCAGGTGGGTCACGCCGGCCAGGTCCTCGAACGCGCCGAGGCGCACGCCATTCGCCCGGTAGCCGCCCTGCTGCAGCGTCCGGCGTGCGTCGCCGTTCGACGACGCCAGCCCACACGCCACCAGCAGCGCCATCGGGTCGTCGAGGTCCCGACGCGGTCGCCGGGAGCTGGGCACCTCGCCGGCGACGACCTCGAGAGCCGCCTCGCTGGCGGCGGTCGGGTCCGCACCGAACAGCACGTCGGCGGCCTCGTCGGCGGCGCGGGCGGCCTCGTCACCGTGCAGCAGGGCCGTCAACTCGTGGGCCAGCGCCCGTTGGGCCACCCGCCGCTCCGGAGCACCGGCGTGCTCGGCGATCAGCGCCCGAACCTCGTCGAGCGGACGGAGCGAGAACATCATCAGATAGGTGCCGATGTCGTCGTCGGCGGACTGCAGCCAGAACTGGCGGAACTGGTAGGGCGAGGTCTTGGCGCCGTCGAGCCACACCGCCCCCTCGACCGACTTGCCGAACTTCGTGCCGTCGCGGCGGGTCACCAACGGCCACGTCAGCGCGTGCACGTGGCGCCCCAGCGTGCGCCGGATCAGATCGGCGCCGGCGACGATGTTGCCCCACTGGTCGGAGCCCCCCATCTGGAGCTCGACGTCGAGGTGCTCGCACAGGTGCCGGTAGTCGTTGGCCTGGAGCAGCATGTAGCTGAACTCGGTGTAGGAGATGCCGTGCTCGCTGGCCAGGCGCGCCTTCACCGTCTCGCGCGCCAGCATCTGGTTTACCGTCACGTGCTTGCCGACGTCGCGCAGGAAGTCGAGGACCCCCATGGGAGCGGTCCACTCGGCGTTGTCCACGAGCACGGCCTGCGAGGGCCCCGGCTCGAAGTCGAGGAGCCGCTCGAGCTGACGCCGGATGCAGGACAGGTTGTGGGCGAGCGCCTCCTGGTCGAGCAGGTTCCGCTCGCTGCTGCGCCCCGACGGGTCGCCGACCATCCCCGTGGCGCCCCCGGCGAGCACCACCGGGCGGTGTCCGGCAAGCTGGAAGCGCCGCAGCATGATCTGGCCGAGCAGGTTGCCGACGTGCAGCGAGTCCGCCGAGGGGTCGAAGCCCACGTAGGCCCGGATCGGACCTCCGGCCAGCCGGCGGGCCAGCGCCGCCCGGTCGGTGGTGCCGTGGACGAGTCCACGCGCGTCGAGTTCGTCGAGGAGCTCCATGGTGGCGCACATGTTCGCACGGGCGCCGCAGTGCGACCGAGCGGATAGAACGGGCGGCGTGGGCAGCGCCGACGACGTCACCGAGCTGATGGCTCGCTTCGAGCACTTCGCAAAGACCAGCACTCGCCACACCCCGCTGTACGCGGCCATCTCCCGCCGGGTGGCCCGCGAGGCCGACGTGGCCGGGCTGCTGCTGCACGCCGAGGCCGGCCAGCGCATCCCCGTGCTCCTGCTCGCCGCCGTCCACGACCTGCTCCTCTCCGGGCTCGACCACCCCCTCGCCGCCTGCTATCCCACCGTGGTCGACGAGCCGACCGGCACCCCCCAGGAGGCAGCCGATCACTTCGTCGACCTGTGCCGGGACCATCAGGACCTCGTCGTCGCGCTCGTGTCCAGCCGCTCCACCCAGACGAACGAGATCGGTCGCAGCGCCGCGCTCCGGCCCGTGCTCGTGCACCTGGCGCGCCGGCATGGCCCACTCGGACTGGTCGAGGTCGGGGCCAGTGCCGGGCTGAACCTGTGGTTCGACCGCTACCACGTGGACTACGAGCTGGCCGGTGTGACCCGCGGCGCCGGTCCGGAGGCCTCGCCGGTTCGCCTGCGCTGCGGCCTGGTCGACGACGCCGACCTGCCCGTCGAGCCCGAGCCGGCGGTGGCCGCCCGGATCGGGCTCGACCGCTCCCCCGTCGACCTCGACGAGCCGGCGCAGGATCGATGGCTGCTGGCGTGCACGTGGCCCGACGAGCTCGAGCGCTTCCATCGGCTGCAGGCGGCGATCGTGCTCGCCCGGACCGAGCCCGCCCCGGTGGTGCGCGGCGACGCCGTGGCCGGCCTCGCCGAGCTCGTCCTGGCCGTGCCCGCCGCCGCTCACCCGGTCGTGTTCCACTCCTGGGTCCTCAGCTATCTCGACGAGGACCGCCAGCGCGCCTTCGCTGCCGAGGTGGCGCGGCTCGGCGAGCTCCGGCCGCTCTCGTACGTGTGGATGGAGTCCCGCCAGCTCGTGCCCGGACTTCCCGCACCGGCGCGCGCCGCCGAGCGCGAGGGGGCGACGGAGGTCGTGCTGGTCGAGCACGGCCGCGGCGACCCCGACCCTGTGCGCCTCGCCGAGATGCACCCCCACGGGCGCTGGCTCCACTGGCAGGCGTCCGCCACGACGGCGACGCTCAGGGCCGGCTGACGTGGGGATCGCCCGGCACCGACCACCGCCACGGGTGACGGGTGGCCTTGGTGATCCCCACCCGGGGCGAGCGAGCCGGCCGCGCCGGGGGGCCGACGCCGTCGTCGCCGATCCACACGCCCCCCACCGTGGTGAGCGCCTCGCCGTCGAGCTCGCGCCCGATGCCGAAGGCCTCGCACAGCTTCCCGGGCCCGTTGGCCAGGTCCACGTCCCGGCGCGCACCGGAGCGCCGGAGCCGCATCTCGTCCACCCCCGCGAGCGGTGCCACGGCCCGCAGCAGCACCGCCTGGCCGTCGCCCACCGGGCCGGTCACCACGTTGGCGCAGTGGTGCATGCCGTACGTGAAGTAGACGTAGAGGTGGCCCGGCGGACCGAACATGGTGGCGTTGCGCGGCGTTCGGCCGCGGTACGAGTGGCTGGCCGGGTCGTCGCCCAGGTAGGCCTCGACCTCCACGATCCGGCCGCGACAGGCTCCCACCACGAGCACCTTGTTGAGCAGCTCCGGGGCCACGACCAGCGCGTCCCTGGCGTAGAAGCGCCGGGGCAGCGCCCTCACGTCGCGAACGCCACCCGGACCGCGTCGGGCACCGGTGTCGGTGTGTTCGTGCCGTGCACCACGCTCACGTAGGTGATCAGCGCCTCGAACCGTTCCTCGCCGCCCACCCGGCCGTCGACCGCCACGTCGAAGCTGGTGCGCCCCCAGCGCGCGATCCGGCAGGCAAGCATCGCCGTGTCACCGAACACCAGCGGGGCGTGCCACGTGACGGTGGCCGTCTTCAGCATGAAGTCGAAGCCGGCGAGGTCGATCGCCCCCGGCTCGGCGCCCAGCACGGACCGGAACCACGTGTCGACGGCGTCGTCGCAGTAGGCGAAGTAGTGGGCGTTGAACACCACTCGCTGCATGTCGCACTCGCCGTAGCGCACTCGCACCGGGTGGACGTAGCTCATCGGCCCTCCACGCGCTCACGCCATCGGGCCAGCGCGGCGGTGAACCGCTCCACCTGCACGGCGACCGGCACCGGACCGGCGCCGCCAGGACTGGTCCGGCGCGTCACGCCCACGCCGGGGCCCACCAACCCGGCCGCCTCAGGGCCGAGGTCGGGGTCCGTGGCCACCAGATCGGCCAGGCTCGCCTCGCCGCTCAGGGCTCGCCGCACCAGGGCGCCGACCGCAGCATGGGCCTGGCGGAACGGCATCCCACGCTGCACCAGCCACTCGGCCAGGTCGGTGGCGGCCGTGGTCTCGGCATCGGCTGCCGCCTGCATCCGCTCGGTGTCGAACGTGGCCGTGGCGACCATGCCGCTCATCGCCGACAGCGCGAGCGACACCTGCTCGACGGCGTCGAACAGGGGCTCCTTGTCCTCCTGCAGGTCTCGGTTGTAGGCGAGCGGCAGCCCCTTCAGCGTCGCCAGCAGCCCGGTGAGGTTGCCGATGAGCCGCCCGGCCCTGCCCCTGGCCAGCTCGGCGATGTCCGGGTTCTTCTTCTGCGGCAGCATCGACGAACCGGTGGAGTAGGCATCGTCCAGGCGGGCGAAACCGAACTCCTCGCTGGTCCACAGCACCCACTCCTCGCCCAGACGGGAGAGGTGGATGCCCAGGAGCGCCAGGTCGAACAGGGCCTCGGCCACGAAGTCGCGGTCGGAGACGGCGTCGAGGGAGTTCTCGAACGCGCCGGCGAAGCCCAGGTCTGCGGCGGTGGCCACCGGGTCGAGCGGGAGCGACGAGCCGGCCAGGGCACCGGCGCCGAGCGGCGACACGTCGAGGCGCTCGATGGTGGCGAGGAGCCGGTCGACGTCGCGCCCGAGCGCCCACGCGTGGGCGAGGAGGTGGTGGGCCAGCAGCACCGGCTGGGCCCGCTGGAGGTGGGTGTAGCCGGGGAGGTAGGTACCGCCGGCGGCCCGGGCCCGCCCGAGCAGGACCTCCTGCAGGTCGACGACACGCCGGGCCACCCCACGCAGCTCCCGCTTGGTCCACAGCCGCAGGTCCGTCGCGACCTGGTCGTTGCGGCTCCGGCCGGTGTGCAGCTTGGCGCCCGCGGCACCGGCCAGCTCGGTCACCCGCCGCTCCACCGCAGTGTGGACGTCCTCGTCGCTCGGGGCGAACTCGAACGTGCCCGTTCCCATCTCCGTCTCGACCACGTCGAGCGCGCCGAGCACGGCGTCACGCTCGGCCTCGTCGAGCAGGCCTGCCCGGGCGAGACCGCGCACGTGGGCTCGGCTGCCGGCCAGGTCGTCACGCCACAGGTGCCGGTCGAAGGGCAGGCTGACGGTGTAGGCCATCAGCTCGTCGGCCGGCCCGGACGCGAACCGCCCGTGCCAGAGCGTGCGCTGCGTGTCGTCGGCGCTCATCGGTGCCCCCCGGCCCCGCGGCCCCGTGGCGGCGCCGGTGCTGGCGCCACACCGGCCAGCGCCCGCAGCCGCTTCGCCATCGCCGCCCCGCCCGGACGCTCGGCGGCCACGCACAGCACGGTGTCGTCACCGGCCACGGTGCCGATCAGCCCCTCGAGCCCGCTGCGGTCGAGCGCGGACGCGACGACGTGTGCGCACCCCGGCGGCGTGCGGATCACCACCAGGTTGGAGCTGTGCTGGACCTCGGCCACCCACTCCCCCATGACCCGCCGCAGCTGGTCCTGGGGCGCGATGCGGGCCGGCTCGTACTCCGGGATCGCGTAGACGGACTCCCCGCCCGGTACCCGCACCTTCACCGCTCCGAGATCGTCGAGGTCTCGTGACACCGTGGCCTGGGTGGCCCGATGGCCGGCCTCGCCGAGCAACGTGAGCAGCTGGGGCTGGCTGGTGACGGCGTGCTTGGCGATGATCCGGGCGATCGCCTGCTGACGGGCCACCTTCGACGTCATCGGACGCCCCCCGCCACGAACGCCAGCAGACCCCGCGCCGCGTGCATGCGGTTGTGGCCCTGGCGGTACACGTGGCTGGCCGGGCCGTCGATGACCGCCGCCGCCACCTCCTCGCCGCGATGCGCCGGCAGGCAGTGGTAGAACCCGGCCCCCGGCCCGGCCGCCGCCATGAGCTCCGGCGTCACCTGGAACCCCTCGAACGCCACCCGCCGCGCCGCCGACTCGGACTCCTGACCCATCGACGTCCACACGTCGGTGTGCACGGCGTCCGCGCCGGCCACGGCGTCGACGGGGCGGGCGTGCTGGCTCACCGACGCCGCACCCAGCAGCTCGATGCGCTCGAGCTCTTCCCCCGGCGCGTCGTACCCCGGCGGGCAGCCGAGGCGCACGTGCATCCCCAGCATCGCTGCCGCCTCGGCCAGCGAGCGGGCCACGTTGTTGTAGTCGCCCACCCACGCCACCGTCCGCCCGGCGAGCGGGCCCAGCACCTGGCGCATGGTGAGCACGTCGGCCAACGCCTGCAGCGGGTGGGAGCGGTCGGAGAGCATGTTGACCACGGGCACGCTCGACACCGCCGCCATGCGCTCGACCACGGCATGGTCGAACACCCGGGCGGCCAGCACGGCGTGGTACCCGGCCATGATGAGGGTCACGTCCTCGACCGTCTCGCGGGTGTCGAAGCCGACCTCCTCACCGCGCGTGTACACCGGATGCCCGCCGAGCTGCACCACCGCCATCTCCATCGACTGGCGGGTCCGGTTCGACGGTTTCTCGAAGATCAGCGCGACCCCGGCCCCGGTGAGCGGCGATCCCAGGCTGGCCGGTGGACGCTCCGCCAGCTCGAGCACCTCCACCAGCTCGCCGGCGTCGAGGTCGGTGACGTCGAGGAAGTGGCGCAGTTCGGGGGCGAGGCTCATCGGTGGCGCTCCTGGGCGAGATGGTCGGTGAGCACGTCGTGCAGGATCGCGATCGCTTCGTCGATCTCGGCCGACGTCACGGTGAGCGGCGGGGCCAGGCGCAGCGCCGTGGGGGTCACGGCGTTGGTGACCAGTCCCCGTCCCAAGGCGTCGGCGTACACCGCCTTGGCGTCGAGCGCCGGGGCCAGCTCGGCCGCCAGCAGCAGGCCCTGTCCACGGACGTCGGCCACGCCGGCGAGGCCGGCCAGCTTGGCTCGCAGCTCGGCACCCCGCTCGGCCGCGAGCCGCGGCGCGTCGATGCGGCGCATCTCGCGGATCACCGCCCGAGCGGCGGCGGTGGCGATGGCCGTGCCGCTGTAGGTGCTGCCGTGGTCGCCGGGCTGGAACGCAGCCGCGACGTCACGGCGCGCCCACACCGCACCGATCGGCATGCCGTTGCCCATCGCCTTGGCCATGGTGACGACGTCGGGGCGCACACCGGAGTGCTCGAAGCCGAACCAGCGCCCGGTGCGCCCGAAGCCGGTCTGCACCTCGTCGATCATCAGCAGCAGCCGGCGCTCGTCGCACAGGCGTCGCACCTCCTGCAGGTACGCCGCGCTGGCCGGCACCACCCCGCCTTCTCCCTGGACCGTCTCCAGCAGCACGGCGCCCACCGTCGGGTCGATCGCCGCCTCGAGCGCGTCGAGGTCGTCGAAGGCAACGTGGCGGAAGCCCTCCGGCATCGGGTGGAACGGCTCGTGCTTGGAGGGCTGCCCGGTCGCCGCCAGCGCGGCCAGCGTGCGGCCGTGGAAGCTGCCGTAGGCCGAGACGACGCCGTGACGGCCCCGCCCTCCCCACTTGCGGGCCAGCTTGAGGGCCGTCTCGTTGGCCTCGGCGCCGCTGTTGCAGAAGAACACCTGGCCGGCGTCGCCCGTCACGTCGCGGAGCAGCTCGACGAGCAGCACCGCGGTCTCGGTGGCGACCGGGTTGGCGAAGAAGTTGCTGACGTGGAGCAAGGTGCGGGCCTGCTCGGCGACGGCGTCCGCCACGGCGGGATGGGCGTGGCCGAGCGACGTCACGGCGAGACCGCACAGGAAGTCCAGGTAGCGCCGGCCCTCGCTGTCCCACAGCTGGGTGCCCTCGCCGCGCACGAACATCACCGCCGGCGGGCCGAAGACCGGCATGAACGGGCAGGCGTCGAGGCCACCGGTGCCGAACTCGTGCATCAGCCCAGACCTCCGTCGAGCGCGTCGTCGCCGGCGACCATCGTGCCGATGCCGGCGTCGGTGAAGATCTCCAGCAGGAGCACGTGGGGGATCCGCCCGTCCAGGATGTGAGCCCGGCGCACGCCGTGGCGCACCGCGTGCACGCAGCTCTCCACCTTCGGGATCATCCCGCCGGCGATCGTGCCGTCGGCCATCAGGGCCTCGAGCTGCGCGGCGGTCGTCTGACGGATCAGCGATGCGGGGTCGTCGACGACCCGCCGGAGCCCCTCGATGTCGGTGAGGTACACCAGCTTCTCGGCGGCCAGCGCCTCGGCGATCGCCCCGGCGACGGTGTCGGCGTTGATGTTGTACGGCTGGCCGGCGCCGTCGGTGCCGATGGTGGCCACGACGGGCACGAACTCGTCCTCGAGCAGGCCCTGCAGGATGGTCGGGTTGATGGCCTCGACGTCGCCCACGAAGCCCAGCTCGGGGTCGCGGGGCCGGGCCCGGATGAGCCCGGCGTCCTCGCCGGACACCCCGACGGCGAGCGGGCCGTGCACGTTGACGGCGGCGACGAGCTGGGGGTTGACCTGGCCGATGAGCACCATGCGGGCGATGTCGACGGTCTCGGCGTCGGTCACCCGCAGCCCCTGGCGGAACTCCGGCTCCTTGCCGAGGCGGTTCATGAGGTCGCTGATCTGGGGACCGCCGCCGTGGACCACCACCGGGCGCAGCCCGACCGAGCGCATGATGGCGATGTCCTGGGCGAACAGCGCCAGCGCGTCCGCCTCGCTGGAGCCGGCGAGCGCGTTGCCGCCGTACTTGACGACCACGACCGAGCCGGCGAAGCGCCGGATGTACGGCAGCGCCTCGACCAGCACCTCCGCCTTCACCTTGGCGGACTCGTCGTTCCTCCCGGCGCTCACGGGTACAGCCCGACGGCGCTCAGGCCGGCGGCCTCCGGCAGGCCCAGCGCCACGTTGGCGGCCTGCACCGCTCCGCCGGAGGCGCCCTTGGCCAGGTTGTCGATCGCGCACAGCGCGATCACCCACCCGGTGCGCTCGTCGAAGCGCACGGTCACCTGCGCCGAGTTCGAGCCCAGCGTCGCCTTCGTGGACGGCGGCTCAGGGCGCACCGCGACGAAGGGCTCGCCGGCGTAGGCCGCGGTCAGCTCGGCCATGAGCGACGCCGTCGACGGCGACGAGCCGGCGACCGGACGGGCGTAGCACGTGGCGAGGATGCCCCGGTTCATCGGCACCAAGTGGGGGGTGAACAGCACCTGGGCGCCGAGGTTCTGCTCGATCTCGGGGGTGTGGCGGTGGTCGAGCAGGCCGTAGGCGGTGACGTCCTCGTCGACGGTGCAAAAGAGGCTGGTGTGCTTGAGCGCGCGGCCAGCACCGGACACGCCCGAGGCCGCGTCCACCACGATGCCGGTGGGCTCCACGAGCCCGGCGCGCAGCAGGGGCCACAGCGCCAGCGTCGCAGCCGTCACGTAGCAACCCGGGGTGGCGACCAGGCGGGCGCCGCGCAGCCGCTCGCGGTGGATCTCGGGGAGTCCGTACACCGCCTCGGCCAGCAGCTCCGGCTGGTCGTGGTCGAAGCCATACCAGCGCGGGTAGAGCGAGGCGTCCTTCAACCGGTAGGCCGCCGACAGGTCGACCACGCAGCCGACCTTGCCGACCAGCTCGGGCGCCAGCGCCATCGACGCCTCGTGCGGCAAGCCGAGGAACACCAGGTCGAGGCCGTGCACCCGTGCCGGGTCGTGGGCCTCGAACACCAGGTCCGGGTAGGCCACGGCGAGGCTCGGGTAGAGCTCGGCGGCGCCGGTGCCGGCCTGGCTGTCGCCGGTGGCGTACTCGACGGCGAGGTCGGGATGCCCGGCGCACAGGCGAAGGAGCTCCGCGCCCGTGTAGCCCGAGGCGCCGATGATACCCACTCTGACCATAGACGCATGAACATACAGTCCCGTGGATGCTCATGCAATCACTGACGGTGACCGGACGCGACACGCCCCCTCCCCGCCGGCGCGCCATGATGGACGCGTGACGATGCCCGGCCGCACGACCGCCGGCCGCCTGCTGGTGGCGGCACCACCGCTGGATGACCCGAACTTCGACCGCACCGTCGTGCTGATGCTCAACCACGACGACGACGGAGCCCTGGGTCTGGTACTCAACCGCCCCACCGATGAAGCCGCCGTGCCCGGCCTGGCCGGTTGGCTGGAGCGGGCCGATCAGCCGGCGGTCGTGTTCGCCGGAGGCCCGGTCGAGCTGCATGCGCTCATCGGGCTGGCCCGGATGAAGGGCGCCACCCCCGGTGACGGCTGGCAACCGCTGTCCGACGTGCCAGGCGGTGCCGGCACGCAGGCGACCCTCGCCGACCTCGGCACCGTCGACCTCTCCGCCGACCCGGACCACCTCGGTGACGTGGTCGAGGCCGTGCGATTGTTCCGCGGCTACGCCGGCTGGGGATCGGCCCAGCTGGAGGGCGAGCTCGACGTCGGGGCCTGGATCGTGGTCGATCCCGAGGCCTCCGACGTGTTCACGACCGATCCCGGGGGCCTGTGGCGACGGGTGCTGGTGCGCCAGGGCGGCCGCCTGGCCTGGATCGGCCGTCTCTACCCCGACGACCTCGAGTCCAACTGAGCCCACCCACCCCCACTCCTCCCGGTTCTGGTCCTGGTTCAGCAGGGGGGAGGGTCAGCGCAGGGTGGCGCCGGCCTTCTCGGCGGCGGCGATGCACTTGGTCCGCACGTCGGCGACCTCGGCATCGGTGAGCGTGCGGTCACCGGCCTGGAGCCGCAGCCGATAGGCCAGGCTGCGCGAGCCGTCGGGGACACCGGGGCCGCGGTACACGTCGAACAGCGAAAGGTCCACGAGCAGCGCACCGCCGGCCTGGCGCAGCGCTCGCTGCACGTTCGCGGCCGGGAGCGCGTCGGGCGCCACGAACGCGAGGTCGATGTCGCTCGAGGGGTAGCGGCTCACCGGGCGGGCCTGCACCGGCTTGGGATCCTCGGCCAGCACGGCGCTCAGGTCCACCTCGACGCACGCCACCCGCTCCGTCACGCCGAAGGTCTCGAGCACTCCCGGATCGATCTCGCCGACCACACCGAGCACCTGGCGGCCGCGACGCAGCCACGCCGTGCGGGTGGGGTGCATCCCCGGCACGTCGTCACGCTGGTCGATCTGCGCCCCCACACCGAGCGCCGCCGACAGCTCCAGCCACAGCGCCACCGCGTCCGGGGCCTCGGCGCCGGCCAGCACCACGCACAGCTCCTCGCGCTCGTCGGGCAGCTGCCCGGTGCCCCTCGGGTACACGTGGCCGACCTCGTAGAGCTGCGCGCCGAGCACCCGGTGCGACTCGTTGTAGGCGATCGCGGTCAGCAGCCCCGGGCGCAGCGAGGGGCGCAGCACGCTCTCCTCGGTGACCAGCGGGTTCGCGATCGCCACCGCGACCGACGCGTCCAGGCCGGCCCGCTCGATGTCACCCGGCGCCAGGAACGGGTTGGGCATGGCCTCGGAGACACCGGCACCGGCCAGCACGTCGCGCAGGAGCCGCCGGCGGGCCTGCACCCGCGACAGGCGCCCGTGCACCGTGCTCTTCGGGACGGTCTTGCCGATCCGCTCGTAGCCGTAGGTGCGGGCGACCTCCTCGGCGACGTCGACCTCGAGCTCGCAGTCCGGCCGCCACGACGGCAGCCCGACCGTGAGCACGCCCTCGCTCGGCCCGGCGACGGCATCGAAGCCGATGGGGTCGAGCAGTGCGACCATGTCGTCGGCGCTCAGGTGGGTGCCGAGCAGCTCGTTCACGCGGGGCACGCACACCCACGTCTCCCGGCGCTCGGCCGGCAGCGAGGCCGCTCGGGCGTCGGTCCAGCCGGCGTGCACGACCAGGTCCGGGCAGGTCTCACGGAGGAGCTCGGCGAAGCGGGTGACGGCCGGCTCGATGCCGTACGGGTCGACGCCGCGCTCGAATCGGGCCGACGCCTCCGAGCGCAGGCCGAGTCGGGCGACGCTCGAGGCGATGCCGATGGGCTCGAACCAGGCCATCTCCAGCGCGATCTCGGTGGTGGCCTCGGAGATCTCGGTGTCGGCGCCGCCCATGATCCCGGCGATGCCGATGGCACGGTCGGTGCCGTCGCAGATCAGCAGGTCCGACGGCGCGAACCGGCGCTCGACGTCGTCGAGGGTGACCATGGTCTCGCCATCGCGGGCACGCCGGATGCGCAACGCCCCGCCGCCCAGCGTCGCCAGGTCGTAGGCGTGGTTCGGCTGGCTCAGCTCCAGCATCACGTAGTTCGACACGTCGACCACGTTGTTGATCGGGCGCATGCCGGCGCGCGCCAGCCGCTCGGCGAGCCAGGGCTGTGACGGCCCCACCCGAACCCCCGACATCACCGTGACGGTGAACCGGCCACAGGCGTCGCCGTCGGCGATCTCGACCGGCACCGACCGCTCGGGCCCGCTCGGCACCAGTGGGCCCCCGGGCCGGGTCAGCGCCACCCCGAGGTGGGCGGCCAGGTCGCGGGCCACGCCCAGATGCCCCCAGCAGTCGGGGCGGTTGCGGGTGAGGTCCAGCTCGAACACCGTGTCCGGGCGGATGCCGAGCGCCTCGAACACGTCGGCGCCGAGCGCGAGCCCGGGCGGCAGGATGAGGATGCCGGTGTGGTCGTCGCCCAGCCCCAGCTCGCGGCCCGAGCAGAGCATCCCCTCGCTGTCGATGCCGAGGATGCCGCGGCGCAGGATCTCGCGCCCGTCGGGCATGGTGGTGCCGAGCGTCGCCAGCGGCACCAGGTCGCCCGGCGCCATGTTGAACGCCCCGCACCAAACGTGGTGCTCGCGGCCGTCGCCGGTGTCGACGTAGACCCGGTGGACCTTCGCAGCGTCGGGGTGGCGCTGCGTGCGCACCACCTTCGCCACGACCACCCCGGGCACGGGCAGGCCGGCGTGGTCGATGCCGTCCACGGCCAGCCCGAGCGCGTTCATCGCCTCGGCGAGCGCGTCGACGTCGTCGCCCAGGGGGGCGAGATCGTTCAGCCAGGAGAGCAGCACCTTCATCCGTCGAGATCCTTAGAACTGCGCCAGGAAGCGGAGGTCGTTGGTGAACATGTCGCGCAGGTCGTCGATGCCGTGGCGTTCCTTGGCCATGCGATCGATGCCGAAGCCGAACGCGAAGCCGCTCCACTCGTCCGGGTCGAGACCGCCGGCGCGCAGCACGTTGGGGTGCACCATCCCGCAGCCACCGAGCTCGATCCACGAACCGTCCGGCCGGCGGATGTCGAACTCCGCCGAAGGCTCGGTGAACGGGAAGTACGACGGGCGCAGCCGGCTGGTGAACTCGGCGCCGAAGAACGCCTTGGTGAAGGCCTCGATCGTGCCCGCCAGGTCCGCGAACGTGATCCCGTGGTCGATCACGAGCCCCTCGATCTGGTGGAACACCGGCATGTGGGTGGCGTCAGGCGTGTCACGGCGGAACACCCGCCCCGGCATGACGGCGTAGATCGGCGGCGCCCACGTCTCCATCACCCGGATCTGAACCGGCGAGGTGTGCGTGCGCAGCACCACCGTTCCCGGCTCACCGTGGTCGACGAACAGGGTGTCCCACTCGCTGCGGGCCGGGTGTGAGGGCGGCATGTTGAGCGCCTCGAAGTTGTAGTAGTCGCTCTCGACCTCGGGGCCCTCGGCGATCTGGAAGCCGAGGCCGATGAAGACGTCCTCCAGGCGCTGGGTGGCCTGCGTCACGAGGTGCACATGGCCTCGCCGGGGGCGGGTGGTGACCTCGGTGAGGTCGAGGCGCTCGGCGTCGAGCGTCAGCCGGCGGGCGGCGACCGACAGCTCGCGCTGGCGCTCGGCGAGTGCGGCGCCGACCTCGGTGGTGGCCTCGTTCAGCAGCTGGCCCGCGGCCTTCTTCTCCTCGACCGTCGCCAAGGCGCCGAGGCGGGTCTTCAGCGCCGCCAGCATGCCTCGCTTGCCGAGGAGCTCGGTGTCGAGCGCTCGCACGGCCTCGACGGAGTCGGCGGCGCCGACCCGGGCCAAGGCGTCGGCGTGCGCGGCGCGGATCTCGTCGGTGATGGTGGACGTGGGTGAGCTCACGGGATGCCTCTCGAGCGGGACGGGCGACGGACGGCGGACCCCCGGGCGGCTCGGCGTGTGACGGCCGGCGTCAGGCCGGCGCCATCACCCCGGGCATGGCCCGGGGGCGGCGAAATCGGTGCGCCGTCGCGGTCATCCCACCAGCCTACGGCGCCGGCGGGGCGGCGCGGAAGCCGGTACCGCGCTGGCGGCGGGCCTCGAAGCACACCAACGTGGCGGCCATGGCGACGTTCAGGCTCTCGGCCCGCCCGGCGTGGGGGATCATCACCCACTCGGCCACCGGCACGTCGTCGCCCACCCCGTGCGCCTCGCTGCCCAGGACCAGCGCGACCGGCCGGCGCAGGTCGGCCTCCGTGTACGGCACGCCCTGGTGCGAGGAGGTGCCGACGAGCGTCAGGCCGAACGCAGGGAGAGCGCCGGGGGCGACCTCGTCGATCACCGGCACGTGGAACAGGGCCCCGGCCGAGGCCCGCACGACCTTCGGGTTGAACGGGTCGACCGTCCCCGTGGTCGGCACCACGGCGTCCACGCCCGCGGCCTCGGCCGAGCGCAGGATCGTGCCCAGGTTGCCCGGATCGGCCACCCGGTCGGCCACGAGCACCAGCGTCGACGCGTCGGGCAGCTGCGGGCGGCGGATCCGGACCTCGGCCAGCACCGGCTGGGGGGTCTGGGTGGTGGCCACCCGCTCCAGCACGCCCGGGGCCAGCTCGCACACCTCGCCGGCACCGGCGACCGGCTCGGCACCGGGTGCCACGTACTGGGCGACCACCTCCCACCCAGCCCGGACCGC
This sequence comes from uncultured Ilumatobacteraceae bacterium, assembly GCA_964556225.1. Lineage (GTDB taxonomy): Bacteria > Actinomycetota > Acidimicrobiia > Acidimicrobiales > Ilumatobacteraceae > CAZKVJ01. The sequence goes on from CAZKVJ010000014.1 coordinate 14,660, forward strand.
TTCGCCCACGAGACCGGGGCCCTCCACCACGAACACGCCGTCCTCCAGGCGCGCACTGCGGCGCCCCAAAAGGCGCCGCAGTCGCTGGATGCGTGGATTGGTGAAGGAGAGCCCGCTCAGGCGAGGGCACCCTTCGCCGTGTCGACCAGCTGGGTGAACGCGGCCGGGTCCGTGACCGCCAGGTCGGCGAGGATCTTGCGGTCGACCTCGACCCCGGCGGCATTGAGCCCGGCGATGAACCGGCTGTAGCTGATGTCGTTCATGCGGCAGGCGGCGTTGATGCGCTGGATCCAGAGGCGGCGGAACTCGCCCTTGCGGGCCCGGCGGTCGCGGAACGCGTACTGGCCGGACTTCATGACCTGCTCGTTCGCGGCCCGGTACGACCGGCTCTTGTTCCCGTAGTAGCCCTTGGCGCGCTCGAGCACCTGCTTGCGGTGCTTCTTCGAGCCGACGGCACGCTTGACCCTGGCCATCGGTGTCTCCCTTCCTTCTTCGTTCTTCGATGTGGTGGTGCGACCCGGATCGGGCCGCAGGCCGGCTCAGCGCTCGCCGAGGAGCCGCTTCACGCGCTTCACGTCGCCCGGGTGGACGTCGACCATCCCGTCGAGGCGGCGGGTGCGGGTGGAGGGCTTCTTCTCGAACAGGTGCTGGCGCATCGACTGCAGCCGGCGCATCTTGCCGGTGCCGGTCTTGCGGAACCGCTTGGACGCGGTCTTGTTCGTCTTCATCTTGGGCATGGGTGTCTCCTGCGGGGACGGATCACTGGGGGGTGTGGCCGGCTCAGGCGGGTTCGGCGGCCGCCGGCTCGGCGGCAACCGGACCTTCGGGCTCGCCCGAGTCCGGGGTGGCCTCGGCCGCCTTCTTGTTGGCGGCCTGCGCCTTCTTGTCCGGCGCCAGCACCATGGTCATGTTGCGACCCTCGAGCCGAGCCTGGGTCTCGACCTTGCCGAGCCCGTCGATCTCGGCGAGGACGCCGTCGAGGATCTTCGAGCCGAGCTCCGGATGTGCCATCTCGCGGCCCCGGAACTGCAGGGTCACCTTCACCTTGTGGCCGTCGTTCAAGAAGTCCTGGACGTGGCGCACCTTGGTGTCGAAGTCACCCTTGCCGATCTTGGGCCGGAACTTGACCTCCTTGACCGACACGTGGCTCGCCTTGCGACGGGACTCCTTCGCCTTCTGCGACTCCTCGTAGCGGAACTTGCCGTAGTCCATGATGCGGCACACCGGCGGGTTCGCCATCGGGGCCACCTCGACGAGGTCGAGGTCCAGCTGGCGGGCCATCGTCAGGGCTTCGGGCAGGGGCTTGATGCCGATCTGGTTGCCTTCGGGGCCGATCAGGCGGACCTCACGGGCGCGGATGCGCTCGTTGTACCGCGGCTCGTTCGTCGGCGGTGCTATGGCCGGTCACTCCTGTGCAATGGGTTGGTCCTCCCAGTCCGTCGGTTGGGGTCTCGACGCGAAGCCGACCCGTCGCCGACGCGGGGACCCCACCCGGGGACCACGGCCGATGATGCATCGACCTGGACGCACTCCCCCGGTCAGTGCCGGGTGGGTGGCCAGGTGGGGACGCGCGCGCCCCGCTTCGCCTCAGTTGTCGGTCGATAGGGTAGCGCACGTGCCCGATGACGACACCCATGGCGACCCCGAGCGCGCCACCTCGCTCGACGACGCCGAGGCGGCACTCGACGAGGCCCGCCACCGCCTGGCCCAGCTCCCCGCCGACATCGTGGTCGCCAACCACGCGATGGGGCTCTACGAGCTGGCCGCCATCCACCTCTCGGCCAGCCCGCCGAACCTGCCCGCCGCCGCGCTGGCCATCGATGCGGTGGGCTGCCTGGTGGAAGGGCTCGGTGATCGCCTCGGCGAGGACGCGCCGACCCTGCGGGACGCGCTGGCCAACATCCGCTTGGCGTTCGTGCAGATCAAGAGCCAGGCCGCCGGCTGAACCGGCCGGCCGGCGCCGACACCACCCGTTCACCCCGCACCACGACACCCTCGGCCCGCAGCCGGCGAGCCTGCTCCCGCGGCGCCGCCGGGGAGAGGTGACCGTCGGCGTACACCACCCGCCACCAGGGCACCGACCCGTCGCAGCGGGCCAGCACCGCACCCGCCGCCCGCGCCGCCCCGGGGCAGCCGGCATCGTGGGCGACGTCGCCGTAGCTCACCACCTCACCCGGCCCCAGGGCGGCCACGACGGCGAGGACCTCGTCGTCGAAGCGGCTCATGCCGGCGCGATCCGCGCCGCCTCGTGACGGCCCAGCCGGGGTACCACGTCGAAGGTCACCACCGCACCGGGCGTGATCGTGCGGGTGCCGTCGAGGATCTCGACGCAATGGAACGGGTGCTCGGTGCCGTCGTCGGCGGTGACCACCCCCAGGCCACGGGCCTCGTCGAAGGTGGTGACGGTGCCGTGCACGGCCGGGCGCCTCAGTGGACGATCTTCGAGATCGGCAGCTCGACCAGGTCCGTCGCCCCGGCGTCCTTGAGCGCTGGGATGAGCGTGTTGATCGAGCGCTTCTCCACCACGGACTCCACGGCGTAGTCGCCGCTGGCCAGGTGCGACACGGTGGGCGACTTGGCCGAGGGCAGCACCTCGAGGACCCGCTGGTAGCACGCCTCGCTGACGTTCAGCTTCACCAGCACCTTGCCACGGGCCTCGAGCGTTCCGTGGAGCAGCGTGAGGATCTGACCCATGGCGTGCCGTTTGGCCGGGTCGGCGTGAGCGCCCGGGTTGGCGATCAGCTCGGTGTAGCTGGACAGGATCGTGTCGATGATCCGCAGACCGGCGGCGCGCAGGGCCCGGCCGGTCTCGGTGATGTCGACGACGCAGTCGGCGATGTCGGGAATCTTGGCCTCGCTGGCGCCGTACGAGAGGCGCACGTCGGCCGCGATCCCCTTCGACGCGAAGAAGCGCCGGGTGAGCTCGGGGTACTCGCTCGACACCCGCACACCCTGCGGCAGGTCCTCGACCCGCTGCGCGGGAGAGTCGCCCCCCACCGCCACCACCACCCGCACCGGGTTGGCCGTGGCCTTCGAGTAGCGCAGCTCGCCCAGGCTGACGACGTCGCTGGAGGTCTCCTCGACCCAGTCGCGCCCGGTGATGCCCAGGTCGAACAGGCCCTCGGCCACGTAGCTCGGGATCTCCTGAGGCCGCAGGATCCGCACCTCGGCGATGCGGGGGTCGTCGATCGACGCCTTGTAGTCGACCGACGAGGAGCGGATCACCGGCAGGTCGGCTGCCTCGAACAGGTCGAGCGTCGCCTTCTCGAGCGATCCCTTGGGCAGCACCAACCGCAGCACGGCCGCCGAGGCTACCGCCCCCACCAACTCTCGTTCGGGCTGGGAAGGGGTCAGTGGGAGGTGGGGGTCTCGGCGAGGAGGCGAAGGGCGTGGGGGACGACGTCGATCACGGCGCCGAGCTGCTCCACACACCCCTTGGGTGACCCGGGCGTGTTCAGCACGATCGCCTGGGCGCGGATCCCGGCGATGCCGCGCGACAGCCGCCCGAGCGGGCTGGCCAGGCGCATGGCCTCGGCGAGGCCGGGGGCCTCGCGCTCGATCACCCGGCGGGTGCCCTCCGGGGTCTGGTCGCGGGGTGCGAAGCCGGTGCCGCCGGTCGTGACGACCAGCCCGGCGAACCCGTCGCACAGGGCGGTGAGGGCGGCGGCGACCTCGGCGGCACCGTCGCTCACCACCTCGTGGGCGACCACCTCGAACCCCGCGGAGGTCAGGGCCTCGACCAGCGCCACGCCGCTGCGATCCTCACGGGTACCGTGGACCACGCCATCGCTGACGGTGAGCACCTTGGCCAGGAGGGGTGACGTGTCGGCGGTCATGGCCGGCGACGGTACCGGAGCAGGACCATGCCGTCGGTGCCGGCATCGTGCGGGAGCAGGCGGAAGCCGTGCCGATGGGGACGCCACGGTGCCGGCATCGGCTCGTCGAGCGGGTCGAACCCGGGTGGCACCGGATGGTCGAGCGACTCGGCGTCGGTGAGCGTGCACACGCTGTAGACGAGCCGGCCGCCGGGGCGCACCAGGTCGGCGCCGACGGCGAGCAGGCGGTGCTGGAGCACGGCCAGCTCCCGGACCGAATCGGGCGTCACCCGCCAGCGTAGGTCGGCCCGGCGTCGCAGCGTGCCCAGCCCGCTGCACGGAGCGTCGACCAGCACCCGGTCGAACGAGCCGGCGGTGAACGGTGGCGCCGTGCCGTCGGCGGTGACGACCGGCAGCTGCTGGCCGAGCCGGGCGGCGTTCGCGGCCACCAACCCCGCCCGGGCCGGGCTGAGGTCGGCGCCGATCACGAGCGCGCCGGTGGCGGCGAGCGCCGTGGCCTTGCCGCCCGGGCCGGCGCAGAGGTCGAGCACCCGCTCCCCCGGCTGCGCGTCAACGGCGCCGGCCACCCACTGGCTGGCCAGGTCCTGCACGTACCCGTCGGCGCGCTCGGTGACCGTCGGCGCCTCGTCCATGGCCGCCAGCGCGCCCAGCGCATCGGCCGCCCCCAGATCGGCACCGAGCCACTGGACGATCCAGTCCGGGTAGCTGAGCCGGGTGGCGTCATCGGGCCAGGTCATCGGCGTCGTGGCAACCCGACGCAACACGGCGTTCACGAAGCCCCGGGCCCGGGCCGGTGCCAGCGCTACCGTCTCGCCGACCGCCGCGTGCGGGGCCACGCCGGCCCACTCCAGCTGGTACGCGCCGAGCCGCAGGAGCGTGCGCACCGCCGGCTCGGGCTCGCGCACGACGAACCGGTCGACCAGGGCGTCACAGGCCCGGCGCATCCGCGTAGTGCCGTACACGAGGTCGGTGGCGAAGGCGGCGTCCGCCCGAGACAAGCGAGCCCGGTCCAGCTCGGCCCGCAGGGCCAGGTTGGCGTAGGCGCCCTCGCCCTCGATCCTGCGCAGCGTGCGGTACGCCAGCGACCGCGCCGACTCAGCCACCGAGGCGCTCGCCCGGGTCCGGCCGGGCCCCGTTGCGCCAGGCCGCGAAGGCCATCGGGCCCTTTCCCTCCGGCTGGACGGTGACGAGGCGCAACCCACCGTGCCCGGTGCCCACCACGTCGCCGGCCAGCGTTCCCACCGCCGGCCCCGCCGGGTCTGGTGACGCCGACAGCACCTTCAAGCGCCGGCCCCGGAACATGGTCCACGCGCCGCCGAGGCGCACCAGGCGGTCGAGCTCGACGGCGGGCCGCGCCCAGTCGAGGCGCAGCTCCGACGGGTCGACCTTGGCGGCGTACGTCGCCTCGCCGGTCTGCGCCACGGGCGGGCCGAGGCCGGCGCTGAGCTCGCTGACCAGCAGCTCGGTGCCGACCTCGACCAGCGTTCGCCGCAGCTCGTCGGCCGTGGCCGCCGGCCCGATCGGGACCTCGCGCCGGGCGAACACCGGCCCGGTGTCGAGACCCTCCTCGAGGCGCATCAGGCACACGCCGGTGCGCTCGTCGCCGGCCAGCAGCGCCCGCTCGACCGGCGCCGCCCCCCGCCACCTCGGCAGGAGCGAGAAGTGCAGGTTCACCATGGCGACCCGTTCGAGCACCGGCCGGCGGATGAGCTGCCCGAACGCCACGACCACCCCCAGGTCGGCGCCGGCATCGACCACGTCGTCGACACGGTTTGACACGGCCAGACCCGCCGCGAGCGCCGCCGCCTTCACCGGACTCGGCGCCAGCTCGCTCCCCCGACCACGGCGCTTGTCGGCCCGGGTCACCACGAGCGCGACCTCGAAGCCGGCCGCGAGCAGTGCCTCGAGGGGCGGCACGGCCATCGCCGGCGTGCCCAGGTACACGAGGCGCCGGGGGCGCCCCGACGGCACCGGCGCCAGCTCGCTCACGTGAGGCGCAGTCGCCGCCTCGGCGCGGCGGCGGCACCGTCCTGCAGCCGCCGGTACTCGGCGAGCGCCTCGGCGCGCTGCTCGGGCGTCATCCGGTCGAACATCAGCACCCCGTGGAGGTGGTCGATCTCGTGCTGGAACAGCCGGGCCATGATCTCGTCGGCCTCGATCTCGACCTCGTCGCCGTCGAGGGTCCAGCCCTTCATGAGCACCTCTTTCGGGCGGACGATCTCGACGTACAGCCCAGGGATCGACAGGCAGCCCTCGTCGTACACCCACTCGCCGCGGCTCTCGACGATCTCGGGGTTGATGATGGTCATCGGGACGTCGTCGACCTCCCACACGAAGATCTGCTTCTGCACGCCGACCTGCGGTGCCGCCAGCCCGAGGCCGTTGTCGCAGCGATAGAGCGCGTCGAACATGCCGTCGACGAGTCGCGCCACCTTGGCGTCGATGTCGGTGACCGCTGCGGCAGCGGACTTCAGCACCGGGTCGCCGTAGGTGCGGATCTCGTAGGCCATGTCGCCCAAGGCTACCCGTGGGCTGGGATGATGCGTCCGTGGCAGGCGACGAGGGCCACTACTTCGACCAGCGGCCCACGGTCCCGAGCGCGCCCCGGCAGGTGACGCTCGCGCTGGCCGACGCGACCATCCGCTTCACCACCGATCGGGGCACGTTCAGCCATGGCGCGGTCGACGCCGGCACGAAGCTGCTGCTGCTGAAGGCCCCGCCACCGCCGGCGACGGGCAACCTGCTCGACCTGGGCTGCGGGGCGGGCCCGATCGCGCTCACGCTCGCCCGCCGCTCGCCGGGGGCCACCGTCTGGGCCGTCGACGTCAACGAGCGAGCGGTCGAGCGGTGCCGGTCGAACGCCGCCGAGCTCGGCCTGACGAACGTGCGGGCCACGTCACCGGACCGCGTGCCGCCGACGGTGCGCTTCGATGCGATCTGGTCGAACCCGCCCATCCGGATCGGCAAGGCCGCCCTTCACGACCTGCTGGCCCACTGGCTCGGCCGGCTCGAGCCCCACGGTGAGGCGTGGCTGGTCGTGCAGCGGCACCTCGGCGCCGACTCGCTGGCTCGCTGGCTGGCCGACCACCCCGGGCCGGTGGCGCGCCGCGCTTCCCCCCTGGGCTCCCCCATCCCCCACCCCACCCCCCCACCTCCGGGTTGGGACTATGTGCCGGCTAAACAACTGGCAAATCGACCAAACCCTCAAAGGCGTGGGGGGTCGACCTCGATGCGCAGGCGCGAGCCCTTGGGACGGCGGGCCCCTGAGATCGCCGCCCCGAGCTCGTCCCAGCCGCCGGCGCGCACCAGCCAGCGGCCGTCGGCCGGGCCGCTCACCTGGAGCGCCGGGGCGGCCCGCAGCTCGGCGGCGAACGCGTCGGCCCCGGTCCCCGACACCACGGCCAGCGCCCGCGCCGGCGGGAAGCCCAGCGCCCGGCGTCGCTCGAGCTCGGTTCGGGCGAGGCGCCCGGGGTCGGCGTGCAGCACGGCGTCGATGACCTCGTGGCGGGGCAGGTGGGTCTGCACCAGGAGCCGCCCCCCGTGAGCACGCGGCCCCACCAGCCGCGCGGCGCGCGCGAGCAACGCCACCGACAGCTCGGCAGCGCGGTATCGAGGGGCCAGGAGCTCGGCGTCGAGGTCCAGGAACGCCACCACGTCCACGTCTCGCACCCGGTGCAGCACGGCCTCCGTCCCGACGAGCACATCGACATCCGGCACCACGTCGTCCGACGCCCCGGTGACCGCGGCCACGGGCCGGTTTGCGGCCGCCTCCAGCTCCTCCCGCAGGCGCGTCACACCCGGGCGCAGCGTGGCGAAGGCCGAGGCACCGCACGCCTGGCACACCGGTGGGCGCACCAGGCCGCAGCGCGAGCAGCACATCGACCCCACGTCGTCTTGATGCACGGCTGCGTCACAGCGTTCGCAGCGCTGCAGCGCCCGGCACGACCGGCACGCCAGCAGCCGGGCCCGACCAGTGGTGTTCAGCACGCAGACCACCCGCTTGCTGCGGTCACGAAGGTGGCGCACCAGCGCCGGTGTGACGAGCGAACGCTGCCACGGCTCCTCCCGAGTGCGGTCGACGACCTCGAGCACCGGCCACGACGCGCGCTCGTCGACCCGAGCCGGCACCCGCATCCGGTCGCCGGCCCAGGCGAGGGCGGCCAGGCTCGGGACCGGCGACACCAGCAGACACGGCACCCCTGCTCGGCGGGCCCGCTCGATCGCCACGTCGCGGGCGTGCCAGGTGGGGGTTCGCTCCTCCTGCAACGCCTCGTCGTGCTCGTCGATCACCACCACGCCGGCGAGCCCGGCGACGGGCCCCCACACCGCAGCCCGCGCACCGATGACCACGTCGACGCCGCCGGCCGCCGCGGCCCAACCGTCGGGCAGGGTGGCGACGGTCCGCCCGGCCCGGCGCAACCGAGCGCCCAGCATCCCTGCCGCCGCGACCGAGGGCACGACCACGAGCACCGGCCCCAACGTGCAGGCGGCCAGGACGACCGGGAGCGGATCCTCCGATGGTCCGCGCCGCAGCACCCCGCCACCGGTGCCGAGGAGGGCCAGCGCGTCGGCCGGGTGTGGTCCCGGAACCGGCACCGTGCTGCGGTCCGGGGCCGGCAGCGTCGCCACGACCGTCGGCGGCGAGGCGGTGACGAGCAGCGCCCGAAGCCGCCCCGCCCACCGCCGGGCCGCCCACTCGGCCAGCTCGACCGTCTCCACCGTCGGCCCACGCCCGACCACCTTCGCAAGTGCCAGCAAGCGCTCGATCGGGACGCCGGGGTCGGGGGGCCCGACGCTTCGCACCCATCCCCGCACCCGCCGCCCGTGCAGCGGGACCCGCACGATCGCACCAGCGCCGACGTCGGCGGCGAGCGGCGGCGGGACCAGGTAGTCGAACGACTTGTCGAGCCCGGTGACGTCGGGGACCACCCGTGCCACCACCAGGGCGGGAGCGGGCGGCCGCATGGGACCCTGCCGGACGGCCGGGTCAGGCCAGCCCCACCGCCGCCGTGAAGTCGTCGAGGCGGCTCGTGTGCTCCCACGTGAACTCCGGTCGGGCACGGCCGAAGTGGCCGTAGGCCGCCGTCGAGCGGTAGATGGGCCGCTTCAGGTCGAGGTCGCGCACGATGGCAGCGGGGCGCAGGTCGAACACCTCGCGCACGGCCCGCTCGATGCGCTCGTGGTCGACGACCCCCGTGCCGAACGTGTCGACCAGGATCGACACCGGCTGGGCCATGCCGATGGCGTATGCCACCTGCACCTCGCAGCGCCGGGCGGCACCGCTGGCGACGACGTGCTTGGCGACCCAGCGGGCGGCGTACGCCGCCGAGCGGTCGACCTTGGACGGGTCCTTCCCCGAGAACGCCCCGCCGCCGTGACGGCCCATGCCGCCATAGGTGTCGACGATGATCTTGCGACCCGTCAGCCCCGTGTCGGCGTGCGGGCCGCCGAGCACGAACATCCCCGTCGGGTTCACGTACACCGTGTAGTCGTCGTCGGCGAACTCCTCGAGCACCGTCGGACGGATCACCTGCTCGATGAGGTCCGGCTTGATGATCGTGTCGCGGTCGATCCCCTCGGCGTGCTGGGTGGAGATGAGCACGTTGGCCAGGCGGATCGGGCGACCGTCCTCGTACTCGACCACCACCTGGGTCTTCCCGTCCGGGCGCAGGTACGGGAGGATCCCGGCCTTGCGGACCTCGGACAGGCGCTCGGCCAAGCGGTGGGCCAGCCAGATCGGCAGCGGCATCAGGTCCGGTGTCTCGTCGCAGGCGTAGCCGAACATCATCCCTTGGTCGCCGGCACCCTGCAGGTTCAGCGCGTCCTCGTCGCTCTTGCCGGTGCGGACCTCCTCGCTGGCGTCGACCCCTTGGGAGATGTGCGGGCTCTGCTCGTCGATGGCCGTGATGACCCCGCAGGTGTTGCCGTCGAAGCCGTAGAGCGCGTTGTCGTAGCCGATGCTCTTGATGACGCCTCGCGCGATCTTGGGGATGTCGACGTAGGCCGTGGTGGTGATCTCACCGGCCACGACGCACAACCCGGTGGTCACGAGCGTCTCACACGCGACGCGCCCCGACGGGTCCTCGGAGAGGATGGCATCGAGGACGGCGTCGGACACCTGATCGGCCATCTTGTCGGGATGGCCCTCGGTGACGCTCTCGGAGGTGAAGGTCCAGCGGCTCACGGGTCTTGACTCCTGGGGCATGGGTGGGTGTTCAGGATGGCACGCCGGGGTGCCCGGCGTTGGTACCGCCGCTCACGTGCCGTCGCTCGGACGGGACGCCAGCTCGACGACCGTGTCGAGCACGGCGCGGGCGACGGAGCGCTTGTCGGTGAGCGGCACGCTGCGGTGGGCGCCGTCGGCGGTGATCAGCGTGACGGCATTCGTGTCGTGGGCGAAGCCGACGCCCGGGGCGGCGACGTCGTTGGCGACGATGAGGTCGAGGCGCTTGCGGGCCAGCTTGGACGACGCGTTCGCGACCACGTCGTCGGTCTCGGCGGCGAAGCCCACCAGCACCTGACCGGGGCGCTTGCGCTCGCCGAGCCCGGCCAGGATGTCCGGCGTCGGCTCGAGGACGATCTCCGGCGGGCCGTCGTCCTTCTTCAGCTTCCGGGCCGGCGCGCTCACGGGCCGGAAGTCGGCCACCGCTGCGGCCATCACCACGATGTCGGCCGTCGCGGCGTGCTCGTCGACAGCGGCACGCATCTGCTCGGCGGTCTCGACCGGAACCACGACGGCACCGTGGGGTGGGGGCAGCCCGACGGTGGACACGAGCACCACGCTCGCCCCCCTGGCGGCGGCCTCGGCGGCGACGGCGTAGCCCTGCTTGCCCGACGACCGGTTGGCGATCACCCGCACTGCGTCGATGGGCTCGCGGGTGCCACCAGCGGTGACCAGCACAGTACGGCCCTGCAGGTCACGCGGGCCGAGCACCCGCTCGACCTCGGCCACGATCCGCTCCGGCGCGGCCAAGCGGCCGGCGCCGACGTCGCCCCCGGCCAGCCGGCCGGACTCGGGCTCGACCACGTGGACCCCGCGCCGGCGCAGCGTGGCCACGTTGTCCTGCACGGCCGGGTGCTCCCACATCTCGGTGTGCATCGCCGGGCACACCACGACCGGGGCCCGGGTGGCGAGCAGCGTGTTGGTCAGCAGGTCCGTCGACAGCCCGGCGGCGTAGGCGCCGAGGAGGCGGGCCGTGGCCGGCGCGACCAGCACCAGGTCGGCGCGCTGGCCGAGCTGGGTGTGCGGGATGGGCTCGGCCTCGTCCCACAAGCTCGTGCGCACCCGCTCGCTGGCCAGCGCGTCGAGCGTCGTACGGCCCAAGAAGCGCTCCGCCCCCTTGGTCATGACCGGCACCACGTGGGCGCCAGCGTCGACGAGGCGGCGGCACACCTCGACCGCCTTGTAGGCGGCGATCCCCCCGGTGACCCCGAGCACGATGCGGGCGCCCGACACTCCGCTCATCGTCCGTACTCGCTCCGGGCGCCGTCCGGCGTCGTCAGACGCCGGCGTCCTCCACCTCGGCGAGCTCGTCCTCGGCGGGGACCTCCTCGGCGATGGGCGCCGCTTCGATCTTGTCGGCGGCGATCTCCTCGAAGCTGATCGACAGGGGCTTGCGCGCGACGGACGACACCTGCGGCGGCACCATCTGACCGAGGCCCTCACCGAGGTGGCTGAAGTAGGCGTTGATCTGGCGAGCGCGCTTGGCGGCGAGCGTGACGAGGCCGAACTTCGAGTCGACCCGGTCGAGGAGCTCCTCGATCGGGGGGTGGATCATCGAGTCGTGGGCACGCGGCATGCGTCGGATCCTCCTGTGGACAGCCGGGAGAGTCTACCTGCCCACCCCGGACTCGCCGCGTTCGACGCCGATCGAGCGGGCCTCAGGCCCGAGCGGCTCGCTCCGACCGGATGATGCGCAGCATCTCTTGGATGGTGGACTCGAGGTCGTCGTTCACCACGACGTAGTCGGCCATCGCCTTGCCGATGGGCTCCTCGTCCTCGGCCTTGCGGAGCCGCTCGGCGACCTTGTCGTCGGGGTCGCCCCGGCCCTGGAGCCGGCGCTGCTGCTCGTCGCGTGACGGTGGGAGCACGAAGATGAGCAGGGCGTCGGGCTGGCGAGCCTTCACCTGCTGGGCGCCGTCTACCTCGATCTCGAGCACCACGTCTCGCCCGGGCTCGGGGTTCGGCGTCGGCGTGCCGTAGTAGTTGCCAAGGAACTCGGTCCACTCGAGGAACCCGCCGGCGGCCCGCCGGTCCTCGAACTGCTGGCGGGTCACGAAGACGTAGGCCGAGTCGGCCTCGCCGGGACGCTGGCGCCGCGTCGTCCAGGAGCGGCTGAGCCACAGCCCCGGATCGCGCTCGACGAGCGCACTCACGATCGTGCCCTTCCCGACCCCTCCGGGGCCGGAGACGACGATCACCAGGGGCACGGTGGTTCAGCTGGCGAAGTGCTCGAGCAGCGCCTGGCGCTGCTGGGCGCCCAGACCCTGCACACGGCGGTTCTCGGCGATGCCGACCTCCTCCATGATCTTGCGGGCCTTGACCTTGCCGACGCCGGGCAGGGACTCGAGCAGCGAGACGACCTTGAGCTTGCCGACGGTGGAGTCGGTGTCGGCCATGTCGAGGGCCTCGGGGAGGGAGACCGAGCCGAGCTTGAGACGCTCCTTGAACTGGGCGCGTGCCGCGCGGGCGGCAGCTGCCTTCTCGAGTGCGGCGGCACGCTGTTCCGGGCTGAGCTGCGGAGGTGTAGCCATGCCGTCAGCGTAGTGGCGCCCGCCGCCCCGAGCGCGGACACCCGCCGCTTCCACCCCGCACGTCAGGGGAGCCCGCCGCGGTGGGCGGCGCCGACGATGTCGCTGGGATGGCCGACCCGATGGTCCGTGAGCCAGCGTTCGACCTGGTCCTGGATGTGCCAGGGCGCCCGCGGGTCGGCGAAGGTGGCCGTGCCGACCTGCACCGCCGACGCCCCCGCCAGCATCAGCTCGACAGCGTCCCGCCCGCTGGCCACGCCACCGACCCCCACGATCGGCACCTCGGGCAGGGCGGCGTGGACGTCGTGGACGGCCCGGACCGCGACGGGGTGGATCGCCCGCCCGGAGAGGCCGCCACCCCCGGCGCCGAGCACGGTCCGGCCGGTCTCGGTGTCGATGGCCATGCCGAGCAGGGTGTTGACCAGGGTGAGCGCCTCCGCCCCGGCGCCGCTGACAGCCGCCGCCACCTCGACGATGCGGTCCGTGTTCGGGCTGAGCTTCGCCCAGCGCGGACGCCCACACGCTGCCGTCGCCCGCAGCACCTCGGCGCTCAGGTCGGGGTCGTGGGCGAAGATCCCCCGCCGCCCCTCCAGGTTCGGGCACGACAGGTTCACCTCCACCGCCACCACGCAGGCCGGCGCCGCCGCCAGCGCTGCTGCCGCCGCCGCGTACTCCGCCACCGTGCGGCCCCAGATCGACACCACCACTCGCGCCCCGGTCGCCTCCAGCGCCGGCAGGTCGTGGGCGAGCCAGGCCGCCACGCCGGGACCCTGGAGGCCCACGGCGTTGAGCATGCCGAGCGGCGTCGGGTGCAGTCGCGGGGCGGGATTTCCCGGCCAGGGGTCGGCCGACAGCGACTTCACGACCACGGCGCCCAGCTCGGCCAGGTCGCCGTAGGCCGCCAGCTCCGCGCCGTGACCGGCCGTGCCCGACGCCGTGAGGATCGGCGCCCGCAGCACCACCGACCCGACGGCCGTGGACAGGTCCGTCACCGGGCGTGGTACTCCTGCAGCGAGCGGACGTCGAGCGTGTGGTGCACCTGCTCGGCCATCCCCTGCACCGCGGCCAGCGCCGCCTCGACCGTGGTGACGCACGACACCCGATGGGTGTTGGCGGCCTTGCGGATGTGCTCGCCATCGCTGCGCGACCCGCTCCCGCGCGGCGTGTTGACCACGAAGCTGATCTCCCCTCGCTCGATCAGCTCGAGCGCGTTGTCGGGATCGCCCTCGGAGACCTTGCCGAGCACGTGGTCGACGTCGATCCCGAACCGGCCCAGGTGGGCCGCCGTGCCCCTGGTGGCGGCGATCTTCAGCCCCAGCTCGCGCAGGCGCTTGGCCACCACCAGCCCGGCCGGCTTGTCCCGGTCGGCCAGCGACAAGAACACGGTACCGCCCGTGGGCAGCGTCGTCCCCGCCGCTGTCTCGGCCTTGAAGAACGCCTTGCCGAACGTGGCGTCGATCCCCATGACCTCGCCGGTCGAGCGCATCTCCGGGCCGAGCGCGGTGTCGACCTCCGGGAACCGGTTGAACGGCAGCACCGCCTCCTTGACGGCGACGTGGTCGCCGTCGACGGGCTGCACGAGCAGCCCCTCGGCCCGCAGCTCGGCCAGGGTCGCCCCGAGCATCACCCGGCTGGCGACCTTCGCGAGCGGCACCCCGGTGGCCTTGGCCACGAACGGCACGGTGCGGCTGGCCCGGGGGTTGGCCTCGATCACGTACACGGTGGTGCCGGCGACGGCGTACTGCACGTTCAGCAGCCCGCGCACGTCGAGCGCGTCGGCGATCGCGGTGGTGTAGGCGGAGATGACCTCCACCACCCACGACGGCAGCGTCTGGGGTGGGATGGCACAGGCGCTGTCCCCGCTGTGGACACCGGCCTCCTCCACGTGCTCCATCACGCCCCCGATGAGCACCTCGCCGGTGTGGTCGCGGATGGCGTCGACGTCGACCTCGGTGGCGTCCTCCAGGAACCGGTCGATGAGCACCGGCCGTTGGGCCGACAGCCCGCCCTCACGCCCGAGGCTGCCGAAGCCGCTGAGCTCGGCCATCGCCCGGCTGAGATGGTCGCGGTCGTGGACGATCTGCATCGCCCGGCCGCCGAGGACGTAGCTGGGCCGCACCAGCACCGGGAACCCCACCCGGTCGGCCACCGCCAGCGCTTCGTCGAGGGTCACCGCCGTGCCGCCGGGCGGCTGGGGGATCTGCAGCTCGGCGCACAGCGCGCTCCACTTCTCGCGATCCTCGGCCAGGTCGATCGAAGCGGGCGATGTCCCGGCGATCAGATCCTGGGACAGCTGGCCGGCCAGCTTCAACGGCGTCTGCCCGCCGAGCGACACCACCACCTTCGGCGCCACCCCACCGGCGGCCGCGGTCTCGGCCGCGATCACGCTCGCCACGTCCTCGGCCGTGAGCGGCTCGAAGTAGAGCCGGTCGCTGGTGTCGTAGTCGGTGGAGACCGTCTCGGGGTTGCAGTTCACCATCACCGTCTCGTAGCCCGCCTCACGCAGCGCGAAGCTGGCGTGCACGCAGCAGTAGTCGAACTCGATGCCCTGCCCGATCCGGTTGGGCCCCGAGCCCAGGATCACCACCCGCGGCCGGTCGGACGCTCGCACCTCGGTCTCGTCCTCGTAGGTGCTGTAGTGGTACGGCGTCTCGGCGGCGAACTCGGCCGCGCAGGTGTCGACGGTCTTGAACACCGGCCGCACACCCGCCGCCTCGCGCGCCTCGCGCACCTCCCCCTCGTCGAGCCCCCAGAGGTACGCCAGCTGGGCGTCGGAGAACCCGAGCCGCTTGGCCCGCCGCCACCCAGCCGACGTCAGCGTCGCCGCCGTCTCCTCGGCGAGCACGTGGCGCTCCTCGACGATCAGCAGCATCTGGTCCACGAACCACGGGTCGATCCGGGTCACGTCGTGCACCACCTCCGGGGCCACGCCGCGGCGCAGCAGCTCGGCCACCTGGAAGATCCGCTCCGGTGTCGGGACGGCCACCGCCGCCAGCAGCGCGTCGTCGGCGAGCTCGCGGTACTGCGCCTCGGCGGGGTCGCAGTTCAGCCCCGCCCGGCCCTGCTCCAGCGACCGCAGCCCCTTCTGCAGGCTCTCCGGGAAGGTGCGTCCGATCGACATCGCCTCGCCGACCGACTGCATCTGTGTGCCGAGGACCCCTGAGGTGCCGGGCAGCTTCTCGAACGCCCAGCGAGGGATCTTCGTGACCACGTAGTCGATGCTCGGCTCGAAGCTCGCCGGGGTCTTCCTCGTGATGTCGTTGGGGATCTCGTCGAGCGTGTAGCCGACGGCGAGCTTGGCGGCGATCTTGGCGATCGGGAACCCGGTCGCCTTCGAAGCCAGCGCCGAGCTGCGCGACACACGCGGGTTCATCTCGATGATCACCTGATCGCCAGTGGCCGGGTCGAGCGCGAACTGCACGTTGCTGCCCCCGGTCTCCACGCCGACCCTGCGGATGCAGGCGAAGGCGGCGTTGCGCATCCGCTGGTACTCCACATCGGACAGCGTCTGCGCCGGCGCCACGGTGATGGAGTCGCCGGTGTGCACCCCCATCGGGTCGAGGTTCTCGATCGAGCAGATGATCACGCAGCTGTCCGCCCGGTCGCGCATCACCTCGAGCTCGTACTCCTTCCAGCCGACGATCGAGCGCTCGATGAGGATCTCGCTGATCGGGCTGACGGCCAAGCCGTTCGCGGCGAGCGTGCGCAGCTCGTCGAGGGTGTGGGCGATGCCGGTGCCCCGGCCACCCAGGATGTACGCGGGGCGGATGATGACCGGGAGCCCGACCCGCTCGGCCACGGCCATCGCCTCGTCGACGGTGTGGGCGGTGCCGCTGGCCGGCACGTCGAGGCCGATCTCCAGCATCGCCGCCTTGAACCGCTCACGATCCTCCGCGGTGGCGATCGCCTCGGCGTTCGCCCCGATGAGCTCCGGCGTGCCGGCCACGCCCACGAGGCCCTGCTCGAACAGCGCCATCGCCAGGTTCAGCCCGGTCTGACCGCCGAGCGTCGGCAGCACGGCGTCAGGGCGTTCACGCTCGATGATGCGGGCGAGCACCGATGGCGTCAGCGGCTCGATGTAGGTGCGGTCGGCGAAGTCCGGGTCGGTCATGATCGTGGCCGGGTTCGAGTTGGCCAGCACCACCCGGTAGCCCTCGCCCCGCAGCACCCGGCAGGCCTGCGTGCCGGAGTAGTCGAACTCGCAGGCCTGGCCGATCACGATCGGGCCGCTGCCGATGATCAGGATCGATTCGAGGTCGGTCCGGGCCGGCATCAGCGGGCCCTCCCCGGCGCTGCGGCCATCAGCTCCTCGAAGCGGGCGAACAGGTAGCGGCTGTCGTGGGGTCCCGGGCCGGCCTCGGGGTGGTGCTGCACGCTGAACGCCCGGGCGCCGAGCACCCGCATCCCCTCGTTGGTGCCGTCGTTCAAGTTGACGTGCGTCGCCTCGACGACGCCGGCCAGCGAGTCGGCGTCGACGCAGAAGTTGTGGTTCTGACTGGTGATCTCCACCTGGCCGGTGGCCAGGTCGCGCACCGGGTGGTTGGCGCCGTGGTGGCCGAACGGCAGCTTGTAGGTCCGCCCGCCGAGGGCCAGGCAGAGCAGCTGGTGGCCCAGGCAGATGCCGAACAGCGGCACCCCCGAGCCGACGATCTCGGCGATCGCCTGCGGGGCCCCGGCCACCATCTCCGGGTCGCCCGGTCCGTTCGACAGGAACACGCCGTCCGGTGAGCGAGCGAGCACGTCGGCCGCCGGGGTGGAGGCGGGCACGACCTCGACCGTGGCGAGCTCGCCCAGGCAGCGCAAGATGGTGTGCTTGATGCCGAAGTCGTAGGCGACCACCCGGAACCGTCCGCTGCCCACGGTGTACGGCTCGTCGGTGGTGACCTCGGCCACCAGGTCGACGCCGCCCGTGCCCGCCTCGGCGGCCGCCGCCACCCGCAGCGCCGTCTCGGACGCCGTCCCGAACGCACCCGGCATGGCCCCGGTGTCGCGCAGCACCCGGGTGAGCCGGCGGGTGTCGATGCCGCCGATGCCCGCCACACCGAAGCGCGCCAGCATGGCGTCGAGGTCGCCCTCGGCACGCCAGCTGCTGCGCCGGCGGGCGAGGTCGCGCACGATCACGCCGCGGGCGAAGGGGCGGCGCGACTCGTCGTCGGCCGGGGTGACGCCGTAGTTGCCGATGTGGGGGTAGGTGAAGGTGATGATCTGCCCGGCATAGCTGGGGTCGGTGATCACCTCCTGGTAGCCGGTGAGCGCGGTGTTGAACACCACCTCGCCGGCGGCGATCCCGCCCGGCGGGTCCGCGCCGAGGGCCTCGCCCTCGAACACGCTGCCGTCGGCCAGCACCAGCGCCGCCTCACGAACCGTCATGAGCCCATCCTCGCGCGTCGCTGCATGTTCATCCACCATGATGCATGAGGATTCATCGTACCGCCTCGCCGTCGACCACCACCGTGCTCCCCCGAAGGACGGTGTGGCGCACCTTGCCCCGCAGCGAGCGGCCGGCGTAGGGCGTGTTGCGGCTGCGGCTCGCCAGGTGCGCGGGCACGACCGTCCAGGTGAGGTCGGGGTCGAACACCGTCAGGTTCGCCGCCCGTCCCGGCTCGACCGGCCCCCCGTGGCGGTCGGCCACCCCGGCGATCGCCGCCGGCCGGGAGCTGAGCAGCCCGACGACCTGGTCGAGCGACAGGTCGAGCTCGCTGAGCGTCAGCCCGAGCGCCGTCTCCAACCCCAGCATCCCCGGGGGCGCCTGGTCGAGGGGCTGCTCCTTCGTCTCGGGCGCATGGGGGGCGTGGTCGGTGGCGATGGCGTCGATGGTGCCGTCGGCCAGCCCTTGCTTCAGCGCCGCGATGTCCGCCGGGGTGCGCAGCGGCGGGTTCACCTTGAACACGGGGTCGAACCCGGCCAGGGCCTCGTCGGTGAGCGTGAAGTGGTGCGGCGTGGCCTCGGCCGTCACCGGGAGACCGTCCGCCTTGGCCGCCCGCACCAGCTCCACGCTGCGGGCGGTGGACAGGTGGAGCAGGTGGATCGGCGCTCCGGTCAGCCGGCACAGCTCGATGTCGCGGTGCACCATCAGCTCCTCGGCGATGGCCGGCCAGCCCGGCACGCCCAGGCGCGAGCAGCACGACCCCTCGTGCATCACGGCGCCCTCGGTGAGCCGGGCGACCTCACAGTGCTGGGCGAGGACGATCCCGAGCGGCTTGGCGTACTCCAGCGCCCGGCGCATCAGCAGGGGGTCCTGCACCCCATTGCCGTCGTCGGTGAAGATCCGCACGCCAGCACCGGCCAGCTCGGCGAACGGGGCCAGCACCTGACCGGCCCGGCCCACCGTGATGCACCCCGACGGCAGCACCTCGCACAGCCCGGCCCGCTCGCCCTGGGACCGCACGAAGTCGACCACGGCCACGCTGTCCTGGGCCGGGTCGGTGTTGGGCATCGCGACGACGGCGGTGAACCCACCCCGGGCCGCTGCCCGGCTGCCGGTCTCGATGGTCTCGGCCTCCTCGCGGCCGGGCTCCCGCAGGTGCACGTGGAGGTCGACGAAGCCGGGGCTCACGACGCAGCCGGACGCGTCGAGCACGACCTCGCCGCGCAGCCCGTCACCGACCTCGCGGATCGTCCCGGCCTCGATCGCCACGTCGGCGCGACGCTCCCCGCCCCGCCCGTCGACGATCGTGCCACCCTTGATGACCAGCGTGCTCATGCGTCCGCTCCGATCCCGCTCTCGGCCGCTCGGGCCAGCTCGCTCCGCTCGCTCCCACTCCCGAGCAGGTCGAACAGCACCGCCATGCGCACCGCCACCCCGTTCGCCACCTGCTGGGTGATGACGGCGCCGGCCAGCTCCGACGGGTCCACGGCCATCTCCACCCCCCGGTTCATCGGGCCCGGATGCATCACCAGGGTGTCCTCGCCCAGCCGTGCCGCCCGCGCCGGCGTCAGCCCGAAGCGCTCGGTGTACTCGCGCAGGTTCGGCACCAGCGCCTCGTGCATCCGCTCTCGCTGCATCCGCAGCAGGTACAGCACATCGACGTCACCGATCACGGCATCCAGATCGTGGCTCACCTCCACCGGCCAGCCCTCGAGCGACGGTGGCAGCAGCGTCGGCGGGGCCACCAGCGTGACCCGGGCACCCAGCATCGACAGCGCCGTGACGTCGCTGCGAGCCACCCGGCTGTGCTTCACGTCGCCGACGATCGCCACGTGCAGGCCGTCGAAGCCGTCACGCCGGTCGAGCGCGACGCGGATCGTGTAGCAGTCGAGCAGTGCCTGCGTGGGATGCTGGTGCCAGCCGTCGCCGGCGTTGACCACGCTGGCCGCCGTCCACTGCGATACCTGCCAGGGCACTCCGGATGACTTGTGGCGCACCACGAACGCGTCCACACCCATGGCGGCGATCGTCTCGACCGTGTCGCGCAGGCTCTCGCCCTTGTTGACGCTGCTGCTGGCCACGCTGAACGTCATCGTGTCGGCCGACAGCCGCTTGGCCGCGGTCTCGAAGCTGAGCCGGGTGCGGGTGGAGTCCTCGAAGAACAGGCTCACCACCGTGCGGCCCCGCAGCGCCGGCACCTTCGGGACCGGACGGCGGGCGACCTCGGCCATGTGGTCGGTCAGGTCGAGCAGGCGACGGACACCGTCCGCACCCAGCTCCTCGATGGAGCGCAGGTGCCTCACGGCGACACCGTCCCGATCGCCACGCCCTCGCCAGTGGCTCGCACGTCCTCGTCGAGGCTGGTCGGCAGGTTCTTGCCCACGTAGTCCGGGCGGATCGGCAGCTCGCGGTGACCGCGGTCCACCAGCACCGCCAGCTGCACGGCTCGGGGACGTCCGTACTCGTGCAGCGCATCGAGCGCGGCCCGCACGGTGCGCCCGGTGAACAGCACGTCGTCGACCAGCACCACCACGGCGCCCCCGAGGTCGACGGGGATGTCGGTGACCGAGCCCGGAGTGACCGGTCGCAGCCCGATGTCGTCGCGGTGCAGCGAGACGTCGAGCGTGCCCACTGGCACGGTCCGTCCCGGCTCGATGCGCGAGATCGTCTCGCCCAGCAGCCGGGCCAGCCACACGCCGCCCCGCTGCAGACCCACCAGCACCACGCCCTCGAGGCCCCGGTTGCGCTCGACGATCTCGTGGGCCATGCGGGTGACGGCCCGGCGCACGTCGTCGGCGCCGAGCACCTCGGCCTTGACGGTGAAGGTCGGGACAGAGAAAACGCCCCCGGTCGGGGGCGCGTGGTCGTTCAGCTCGTGCTCGGGCACGTCGTCATGTCTCCTCCGTTCGGGCCTCACAGGACCCGTTTGACGGTCGGGCGCAACCTAGCACCGGATCAACGCCGCCGGTACAGCTCCCACCACTCGTTGGCTGCGGCCAGCTCGAACTCGTCGGCCACCGTCACCCAGGCCGTCTCCACGTCCGGTTCGCGGTTCACCGGCAGCACCACGTACTCCACCTCGTCGGCGACCGGCAGGCGGGTGCCCTCGAGCGAGGTGTCCGGCCCGTAGAGCACCGTGCGGAACGGCGTCGGGAACTGGTAGATCTGCTCCCGGCGTGCCAGGTGAGCACTGATGCTGTGGTACGCCGACACCACGGCGCCCTCGGGCACCTCGTCGACGATCTCGCGCGCGGCCCCGGCCACCGGATGGTCGGGCGGCCAGTAGTAGGGCGGCGTGCGAGCCCACGGCAGGGGCCCCCACAAGAACGCGGTCCAGATGGCCATGACCCCGATGGCGGCCAGGCACAGCGGCCGCCACCGCTCTCGCACCACCCCGAGCGCCCACACCGTGCCGAGCGCGAGCGCCGGCACTGCCACCAGTGAGTAGTGGTACTGCAGGTGGTACTGGTACCAGAACGTGCTGAGCGTGTTGGTGAACAGCACCAGCGCGCTGATGGCCGCCACGTCGGGCAGGCGCAGGAACACCCAGGCGAACGGCGCCGTCATCTGCCAGACGTAGAAGGGGCGGCCGTCGCTGCGGAAGTGCTCGATCACGTTCCCCGGCCGCTCGACCGTCTCCTTCACCGTGCCCCATGGACCGCCGAAGGGGATCCGCCACGAGTTGCGGGTGGGGACGCCGATCAGGCTGCGCATCACCGCGTACATGGCGAACGCCATGAACAGCAGGCTCCCGCCGATGGTGAGCAGGCCGATGCGCCGGTCGCGACGCAGCGCCACCCACACCCCGAGCGGCACCAGCACCAGGGAGGCGTCCTCCTTCACCAGCAGGGCGAGCACGACGAACACCGCGTACATCCGCCAGCGCCGTTCCAGCGCGGCGTAGATGGCGAACCCGACGAACACGGCGATGAACGAGTCGGGGTGGAAGTTCTCCAGGTTCGTCCACCCGACCGCAGGGTGCAGCAGGTACACGCCAGCCAGGGCGAGCGCGATCGCCTCGCTGGCCAGGCGGACCCGGGCGTAGAGGAACACCGGGATCGCCCCGGCGGCGATGGCCAGCGACTGGGCGAAGAACAGCACCCCCGCGCTTGGGAACAGCCAGTAGAAGGGGACGAGGAACACCAGGATGAACGAGGTGTGATCGCCCATCAGGTTGCGGCCCATCAGCGTGACGAACGGCGCCTTGAACCGCGACATCAGCCACACGCCTTGGTCGTAGAGACCGAAGTCGTAGCTCGAGGTGCCCAGGCCGTGGTGGATCCGCAGGCTGGTCCGGGTGAAGTACCAGGTGTAGAGCCCGACGAGGACGAGCAGCCCCCACTGCCACAGTGTCACCCGCTCGATCCTCGCTCCGAGGCGGTGTGCGAACCGGCCGGCGCGCCCGCGCGGCTCGGCCTCGGTCCCCGCCTCCACCTCCTCGGCGCCATTGGTGGTGACCTCAGCCACGCCGAGCATTCTCACCGATGCACCCCGCCCCACTGCGGCACCCCCCTCAACCGCTGAGGTGGGCGATCAGGTCAGTCTCTGACCTGGCGGGCGATGGCCGACAGCACTCCGTTCACGAACCGGCCGGAGTCGTCGGTGGAGAACCGCTTGGCCAGCTCGACGGCCTCGTCGAGCACCACGGCCGTCGGCACCTCCGGGCGGGCCAGCAGCTCGAAGGTGGCGATGCGCATCACGGTGCGGTCGATCACCGGCATGCGGGCCAGCGTCCAGCCCTTGGCGTGGGCGGCGATGAGCCCGTCGAGCTCGTCGGCGCGCCCCTCGACCCCCTCGACCAGCGTGCGGGTCGGCTCGTCGGGCTCGACGATCTGGGCCGCCAGGACCTCGTGGGGGGCCAGCGCCTTGCGGTCCGCTTCGTAGAGCAGCGTCAGCGCCCGCTCGCGGGCGTCGGAGCGGCGGTCGTCACCGGCGTCGCGCCGACGGCGGGACATCGGGCTCAGACCCGGGTGATGTACTCGCCGGTGCGGGTGTCGACCCGCAGGCGGTCACCCACGTTGACGAACAGCGGGACCTGCACGACCTTGCCGGTCTCGAGCGTGGCCGGCTTGCGAGCGCCCGACACCCGGTCGCCCTGCACGCCCGGCTCGGTGTCGGTGACCGTCAGCTCGACGGACGCCGGGATCTCCACGCTGACGATCTCGCCGTTGTGGGTGGCGATGATCGCCGTCGCCGACTCGACCAGGTAGTCGGCGGCATCACCGAGGGCGACCGGCGCCACGTTCATCTGCTCGTAGGACTCGGTGTCCATGAACACGTAGTCGTCGCCGTCCCGGTAGAGGAGCTGCATGTCCTTCTTCTCGAGGATCGCCTGCTCGACGCGGACGCCGGCGTTGAACGTGCGGTCGAACACGTTGCCGGTCTTCAGGTTGCGGAGCTTGGTGCGCACGAAGGCACCGCCCTTGCCCGGCTTCACGTGCTGGAACTCGACGACCTGGAACAGGCCGTTGTCGAGCTCGAGGGTGATGCCGTTCTTCAGGTCGTTGGTCGTGATGGCAGGCATGGGGAGTCCTTCGGCGTTCGGGTGAGCGGCCGGCATCCGTCGTCCGTGACCACGACGAGGTCCTCGATGCGGACGCCTCCGAAATCCCCACGATAGACGCCGGGCTCCACCGTCAAAACGTCGCCGGCGCGGACCGTGTCGGCGTGGGAGCGGGTGATCCACGGGGCCTCGTGGATGCGCAGGCCCACCCCGTGGCCCGTGCCGTGGACGAACCACTCCCCCCAGCCGGCCTCGGTGATGGCGTCGCGGCAGGCGCTGTCGAGCTCGGCCGAGGTGGTCCCAGGGCGAACGGCAGCGACCCCCGCGCGCTGGGCCGCCAGCACCACGTCGTAGACCTCCTGCTGGAGCGCGGTCGGCTCGCCCACCACGTAGGTGCGGGTGATGTCGCTGTGGTAGCCATCGACGGTCGCGCCGAAGTCGATCACCACGGTGTGGCCCTCACCGATGAGCGACAGCGACGGCCGGTGGTGGGCCATGGCGGCGTTGGGGCCGCTGGCGATGATCGTCGGGAAGCTCGGCTCGTCCGAGCCCCGGCGGCGCATCGCCGCCTCGAGGTCGTCGCGCAGCTCGCGCTCGGTCGGGCGCTCGGCCAGCATCGGGAGCACCTCGGCGAGCGCGGCGTCGGCGATGGCCGCTGCCCGCTCGATGCGGGCCAGCTCTGCCGCGTCCTTCACCCGCCTGCCGTCCTCGACGAGTCCGCTCGTGGGGACCAGGTCGCGCCCGACGAGGGCCCTCAGCCGGCCGTGGGCGGCGACCGACAGGTGCTCGGCTTCGAAGCCGACGGCACCGAGCCCGCTCAGCAGGTCGGCGAGGTGCGCGTCCTGCTCGGCCTGGGTGCGGCCTTCCAGCACCTCGCCGAGGCAGGCCGCCGCCGCCAGCTCGTGGCGCGCCTGCTCGCCGTAGCGGCCGTCCGTGATGAGCACCACGCCGCCGGCGCGCAGCACCGCCCGACCCGACGAGCCGGTGAAACCGGTCAGCCAACGGACGTTCACGAGATCGGACACCACCAGCGCCTCGCAGCCGGCGTCGGCCATGGCCTCGGAGACCCGCGCCGCCCGCCCAGCGACCAGGAGCGGTGGGAGCGTGCTCACCGCTCGGCCAGCAGCCGGGCCACGGCGGCGACGGCCAGCTCGTAGCCGTGCATCCCGAGCCCGCCGATGGTCCCCGACGCCACCGGGGCCACCACGCTGGTGTGACGCCAGGGCTCTCGAGCGTTCGGGTTGGAGATGTGCACCTCGATGACCGGCCCGTCGAACGCCGCCAGCGCGTCGTGCAGGCTCCAGGCGTAGTGCGTGAGCGCGCCGGGGTTCACGATGATGGCGGCACAGCGACCCCTGGCACCGTGGATGACATCGACCAGCTCGCCCTCGTGGTTCGACTGGACCGCCTCCACCTCGAGCCCATGGACCTCGGCGATCCGGCCGACCGCGGCGACGTAGTCGTCGAGCGTCGCCGTGCCGTACACGTGGGGCTCGCGCTGTCCCAGCAGGTTCAGGTTCGGTCCGTGCAAGAGCAGCAGGGTCGGCACGGGCCGAACGCTACCGGTCCTCCTGCCACGCCTCGGCGGACATCCGGTAGAGCACGTGTGGGCGCAGCGGATCGCCCTCGGCGACGTTCGGGTGGTCGAACGCGTCGACGGGGTCGCTGATCATGCCCAGGCGCTCCATCACACGCTGCGAGCGGTGGTTGATCACGGCCGTGAACGACACGATCTCGTCGAGGCCCACCACCTCGAAGCCGTACTCGAGCGCGGACAGCGCTGCCTCCGTGGCGTAGCCGTGGTCCCAGTGGGCGTGGGCGAGGCGCCAGCCGACCTCGACGCACGGGGTGAAGTGGGCCTCGAAGCGCGGCACGCTCAATCCGACGAAGCCGATGAACGGTGCTACCCCGACCACCTCGACCGCCCACAGCCCGAAGCCGTACTCGTCGAAGCCCACCTCGATCCGCTCGATGAGGGCATCGGACTCCTCACGAGTGAGGAGCTGCCCGATCGTGGCCATCACGGTGGGGTCGGCGTTCAACGCCGCGAACGGCTCGCGGTCGTCGTCGCGCCAGCGCCGCAGCACCAACCGCTCCGTTGCCAGCTCGGGCTGTCGGATCCTCCGCTCGGTCACGATCGGCCCGGCATCCGAGCCAGCGCGGCTCGTACGGCGTCGACCTCGACGTCGTCGACCACCTCCACCCCGCTGGGTCCGTCCAGCACGAACGTCAGCCCGTGGCGGGCCTTCTTGTCCCTGGCCATCAGCGCGACGAGCTCGTCGTCGCGCAGCCCGGGCGGGAGGGTGATGTCCAGCTCGTACGCCCCGGCGACGACCTCGTCGTGGGCCAGCACCCGGTCGTCGTCGATCCTTCCCAGGACGCGCGCCAGCCGGGCGGCGTAGACCAGCCCCACGGCCACCGCCTCGCCGTGGGCCATGCGGTGCTCGCTCGCGGTCTCCAGCGCGTGCGCCAGCGTGTGGCCGTAGTTGAGGATCGCCCGCCGGCCGGACTCGCGCTCGTCGGCGCCGACCACGTCGGCCTTGATCTCCACGCAGCGAGCCACCCGCTCCGCCAGCGGCAGCGCCAGCAGGTCGTCGCCGGTGAGGAAGTGGTACTTGGCCATCTCACCCCGGCCACAGCGCAGCTCACGCTCGGGCAGGGTGCTGAGTGCCCTCAGGTCGCAGAGCACGCCGCTCGGCTGCCAGAACGCGCCCACCAGGTTCTTGCCCTCGGGGAGGTTCACCCCCGTCTTGCCGCCGATCGCAGCATCGACCATGGCGAGCAGCGTGGTGGCGACGTGGACCACGGCCACGCCCCGGTGCCAGACCGCCGCTGCGAACCCGGCGACGTCGGTGACCATGCCGCCGCCGACACCGATCACCACGTCGTCGCGGGTGAGGCCCATCCGGGCGAAGTCGCGGCACAGCGACTCGACGGTGGCGAGCGTCTTGCGCTCCTCACCCCGGCCGATCATGAGCACCTCGTGTGGTACGCCGGGGTCGACCGCCACGGGGATGCCCGCTTGCGTGACGACCGCCGCCCGGCGGGCACCGGCCGGCACGAGCGCAGCCAGACGGTCGCCCACCCCCTCACCCACGACCACGTCGTAGGAGCGAACGCCGAGCGGCACCGTCACCACGATCGGCTCGGTCACGCCGAGGCCTCCGCCACGAGCGCCAACACCCGCTCCGCCACGTCGTTCGGGCGCAGGTCGACCGTGTCGATGACGGCGTCAGCCACCTCTCCGTAGAGCGGCTCGCGCTCGGCCTCGAGGCGGGCCAGCGTCCCCGCCGGGTCGTCGTCGAGCAGCGGACGGTGCGCGCCGCCCGCCACCCGGGTGGCCAGTGCCGCCGGATCGGCCCGCAGCCACACCACCCGTTGCGCACCGTCGCGCATCGCCCGGCGGTTCTCGGCCGCGAGCACCGTGCCACCGGCCGCCGCGATCACCGACGGCTCCGGGCGGGCGAGCGCCTCTGCCAGCACCTGCGTCTCCAGGCGTCGGAACGCGGCCTCGCCCTCGGAGGCGAAGATCTCCCGCACCGTGCGCCCGGTGCGGGCCTCGATCACCTCGTCGCTGTCGAAGAACGCGCGGCCCAGACGCTCGGCCACGATCCGCCCCACGGTCGTCTTTCCGGACCCCATCATCCCGACCAGCACGAGGTGCCGCCGCACGCCCGACCTCACCGCTCGCGCAGACCAGCGCGGAACGCGTCGGCGTTGCGGACCATCTCGGTGACGGAGTCGCCGCCGAACTTGCGCAGCGCCTCGGCCGCCAGGACCAGCGCGACCATCGTCTCGGCCACCACACCGAGCGCCGGCACGGCGGTGACGTCGGTGCGCTCCTTGAACGAGACAGTCTCCTCCTTGGTGACCACGTCGACGGTCTTCAACGTCGGCCGGTTCAGCGTGGCGAGCGGTTTCATCGCCGCCCGCACCACCAGCAGCTCGCCGGTGGTGATCCCCCCCTCGGTCCCGCCGGCCAGCTCCGACTCGCGCCGGTAGGTGCCGGCGGTGTCGTCCCACACGATGGGGTCGTGGGCGGCGCTCCCCCGCCGGCCGGCCACCTCGAACCCGTCGCCGATCTCGACACCCTTCACCGCCTGGATGCTCATCACGGCCTGCGCCAGCAGGGCGTCGATCTTGCGGTCCCAGTGCACGTGGCTGCCGAGACCGACCGGCACGCCATACCCCAGCACCTCGACCACGCCGCCCAGGCTGTCGCCGTCTCGTGCCGCCGCCTTGATCTCCTCGATCATCTGGGCCTCAGCCAGCGGGTCGGCACAGCGCACCGGCGACGCGTCGATGCGCTCGAGGTCGGCGGGGCGTGGCCGCTCCGACGCCGTGGCCCGCACCGGGCCGAGCTGGATGACGTGGGAGATGATCTCGGTGCCGAGCGTGCGCAGCAGCGCCTTGGCCAGACCGCCGGCGGCGACGCGGGCAGCGGTCTCGCGGGCGCTGGCCCGCTCGAGCACGTCGCGGGCATCGTCGAAGCCGTACTTCTGCATCCCGGCCAGGTCGGCGTGGCCGGGCCGGGGCTGGGTGAGCGGCTCCTTCGTCGCCCCGGGCGCCGGCGACATCTCGTCGTGCCAGCGGTCGCTGCGGAACCACTCGGTGTTCTTGATCTCGATCGCCACGGGTGAGCCCAGCGTGCGGCCATGGCGCACCCCGCCGACCAGTGTGAGCTCGTCCTCCTCGAAGCGCTGGCGGGGGCCGCGCCCGTAGCCCAGGCGCCGCCGGCCCAGGTCGACCTGCAGGTCCTCGACCGTGACCGCCAGACCGGCCGGCAGTCCCTCGACGATCACCACGAGCGCCTGCCCGTGCGACTCGCCGGCGGTGAGGTAGCGGAGCATGGCGACCGAGGCTACCGGCGGTCCCCGACGGGGCCGGGTCAATCCCGGAGCTCGGCCAGGGCGGCAGCCCTCATGACCGCCACGTCCGGCGAGTGGCCGGTCCACAGGAGCTGCTGGAGCGCGGCCTGGTGCACCAGCATGCCGAGTCCGTCCACACCGACGGCGCCGGCGGCGCGAGCCGCGCGCAGCAACGGGGTGTCGAGTGGGTGGTAGACGAGATCCACGACCACCTGCCCAGCGCGCAACCGGTCCGGGTCGACGGCCAGCTCGGCGTCGGCACCCACCCCGGCCATCCCGACGCTGGTGGCGTTGACGACCACGTCCGCATCGCTCACATCGACCGCCGACCCGACCCGCCCGACCGGGCCGGCCAGCGCGGCGGCCACCTCAGCGCGCGCTGCGGTGCGGTTCACCACCACCACCTCGCTCGCCCCGGCTCGGGCCAGCGCGTCGACCACCGCCCGGGCGGCCCCGCCCGCGCCCAGCACCACCACGCGCCGTCCGCGCGGCTCGACACCTCCGTCGGCCCGCAGCGAGTCCACGAAGCCGGCGCCGTCGGTGTTGTGGCCGACCAGCGCGCCATGGCGGTCGACCACGACCGTGTTCACGGCGGCGAGCGCACTTGCGGCCGGGTCGAGCCGGTCGACCGCGGCCGCGACGGCCTCCTTGTGCGGCATGGTGACCGATAACCCGGCGAGTCCCAGCGTGCGCATGGCATCGAGCGCATCGACGGCCTGACCCGGCGCCACCTCGAACGCCACGTACACCCAGTCGAGCCCTGCCGCGGCGAAGGCGGCGTTGTGGATGGCCGGCGAGAGGCTGTGACGCACCGGCGAGCCGATCACCGCCGCCACCCGCGTCCGCCCGGTCGGGCCAGCTTCGCTCACGGCCCCTCGGGCCGGCGCGCTCACAGCACCCCCGCTTGGCGGGCCTTCTCGATGTTGGCGAGGTGCTGCTCGAACGTGACGGCGAACGCGTGCCGGCCGTCCTCGTCGGCGACCACGTAGAACAGGTACAGGCACGGCGTGCCGGTGGGGAGCTCGGCGCACAGCGGATCGCCGACCGACGGGTTCTGCGCCGGGTGCAAGGCCGCCTCGATCGAGGCCCGCCCGGGGTTGGCGATCGGTGTGGGCGGCAAGCCGGGGTGGAGGTAGGTGTTGTACGGCGTGTCGGTGTCCCGCAGCACCGAGAACGGCGTGTCCGGGTCCTGGCCGTAGTACAGCGTGGCGTCGATCTCGAGCGGCATCCCCAAGAAGAGCCGGTTGTAGATGACCCGGGCGATCTTGGCCCGGTCCTCGGGGACCTTCGCCTCCTTCTCGATCATCGAGGCGACGATCAGCGTCTCGTACGGTGTGAGACCCCCTTGGGTCCCCTGGTCGTCGAGGCCGGTCTGGCGGGCCACCCGCTCCATGAGCGACGCCATCCGCTGGGCCACGTCCGCCGGCGTCTCGTTGCCGGCGATCTGGTACGTGTCCGGGAACAGCAGGCCCTCCATGCTGGTGACCCCGTCCGGGCGCAGCGACGACTCGATGGCGTTGGACTCGGTGGCCACCTGCACGAAGTCGTCGGCCACGAACCCAGCCACCTGCTCGCCGAGGCGCGCCGCCATCTGGGCGATCGTGAAGCCCTCCGGGAACGTGACCTTCGTGTAGGTCTGGGCGGGAGGGGTCCGTAGCACCCGGAGGATGTTGCCGACGTGGTCGCTCGGGCGCAGCGAGTAGTAGCCGGGCTCCAGCTCGAGGCCGCCTTTGCGCTCGACGTACCACTCGAACACGTCGGCGTTGGCAATGATCCCCTCGTCCTCGAGGCGCACCGCGATCGTCTCCAGGGTGTCCTCCTCGGTGACGGTGAAGTTCACCGGCGGGCCGGCGTCACCGGGCGGGTTGAGCTGGCGGACGTACCACCAGGCGACCGAGCCCGCCACCAGCACCGCGGCGACCACGAGCACGGCGACGAGGGCGAGCAGCCAGCCGAGCCAGCGGTGCTGGCGTCGGAGGCGCTCGACGTCGTCGCCCCACGCCTCGTCGGCTTCGTCCCAGTCGTCGCCGTGCCACGGCACCGCCTCGCGTCGACGGCGCCGCTCGCGGCGGCCGGGGCGCCGTGCCGGCTCGGCCATCGACCCTTCGGTGACCTCGGACGAGCCGGGCTCGTCGGCCAGCGGCGGCGACGAGGTCTCGACGCTCACGAGCTCGCGGACCTCGAGTCGAGCCACGATTGCAGCATCACGGCCGCGGCGACCTTGTCGACCAGTCGCCGGCGGGCGTCGGCGCGCATCCGGGCCTCCATCAGGGCCCGGTCGGCCGTCACCGTGGTGAGCCGCTCGTCGTAGGTCTCCACCGGCACGCCGACCACGGTAGCGATCTCGTCCGCTTCGGCGATGGCAGCCCTCGCCGCCGGACCGACCTCGCCCGAAAGGCTGAGCGGCAGGCCGACGACCACCCGCTCCGCCTCCTCCTCCACGACGAGCTCGGCGATCCGTCGATGGTCGTCGGCGCGACGGCGCGAGCGCGCGAGCACCGTGAGCGGGGTGGCGATGGTGCCGCTGCGGTCGCTGACCGCGACCCCGATGCGCTTCGACCCGAGGTCGAGGCCGAGGGCCCGCACGGGTCAGCCCCGGGCGGCCGCCGCCGCGAGCGCGAGCGCCTCGTCCAGTCCCTCGGGGCGCTTGCCGCCGGCGGTGGCGATGTCGCCCTTGCCGCCGCCGCCCCCGCCGACCGCCTTGGCGGCGTCCCGGATGAGGTCGCCGGCCTGGCGCCCCGTCTCCGGGCGCACGGCGGCCACCAGCGACACGCCGCCGTTGGGCGCCACACCGCCGAGCACCACGGCGCTGACGTCCGGCTGCTGGCGCACGGCGATCGCCAGGTCGCGCAGATCGCCCGGGGCCAGGTCGTCGACGCGAGCGACCACGACACCGTCGACCGCGCCGGCGGCCAGCTCCGCCGCCCGACCGCTGGCCAGACGGGCGCGCAGCACCCTGATCTCGTCCTGGAGCGAGCGGACCTCGTCGAGCTTGCGCTCCACACCGGACAGCACCTCGGACGGGGTGGTGCCGAGCAGGCGGGCCGCCTCGGCCAGCGTGCGCTCGTCGCGCTGGAGGAGCGCCACGCTGGCCTCTCCGGTGACGGCCTCGAGCCGGCGAAGGTTCGAGCCGATCGAGCCCTCGCTCACGATCTTGATGGTGCCGATGTCGCCCGTCGCCCGCACGTGCGTGCCGCCGCACAGCTCGACCGACGGACCGGCCTCGAGCACTCGCACGATGTCGCCGTACTTGTCGCCGAAGAACGCGATGGCACCCATGGCCAGCGCCTCGTCCTTCGTGGTCTCGAAGGCCCGGACCCGCTCGTTGCCGAGCACCGCCGAGTTGGCCAGCTCCTCGATGCGGTCGAACTCGTCCGGGGTGAGCGCGGCGTAGTGGCTGAAGTCGAAGCGCAGCCGCTGGTCGTCGACGAGCGAGCCGGCCTGCTTGACGTGCTCGCCGAGCACATGGCGCAGCGCCCAGTGCAGCACGTGGGTGCCAGTGTGGTTGCGCCGGATGCGGGCCCGGCGCTCGGCGTCGATGGTGGCGGTGACCTGCTGGCCGGGCACCAGCTCGCCCTCTCGCATCCGGGCGATGTGGCGGCGCAGGCCGGGCAGGGCGTAGGTGGTGTCGAGCACCTCGGCCACGCCGGTGGGTCCCGTGATCGTGCCGGTGTCGCCGACCTGACCGCCGCTCTCGGCATAGAACGGCGTGCGGTCGACGAACACCTCGATCAGCGTCGGGTCGTCGGCCGTTCCGGCCGGCAGCACTGCGAGCACCCGGGCCTCGAGCGAATCCTCGGCATCGCCCAGGAACTCGGTGGTGCCGAACTGCTCGACCAGCTCCCGGTAGTCGTCGAGGCGGGCGTCGTCGGCGGTGCCCGTCTTGCGAGCCTCCTTGGCCCGCCGGCGCTGCTCGGCCATGGCGGCGTCGAATCCCTCGGTGTCGACATGCACCCCACGCTCGGCCGTTATCTCCTCCGTGACCTCGAGCGGGAAGCCGTACGTGTCGTGGAGCAAGAAGGCGGTGGCACCGGGCAGCACCGTGGGCCCGGCCGCCAGCTCGTCCTCGAGGATCGCGAGGCCGGTGCGCAGCGTCTGGCGGAAGCGCTCCTCCTCCTTGGCCAGCACCCCGGTGATGAAGTCGCGGTGCTTCACCAGATCGGGGTACGCGGTGCCCATCACGTCGATGGCGGCGTCGACGAGCGACGGCATGACCAGCTTGTCGGTGCCGAGCAGGAAGGCGTGGCGCACCGCCCGGCGGATGATGCGCCGCAGCACGTAGCCGCGCCCCTCGTTGCTGGGGAACACGCCGTCGTTCACCAGCATCGCCGAGCTCTTCGCGTGCTCGGCGAGCACCCGCAGACTGAAGCTGGGCCGGTCCTCGTAGTCGCCGACCACGTAACGGGCCCCGGTCAGCAAGCGGGCCTGGTCGATGAGCGGCATCAGCGCGTCGGTCTCCCAGACCGAGTCGACGCCCTGCAGGAGGGCGAGGATCCGCTCGAGCCCCGCGCCGGTGTCGATCGACGGCTTCGGCAGCGGGGTGCGCACCCCGTTGGCGTCCTGGTCGAACTGCATGAAGACCAGGTTCCAGAACTCCATGAACCGGTCGCCGTGCGGGTCGTGCAGCGGACCACCGTCCGGGCCGAAGGCCGGACCGCGATCGATGTGGATCTCGCTGCACGGCCCGCACGGGCCGGTGTCGCCCATCTGCCAGAAGTTGTCCTTGTCGCCGAGGCGCTGGATGCGCTCCATCGGCACACCGACCGCCTCGTGCCAGATCGCCTCCGCTTCGTCGTCGCTGGTGTGCACCGTGATCCAGAGGCGATCGCCGTCGAGGCCGAACACCTCGGTCACCAGCTCCCAGCTCCACGGGATGGCGGCTTCCTTGAAGTAGTCGCCGAAGCTGAAGTTGCCGAGCATCTCGAAGAACACCAGGTGGCGCTTGGTGCGCCCGACGTCATCGAGGTCGTTGTGCTTGCCGCCCGCCCTGGCGCACTTCTGGACGCTGACGGCCCGCTGGTACGGCGGCACCTCGTCGCCGACGAAGTACGGCTTGAACGGGACCATCCCGGCCACGGTGAACAGCACCGTCGGGTCGTGCGGGATCAGGCTCGCCGACGGCACGGCCGTGTGGCCGCGATCGATGAAGAAGCCGGTGAACGCGTCGCGCAGCTCGTTGGCGGTGCGCGGAGACCCGAGGGGTGGTCGGTCGAGCGAGGCCATGGGGAGGCGAGCCTACCCGGCGCTCAGCGCCCGCTCCCTGCTGGTTCTGCGGCGTGGGTGGGCCGCCGGCGGGGAGGTCAGCCGGAGCGGCGCCGGGTGGAGCGCCGACGCGGCGGCAGGCCGCCGGGGCGGACCTGGCGGAGCACGATCACCTGCCCCGGCTCGACCGGCATGCCGTCGACGAGCACTTCGTCGCCGTGGCCGAGCGCGTCGCCGAGCGGCACGGCGCGTCCCTCGATGCGGGCCCGAAGCTCGGCCTCCTTGGCGCGCATCGCCGTGCGGCCCTCGCGCACGGCATCGGCGACGGCTTGGCCGCGGCCACGCACCCGACCGGCCGCGGTGCGCGCCACCTGGACCGGCGCCAGCTCGGCCGCCTTGCGGCGCACCTTGCGCGTGCCGTACGTGGCGCCAGCGGCCCCCGCCACAACCCCACCGACGAACCAGGTCACCCGCTTCATGCGCTGCTCCGGCCGATCTGGGCGCGCGCGGCGCCCGCTTCCTTGCGGCGCAGCCGGCGCACCGCGCGCGACGTCCCGGTGGCGATCGCTGCCGTCTTGATGACCGGGGTCGACAGGGCGACGCGTGCCACCCGCCCGCTCCCGGACACGGCGTCGCTGATCGCCTCGGCCGAGCCGAGCACGCGGTCGAAGCGATCGAGGTCGTCACGGGCCGCCGCCACCACCTGGCGGGCCTCAATCGTGCTGGCCCGCATCTGCTCGATGAGCGGCCCGGTCTCCGAGCGCAGCGCCGCCACCTCGCCGCGCAGCGCCTTCAGCGTGTCGAGCACGCGCAGCAGCACCACGACCAAGGCCGCGAAGCCGAGCGCGAACAGCACCGTGGCGACGACGATCGCCAGCTCACCGGCCGTCATCGACGTGCCCCTCCGGGTGCGTGTCCCGAGCCCCCATCCGGCGCCGTACCTCCTGCTCGAACCCGTGCCCCGACGGCTCGTAGTACCGCACGTCGGCCAGCTCGTCGGGCCGGTACTGCTGCGGTGCCCAGCCGCGGGGGTCGTCGTGAGGGTACACGTACCCGGTGCCGTGACCGAGGGATGCTGCGCCTCGGTAATGGGCGTCGCGAAGGTGAGCGGGCACCTCGCCGATGCGACCCCGTCGCACGTCGTCGCGGGCGTTCCAGATCCCGAGCGCGGTGCGGTTGCTCTTCGGCGCCGTGGCCAGGTGCACCACGGCCTGGGCCAGGTTCAGCTGGGCCTCGGGCAGACCGACGTGCTCGAGGGCCTGGGCCGCCGCCACCGCCACGAGCAACGCCTGCGGGTCAGCCATGCCGACGTCCTCGCTGGCCAGGATCACCAGCCGGCGGGCGATGAATCGGGCGTCCTCTCCCGCCTCGAGCATCCGGGCCAGCCAGTAGAGGCTAGCGTCGGGATCGCTGCCGCGGATGCTCTTGATGAACGCCGAGATCACGTCGTAGTGGTCGTCGCGGCCGTAGCGCAGCGCGCTCGTCCCGAGTGCCGCCTCGACGTGCTCCAACCCGACGGCGCCGGGGCTCGCCAGCGCGCACGCCACCTCGAGCGCCGTGAGCACCTGGCGGCCGTCGCCACCGGCCCGGTCGGCGAGCAGGGTGACCGCCTCGTCGTCCGCGCTGGTCCCCTCTGCCTCCAGACCCCGGTGGATCAGGGTCAGCACGGCGGCGCGATCGAGCGGCTCCAGGCGGAACAGGGTGCTGCGGCTGCGCAGCGGGGGGTTCACCTCGAAGAACGGGTTCTCGGTGGTGGCACCGATCAGCGTGAGGGTCCCGTCCTCCACCGCGGGGAGGAGAGTGTCCTGCTGGGACTTGGAGAACCGGTGGATCTCGTCGAGGAACAGGATCGTGCCCCGCCCGTGCTGGCCGAGGCGGTCGCGGGCCCGCTCGATGACGTCGCGGACGTCCTTCACGCCGGCGGTCACTGCGGACAGCTGCTCGAACGCCCGGTGCGTGGTGCCGGCGACCGCGAGGGCCAGCGTGGTCTTGCCGGTGCCTGGCGGGCCCCAGAAGATCGCCGACGTCAGACGGTCCGCCTCGACCAGACGGCGCAGGGCCCGACCAGGCCCCACCAGGTGGTCCTGGCCCACCACCTCGTCGATCGTGCGGGGGCGCAGGCGGGCGGCCAGCGGCGCCTGGCTGCGGAGTCGCTCCTCGGCGGCCGCTGCGAAGAGATCGTCAGCCATCGGCGCGGGGCACGAGCTGCGGGAGCACCCGCTCGTAGGCGGCCCGCCGCATCTCGATGACGTGCTCGGTGAGCCAGCCGGGCTCGACCCACCGCCACGACGAGAACTCCCGGCCGTCGGCCACCGGCTGAGCATCGCCGTTCACGAGCTCGAAGCGGAACCACCGCTGCACCTGCCCTCGCCGCTTGCCGCCCTCGCGCACCTCGGGTGGCCACTCGTAGGCCACCCACTCGTCGTGCTCGCCGGTCATGGCCACGTCACCGCTGTGCAGACCGGTCTCCTCGTGCAGCTCACGCCATGCCCCCGCCGCCGGTTCCTCACCGAGCTCCAGACCTCCCTGGGGCAGCTGCCACTCGCCCGGCGCGTCGGTGCGCTCCATCGCCAGCACGCGCCCGTCGGGGTGGCAGACCACCACCACGACCCCCGCCCGGAACACCTGCGATCCCATGTCCCGGACGCTACCCGCCTCGCGTTTGTTCGACTTGCCAGCGATTTCGCGCTCGAATCGAACAAACGCGGAGGGCGGGGGCCGTCAGCGCCACCGGGCTGCGGCACGGTCGTACAGGGCATCCATGGAAGCGACGATCTCAGCGTCGGTCATCCGCCAGGTGAACACCAACGGGCGCCATCCGTCGGCAACCATGAGGTTCTGGCGCCGGGCGTCCTTGTCGAGGTCGCTGGCGATGGAGTGGGCGCCAAAGCCGTTGCCTTCGAGGAACACCTTGGACTCCGGATACGCGAAGTCGAGCCGGTACCGGTGCCGGCCGAACGCGATCTCGAACTGCTGGGCTGGAGGCGGGAAGCCGTAGCGGGCGAGCACGGCGACGATGCGGGTCTCGAGTGGCGACTCCCCAGGGTCGTAGCCGGGGATCCGCAGGGCGAGCACGGCGCGCAGCCGGGCGACGGACCGCCCCGGCGCCGGACGCAGCCCCGCCACACGCTCCCGCAGGTCGTCGATGGTCATCAGGCGTCGGCGCAGCAGGTCGTCGAGGAGCGAGCCGAGGGCGGCGACGCCGAGGGACCCGCTCATGTCGATCACCAGGCGAGTCGGGGTGGTGCAGCGCACACCGTGACGCCAGGTCACGTCGTCCTTCACGAGCAGCGACGACCGATGGCCGACAACGCCGTCGAGCCGGACGTGGCGGTTGAGCCCGCCGGTCACGTGGAGAAGCTCGGTGTTGGCGAGCTGCCGGCAGGCGAACAGGCGACCACAGGTGTCGTGTGAAGCGGCGACCTCCGGTCCGGCAAGCTCCATCGTCGCCACGACCAGCTGCAGCCATGAGGCCGCCGAGCCCTCGACGGCGTAGACGCCGCGCCGCACCCGACGCCACTTGCCGCTGGTGACGCGACGCTGGCGAGTGGTCGCGTGAACGGCCTCCCGAGCGATCTGCACCGGGATGACTCCCTGCGTCGCTGCGGCCCGCTGCTCGGGCGTGGGCGATCGCCGTTGCACCTGAACGCGTGCGCGTCCCATCGTGACCCTCCATCGATCGATCGAACGAGGGGCACCGCCGTGCCCGATCCGACCAGACGACGGCATCGCCCGGAACGCGGCCTGGATCGTACGACCGACCCCACCGCGACCCACCCACCCCTCACCGTTTGGTGGGTTTTGGCGCCCGTGGGGGGGGCAATAGACCCAACCCCGGGCGGGACGCGGGGGGGGGGGGGGGGGGGGGGCCCCGCGCCGCGCGGGGG
>CAZKVJ010000014.1:52084-107105 GCA_964556225.1 uncultured Ilumatobacteraceae bacterium
CCTGCGTTTGGTCGATTTGCCAGCAGATCTGCTGGCAAATCGACCAAACGCAGGGCGTCACGACTTGGGGGGGAGGGTGCGCAGGCCGAGCTCGGCGAGCTGGTTGGCGTCGATGGCGGTCGGCGCGTTCGTCATCGGGTCCGTGCCCGACTGGGTCTTCGGGAACGCGATCACCTCGCGGATGTTCTCCTCGCCGGCGAGGATCGCCACCAGCCGGTCGATCCCGAACGCGAACCCGCCGTGCGGCGGCGCCCCGAAGCGGAACGGGTTGACGAAGAACCCGAACTTGCGCTCGGCCTCCTCGTCGCTGATGCCGAGCGCGTTGAACACCCGGCGCTGCAGCTCGCCGTCGTGGATCCGTATCGAGCCCGACCCGAGTTCCCAGCCGTTGAGCACCAGGTCGTAGGCGAGCGCTCGCACCGACAGCGGGTCGGTGTCGAAGCGGTCGAGGTCGTCCGGGTGCGGCATGCAGAACGGGTGGTGCCCCGGCTTGGGGCGCCCGGTGGCGGCGTCGACGCCGACGAACAGCGGGAACTCCGTGATCCACACGTAGCGGTACGGCCCCTGGTGCACCGGCGGGCGACCGAGGTCGTTGCGCAGCTGCCCCAGCACCTCGACCGTCGTCGTCCACTCGTCGGCCACCACGAGCAGCAGGTCGCCGGCCTCGGCGCCGAGCCGCTCGACCAGGCCAGCCTGCTCACCATCGGAGAGGAACTTCACCACGGGCGACTCGAGCGCGCGTCCCTCGCCCACGCGCAGCCACACCAGCCCCTTGGCGCCGAGCGACTTCGCCCGGTCCGTCAGCTGGTCGAGCTTGTTGCGGCCGAGCTCGTCGGAGCGACCGGGCACCCGGATGCCCTTGATCGACGCGGCCCCGGCGAAGGCCTTGAACGCCGTCCCGGCGAACAGGTCCGTCAGCTCGACGAGCTCCATGCCGAAGCGCAGGTCGGGCTTGTCGACCCCGAAGCGCTCCATCGCCTCGCGCCAGGTCATCCGCTCGATCTCCGGCGGCCGCTCCCCCGTCACCGCTTCCGCCGCCGCCACCACGGCGTTGCTGATCGCCGCCAGCACGTCGTCCTGGCCGACGAAGCTCATCTCCGCATCGAGCTGCATGAACTCGTACTGGCGGTCGGCGCGGAGGTCCTCGTCGCGCAGGCAGCGGGCTATCTGGTAGTAGCGGTCGATGCCGGCCACCATCAGCAGCTGCTTGAACAGCTGCGGTGACTGCGGCAGGGCGTAGAACGACCCGGCGAACTTGCGCGACGGCACCAGGAACTCGCGAGCACCCTCCGGGGTGGACGGCACCAGCATCGGTGTCTCGACCTCGACGAAGCCCTGCTCCTCCATCGCCCGGCGGATGGCCGAGTTGACGCTGGCCCGCAGGCGCAGGTTCTTCTGCATCCGCTCGCGCCGCAGGTCGAGGTACCGGTACTGCAGGCGCAACGCCTCCTCGACGTCGTCGGCCCGGGCGTCGATCGGGAACGGCGGCGGCTCGGCGGCGCGCAGCACCTCGACCTCGCACTCGCCGATCTCGATCTCACCGGTGGGGAGGTTCGGATTGGTGGTGCCCTCGGGACGGGCGCGTACCACCCCGGTGATGCGCAGCACGTACTCGCTGCGCACGTCGACGGTGTTGTCGACGACGCACTGCACGACGCCGGTGTGGTCACGCAGGTCGACGAAGGCCAGGTGCTCGCCGTGCTCACGGCGCCGGGCCATCCATCCGCACACGCTCACTCGCCGGCCCACGTCGGTGGGTCCGAGCGCGCCGCACATGTCGGTGCGCAGCGCGGTGTCGAATCTGGGGTTCATGCGAGGGCACTCCTCACGTAGGGGACGAGCTCGGCGCGAGCGACGACGACCTGGTCGCCGCCGCGCAGGGGGCGGACGGTCACGGTACCGGCGGCGACCTCGTCGGAGCCGACGATCACCGCCACGGCGGCACCGCTGCGATCCGCCGCCTTCATCTGACTCTTCATGCTCCGCCGCTCGAACGCCCGGTCCGCTGCGATGCCAGCTGCCCGCAGCTCCGCGCAGAGCACCATGGCCTCGCGGCCGCCGGTGGTGTCGACCACGAACACGCCGAGCCTCGCCTGCGGTGCAGGGAACACCGACTCGGCGTCGCAGGCCAGCAGCGTGCGGTCGAGGCCCAGGGCGAAGCCGATGCCCGGCGTCGGCGGCCCGCCGAGATCCTCGACCAGCCCGTCGTAGCGGCCACCGCCGCCAACGGCGTTCTGGGCTGCGTCGAGCGCGTCGGCGATGAACTCGAACGTGGTCCGCCGGTAGTAGTCGAGCCCCCGCACCAGCTTCGGCTCCACGGCGAACGGCACCCCGAGGTCGGCGAGCCCGGCCTGCACGGTGGCGAAGTGCTCGGCCGAGGCCTCGGACAGGAAGTCCGCCAGGTGCGGTGCGCCGGCGATCACCGGGGCGTCCTCCGCCCGCTTGGAGTCGAGCACCCGCAGCGGGTTGCGCTCCAACGTCTGGCGGCTCTCCGGCGTGAGCTCGCCCAGGCGACCCCGCAGGTACGCCCCGAGCGCCGCCACGTACCGCTGCCGGTCGCCGGCGTCGCCGAGCGAGTTGAGCGCCAAGCGCACCCGGCGCAGCCCGAGGCGCTCGTAGAACCGCCAGCCGAGCTCGATCACCTCGACATCGAGGTACGGGTCGTCGACGCCGAGCACCTCGACGCCGACCTGGTCGAACTGGCGGTACCGGCCGTGCTGAGCCTTCTCGTAGCGGAAGTTCGGCCCCGCGTACCAGACCTTCCACGGCACGACCGGGTGGTGCTGCACGAACGCCCGGCACACGCCCGCGGTCTGCTCCGGGCGCAGCGCCACGTGCCGGCCGCCCTTGTCCACGAAGTCGTACATCTCCTTGGTGACCACGTCGGTGGCCTCGCCGATGCGCTGGAACACCCCCAGGTCCTCGAACATCGGCGGGATCAGGTACGAGTAGCCCGCGTCCTCGACCAGCCCGGCGAAGACGTCGACGAAGCGCCGCCACCGGGCGGACTCCGGCGCCAGGATGTCGCGCGTCCCTGGGCTGGTCTGGAACTCGGGCACGTCGGACAAGGCTAGACGGCACCCTGCCCGATCCACCGGTGCGTTGCTGCGTCGCCCCTGATCAGTCGCCAGCCTCGGTGACGGCGCGCGCCGGGTCGTCGTGGGGCAGCACCTCGGCGATCACCGGGATGGTCTTCCAGGGCGCCACGGGGGGCTCGTGGCCGGGTTGGGGGACGAACTCCGACACCGCGCCCTTGGCGAAGTCGTGGATGTACCGCCCGCAGTTGGGGAAGATCCGCCCGATCGACACCGTCACCACCGCCTTGGCGCCGTGGTGCTCGGCCAGAAGCTCGGGCGACGTGGTGACCTCCGCCCGGCCGTGCACGCGGGTGCGCCACGGCGCCTCGAGGTCGATGAACAGCAGGGCCACGCGGCCGTCGTCTTCGATGTTGCCGAGGCTGCGGAACATCCCGTTGCCGTCGTAGATCGGGAACTGCAGGGTGCGGCCGTCGACGATCCTGACGAAGCCGGGCGTGCCGCCCTTGTACGACACGTCCGGCCACCCCTCGGCGTCGACGGTGGCGAGCAGGAAGAAGGACTGGCGAGCGATGAGCGCCCGATCGCCGTCGTCGAGCTCGGCGTGCACCGTCGCCTGCGACAAGAAGTCGGCCAGGCGCCGGCTGTCGAACTCCTCCTGCAGCGCCCGCGCCCCAGGTCCGTACAGCTCGCTCATCTCGGTCATCTCGGTCATGGCTCCACTCACCCTCTCGAAGACCTCGGCCGCTCGTCGACCGTCAGCTGGAACACATCGTCACGGGCGCAGTGCCCGCAGGCGTCGAACTGGAGGCGTGACCGCCGCACCAGCTCCGGATCGACCTCGGCGTAGAGGACGGCCTCCTCCTCGCTGAGCGGGCCCGCCAGCACGTGCCCGAACGGGTCGACGATGCAGGCGTTGCCGCGGCTCATCCAGTCGTCGTCGCCGCCGTAGAGCTCCGTCACACCGAGCTCGGCCGCCGGCACGTCGCTGCCCCGCAGGACGCTGTTCGTGCCGACGACGTAGCAGCGGCTCCTTGGCGATGTGGCGCAGCGTTGCCACCCACACGTCGCTGTTGTCCCACGTGGGCGCCAGGTGGATGTCGACCCCCTTGGCGTACATCGCCGCCCGAGCGAGCGGCATGTAGTTCTCCCACCAGATCAGCCCACCGACGCGCCCGAGCGGGGTGTCGACGGTGACCAGCCCCGAGCCGTCGCCGCTCCCCCACACGAGCCGCTCACCGCCGGTGGGCATCAGCTTGCGGTGCACGCCCAGCACCTCGCCGTGGGGCCCGAGGTAGAGCAGCGAGTTGTAGACGGTCGACCCGTTCGGGTCGCGCTCGTTGACACCCATGACGACGAAGGCGCCGGCTCCGCGGGCCGCGCCGCCCAGCGCCTGCACCGAGGGGCCCGGGATCGTGACGGACTGCTCGAGCAGGCCAGCGTAGAGCGCGCTCGACGCCCCGGCCCACGGTGTGGTCCGCCACACCCAGTCCGGATAACCGGGTACGAACACCTCGGGGAACACGATGAGGCCTACCCCGTGCGCGGCCGCCTCCCCCACGAGTGAGACCGCCTTGGCGACCGTGCGCTCACGGTCGAGGAACACCGGCGTCGCCTGGACGGCGGCCACCACCATCGAGTCCCCCATGGCCCCTCCCTACGAGCACATCGATGCTACGCGACGCCCCGCTCGTCGGGCGCGCCGGCCGGATGGCACGATCGAGCGCGATGGACCGGGACGATCGGCGATGAACGTCAGCGGACGGGCGTTCGTCGCCGGCGCCTACGAGCACCCGCTCCGGGTGATCCCCGACCGGTCGGTGTGGCAGATCCACGCCGACGTGGCGCTCGGGGCGCTTGCCGACGCCGGGCTCACGATGGCCGACGTCGACGCCTACTACTGCGACTCCACCGCCGGCTTCGGACCGATCTCGATGACCGAGTACCTCGGCCTGCGGGTGCGCCAGGTCGACTCCACCGAGACGGGCGGGTCGTCGTACCTGGCCCACCTCGCCCACGCCAGCGCCGCCATCGCCGCCGGGCGGTGCTCGGTGGCGCTGCTCACGATGGCCGGCCGTCCCCGCTCGGCGGGCCCACGTGGCGCTGGCCGGGCGGGACCCGAGACGCCGTTCGAGGCCACCTGGGGGTCGAGCGGTGCCGTCAACCAGTACGCGATGGCCGCCATGCGCCACATGCACGAGTTCGGGACGACGAGCGCCCAGCTGGCGGAGATCAAGGTGGCCGCCTCGCTCCACGCCCAGCACAACCCCAACGCCTTCCTGCGCGACGTCATCACAGTGGAGCAGGTGCTCGACTCCCCCATGGTGTCCGACCCCTTGCACCGCGACGACTGCTGCGTCGTCACCGACGGCGGCGGGGCCCTCGTCGTCGTGTCCGCCGAGGTGACCCGCTCGCTCGAGCGACCGTGCGTCAAGGTGCTCGGCTGCGGCGAGGCCATCAAGCACACCGACAACGGCCGCATCGACCTCACGTACACGGGTGCGGCGCGGTCCGGACCGGCGGCGTTCGCCGAGGCCGGCGTCACCCCGGCGGACATCGACTACGTCTCCATCTACGACAGCTTCACCATCACCGTGCTGGAGACCCTCGAGGACCTGGGCTTCTGCGCCAAGGGCGAGGGCGGACGCTTCGTCATGGACGGCGCGCTGGTGGCGCCCCACGGCCGGCTCCCGTTCAACACCGACGGCGGCGGGCTCTGCAACAACCACCCGTCGAACCGCGGCGGCATGACCAAGGCGATCGAGGCCGTGCGCCAGCTCCGGGGCGAGGCCCACCCCGCGGTGCAGGTCCCCGATTGCCGCCTGGCCCTCGCCCACGGCACCGGCGGCAGCATCGGCACGCGAATGGGCTCGGTGACCGTCGTGCTGGGACGCGAGGACGCATGAGCACCGGCCACCTCCCGGCGCCCCACCCGCCGCGCGACGAGGACAACGCCGAGCACTGGGCGGCCACGCTCGAGGGGCGTTTGCGGCTGCGGCGCTGCGACGACTGCGGCACAGTGATCTGGTACCCGCGGCCGCTGTGCCCCGAGTGCCATTCCCGGTCGACGTCGTGGTTCGACGCGTCGGGGCGCGGCACCGTCTACAGCTTCACGGTGGTCCGGCGGGCACGCGGCCCGTTCGCCGACGCCGTGCCCTTCGTCCTGGCCTACGTCGAGCTCGACGAGGGGCCGCGCGTGATGACGAACGTGGTCGACTGCGACCCGGAGCAGGTGCGAATCGACATGCCCGTCGAGGTGGTGTTCCACGACACCGGCGAAGGTGCCGCGCTCTACCGGTTCCGGCCGGCTCAGGACTCCGGGCCGTAGGACCCACGCCGATGCGGTCGCGCAGCTCGATCGCCGGCCGGTCGGCGATGATGCTCCACGGTGGGGTACTGGACCTTCGACGTCCCGGGGGCGATGGGC
Organism: uncultured Ilumatobacteraceae bacterium; assembly: GCA_964556225.1. Lineage (GTDB taxonomy): Bacteria > Actinomycetota > Acidimicrobiia > Acidimicrobiales > Ilumatobacteraceae > CAZKVJ01. The sequence goes on from CAZKVJ010000014.1 coordinate 58,547, forward strand.
GCCGGTCCGTCAGGCGATCGCCACGGCGTGCGCCGGCGCAAGCCCGCCGTGAACGGACCACGCGCCACCGCCGTCGCGGCTGACCAGGAGCTCCCCGGCGCTCGAGGCTGCGGCCACCAGCGATCCACTGGCCGCCAACCCCTGACGCTCCACGTTGCCGTCGAAGCCGTCGAGCACCACCCGCCAGTGCAGCGGCCCGGCTGTCCGGGCGGCCCGGAAGATCGCCGCCTCCGGTCCGGCCGGCCCCCACAGCGACGGCGGGCCGGACGACGCGGCGACGAGCACCCAACCGGCCACCACGGCGAGGCCCTGGGTGTAGCCCCGGTCGATCCCGTCGGCCTCCCGGGTGCAGGTCCGTCCCCCGTCCATGCTGCGGTGCGGGCCGAGCCCGGTCGTCGCGTACATCTCGTCGCCGTCGGCCACCACGCGGTGGACGTCCTCGAAGAGCCCGTCGTTGCGGGCCTCCCATGACGCGCCGGCGTCACCCGAGACCGCCACCCCACCGATCTCGACGCCGACGATCATGCGGTCACCGTCGACCTGGATCGAGCCCAGGTCGGCCGCCCCCCACGGCGACTCCCAGTCGTCGTACCCCTCGACGGCGGCGAGGCCGGCGAGCTCCCTCGGCCCACCGTCGCCCAGGCGCCACACGCCCTGCGACCCCTGTCACACCGGGACGGGCTCAGCGGCGACGCTTCGTGAGCGCGGCGTTCTCGTGCTCGCGCTCGATGGCGTCGGCCAACGACGTGCGGGCCAGCGCCTCGATCGCCGCGTCACGCCCGGCGCTCCAGGCGTGGTGCACCGCGCACTCCGGATCCCGCCCGTGGCACCGGCGCGAGTCGAGCAGGCAGTGCGAGATCTCCAGCTCGCCCTCGAGGGCCTCGATGATCTCGAGCGTCGAGATGTCCTCCGGGTCGCGCGCCAGCGCGCAGCCGCCGTGGCGACCCGGACTGCACGCCAAGATCCGCGCCCGGGAGAGCATGCTCATGATCGTCGGGACGTTGCCGGCCGGGATGTTGCAAGCCTCCGCCAGCTCGGCCGCGGTCACCCGCTCGTCCCGGGACCGCCCCGCCAGGTACAGCATGATCCGGAAGCCGTACTCACCTCGCTTCGTCAGCGTGAGCCGCATCTCCGACCTCCAACTCGATCGCCCCAGAACGCTCGATAATGCGGGCGAAGATTACTGGCGATGTCAGGGTCTTCCACCGGATGGTCGCTGGGGTCCATGCTCAGTCCGGCAGGAGGTGAATCACCCGACCCCCTCTCGGTCCGATCTCCCGATCCCGCCCAACTTCTAGAAATACAGTCTAGCAATATTGAGATTTGCCTGGCGCATCCGTTCTGGTCCACCCCCTCCTCCCGAGGGGGTGGAGGGGGTGGAGGCCGAGGAGGGTGGTGGCGAGGCGATCGCCGGCGGCGCCGTCGGCGATGAGCGTGGAGGTGACCACGACGGTGAGCCCGAGCGCCTCGATCGCTGCGGCCTCGGCGGCGTCGTGGTCGTCCAGCACGAAGGTCGACACCAGGTTCCGATAGCACGACGCGACAGCCGTCGCCGTGTGCTCCAGACCCCGGGCCGCCAGCAGCGCAGCCCGGCTCCGGGCCCGGCGGGCCTCACCCTCGTCCGTGATCGGCACGCCCGACACCACCGGCGTGACCGCCAGTGCGGGGCGCGACGCCACCGCCTCGCGCACGCCGGGCAGCGCCAGGATCGGCTCGATGCTGGCGACGGGGTTGCTGGGGCCGACGACCACGAGGTCGGCCGCCGCGATCGCCTCGAGCACGCCCGGCGCCGGCCTCGCGGCCTCGATGCCGTGCCGTGTCACTGACCGGACGGCGTCCTCGGCCCGCCGGGCCACGAACCACTCCTGGAACCCCAGCGGGCCGGCGTCGGTCTCCACCACCGTGGCCACCTCGGCGTCGGTCATCGGCAGCAGCCGCACCATGACGCCGAGATGGGCAGCGACCTCCGCGGTGGCCTCGCTCAGCGCGGCCCCCTCACGCAGCCGGCCCGTCCGGCGCAGGTGCATCGCCAGGTCGACGTCGCCCAGCGCGAACCACGGATCCCCACCCAGGCGACGCAGCTGGCCCATGGCACGGAAGCTGTCGTCTGCCACTCCCCACCCTCGACCCGCATCGCGCAGACCGGCCAGCGCGTACAGGTTCGTGTCGAGGTCCGGGCAGATCCGCAACCCGTGGAGCCACACGTCGTCGGCGGTGTTGACCACCAGGGTCAGCCGCTCGGCACCGAGCGCCGCGGCCATCGGCACCGCCAGACGGCTGGCCCCGATCCCCCCGGCCAGCATCGCGACCCGAGGTGCCTCCCCGCCCGCTGCGCCGGGCGAGCGGTTCACGACTCGCTGTAGACGTTCGGCGCCCCCGGGTCGAACGCCTCGAGCAGGAAGCGCGCTTGGGGCTTCTCCGAGATCGTCTTCGGGATCTCCGGGACCACGTGCAGGTAGCTGGGGACGAAGTTCGCCTCGAGCTGCTCGCGGCAGTGGGCGAACACGGCACGTGGGTCGAACGTGGTCGCGTCGCGCGGCACGACCGCCGCCACGACGTCCTTCTCCCCCGGCGCCCCCGACGCCGCCGGCACGCCGTAGACGAACACATCGTCGATCGACGGGTGCTCGGCGAGCGCCTTCTCCACGAACGACGTGGCGACGAAGTCGCCGTTGCGGCGGATGCCATCGCCCTTGCGGTAGTCGAAGTAGAACCAGCCGTCGGCGTCGCGGTGGCCCATGTCGCCGGAGCGCAGCCAGCCCCCACGCGTCTTGGCGGCCGACGCCTCGGGCTTGCCGTGGTACTGCACGGTCGCCTCGCCGCCCTCCGGGCGCGAGCAGATCTCGCCGATCTCCCCGGGCGCGCACTCGTTGTCGTTCTCGTCGACGACCCTCATCTCCAGCCCGGGCAGCGGCTTGCCGAACGAGCCGATCGGGCCCTGCCCGATGGGGTTGAAGGCCATCCCACCCTCGACGGCGCCGTACCACTCGAACACCTGCACGCCGAAGCGCTGCTCGAAGTCACGCCAGATCACCGCCGGCATGCCCGCGCTCACCACCATGCGGACCGGGTTGTCGCCGTCGTCGGGGCGCGGCGGCTCGCTGTAGATCGCGGTGCACATGCCGCCGAGCATCGAGAAGGTGGTGCAGCCGTGCTCGCGGGTGACGTCCCAGAGCTTCGACTTGGTGAACTTGCGGCTGAACACGCACCGCAGCCCGAGCGCGATCGACGGGCCGAGGGTGACGGCCTGGGCGTTCCCGTGGGTGAGCGACAGCCCGGTGTACGGCCGGTCGGTCGGCTGGTAGCCGAGGAGCAGCCCGAGCATCGACATCCCGCCGAAGCGGTTGACCTCCCACACCACACCCTTCGGGTCGCCGGTGGTGCCCGAGGTGTACATGAGCTGCCAGGGCTCGGTACCCGTCTCGCAGCGAACGTCGACGGTCGGCACCGCCGCCGCGTCGTCGAGCACCTCGCGCAGCGACGTCACGTGCCCGCCGACCTCGACGGGCTCGGAGCCGTACTCGCCGGTCGGCAGCACCCACTCGAACTCCAGGTCGGCACCGAGCATCCGCGCCCGCTCGACCTCGGCGTGGGCGTAGTCGGCGCAGATGACGCCCCGGCACCCGGCGTCGCGCAGCACGAACGCCAGCCTGTCGCCCTTGGTGCGGGGGTCGATCGGCACCAGGCACACGCCGGCAACGGTGGCACCCACCATCGTCTCGACGTACTCGGGGTGGTTCCGCATCATCAGCCCGACCCGGTCGCCGACCTCGAGGCCGCGCGCCACCAGCCCGGCGGCGATGGCGTTGCCGTTGACGTGCAGGTCGGTGAACGTGCGCACCTCGTCGGGCGTCGCCCCGCCGTCGAGCGACAGGTGCTCGAAGGTGACCACGTCGAGGTCCGCCAGGGCCTCGGCCTGGTTGGCGACGACGTCACAGAGGATCTCGTTGCCCCGCTGACGGCCACTGCCCATCTCAGACCCCCAGGATGGTGACACAGAGCGCACCGACGTCGTCGCCGACCGTGCCGCCGCCGTTGTGGGCGAGGCCGATGCGGGCGCCGGGCACCTGACGGGCGCCCGCCCGCTCCTGCAGCTGCTCGGTGATCTCCACGATCTGCGCGATGCCGGTGGCCCCCACCGGGTGGCCCTTGCGCAGCAGCCCGCCGGAGGTGTTCACCGGGATCCGCCCACCGATGGTGGTGTCGCCACGCTCGACCATCGGGCCGCCCTCCCCGGGCGCGCAGATCCCGATGGCCTCGCACGCCATGATCTCGCCCGGCGCCGAGGCGTCGTGACACTCGACGATGCTGAGGTCCTCGGGCCCGATCCCGGCCAGCTCGTAAGCCATGGCCGCGCACCGGCTGGCGGTGTCCGGCTCACCGGGGGCGCGGTCCGAGCCGGACTGCAGCACGCTCGTGAGGATGCGCACCGGCTTGGTGATGCCCATCTCTCGCGCCTTGCGCTCGCTCACGAGCACGACCGCCGCCGCACCATCGCCGATCGGCGAGCACATCGGCCGGGTGAGCGGCTCGGCCACCATCGGCGCCGCGAGCACGTCCTCGACGGTCAGCTCGTCGCGGAACTGCGCCCTCGGGTTGAGGTGGCCGTGACGGGAGTTCTTGGCCGAGACCGCGGCGAACTGCTCGACCGTCGTGCCGTAGCGCTCCATGTGCGAGCGGGCGATCGCGGCGTAGATGTCCATGAACATCGACCGCTTCTCACCCGCGCCCGAGGCGCCCGCTTCACCGCCGCTGGCCTTGGCGCTGCTCTGGAGTGCGTTCATGATCTCGGCCAGGTTCTCCACGTCGACCGCGCCGCTGAAGGCGCCGAACGTGCGGCGCTTGTCCTCGTGGTACAGCTTCTCGACGCCGAGCGCGAGCACGACGTCGTAGAGACCGGCGGTGATCATGGCGGCCGCCTGGTTCAGCGCCGTCGAGGCGCTGGCGCAGGCGTTCTCGACGTTGACGACGGGGATCTTGCCGATGCCGATGCTGCGCAGGATCACCTGGCCGCGGATGCACTCCTGGCCGGTGACCACCCCGGCGGCGGCGTTGCCGACGTACGCGGCCTGCAGATCGTCCTTGCCGAGGCCCGAGTCGGCCAGCGCCGCCTCCACGGCCTCGGCCCCGATCGACTTCAGGCCCCGCTCGAGGTGCTTGCCGAAGTGGGTCATGCCGACCCCCGCGACCACGGCGTTCATCTTCATCTGACCACTCCTTGGGTTCTGTGGGGGGTGAGGCGAGCTCAGACCAGGCCGCTGCCGGGAACGTCGAGCGCCTCGCGCAGGTACTCGAGCTCGGCCTCCCGGTAGGGCAGCGGAGCGGGCCGGGTGAACATCTTGTCGCGCGTCAGCTCGTCGACCACGTCCGGATCGCGTGGGAAGGGGTTCCCGTAGCCGTTGAGGTGGAAGCGCTTCTCGAACGGCTCACGCGGCCGCTGGCCACCGGCCTCCCAGTGCTCGGCCGGGTAGCCGACGGTCTGGAGGATGAGCACCCGGCACGTGTCGGGCAGCCCGAGGTTCTGTCTGATCACCTCGGTGTTGGGCGTGCCGAGCAGACAGGTGCCGAGCCCCTGCTCGTACGCCATGAGCGTCGCCTGGGCGATGCCCTGGCCGGCGTCGATCTCGTTGATCCCCGGACCCTTCAGCCCTTCGAGGATCGTGGAGAAGAACGGGATGATCTTTCCCTCGAGGTCGGCTTCCTTGTTCGGACCCACGCCCAGCGCGCCGGCCTGGAGCAGCTCGCGCAACCGGTCGGACTGCTCGTCGATGGCCGAGGTGTCGATGTACCAGACGATCACGACCGGCGCGCGCCGGATCTGGAACCCGGCCACGGGCGCGGTCAGCGCGTCGAGCACCTCCTGCGATGCCGTCGCCCGCTCCACGACCACGGCGTGGAGGGCCTGCACGTTGCCCCAGAACGACGCCAGCCGCGCCGCCTCGAGCATCCGCTGGATCTTCTCCCGCTCGACGGGCTGGTAGGGGCGCATGAAGCGGATCGAGCGCCGGCGGCCGATGACCTCTCGCAGTTCCATGGGACGGCTCCAGATGTGTGCTGTGGTGGGGTGGGTGGAAGGTGCTCAGAGACGAGCTCCGCCGACGATGCTGAGGATCTCGTTGCAGCCGTCCTCGATCATCGAGGCGCGGGCGTCGCGGAGGATCTTCTCGATCGGGTACTCGCGGGTGAGGCCGTTCCCACCGAAGATCTGCAGCGCCTCGCTGGCGACATCGAACGCCGTCTGCGTGGCGAAGATCTTCGACGCCATCGAGTACTGGACCGGCGGCACCCCGCCCGCCCCCAGGACGTGCACCCGGCGGGCCATCGAGCGGGCGGCCTCGACCTTCGAGAACATCTTGAACAGGCGCGACCGCACGGCCGGGTGCTCGATGATGGGCCGGCCGCCCTGGACCCGCTCCTTCGCGTAGGCGAGCGCGAGCTCGTAGGCCGAGCGAGCGACACCGGAGAACGTGCTGCCCATGTACGCGTTGGCCAGGGCCAGCACCATCTCGACGGTCATGCCGTACAGCTCCTTGCCGACCACCATGTACGAGGCCGGCACGCGCACGTCGTCGAAGTGGATCTCCCCCTGCGGGAGCGCTCGCTGACCGAGCTTGTCGAGCGGACGGCCCCGGGACACGCCCGGCAGGTCGAGCGGCACGACGCAGACGCCGCCACCGGAGAACCCCTGGTCGCCGTCGATGGTGCAGAACAGTGCCGCCACGGTGGCGATCGTGCCGTTGGAGACCCACGCCGCCTTCGAGCCCTTGATGATGTAGTCGTCGCCATCGCGTCGGGCGATGCAGTTGGCCGCGACCTCCGGGCGCGTCCACGCCGGCTCGGTGAACGCCAGCGAGTCGCTGCCGTGGTCGGGCTCGGTGACCGCCCAGCAGGCGATGTCGGTGGACGACCGGGCGTTGTAGCGCTCGATCAGCTCGGCGTCGCCGGTGAGGTTCACGAAGAACAGGTGGAACCGCGAGACGCCGAGGCTCACGGCGAGGCCAGCGTCGCCCCAGCCCATCTCCTCGTTGATGCGGGACGACAGCAGGGCCTGTTCGACCGGGTCCGTGCCCTCGGCCGTCTCACCGATCTCGCCGATGCCCAGCTGGCGGTAGCGGTCGAACAGCTTCCACAGCGGCGATTCGGGGGCGATGACGTCGGCCGGGTCGGCGAGCTTGTCGAGCTGCTGACCCACGGGACGCATCTCGTCACGCGCGAAGCGATGCACCGCCTCGATCATGGCCAGGGACTCCGGCCCCAGCCCCGGCTCCATCATGATCCCCTGTGTCACGGACGACATGATCGACCCCCGATCCCCGTGGTGCGCTCCGGGCCACCCGGCCCGTTCCGCTCACTCTCCGAATGCTGGCACCGGGCCACCAGGGACGAAAGTCCCTGATTCTCGACTCCTTCACTTGTCAACTCTGCCACAGGGTCCCGGGCGGCCACGGGTCGGAGCGATCGCTCTGAAGATGCGCCCACGGTAGGCGGGGCGCGGACGCGACCTAGTGTCGCAGCGGTGTCCGGCTCCACATGGTTCGAACCGGGCCGAGAGCTGCCCGTGCTCGGCCGGCCGGAGGTGCTCGTGGTCGGTGCCGGCGCGGCCGGCATCGCCGCCGCCCTCGCCAGCGCGCGCCGCGGCGTCGACACGTGGCTGGTGGACCGGCTGAGCTACGTCGGCGGGCTGGCGAGCCTCGGGCTCATCAACCTCCTCCTCACCCTCGACGACGGCGAGGGCCATCAGGTCGTGGCGGGCATCTGCCAGGAGGTGGTCGACGAGCTGGCAGCCCGGGGCGCCGCGACGTTCCCGGGCGCCGAGGAATGGGGATCCGAGGATCCCGCGCGCGTCGAGCACTGGCGCCAGTGGGGCCTGATCTGGGGTGCGGCGCCAGAAGCCGTGCGCTACTCGGTCGCGTTCGAACCGGAGGCGCTCATCACGTTGGCCTACGACCTGCTCGACGCCGCGGGCGTGCGACTGCGCCTGCACACGTGGTGCACGGACGCGCACACTGTGCAGGGAAGGATCGACGCCGTCGTCGTGGAGTCGAAGGCAGGCCGGGAGGTGCTCGTGCCCCGCGTGGTGATCGACACCACGGGCGACGCCGATGTGCTCACCCTCGCCGGTGGCCCGTTCGAGCGGGTCGACGTGCACCCGTACCAGTGGTTCCGTCTCGGCGGTGTCGGCGATCTCGACGGCGAGCCGCTGCTGGGCCACCTGCTGTTCCGGACGACCGACCCGGGCCGGGTGCTGGTGCCCTGGGGGGGTCCGGGGATGGCCGGCGGCAAGATCGACCCCTGCGACCCGGATGCGCTGACCCGCGCCGAGGTGGCCTGCCGGCGCGAGGTGATGGCGGCGTTGGAGCAGCTGCGGGCGACGGTGCCGGCGTGCCGCGATGCGTGGCTCGACGGCATCACCACCCAGCTCGGCATCACCGAGTCGCGGCGGATGGTGGGCGACTACGTGCTCCAGAGGGACGACGGCGACCGGCCGTTCGCCGACTCGATCGCCCGGACCGGGCACTGGACGAAGCGCGGGGTCGTGTACGACATCCCGTACCGCTGCCTCACCACGAGCGCCGTCGGCAACCTGTTGGTGGCCGGCCGCTGCCTGTCGACCAGCCGCTACGTGCACCAGGCCACCAAGGAGATCCCAGCGGCGATGGCCACCGGCGAGGCCGCCGGCGCGGCCGCTGCGCTCGCGATCCGCTCCGGTGTCGCCGAGCGGGTGAATGCCGTCGACGTCGCCCGACTCCGGTCCGACCTGTCGGCCGGCGGGGCGATCGTCGGCGGCGGGGAGCGCTGACCGCGCCTCGCCGGCTACCGCTTCCGGACTAAAAGAGTATACGCTATTGGTGCTCGGGTGTCGCGAGACGGAGGACCTGCCACCATGACCACGCCATGGGACCAGCGCTTGGGCGTGTGGTACGTCGCCGAGGACCACCCCGAGCTGCCCGCGATCGTCGAGTGCCCCTCGGGCGAGACGCTGACCTTCGGCGAGCTGGCGGCCCGCGCCCATCAGATCGCGAACGCGCTCCAGGCGGCGGGGCTGCGCCGCGGCGAGGTCATCACGCTCGCCTTCCCGAACGGCCTCGACACGGTCCTCTGGCAGCTGGCCTGTCAGGAGATCGGGCTGTACTACGTGATGCTCAACCCGGCGCTGTCGGCGTTCGAGGTGCGCTCGATCATGGACCATGCCGAGGCGGCGGCGGTGGTGATCCACACCCGCTACGCCGACCGGGCCGAGGAGCTCGATCAGCACGGCTCGGCACGCGTCCGGCTGTCCGTCGGCGGTCCGGTGCCGGGCTTCACGTCCGCCGAGGACCTGCTCGCCGCCGCCCCGCGCACGCCACCGAGCGAGCGCTCGTGCGGGTTGATGATGGTCTACACGTCCGGCACCACGGCCCGGCCGAAGGGCATCTGGCGGCCGCTGCCGCAGGGTGACCCCTCGGAGACGGCCAACGCCCAGAAGGTGTTCGGTCACGCCTTTCGGATGATGCCGCTCGAGGGTGCGCACCTGGTGTCGGCCGGCATGTACCACGGTGGCTGCACCGCCTACTACATGGGTGCGCTCAACGTCGGCCAGCCACTGGCCATCCTCGAGCGCTTCGACCCGGAGCGGTGCCTGCAGGCGATCGAGCAGCACCGGGTCACCACGGCCTACATGGTGCCAACGCAGTTCGTCCGCTTGCTGAAGCTGCCCGACGACGTCCGCGCCCGCTACGACACCTCGAGCCTTCAGGTGGTCGTCCACTCGGCGGCACCGTGCCCCCGCGACGTCAAGTCCCGCATGTTCGAATGGTGGGGCCCCGTCATCTGGGAGACCTACGGCGGCACCGAGGGCGCGGCGACCATCGCCAAGCCGCACCACTGGCTGGCCAAGCCGGGCACGGTCGGACGGGCCGTGCGCGGCATCACGGTGAGGATCCTCGACGACGACGGCAACCCGCTGCCGCCGCTGGAGGTCGGTCACATCTACATCGAGTCCGCGGCCGGACGCACGTTCAAGTACCTGAACGACGACGAAGCGACCACGTCCGTCTACCGCGGCGCCTCGTTCACGCTCGGCGACATGGGCTATCTCGACCACGACGGCTTCTTGTTCATCAGCGACCGCCTGAAGGACATGATCATCACCGGTGGCGTCAACGTGTACCCGGCCGAGGTCGAGGGCGTGCTGGCCGCCCACCCGAAGGTGCACGACGCGGCGGTGATCGGCGTGCCCGACGACGAGTGGGGCGAGTCGGTGAAGGCGGTCGTGCAGCCAGCGCCCGGAGTGACGCCGTCGCTCGACCTCGCCGAAGAGCTCATCGCGCACTGCCGGGGGCGGCTCGCCCACTACAAGTGCCCTCGCTCGGTCGACTTCCGGGCCGAGCTTCCACGGACCGAGGCAGGCAAGCTCTACAAGCGCAAGATCCGAGACGAGTACTGGGCGGCCGCCGGCCGCCAGGTCTGAGCACCCGACGGGTCCGGAGCCGAGGGGGCCGCAGCCCCCACCCCGGTCATCGCGGCCGCCTCGGGTACGTGCCGCAGGAGCGGCAGCCGATACCGTGCGACCGTCCGGTCAGGTCCCGCTCCCGGTGGTGGGCGACTAAAGAGTATACGCTATTCCTGGACACAGGAGGCGCCCGTTGGAGACCACGACCATCATCTTCGAGGTCGGCGACGACCACGTCGCGACGATCACGCTCAACCGTCCCGAGGCGCTCAACTCCTTCAACGACGACATGGCGCGCGAGATGAGCTGGGCGTGGGAGACGGTGCGCGACACGGACGGCATCCACGCCGTGGTGCTGCGCGCTGCCGGCGAGCGAGCGTTCTCCACCGGCGTCGACCTCAAGGGTGGGGCCACCTGGTTCCGGCCCGCGAACATCTGGAACCACTTCGACCCCGGCATGACGCTGGGACCGAAGCAGCACCACAAGGTGTGGAAGCCGGTGGTGGCGGCCGTCCACGGCATGTGCGCCGGCGGCGGCCAGTACTTCTTGAACGAGGCCGACATCATCATCTGCTCTGACGACGCCTGCTTCTTCGACCCGCACGCCAACGCCGGCATCACCTCGGCGCTCGAGCCCATCGGGCTGCTCGCCCGGGGTGTGCCCCTCGGCGACGTGCTCCGTTGGGCGCTCATGGGGACCGACGAGCGCATCACCGCCGAGACCGCACTGCGCCTGGGCATCGTCAGCGAGGTCACCACGCGCGACGCGCTGTGGGACCGGGCCCACGAGATCGCCGCGTCGATCGCCGCACGCCCGCCCAAGCCCATCCAAGGCACCGTGCGCGCCATCTGGGAGGCGCTCGACATGACGCGCAGCATGGCGCTGCAGAACGGGATGTTGTACACGCACCTCGGCAACGACCCGGCGAACGCCGTGGCCATGGCCGACCGCGTCAACCGGCCGCCCAGGTACCGATGAGCGGCGTGCACGCGCCGGAGCGCCAGGATCTCGTCGCCCGCTGGTACGCCGACGGCACCTATGGGTCGACCACGATCGGCGAGGAGATCCTCGCCGCACCGGCGAGCGGCACGGTCGTCTTCGCCGACGCCGGATCGACCACGACCGTCGAGGTGGCCGCACTCCGGGACCGGGCGGCGCGACTGGCGTGCGGCCTCGTGGCGAGCGGCCTGCAACCGGGTGACGTCGTCGCCATCCAGGCCCCCATCTCAGCCGACAGCATGGCGCTCACCGCGGCGGTGTGGATCGCCGGCGGTGTCCTGCTCCCCATCGTCGACATCTACGGGCGCCACGAGGTGACGTTCATCCTTCGCCAGAGCGGCGCCCGGATCCTCGCCGTCCCCACCCAGTGGCGCGGACGCAGCTACGCGAGCGAGGCCCTCGGGTGGGGCGACGACCGCCCGGAGACGGTGGTCGCCATCGGTGCGTCGCCACCCGCCGGCGCCGTCGCACTCACCGAGCTGGAGCTCGACGGTGCACCGGGTCCGTCCGGGCCGGTCCGGGCCGACGACATCGCCCTGCTCGTCTACACCTCCGGCACCACCTCCGAGCCGAAGGGGGTGCAGCACACCCACAACAGCCTGCTCGCCGGCGGCTTCCGCTCCGCCGACCGCTTCGGGTTGGCGCTCACGAACCTCGGGACGTTCCCGGCCGGCCACATCGCCGGCGTGCTCTCGGTGCTGCGACCCTTCCTGCACGGCGGGACCACGGTGATCATGGAGCGCTGGAGCGCACGGCGCGCCGCCGAGCTGGTCGAGGAGCACCGGGTGGTGTCGTCGTCGGGCACGCCGTTCTACCTGGCGACCCTGCTCGACGAAGCGGAGCGCTCGGGTCGCGACATCTCCTCGCTGCAGCGGTTCCTCACCGGTGCCGCCTCGGTGCCGCCGGCCCTGCTGGAGCGCGCCACCCGCGCCGGGATCGTCTCGTGGCGCTCGTACGGCTCGACGGAGCACCCCCTCATCAGCTCCGGGCGGCCAGAGCACACCGAGCGGCAGCGGCACCTCACCGATGGGGCCGTGAGCCCGGGCGTCGAGGTGCGCATCCTCGACGACGCCGGGCGCGACCTGCCCGCCGGCGCCGACGGCGAGATCGTGGTGCGGGGCCCCAAGCAGTTCGTGGGCTACCGCGACCCGGCGCTCGACGCCGACGCCTTCCTGCCCGGCTGCTGGTTCCGCACCGGCGACGTCGGCCGCCTCGACAGCGACGGCCACCTCACCATCACCGACCGCAAGAAGGACGTGATCATCCGGGGTGGCGAGAACATCTCGTCTCGCGAGATCGAAGATCTCCTGGCCCGCCACGACGCCGTCAGCGAGGTCGCCGTCTGCGCGGCGCCGGACCCGGTGTTCGGCGAGCAGGTGTGCGCCTTCGTGGTGCTGCGACCCGGCGCCTCCCTCGACCCGGACGACGTGCTGGCCCACTTCAGCGCCCTCGGCGTCGCCCGCCAGAAGGTGCCGACCCGGCTCGAGATCGTCGACGACCTGCCTCGCACGGCGTCCGGGAAGGTCCGCAAGGTCGACCTGCGCCGGATGGCTGCCCGCGGCTGAGCGCCGGGCCGCCCTCCCGCAGCACGTACCGTTGGGCGATGGCTGACATGGTCGACACGATGGCCCAGGACGGCTACGACGAGTTCGGGCTGCTGCACGAGAACGCGCAGGAGTGGGAGCTGCCCTTCGACCGACCACCGGTCGTGCGCCGGGGCGTCATCGAGATCGGTGCCGGTGAGTGGCTGTCGTACATCCGATGGGGAACGGAGGAGCCCGAGATCGTCTTCCTCCACGGTGGCGGCCAGAACGCCCACACTTGGGACACCGTGGCGCTGGCGCTCGGGCGGCCGGCGATCGCGTTCGACCTGCCCGGCCACGGTCACTCCTACCGGCGTCGCGACCGCGACTACGGCCCCTGGCGCAACGCTGCCGCGCTGGCCCCGGCCATCGCCCGCCTGGCCCCCCAGGCCGCTGCCGTGGTCGGCATGTCGCTCGGGGGGGCGACGACCATCCGCCTCGCCGCCGAGCACCCGGAGCTGTGCCGGCGGGTGGTGATCATCGACGTCACCCCTGCGGTCAACGACCCCAACCGGGAGATGACCACCATGGAGCGCGGCTCGGTCGCGCTGATCGGCGGCCCGCCCACCTACGGCTCGCTCGAGGAGATGGCCGACGCCGCCGTCGCCCTCAGCCCCTACCGGGCCGCGTCGGGAGTCCGCCGGGGGGTGCGCCACAACGCCTACCAGCGCGAGGACGGCCTGTGGACGTGGCGCTACGACCTGTTCGGGCCGCGCGACGAGCCGAGCGCCGCCGAGGCGGATCAACGGAGCTGGGCCGACTTCGCGTCGCTGTGGGACGACGTCGAGCGCATCACCTCGCCGGTGATGTTCGTGCGGGGCGGGTTGTCGAAGTACGTCCTCGACGACGACGCCGACGAGATGCGCCGGCGCCTCCCGGGCCTGCGCGTCGAGGTCGTCGACGGCGCTGGTCACGCCGTGCAGAGCGACCAGCCGCTGCAGCTCGTCCGGCTGCTGCAGGACTTCGTCGTCGCCGGGAGCTGAGGCGCCCTACACCGGGCGCTGCGTGCCGACGCGCAGCTCCCGGTACGGCACGTCGGCGTCGCTGCTGGGCTCTCGTGGCAGGCCGAGGGCTCGTTCGCCGAGCACGTTGAGCTGGATCTCGTCCGTGCCGCCGCCGAGGCGGTTGCCCGGGCTCCCCAGCCCGACCAGGTGCAGCTCGCCGTCGAGCGGCGCGTCGCGACCGAGCAGCAGCGCCTGTGCCCCGACGATGGCGAACGACAGGTCGCGGGACTGCTGGCAGATGCGCGCCGTCGCCAGCTTGGCCAGGGAGCCGTCGGAGCCGGTGAGCCGGCCACGTGCTGCGGCGATGCGCCGGCCGGTCCACGAGTCGACCTTGGTCTGGGTGTAGTAGCGAGCCAGCCGCTGGCGGAGGACGGGATCAGCGGCCGCACCGTGCTCGCGGGCCAGCTCGATCATCATCCGGGACGGGACCGCACCGCCGGGGATCCGGCTGCGCCGGGCGGTGCGGGCCCGCTCGATCACCTCCCCCACCGTCCGGTCGAGGTCACCCGAGGGGCCGGACTGGGCGGCAACGAGGCCGGTGGCCGTCCGGCTGGAGAGGCTCGCCCGCTCCGACGCGAGCGTGGTCTGGGCGACCCGCCAGCCGTCGTTCAGGTCGCCGAGGCGGCAGTCGTCCGCAACACGGGCGTCGGTCAGGAACACCTCGCAGAACGCCGACGTGCCGTTCATCGTCCGCAGCGGACGGACCTCGACGCCCGGCTGGTCCATGTCGATGAGGAAGTACGTGATGCCCCGGTGCTTCGGGGCGTCGAGATCGGTGCGGGCGAGCAGCATGCCGTGCTGCGCCGCGTCGGCGGCCGAGTTCCACACCTTCTGGCCGTTGATCACCCATTCGTCGCCGTCGCGCACCGCCCGCGTGTCCACGCTCGCAAGGTCGGAGCCGGAGCCGGGCTCGCTGAACAGCTGGCACCAGGCCGCCTCACCTCGAGCGATCGGGGCGACGAACCGGGCGATCTGCTCCGGAGTGCCGTGAGCCATGATGGTCGGCGCCGCCAGCGTGGCCGCGAGATGGCCGCGGGGCGCAGCGACGACCCCGGCCTCACCGAGCACTTGGGCGACGACGCGAGCGTCGGCGGCTGACATCCCCCGACCCCCGACACCGGCCGGCCAGGTCGGGTGGGCGAATCCGGCGTCGAACAGCTTCTGCCACCACTGCCGCAACGTCAGGCCGAGGTGCCATTCGCGCTCGACCCACTCGCGAACCTCGGCAGCCAGCGCTTCCGTCGCCATAAATCCGTACACTATTTGACGACCGGTCCCCCCGTCGAGCCGGGGGCCGGTCGACCGATACAGTGCCCTTAATCACCGCCCATGTCGCACAGGACCACGCCATGACCGACGCCACCGCCCCCGTGATCCTCACCGAGGTCACGGATCGCATCGGCACCATCACCTTGAACCGGCCCCACCGGCGCAACGCGCTGAACCGCGAGCTGATCGGCGCGCTCGACATCGCCGTCCGGGAGATGGCCGAGCGCGACGACGTCAAGGTCGTCATCCTCACCGGGGCACCCGGGGCCGGTGCGCTCGGAGGGTTCTGCGCCGGCGGCGACATCAAGGAGAGCAGCGCCGTCCGCGGTGAGGGGCGAGCCGATCCTCCCCTCCACCCGCTCGAGGGCGACCTGTCCCGCCACGACCAGCAGGCGGCGATGCTGCTGCACACGATGCCCAAGCCCACCATCGCCATGATCGGCGGCCCGGCCGTCGGCGCCGGGTGCAGCCTGGCCGCCGCCTGCGACCTGCGGTTCGCGTCGGACGATGCCGTGTTCGCGTCGAGCTTCTCGGCCAACGGCCTGTCGGGGGACTACGGCGGCACCTTCTTCTGGACGCGCATCATCGGCACGGCCCGCACCCGCGAGCTTTACTTCCTGAACGACAAGCTCACCGCCCAGCAGGCCTACCACTGGGGCATGGTGAACCGAGTGGTGCCGGCGGCGGAGCTTCGGGACTACACCATGGAGGTCGCCCGCCGGCTGCTGCGCACACCGGCGTCGCTGCTCGCCCTGGTCAAGGACAACCTGAACCAGGCCGAGGACGACCCCGACCGCCGCCGAACCCTTTTCGGGGCCGAGGCGGCGAACCAGCTCCAAGCGGTGAAGGACATCGCGGCGCGGCTGCAGCGCACCGCCCCGCCGAGCGCGCGTTGAGCATCGCGCCCGAGCGCGAGGATGGGTCGATGGCGGCGCTGAGCGGACTTCGCGTGCTCGATCTCAGCCAGGCCGAGGCCGGCCCGCTGTGTGCCCAGTGGCTCGCCTGGTACGGCGCCGACGTGGTGCGAGTCGAGCTGCCCGCAGCGCCCGACGTGCCAGGATCGAGGCTGGAGGGCGGCCTCTACCTGGCGAACAACATGAACAAGCGCTCGATCGTGCTCGACTACCGCACGGCGCGCGGGCGCGACCTGCTCGTGCGGATGGTGCCAGGGTTCGACGTGCTGGTGGAGAACTCACGACCCGGCGTGCTCGATGGCCTCGGTCTCGGTCACGACGTGCTGCGCGTCGTGCACCCGCCGCTCGTCTACTGCTCGATCACCGGCTTCGGGCTGAGCGGCCCCTACCGTGACTACCCCGCGTTCGACCCGGTGGCACAGGCGGCCGGCGGGGCGATGGCCGTGACCGGCGAGGCCGGCGGCCCGCCGCTGAGGTGCAACTTCACCGTGGCCGACACCATCTCCGGCACGATCGCCGTGACCGCGGTCCTGGCCGCGTACCTGCAGCGGCTGCGCACCGGTGAGGGACAGCTGATCGAGCTGTCCATGCAGGAGGCCCAGCTCAGCGTGCTGCGCTCGGTGCTGCTCATGGAGTCGCCGGACGGGAGGTTGATCCAGCGTCGAGGCAGCCGGATGACGCCGCCCACCGACTTGTATCCCTGTGCACCGTTCGGCCCGAACGACCACGTCCACATCACCGCGCCCGGTGACCGGTTCTTCGACCGCTTCGCGGTGGCGATCGGCCGCCCGGAGCTGGTGGCCGACGAGCGCTTCGACACCCACGAGCATCGCCTCCTCAACGGCCCGGCGCTGTGGGAGATCGTCGCCGAGTGGACCCGGCGGCGCACCAAGTGGGAGGCGATGGACACCCTCGCGGCCGCCGGCGTGCCGGCCTCGGCGGTGATCGACAACGTCGACATGCGCACCAACCCGCACCTCGTCGAGCGAGCGGCGTTCGTCGAGGTCGTGCACCCAGAGCGCGGCCCCACCAGCGTCGTCGGCGTCCCGTTGCGGATGGGACCGGCCACGGTCGCACCGACCGCAGCACCGCGCATCGGTGAGCACACGGTGGAGGTGCTCGCCGGCGAGGCGGGCCTCACCCCCGAGGAGATCGACGAGCTGCTCGCCACCGGGATCGCCGCCCTCCCCCGCCCGTGGTGACACGGCGGACTACCCGACCTCGCTCGCCACGACCTCCCGTCCGGCGCCGGTGCTCCGCTGCGCCGAGTAGGCCGCGACCAGCAGCAGCCCTGCGGCCAGCATGGCCCCGCTCGCCAGCAGGTGGTAGCCGACGGCTCGGCGGATGAACCCGGAGGCGAAGCCCGCCATCCCGCCGCAGAAGCTCATCAGCAGGTCGGCCGCGCCCTGCGTCGCCACCCGCTGCGGGGCGGGGGTGGTGTCGATGAGCAGGCTCGATCCGCCGATGAGCCCGAAGTTCCAGCCCAGCCCCAGCACCCACAGCGACGGGAACAGCAGCTGCTCGGCGTCGCCCGACAGGGAGGCGAGGAGCGTCGCACCGACCAGCAGGGCGGCACCGACCAGGATCGCCGGCACCCGGCCCCGCTGATCGCTGAAGCGGCCCACGAGTGGGCTGAACGCATACATCCCGGCGATGTGGAGCGACACGACGTACTGGCTGACGCCCTCGTGACCGTGCAGCTTCAAGTGGACGGGCGTCATGGTCATCACCGCCACCATGGTCACCTGCGAGATCACCATCGCGAACAGCGCGAGGCGGCTCCCCGGCCGGCGCACCAGGGAACGGACCGTGGCGACGAGGAGGGGCCGCTCCGGCGCGCCCGCACCCACTGGTTCCAGTCCACCGGCCACCACCAAGGGGTCCGGGCGCAGGCGCAGCGCCGTGTTCAGCGCCGCCATGGCCAAGAACGCGGCGCTGAACAGCCATGGGCCGGCGTACTTCTCCAGGCCGAGCCACTTCTCACCGGCGTGCTCGGCCGGCCCGATCAGCAGCGGACCGAAGATGGCGCCGAACGTCGACGCGAACACGATCCGGCTCATCGCCCGGCTCCGCTCGAGCGGGGCGGCCAGGTCGGTGGCGGCGTAGCGGGCGAGCAGGTTCGAGGCCTGGCCGTTGCCGTAGAGGAACAGCCCGGCCAGGAAGAGCGGCAGCGCCGACACCTGCGCGCCGGCGGCGGCGACGACGGCCCCCACCGCGGCGAGCGAGTAGCCGGTCTGCAGTCCCCGGCGGCGACCGTGGCGCTGCATCCGCCGCGACAGCACCTGCGACATCACTGCCGTGCCCGTGGTGACCGTCGCCGTCGCGACCCCCGCCCACGGCGTGTCCTGGCCGAGGATGTCCTGGACGACGAACGCCCCGACCGTCACCGCCGAAGCCAGCGCCGCGGCGCCGACGACCTGTCCGGCCGTGAGCACCCGCAGCGTGCGCCGCTGCAGCGCAGCCCGTTCGGCGGTGCTCAGGACCTCGCTACTCAAGGACGTGGATCCCCTTGCGCGCACAGATGTCCTTCAGGATCTGCGGCCACACCGAGACGCTCACTTCACCGAGGTGGGCGGTGCGCAGCAGGTACATCAGCGTACGGGATTGACCGATGCCACCGCCGATCGACAGGGGAATGCGGTCGTTCAGGATCGCTTGGTGGTAGTCGAGCTCGAGGAAGTCGAGCTGGCCGGTCCGCGTGAGCTGGTCGACCAGCGTCTCCTTGGTCACGCGGATGCCCATCGACGACAGCTCGTGGCGCCGGCGGGTGACCGGGTTCCACACCAGGATGTCGCCGTTGAGGCCGTGCATCGGCCGTCCGTCGGCCGAGGTGGTCTCGGTGACCCAGTCGTCGTAGTCGGCGGCGCGCAGCTCGTGGGGGTAGCCGTCCGCGAGCGTCCAGCCGATCCCGTAGATGAACACCGCCGGGTGCTCCTGCAGGATCGCCGTCTCGCGCGCCTTTCGCGGCAGGTCCGGGTAGCGGGCCAGCAGGTCCTCGGCGTGGATGAACGTCAGCTCGTCGGGGATCTCGGGGTAGCGGTCGGTTCGCAGGGCCGGGAACGCTTCGCGCAGGTGGACGTCGGCACCCTTGATCACCGCCCAGATCCGCCGGACGGTGTCGGTCAGGTGCTCCAGCGTGCGGTCCTCGGCGGTGATGGCCCGCTCCCAGTCCCACTGGTCGACGTACGCGGAGTGGTCGTGGTCCAAGAAGTAGTCCTTGCGGATCGCCCGCATGTCGGTGCACAGCCCCTCGCCCGGGCCCATGTCGAGCTGGGCCAGCGCCATCCGCTTCCACTTCGTGGCGGCCTGCACCACCTGGGCGTCGATCGGGTGGAGCCCGCGGTCGTTGGCGATGTGGAACTGCACCGGCGTGCGCGAGCCGTCGCGGTCGAGGTAGTCGTTCACCCCTGACGCGGCGTCCACGATGAGCGGCACCTGCACCATCGTCAGGTTGAGGGCGTCACACAGGTGGTCCTCGATGTATCGCCGGGCGGCGTGCACGGCCTCCATCGTCTGGCGGGGCGTCAGCAGCGCCTGGTAGTCGTCGGGCAGGATCCGCTCCACCTCGGCGTAGTCGCCGATGCCCGGGCCCGCCAGGTCCGCGGCCTTGTCGTTCACGGGAGCAGCACCGGCTTGATGACGCCACCGGCCAGCGACGACTGCTCGGCCTCGTTGATGCGCTCGAGCGGAAACGTCTCGATGAGGCGGTCGAATGGCAGCTGGCCGGCCTGCCACAGCTCGATCATGCGCGGGATGAACGTCTGTGGGTCGGCACTGCCCTCGAGGATGTTGATGATGGTCTTGCCGATGTAGTCGAACGACTCGAGGGCGAGCGGGCCCTGCTGCACGCCGACGAAGCCGATCTTGCCCGCCATGCGGGTGGCGCGCACGGCGCCGAGCATCACGGCCGGGATGCCGGTGGTGTCGAACGCGTACTGCACGCCGCCACCGCTGATCGCCATGATCTGCTCGGTCACGTCGGTGGCCGCGCCGTCGATGACATGGGTGGCGCCGAGCTCGGCAGCCAGGTCGAGGCGGTGCTGCTGGAGGTCGACGGCGGCGATGGTCGCGGCGCCCGCCACCTTGGCCGCCATGACTGCCGCCAGCCCGACGGCGCCGGCACCGAAGACGGCGATGCTGGATCCGGGCTGCACGTCGAGCGCGCACAGCACGCTGCCGGCACCCGTCTGGATGCCGCAGCCCAGCGGGCCGAGGAGCTCGAGCGGCAGCGACGGGTCCACCTTCACGGCGTTGCGTTCGGTCGCGATGGCGTGGCTGGCGAACGACGACTGGCCGAACCAGCGGGCGCCGATCGGGGTGTCCGGGGCGTCGGTGGCGGTGCTCGATCCGTCGAGCTCGCGCCCGAACAGGTTGCGGACCATGAACTGGTCGCAGTACGCGGGCTGGCCGGCCTGGCAGTTCCCGCACGCCCCGCACGAGTCGAACGAGAGCACGACGTGGTCGCCGGCGGCGAGCGTGGTGACCTGGTCGCCGACGGCCTCGACCACCCCGGCGCCCTCGTGGCCGGTGACGATCGGCGGCGGGGCGATGAAGTCCGCCACCCGCGGCAGCATATCGGTGTGGCACATGCCCGTGCCGACGATCCTCACGAGCACCTCACCGGGGCGGAGGTCACGGAGCTCGATCTCCTCGATGGCGTACGGCTGGTCGGCGGCACGCAGGACGGCGGCTCGGACTCTCACGGTGGGCCTCCTCGGGTGGTGCGGGCGGGCAACGGGCCGCGCCGGTGGATCCGCAGCAGTGTCTAGCCCGTTGCGATCTCACCGGCGTGATCGCGTCGGGTGTCAGCCGCCGGCACCCTGCGTCCGCTGCGCTGGCTATCGTGCACCGGCGCACGCCGACACCGAATCGAGGGGACGTGGCCAGGACGACACCGTCATCGCTCACCACGCGCGAGCGCCAGCTGCTCGACGCGACCGCACGCGCCCACCTCAGCACGCTGGACGAAGACGAGCTCGGGGCTCTGCTGACCCGGGTCCGGCGGATCAGAGACAAGGAGGTGTCGCTGCACCGCGCCGAGCAGCGCGAGCGGGCCTCCACCAAGCGCTCCCGGGGAGCGGCGGCCGCCCCGCTGACGCGCCGCGCCTGGAAGGTCGAGGTGTTCGAGGAGGCGGTCGCCCGGGTCAGCTCCGCGCTGGCAAAGGCGGCGCGGGCGAGCGCGAAGGAGCTCAAGGCGCAGCGGCTGGCGGCGGCGCGGGCCACCCGGCCCAACCCCCGCTCGGGACGAATGCCCGCCGCGTCCGACGAGCCCGCCCCCGCGACCACCCGACGCAGCCGGGCGAGGGCCCCGATCGAGAAGAAGACGGCGGCGTCGACCATGGCCCGAGGCGCCCGCAGCCAAGCCCGCAGCGACAGCCGCTGACCCCGCCCCAAGCGCGCACGTCACGCCACCCTGGCGCGCTGGTCGCGAGGACCGGGACCTCCGCCTCGAGACCGTTGCTGACTGCGGCCCACGGGCCCGGCCGGTGGTCAGAGGCTGGAGGCGACGCCGGGAATCGAACCCGGGTACAGGGCTTTGCAGGCCCTTGCCTCAGCCACTCGGCCACGTCGCCGCGCAGCGGCCGGAGCCGCTGCTGGAGCGCTCACCATAGCGGCCCGGCCCCCTCGCTCCCATCCCCTTCGCTGCCTCGACCGGCACCAACGGCCTCCGCCAGACTGCTTGCCATGTCGCCGCGCACCCGCCTCGCCACCGCCGTCGTCGCCACGCTCGTCCTCCTCGCCCCGGCGTGCGGCGGGGACGACGACACCAGCTCACCGACGGCCAGCGAACCCGCCGGCACCGACGCGCCAGCGGCCACCGGCGCTGCGACCACCACCGCCGCCGCTGAGCCGTCCACCACGGAGGCGGCGACCACCACCACGCTCGACCCGGCCGAAGCCGCCATGGCCTACACCGAGCCGGGCCCCTACCCGGTGGGGGTCACCACGCTGCAGCTGGCCAAGGGTCCGCTCGTCGAGGTCTGGTACCCCGCCGTCGACGGCACCACCGGGACGGACAGCTACGACGTGCGCGACTACGTGCCCGACTCCATCCGGGCCCTGCTCACCGCCGACATCCCGGCCACGTACACGATCGACGCCGGGCGCGACGCCGCCGTCGCCGACGGCCCCTTCCCGTTGGTGCTGTTCAGCCACGGCTTCACCGGGATCCGGGTGCAGTCGAGCTTCCTCACCTCCCACCTGGCGTCGTGGGGGTTCGTGGTGGCCTCACCGGAGCACCCGTCACGGGACCTCACCAACGTGCTGGGCGGCACCTCGAGCGGCGACCGGGGCGACTCGGTCGACGACCTGCTGCAGACGCTGGCGCTGATGGAGGCGGCCAACACCACGGCCGGCGATCCCTTCGAGGGGCGCCTCGACACGGACCAGGTCGGCGCCGTCGGACACTCGGCCGGCGGCTTCACCGTGCTCGGGGCCGCCCAGGACCCGGCGGTCGACGGGTACGTGTCACTGGCGTCCGGCGCGGCGATCGGCAGCTCGAGTGGCTCCACGACCAGCGCTCCCCCGGTGCTGCCCGACAAGCCCAGCTTCTTCATGGCCGGCTCGCTCGACGGTGTCGTGCCCGCCGAGACCGTCACCCGGCCAGCGTTCGAGGCGGTCCCGCCGCCGTCGCTGCTGTGGATCATCGAGGGTGTGGGCCACAACGGCTTCGACGACTTCTGCACGTTCGGCAACGGCAGCGGCATCATCGGCCTGGCCGAAGCCAGCGGGCTCGGGGGGCTCCTCGACGCCCAGCCGTCGCTGCGCCGCCTCGGCCAGGACGGCTGCCTGTCCCCTGCGGCGCCGGTGACCGAGACGTTCCCGATCATCAACCACGCCGTGACGTCGTGGCTCCGGTCCCTGTTCGGCATCGACCCAGAGCCGGTCGGCCTCGGCCCGGAAGTCGCCGACTCCTACGCCCACCCCGTGGAGATCCAAGTCCGGCCATGACGGGCCATGCGTTTGGTCGATTTGCTGGCAGATCTGCCGGCAAATCGACCAAACGGTGAGGCGGTGGGGGCGTCAGTGGTCGAAGTGGACGACGGGCATCCGCCGGTCGAGCCACTTCGGCAGGTACCAGTTCCGCTCGCCGAGCAGGACCATGGTCGCCGGCACCAGCAGCACCCGCACCACGGTGGCATCCAGCAGCACGGCCAGCGCCAAGGTGATGCCGAGCTCGGTCGGCGGGATCGGTCCGGTCACCCCGAAGGCCACGAACACCACGATCATGATGAGCGCCGCGTTCGTGATGGGCCGGCCGGTGCGGGCGATGCCCTCTCGCACGGCCTGACGGGTGTTGCCGGTGGTCTGGTAGCGCTCCCTGATGGCCGCCAGCAGGAACAGCTGGTAGTCCATCGAGAGGCCGAACAGCAGGGCGAAGAAGAACAGCGGCGCCCAGGCGTCCACGAAACCCTGGTGGTCGATGCCGATCAGGCCGGCACCGATGCCGTGCTGGAACACCAGCGTGGCGAACCCGAAGGCGGCGCCCACGGTCAGCAGGTTCATCAGCACCGAGAAGGTGGCGATCACCACGCTGCGGAACACGACCATCAGCAGGAGGAACGCCACCACCAGGATCAGCCCGATCGCGAGCGGCGCCCGGCCGGTCAGCACGTCGGTGAGGTCCGTGTTCTGGGCGGCCGGCCCGCCGACCGCGGCCGAGGGGGCCGCGTCGTCGACGGCATCGCGCACGTCGCTCACCATCGTCGATGTTGCGCTGTCGTCGACCGGTGTCGAGCCGATCACCCGGACCACGACCCGGCCGCTGTCGGCGGCCTCGGTGACGATTCGGGCATCGACCACGCCCTCCACACCCTTGGCGGCCTCGACGGCGGCCGGCGCCTCCGCGGCGTCGACGGTGATGAACGCCGGCGCCGCCGCACCGGGGCCGAACGAGGCGACGAGGGTCTCGTAGCCGTCGCGGCTGGTGCGACCCTCGTCGACGACCCGCGCGCCCGGCATCCCGAGCCGCATCCCGATGGCAGGCAGGGCGAGCGCGCCCAGCAGCACGATGCCCAGCGCCAGGGTGACGCCCGGACGCTTCAGGGCCAGGTTGGTGACCTTCGCCCAGCGGCCCTCGGCTTCGATGTCCATGTCACCGTGGCCGCGACGGGTGTGCAGCGCCCGGTCGCCGAGCGCGACCAGCACCGCCGGCAGCAGCGTCAGCGACGCCAGGGCCACGGCGACGACGGCCAGGATCATCCCGAGCGCCATCGAGCGGAACACCATCACCGGCACCACGAACACGGCGGCCAGCGAGAACACGACGGTGAGGGCCGAGAGGAACACGGCCTTGCCGGCGGTGGACAAGGTGTTGGCGATGCCGTCGACGGCATTGACGCCATCCGCGCGCTCTTCGCGGTAGCGGCTGACGATGAACAGGCTGTAGTCGATGCCGACGGCCAGGCCGATCATCATCGAGAAGTTCATGGCCCACACCGACAGCGGCATGGCGAAGCCGATGAGGTGAAGCGTGGCGAAGCCGACGGCGATGCCGGCGACGGCCAGGATCAGCGGGAGGCCGGCGGCGATCACGCTGCCGAAGGCCACGAGCAGCAGCAGGATCGTGGGGATCCCTGACAGCAGCTCGGCCTTGTGGAGGGCCTCCTCGTTGGTCTCGTTGAAGTCGGCCCACACCGGCCACTCGCCCGTCACGTCGGCGGTGGCGCCGTCGGCCAGCTCCAGCTCGCCCACGAACTCGCCCAGCGCGCCGGCGGACTCGGGCAGGTCGGCGTCCTCATCCGCCACGAGCGCCACCGGCACCAACGCCGTGCGACCGTCCTGGGCGATGAGGCCTGCCTCGGCCGGCATCGACAGCGGGTCGACAACGGCAGCCGCACCGGGAGCGCCTTCGAGCGATGCCACGAGGACGGCGAGCGCCGAGGGGTCGTCGGCGATCGGCGCCTCCTGCTGGAAGACGACGTAGGCCGCCTCGGCGCCGAGCGTGGCGAAGTCGGCCCGGATCTCGTCGCGGACCTCCTGGCTGGTGGTGCCCTGGGCCTCCCAGCCGGCGCCGGACAGCCCGCTCGTCAGCGTGAGGGCCAGTGGTGCCGCCAGGAGGGTGACGATCACCCAGGCGGCGATGACACCCTTGCGGTGGCGGGCCGAGAAGCGCGCCAGCCGAGCGAACCACGGCAGCGGCCGGTGCGGTGGGTGGGCGGGTTCTTCGTGGTGGACCGGAGAGTCGGTCACGAGGGACATGGGAGCTTCCTCCGAGGTGTCGATCGGGACCGTCAGCGGTACCCAAGGGGGTATCATACACATACCCCCTTGGGTATACAACCACCCGCGTCAGCTCACCGTTTGGTCGAATCGGCAGCAGATCTGCGGGCAATTCGACCAAACGCAGGAAGGCAGCGTCCCGAGACGCGACCGTGTCGTGTGACGATCCGCCACACGACACGCACGCAGCGGCCAGCTCGGCCGCATCAGGTTCTCAGCGGTGCGAACCTCGGCACCGCTCGGAGCCAGCGGGGCTCAGACCACCCGGACGTTCTGGGCCTCGAGGCCCTTGCGACCCTGGGCGACCTCGAACTCGACCTGCTGGCCCTCCTCGAGGGAGCGGTAGCCGGAGCCGGCGATGTTCGAGAAGTGGACGAACACGTCGTCGCCGTCCGGACGGGAGATGAAGCCATAGCCCTTCTGGGCGTTGAAGAACTTGACGGTACCAGTGGGCATTGCTTGTCGCTTTCGTGTCGTTCGGCGTGGGGCCGACGTTCGGGTTCTCGGTCCTGGCGACCGGCCTCACGACCGTCCCGCAAGGGCGATTGCTGTGACCCTATCGGGCTGCGGGACGATCGCCTCCCAAGACGGCGAGGTCGGTCACGACGCCGGAGCGAGCTGGAGGACCCGCATCCCTTCGGCATCGAAGATCTCGATGCCGCCACCGGCCGTGCCGGTGAACGTGGCCGCAGTGTCGAGCGCGGCGAGGATGCCGGCCTCCTGCGCCGTCAGGTCCGGCTCACAGGCCATCTTCGTGGTGGCCAGCGCCCCGAAGCTGACGGAGTCACCGTCGACGGTGTACGGGCCGTTCACGCTGTTACAGCCCGTCGAGCCGCTCATCGTGCCGTCGTCGGCGAAGGAGAGCTCGGCGCCGCTGTCGATGACGGGTGTGGTGAAGGCGGACTGGTCGGCGGTGAGGTAGCCGATGATCTCCCACGAGCCGGTCAGGCTGGCCTCCGGTGCAACCGAGTAGCTGAGCAGGGCGCTGCCGTCGGCGTCTTCGAGCACGAGCGTCTCGCCGACGATCTCGTACTTCACGGTGGCCTCGAGCCCGGCCAGGACCACCGTCTCGAGCGCGTCGACGGCCGGATCGGCGCACGCCATGGCCGTCGAGGCCAGTGCTCCGAAGGTCAGGGAGTCGCCGTCGATGGTGTAGCCGCCGGAGAACGAGTTGCAGCCGCTGTTGCCCGAGGCGGTGCCGCCCTCGAGCCGCAGGGTGGAGTCGGCCGCGCCGGCGTCGGCGTCCTCGCCGGCGTCGGTGAGCAGCCACAGCGGCCCCTCGATGCTCAGCTCGGCCCCCCCGGTGGTGTCACCGGTGCCGCCGTCGTCGGAGTCATCGTCGCCGCAGGCACCGAGCAGGAGGACTCCGAGCGCTGGGGCAGCGAACAGCAGGAGACGGGTGCGCTTCATGAGCGTCAGTATGCACGACCGACGGTCGCCAGAGGCGTCATCTCCACCAGCAGGCGGGGGAAGCGGGCGAGCATTGCGATCGCGTGGCGCAGCTCGCGCTGGTCGACGCACTCGCCGATGCGGTGCGTGTTCTGCTCGATGCCGGCGCCGATCCCGACCATCGGCGGGTGCACGAGGTGCCCCTCGTGCACCCAGCGCTTCGCGGCGGCGACATCGGCCGGGCACTCGCCTGACTGCATCACGAACCCGACCCCGTCGGTGGAGAAGATCCACCGGTCGACCCGCGGCTCGCGCCGCAGCGCCCCGCCGAGCGCGCCCCCAGGGGGCTCGGCCACGTGCGGGCTGACGACCCTGCGGTACGCTGCGACGGCAGCCTGCACGACCACGTGGTCCTCGGGCGTCACCCAGCCCGGGTAGACCTGCGGGTTCTCGATCTCGTGGCCGACCCACGTGCGGGCCCGGTAGGTGGGCACGGACACGTCCACCTGGAGACCTGCGGCGCGGGCGGCGGCCACGCTCGCCAGGCCCTCGACATCGGCGAGCGCCGCCTCGGCGGTCTCGCCCAACGTCAGGCGACGGTCGAAGCGGAACGTGAAGCGCTCCGGCACAGCGCAGTCGCTCGGCGTGTCGAGCGTGGCCCACGACGCCGTGCGGGTCCCCCGGCCCAGGAAGTCGTCGACGGCGAACCCGTCGCCAGCGACGTGGCGCGCCGCAGCCTCGACGAGGATGGCGGCGGCGTGCTCCAGCGGGTTGAGCCCCTCGAACGGCATCGACCCGTGGCACGAGCGACCGGTGACCGTGACCTCGATCTGCATCCGGCCCCGCTGACCGCGGTAGATGCCCAACGCACCCTTCACCGCGTCGCCCGTGCCCTCCGTGAGGATGACGGCGTCGGGCACCAGCTCCGGGCCAGCGCCGGGAAGGACGCGGGAGCGCACGTGGCGAGGGCCTTGGCCGTCGTTGTCCTCCTCGGACACGGTGGCGTACGAGCGCACGATCACGCCGCGCAGCGCGCCCTGCGGGGCCAGCTCCACGAGGATCTTCGTCGCGACGACCTGGGCGACGACCCCGGCCAGCTGGTCGGCGGCCCCACGACCGAACACCAGGTGCTCCATCTCGTCCGCCGGGGGTACGTAGCCGATCAGCGAGGCCAGCACGTCACGGTCGACGGCGCTGGGGTCGGCCGCTCCTTCATAAGCGTCGACCGACGCGCCGAAGCTCGCCCGCCACTGGGAGCGCAGGGCGTTGACGGTGTCGGAGTGGCCGTCGAAGTAGACGACCCGCTTGCGCGCCGGCGGGATGCCGTCGGCGTCGTCCTGCACGGTCCACACCAGGTTGCCGACCTCGTCGAATCCGACGTCGCCGGGGTGGCGAACGGCGCCGTTACGAACGATCGCGTCTCGGAGGTAGCTGAGGCGGGGTCCCTCGTGGTTGGAGAGCCCGCACGACGGGTCGCCGCCGTCGTCCGCCGGGCGGTCGACGTGGTCGGCCGGGATCCGGATCGCCTCGCGCAGCAGCTCGACGGCGAGGGGCGTGTACCGTTCCGCCAGCTCGGCGACCGGGTCGTCGAGCGTCCCGGCTGGGTCGGGCGCCACGCTCACCCCTCCTCCTCCAGCTCCGCCAGGCGCCGGCCCAGGTCGGCCACCTTCGCCGTGGCGAGCAACGCCATGATGACGTAGAGCTTCTTGTTCGCCTCCCGCGCCACGGCGAGCTTGAAGCGCTCCATCACGCCGGGGCTGACCTCGGCGCCGATGTCGGCCGGGAGGCAGTGCAGGTACAGCGCGTCGGCGGTGCGGGCCATACGGGCCTCGTTGCAGATCCAGTCGGTGTGGAGGGCGTTGTAGGCCAGAGCGCGGCGCTCGATGTCGGCCATCGCCGCTCGGTCGCCCGCCCGGTTCGCCGCCACCCGTTCGTGCATCAGCTCGTGCGGTCCCCACGACTTGGGATACACGGCCTCGGCGCCGGTGAACGCGGCGTCCATGTCGCCGACGAGACGGAGCGAGCCGCCGCCCTCGCGCGCTCCGTCCTCGGCCGCCGCCACGGTCTCGGGCAGCAGGGCATAGCCGGGCGGGTGGGCCAGCGTCACGTCGGCGCCGAACCGGGTGAGCAGGGTGATGAGCCCCTGCGGGACCGACAGGGGCTTGGCGTACGAGGGCGAGTACGCCCAGGACACGGTGATCCGGCGCCCGGCCACGTCGCCGCCGAAGTGCTCTCGCAGCCACAGCAGGTCGGCCAGGGTCTGGGTCGGGTGGTCGACGTCGCACTGCAGGTTGACGACCGGCACGCTGCGGCCGTCGCCAGCGGCGCCGAGGTAGGCGTCGATCCCGGCGAGCACCTCCCGCATGAACCGGTTGCCCTCCCCCAGGATCAGGTCGTGGCGTATGCCGAGGGCGTGGGCGTTCATGCCGAGCATGGCGCCCGTCTCCTGCGCCGTCTCGCCGTGGGCCACCTGTGTCGAGCCGCCGTCGACGATCACCGGGGCCATCCCGAGCCGGGCGGCGGCGCCGGCCCAGGCGGACTTGGTCCGCGTGGAGTTGTCGAAGAACACGGCGTAGGCGAGCTCGTCGGACAGCAGGTCGGCCCGCCGGCCTGCCCGGTCGAGTGCCTCGAAGCGCCGGGCCACGTCCAGCAGTGCCTCCAGCTCGGCCGTGGTCCAGTCGGTCGTCAGCAGGAGGCTCCGCCTGGAGAGCGCTGCCAGGGTCGCCGGGTCCGTCCGATCCGTCGGGTCCGATTCGCTCCCCACTGCGTCCCCCTCTCCGTTCTGGTCCCAGGAAGTAGCGCTGAGCGCTACCACAGGGTGCCAGAACGGGAGGGGTGGGGTCAGACGCCGAGGCTGCGGCCGATGATCTCCTTCATGATCTCCGTGGTGCCGCCGTAGATGCGGGTGACGCGAGCGTCGGCGTAGGCCCGGGCGATCGGGTACTCCCACATGTAGCCGTAGCCGCCGTGCAGCTGCACGCCGGCGTCGATCACCCGGCCCTGCAGCTCCGTGCACCACCACTTCGCCATCGACGCCTCCTCGGCGGTGAGCACGCCGTCGTTCAGCGCCAGCACGCACTGGTCGACGAAGGCCTGGGCGATCTCCACCTCGGTGGCCATCTCCGCCAAGCGGAACCGCGACGACTGGAACGAGCCGATCGGCTGACCGAACGCCGTGCGCTCCTTGCAGTACGCGAGCGTCCAGTCGAACGCCGCCCGCGCCGCCGCCACACCGGCGACGGCGATCGACAGCCGCTCCTGGGGCAGGTTCGTGACCAGGGAGACGAAGCCCTCACCCTCCTCGCCCAGGCGGTTCTCGACCGGGACGCGCACGTCGGTGAAGAACAGCTCGGCGGTGTCCTGCGAGTGCAGTCCGACCTTGTCGAGGTTGCGCCCCCGCTCGAAGCCCTCCATCCCGCGCTCGAGCACGAGCAGCGACATGCCTCGGTGGCGCTGCGACGGGTCGGTCTTCACCGCCGTGATCACCAGGTCGGCGTTGATGCCGTTGGTGATGAACGTCTTCGAGCCGTTGACCACGTAGTGGTCGCCGTCGCGGATGGCCGTGGTGGTCATCGAGGCCAGGTCGGAGCCGATCCCCGGCTCGGTCATCGCCACTGCGGTGATCAGCTCGCCGCGGCAGATGCCCGGCAGCCACCGCCGCTGCTGCTCAGCGTTCGCCAGGTGGGTGAAGTACGGCATGCACACGTCGTTGTGCAGGGTGAGCCCGAGCCCAGCGCCACCGAGGCCCGCCCGCTGGACCTCTTCGCTGATGATCACGTTGTAGCGGAAGTCGCTGATGCCGCCCCCGCCGTGCTCCTCCGGCGCGTCCATCCCGAGGAAGCCGCTCTCCCCGGCTCTGCGGAACAACGACGGATCGACCGCGCCGGCGCGCTCCCACTCGTCGAAGTACGGCACGGCCTCCTTCTCGAGAAAGCGGCGGAAGCTGTCACGGAACAGCTCGTGCTCGGCCTGGAACCCGATGGCGCGGCGCATGCCGTCAGCCTCGCGCGCCGGCCCACCCGGGCGTCAGACGAGACGGGCGTCGATCACCGGACCGGCAGCATGGGCCGGCACCGGATCGGGTTCGACGAAGATGCACTCGCCCGGGCAGTCCGTGGCGGCGTGGACGACGGCCGCCTCGAGGCCGGCCGGCACGGGCACGGTGCTCGCCGATCCACCGGGGTCGTTGGCGACGACTGCGCCCTCGCGCACGTAGCAGATGCCGTCCTCCAGCAGGACGAACACCTCCGGGCAGTGGTCGGTGCACAGGCCGTCGCCCGTGCACAGGTCTTGGTCGATCCACACTCGCACCGCCCCTGAGGATGGCGGGCCGCCGCCCGCTCCGCAACCCACCCCGACCTCAGGGCGGCGGCAGGAGGGCGTTGGGGTTCAAGATGCCGGCCGGATCGAGGGCGGACTTGATGGCCCGCATCGCCGCGATCTCGTCGGCCGACCGGCTGAGGTGGAGCCAGCGACGCTTGGCCGTGCCGATGCCGTGCTCGGCGCTGATGCTGCCGCCCAGCTCGGCCACCCACGTGAGCACCTGCTCGTCGACGCGGTCGTCGTCCGGCGCCAGCCCGGTGACGTTGACGTGGAGGTTGCCGTCGCCGACGTGGCCGAACACCCAGGTCCGGGCGGTCGGCGCCAGCTCCGCGACCCGCCGGGGCGCTGTCTCCACGAACCCGGCCAGCCCGGTGATCGGCAGCGTGACGTCGAGCTTGTGCGGCGGACCGAGCGTGCCGATCGCTGCGGCGTGGTCCTCGCGATAGCGCCACAGGGCACGCCGTCTGCCCTCGTCGCTGGCGACCGCGACGTCACCGACACCGGCCGCGCCGCCGACCGCCTCGGCCAGCGCGCTGGACGGGTCGTCGGGCGCCGCCACCTCGACCAGGACGTACGCCGGCCACGCGCGCTCGAACGGTGAGGGCAGCCCGAGCGCATCGCACACCAGCCGCATCCCGGCGTCCACGAACAGCTCGGCCGCCTCGAGCGACTCGACGGCCGAGCGCCACTGCCCGACGGCCCGCACCGCCGCGTCCACCGACTCGAAGCCGACCAGCGCCGTCACCCACGACGAGGGCTTGGTGACCAGGCGCAGCCGGGCCGCGGTCACGATCCCGAGCGTCCCTTCGCTGCCGCACAGCAACGACGGCAGGTGGTAGCCGGTGTTGTCCTTCACCAAGCCGTCCAGCCGGCGCACCACCCGGCCGCTCCCCAGCACCGCCTCCACGCCGATGACCTGCTCTCGCGTCGCGCCGTGGCGGGCGACGCCGGTGCCACCGGCGTTCGTGGCGATCGACCCGCCGATGGTGGCGCTGTCACGAGCACCGAAGTCGACCCCGTAGCGCAGCCCGACCCCGTCCGCCGCCGCCTGCACCTGGGCGACGGTGGCCCCGGCGCCCACGGTCACCTGCCGGGCGACGACGTCGGGCGCGCCGACCGTGTCGAGGCGGCGAAGGCTCACCACCACCTCCCCCGCCGTCGGCACCCCACCGCCGACGAGCCCCGTGTTGCCGCCCTGGGGCACGACCGCGAGGCCCTCGGCCCGGCACACCGCCAGGACCGCTGCCACCTCGTCGACCCCGCCGGGACGCACGACCGCCGGCGTCCGTCCGCCGAAGCGGCCCGTCCAGTCCGTCTCGTACGCGGCCACGGCGTCGGCGTCGGTGAGCACGTGCGCCGGCCCGACGATGGCCACCATCTCCCGCAACCACGCGGCGTCGAGGGGACCTCCCACGGCTCACGACCGTAACGGCTCGACCGCTGCCGCAGCGGGCCTACCATCCGGCGATGGAGCTGATCACGGTCCCGATCGACAAGCCAGAGGACGTGAACGTGATCCTCGGCCAGTCCCACTTCATCAAGACGGTCGAGGACCTCCACGAAGCACTCGCGGGCACGTCAGCGCACCTCCGCTTCGGCCTCGCGTTCTGCGAGGCGTCCGGACCACGGCTGGTGCGCTGCTCCGGCAACGACGACGAGCTGGTCGAGCTGGCCACCCGCAACGCAACGGCGATCGGTGCCGGACACAGCTTCGTGGTGTTCCTGCGCGAGGGGTTCCCCGTGAACGTGCTCAACCAGGTAAAACAGGTGCCGGAGGTGTGCCGGGTCTTCTGTGCCACCGCCAACGCCGTGGAGGTGATCGTCGCCGTGACGGCGTCGGGGCGGGGAATCCTCGGCGTCGTCGACGGTGAGCCGCCGCTCGGCGTGGAGACCGACGCCGACGTCGCGGACCGCAAGGCCCTGCTGCGTGCGATCGGCTACAAGCTGTAGTGCGACGGCGACTGCCGGGGCCATCGGCCCTGGCGCCGCGCGCCCCGCCGTGGTTCGGTAGAGGTGGCTCCTTCGAGGAGGTTCGCGATGTTCCGTGACCGTCTCGACGCCGGACGCCGGTTGGCCCCGCTGCTGGCCCATCTGCGTGACGCCCACCCCGTGGTCGTCGGGCTGCCCCGCGGCGGGGTGCCCGTCGCCGCCGAGGTCGCGAAGGTGCTCGAAGCCCCGCTCGACGTGATCGTGGTCCGCAAGCTCGGGGTGCCGTTCCAGCCCGAGCTCGGCATGGGTGCGATCGGCGAGGACGGCATCAAGGTGGTGAACGACGAGGTGGTGCGCATGGCCGGCGTGAGCGAGCGCCAGCTCGCCACCGTGGAGGCGCGCGAGCGGGTCGAGCTCGAGCGTCGGGCCCAGACCTTTCGCGCCGGCCGGCCCCGGATCCCCCTGGCCGGACGCACGGTGATCGTCGTCGACGACGGCATCGCCACCGGCTCCACCGCTCGGGCGGCCTGCCAGGTGGCGCGAGCCGAGGGCGCGACCCGGGTGGTGCTGGCGGTCCCCGGTGCGCCGGCGGACTGGACCCAACGCCTCGCCGGCGAGGCCGACGAGCTGATCTGCGTGGTGACGCCCGACCCGTTCTGGGCCGTGGGACAGCTGTACCGCGACTTCACCCAGACCACCGACCGCGAGGTGGTCGACTGCCTGATGGCGGCGGCGGCCCGGGCACCCACCGCCACCACCGACGTCTGCAGCGAAGGTCCTCCCGCGCGCGACGAGGACGTCACCGTCGACATCGGGCCGGTCCGCCTGGCCGGTCGGCTGACGGTGCCAGACGGCGCGACCGCCGTGGTGGTGTTCGCCCACGGCAGCGGCAGCAGCCGGCTCAGCCCCCGGAACCGGTTCGTGGCGACCGTGCTCAACGAGGCCGGGATCGCCACGCTGCTGTTCGACCTGCTGACCGAACGCGAGGAGCAGGATCGCCGGAACGTGTTCGACATCGACCTCCTCGGCCGGCGCCTCGTCGACGCCACCCGCTGGCTGAGGGACCAGCCCGGGTTCGCCTCGTTGCCCGTCGGCTACTTCGGCGCCAGCACGGGCGCGGCTGCCGCGCTGGTCGGCGCGGCGGCGCTGGGTGACGCCGTCGGTGCGGTGGTGTCACGTGGCGGGCGGCCCGACCTGGCCGGCGCAGCGCTCGCCCACGTCCGCGCCCCCACGCTGCTGATCGTCGGTGGGCGCGACCACGTGGTGCTGGATCTCAACCGCGAGGCCCGCGCCCGGCTGCGCTGCGAGTCGCGCCTCGACGTCGTGCCCGGCGCGACCCACCTGTTCGAGGAGCCCGGCACCCTCGAAGCCGCGGCCCGTCTGGCGGCCGACTGGTTCCGGTACCAGATGGTCCCAGCGGGCTAGACCCCGCGACGGACGCGCACCCGCCAACCGGCTGCAGCGTCGAGGAGCCGCTCGACGCACCACGGCGGCGCGCTGGCGGTCGTCGAGCCCGAGCTCCCGGGCCGCGACCTCGAGGCTGGTGCCAGGCCGTTGGAGGTCCCACTCGAACGGGCCCGGTTGGGTCTCGTCGAAGTCGTCGATGTCGAAGATGAAGCGCCGGTCCGGTGCCGCGAACCCGCCGAAGTTGGCGATGTGGGCATCACCGCAGAGCTGCACGACCAGCCCCGACGACGCCTCGGCACCGAGGTCGCCCGCCATGATCGCGACGGCACCCCGGTAGAACGCGAACGGCGACGCCGACATCCGCCCGTAGCGGATCGGGACCAGCTCCTCGACCCGTGTCAGCGCCTGCCGCTCCAGCACCTCGATCGGGTCGGTCCGGTCCGGGGCCGGCTGCCAGTATCAGATGGCCGATCTCGGACGCCGAAGGCGGGCCGCACGCCCGCGCGCGGCCCGCTCGGCCGGGGTGCGCTCGTTCGGCGATCCCAGCGCGGCCCGGCGGGGACGGGAAGCGGACGGCGGCGTCCGTGGCGTGGATGTGCTCATGCGCTGCGACCTCTCGTCCACTGCTCGCTCGTGACCATCCTGTCGCGGGCCCACCACCAGCGCCCGGTGGACTCAGCTCGCGGCGACACCCATGATCTGTTCGATGTTGACCCGATCGGCGGCCGATGGCATCCCCCAGCCGGGGTCGTACCCCGCCACCTCGACCATCGAGACGGTGGCGTGCGGTCCGGCCAGCAGCTCGAAGCGCTCGAGCCCGACCAGCCCCGGGTGCACCTCGCCGCAGGCGGTGGCCAGCTTCAGCAGCTCGGCTCGCAGCGTGGTGACGTAGCCGGCCAGCCGTACGGACTTCACCGCCGGGTCGAGCCCCCGCTGCAGCCAGCGCGACTGCGTGGCCACGCCGGTCGGGCAGCGACCCGTGTGGCAGCGCTGGGCCTGGATGCAGCCGATCGCCAGCATGGCCTCGCGAGCCACGTTCACCATGTCGCAGCCCAAGCCGAACGCCAGCATCGCCCGCTCGGGCAGCCCGAGCTTGCCCGAGCCGATGAACAGCACCTGCTCGTGCAGCCCCTGCTCGGCGAACGCCGTGTACACGCGGGGAAACCCGACGAGGAACGGCAGCGCCACGTGGTCGGCGAACACCAGGGGCGCGGCGCCGGTGCCGCCCTCTCCCCCGTCGACGGTCACGAAGTCCGGGCCGGTCCCGGTGGCCGCCATCCGAGCCGCCAGGTGCGGCCAGAACCCGGCGTCGCCCACGGCCGACTTCACGCCAACCGGCAGCCCGGTCGCATCGGCGATCCCCTCGATGAAGTCGAGCAGCGAGTCCACGTCGTCGAAGGCCCGGTGACGCGACGGGCTGAGGCAGTCGGCGCCGGCGGTCACGCCACGGATGGCGGCGATCTCCTCGGTGACCTTGGCGCCGGGGAGCACACCGCCGAGGCCGGGCTTGGCCCCCTGGCTGAGCTTCACCTCGATCGCCCGCACCGGCGCCGAGGCCACGGTGTCGCACAGCCGGGCGAGGTCGAAGGCCCCGCCGGCGTCGCGGCACCCGAAGTAGCCGGTGCCGATCTGGAAGATGAGCTCGCCGCCGTGGCGATGATGGGGAGCCAGCCCACCCTCGCCGGTGTTCTGGAGGCAGCCGGCCAGCGCCGCACCCTCGTTGAGGGCGGTCACCGCAGCCGCCGACAGCGAGCCGAAGCTCATCGCCGACACGTTCACGACGGACTCGGGCCGGAAGGTGTGGCGGCGCCCGTGGGCGGCACCGAGGACCTTGGCGGCGGGCAGGCGCCGCTGCGGGCCGGCGAAGGGCGGATCGGCCGCCGGGAACGCCGC
Organism: uncultured Ilumatobacteraceae bacterium; assembly: GCA_964556225.1. Taxonomy (GTDB): domain Bacteria; phylum Actinomycetota; class Acidimicrobiia; order Acidimicrobiales; family Ilumatobacteraceae; genus CAZKVJ01. The sequence goes on from CAZKVJ010000014.1 coordinate 94,912, forward strand.
CTGGTCGATGATCAGGTACCCCTGCGCGTGGTCCAAGTCGTTGTCGGAGCCGAACCCGAAGTAGTTGTTGCGGCCCTTGGCGGACGTGTAGATCCAGCGCCGCTGGTCCCGTGTGAACGGCCGCTCGGAGTCGTTGTCGGTGACGATGTACTGGCGCAGCTCCGGACCCACGGACTCCAGCAGGTAGCGGAGGTGCCCGACCACGGGGTAGTTGCGCAGGATCGCGTGCTGGCGCTGGGACAGGTCGTAGGCAACCAGCCCGGCGATGCCCCCGACCGCGGCGCCGAGTGCGGCCTTGTTCACCATGCTCCGATGGTGCGCCCGATGACGTCCTCGCGCCATGGGCCGACGGCGCCGCCCAGGGGGCCGATGGTCCACGACCCCGTGCCCTGTCGCCTCAGGTGATGACCGGCAGCTCCACCAGCCGGGCGGCGGCATAGGCGATGAGCAGCGTCGCACCGATCAGCAGGAGGATCCGAGGCAGGCGCATCCGGAACGACGAGGTCACCCCGGCGAAGAACAGCGCCGACGCGAACACGAGCGTCAGCAGCACGTACTCGTCGGCCCGCTCCTGGGCCTCGGCGCTGTCCGACATCAGGGCTTCGGCGCTGGCCTGGGCCGCCTCGTAGTCGCCGAGCAGCGCTGCTTGGTACTCCTGGTCGTCCAGGAGGAACGTGGGCTCGGCCCCACTCTCGAGCGCGGCCTGCCAGCGGTCCAGGAACGGCAGGAAGGCTGGGCGCATCATCGCCGTTCGGAAGAACTCGATCAGGCGCTCGTCGCCGGCAGCCAGCGCATTCGCGTACTGCGCGACCACGTTGCTGTCGTACGACGCCAGCTGTGTGGCCAGGCCGAACAGCCGGGCGGCCTCCACCCGCTGATCGGATGCCTGGCGAGCCAGGTCGGCCTCGTCGCCGTTCCACTGGGTGGCCTGGTACGCGCTCCAGGCGGAGCCGATCGTGGCGACGCCCAGCAGGATCACGGCGAGGAGCTCGAGCGCCCGCTCGCCACGCCGGGTCCGCTCGCTCGCACTTGCCGAGCTCATGGCTCGACGACCTCGTCCACCGCCGGCTCCGCATCGACGGCGCCGAGCGAGCTGGACGCTGCCCGCAGCGGTGGCAGGGCCGACAGGCCGCGCTCGGCCTGGGCCTGGACGAGGTCGCGCCACACCTCCACCTCTCGGTAGCGCAGCGCCGCGTCCGTGGCCGCGCCACCCAGGTAGGGCTGAAGCTCCGCATCGATGCGCGCCCGTGCCACACGCGTCGCCGACTCCGCTTCCTCGCGCTCGAGCTCGTGGCGGGCCCGCACCGTGGCCTGGATCACCTCGCCGGTCCGGCCGAGGTCGAGATCGCCCAAGGCGAACATCTTCAGCTCGAACCCCTCGGCGTCGAGCGCGTCGCGCAGGAAGTCGCCGAGGCGCCCCTCGAGATCGCTGCGGGCCGTGCCGAACAGGTCGTCGACACCGACCGCCGGGTCGCCGAGGCGGGCACGCAGGACCCGGCTGCTGGTGTCGCGGACCGCCGACCAGAGCCCGTCCGGGCTGAACCGCTCGTGGACGGAGCGAAGCGTGTCCGGTCGCAGGCGGAACCGGACCGTGTAGCCGACGTCGACCACGGCGCGGTCGCCGAGGCTGACCCGCAACGGGGGTCCCACGTGCTCCAGCTCGCTGTCGGTGATCAGGTCGACGGCCTCGTCACCGGCCCGGTACGACAGCTCGTTCGACGGGTAGGCCTGCACCATCATCCGCCGGAACGACGGCACGAAATGGGGCCCGGGCGCGAGCGCCTTGTCGGTCGGCTTGCCGCGCACCAGCACCAGGCCGAGCTGACCCGGCTCGACCCGGACGAACGACTTCTCCAAGAGGAGGAACACGAGGAACCCGATCAGGGGCAGCGCGACGACGAGGAACACGATCAGACCAACCATGGACCACCACTCCTCGAGACGTCTCGGCGCCAGTGCGCCGAGACGGTAGCCGCTGACGCCTCGGTAACCTCGGGCCATGGCCGCCTACGTCGTCATCCAGGTCGAGGTGCTCGATCCGGAGCAGTACGCCCCTTACCGAGCGGCATCGACGACCGCCCTGGCTGCCGCCGGCGGGGAGTTCATCGTGCGGGGCGGCGACGTCGAGGTGCTCGAGGGCGATCCACCCCCCGGGCGCACGGTGGTGCTGCGGTTCCCGTCGATGGACGCTGCCAGGGCGTGGTACCACAGCGACGCCTACCAGACCGCGCGCCGGCTCCGCGAGGGCGCCGCGCGCATGGACGCCTACATCGTCGACGGCCTCGACTGAGCACCCACCGACACGGCACGGGCACCGCATCGTGGACTTCCTGGTCCTCGCCGTCGGGGTCGTCCTCGCGCTCGGCGGTGGCGAGCTGTTCGTTCGCGGCGCGGTCGGCATCGCCGACCGGCTGCGCATCCCGCCCGGTGTGATCGGCGCGACGGTCGCCGCCTTCGCCACCTCCAGCCCCGAGCTTGCCGTGGCGATCTCCTCTGCACGCGAGGACCGATCGGCGGTGGCGGTCGGCGACGCGCTCGGCAGCAACATCGTGAACGTGGCGCTCGTCCTCGGGCTCGCCGCCATCGTGGCCCCTCTCGTGCTCGACCAGGTCGAGCTCCGCCGGAACCTGCCGTTCGCGCTGGCGGCGCCGCTGCTCACCGGAGCGCTGGCCTGGGACGGCGAGCTGTCCCGCATCGACGGCACGCTGCTGCTGGTCGTGTTCGCGGTCTGGCTCACGCGCACCGCCATGCACGCCCGTCGCTCCCGCGCCGCCATCGAGGTGATCGAGGAGGTCCGCACGGGGCGGGCCGTGGCAGAGGCCGCGGTCGGCCTGCTCCTCCTGATCGGTGCCGGTCAGAGCATCGTCTGGGCCGCCAAGGGGATCGGCGACCGGCTCGGCCTCGACGAGTTCGTCGTCGGGGCCACGCTGGTCGCGATCGGCACCTCCACGCCGGAGCTGGCGACCACCATCATCAGCCGGGTGCGCGGCCACGACGAGGTCGGCGTCGGCACCGTGCTCGGCAGCAACATCTTCAACAACCTGTGGATCGTCGGCGTGGCCACCGTCATCAGCCCGGCCGCGATCAGCCTCGGCGAGGTCGCAGTGGCGATCGTCGCCGGGGTCGCCGTCACCCTGCTGCTGGTCGCCGGCCGCGGCCTGCTCCGGCGCCCGCTCGGCATCGCGCTCGCGGGCTCGTACGCCGGCTACGTCGTCGTGCTGCTCGCCACGTCCGGTTGACCACGGCCGTCGTAGGGTGGCGCCGAGGGAGGCGCCGACCATGGACGACTTCACCACCAAGAGCTTCTGGCTCACCACCCGGCCGTACGAGCCCGGCCCCGCACTGGCCGGCGATCTCGACGTCGACGTGGCCATCGTCGGCGGAGGGTTCACCGGGCTCACCGCCGCCCACTTCCTGAAGCGTGCCGAACCGTCGCTGCGCGTCGCCGTGCTCGAGGCCCAGGTGATCGGCTACGGCGCCAGCGGCCGCAATGGCGGCTTCTCCATGACCAAGATCGGCATGATGCACAGCCTCACCCGGCTGCGCTTCGGGAAGGCGAGGACGGTCGAGGCGCACGAATACGCGGACCGCGCCGTGAGCCTGGTGCACGACCTCGTCGCCGAGATGGAGCTCGACTGCGACTACGAGCACCCGGGGTTCTTGTGGGTGGCGACGTCGGAGAAGCTGAGCCGGCGCCTCCACAAGGAGGTCGAGCTGGTGCACGACCTCGGCATCAAGGGCATCGAGCTGATCGACGACGCAGCGCTGCGCGAGCGCGTGGACAGCCCGCTGTACGTCGGCGGGGCGTGGTGGGAGCCGAACTGCGGGCTCCTCAACCCGGCGAAGCTGGCATGGGCGTGGAAGGGCGTCGTCACCGGGCAGGGCGTCGAGGTGTTCGAGGGCACGCCCGTCTCCACGGTGGCCCGAGAGGGGGCGACGACCAAGCTCACCACACCCGGCGGGCGCGTCCGGGCCGCCAAGGTGGTGTTCGCCACGAACGCCTGGTCGTGGCAGCTCGCGCCGCTCGCCTCCAAGCAGGTGCCCGTGTGGACCTACATCGTGCTCACCGAGCCGCTGACCGACGCGCAGCATGCGGCCATCGGCTGGGCCGGGCACGAGGGCATCGAGGACTTCCGCGACCTCGTGCACTACTACCGCCTCACCGTGGACGGGCGCATCGTCTTCGGTGGCCGCGACGTGAGGCTGTGGGACGGCCGCACGATGGAGCTCGACCGCGACGAGGGCGTGTTCGCCAAGCTGCGCGCCGATCTGGTGGCCACCTTCCCGGCCCTGGCCGGGATCCGCTTCACCCACGAGTGGGGCGGGCCGGTGTCGGTGCCACTCGACCTGTTCCCCGCGCTCGGCCACGCCGGCGGCAAGGACTGGGTGTACTCCCTCGGCTGCGTCGGACACGGGGTGTCCACCACGCACCTGCACGGCCAGACGCTCAGCGATCTGGTGCTCGAGCGCGACACCGACCTCACGCAGACGTTCTTCGTGAACCGGCGGGTGGTGCCGATGCCACCCGGACCGCTGCGCCGGCCCACCATCGGGGCCATCGCCGGCTTCATGCGCTGGGAGGACCGCCGCTACGATGTCCTGCCTGGGTGAGCGATCTTCGCGCGCCTCTCAGCGTTCGGCCGCCACCGGCGGCGCGACCGGGCTCAGCAGGAACACGTCCGGCATGCGCCGCACCATCGCCGGTGCGCCGACCATCTCCACCGAGCCGTCGCGCAGCGCGCTGCGCAGGTCCACCCCGCCCAGCCAGACCCTTTACATCGTTCTGAGGGCGGCGCGGACCAGGACGTCGACGTCGAAGCCCGGGTCGTGGGTGCACACCGACGCGCCGGCAGCGTCCTTCACGATCCAGAATCGGCGCGGCTCACCGGCGAAGCGCAGCTCCAGCAGCGTGATCGTCGGCGAGAGCGCTGGCGACGCTCGCCCACGGCTGCCCGGCGACGGCGCTGACGCTGTCGATGCACAGCCATCTCGTCGCCGCCCAGGTGTGGCGCCACAAGCACGACCTGCCGGCGCCGGTGCTGTCCCGGGTGGCCGCCGAACGGCTCGTGCTGATCTCGACCGGCGCCGCTGACTGGTTGGCGTCGCACGGCACCGCGTCGCGAACCGACGGCGGCTACCGTGTGTCGGCTCGCAAGAGCCCCTCGAGCGGCGCCCCCGCCGGCGACGTCCTCGTGACGAGCGCCCGCTGGGAGGATGCGCCCGAGGGCCCACAGGTCATCCACTTCAGCGTCCCGTTCGGCGCCGAGGGTGTGAGCATCGAGGAGACGTGGGACACCATGGGGATGCGCGCCACCGGCTCGCACACCGTGGTGCTCGACGACTTCTTCGTGCCCGACGCCGCGGTCGCGCTCACCCGCCCCGCCGGCGAGTGGCACCCGGTGTTCAACACGATCATCGGGGCGGCGATGCCGCTGATCATGTCGTCTACGCCGGGGTCGCCGAGGCGGCAGCGGAACGGGCGATCCAGCTCGCCGGCAAGCGGTCCGACGTCGCCGTGGCGGCCCCCGTCGTCGGGCGGATGTTGAACCGCCTGCACACCGCGGAGGACGCCGTCGCCACGATGATCACCATGAGCAACGACCTGCGCTTCGCGAACACCACGGAGCACGCCGCCGAGGTGCTGAGCCGCAAGACGACCGCCGCCGATGCCGCCATCGACACCGTACGTCTGGCCATGGAGGCCGCCGGCGGCGCGGGGTACTCGACGGCGTCGGGGATCGCACGGCTCTACCGCGACGTCCACGGCAGCCTGTACCACCCGCTCCCGTCCGCCAAGCAGGAGCTGTTCACTGGTCGCCTGGCCTTCGGCCTCGACCCCGTGCCGGGCTGACACTCGGCCCGTCCCGCACGGGCCAGACTGGGCGTCGTGATCGTGGATCGGGCGGCCTATGTCGATGGGCGGCGCGTCGAGCTGAGCGGTGAGCTCGACGCACCGCTCCCGCCCGAGGTGGCCGGCGGGTTCGTGTGGGTCGGGCTGCGGATGCCCAACGAGCACGAGCTGGCGTCGGCGTGCCGGCCGCTCGGCCTCGACGAGGTGTCGGTGAGCGAGGTGCTGACGCCCCACGCCCGTCCGGTGCTGACCGTCGACGAGGACACCTTGCAGCTCGTGCTCCGCACCGCCCGCTACGACGACCGCACCGAGTCGATCGCGCTCGGCGAGATGACGCTGCTCGTTGCACCGACGTCGATCGTGTCGATCCGCCACGGCCAGGCGAGCACGCTGTCCGAGGTGCGCACCCGGCTCGAGGGCCAGCCCGAGCGGCTCCGCCTGGGTCCCTCGGTGGTGCTGGCGGCCGTCGTCGATCGGGTGATTGGCGACTACGGCCCGGCGCTCGACGGGTTCGAGAACGACGTGCTCGAGGTGGAGCAGGACGTGTTCTCCGACAGCGGGCGCCAGCCCGTCCAGCGGCTGTATCGCTTGAAGCGCGAGGTCCGCCGGATGCTCGTGGCGATCGACTCGCTGCAGGACCCCCTCAACCGGCTGATCCGGGCACTCGGCGACCAGATGCCGGCCGAGGTCGTCGCCGACCTCCACGAGGCCGCCGACCAGCTCGACCGGGCCGTCACCCGCGCCCACTCCCTGTCCGGGCTGCTCGACGCCGCGCTCACCGCCAGCCTCACGCAGATCACGGTCAAGCAGAACGACGACATGCGCAAGATCAGCGCTTGGGTTGCGATGGCCGCGGTACCGACGATGGTCGCCGGCATCTACGGCATGAACTTCGACACCATGCCCGAGCTGCGATGGCAGCTCGGCTACCCACTGGTGCTGGGCATCACGGCCGGGGTGGTCGCGCTGCTCTATCGATCGTTCAAGCGAGGCGGCTGGCTCTGACGCCGTCACCGGCCAGGTCGACGCCGGCACCCACGCCCGCGCGCAGCGCCCCGCACGCCTCGAGCACGGCCTCCCGGCTGGACCGACCGATGCCGGTGGCGTTCACGAACGCGTGGATCAGCCCGTCGTGGCGGCGAAGGGCCACCCGCACGCCGGCGTCGGCCATCCGCCGCGCGTACGCCTCGCCCTCGTCGCGCAGCACGTCGAACCCGGCGACGGCCACGTGGGCCGGCGGCAGGCCCGACAGGTCGTCGGCCAGCAACGGCGAGACGCGCGGGTCGGTCGCCGGGTGGTCCCCCAGGTAGTGGTCGCGGTACCAGTCCATCTGCGCCTCGGTGAGGAAGTAGCCGTCGGCGAACTGGGCGTACGAGGGGTGCTTCGTGGACACGTCGGTGACCGGGTAGAGGAGGAGCTGGAACGCCGGGCGGACCTCGTCGGCGGTGCGCAGGTCCTGGCACAGCACGGCGGACAGGTTGCCACCCGCCGAGTCGCCGCCGACGGCGATCGCCGCTGGGTCGTGGCCCCACTCAGGTGCCTGGGCCACCGCGAAGCGGAACGCCGCGAGGGCGTCGTCCGGAGCGGCCGGGAAGCGGTGCTCGGGCGCCAACCGGTAGTCGACCGAGAGCACCGACACCCCGGCATGGCGGGCGAGGAACCGGCAGGTCGTGTCGCAGCTGTCGAGGCTGCCTACCACCCAGCCCCCACCGTGGAAGTAGACGAGGAGCCGGCTGGCGTCGTCCGGTCGAGCGACGTAGCGCCGGGCCGGGATCGTGCCGTCGGGCGACGGGACCTCCAGGTCGGTGACGTCGTGCATCGGGAGCGGGGTGCCGCGAACAGCGCCGCCTCGTGGTCGATCTCGAGCCGGGCCTCGGCGGGGGTGCGCTGCTCGAAGCTGGCACCGGGGGCCAGCGCCAGCAGCCGGAGCGCGGCGGCCACCTCCGGTTCGAGGCGGGCACCGTCCGGCGAGGCGCTGCGCCCGCCGATCAGGCGCTGCAGCCCGGACGGCGCCCGCCCGAGCGCCGTGACCACCGCCCGCTCGGCCTGGTGCCGCATCGTGATGTCACCCATCCCCCATCATCCCGCGTTTGGTCGAATTGGCGGCGCTTTTGCTCACAAGTTGGCCAAACGCGGGACCGTCCGGGCCGCGAGTCGGAACCTCATCGCGACGTCATCCGCCCAACAGACCGTCGACGGCGGAGGACGGCTTGAGGTCCGGCAGGCGCATCATCCGGAACGAGTTGAGGAACCCGAGGAGGCAGGCCAGCACCGGCACGAGCATGGCCACCTGGAGCGCTAGGTCCCCGGCATCGGAGTTGATGTCGATGATCTCCTGCTGGATCTCATCGGGCTGATCGGCGAGCAGCTCCTCGAGCTGCGTCGTGCTGACGAGCTGGGCGTTGTCCTCGAGCGCATCGGCGATCCGCTCCTGGTCGGCCGGAGGGATGACGTCGCTGTTCTCGGTCATGTGGACGAAGCTCATCGACAGCGTGGCGAGCAGGATCCCGCCGGCGAACGCCAGACCGAACGACAGACCGAACGACTGTCCGGCCGAGTTCACGCCCGCCGCCTCGCTCACCCGCTCCTCCTCGATGGGCCCGAGGATGTAGTTGTTGAGCTGAGAGACCAGGAGCCCGAGGCCGGTGCCCGCCACGATCAGCGGGACGATGAGCGCCCAGCCCGACTCGCCGCGAGGGATCACCGGGATGACCGTGACCATCCCGATCATCGCCAGCAAGAACCCCGTACGGATGATGGCGGCGGGGCGACGATCACCGGCCTTCTTCCCGGCCAGGATCGCGACGGCGAACATCGTGAGCGACAGCGGTGCCAGCGACAGACCCGCCTGCATGGCGTCGTACTCGAGAGTCACCTGCAGGTAGAGCGGCAGAGCGATCATGGCCCCACCGAGCGCCGTCTGCTGGAGGACCATCCCGACGGCACCGACGCGGAAGTTGGCGATCTTGAACAGATCGGGATCGAGCAGCATCACCTTGCCGGCGCGCTTGCGGCGCACGAGCCAGTACGCGAGCAGGGCGAGGGCGACGGCGCCGATGGCCATCAGCACGCCGACGAATTCGCCGCCCTCCTGCCACACCAGGATGCCGAGCACGATGCCGCCCATGCCGAACACCGACAGCACGGCCCCGACGACATCGATCTTCCGGAGCCCGGTGAAGGGCACGTCGACGACCAGCTTGATGTTGGCCAGGACGATGGCGATGATCACGACCTCGAGCGCGAAGCCCACCCGCCACGACAGGTACGTGGTCACGAAGCCCCCGAGCAACGGACCCACCGCCGCACCGACGGCGGCCGACGCACCCACCAGCGCATAGGTCTTCTTCTGCGCCGCACCCTCGAAGTTGCCGTGGATCAGCGACTGCATCGCGGGCAGCAGCAACGACGCCCCGAGTCCGCCGATGATCGCCCAGAAGACGACCACGAACACCATCTCCTGGGTCAGCGTCATCGCCAGCGCCCCAAGGGCATACGCGAACAGCCCCACGACGTAGGCCTTCTTGCGGCCCATGATGTCGCCGAGCTTGCTGTTGATCAGGATGAACGCCGCCGAGACCAACGCCTCCAGCGCGATCGCCGACTGCACGGTGCTCACCGAGACGTCCAGGTCTCGGGCCACCGCCGTGATCGACACGTTCATGATCGACGTGTCGACCACCAGCACGAACATCGCCATCGCCAGGAGCAGGGTGAGCCGCCGGTTGGCCGGCGCCTCGCCGACGTCGAGATGCTCGGGCTCGGCGGGATCGGTGGGCTCGTCAGTCACCCGCTCACTGTTGCACGCCCAGCCGCCACGGCATCCACCCGCGACGTCGGGGGACCTGCGAGTCGGCCAGACTGCACCAAGTGACCTGCACGAGCCGCTCCCGCGACCCCGACCTCGAGGTCGCCGCCACCGCCGTGCCGAGCGCCCCACCGGTGTCGACGCCACCACGTCGATGTGGTGCGACTGGGGTGGCGGCCGCACGGCGTCGAGCCGTGGCCCCGGCCGGCGAGCGAGTCCTCGCCCTCGCCCGGCTGCTCGACCGCGTGCGACAGTCCGCGGCCTGACCGGCCGCGACTCACAGCGTGGACAGCACCGCCAGGACGTTGTCGTTCGTGGGGATCTCCCACTGCTGGGTACCGATCGAGTCGAAGCGAACGATCCCGTCCCCGTCGACGACGAACAGCGCGGGCCGCTGGCCCAGGCTCGTCAGCTTGCTCACCACGTCGTAGGCGTCGAAGACGGAGTGGTCGGTGTCGGCCAGCAGCGGGAACGGGTAGTCGCTGTCGCGCACGAACCGGGCGACACCATCAGCAGTGTCCGGCGCGATCGCGACGACGGACGCTCCGGCCTGGCGGAATCTGTCGATGTCGTCTCGCAACTGCGAGAGGTGCCGCCGGCAGAACGGTCAAGAGAACCCGCGCAGGAACACCAGGACGATGGGGCCGCTCCCGACGGCCTCCGCCAGATGGAACGCGGAACCGTGCTGGTCGGTGAGAGCGAAGTCGGGGGCCGGCTGACCGACCGTGGCCGTGCGGCTGCTGACGCTCATCCGACACCTCCTCGCCGCCCATCATGGCATCATCTGCCTGGAACCTGCGATGACGGCGTGCGCGATGTGGTGACGGTTGGGTGCTGGGCGACCAGCTCAATCGCACCTTGGGCGCGCTGGGCGCCGCCCGCCCTGGCACCCACCGGGTGCTGATGGTGGAGAGTCGGGCCAAGCTGGCGTCGCAGCGCTGGCACCGCCAGCGGGCTCACCTGGTGATCACGGCGATGCGCCGGATCGCCGCCGGGCTGACCTCCGAGGGCTTCGAGGTGGACTACCGGCGCGCCGATTCGCTGGCCGCCGGCGTGGCCGCGCACCGGGCCGAGCATCAGCCCGTGCGCGTCGTGGCGACGGAGCCCGCCTCGTGGGACGGTCGGGAGCTGCTGCGACGCCTGGAGGTCGAGCTCGTCCGCACCGGCCAGTTCCTCTGCCATCCCGACGACTTCGCCGCGTGGGCGAGCTCGCGTCGATCCCTGAAGATGGAGGACTTCTACCGGTGGCAGCGCCGCCGGCTCGGTTACTTGATGGACGGTGACGAACCGTCGGGCGGACGGTGGAACTTCGACGCCGAGAACCGGGAGCGCCCACCTCGAGACGGTCGGTCCTGGCCCGAGCCGATCCGCACCGAGCTCGACGGCCTCGACCGCCAGGTGCTCGCCGAGCTGCCCGATGCCCCTCAGGAGCGATCGTCAGGATTCCGGGGCGATGAGCGCCACGGTCGGGAAGTAGGTCCGGTACCGGCCGACGTCTCTGGTCAGCAGGTCGAGATCGGCGACCGCGGCGTGGGCACCGATGAAGAAGTCCGGCAGCGTGGTCGACTTCGTGCCCTTGTTCCGTCGGTAGTCGAGGAAGACCTTTCCGGCCAGGAACGCGGCCGCCCAGGGGATCGGCTCGCGCCGGTAGTCCTGTGGCGGAAGTGCGTCCTCAAGGGCCTCCACCGTCGTAAACCGGATCGACACCTCTGCGTACACGATCGGGTTGATGCAGAGGGGGCCCGCCTCGGCGGCGTCTGCGAGAGCGTTGGTGGACCAGTCCTCCCACACCGGATCCTCGGTGAGGATGTCGAGCAGGACGTTGCTGTCGACCAGCGTGCCGCCTGCCATGTCAGGCGCCGCGGGTGAGGGCCATGATCTCGTCGGTTGTCATCGCGACGTCGCCGCGGCCCTTGAGACGTTCGGCGAGCTGGCGCCCACGACTGGGACCACGGTCGCTCTTGCGGACGACGATGGTGTCCTTGTGGCGTTCGAACTCGACCTCGGTTCCGGCGCCGATGCCGAGAGCGTCCCGGAGGTCTTTGGGGATGGTGACCTGACCCTTCTCGGTGACCTTCATGGTAGGAATCCTACCAGTCATACTATTACCGCGCATCGCCCTGCGGTGAGGCGCCACACGTCCTCAAGGTGCCGGTCGGGGGTACTCGACAACTGCACGCGGAACCCGCTCGACGGCCCAGGTGGTCACCCGCATAACCACCCTTACCGGGCGCCCGATATCGCCAGCCGCTCCCGCGCGGCAAGCGAGGCCCGGCCACGAGCGGTGCGCCTGCCGGGCCCTCGCAGACGACCACACGGCGGACGGGCATCGTCACCTGGGCTAGGTGAAGATGTCGCGGGGCCGCAACACCGTGAGCAGGCCAAACGCCGCCAATCGTTCGCGCTCTACGGCCGGACGTTCAAGAGTCTACGAACCCACCGGAACAGGAAAGCACCCTCTGACCAGGGCTTCCTTGGAGCGGACGACGGGATTCGAACCCGCGACCCTCACCTTGGCAAGGTGATGCTCTACCA
>CAZKVJ010000015.1:0-96692 GCA_964556225.1 uncultured Ilumatobacteraceae bacterium
CGTGGCAGATGAGCCCGTCGCACACCTCACCGGCGACCTCGGTCATCAGCTCGCCCACCGCGGCGAGGAACACCTTCGGCGGCCCGAACCCGGCGAGGTCGCCCCGGTCCGGCGTGAAGAAGGGGGTCATCAGCGTGTGGGTGTAGAACTCGCCGCGGAAGTCGAGCTTGGTGCCGTTCTGCCACGTGTCCCAGATGGCTCGCATGGCCAGGACCAGCTCGCGCATCCGAGCCGCCGGGTGGCTCCAGGGCATCGAGAAGCGCTTGGTGATGTGCGGCTTGATCTGACTCCCGAGCCCCATGATGAAGCGGCCGCCCGAGAAGTGCTGCAGATCCCAGCCGATCTGGGCGAGCGTCATCGGGTTGCGGGCGAACGCCACCGCGATCGACGTTCCGAGCTCGACGCGCTCGGTGTGCTCGGCGGCCAGCACGAGCGGCAGGAACGGGTCGTGGGCGGTCTCGATCGTCCACAGCCCGTCGTAGCCCGCTTCCTCGCCGGCCACGGCGTCACGCGCCGCAGTGGTGAGATCCATCCCGATGCCCCCGTCGACCTTCATGGGCGCTGACCGTACCCGGCGCCGGGGTGGGGATCAGGAGTCGGGGTGCTGGTCGCGCAGGAAGCGCTCGAGCTCGGCGGCCAGCTCGTCGCCGGACGGCAGGTGCTCGGCATCGATCCGCTGCGGAGGTGCCTCCGGTGCGTGGCGGGACTCCACGTCGGCGTCGAACGCCTCCTCGAGCTGGCGCAGCATCGCCCGGTGCTCTTCGTTGGCGGCGACGAGCTGGTCGAGGCGCTCTCGCTGGAGGATGGCCTCGCGCCGCAGCGCCGAGCCGTCGACCACGACGCCGGCCGCCTCGCGCAGCGCGCCGAGCAAGGTCACCGACGACGCCGGGTACGCCATCGACGCGACGTAGTGCGGGACCTGGACCCACAACCCGATGGCCGGGATCCCCCGATCGTGCAGCGCGTGCTCGAGCAGCGCCGCCGCGCCGGCCGGCACGTCGATGGTGGTGGCGAGGTACGGCACCGACGCGACCACGGACGCCGACGGCGACGTGCACGACAGCTGCGGCGGGCGGGTGTGCGGGGCGGCGTACGGGTAGGCGCCCAGGCCGACCATCTGGCGGACGCCGAGGGACAGGGCCAGCTCGCCGACCTCGTCGGCGAAGCGACGCCACGCCGTGTCCGGCTCGGGGCCGGTGAGCAGCAGGACGTCGCGCCCGCCGAGGTCGCGCCCGACCTTGAGCTCGGGGACGTTCCACACGAGCCGGGTGTTCACCCCCTCGCGCAGCTCCATGGTGGGGCGCCGGGCGCGATAGTCGATGAACACGTCGTCGTCGAACGAGGCGAGCAGCTCGGCCCGGCACTCGGACTCGATCACCCCCATCGCCGCCGCCGCGGCACCGCTGGCGTCGATCCAGCCCGTGAGCATCACGACCAGCACCGGCGCGTCGAGCTCGGGGATCGCTCGGTGCAGCCGGTGCGCGCCCGTCATCGCAGCCGTTCCAGGGTTCGCTCGGCGTTGGAGGCGGCAGCGTCGACCTGCTCCTTGAACGGCTCGAGCTCGGCGGGGTCGCGCTGGCCGAGCGCGCCACCCACGTAGCGGGCGTACACGCCCTCGAGGATGCAGGCCAGCTTCCAGAACGCGAACGCGACGTAGAAGTCGAGCCGAGAGATGTCGCGCCCGCTCACGTCGGCGTAGCGGCGGGCCAGCTCGGTGCGGTCGAGGAAGCCGGGGGCCGTGGTGGCACTGCCCGTCCAGGCCGTCGGGTCGTCGCCCGGGCCGGTCCAGTACACCATCAGCAGGCCGAGGTCGGCCATGGGGTCGCCGAGCGTGCAGATCTCCCAGTCGAGCACCGCCACCACCCGGCCGTCGTCGCCCACCATGCAGTTGTCGAGCCGGTAGTCGCCGTGGACGAGCGTGGCGGGGCCCTGCTCGGGGATGAGGGTGGCGAGCTGGTCGTGGACCCGGTCGATGATCGGCAGCTCGCGGGTCTTCTGGGCGCTGACCTGCGAGTGCCAGCGCTTCAGCTGGCGAGCGATGTAGCCCTCGTGGCGGCCGAGGTCGGCGAGGCCGACCGCCCCGAGGTCGACGGCGTGGATGGCGGCCATGGTGTCGACGATCGACTCGCTGGCCCGCCGCCGGGCATCGACATCGAGGACCGCTTCTGCGGTCGCCCGCTCGCGCACGACGTGGCCGTCGACGAAGCCCATCACGTAGAACGGCGCGCCGTTGACGTCGAGGTCGTCGCAGTAGCCGAGGGCCGCAGCGACCGGGACCGGGGTGGGCTGCAGGGCGGAGATGATGCGGAACTCGCGGCCCATGTCGTGGGCGCTGGCGAGGACGTGGCCGAGCGGCGGGCGGCGCAGCACGAACCGGGCACCGTCCGCGCCGTCGACGCGGTACGTGAGGTTGGAGTGGCCGCCGGCGATGACCTCGAACGTGAAGGGGGCGACGGCGGCGTCCACGTGGCCGACGAGCCATTCGCTCACGCGGGAGACGTCGATGCCGGCGATCTGTTCCATCGGCCCCAGACGCTACCGATCCCCCCATGCTCCACTGCGTTTGGTCGATTCGAGCGCGAATCTGCTGGCGAATCGACCAAACGGTGGACGGGCGGGCGGAGGGGCGCCTCCCGGTATCGTCGCCGCATGGCCATCGACGTCACCGACGCCACGTTCCAGACCGAGGTCCTCGATCGCTCGGCGACCACACCCGTGGTCGTCGACCTGTGGGCGCCGTGGTGTGGTCCGTGCAAGACGCTCGGGCCGATCCTCGAGCAGGTGACGGCCGAGACCGGCGGCAAGGTGGTGCTCGCCAAGGTCAACGTCGACGAGAACCCGGAGGTGGCCGGAGCCTTCCGGGTGCAGTCCATCCCGGCTGTGTACGCCGTGAAGGGCGGCCAGGTGGTCGACGGCTTCGTCGGGGCGTACCCGGAGCACGTGGTGCGCGAGTTCGTGGCGTCGCTGATGCCCACCGAGGAGCAGACCGAGCTGGCGCGGTTGCTCGAGGCCGGCGACGAAGCGAGCCTGCGTCAGGCGCTCGAGCTCGCCCCCGGCGACGAGGACGTGGTCGTGGCGCTCGCCGAGCTGCTCGTCGGACGGGGCGAGTCCGCCGAGGCGCTGGCACTGCTGGCAAGGGTGCCCGAGACCGACCGCGTCCGCCACGTCGCTGCCGCTGCCCGACTCGCCGAGGTGCCGGCGGTGAGCGACGACTACGCCGAGCAGCTCGACGCGTTGCTGCCCCGCGTGAAGGACGACGACGACGCCCGTCAGCAGTACGTCGACCTGCTCGAGCTGATGGGCCCCGACGACCCTCGCACCGCCCCGTATCGCAAGCTGCTCACCAGCCGCCTGTTCTGACGGTGTCCCCGGTCGCTGCCGTTCTCGGTCGCGAGGCCCGCGCTGAGCGCGGGGATCCGCGCTCGAAACCCCCGGTCGATGCGCGGCGGCGCGCTACGGTGCGCGACGTGGAGCCGGCTGGCGTCATCCCGACCCGACGGGCCCGAGCGGCCCGGGCGCTGCGCCCCGTGCGCTCGGTCGGGTCGTACGTCGTGTGGCGGGCTCGGCGCAAGGGTCATCAGGGAGCGCTGCGACGCACCCCGAGCGCCATCCACGCGTCGTGGGGTGCCCGCAGCCGCGCCACCGCCGCCGTCGAGCTCGACGCCGGTGCGGGCGTGCTCGCCACTCGGTAACCTCACTCCCGCTTCCCCCTGATCCGTGATGGCACGCGCAGCGCGCCCGGATGTGGGAGGACAGCAGTGCCAGGTGCGTCTCCCGAGCCGCCGCTCGACGTCCACGCCGTGCGGCCGCCGCCGAGGCGACCAGTGGGCGAGCTGGTCGTCGCGTACGTCCGCTGGCTGGGCATCGGCCGGATCCTCGCCACGGCGGCGTCGGTGCTCGCCGTGGCTTTGGGTGGGTGGTGGCTGCTGCGGGCCCCGTCGCCGCCGGTCGAGGCGTCGCTGCCGATGGCGTCCGAACCCGCCACCGGCGCCGTGGCGACCTCCGCCGCGGCCACTCCGGAATCGGCCCGGGGTGCGGCGGAGGTGGTGGTGATCCACGTCGCCGGCGCCGTGCTCGCGCCGGGTGTGGTCACGCTCCCGGTCGGGTCGCGGGTGCACGAGGCGGTGGCTGCGGCCGGTGGGTTGGCGCCCGACGCGGTCGCCGATGCCGTCAACCTCGCCGCGGTCGTGGCCGACGGCCAGCAGGTGTACGTGCCTCACGCCGGCGAGGGGGTCAGCGGCCCGGCGAGCACCGCGGCGCCCGCCGGGCCGGGGGCCGGGCCCACAGGTCCCGTCGACCTCAACCACGCCACCGCCGCCGAGCTGGAGGTGCTGCCCGGGATCGGCCCGGCCACCGCGGCCGCCATCGTCACCCACCGCGACCAGCACGGCCCGTTCGCGTCCGTCGAGGGCCTGCTCGACGTGCCGGGGATCGGGCCGGCACGCCTCGAGAGCCTGCGAGAGCTGGTGACGGTGTGACCCTCAGCGTCAGGCGACGGTCGCGCCGACCACCAGCGCGCCCAGCAGCAGCGCGCCCAGCGCTCCGAGCCAGATGCCGGCGGCCAGGCGCAGGTACTCACGCCACCACTCCGCCGCACCCGCCACCGGACGGCGGGTGGCGCGGTAGGCGGCCACGGCGCCCACACCGATCCACAGCGCGGCGGCCAACCCGACCGCCAGCCACGTGCGCGCCCCACCCTCGGCGATGGGCAGACCGAGGATCGGCAGCGTCGGGGCCGCCAGCGTGGCGAGCACCAGTCCGGCCACCCCTCGAGCCGTCGACTCCGAGCCTGCGAGCGCGACGAGCGCGACGGCACCCAGCACCGCCGGGACCGCCAACCCGAGCAGTGGGCCGCTGCGCCGAACGGCGGTGCGGCTGGCGCGGATGCCACCACCGTCACCGGCAGGGGTGGGGCGCGGCGGAGGGACCCCTGGTTCGATCGGGGCGCGAAGCTCGTGCGCCTCGGGGATCGTCATGTGGCAATCGTACGTGGTGAGCCCCGCGTCACCCCGGCAGCCGGTGCGCGCCACCTCGCTCGCGCTGGTGGCGCTGCTGGTGCTGGCCGGCTGCCGCATGGGACACCGGCCGAGCCCAGCGACGCTCGGCGCGCTGGCGGCGGTCATCGCCGCACTGATGCTGAGCGCACGCGGCGCGACGCGCCTGCGACGGGCGGCCATCGGGGTGGGCGCCGTCCTCGCGGCGGTGGTCACGGCCGGGCTGGCCGCCGTGGCCTGGTCGCACGCCACCGACGCCGTCCTCGGGCCGTTCAGCGGGCCGGCTCGGCTGCTGACGGACCCGGACCGGCGGGCAGCGATGGTCCGCGTCGTCATCGAGGTCGAGGGGCGCCGCTACGAGGTCTGGGCCGGCGGCTCGCCGGGCCGGCGCCTCGAGGCTCGCTCGGCTGGTGAGGTGGTGTGGGTCGCAGGAGAGCGCCTCGGGCCCGGGAGGTCGGCCGAGCGGCTGGCCGTCGCCCACGTCGTGGGGCGCCTGCGTGTCGAACGAGTCGGTGCGTGGTCGTCCGGCCGTCCGCTGGATCGGGCGGCCAACCGCGCCCGCGCCCTGGTGAGCGACGGCGTGCGGGGCTGGCCACCGGCGGAGGCGTCGCTGTTCCTCGGGCTGGTGCTGGGGGACGACCGCGACGAGCCCGACTCGATGGTGGCGGCGTTTCGCGCCTCGGGTCTTGCCCACCTGACGGCGGCGTCCGGCCAGAACATCGCGTTCGTGCTCGCCGGCGCCGGCCCGCTGCTGCGCCGCGTCCGGCCGGGCTGGCGGCTCGGGGCGACGCTGGCCCTGATCGGGTGGTTCGTCGTGCTCACCCGGGCCGAGCCCTCGGTGCTGCGGGCCGCGGCCATGGCGGCCCTCGGGGTGGTGGCCCTCACCTTCGGCCGGGACGGGTCGCCGCTGCGTTCGCTCGCGCTCGCCACGATCGTGCTCGTCACCATCGACCCGCTGCTGGCGTGGTCCGTCTCGTTCCTGTTGTCGGTCGGGGCCACGGCCGGGCTGGTGATCCTCACCCGGCGGATCGAACCGCTCCTGCCGGGACCGGTGTGGCTGCGCGCACCCGTCGCCGTGACGATGGCGGCCCAGATCGGGGTGTCGCCGGTGGCGCTGGCGGCGTTCGGGACGTTGCCGGTGGTGGCGATCCCGGCCAACCTGCTCGCCGTCCCGGTCGCCGCAGCGGTGATGCTGGTCGGGCTGCCGCTGGCGATGGTCGCCGGCGCGCTGCCGGCGGCAGTGGCCGGCGTGGTGACGTGGCCGGTGCTCGGCGCGGTCCGGTGGGTGTGGACGGTGGCCGAGCTCGGCGCCCGGAGTCGCGTGCCGGGCGCCGTCGACGCAGTCGCTTGGGCGCTGCTGTTGGTCGTGATCGCGTGGGTAGGGTCGAGACGTGGCCGTGCACCTGCTCACCGGTGACGACCCTTCGCTGCTGTCGGCGGGCGTGACGGAGCTCGTCCACCGTCTCGTCGGCGATGGTGATCGGGCGCTCATGGTCGACGACCTCGACGCCGAGCTGGAGGGGTTCGAGGTGCGCACCGCCGTCGAGGCGGCCCAGACCCCGCCGTTCCTGACCGAACGTCGAGTCGTGGTGCTGCGCAACGCCGGCGCCCTCGTGACGGATCAGCTCGGCCCGCTGCTCGGCTACCTGGCCGATCCACTCCCCACGACCGAGCTGGTGCTCGTCGGCGGTGGCGGCCGGTTGGCGAAGGCGCTCACCGACGCCGTGAAGGCAACCGGCGGGCACGTGCAGTCGCTCGCCGCCCCTACGCGCCGGGGCGACCGCGACCAGTGGATCAAGGAGCAGGTCGCGGCAGCGGGGTTGCAGATGGAGGACCGGGCGCTGCGGCGGGTGGGCGCCTGGTTCGGTGAGGACGCCGGTCGTCTGGGGGGTCTGCTCGAGACGTTGACGGCGGCGTTCGGCGTCGGTCGGGTGCTGAAGCTCACCGACGTCGAGCCGTTCCTCGGCGCGGCCGGGTCGGTGCCGCCGTGGGACCTGACCGATGCCATCGATCGGGGCGACACCGCAGCTGCGCTCGCGCTGCTGGCGCGAATGATGCAGGCCGGCGAGCGCCATCCGCTGCAGGTGATGGCGATCCTGCACGGTCACTACTCACGGGTGCTGCGCCTCGACGGGGCGAACATCACCGATCCGGCTGGCGCGGCGGCGGTGCTCGGGGTGAAGAGCGACTTCCAGGCCCGCAAGGCGCTCGACCTGCTGGCGCGCATCGGCTCGGGCGGCGTGGCTCGGGCGTTCAGCCTGCTGGCCCAGGCCGACTTGGACCTCCGGGGCGCGAAGGAGTGGCCGGACTCGCTGGTGACGGAGGTGCTGGTGGCCCGGCTGTCCCGCCTGGCCCCCGCCGGCACGGGTGGCCGGCGACGCTGAGCAGCGTCAGGCGGCGTTGACCTTCTTCATCAGGCGGCTCTTGCGGCGGGCGGCCTGGTTCGGGTGGATGATCCCCTTGGCGGCAGCCATGTCGAGGCGCTTCATCGCCATGCGCACGTCCTCGGCGTTGGCGTCCGTGCCGATCGAGCGGCTCGCGGTCTTGACGCGGGTCTTGAGCTCGCTGCGCACGGCCTTGTTGCGCGCGGCGCGCTTGGCGTTGGTGATGTTGCGCTTCTTCTGGCTCTTGATGTTGGCCACGTTCCGGAGACCTCTTGCGTTCGACTAGCCGGGAGAGGCTAACAGCGCGGCGGCCCTCCCCCCAACCGCTGTCGCAGCGTCCGGGGACCGCCTGGGGTGCCGCCGGTAGCATCGATCGACGACCCCCGCCTCGGAACGGCCCATGGACCTCGCCCGCATCCGCAACTTCTCGATCATCGCCCACATCGACCACGGCAAGTCGACGCTGTCGGACCGCATCCTCGAGCTGACCAAGGCGGTCGACGCCCGGGAGATGCGCGAGCAGTACCTCGACTCGATGGACCTCGAGCGCGAGCGGGGCATCACGATCAAGGCGCAGAACGTGCGGGTCGAGTGGAAGGGTCACGTGCTCCACCTCATCGACACGCCGGGTCACGTCGACTTCGGCTACGAGGTGAGCCGCTCGCTCGCCGCCTGCGAGGGCGTCGTCCTCGTCGTCGACGCCGCGCAGGGGATCGAGGCCCAGACGCTCGCCAACTGCTACCTCGCCCTCGAGCACGACCTCGAGATCGTGGCCGCGCTCAACAAGATCGACCTGCCGGCGGCCGACCCGGACCGCTATGCGATGGAGATCGAGACGGTGCTCGGCATCCCGGCCGAGGACGTGCTGCGGATCTCCGCCAAGACCGGCGAGGGCGTCGACGAGCTGCTCGACGCCGTCGTCGCCCGCATCCCGCCCCCGGTGGGCGACGCCGAGGCGCCGTTGCAGGCGCTCATCTTCGACAGCCAGTACGACCAGTATCGGGGGGTGGTGTCGAGCGTGCGGGTCGTGAACGGCCGGCTCACGTCCGGCAGCCGGTTGGCGTTCATGCAGACCGGCGCCACCCACGAGGCGGTCGAGATCGGTGTGCGCAAGCCGGCGCCCACGCCGGTCCCGGAGCTGGGCCCGGGTGAGGTCGGGTACCTGATCGCCGGCATCAAGGACGTCGGCGAAGCCCGAAGTGGTGAGACCATCACCTTGGCGGCCCGGCGGGCCACCGAGCCGCTGCCGGGCTACCGCGACCCGAAGCCGATGGTGTTCTGCGGCCTCTACCCGATCGACGGCGACGAGTTCGAGAACCTGCGCGAGTCACTCGAGAAGCTGAAGCTGAACGACGCGTCGATCACCTACCTGCCCGAGACGTCGGGCGCGCTCGGGTTCGGGTTCCGATGCGGGTTCCTCGGCCTGCTGCACATGGAGATCGTCAAGGAGCGCCTCGAGCGTGAGTTCGGCCTGGCGCTCATCGCCACCGCGCCGTCGGTCGAGTACCGGGTGCACACGACCAACGGCGAGCTGGTGACCGTCGACAACCCGGCCGACTTGCCGCCGTCCCAGCGCATCGACCACATCGAGGAGCCGTACTTCAAGGTCGACATCATCACGCCGAAGGAGTACACGGGCACGCTGATGGAGCTGTGCCAGAGCCGTCGCGGTGAGCTCGGCAAGATCGAGTACCTGTCGCCCGAGCGGGTCGAGCTGCACTACGAGATCCCGCTGGCCGAGGTGGTGGTCGACTTCTTCGACCAGATGAAGAGCCGCAGCCAGGGCTACGCCAGCCTCGACTACGAGCTGGCCGGCTACCGGCGCAGCAACCTGGTGCTGGTCGACCTGTTGCTGAACGGCCAGCCGGCTGACGCGTTCAGCACGATCGTGCACCGCGACAAGGCGTTCGACTACGGCCGGCGGATGTGCGAGAAGCTGCGCGAGCTGATCCCCCGGCAGATGTTCGACGTGCCGATCCAGGCCGCGATCGGGGGCAAGATCATCGCCCGCGAGACGGTCAAGGCCAAGCGCAAGGACGTGCTCGCCAAGTGCTACGGCGGCGACATCACGCGCAAGCGCAAGCTGCTCGAGAAGCAGAAGGAGGGCAAGAAGAAGATGAAGTCGATCGGCCGCGTCGAGGTCCCCGGCGACGTCTTCATCGCCGCCCTCAAGCTCGACGACTGACCCGACCCCCTCGGTCCTGGTCCCCCTTCTTCAGAACGAGGAGGGGGCGTGGTAGCAAGGGGTGCGATGGCCGGGACGTTCCGATCGCTGCAGCACCGCAACGCCCGGCTGTTCTTCGTGGGGCTGGCGGTGTCGAACGTCGGGTCGTGGATGCAGCTCACGGCGATGTCGCTCCTGGTCTACGAGCTGACCGGGCGGGCCACCGACCTCGGGCTGACGGTGGCGTTCCAGTTCCTGCCGATGCTGGCGCTCGGCGCGTGGGCGGGGGCGATCGCCGACCGACACGACCGGCGCCGGATGACGATGCTCACCCAGACCGGTTTGGCCGTGCAGGCGCTCGTGCTGGGCGTGCTCGACCTGGCCGGGCTCGCCACGCTCCCGGTGGTGTGGACCGCCGCGCTGGTGCTCGGCGTCGTGAACGCGTTCGACAACCCGGCTCGGCGCAGCCTGGTGACCGAGCTGGTCGAGGAGCCGGACATCTCCAACGCGGTGTCGCTGAACACCGCCGTCATGACCGGGTCGCGGATCTTCGGCCCGGCGCTCGCGGCTGCGCTCGTCGACCCGCTCGGCACCGGGTGGCTGTTCGTGCTGAACGGCGTCTCGTTCGCCGCGATCCTCGCGGCACTGGCGGCGATCGACCCCTCGAAGCTGTTCCGCACCCCGCGGGCGGCACGCGGTGGCACGCCCGTGCGTGACGCCTTGCGCTTCATCGGCCACCGGCGGACGCTGGCGGTCATCTTCGTGATGTTCACCGTCATCTCGACGTTCTCGTTCAACTACTACGTGACCCTTCCGAAGCTCGCCGACCAGCGGTGGGGCGAGACGGTCGTCGCCGGATGGTTGCTCGCCGTGACCAGCGTCGGCAGCGTGATCGGATCGCTCCTCACCGCCAGCCGTCCCATGGTGACGCTGCGCTGGTTCTTCGCCAGCGCACTGGTCCTCGGCGCCGCCTCGGTGGCGCTGGCCTGGGCGCCGAACCTGGCCAGCGCCTTCGCGCTGACCATCCCGGTCGGCGCCGGCGGCGCCGCGTTCATCGCCGGGGTCAACTCGATCACCCAGCAGAGCTGTCCGCCCGAGATGCGGTCACGGATCATGGCGCTGACCGCGGTGGCGTTCCTCGGCTCGACGCCGATCGGCGGCCCGCTGACGGGCTGGATCGGTGACACCGTGAGCGCCGAGTGGGCGCTGGCCTACGGGGGGGTAGTCGCCTTGGCGTCCACTGCGGTCGCGGCGTGGATGCTGTGGCCATCGCGTCGACCGGTCGAGCTGGCGACCCCCAGCACCGTCTCGTCGTCGCCATGACGGCGCTGATGTGGTTCCGGCGTGACCTGCGCCTGGCCGACAACCCGGCGCTCGTCGCTGCCGCCGAGTCGCGCTCGGTCGTCGCCCTGTTCGTCGTCGATCCGCGCTTCACCGGTCGTGCCGGCGCCAACCGGCTCGCCCACCTGTGGGCGTCGCTGCGCGCCCTCGACGCATCGATCGGCGGGAATCTGGTGGTCCGCCACGGGGACCCGCTCGACGTCGTGCCTCGCGTCGCGGCCGAGGTCGCGGCCTGCGTGGTCTGGGTGGCGCGCGATGGCGGCCCGTACGGCCGCCAGCGTGACCGTGCGGTAGCGCAGCGGCTGAGCGCCGATGGCCGTCACCTCCGAGGGGCCGGATCGCCCTACTTGATGGACCCGGGGCGGATCGTGAAGGCCGACGGCACGCCGTACCGGGTCTTCACGCCGTTCCACCGGGCGTGGCGGCAGGCGGCCTGGCCGGCCCCCGTCGCGGCACCGGACCCGGAGTGGCTCGGTCCACCCGCCATCGCCTCCGAGCCGATCCCGCCGGCGCCACCAGGCCACGTCGAGCTCCCCCCGGTCAGCGAGCGCGCGGCGCTCGACCGCTGGGACGCGTTCGTCGCCGAAGGCCTCGACGACTACGCGGCCCGACGCGACCTGCCGGGCGCCGACGGCACGAGCCGGCTGTCGGCGTCGCTTCGCTTCGGGTTGCTCCACCCCCGGCAGCTGATGGTCGAACTGGGCGACTCGGAGGCCCACACCACGTTCGCGAGCGAGCTGGCGTGGCGCGACTTCTACGCCGACGTCCTGCGCAGCGAGCCGGGCTCGGCATGGCGGAACCTCCAGCACCAGCTCGACGGCCTGCCGGTCGACACCGACGCGCGGGCTCGAGCCCGGTTCGAGACCTGGACGAGCGGGCGCACGGGTTACCCGCTGGTGGATGCCGGCATGCGCCAGCTGGCCGCCACCGGTTGGATGCACAACCGGGTCCGCATGGTGGCGGCCAGCTTCTTGGTGAAGGACCTGCACCTGCCCTGGCAGTGGGGCGCCCGTCACTTCCTGCGCCACCTGGTCGACGGCGACCTCGCCTCCAACAACCACGGCTGGCAGTGGGCCGCCGGCACCGGCACCGACGCCGCGCCGTTCTTCCGCGTCTTCAACCCGGTCACCCAGTCGCAACGGTTCGACCCTGACGGCGCGTACCTTCGCCGTTGGGTGCCCGAGCTGGGCAACCTCCCCGACCGCGACCTGCATGCGCCGTGGCGCGCCCGCACCGGCCGGCCCGACGGCTATCCAGCGCCGATGGTGGATCACGCCGAGGAGCGCGAGGAGGCGCTGCGGCGCTACGCACTCGTGTCGCGCCGATGACCGCCGAGCACCCTGGCACTCGGTAGCCTGGAGTGCTAACGAGGCGGACCACGTCAACCTCACCGACTCGCACGAGGCGCCGATGCTCGACGAACGAAAGACCGCCATCCTGCGGGCCGTCGTGGAGGAGTACATCTCGACGGCCCAGCCCGTCGGGTCCAGCCACGTCGCCAACGCCCCCGGCGTGCGGGTGTCCTCGGCCACCGTCCGCAACGAGATGGCCGTGCTCGAACAGGAGGGCTTCCTCGTCCAGCCGCACACCTCGGCCGGGCGCGTCCCCACCGACAAGGGCTACCGGTTCTTCGTCGACCACCTCGGCCAGCCCGGCCGGCTCGACTCCACCACCGCCGAGCAGGTCGGCCGCTTCTTCTCGGCGGCCAACGTGCGGCTCGAGGAGATGCTCCACCGCACGTCCGATCTCCTGGCCCACCTCACCCGCTACGCGTCGGTCGTGGTCGGCCCGAAGGCCGAGGCGGCGGTGGTCCGCTCGGTGCAGGTGGTCGGGATGTCGGCCCGCCACGCGATGGTGGTGTCGGTGCTCTCGAGCGGCGCGGTCGAGCACGCCACGATCGAGGTCGACGCCGATGCCGACGATGCTCGGCTGGCCGCCGCCACGGCGCACCTCTCGGCCCAGCTCCTGGGGCGGTCGCTCGGGTCCGCCGGCAGGATCGCGCCCACGGGTGATGCGGGCGTCGACGCGGTGTGCGCCACGGCCGCCGCGGCGCTGCAGGGCACCAGCGACGACGAGCCGGTCTACGTCGGCGGTGCCGCGTCCATGGCCGAGGCGTTCGACGCGGTCGACGTGGTGCGCCAGGTCCTCCACACGCTCGAGCAGCAGTACGTCGTGGTGTCGCTCGTGCGCGACGTGATCGACCGGGGTCTCAGCGTCGCCATCGGCGCCGAGCACGGGGTGGAACCGCTGGCGTCGTGCTCGGTGGTCGTCGCGCCCGTGGTGGTCGACGGCGATCAGGTCGGCACCGTGGGTGTCCTAGGCCCGACCCGGATGAACTACCCACAGGCGCTCGCCACCGTCGAGGTCGTCAGCGAACGGCTCGGCCATCGGCTCGAGGAGGGCTGACGTGGCGGACTTCTACGAGGTGCTCGGGGTGGCGCGCACGGCCGGTCCGGATGAGATCAAGCGGGCGTACCGTCGCCGGGCGAGAGAGCTGCACCCCGACGCCAACCCGGACGATCCCGTCGCGGCCGAGCAGTTCAAGGAGCTCGCGCGTGCCTACGAGGTGCTCTCCGACCCGGACAAGCGGGCGCGCTACGACCGCTTCGGAGAGGCCGGCGTGAGCGGTGCCGGTGCCGGCCCGGGCGACATGTTCGGCGGCGGCCTGGGCGATCTGTTCGACGCGTTCTTCGGGGGCGCAGGCTTCGGTGGCGGGGGGCGCAGCGAACCCGCGGGCCCGCCTCGTGGACAGGACCTCGAGATCGTCGCCGACCTGAGCTTCGAGCAGGCGGTGTTCGGCTCGACGCTGCCGGTCACGTTGCGCACCGCCGTCGTCTGCGAGGAGTGCGGTGGCTCTGGCGCCGGCTCGGGGACACAGCCGGTCACGTGTGCAGACTGCAACGGCACCGGCCAGGTGCGCCGGGTCCGCCAGAGCCTGCTCGGCCAGATGGTCACCGCCTCGGCGTGCGGCCGCTGCGGCGGGATGGGCCAGGTGATCGTCACGCCCTGCCCGGTCTGTGCCGGTGAGGGGCGGGTCGTCGCCGAGAAGACCTACCAGGTCGACGTGCCGGCCGGGGTCGACTCCGGTTCCACCCTGCGCCTGTCCGGCCGCGGTGCGGTCGGACCCCGCGGCGGACCGCCGGGCGACCTGTTCGTGCACCTCCGGGTGCAGCCCCACGACCGCTACCACCGCGAAGGTGACGACCTGGTCACCGAGGTCCCACTCGGCTTGGCCCAGGCGGCGCTCGGCGTGCGGTTCACGCTGCCCACCCTCGACGGCGACGAGGAGATCAACGTCCCGGCGGGCACCCAGCACGGCGACGAGATCACGTTGCGGGGCCGCGGCGTGCCACGGCTGCGTGGCCGGGGTCGCGGCGACCTGCGGGCCCGCCTGCTCATCGAGGTGCCGACGAAGCTCACCGAGGCGGAGGCCGAGCTGCTGCGCAAGTACGCCGAGGAGCGGGGTGAGCACGTGTCCGGCCACCACCCCGGCCTGCTCGCCCGCATCAAGTCGGCGTTCTCATGATCCCGCCGGCGCTGCGCACCGCCGCCGCGCACGCGTTCGTCGCATCGGTCGACGAGCCGGTCCTCGACGACGCCGACCGCCACCACCTCGAACGGGTGCTGCGGCTCCGGCCCGGCCAGCTGGTGACGGTCGCCGACGGCGAGGGGTCGTGGCGGGTCTGCCGGTTCGAGCACGGCGCCCGCCTCGACCCGATGGGCGACGTGGTGTCGAGCGCCGCGCCGGCCCCGGAGGTGGCGGTCGCGTTCGCACCCGTCAAGGGCGACCGCACCGAGTGGTTGGTCCAGAAGCTCACCGAGGTCGGCGTCGACCGGATGATCCCCGTCGTCACGGAGCGAGCCGTCGTGCGCTGGGAGGGCGAGCGAGCGGGTCGTCACGTGGAGCGGTTGCGTCGGGTAGCCCGGGAGGCCGCGATGCAGAGCCGGCGGGTCTGGTTGCCGCTGGTCGAGGACCTGACCGAGCTGGCGGCGCTGGCGGCTCGTGAGCCGGTGGTGGCGGCCGAGCCGGGGGGTCGGCGGCTGGCACTGGGTGCCGGTGTGGTGCTCGTCGGCCCGGAGGGAGGCTTCGCGCCGGCGGAGCTGGCGCAGCTCCCGACGCGGGTCGATCTCGGTCCTCATGTGCTCCGGGCGGAGACCGCGGCCATGGTCGCCGGTGTTCTGCTCACCGCGGCGCGCCACGGCCTTGCCGGTTCCTTGACACTCAAAGAGTCAACGGACTCACCCTGAGTGTATTTTCACCACGGTCCGCGACGGTTAGCGTACGGAGGAGCGCGGATCTCCCAGGATCCCCGGACGGCCACGACGGGACGGGCGGACACACATGCGAGACGAGGACGAAGACTTCGAGGTCTCTGCCTTCAGCTTGAAGGTGGGTGAGCGGCTGCGTCTGATCCGGCGTCAGAAGCGGCTCTCCCTTCAGGACGTCGAGGCGCAGTCGGCCGAGGAGTTCAAGGCGTCGGTGCTCGGCGCCTACGAGCGCGGTGAGCGGGCGATCTCCGTGCCGCGCCTCGAACGCCTGGCCCGCTTCTACCAGGTGCCCGTCGACCAGCTGCTGCCGCGTGACGACCAGCCCGTCCCGGACATGCCCGAGGTGCCCCAGCAGCGCAAGCTGGCGATCGACCTCGTGAAGCTGTCGCAGATGAACGGCCAGCCCTTCGAGATGCTCCTGCGCTTCCTGCGCATGATCCAGGTGCAGCGCCAGGACTTCAACGGCAAGGTGCTCACCATCCGCGGCCACGACACGCGAGCGATCGCCGTCATGCTCGACGTGCCCGTCGACCAGGTCGCCGCCCGCCTCGACGCGCTCGACCTGCTGTTCCGCCCCGACTGACCGTTCTGGCAGCACGTGGTAGCGCTCAGCGCTACTTCCTGGGATCAGAACCGCAAGGAGCGGGCGACGCCCGGCACACTGGGGCGATGAGTGTGCCGGTGAACGAGCCCTTCGGGGTCTACGTCCACGTCCCGTTCTGCGCTCGCCGGTGCGACTACTGCGCGTTCGCCACCTGGACCGATCGTGCCCACCTGGTCGGCGACTACCTCGACGCGCTGCGGCGTGAGATCGACCAGGCGGTCGCCGGCGGTCTGACGGCGGCCAGCAGCGTGTTCGTCGGTGGCGGGACGCCCACGCTGGTGGCGGCCGGCGATCTGGTGGAGGTCCTCGCCCACGTGCCGCTCCAGCCGGGGGCCGAGGTCACCGTCGAGTGCAACCCCGACGACGTCACCCCGGCCCTCGCCGCGACGTACCGGGCGGGCGGTGTCAACCGGGTCAGCATCGGGGTGCAGTCGATGGTGCCCCACGTCCTGGCGTCGCTCGGACGCAACCACGACCCCGCCAGCGTCGTGAGCGCCGTCGAGGCGGTGCGGGGTGCCGGGTTCAAGACGTTCAACCTCGACGTGATCTACGGCGCCGCCGGCGAGACGCTCGGGGACTGGGAGACCACGGTGCGCGACGTGCTGGCGCTCGAACCGCCCCATGTGTCCGCCTATGGGCTGACGGTCGAAGCCGGCACCCCGCTCGCCGCCCAGCCCGAGCGTCACCCCGACGACGACGACCAGGCCGACAAGTACGAGCTGGCCGACGACCTGCTCGGCGCTGCCGGTCTGGTGTCGTACGAGGTGTCGAACTGGGCCCGTCCCGGCCACGAGTGCCGGCACAACCTCCTGTACTGGCGCCAGGGCGACTACCGCGGCTTCGGGTGCGCGGCGCACTCGCATCGGGCCGGACGGCGATGGTGGAACGTGCGCACGCCGGAGCGCTACATCGAGCTGGTGCGCGCTGGCTCGTCGGTCGAGGCGGCCGCCGAGGTGCTCGACGTCGACGCCCGGCGCCTGGAGGGGCTGCAGCTGTCGTTGCGGACCCGCGACGGTGTACCGCTGGATGCGCTCGACGCCGACGAGCTGACGGGCTTGGTGGAGACCCGCGACAGCCGCCTCGTGCTCACCCGCGCGGGGCGCTTGCTCGCCAACGAGGTGTCACTGCGCCTGCGCTGAACGCGCCGACTCGACCCCGCCCGAACGGTACGTGTCAGCTCTGATCGCCGAACATGGCCTCCATGGCGGCGAGGACCTCGGCTTGGATCTGGCTGCGCGGCGGCATGCCGGGGGTGTGCTCGGGCGGCTCGGGGTCGAGGCGCTCCGAGATCCGCTCCCACCGGCGGATCGCCATGTCGAGGAAGTCGTCGTGGGGGATCACCCAGAACCGCCCTGACTCCACGGCGTGCACCACCTGGTCGGCGATCGCGGCGGGTGTGGTGGCCTCGTCGATCGCCCGGCGGACGTGGCCCATCGCGATCTCGGTGAGCGGGTTGCCCGCTGGCACCTCGCCCAGGTGGGATGGCCAGTTGCGTTCGGAGTCCATCAGGTTCGTGCGCACCCAGCCGGGGCACAGCACGCTGACGCCGATCGGCAGGTTGGCACTGTTCACCTCGTTGTAGAGGTCCTCCGAGAGCGCCACCACGGCGTGCTTGCTGGCGTCGTAGGGGGCGGAGAACCCCGTCATGAGCCCGGCAATGGAGGCGGTGTTGACGATGTGGCCGCCGCCGAGCAGGTGGGGCAGGAACGCACGAACGCCGTGGATCACCCCCCAGAGGTTGACGCCGAGGACCCACTCCCACGTGCTGAGCGGCCCGAACCAGGCGTCGCCGCGCCCGGCGACCCCGGCGTTGTTGCACACGACGTGCACGTGACCGAAGCGCTCGAGCGTCGCCGCCGCCAGCGCCTGCACCGACACCTCGCGGCTGACGTCGGTCTCCACCGCCAGCGTCTCCACGCCGTGCTGGGCGATCCGCTCCGCAGCCGCGTCGAGCGCCCCCCGCTCGATGTCGGCCAGCACGATGTCCAGGCCCTGGCGGGCGAACCCCTCCGCCAGCGCGTACCCGATCCCGCTCGCCGCGCCCGTGACGACGGCGACCTGCCCCCTCTTCAGCTCCATGCGCGGAACCTAGCCCGCCGTCGCGCCGTCCATCCGACCGTCGCCGACCTGCGCGAACAGCTCGGGAAACACCTTGGCCACCTTGGCCGTGAGGTACTCGCCGTAGGTGCCGTCCCACGCCCGCACGCTGGTGGCGTCCCAGCGGCGCTCGGCGTCGTCGGCTGGTGGCGTGCCCGCCAGAGGAAGCGGGACGACCCGGGCGTCCCACGACGGGTCGAAGAAGAACGGGAACGACAGCCGGTCGCGCCCGCTCAGGTTGCGGACCCGGTGCGGTGTCGACCGGTACCGGCCCTCCGTGAGCCGGTCGAGCATGTCGCCGATGTTGCACACGAGCGCACCCGGCTCGGCCGGGACGTCGATCCACTCGTCTCGGGTGTGCACCTGCAGCCCCCCACAGGCGTCCTGGGCGAGCAGGGTGAGCAGCCCGTAGTCGGTGTGCTCGCCCACGCCCCAGTCGTCGTCACCGCCGGGCGGGTAGTGGAAGATCCGGAACAGCACGGTGGGCTCGCCGGTGAGGTGGTGCTCGAACCAGTCCGGGACGAGTCCGAGCCCGACGGCCATCGCCCGCATCACCAAGTGGCCGAGCGAGGTCATGGCGTCGATCCACGCCAGCACGGTGGGGGCGAGGTCGGCCGGCTCGGCGGGGAGCAGGTTGGGTCCGTGCAGCGGCGTGCCGGCCCGGACTCGGGGGTGATCCGCGCTCAGCTCGGCGCCGACGTAGAGGCCCTCCTTGCGGTCCGGGCGTCCGGAGGTCAGCTCGCCCCCGACGGGGAACCAGCCCCGCCAGGCCCGTCCGCCACGGGCCATGGCGATCTCGGCCTTGGTCTCGTCGGGGAGGGTGAAGAAGTCACGGGCGAGGCGGTCCATGCGCTCGAACAGGTCCGGGTCGACGCCGTGCCCGGTGATCCGGAAGAAGCCGAGGTCGCGGCAGGCGGCGTCGATCCGGCGGCCGATTTCGTGCAGCGCGCCGGGCTCATCGGCGCGCAGCGGCGTGAGGTCGATGAGTGGGAGCGGGCCCGACACCGCTGGTAGCGTACGACCCCGCTACGGGCGCGTAGCTCAGTTGGTTAGAGCGCCACCTTGACACGGTGGAGGTCCCGGGTTCGAGTCCCGTCGTGCCCACTCGAGACGAAGCGGCGCAAGCCTTCTCGCGGTCAGTCCGGGCACACGACCTGTCCGACGTTGGTGTCGGCATCGAACCGGCCGGCCCCGTAGGCACCTCGGTCGAGCTCTGGCGGGAGGTCCCGACGGAACGTCGTCTCGCATCCAGAAGTGCGTCCCCGTGCCAGCCAGATGTCGTAGTGGGACTCCGTCACCATCTTGGCGTTGCCCGTCACGTCGGCGAGACCACTGACCCCCAGCCCGGCCACCACCTCCCACCCGGTCGTCCCGTCGGGCCTCCCCGTGCGGATCGCCAGCGCGCCGGCGTCGTGATCGCCGACCGACGACTCGGTGAGGGCCGCGGGGTTCGAGACCGGTGACGATGTTGAGAACGACACGGCGATCGAGCCGGACGCACCAGGCGGGGCAGAGGCCGCCGTTGGTTCCGTCGCTGGTGGCAGGCTGGCCGAGGTCGAGGTCACCGGGGCGCGGGTCTGACGGGCGCCGCCGTTGCCGGGGCCTCATGCGGCGCTCGTGCGGCATGCGAAGGGTGTCTCTCCGACACGAGCCGGACGAACGTCGCTCAGTACCGTGGGTGGTCCGGCCACGGGCTAGCGATCGCCGCCTCGAAGGGTGCCTCCCCAGGGGCGGCGGCCGCCGTCCCGCCGATGGGGGCGGCGCGGGTCAGGCGCCCACTCGGGTGAGCGGCACCTCCACGTGCGTCGGGTGGCCGTTCGTCACGACCAGGTGGGCGCTCGTCGACGTCCACCACAGCGCGCCGTCCACGTCGATCGTCGCCCGCACGGCGTACGTGTGGCGATCGTCGATCACCTCCGGGTCGTAGGCCAGCTCGAAGTCGACCGGCACGTTGCCCGGATCGCCGAGGACCACCTGGACGATCGGCTCCGACGGCGCGTCGGCCCGGGAGACGTCGAGCAGTGACACGGTCAGCACCGCGCCGGGCGGCATCGCCGCCCGCTCGCGGTACCAGACGGTCCCGCTGATGGTGTCGGCGCGGTCACCGGCGACGCTGGGATCCACGACGGGGATCGTAGGGCCCGTGACGCGCACGGGTGTCGGCGTGGTTCAGCGGGCCAGGCGCAGGTAGGCCGGCAGCACGACGTCGGCCTTGACGCGGTCCGGCAGGCGCCGGGCCCGTCCCGACAGCGAGACGCAGGCCTCCGGTCACCAGGGCCGTCTGCCGGAAACGTTGGCGCACGCCAGCGACCATCACGCCGGTGGGCGGCGAGAGCGCGAACGGTCACCGAACCCCGCGACACCCCCTTGGTACCGTCGCCCTCGATGCGGATCTTGCACACCAGCGACTGGCACGTCGGGCGCACGTTCAAGGAGCACCAGCTCCTCGACGACCAGCGTGCCGTGGGTGCGTGGCTGGCCGACACGGTCCGCGAGGCGTCGGTCGACGTGGTGGTCGTGGCCGGTGACCTCTTCGACCGGGCGGTGCCCTCCGCCGAGGCCGTCGCCGTGCTCGACGAGGCGCTCGCCGCCATCCGGGCCGCGGGGGCACGGGTGGTGGCCATCAGCGGCAACCACGACTCGGCGGAGCGGATCGCGTTCGGGTCCCGGGCCATGGCCGCTGGCGGGCTCGAGGTGCGCGGTGGCGCGCCTCGTGTCGGTGAGGCGGTCGAGCTGGCCGACCGGCACGGCCCGGTGCGCTGCTATCCCATCCCGTTCCTGTCTCCGTTCCTCACGGCGGGGGCACTCGGGCTGGCGCCGGGCGAGCGCTCGCACCAGGCGGTCATGCAGGTCGCCGTCCGGCGCGTGCGGGCCGACCTGGCGGCACACCCGGGTGTGCGCAGCGTCGTCGTGGCCCACGCCTTCGTGGCCGGTGGCGAGCCGAGCGACTCGGAGGTGCTGCTCGTCGGCGGGGCTGAGCACGTGGCGCGTGACCTGTTCGAGGGCTTCGACTACGTGGCGCTCGGCCACCTCCACCGCGCCCAGGAGTGGGACGGCGGGCGCATCGCCTACTCCGGCTCGCCGCTGCCGTACTCCTTCTCGGAGGCGCGCCAGAAGTCGGTGCGCATCGTCGAGCTGGATGCCTCGGGCCTCGCCCGCGTCGAGACGGTCCCCGTGCCCGTCGGGCGGGCGGTCGTCACGCTCCGGGGCACGCTCTACGAGCTGCTCCACCGCGCCGATCTCGAGGCGCACACCGCCAAGTTCGTCCGCGCCGAGCTGACCGACCCCACCATGGTCGCCGGGGCCATGGACCAGCTCCGCCGGCGGTTCCCGTACGCCGCGTCGCTGTCGTGGCTGTCGCTGGCCGCCATCGGCCGGCCGGCGCACGAGCTGGCCACGCGCACCCCGGCCGAGCTGGTGGGCGAGTTCCTCGGTCAGGCGCTGGCCGGCACCGCCGGACCCGCGCACCACGCCGTCGCCGCCGAGGCGCTCGTCGAGGCGCAGGCCGAGCTGGTCGGGAGCGCACGGGGATGAGGCCACGCTCGCTCACCGTCGCCGCGTTCGGGCCGTTCCCGAACGAGGAGCACGTCGACTTCACCCACCTCGACGCCCACGGCCTGTACCTCATCGGTGGGCCCACGGGGTCCGGGAAGACCAGCCTGCTCGACGCCATCTGCTTCGCCCTCTACGGCCGGGTGCCCGGGGCCCGGGGCGAGCTCACCAACGACCACCTCCGCAGCGACCACGCCCCGGCGTCGGTGGCCACGCGAGTGGTGTTCGAGTTCGACGCCGGGGGGTCGCGCTGGCGGGTCGCCCGCTCGCCGGAGCAGGATCGCCCGAAGCAGCGCGGCACGGGTACCACCCGCAAGCCGGCAACGGCCGAGCTCGAGCGGTGGGAGCACGGTGGCTGGGAGCCGGTCCTCGCCAAGCCCGGTGCCGTCACGGAGCGGATCACCCGCCTGGTCGGGCTGACCGCGGAGCAGTTCCGCACCGTGGTGCTGTTGCCGCAGGGCCGCTTCCAGGAAGCCCTGCACGCCAGCACCGCCGACCGCCAGGAGCTGTTGCGCACGCTGTTCGGCACCGAGCTGTACCGCCGGGTCACCGAGGTGCTCTGGCGGCGGGCGAAGGATGCCCACGGTGCGGTGGCGGCGGGGCGAGACGAGCTGAGCCGCCACCGCGAGACAGCCGAGCGGCACCTCGACGACCTCCGCCGGCTGGCCGCGGCCGCGTCAGGCGTGGAGTGCGCCGAGACGCCCGACCCGATCAGCGCCGGCGCCGCCCTCGACGCGGTGACGGCCGCCGCGGTGGCGGGCCGGCGAGAGGCCGACGCCGCACAGGACGAGCTCGCCGAGGTCCGGGCGGCGGCGGCGCGCTTCGACGAGCACGCCGCGCTCACGGCCCGGCAGGCCCGTCTCGACGCCGACGAGGCCGCGGCGGCGGCTCGCCGCGAGCGACTGGTCGCCGCCGAGCGGGCCGCGGCGGTGGCCGGGGTGGTCGACGCCTCGATCCAGGCCGACGAGGCAGCACTGGCGGCGCGGGCGACGCTCGACGCGGCGAGCCAGCGGTGGAGCGCGGCCGCCGACACGGCCCGGGCCCACGACGCGCCGGTGCTGTCGACATTGTGCCCGCACGACTGGTCGGCCGCCAGCGCCGAGGCGCTGGTGGGCGCGGCGCTGGCGGCCGAGCGGGCGGTCGGGCTCGTCGAGCCGCTGGCGGCCGCCCGACGCGACCTCGCGCTCGCCGAGGCGAGCCTCGCCGGCGCCGACGCACGCGTCGCCCGCACTGCCGCGCGGGTCGGCGAGCTCCGGGAGCGGCTCGGTGCGCTCGACCACGAGCTGGTCGCCGCCCGGCAGGCCGCCGCACCGCACGCCGAGCTCGCCGCCCGGCTCGAGCGGGCGAAGGTGGTCGAGAACCGAGCGCTCGAGGCGGTCGAGCTGGCCGGTCAGCTGGCCACTGCGCACGCCGCGGTCGCCCGCAGCCAGCGCATGGCCGCGGAGGCCGAGCAGTCTCTCGCCGTCGCCCGCCGGCTGCGCGACGCCTCGCTCGCCGCGACGCTCGCCACCGAGCTGCGCGCCGGTGCCGAGTGTCCGGTGTGCGGCAGCGTCGAGCATCCGCAGCCGGCCCGGCCGCCGCACGACGTGCCAGAGGCGTCCGAGCTCGCGTGGCTCGAGTCGCAGGCGGCCGTGGCCCAGCGCAAGCACGGCACCGCGCAGGGTGAGCTGGCGGCGCTGACGGCACGCGCCGCCGAGCACACCGGCACGGTCTCGGTCGAGCAGGCGCGGGCCGAGGTCGTGGCTCTCGAACAGTCGCTCGCGGCGGCCGCCACGGCGGCCGAGGCGGTCGAGCGGCTGGTCGCCGAGCAGGAGGAGCGGCGCGACGAGATCCAGCGCTGCGTCGACGACGAGCGCACGGCCGCCCTCGAGCGCACCGAGTGGGCCAATCGGGCGGCCGAGCTGCGTGGCCGGGCGACCGAGCTGGCAGCGGCCATCGCCTCGGTCTGCGGGTCCGTCGAACCCGCCGGGGTGCTCGACATCACGCTGGCGCTGCGCACTGCCCGAGCCGAGCTCGACGAGGCGAGCGCCCAGTGGGAGCGCGCCGCTGAGGAAGCTGGCCGGGCGCACGACCTCGAGGCCCGGTCGCTGCTGGCGGTGGGATTCGACACGCGAGACGCTTGGGCTGGTGCCCACCTCGACCCGGACCAGGTCGCCGAGCTGGCCGAGGCGGTGCGCCGCCGCGACGAGGAGAGCGCCCAGGTGGCCGCCGGGTTGGCGCTGGTGCGGGGCGGTCCGCCGTTGCCCGCCGAGCGGCCCGACGTCGAGGCCGCCGAGCGTGTGGCAGTGCTCGCTGTCGCACGCGCCCAAGAGCTCGAGCAGCACCTCGGCGACGCCCGGCGGCTCCACCTCCTCGCCGTCGAGGCGACGGGTGACGCCGAGCGGGCCGAGCACGGGCTCGAGGCAGCGCTCGCGCACGCGGCCACGCTCGAGACCGTTGCCGCCGCCTGCCGGGGTGGCAACGGCCAGCCGGGCCTGGAGACGTGGGTGTTGGCGGTGGTGCTGGGCGAGGTGGCGCTGGCCGCGAACCAGTGGCTCGCCCAG
This sequence comes from uncultured Ilumatobacteraceae bacterium, assembly GCA_964556225.1. Classification (GTDB taxonomy): domain Bacteria; phylum Actinomycetota; class Acidimicrobiia; order Acidimicrobiales; family Ilumatobacteraceae; genus CAZKVJ01. The sequence goes on from CAZKVJ010000015.1 coordinate 23,949, forward strand.
CTCAGCGACGGTCGGTACCAGCTGCAGCTGGGTTCCCCCACCAGCGGCCGGGGCCAGAGCGGCCTCGAGCTGGCGGTGCTCGACGCCCACAGCGGGGTCGTCCGACCGGTGCAGACCCTCTCCGGCGGCGAGACGTTCCAGGCGTCGCTGGCGCTGGCGCTGGGCCTGGCCGACGTGGTCGGTGCCCACAGCGGCGGGGTGTCGCTCGACGCGCTGTTCATCGACGAGGGCTTCGGCTCGCTCGACCGGGACGCGCTCGAGCAGGCGGTGCAGCAGCTCGAGCAGCTGCGCGCCGGCGGGCGCCTGGTCGGCGTCATCAGCCACGTCGAGACGCTCAGCGAGCGCCTCCCCACCGGTATCCAGCTCCAGCGCTGCGGGGTGGGCAGCAGCGTGGTCCAGCCCCTGCGCGACGAGCCCCTCGCGCTGGGGGCGGGCGCATGACGCTTCGGGTCACCGTCTTCGACCGCCTGGAGCGCATCGTCGCGCCCCTCGTCGCTGATCTGTCCGTACCGGTCGGCGACCCGTTCAGCCCTGAGCTGGTTGCCGTGCCGACGGCCGGGATCCGCGCCTGGCTCGTCGAGCAGCTCGGTCGCCATCTCGGCGAGTCCCCGGCGGGGGGCGATGGCATCGTCGCCAACATCCGCTTCCCGTTCCCCGGCGCGATCGTCGGTGCCGCAGCGGGCGTCGACCCGGCCGACGACGCGTGGACCATCGACCGCTTGGTCTGGCCGCTGCTCGAAGTGGTCGACGATCCGTCCGGTCCGCTGGCCGAGCGGGGCGACCGCGCCCGCCCGCTCCTGCTCGCCCGGCGCATCGCCGACCTGTTCGACCGCTACCACGTGTTCCGCCCGGCCATGGTGCGGGCGTGGGCCGACGGCCGTCCGGTCGATGCTGCCGGCCGGCCCCTCGGCGCACGCCACGCCTGGCAGCACCAGGTGTGGCGAGCCGTTCGAGCGCGGATCGGCCGGCCGAGCCCGCCGGAGCGCCTGCCCGGCGCGCTCGAGGCGTTGCGGGCCGGGCACCGCCCGCCCGGGCTGCCCGCTCGCGTCGCGCTGGCCGGCATCGGGGCCCTGCCACCTCACCACCTCGAGGTGCTCGAAGCGCTCGGGCAGGCCATCGACGTCCACGTCCTCGCCGTGGTGACCTCCGCCGGCCAGTGGGCGCACGTCGGCGAGCTCCTGGCGGGTGCGCCCGTGCGGCACCCAGTGGCTCGGTCCGCCGATCCCACGGCAGGGGCTGCGCACCACCGGCTGGTGCGGTCGTGGTCGCTGCCCTCGCGAGAGCTGCAGGTCACCCTGGCCGGCGGGTCCAGCGCGCCCACCACGGCGTTCGCCGCCGTGTCGCACCCGTCCGAGCCGCCGTCGCTGCTGGCCCGGCTGCAGGCTGCGCTCCGCGACGACCTGGCAGTGCCAGCTCGGGCGCCGATGGCGCCGGGCGACCGCAGCGTGCAGGTGCACACGTGCCACGGCCCGAGCCGCCAGGTCGAGGTGCTGCACGACGCCATCCGGCACCTGTTGCGCCTCGACCCGACGCTGCGGCCCGCCGACGTGCTCGTGGTGTGCCCCGACCTGGCGTCGTTCGCTCCGCTCGTCGAGGCCACGTTCTCCGCGGGCCAGGCGGACTCCGTGCCGGTCACGCTGGTCGACCGGTCGCTGCGCCGTGCCAACCCCGTGCTCGAGGTGCTCGGTCTGAGCCTCGACCTGATCGGTGGGCGCTTCGCCCCGGCCGACCTGCTCGACCTGGCCGCCCGGGCTCCGGTGCGGAACCGCTTCGGGCTCGACGACGACGACCTCGGCCGCTGGCAGGACTGGGTCGACGACCTCCGCATCGGGTGGGGGCTCGACGGGCCGTCGCGCGCCGATGCCGGGCTTCCGGGCGAGCTCGACGCCTACAGCTGGTCCCTCGCGCTCGACCGGCTGCTGTACGGGCTCACCGTCGACGACGCGCCACCGGCCGCCGAGCTGGGCGGTGTGGCGCCGGCGGTCCGGATCGAAGGTGCCGACATCCGCCGGGTCGGGCTGCTGGCCGAGCTGATCGCCCGCCTCGAGCGCGCTGCGGCCGAGGCCCACCACCCGGCCGCCATCGGTGAGTGGTGCGACCGCCTCGACCGGCTCATCGACGATCTCTGCGCCGTCGAGCGCGCCGACGAGGCCCAGCTCAGCGAGGCCCGCAGGATGATGGGCCAGATCCGCCGCGACGCCGCGGCCGCCGGTGGCCCTCAGGTCGAGCTGTCGCTCGACGAGGTCCGCTGGTTCGTCGGCGAGCACCTCGCCGGGTCGCCGGTGCGAGCGCCGTACCGCAGCTCGGCGGTCACCGTCACGTCGCTCGTGCCGATGCGCGGCGTCCCGAGCCGGGTCGTGTGCCTGCTCGGCTTCGACGACGACGTGTCGGCCGCACCCGAGGTCGACCCCGACGACCTGCGCGACCTCGAGCCCTCGGTCGGCGATCCCGACGCCCGGGCCGAGCGGCGTCAGCTCCTGCTCGAGGCGGTGCTGTCGGCCAGCGAGACGCTCGTCATCACCGCCACCGGTCGCGACGTGCGCACGAACGCCGAGGTTCCGCCGGCCACGGCCTTGAGCGAGCTCGTCGAGGCGATCGAGCAGCTGCTCGATGGTGACGGTACGCCCTGGCTGGTGGCGCACCCCCGCCATGCGGTGAGCCCCCGCTCGTACGTCCCGGGGGCGCTCGGCGTCGATGGACCCTGGAGCTTCGACGAGCGCGGCCTCGCTGCGCTGCGCACGGCGCAGGAGGCGACGGAGGAGACCTGGCGGCCCGCCGTGCGCGGGCCTCTTCCCGCTGATGCAGTCGATGTGGTGCCGCTCAAGGACCTCGTCGACGCGTTCGTCGACCCGCTCACGTTCTTCGCCGACCGGGTGCTCGGGCTTCGCGAGCCGCCGGAGCCCAGAGCCATGCCTGGTGCCACCCTGCCGCTGGGCCCGAACCCGCTCGAGCGCTGGAAGCTGCACGACGACCTGCTCGACGTGCACCGCGTGGAGTGCGCCGAGCAGCTGCTGGCGGACTTGGTCGAGCGCTGGGAGCGCGGTCAGCTGGCGGCCGGCACGCTGCCGGTTGGCGAGTACGGTCACCAGGCCGTTGAGGATGCGTCGCAGCTGGTGGAAGGGCTGCTCGGGGAGGCGTCCTGCTGCGAGCTGCCGCTCTTCGACACGCACGACCTGACCGTCGACCTCGCGCTGGCCGGCGGGTGGCGCATCGTGGGAGTGATCCCTGACGTGTGCGCCGACCGGCGGATGATCGTGCGGATGCAGCCGGGCAAGCGGAAGGAGAAGCACGACCTGCGCCTGCGCCTCGAGGTCGGACTGCTGGTGACGCTGTTCGGCGAGGTGGAGTGGACGGCCCACCTGCTGCATCGCAACGAGAGCCTGGTGTACGGGGTGGTGCAGCCCAAGCACCTCGGGGTGAGCGCGATCGACCTCGACGCTGCACGCCGGCTGGTCGAGCACGCCGTCGCCCGCTACGACCGGGCGCGCCGCGGTCCGATCGTGCACGTCGCCGACGCGTCGATCGCGCTCGGCAAGGGGGATCGAGCCAAGGCAGCGAGCAAGTTCAACGACACGAATCGCTTCGCCTCGCGGGGGGAGCTGCTCCTGTTCGGGCCCGGCGTGCGCTTCGACGACGTCTTTCCCGTCGGCGGGCCTGCCGAGCGAGAGGCGGTCGAGCTCGTCACCGTGCTGGATGCGGCCGTGGCGGCAACGACCATCCGGCGGACGTACAAGGTGCGCCGATGACCACGCTCGAGCCGTTCGACATCCGGGGGACGCTGCCCACCCGACGACTGGCGATCGAGGCCAGCGCCGGCACGGGCAAGACCTACTCCATCGCCGGGCTGGTGGCCCGCTTCGTGGCCGAGACCGACCATCCGATCGACGAGCTGCTCGTCATCACGTTCACCCGGGCGGCCACCAGCGAGCTGCGCCACCGCATCCGCCAGCGCCTCGTCGGGGCGGCGGCGTTCCTGCGCGGCGAGTCCGACGACGCGGAGCGTGACGGCGCCGACGAGGTGCTGGCGGCGCTCACCACCGACGACCCCATCGAGCGGCTGGTGCGCATCGAGCGCCTCGAACGGGCTGTGGCGGCACTCGACACCGCCACCGTGTCGACCATCCACGGCTTCTGCCAGCGGGTGCTGCGGGCGGGCGGCTTGCTGAGCGGCGACCTCGACCTGGCCATGGCCACCGACGACACCGTTGTCACCGAGGCCGTCAACGACGCGCTCGCCGCAGCAGCCCTCGGGCCAGATCCGTTGGCCCTCGACGCCGGTCGGGTCCGCGCCGCGGTCGAAGCGCTCCTGCGCAACCCGCGCGCCCGGTGTCTGCCGGACCCCGACGACGTCGACGCCGACCCCGAGCTGCGACGGGTCACGGCGCTCGTGATGGCCGTGGTCGATACGGTCCGCGCCCGCCACCGCAGCGCCGGCACCGTCACCTTCGACGACCTGCTGGTGCGGGCCCACCACCTGCTGAGCGCCGACAGCGATCTGCGCCACGCGGTCGTCGCTGAGCTCACGGCGCGGTTCCCGGTCGCGTTCGTCGACGAGGCGCAGGACACGGACCCACTCCAGTGGGAGATCCTCGCCGCCATCTACCCGCCCGACAGCGGCCGGCTCATCCTGGTCGGTGACCCGAAGCAGTCGATCTACGCATTTCGGGGTGCCGACGTGCAGGCCTACCTCGACGCCGCGGCGAGGGCCGATGTCCGCTCACTGACCACCAACCACCGCTCCGACGGCCCGCTGCTCGACGCGCTCAACCAGGTCTTCCTGGGTGCCACCTTCGGCGATGACCGCATCGCGTACCGCGAGGTGTCCGCCACCGGTGCGCACGGGTCGTCACGGCTCGCCGACGGAGCGGCGCCGGTCCAGGTGCGCTGCGTCGGCTCGACCGGCGATGAGCCCATCACGCTGGGCGACGCCGAGCGGCGTGTCGCCGACGACGTGGTCCACGTGGTGCAGGACACGCTGACGCGAGGCCGCCTGCATGCGCCCGACGGGGTCAGGTCCATCCGCGCCGGCGAGATCGCGGTGCTCGTGGCCACGAACGCCGTCGGTGAGAAGCTCGTGACCGCCCTCCGTGCCGCCGCCGTCCCGGCCGTGTTCGCCGGCGCCGACTCGGTGGCGGGGTCGGCCGCCGCCGGTCAGTGGCGCACGCTGCTCGCCGCGCTCGATCGCCCGAGCGATCCCCGGATGGCCCGGACCGCGGCCATGGGATGGTTGCTCGGCTGCGACGGCGACGACGTCGCCGTCTGGAGCGACGAACGCCTGGCCGAGCTGCAGACCGCGCTCCACGATCTCGCCGCAGTGCTGACCCGCCATGGCATGCCGGGGCTCTGGGGTGCGTTGCGGGCGGAGTGTGGAGTGGTCGAGCGGTTGCGGTCGCGCGCCGGTGGCGAGCGCGACCTGACCGACCTGGAGCACCTCGCCGAGCTGATCCACACCGAGCTCCGAGGGCGAGGCGCCACCGCGGCCCGTGCCATCGAGGTACTCGACGCGCTGGTATCTCGCGCCGAGGTCCTCGAGGAGGTCGCCGAGCGCCGCCTCGAGTCGGACGCCGATGCCGTACAGATCCTGACCATCCACCGGGCCAAGGGTCTGCAGTTCCCGGTGGTGCTCTGCCCGCACGTGTGGCGGGCGCACGAGCCGACGGCAGCGACGAACCGCAAGCACGTGCCGATCGCGCACGTCGGTCCGGAGGCGGCGCGCACGATCGACCTCGCGTGGGTCGTGAAGCAGGACAGCGGGCCGGTGCTGGCCGCGACCGCCGCCGAGGAGCTGGGCGAGGACCTCCGCAAGCTGTACGTCGCCGCCACGAGAGCGCAGCACCGCGTGGTGCTGTGGCTCGCGCTCGGCGAGCGCTGTGGGGGAGGGGCCTTGGCGGAGGTGCTCGGGCTGGTGCCGAACCCGGACACGCTGGCCGGGGCGCGCGCCGCGCTGGCCGAGCGGTGCGAGGCAGCGGCGGGCGCGCTCGAGATCGTCGCCGCCGACGGCGTGCCGGCGCGGGGATGGCGCCCGCCCGCCGTCCCCGTCACCGTCGATCTGGCCGAGTCGGCGGCGCGGCTCGGCCGCTCGCTCGCCGAGCCCGTGCGCCGGTGGTCGTTCACCGGCATCGTCGCCCATGCCGGCGACGCCCAGCACGACCTCGAACCGAGCGATGCCGGCGCCGACGATGAGACGCTCGGGCCAGAGCCGGCCGGCGACGGCGCTGCGGTTCGGCCCGAGGCCGTCCTCGCCGGTCTCCCCGGCGGTGCCGACGTGGGCACGGTCGTCCACGAGTTGCTCGAGCTGGTCGACCCCACTGCCGCCGACCTGGGGGCAGAGCTCGAGGCGGTGGTCGATCGGGTCGGCCTGCCACCGCTGCTCGCCCCCCACCGGGCGAGGCTGGTCGACGGGCTGGCACGGGCCATCGAGACCCCGCTCGGGCCGGTGCTCGACGGACGCCGCCTGCGCGACCTGGCGCCGGGCGACCGCTTGGCCGAGCTCCGCTTCGACCTGCCGCTGCCCCACGATGCGCCGGGCGCCGTGGTGGCCGACCTCGGGCGCGTGCTGGCCGAGCACCTCGACGCCGCCGACCCGCTCGTGCCGTACGCCCACGAACTGATCGCGCTGCCCGCCCGGGCGCCGCTCGTGGGCGTGCTGACCGGCTCCATCGACGCCGTGGTGCGGGTCCGAACCGAGCCGACCCGCTACGCCGTGGTCGACTACAAGACCAACCGCTTGGCGGTCCCCGGCTCCGACGACCCGCTCGCGCCGTACCACCCGGACCGCCTGGTGCGGGCCATGGCCGATCACCACTACCCGCTACAGGCGCTGCTCTACCTCGTCGCACTGCACCGCTACCTCCGCTGGCGCCTGGGCGACCCGAACCCGCCCGACGGCGTGGTCGCCTACCTGTTCCTGCGGGGCATGGTGGGCGAGGCCGGACCCACCGACGCCGCACGACCGTACGGCGTGTTCGCCTGGGAGCCGCCGCCCGGGCTCGTACGCGCGCTGTCGGACCTGCTGGCTGGGAGGTCGCGATGACCGCCGAGCTCACGCTGTCCCCGCTCGTCGCCGACCTGGCACCCTTCGCCGACGCCGGCGTGCTCGGTGCGCCGGAGGTGCACGCCGCCGCCCGACTCGCCCGCCTGGCCGGAGGGGCGGTGCCGGGCGAGGTGCTGCTGGCGCTGGCCCTCGCGGTGCGGGCCCCGTCGGCCGGTCACGTGTGCGTCGAGCTCACCACCGATCCGGCGCGCCTCGTCGGCGCCGAGCTCGAGGCTGAGATCGTGCGGGGGCTGCCGTGGCCGCGCGATCCCGACTCCTGGCTCGACGCGCTGCGCGCCTGCCCGGCGCTGGTCGCCGAGCCGGCCACGGCGCGCCTGTCGCCACGCCGTCCGCTCGTGCTCGACGGCACCAGGGTCTACCTGCAGCGACTGTGGTCCGACGAGCAGCGCGTCGCCGAGTCGCTGCTGGGCCACGCCGGCCGTCTCCAGGTCATCGTCGGTGGGCCGGGCACTGGGAAGACGACGATGGTCGCACGGATGCTGCTCGACGAGCTCGCCCGGCCCGACCCACCGGTGGTCGCGCTCGCTGCCCCGACCGGCAAGGCGGCCGCGCGCCTCAAGGAGGTCGTCCTCGACCGGGCGAACCACAGCGGCGCCGACGCCCGTGGCCTCGAACGGCTGCGAGAGGTCGGCGCCGGCACCATCCACCGGCTGCTCGGCTCGCTCGGCCCGCGCGGGTTCCGTCACGACGCCCACAACCCGCTGCCGCACGACCTCGTCGTGATCGACGAGATGTCCATGGTCGACCTGCCGCTCATGGCCGACCTGCTCGCCGCGGTGCGCCACTCCACGCGCCTCGTGCTCGTCGGCGACCCCGACCAGCTGGCCAGCGTCGAGGCCGGGACCGTGCTGGCCGACATCGTCGGACCGAGCCGCAGCACCGCAGGCGCGGCGGGCCCGCTGTCGGCGTCGGTGACCGTGCTCCGGGAGACCCACCGGTTCGGTGCCGGCTCGGGCATCGCCCAACTGGCCGGTGCCATCGGCGGCGGCAACGCTGACGCCGTGGTGGACCTGCTCGCAGCCGGCGGCGACGAGCTGCGCTGGATCCCCGGCTCCGGCGACGTCGAGGGACCGGCGGCGGCGCCGGTGCTGGCCGAGGTGGTGGCCGGCGCGCAGCAGCTGGTGCACCTCGCCCGTCAGGGCGACGCCGACGGCGCGCTCGGCGCGTTGGGCCACACGAAGGTGCTGTGCGCCCTCCGGCGGGGTCCGGCCGGCGTGGCCGGCTGGAACGAGGCCGTGCGCCGCTCGCTCGGTCCCGCCGCCGGTGAGCTGTGGGCGCTCGGCCGGCCGGTGCTCGTCACCCGCAACGACCCGCTGACGGGGCTGTTCAACGGCGACCAGGGCGTGGTCGTCGCCGGGGCCGAGGGCCGTCGCCATGTCGCCGTCCCGGCGGTCGGCGGCCACCGGCTCGTCTCGCCCGGGCGGATCGAGCACGTCGACACCGCCTACGCGCTCACCATCCACAAGAGCCAGGGGTCCGAGTACGACGAGGTGGTGGTCGTGCTGCCCGACACGGCGTCGCCGATCCTGTCCCGAGAGCTGCTCTTCACCGCCGTCACCCGGGCCCGCCGCCGGGTCAGCGTGATCGGCACCGCCGACGCCGTGCGGGCTGCGGTCCGCCAGCCCATCGCCCGCTCCAGCGGTCTGGCTGACCGCCTGTGGGGCGCGACCTAGCGCTGGGTGTCGCCCCAGCGGTACTGCCGGGTGGCGACATCCAGGCGGTGCAGCAGCTCGTCGTCGAGTGGGGTCGACACCGCGGCGACGGCGTCGGCGAGCTGCTCGGGCCGGCTCGCCCCGACGATGGGCGAGGTCACCGCCGGCTGGGCGAGCACCCAGGCCACGGCGAGCTGGGCGAGCGACATCTCGGCCTCGCCAGCGAGGCCCTTCAGCTCGTCGACGGTGTCGAACATCTGGTCGTGCCAGTAGCGCTCCTGGTAGCGCCCGGCCGCCCAGCCGAGCGTGAAGCGCGTGTTCGCCGCGGGGTCGCCGCGGTGGTGCTTGCCGGTGAGGAAGCCGCCGGCGAGCGGGTTGTAGGGGATGACGGCGATCTGCTCCTCCTCGCACAGCGGGAACAGCTCGCGCTCGTTCTCGCGGAACAGCAGGTTGTAGCGGGGCTGCACGCTCTCGAACCGGCAGACCCGCAGCACCTCGGCGCGCCCGATGGAGCGGGCCAGCTGGTAGGCGAGGAAGTTGCTGCAGCCGACGTAGCGGACCTTGCCCGCCCGCACCACGTCGTCGAGCGCTCGGAGGCTCTCGTCGATCGGCGTGTGCGGGTCCCACTGGTGGAGCTGGTAGAGGTCGACGTAGTCGGTGCCGAGGCGGCGCAGGGACTCGTCGAGCGCGCGCAGGATGTTCTTGCGCGTGCTGCCCTGGTCCCACGGCCGGGGCCCGGTCGGGAAGAAGCACTTCGTCGCCAGCACGTAGCGGTCGCGGCGGCCCTTCAGCCACCGGCCGACGATCTCCTCCGTGCGCCCGAACAGGTCGGGGCCGGCACCGAGCGGGTAGACGTCGGCGGTGTCGATGAACGTGATCCCGGCGTCGGCGGCGGCGTCGAGGATCGCGAACGAGGTCGCCTCGTCGCACTGGTAGCCGAAGGTCATCGTGCCGAGGCACAGTCGCGACACCGGCATGCCGGTGCGGCCGAAGCGAACGTGTTCCATGCAGCGAACCTAGTGCTGCCACACTCTGGCGATGCCCGTGCTCCTGGCGTTGGCCACTGCGCTCGTGTACGGCGTGGCCGACTACTGCGGGGGGCGGGCCACCCGCAGCGCCACGAGCGTGGCCGTGACGCTGGCCGGCCAGTCGGTGAGCCTGGTCGGCCTGCTGGTGCTGGTGCCGCTGCTGGGCGACCCCATGCCGTCCGGCGGGGCCTGGGCGTGGGGCGCCGGCGCGGGACTGGCTGGGGTGCTGGCGCTGGTGTGCTTCTACCACGCGCTGTCGGCGGGGGCGATGACGGTCGTGGCCCCGGTGACGGCGGTGGTCAGCGTGATCGTCCCCGTGGTCGCCGGCCTCGCCCAGGGCGAGCGGCCGGGGGGCAGCGCCTATGTGGGCGCGGCGGTGGCGGTCGCCGGGGTGGCGCTGGTGAGCGGTGCGTTCGGGGGCCACGACCGGGCGACGCCGGGAGCCATCGTCGCCCTCGCCGCCCTCGCCGGGATGGGCTTCGGGCTGGTGTTCGTGTTCCTGGCCCACACCGGCGACGACGCCGGGCTGTGGCCGCTCGTGGCAGCGCGACTGGTCTCGGTGCCGGCGGTGCTGCTGGTGGCGCTGATATCGCGGCGAAGCCTCGCCCTGCCGCCACCGTCGCCGGCGCCGGCGTTCGCCTCCGGGGTGCTCGACATGACGGCGAACGCCCTGTACCTGGCGGCCGCTCGTTCCGGGCTGCTGACCATCGTGGCCGTGGTGGCGTCGCTCTACCCGGCGAGCACGGTGCTGCTTGCGACGACCATCGACCGTGAGCGCCTCGCCCGGCCGCAGGTGGTGGGGCTCGGCTTGTGCCTGGTGGCGCTGGTGTTGGTGACGCTCGGTCGCTAGACGGACGAGGCGATGAGCCGGGCGAACGCCGCGTCACCGGCCGGGGTCAGATGCACGCCGTCGGGGCCGACCAAGCTGGGATCCTCGTCGACCACGGCCGGCCAGTCGAGCACGGCTCCGCACGGCAGCGACGACATCTCGGCGCGCACCCTCGCCCCGAAGGCCTCCACCCGGGCGATCTCCGTCGGGCTGCGCGGGGCCTGCACGTACGGCAGCACCCAGGTGATGCAGCGCTGCCGCCCGATGGCGTCCAGGAGCGTGTCGAGGTCCGCCTGGAGCTGCGCAGCATCGTGGGCGTCGTAGCCCGCGTCGTTGGTGCCGAGCGCGACGACGAGGTGGGACGTGTCGTCGAGCGGCAGGTCCGGGACGCGCTCGAGTCCGGTGTCGCTCACGAACGGCACCACCATGGACCGACCCGGGTAGGCGTCGACCATGGCGTCCGGGACGAGCTCGAGGATGGCGTCGGTGGCCTGGAACGTGATCGAGTCACCGAGCACGATGAACGTCCCGTCCGGCACCACCGTGGTGATCGCGACGTGGTCGTCGCCGCTCGAGCAGGCGGCGAGGGCGACGAGCAGCGTGGCGACCCACCGTGGCCGGCAGGAGCGCTCGCGTCTAGCGACCGGCATCGACGACGCGTTGGGAGTCCCGGGCGGCTGCCGCGTAGATCCCCTTGCTCATCAGCGAGGGCTCGATCCGGCGCCGCTCCAGGTAGATGGCGGCGCGAGCGCCGTGCACGGTGGCGTCGTCGGGGGCCGCCCACCCCGCCAGGTCGGCCAGGTGGCACGCCAGGCGCACGTCCCCATCGGCGGCCGCCTGCTCCGCCCGAGCGATCAGGGCCCGAGCGCCACCGGCCAGCTCGGCCAGCACCGCCGCCACCTGGGCCTCGGGGGCGGGCTTCAAGCGGGAGGCGACCCCGTCCCACCAGCCGCCGTACTGGCGCCAGATGTTGCGCACCACGAACTGCGGCTCGTCGTAGAGCGGGCGCAGGTACGGCTTGGCGAGCACGTCGGCCGGGACGTCGACGCTGTGGAGGATCGCGTCGAGGGTCGCGCCGGCGTTCATCATCGTGACCACTGCGTCGACGAGGCGCTCGAGTGCCGTCGCGACGTCGTCGAGCACGGTGGCGATGCGCTCCCGCCCGGCGATCGGCAGCCCGTGGGCGGGTACCAGCAGCTCCGGCCCGGCGGCGATCATCTGCCGCAGCGCAGCTGCCCACTCGACCGGGTAGCGCTGGACCTTCTGCGGGTTGCCAGCGTTGGGGAAGTTCCAGATGAGGAAGTCGCCGGCCATCAGCCAGCGCCGCTCGGGGAACCACGCCCACAGGTGATCGTCGGTCTCGCCGCGGGCGTGGTGCAGCTCGATGCGTTCCTCGCCGGCGCTCAGCGTGTGCGACGCCTCGAACGTCTCGTCCGGGCGCAGCGTGCCCTCCGGCAGGAACCGTCCGGTGCCGCCGATACCCAGGTTGGCGTCGGCGCGGATGCCACCGAACTGGCGGGCGTTGATGAGCAGGTTCCAGTCGTTGGTGAGCTCGTAGCGGTCGAGGCGCACGGGCACGTTGCGGTGCCCGACGACGGTCGGGCGGGGGGCGCCGGCACGCTCGGCGTCGGCGGCGAAGGCCGCGCTGCCGCCCACGTGGTCGGCGTGACCGTGCGTGTAGACGAGCGTACGGACCGGGGCGGTGCTCCACGAGCGCAGCGCGCCGACCACGGCGTCGCCGGTGAACGCACCGCTGGTGTCGAAGCACACCAAGCCCTCGGGGGAGCGCCAGGCGACACAGTGGCTGAAGCTCTCGACGATCGCCAGGTCGTCGGCCAGCTCGGACAGCTCGTTGGTGACGCGGTTGACCGGCTCGTCGGCGATCCCCGAGTCGATGATCCGCGTCGACAGCTCGATCAGGTCACCCATGCCCGCCAACCTACGCCGCTCGCCCCGCGGTCAACGCGCCAGGGTGGCGCGAATCCTGCGGCGGGGGCGGGGGTCAGCGGGGGAGGCCGAGGACGCGCTCGCCGAGGATGTTGCGCATCACGTTCGACGTGCCACCCATGATCGTGTAGCCGGGGGCGTAGGCGAGGCCCTTGGTGACCGGGTCCCACAGCGTGGCCTCGGCCCCGAGCACTCGGGCGACGAAGTCGGCCACCCGCACCTCGTGCTCGGTGCAGTACACCTTGGTGGCGGCGGAGAACCCGGCCGGCGCCTGGCGCAGCACCTCGCGGATCACGAGGATCCTCCCCACCCGGTACGCCGTCTCTAGGGCGGCGATCTCCTGGCGCACCACGGGGTCCGAGCGGTCGGCGCGCTCGAGCGCCATGCGGTAGAGGGCGTGGTTCGACACCAGCCGGTCGATGCCGCCCCGCTCGTGCTCGAGCTGGCGCATGGTCTGCTTGAACGCCCCGCCCTCGGTGCCGACCAGGTTGGCTACCGGCACCCGCACCCCGCTGAAGAAGACCTCGCAGAAGTGGCGGTTGGTCGTGAGGTCGGTGATGGGGCGGACCTCGATGCCGGGCGAGTCCATCGGCACGATGATCTCGGAGATGCCGGCGTGGGGCGGACCCTCCGTGGCCGTGCGGCAGATGAGGTAGCAGTAGTCGGCGACGGCGCCGAAGCTGGTCCAGATCTTCTGGCCGTCGATGACGAACTCGTCGCCGTCGCGCACCGCCCGGGTGGTGAGCGACGCCAGATCGCTCCCGGCGTTCGGCTCGGACATGCCGATGCACCAGGTGGTCTCGCCGGACAGGATCCGCGGCAGGAACTCGGCCTGCTGGTCGGGCCGTCCGTAGGCGATGAGGGTGGGGCCCATCTGGCGGTCGGCGAACCATGACGCCCCGATCGGCGCCCCGGCCATGATCAGCTCCTCGCCGACGATGAGGCGTTCGATCGGCGGGCGGCCGCCGCCGCCGTGCTCCACCGGCCAGGTCATCCCGATCCAGCCCAGCGCCGCCAGCTCCTTCGAGAACTCCTTCGAGAACCCGTTGATCCAGCTGTCGTTGCTGCGCCCGTAGCGCTCTACGGCCGAGCGGGCGACCTCTCGCGCCTGCTCGCGCAAGGCCTGCTGCTCGGGGGTCCATGCGAAGTCCACGACGGCGATGGTAGGCCGCGGGGCCTCGGCGTGGCGCGCTAGCCTGTACAAGTCTGATACAAGTTCGCCGGGCCGCCGGGCCCGATGGAAGGAGCCCACCCGTGGCCGATCGCACGAAGATCAAGGTCGCCAAGCCCGTCGTCGAGCTCGACGGCGACGAGATGACGCGCATCATCTGGCAGTTCATCAAGGAGCAGCTGATCCTGCCCTACCTCGACATCGAGCTCGACTACTACGACCTCGGCATCGAGCACCGCGACGCCACCGACGACCAGGTCACCGTCGATGCCGCCAACGCCATCAAGCGCCACGGGGTCGGTGTGAAGTGCGCCACCATCACCCCCGACGAGGCGCGAGTGGCCGAGTTCGGCCTGAAGAAGATGTGGAAGTCGCCCAACGGCACCATCCGCAACATCCTCGGCGGTGTGGTGTTCCGGGAGCCGATCATCTGCTCGAACATCCCCCGGCTGGTGCCGGGCTGGACGAAGCCGATCGTCATCGGCCGTCACGCCCACGGCGACCAGTACAAGGCCACCGACTTCAAGGTCCCCGGCGCCGGCACCGTCACCATCACGTTCACGCCGGCCGACGGCGGCGAGCCGATGGAGATGACCGTCGCCGAGTACGGCGCCGACGGCGGCGTGGCGATGGGGATGTACAACTTCAACGACTCCATCCGCGACTTCGCCCGGGCCTCGTTCCGCTACGGCCTGGCCCGTCACTACCCGGTGTACCTGAGCACCAAGAACACGATCCTCAAGGCGTACGACGGCCAGTTCAAGGACCTGTTCCAGGAAGTGTTCGACACCGAGTTCAAGGCCCAGTTCGACGCCGCCGGGCTCACCTACGAGCATCGCCTCATCGACGACATGGTGGCAGCGGCCATGAAGTGGGAGGGCGGCTACGTCTGGGCGTGCAAGAACTACGACGGCGACGTGCAGAGCGACACCGTCGCCCAGGGGTTCGGCTCGCTCGGGCTGATGACCAGCGTGCTGATGACGCCCGACGGCAAGACGGTCGAGGCGGAGGCCGCCCACGGCACCGTGACCCGGCACTACCGCGAGCACCAGAAGGGCAACCCGACGTCCACCAACCCGATCGCGTCGATCTACGCCTGGACGCGCGGACTCGCCTACCGGGGCGAGATGGACGCCACGCCGGACGTCGTCGACTTCGCGCTCACGCTCGAGGAGGTCTGCGTCGAGGCGGTCGAGGGCGGCGAGATGACGAAGGACCTGGCGCTGCTGGTTTCACGGGACCAGCCGTGGCTGACCACGGAGCAGTTCCTCGCCGCGCTCGACCGGCGCCTGCAGGAGAAGATGGCGGCGCGCTGACCCCAGCTCCCGTTCTGGCAGCACGTGGTAGCGCTCAGCGCTACTTCCTGGGACCAGAACCGGGCGGAGGGGTGGTGGCGTCGTGGGCGATCGTGGCGATGCGACGCTCACAGCATCGAGCGCGGCCGCGAGGTCCTCGGGCTCGATCAGGACCTCGACGGTGTCGAAGGCGCTCCACGACCCGTGGCGTGGGTCGCCTCGAGCCACTCCCGCCACTGCGCGCGGCTCGTCGGGTGCACCAGCTCGCGGCCCTTGTGCTGCTCCACCGCACCAGCGTGGCGCATCCAGGCCAGAATGCGCGTCATGCGAGCGGTCGTGCTGCGGTCACACGGTGGTCCCGAGGTCCTCACCATCGAGGAGGTGCCCGACCCCGCCCCCGGCCCGGAGGAGATCCTCGTGCGGGTCCGGGCCACGGCGCTCAACCGTGCCGACCTGCTGCAGCGGATGGGCCTGTACCCCGACCCTCGCCGAGCGGCGCTGGAGATCCCCGGGCTGGAGTACGCCGGTACGGTGGTGGCGGTCGGCGAGCGGGTCTCGCTGTGGCGTCCGGGCGACCACGTGATGGGCATCGAGTCCGGCGGCTGTCACGCGGAGCTGCTCACGACGCACGAGCGGCTGGCGCTCGCCGTGCCGGCGGGCATCGACCTGGGCGACGCCGCCGCCATCCCCGAGGTGTTCCTCACCGCCTGGGACGCGCTCGTCCTGCAGGGCGGGCTGACGAGCGGGCGCTGGGCGCTCGTGCACGCCGGGGCCAGCGGGGTGGGCACGGCGGCGATCCAGCTCGCCGGCGCGCTCGGCGCCCACATCGCCGTCACCTGCTCGGCCGGGAAGATGGACGCCTGCCGCGACCTCGGCGCCGACCTGGTGATCGAGCGCTCGCCGCACGACTGGCTGGCGGAGCTGCGCACCCACCGGCCCGACGGTGTCGACGTGGTGCTCGACGTGGTCGGCGGCGACGAGATGGACCGCAACCTTCAGGCCGTGGCCGTCCAGGGCCGCATCGTGCAGGTCGGGCTGATGGGCGGGGGCGCCGGCACCGTGAACGCCGGGCTGCTGCTGACCAAGCGCGCGTCGTGGATCGGCACCACGCTACGGGCTCGCCCCATCGAGCAGAAGATCACCGTCAGCCGCCGCTTCGCCGCCGAGGTGGTCCCGCTGTTCGGATCCGGCCGGCTGCACCCCGTCATCGACCGCCGCTTCCGGTTCGAGGACATCGCCGAGGCGCACACCCTCATGGCGTCGAACGCCACCGTCGGCAAGATCCTCCTCGACGTCTCGCCCTAGCCCTCCGACCCTGCAACGGGTCAGGCGCGGTCGGCGAGGGGGACGAAGTCGCGCACGCCCACGCCGGTGTACCACTGGCGGGGCCGGCTGATCTTCTGGTCCTTGTCGTTGAGCAGCTCGTTCCAGTGGGCCAGCCAGCCGGCGGTGCGGGGGATCGCGAACAGCACGGTGAACATGTCCACGGGGAACCCGAGGGCCTGGTAGATCAGCCCGGAGTAGAAGTCGACGTTCGGGTACAGCTTGCGGGAGACGAAGTAGTCGTCCTGCAGCGCCGTCTCCTCCAGCTTGAGGGCGATGTCGAGCAGCGGGTTCTTGCCGGTGACCTCGAACACGTCGTACGCGGTCTGCTTGATGATGCGGGCACGCGGGTCGTAGTTCTTGTAGACGCGGTGCCCGAAGCCCATCAGGCGGCCGTGGCCCGCCTTGACCGAGTCGATGAACGCCGCAACGTTCGACATGTCGCCGATGTCCTCGAGCATGCGCACCACGGCTTCGTTGGCCCCGCCGTGCAGCGGCCCGTACAGCGCTGCGGCCGCGGCGGCGCACGCGGAGTACGGGTCGGCGTGGCTGCTGCCCACCACCCGCATGGCGGTCGTGCCGCAGTTCTGCTCGTGGTCGGCGTGGAGGATGAACAGCACCTCCATCGCCCGCTCGAGCACGGGGTCGACCTCGTACTCGCCGATCTTCCACATCATGTTCAAGAAGTTCGCCGGGAAGCTGAGCGAGTTGTCCGGGTACACGAAGGGCAACCCGGCGGAGAACCGGTAGGCCATCGCTGCCAGCGTGGGCATCTTGGCGATCAGGCGGAGCATCTGCTTGTCGCGGCTCTCCTGCTCGAAGATGTCCTTGGCGTCGTTGTAGAACGTGCCGAGCGCAGCGACGGCGGAAACGAACATCCCCATCGGGTGCGCGTCGTAGTGGAAGCCGTCGACGAAGCGCTTGCGCATGTTCTCGTGGATGAACGTGTGGTGCGTGACGTCGAAGGTCCACGAGCGGAGCTGCTCCTCCGTGGGCAGCTCGCCGTAGATGAGCAGGTAGGCCACCTCGAGGTACGTGGAGCGCTCGGCGAGCTGCTCGATGGGGTAGCCGCGGTAGCGGAGGATCCCCGCGTCGCCGTCGAGGTAGGTGATCGCGCTCTTCGTGGCGGCGGTGGAGAGGAACGCCGGGTCGTACATGCGCAGGTCGGGGTCGAGCTCCCGCAACGCCGCTGATGGGAACACGCCGTCGGTGATCGGCACCGTGACCTGCTTGCCGGTGCGGTCGTCGATGAGGGTGATGGTGTCCGGCATGTTTCGCTGACCCCTTCTGGTGCTGTTGGCGGTGCCGCTCGTGGCGCTGACCGGTGGTGGTGGGGGCTTCCTCCCCGCCGGGCAGGTTAGATCAGCGTTCGCTCGGACCGTCAGCCTGCGGCGGGTAGCTGCTCACAGCGGCGTGTTGTCGTGCTTGCGAGGGGCCAGCAGCTCGCGCTTGTCGTCGAGGATCGCGAGGGCAGCGGCGATCTCGCGGCGGGTGTCGGCGGGGTCGATGACGGCGTCGACGTAGCCACGCTCGGCGGCGATGTATGGGTTGAGCAGGCGCTCGGTGTAGTCGGCCTCGAACGCCGCACGCTCCTCGGGGCTCGAGCGCCGCTGGAGGATCGCCGCGGCCTGTCCGGCACCCATGACCGCCAGCTCGGCGATCGGCCAGGCCAGGCACACGTCGTTGCCCATCTCCTTGGAGTCCATCACGATGTACGCCCCGCCGTAGCTCTTGCGCAGGATCACACACACCCGCGCCACGCTGGCCCGGGCGTAGGCGAACACCAGCTGGGCCCCGTGGCGGATCATCCCCCGCCACTCCAGGTCCTTGCCGGGGTAGAAGCCCGGCGTGTCGACCAGCGTCACGAGCGGCAGGTTGAAGGCGTCGCAGAACGCGACGAACCGGGCGGCCTTCTGCGACGCCGGGATGTCGAGCGTGCCGGCCAAGGCCAGCGGCTGGTTGGCCACCACGCCGACGGGACGACCATCGATCGTGGTGAACGCCGTCACCACGTTCGGCGCCCACCGCGCGCGGACCTCGAGCAGAGCGCCGTCGTCGCCGATCGCCCGGATCACGTCGCGCACGTCGTAGCTGCCGGTGCTGGTGGCCGGCATGAGCGCGCCGGCCTCAGGGGTCGAGCGACTCGGCGGGTCGTCGGTCTCCCACCGCGGCGGGAGCTCGTCGGTGCTGTCGGGCAGGTAGGCGAGCAGGGCGGCCACGGCGTCGAGCGCCGCTGCCTCGTCGGCCACGACCAGGCTGGCCGCCCCGGTGAACCGGGCGTGGGTCGCCGCGCCGCCGAGCTCATCGTTGCTCACCATGACCCCGGTGAACTCCGCCACCATCGTCGGTCCGGACACGAAGGCGTAGGCCGACTCGGTCATCACCACGTGGTCGGCCAGGCCGAGCAGGAGGGCGGGGCCGGAGACGGCCGGGCCGGTCGCCACCAGGATCGTCGGCACCACGCCACTGCACTCGGCGAGCGCTCTCGCCGCGATGCCCCATCCGTGCAGGGCGGCGATCCCTTCGACGATGTCGGCGCCGGAGGACCCTATGAACCCCACGAGGGGGAGGTGCTCGGCGCGGGCAACGTGGGCCGCCTCGGCGATGACCTCGCCCGCCGCCGACGAGAGCGCACCCCGGCGGATCTCGGCGTCGACGTCGAGGCGCACCACGCGCCGATCGTCGATCGACACCACCTCGGCGCGCGCTGCACCCGGCACGCGGACGCGCAGCGGGACGGAGGTCGGCACGCCGCTGACACTAGGCGCGTGGCGCTCAGCTCGGGCGTGGGCCGGGCAGCACGCTGGCGTCGACGTGGACGCCGGGTTGGCGGTCGCCGCGGGCGGCCACGAGCTCTCGGGTCGCAGCGCGAACGGCCCGTGTGGCCGGGTTGGGCTGGGGGCGGCGGCGCTGTGCCCAGCCGACGACCCGGCGGGGCAGCTCTGGTACCGCGATCCGGCTGAACGGTCCCGTCACCCAGCGCGGCATGGCAGTGGCGGGGACGATGGCCGCGCCGAAGCCGTCGTAGGCCAGTGACGTCAGCAGGCGGACACCGTCGATCTCGGTCTGGGCGGTGAGCGTCGCTCCGTGGGCCCGGGCCGCCCGGTCGAGCACCCGGCGCAGGGCCGTGCCGGCCGGGGGCAGCAGCAGGGAGTGCTCGGCCAGCTCGCTGATGGAGATCGACTCGCGGCCGGCGAGGGGGTGTTCGTTGTTGACGAGCAGCACGAGATCCTCGGCGAACAGCGCCTCCACCTGCACCTCGGGGTCGTCGACGGGCAGGTGGACGACCGCGGCGTCGAGATCGCCGACCACCACCCGGGGGATGAGCGAGTCGGTCGTGCCGTCGTGGACGATGGCGTGGACCTTCGGGTGCGACGTGGCGAGCTGGCTGAGCAGCTGGGGCATCAGCCAGCGGGCAGTGGTGCCGATGACCCCGAGGCGGGTGTCGCCGGCCACCTCGTCGTCGTGGGTGGCCACGTCAGCGGCGATGTCGTCGAGCTCACGCAGGATCCGCCGGGCCCGCTCGACGACGACCGCCCCGTCGTCGGTGAGACCGCCACGCTGGCGGTCGATGAGCGTGACGCCGAGCTCCTTCTCCAGGCGGGCCACATGGGTTGAGACGTTCGACTGAACGGTGAACAGTGCACGCGCGGCGGCCGAGAACGTGCCGTGATCGGCGATGGCGACGAGGGCGGCCAGCTGGCGAAGGTCCATCTCGATTGGAGATGGTACCTATCGGTAACTCCAACTTGAAAGATCGCGCATTCACGTGCATACTTTCACATGTTCGAAGCGGAGCGACCCCCCATCGCCCGCTCGACGAGAACCCACGAAGGTGGTCCCCCCAACCACCGGGTTCCAAACGGTTGAGAGGCCCCGCTTCCCCCAAGCGGGGCCTTTCCCGTTCTCACGGTCGCGACGGTGCTCTAGCGTGCACCCCATGAGCACGGCCAAAGCCACGTCGACGTCGTCCAAGAAGGCGTCGTCCAAGAAGGCGTCGCCGAAGAAGTCGACCTCCAAGACGGCGTCATCAACGAAGAAGGCGACGGCCGCGAAGGTCACGCCGGCCCGGCGTGGCGCCGCGTTCTTCGACCTCGACCGGACGTTGCTGGCCGGTGCCTCCGGGCCGGTGTTCTCCGAGGCGATGCGCACCGCCGGCCTCGTGTCACGGTCGCTGCCAGGCGAGCGGCTGCTCTACGGGCTGTTCAACGCCGTGGGGGAGAACCTGCCGTCGATGGCGCTGGCCCGCCAGGCCGTCAGCTTCGCGAAGGGTCGCCGCCGGGAGGTCGTCCAGCAGGCCGCCGAGCAGGTCGCCGACCGTCTGGTCGCCCTGGTGCAGCCATTCGCCGGTCCGCTCATCGAGGAGCACCGCGCCGCGGGGCGGGCGGTCGTGCTCGCCACCACCACGCCCTACGACCTGGTGAAGCCCTTTGCCGACGCGCTCGGCCTCGACGACGTGGTCGCCACCCGCTACGGGGTGAACGCCGACGGCACCTACGACGGCACGCTGGCCGGGCCGTTCGTGTGGTCGAACGGGAAGCTGGAGGCGGTGGTCGACTGGGCCAAGCAGCACGGGGTCGATCTGGCCGAGAGCTACGCCTACAGCGACAGCGTCTACGACATCCCGCTGCTGTCGGCCGTGGGCCACGGGGTGGCGGTGAACCCGGATCCCCGGCTGGCGGTGATCGCCGTCGCCCGGCGCTGGCCCGTGCTGCACCTCGACGTGTCGCCGGGCGTGCAGAAGGTGCCGCTGCTCGGCGCCGAGCTGCAGCGCTTGGCCATGCAGTTCGCCCGCCCGGAGCTGGTTCCCTACGCCCGCATCCACATCACCGGCACCGAGCACATCCCGAGCGACGGCCCGGCGATCGTGTGCGGCAACCACCGCAGCTACTTCGACCCGGCGGTCATGTCGATGGTGCTCGCTCGCACCGGCCGGTCGGCGCGCTTCTTGGGCAAGAAGGAGGTCTTCGACGTGCCGGTGGTGGGCCAGCTGGCCCGGGCGTTCGGTGGGATACGCGTGGACCGAGCCACCGGGAGCGACGAGCCGCTGCGGGCGGCGGCGGCCGCTCTCGACGGCGGCGAGCTGGTGGTGCTCATGCCCGAGGGCACGATCCCGCGGGGGCGGGCGTTCTTCGACCCGGTGCTGAAGGGTCGTTGGGGCGCGGCCCGGCTGTCGGCGATGACCGGCGCGCCGGTCATCCCGGTGGGCCTGTGGGGTACGGAGAAGGTCTGGCCGCGCTCATCGCGGATCCCCCACGTGTGGAACGTCACCGACCCGCCGCACGTCAGCGCCACGGTCGGCGAGGCGGTGGCACTGAAGCACGCGTCGCCGGATGCCGACACCAAGCGGATCATGGCCGCGATCTCGGCGCTGCTGCCGCCCGAGGCGCGGGTCCGCCGGGAGCCGACGCCGGAGGAGCTGGCGCTGACGCTGCCCCCGGGCTACTCGGGTGACCCCGACAAGGAGGGCGAGCGCCGCCCGGGAACGGACCTCTGACGGTGGGCGAGGCCCACGGTGGCCAGGGTCAGGCACAGTCCGGCGAACGCCAGTGCTGCCGGGGCGAGCGCCGGCGACGCCCCGACCGAGCCGTTGAGCGCCGCCCACCAGCGGGAGGGCTCCGACATCGACGGCCACCGGTCGGTGAAGCGGGCGTTCAGCGGTGCCGTCTCGTAGTTGGAGTGGACGTGGCTCCAGACGCCGAAGGCGCTCGCCACGAACGTGCCCAACCCGACCAGGCGGGCCGTGGCAACGGTCGCCCGTGAGGGGTGGATCGCCAGTGCGAGGGCGGTCACGGCGACGACGGCGAGCACGATCCAGGGGATCACCTGCTCGACGCCGTTCCAGTGCCGCAGCATCGCCAGCTCGATCGCCGTCACGGCCGCGCTGGCCAGTGACAGCGCGAGGAACCCGCCGCGCAGTGCCCGGGCCGGGTCGGGTCGGGACGTCGAGGACATCAGATGGAGAGGACGGCGATGATGGCGTCGACGGTCTCCTCCGTCGGGCCGTACTTGGCCAGCTCCTCGCGGAGGTCGGCGAAGGTCGGGTCGCTGTAGGGCCGGTACTCGTCGACCTCACGGGCCCACTTGTCGGCGTTCGAGATGCCGGCGGCCTCGAAGGCGGCCTGCAGCTCGGCGATGGTGGCGTTGTTGGCGTCGACCGTGCCGGTCGCGGCGGCGTTGGTGGCGGCGGGTGTGTCGGTGGTGGTCGCGGCGGCGTCAGTGGCGGCCGGTGCCTCGGTGGCAGCGGGGGCCCCGGTCGTCGCGGTGGTCTCGTCGGATCCACCGTCGTCGCTGCCGCAGGCGGTCAGGGCGAGGGCACCGGCCACCGCCAGGGCGGCCAGTCGGGGGGCATGCCTCATCGAGTCGTCTCCTTCGGGCGTCGGGACCCGCGGTCGCGGTCCCATCGCCGCGCAGGTTTGCGGCCGAACCTGAGAGCTCGCCGAGAGCCGGCCGGGAGCCTGCCGAGCGCGCTCAGTCGCCGGTGGTGCCGTCGAGGCGCTGACGGATCAGGTCGGCATGACCGCAGTGGCGGGCGTACTCCTCGATCATGTGCACCATCACCCAGCGCAGGTTCGGGCGGAACCCGTTGCGCTCGTGGCGAGCCGGCTGGGCCAGATCGTTGGAGCGGATCACCGCGTCGGCGGCCTCGATCTCGGCCGTCAGCGCCGCGATCGCTGCGGCCAGCGTGTCGTCCGGGCCGGGGTGCAGGTCGCGGTCGGGGTCCTCGGTGGGGTGGGCGGCGCCGTAGAAGAGGGGCCCGGCGTCCTCGTCGCCGCGCATCCAGCGCTGGAACCAGTTCCGCTCGACCTCGGCCATGTGACGGATGAGCCCGGTGAGGTTGAGGTCGGAGGGTTCGACCGATGGCGTGCGGGCCTGCTCGTCGGTGAGCCCCTCGGCCTTGAGCACCAGCGTGCGCCGGTAGTAGTCGAGGAACGAGGTGAGCATCGTGCGCTCGTCGCCGAGCCCCGGCGGGTCGACCCGGTCGTCAGGCATCGCGGCCCTCCTGGCTGTGGGGCCGCGCACCGAACGCCGGGCCGTCGAAGCGGTCGACCGTAGCGAACGTGTCGACGGGCGCGCGCCGGAGCCGGGTGGGCTGGTGCTCCGGGTGGCCGAGGAAGAGCGTGGCGGCAAGGGCGTGGCCGGCGGGCAGGCCGAGGAGGGGAGCGGCGAGCGGCTCGGCCCGTGACAGGAACGTGGTCATCACCCCGCCCAGGCCCCGCTCGCGGGCCGCCAGCAGGAGGCTCCAGCAGAACGGGTAGACGCTCGCTCCACCAGTGAGCGGCGGCCGGTCGAGGCCGGCATCCATCATGGCGATCCGCCCGAGGTCGGCGGCCACCACCAGCACCACCGGTACGTCGACGATGTGGTCGAGCAGGTCGTTGGGCGCACCACCGGCCCGGGTGGCCGGCCGCTCCGACGTGGCGCCCTCGACGGCGGCGAACGGCGTGCGCCCGGTAGCGGCGATGGCGGCGTACTCGTCCCAGATCGGGCGCATGGTGTCGGCCAGGGCCCGTCGGCGCGCCGGGTCGCGCACCACCACGACCCGCCACGGCTGGCGGTTGCCGCCGCTCGGCGCGAACCGGGCATCGTCGAGGATGGCCGCCAGCGTGTCGTCGTCGACGGCTTGGGAGGTGAAGCGCCGCACGGCGCCAGTGGTGCGCAGCGCCGGGCTCAGCTCCATCGACGGGGCCCGTCAGGATCCGCTGGCCGCGACCTTGGCCCGCACCACGTTGAGCGCGCTGCCGGCCCGGAACCACTCGACCTGCTCGTCGCTGAAGGTGTGGGTGGCCCGGAACTCGGTGGTGGTGCCGTCGGCGTGCACGATCCGGCACTGGACCGGCTGGCCGGGCACCGGCGGCAGGCCGAGCACGTCGATGCGGTCGTCCTGGCCGATGAGGTCGTACGTGGCGGGGTCGGCGAACGTGAGCGGGACCATGCCCTGTTTCTTCAGGTTCGTCTCGTGGATGCGGGCGAAGCTGCGGGCGAAGATCACCACACCACCCCGGAAGCGGGGCTCCATGGCGGCGTGCTCGCGCGAGCTGCCCTCGCCGTAGTTGCGATCGCCGACGGCGCACCAGCGGATGCCGGCCTCGCCGTAGCGCTTGGCGATCTCGGGGAACGAGCGGGTGGCGCCGTCGGTCTGGTCCTTGCCCTCGCCGGTGGCGCCGGTGAAGGCGTTCACCACGCCGAGGAACAGGTTGCCGGAGATGTTCTCGAGGTGGCCGCGGTAGGTGAGCCACTTGCCGGCGGCCGAGATGTGGTCGGTGGTGCACTTGCCGTCGGCCTTCATGAGCACCGGCAGGCCGAGGTAGTCCTGGCCGTCCCACGCCGGGAACGGCGCCAGCAGCTGGAGGCGGTCCGACGCCGGGTCGACCACCACCTCGATGCCGCTGCCATCGGCGGGCGGGGCGACGAAGGTGTCATGGCCGGGGTCGTAGCCCTTGGCCGGCAGCACCTCGCCGACCGGCGCCTCGAGGCGCACCTGCGTGCCGTCCGGTGCCGTGATGGTGTCGGTGGTGGGGTCGAAGTCGAGCCGGCCGGCCAGCGCCAGGGCGATCACGGTGTCCGGCGAGGTGACGAACGACAGCGTGTTGACGGAGCCGTCGTTGCGCTTGGGGAAGTTGCGGTTGAACGAGTTGACGATGGTGTTCGGCCGCTCCGTGACCTCCTTGGCCCGCTCCCACTGGCCGATGCAGGGGCCGCAGGCGTTGGCGAGCACGGTGGCGCCGATGGCGGTGAGGTCGTAGAGCAGGCCGTCGCGCTCGATGGTGGCGCGGATCTGCTCGGAGCCCGGGGTGATGAGCAGCTCCGTCGTCGCCGTCAGGCCCTTCGCCGCCGCCTGGCGGGCGACCGACGCGGCGCGAGTGATGTCCTCGTACGAGCTGTTGGTGCAGCTGCCGATGAGGGCCGACGAGATCTCGAGCGGCCAGCCGTGCTCGGCTGCCGCCGCACCCACATCGGCGCCGACCCGGTGGGCCCGGTCGGGGGAATGGGGGCCGTTGATGAGCGGCTTGAGCTGCGACAGGTCGATCTCGATGAGCTGGTCGTACTGCGCGCCGTCGTCGGGGCGGAGGTGCTCGGCCACCCGGTCGGCGGCGTCGGCGATGGCCTCGCGGCCGGTGGCCTTCAGGTACATCGCCATGTTGGTGTCGTAGGCGAACAGCGACGTGGTGGCGCCGATCTCGGCGCCCATGTTGCAGACGGTGGCCTTGCCGGTGGCGGAGATGCTGTCGGCGCCGGGGCCGAAGTACTCCACGATGGCGCCGGTGCCGCCCTCGACGGTGAGCACCCGGGCCACCTCGAGGATCACGTCCTTGGGGCTCGACCAGCCGGACAGCTCGCCGGTGAGGCGCACGCCGATCACCTTCGGCCAGCGGACGTTGAACGGGAAGCCGGTCATGACGTCGACGGCGTCGGCGCCGCCCACGCCGATGGCGACCATGCCGAGGCCGCCGGCGTTGGGGGTGTGGCTGTCGGTGCCGATCATCATCCCGCCGGGGAAGGCGTAGTGCTCGAGCACGACCTGGTGGATGATGCCGCTGCCCGGGCCCCAGAAGCCGATGCCGTACTTGGCAGAGACCGAGCGCAGGAACTCGTACACCTCGGCATTGGTGTCGATGGCCACGCCGAGGTCGATCGAGGCGCCGACCTTGGCCTGGATGAGGTGGTCGCAGTGCACGGTGGACGGCACCGCGGTGCGGGGCAGGCCGGCGGTCATGAACTGGAGCAGCGCCATCTGGGCGGTGGCGTCCTGCATGGCCACGCGGTCGGGGTGGAAGTCGGCGTAGCTGGCGCCGCGCTCCATCTCCTGCCCGGCGGGGTCGACGAGGTGGTTGACGAGCACCTTCTCCATGAGCGTGAGCGGGCGGCCGAGGCGCTGGCGCCCGAGGGCGACCCGCTCGGGCAGCGTGGCGTACACCCCTTCGACCAGCTCGATCGGCGTTCCGGCGGAGACAGCGCTCATCTTCGGCGACCCTTCTTTCGATTCGTCCGACTGGTTCGGGTTGGGGCTTGCGCTCGTCCCCGATGTAGACAACTCTAATACAAGTGAGGACGATCCGCTACCAGGTGATCGCCGACGCCCTGCGCCAGCGGGTGCGCGCCGGCGAGTACGCGCCCGGCCGGGTGCTGCCGAGCGAGGCGGAGCTCGGCGTCGAGTTCGACGCCAGCCGGGTCACGGTGCGCCGGGCGCTCGAGGTGCTGCGCGACGAGGGGCTGGTCGACGCCCGCCAGGGCTTCGGGTGGTTCGTGGCCACCAGCCCGATCCCCCAACCGCTGGGGCGGCTCTCCACCATCGAGGCCCAGATGGCCGAGCAGGGGATCCGCGCCGAGCGGCGGATCCTGGAGTTCGCGTTCGTCGGCGCCAACCCGCACGTGCGGCGGATCCTGGGCGTCGAGCAGGTGCTGCGGGTGAAGCGGCTGAACCTGGCCGACGGCGAGCCGTTCGCCGTGGTGACCGTGTGGTGCCCGGCCGAATTGGGCGAGCACCTGTCGCGCCTCGACGTGGAGCGCTCGCCGTTCTACGAGTTGCTCGACGTGGCGCTGGCCGGGGCGACGCAGACGATCGGCGCCGACGCCGCGTCCGTGGGCGACGCCGGGCTGCTCGGGATCCCGCCCGGCTCGCCGGTGCTGCGCTGCGAGCGGGTCACCGGCGGCCCCGACGGTCGCCCGGTGCTGATCTCCGAGCACGTGTTCCCGGCCCATCGCACCCAGTTCGTCGTCGACCTCCCCCAGGCCGAGCGCTCCATCGCCCCCACCGGCCTCCGCCTCGTCGACTGACGCATGTGCGTTTGTTCGATTTGCCAGCAGATCTGCTGGCAAATCGAACAAACGTGGTGGGAGTAGCGTGCCGGGGGCATGAGCACGGCCGTCGAGGACCCGCCCGCGCCGCTCACCGGGCGGGTGCTGTGGTGGCGGGCCCCGTGGCTGTGGGCCGGGGGTGCATGGCTGGCGGTGTACGCCGCGGTGGCGTTCGGGGGGCAGCGCTTCAGCACGGCCTACCTCGGCTACGGCTGGCAGCTCGTCCCGTTCGACACCCTCGAGCGTGACCCGCTCGGCAGCGTCTGGTACCTGCACGTGCAGCCGCCGCTGTGGAACCTCACCCTCGGCGGGCTGGCCCGGCTGTCGCCGTTCACCACCGCCGCCACGCTGCAGGTCTTGATGGCCGGCTTCGGCGTGGCCACCGCCGCGTTCGCCGCCGCGCTGCTGACCCGGCTCGGCTACCGGCCCGGGTGGGCGACGGGGTTGGCGCTGTTGGCGACGCTGCACCCGGAGGTGCTCAAGGGCGCGTTCGAGCCCAACTACGAGCTGGCGTTGGCGGCGATGCTGGTGGCGCTGGCGTGGACGGTGGCCCGGGCTGTCGGGCCGGCGGCCGGACGCTGGGCGTTGGTCGCGGTGGCCGCCGTCGCCACCGTGGTGATCATGACCCGCAGCCTGTACCACCCGGCCTGGGCATTGGCGGTGATCTGCCTGGTCGCCTGGCGGCTGCGGGGGCGCATCGACCGCAAGGTGGTGCTCGTCGCCCTGGCCGTTCCGGTGCTCGTCGCCGGGATGTGGATGGTGAAGAACCAGGTGCTGTTCGGGCGGGCGACGTTGTCGAGCTGGTTCGGCATGAACCTGCAGCGGGCGGTGATCCCGGTCGTCCCGCGCGACGAGCTGCAGGCGCTGTACGACGACGGGAAGGTCTCCGACATTGCGCTCATCGGCCCGTTCGGCAACTACGACTTGTACGCGCCGGTGATGCCGCCGTGCACGCCGGCGCACGACCACGCCGCGGTCAGCGAACCGATGCGCACGACCGACGAGTTCAGCCCGAACTTCAACTACGAGTGCTTCCTGCCGGTGTTCGACCAGGCCGGCGAGGATGCCTGGGCGGTCATCTGGGCCGAGCCGGACGACTTCCTCGAGGGCCGCGTCTGGTCCGCCCGCACGATGTTCGCGGTGTCGGTGCGCCCGAGCGAGTCGGACTCGTGGCCGATGCGGGTGCTCGACGACGTCTATGCCGTGGCGCGCTTCGACGTCGATGGCACGATCTCCACCCACGGCTGGGGCTCGCCGATCTTCGGTGACCTGATCGCCCCGTCGCGCTTCGGGCTGATCCCGGTCGTGATGTACGCCGGGCTGGTCGGCGCCGGGCTGTGGTGCGGGTGGCTGGTGGTGCGCCGCCGGGACGATCCGGTGCGGACCACGGTGCTGGCCGTGGCCGGGTTCACCGTGCTCTTCACCTTCGTGGTGGGCATCACCGGCGAGCTCGGCGAACAGGCCCGCTTCCGCACCATGACGGACCCCTTGGTGTGGACGCTCGCCGTGGCGGAGGCGCTGCGCCTCCTGTGCCGGTGGCGCCGCTGGACGTGGCTGGGGGAGCCGTCACCGTCAGGGTGTGCGCAGGACCCGTAGCGGGTCCCGCCACGCGGCGATCGATGCCGGGACGGTGGTCGCCACCGCACTCGCGAGCACGACCGGCCCGACCGACGAGAGGTGATCGGACCGGAGCAGTCCGGCACCGGCTTCTCGCAGGCCGTTTCCCCTGCCGAGGGGTCGTCTGCATCGAGCCCTGTCCCGGACGCCGCATCGAGCGAACAGGTGAGGATCTCCGACTTCCGGGCGGCGCTGGCACAGTCTGCGGCGCTTGCCACTCTGGGATGCGACGACGCCGACGATTGCGGTGCTGGAGGCGGCTGCGGGCTCGGCGGCCGGGGCCCGGCTCGTCGCGATCGAGCCGATCGACGTCACACAGCGCGCACAAGTCGTCTGCGACGACGCAGATGGCAAGCCGACCCCGGAGCAGTGCGCTGAGTCGATTACCTCGCGCTGGTCAGGTATCACTTCGAGCTCGGTCGCTCGGCGCCGTTTGGTCGCTCAGCCGACGTGTCGTCGGAGCTCCGGAAGCCGTTCTCGGTCGACATCCTCGTGGGGAACACGTCGACCGACCGCGCTGACCTCGACGCGGTCACCGAGCAGGCTCGATCGGCGATCGTGAAGGCGGCGCCGGTAGGGATGACGTTCGCGATGTTCCTGGCGGCGCGAAATGGCCAGATCGGCCTCGCCCTCTGGAATGCGTGGGCAGTCGCGGATGATTCGGGGATGCTCCATTCACTGTTCGTCGCCCCGGCCGAGTCGACGGTGGCGGTTCGCGACTGGACCGACGAGCTGATGGCATTGGAGAGCTTCCCCGCACCGGCGTGACGGGCGGCGTGCTCCGGCGTCAGGGATCGCAGCTGAGCCCGGTGGGGAAGTAGACCACGGCGTCCGGGGCGTCCTCGGCGGTGAGGCGGCCGGTGGCGACCAGATCGTCGAGCACGGCCTGGCCATCGACGCCGAGCAGTGCGCCACGGGCGGCGACGATGGCGCCACCGTGCTCCAACAGCGCGCACGGCAGGGCTCGCAGCTCGGCCTCTTGGTCGACGGGCTCGCCGGTGAGGGGACGCTCGGGGAGCGGCAGGTACACGGCGGGGATCTCGGTGAACCAGTGCACGTTGTCGGCGGCATTGGTCACGAGCACGTCGGCCTCGGTGGCGGCAGCGGCGTCCATGAACGCCGGGCGGCGCTCGTCGGTGTACAGCTCGGTCCAGGTCTGCGGCGACACGCCGACGCCGGCCCACACGGCCACGGCGACGGCGGCGATCGCCGCGGCCGCCATGGACCGGATGCGGATCGACCACATGAGCCCCGCGATGGTGAGCACCCCCATCGGCAGCAGGAGCCGGTTGTCCGGGATGACGAGGGCATCGAAGCCGAGCAGGCCGATGACGAGCCCGGTGGTGAGGATGCCGGCCGCCACGAGGCACAGCTCGAGTGGCGCCGGCAGGCGGGGCCAGGCACGGGGCCAGAGGCCCACGTAGCCGAGCACGGCCGCCGCGACCGCCACCAGCCACGCCAGCGTGACGGCCCATGCCCACAGCGGTACGCCCCGGTCGACACCGAAGTACGTCTGGCGTAGGTCGCCGAGGTGTTCGGCGTCGAGCCAGCCGGCGACGCTGCGGGCGAGGGTGCGCACGTCCTCGCCGGCCAGCCCGCGCCAGCCGGCCCGGTGCCCTCCGCCGGCCGCGGTGAGCCACGCCACGTTGACCACCGCCGGGGCGATGCCGGCGGCGAACGCGCCGAGCGCCCGGCCGACGTGGCGCTCGCGCCGCCACAGCTCGATCGCCGGGAGCGCGGCCAGCGGCGCGCCGAGGAACCGGAACAGCCCAGCCGCCGCGCCGAGCCCGAACGCCCACCACCACGAGCGCCCCGTGCGGCGGTAGCGCAGCAGCGCGGCCATGAGCGCGACGACGATGGCGCAGAACACCGGCTCCGACAGCGTGGCCTGGGTGACCAGGCGGTACGCCGGCACGAGGGCCAGCAGGATCGCCACCCCCGCCCTGATCACGAGCGTGGCCGGCTCCAGCGGGCGGTCGTCGGTCCGTCCGCCGGCCACGATGAGCGCGGCGACCACCGCCAGGCTGAGCAGCGTGACGAGCTGCATCGCCGCGTTCACGCCGACCATCGCGCCGAGCGCGCCCGACACCGTCGGGTAGCCGATGGGGAAGTCGACGAACGGCAGGCGCCCGCCCCGCTCGACGAACTCGATGGCGTCGAAGTTGGAGAACGACGGCGCCAGCCGCGTGCTGAACAGGTGGCCGGCGGCCGCCTCGCGCGCCCCGCTCCAGTAGGTGACGGTGTCGAGCATCGGGATGATGCCCCGCCGCAGCTGGACCAGCCCCACGCCGACCGCCCCGAGGGCGGCGACCCCGGCCGCCACCACCACGCCGAGACGTGGCTTCCGGGTCTCGACGGTCACGAGTCGTCAGCCTACGAGCCCACCTCCCCCTCCGTTCTGGCACCCTGTGGTAGCGCTCAGCGCTACTTCCTGGGACCAGAACGAGAGGAGGGACGTGGAGGAGCACGGACGGGAGGCGATGGCGCTCAACCGCAGCAACTGGGAGGCCCGGGTCGCGCATCACGCGGTGAGCGAGGAGTACGGGCTCGACCGCTACGTCAGCGACCCGGCGCACCTGTCCGACGTCGTGCGCTTCGACCTTCCCCGCCTGGGCGACATCACCGGGCTCGACACGATCCACCTACAGTGCCACATCGGCACCGACACGGTGTCGCTCGCCCGGCTCGGCGCCCACGTCACCGGGCTGGACTTCTCGCCATCTGCGCTCGAGGTGGCCCGCCGCCTGGCCGTCGACGCCGGGGCCGACGTCACGTTCGTGGAGTCCGACGTCCACGACGCCGTCGTTGCGCTAGGCCCGGCGCGCTTCGACCTCGTCTACACCGGCATCGGTGCCCTGTGCTGGCTGCCCGACGTGCGCCGCTGGGCCGACGTCGTCGCCGGCCTGCTGCGCCCTGGTGGTCGGCTGTTCCTGCGCGAGGGGCACCCGATGCTGTGGGCGCTCGACGACCCGCGCGACGACGGGCTGATCGTCGTGCGTTACCCGTACTTCGAGACCGCGGCCGGCACCCGCTTCCGCGAGCCGGTCACCTACGTCGACCACCCCGGCGAGCTGGACCAGCCCTGGACCTACCAGTGGAACCACGGCCTGAGCGAGATCTTCACCGCGCTGGCCGCCAGCGGCCTGCGGGTGACCTCGCTCGAGGAGCACGACAGCGTCCCGTGGCCGGCGCTCGGCGACCTGATGGACCTGCTCCCGAACGGCGAGTACCGGTTGCGCGAGCAGCCCGAGCGGCTCGCCTGCAGCTACACCCTGTGCGCGGTGCGAGACTCGGCGCCATGAGCTCCGAGGACCGCGTCTGCATCACCATCGCCGACGGCATCGCCGACGTCCGCATGACCCGCACCGACAAGCGCAACGCGCTCGACGGTGCCATGTTCGCCGCCCTGGCCGCCGCCGGCGAGCGCCTCTGCACCGAGCCGGGCGTGCGGGCCGTCGTGCTCTCCGGCGAGGGCCAGTCGTTCTGCGCCGGGCTCGACTTCGGCTCGTTCCAGCAGATGGCCGGTGGTGCCCAGCTCAACACTGGTAACGGCGGTGGTGACGGCGGGAACCCGGGTGCGATGGTCGAGGGCCGCATCACCCACCTCGGCCAGCAGGTGGCGTGGGTGTGGCAGGAGGTGCCCGTGCCGGTCATCGCCGCCGTGCACGGCCACGCGCTGGGCGGCGGCATCCAGATCGCGCTCGGCGCCGACATCCGCATCGTCCACCCCGACACCAAGCTCTCGGTGCGCGAGGTGCACTGGGGCCTGGTGCCCGACATGACCGGCACCCTCATGCTCAGCCGCCTCGTCCGGCCCGACGTGGCCAAGGAGCTGGTGTTCACGGCCCGGGTGATCGACGGGCGCGAGGCGTACGACCTCGGCCTGGCCACCCGCCTGTCGGACACCCCTCACGCCGACGCCATGGCGCTCGCCGCCGAGATCGCCGGGCGCAGCCCCGACGCCGTGCGGGGGGCCAAGGCGCTGATGAACCGTCTCGCCAACGACGGTGCCGCGGATCAGTTCGCCGAGGAGCGCCGGGTGATCGGCAGCCTGATCGGCCGGGCGAACCAGGTCGAGGCGGTCATGGCGAACTTCGAGAACCGGGCGCCGGTGTTCACCGACCCGACGTGACGCTCAGCTCGAGCTGCCACCCGACGCGGCGGCGAGGACGATGACCAAGACCACGGTCGCGACCCCGAGCGCCAGGAGCACCGTCGACACGATCCCGCAGATCCGTCCGGCCTGCACGACCCCTCGGTTGGAGTAGTAGCCGGGCGTGGCGTCGATCGCTCGGATGGCCTTGTTGCCCATACCCCAGGCGAAGGGACCCAGCACGAACCCAACGCCACACATGAAGCCGACGACCAGGCTCAGGATCCCCAGCACCAGGACCGTCGTGCCGCCCGGGTACTCGGGGCGCTGGGGCTGGCCGCCGTAGCCGTACTGGGGGTAGCCCGGGGGCTGGCCGCCGTAGCCAGGCGGCTGGGGCGGGTACCCAGGTGGCGGAGGAGGGGGCGGGGTGCTCACGGCCTCATCATGCCCCCCACCGGCTGTGCCGGCGCGGACCGTTCACGGAATCTCAATCTGCACGACACGTGGCGCGCCTCGTAGGATGTTCCCAGCTCGGGCCAGCGTCGTCCCGGGTCCACCCGCCCAACCGCCTCTCGGGGCGCTCGCCGTGGACGAGGACGATGCACACCACCTACCTGGGTTCCCCCGGGCCCTCCGGCCTGTACGACCCCCGCTTCGAGCACGACGCCTGTGGCGTGTCGTTCGTTGCCAACGTGAGAGGCGAGCGCAGCCGCGCCATCGTGTCGATGGGCATCGGCGCGCTCTGCAACCTGGAGCACCGCGGCGCCACTGGCGCCGAGGCCGACACCGGCGACGGCGCCGGCATCCTGCTCCAGGTCCCGGACCGCTTCCTGCGCGCCGTGGCCGGCTTCGAGCTGCCGGCCGAGGGCGCCTACGCCGTCGGGCTCGGCTTCCTGCCCGCCGACGCCGACGCCGCCCACAAGGCCATGTCGTCGATCGAGTCGATCGTCGCCGAGGAGGGCCTGACGCTGCTCGGCTGGCGGGCCGTGCCGGTGCACCCCGAGTGCCTCGGTGCCACCGCTCGGGCCGTGATGCCGTCGTTCCGGCAGCTGTTCCTGGCCGACCCCGCCGGCGCTGCCGGGATCGACCTCGACCGGCGGGTGTACGTGGCCCGCAAGCGCATCGAGCACGAGCTGCCGCCCGAGCAGCAGACCTACTTCGCGTCGCTGTCGTCGCGCACGCTCGTCTACAAGGGGATGCTCACCACGCCCCAGCTCGCCACGTTCTTCCCGGACCTCCAAGACGAGCGGGTGGAGTCCGCGCTGGCGCTGGTCCACAGCCGGTTCAGCACCAACACGTTCCCGTCGTGGCCGCTCGCCCACCCGTACCGCTTCATCGCCCACAACGGCGAGATCAACACGGTGCAGGGCAACCGCAACTGGATGCGCACCCGCGAGGCATTCCTGGCGAGTGCGCACCTGCCGGAGCTGGAGCGGGCGTTCCCCATCTGCACGCCCGGTGCCAGTGACTCGGCCACCTTCGACGAGGCGCTCGAGCTGTTGCACCTGGGTGGACGCTCGCTGCCCCACGCCGTGCTGATGATGATCCCCGAGGCGTGGGAGAACCACGAGTCGATGGATCCGGCCAAGCGGGCGTTCTACCGATTCCACGCCGCGCTCATGGAGCCGTGGGACGGCCCGGCCAGCGTGGCGTTCACGGACGGCACCGTCATCGGTGCCGTGCTCGACCGGAATGGCCTGCGCCCCAGCCGCTACTGGGTCACCGACGACGACCTGGTGATCATGGCCAGCGAGGTCGGCGTGGTCGACATCGACCCGGCCAAGGTGGTGCGCAAGGGCCGGCTGCAGCCCGGGAAGATGTTCCTGATCGACACCGCCCAGGGTCGCATCGTCGACGACGAGGAGATCAAGGCCCAGCTGGCGGCGGCTGCGCCGTACCAGCAGTGGCTCGACGAGGGCCTCGTCGAGCTGACGGACCTGCCAGAGCTCGAGCACGTCGAGTTCAGCCACGCCGCCACGCTGCGCCGTCAGCAGGTGTTCGGCTACACGCACGAGGAGCTGAAGGTGATCGTGGCGCCGATGGCGCTGCGGGGCTACGAGCCGGTCGGCTCGATGGGCACCGACACGCCGATCGCCGTGCTGTCCGAGCGGCCGCGGCTGCTGTTCGACTACTTCACCCAGCTCTTCGCCCAGGTGACCAACCCGCCCCTCGATGCCATCCGTGAGGAGGTCGTCACCGCCGTCGGCTCCACCGTCGGGCCGGAGGGAAACCTGCTCGAGCCGGGGCCGGAGAGCTGCCGTCAGCTGGTGCTGCCGTTCCCCGTGATCGACAACGACGAGCTGGCGGGGATCATCCACCTCGACGATGACGGCCGGTACCCGCACCTTCACGCCGTGACGATCAGCGGGCTCTACCGAGTCGCCGGCGGCGGGCTGGCGCTGAAGCGGGCGCTCGACTCGGTGCGCTCGCAGGTGTCGAAGGCCATCGACGACGGCGCCCGCATCATCGTGCTGTCGGACCGCAATAGCGACGAGGTGTTCGCGCCGATCCCGTCGCTGCTGCTCACCAGCGCCGTCCACCACCACCTCATCCGCGAGAAGCGTCGCACCCAGGTCGGTCTGATCGTCGAGTGCGGCGACGCCCGCGAGGTGCACCACATGGCGCTGCTCATCGGCTACGGCGCCGGCGCCATCAACCCGTACCTGGCGTTCGAGTCGATCGAGGACATGATCCGAGAGGACCTCCACGGCCTCGGCGGCCAGGACGCGAAGGTGGCGATCGAGCGCTATATCAAGGCGGCCGGCAAGGGCGTGCTGAAGGTCATGTCGAAGATGGGCGTGTCCACTGTGGCCAGCTACACGGGCGCCCAGATCTTCGAGGCGATCGGCTTGGGGGCCGATCTCGTCGACGAGTACTTCACCGGCACGGTCAGCCGCCTCGGCGGCATCGGTCTCGACGAGATCGCCGCCGAGGTGGCCGCCCGCCACGCCGTCGCCCATCCGCGCCGGCCCGAGGAGCGGGCCCACCGCAAGCTGGAGCTGGGCGGCGAGTACCAGTGGCGGCGCGAGGGCGAGTACCACCTGTTCAACCCGGAGACGGTGTACAAGCTCCAGCACGCCACCCGCTCGGCCAGCTACGAGATCTTCAAGCAGTACACCAAGGCCGTCGACGACCAGTCGAAGCACCTCGCCACGCTCCGGGGGCTGTTCGAGCTGCGGACCGAGGGGCGCGCGCCGGTCCCGATCGACGAGGTCGAGCCGGTGTCGGCGATCGTCAAGCGCTTCTCCACCGGCGCCATGAGCTATGGCTCGATCTCGGCTGAGGCGCACGAGACGCTCGCCATCGCCATGAACCGCCTGGGCGCCAAGAGCAACACCGGCGAGGGCGGCGAGGACCCGGAGCGGTTCGTGCCGCTGCCCAACGGCGACTCGAGGCGCTCGGCCATCAAGCAGGTGGCGTCGGGGCGCTTCGGCGTCACCAGCGAGTACCTCGTCAACGCCGACGACCTGCAGATCAAGATGGCCCAGGGTGCCAAGCCCGGCGAGGGCGGCCAGCTGCCCGGGCACAAGGTGTACCCCTGGATCGCCAAGACCCGCCACTCCACACCCGGCGTGGGGCTCATCAGCCCGCCGCCGCACCACGACATCTACTCGATCGAGGACCTGAAGCAGCTCATCCACGACCTGAAGAACTCGAACCCGGCGGCCCGGGTGCACGTGAAGCTGGTGGCCGAGATCGGTGTGGGCACCGTCGCCGCCGGGGTCAGCAAGGCCAAGGCCGACGTGGTGCTGATCTCCGGCCACGACGGCGGTACCGGCGCCAGCCCCCTCACGTCGCTGAAGCACGCCGGCGGGCCCTGGGAGCTGGGTCTGGCCGAGACGCAGCAGACCCTGCTGCTGAACGGCCTGCGCGACCGGATCGTGGTGCAGACCGACGGCCAGCTGAAGACCGGCCGTGACGTCGTGATCGCCGCGCTGCTCGGCGCCGAGGAGTTCGGCTTCGCCACCGCGCCGCTCGTGGTGTCGGGCTGCGTGATGATGCGGGTCTGCCACCTCGACACCTGTCCGGTCGGCGTGGCCACGCAGAACCCGGAGCTGCGGGCCCGCTTCAGCGGCAAGCCGGAGTTCGTGGTCAGGTTCTTCGAGTACATCGCCGAGGAGGTCCGCGAGCTGATGGCGTCGCTGGGGTTCCGCACGATGCAGGAGATGATCGGCCATGTCGAGCTGCTCGACACCCGGGCGGCGATCGACCACTGGAAGGCGCGGGGGCTCGACATCAGCCCGATCCTGGCCGTGCCGCAGAACCCCTACGGCCAGACGATGCACCAGTCGGTGCCCCAGGACCACGGGTTGGACCAGGCGCTCGACCAGCGGCTCATCGAGCTGTGCCGGCCGGCGCTCGAGGAGCGCACGCCGGTCACCGTGGAGCTGCCGATCCGGAACGTGCACCGCACCGTCGGCACCCTGCTCGGCAGCGAGCTGACCAGGCGCTGGGGTGGTGAGGGTCTGCCCGACGGCACGATCCGCATCCACCTGCGGGGGTCGGCGGGGCAAAGCTTCGGCGCGTTCGTGCCCGCCGGCATCGAGCTGCGCCTTGAGGGTGACGCCAACGACTATCTGGCCAAGGGCCTGTCGGGCGGGCGGGTGATCCTTCACCCGGACCGGCGAGCGACGTTCGTCGCCGAGGACAACATCATCGCCGGCAACGTCATCGCGTACGGCGCCACCGCCGGCGAGCTGTTCGTTCGGGGGATCGTCGGCGAGCGGTTCTGCGTTCGCAACTCGGGCGTCACCGCGGTGGTCGAGGGCGTGGGCGACCACGGTTGTGAGTACATGACCGGCGGCCGGGTGGTCGTGCTCGGTCCGACCGGACGGAACTTCGGCGCCGGCATGTCCGGGGGGATCGCCTACGTGCACGATCCCGACGGCACCTTCCCGAGCCGGGTGAACATGGAGATGGTCGAGCTCCAGGCGCTCGGCGACGACGACTCGGCGTTCGTGCGCGCCTTGGTCGAGCGCCACCGCGAGCTCACCGGCTCGGCGGTGCCCGAGCGGCTGCTCGCCGACTGGGAGCGCGAAGCGGGCCGGTTCTGCAAGGTGATGCCCACCGACTACCAGCGGGTGCTCACGGTGATGGACGAGGCCCGGCGTGCCGGCCTCTCGGACAGCGAGACGCTCGCGCGCGTGATGGAGGCCAGCCATGGGTGAGACCACCGGGTTCTTGCAGTGGGAGCGCCAGACGCCGGCCCGGCGCCCGGTTCCGGTGCGCCTGCGCGACTGGAAGGAGGTGTACGAGCCGTTCCCCGAGGAGTCCCTGCGCCGCCAGGCCGGGCGCTGCATGGACTGCGGCATCCCCTTCTGCAACAACGGCTGCCCGCTCGGGAACCTGATCCCCGACTGGAACGACCTCGTGTACCGCGATCACTGGCGCGATGCGATCGACCGCCTCCATGCCACCAACAACTTCCCCGAGTTCACCGGCCGGCTGTGCCCGGCGCCGTGCGAGGCCGCCTGTGTCCTCGGCATCAACGCCGACCCGGTCACGATCAAGCAGGTCGAGGTCGAGATCGTCGACCGGGCGTGGGCGCAAGGGTGGATCACGCCCCAGGTGCCGAGCGTGACGACGGGCAAGCGGGTGGTGGTCATCGGATCCGGTCCGGCCGGGCTGGCGGCAGCACAACAGCTCACGCGCGCCGGCCACGACGTGCTCGTGCTGGAGCGGGCCGACCGCATCGGCGGGCTGCTGCGCTACGGCATCCCCGAGTTCAAGATGGAGAAGCGCCATCTCGACCGGCGCCTGGCGCAGATGCGCGCCGAGGGCACGGAGTTCCGCACCGGCGCCGTCGTCGGCGGCAACGTCGACATCGACGTGCTGCTCGCGTCGCACGACGCGGTGGTCCTGGCGTGCGGGGCCACGGCACCGCGCGACCTTCCGGTGCCCGGGCGGGAGCTGGCCGGGATCCACCAGGCGATGGAGTACCTGCCGATGGCGAACCGGGTGCAGCAGGGCGACATCGCCGAGCCGCCGATCTCCGCCGCCGGCAAGCACGTGGTGATCATCGGCGGCGGCGACACGGGCGCCGACTGCCTCGGCACCGCCCACCGACAGGGTGCGGCGTCGGTCACCCAGCTCGAGATCCTGCCCCGTCCCCCCGAGACCCGTGCCCCCAGCAACCCGTGGCCGCAGTGGAGCATGATCTACCGCACCTCGTCGGCCCACGAGGAGGGCGGCGAGCGGGTCTTCAGCGTGAACACCGAGCGCTTCGTCGACGACGGCCACGGGCGGGTGCGGGCGCTGCTCATCCACGAGGTCCGCATGGTCGACGGCCGCTTCGAGAAGATCGAGGGGACCGACCGCGAGCTGCCGGCCGACCTGGTGCTCCTGGCCATGGGGTTCCTCGGGCCGGAGCGGGGTTCGTGGCTCGACCAGCTCGGTGTCGACTTCGACGCCCGCGGCAACGTGGTGCGCGACGACGACTTCATGTCGAACGTGCCGGGCGTGTTCGTCGCCGGCGACATGGGTCGGGGCCAGAGCCTCATCGTGTGGGCCATCGCCGAGGGCCGGGCCTGCGCAGCCGGCGTCGACCGCTACCTGATGGGCGAGACCATCCTGCCCACCCCCATCGCCCCCACCACCCGGCCGCTCATGTGACCCACCTCCCCCGTTCGATTGGGTGGGGGGCGCCCGCGAACTCGGGGCGTGGGCCTCTACGCTGGGGTCATGCGCCTGACCGCCCGCCGCGCCGTCGCCCTGCTCGGCGCGCTGCCCCTCCTCCTCGCCGCCTGCGGGGGTGACGACGGCACCAGCTCCCAGACCACGGTGTTGATCGACGTCACCGACTTCGCCACCATCGCACCCGTGGCGTCGACCGTGGCGCCGGACTCCACGCTCGCCCCGGTGGGTGAGCAGTCCTACACCGTCCAGTCCGGCGACGTGCTCGTCAACATCGCCAAGCGGTTCGGCACCACGGCCGAGGAGATCGCCTCCTACAACGGCTGGGCCGACGGCACTGCGCACCTCATCTACGCCGGGCTCGTGATCAAGATCCCGCCGGGGGCGACGGCGGCCACCGGCACCGGCACCGGCGCCACCACCACGACCGGGGTGACGACCACCACCGTGGCTGCCGAGGCGGGGGGGACCTACACCGTGCAAGACGGCGACACGCTGAGCGGCATCGCCAGCAAGTTCGATGTCACCATCGACCAGCTCGTGGCCGTCAACGGTTGGAGCGACGGCGCCGCGCACCTCATCTACGCCGGCCTGGAGATCAAGATCCCGGCGAAGACCGGCTGACGCCCGACGCTCCAGCCGTCACACCAGGCGGTACGTCACCCCGCCGATCAGGTGCTCGCGTCCGGCGTCGCGCCGGTCGGTGGCCACCAGCTCGATCACGTCGAGCCCCTCGCCGCGCGGACCCGCCGGCTGGAACTGCATCGAGGTGTCGAGACCCAGGTCGGTCCACCGCCGGCGCATGGCCACCGGGTCGAGCGCGCTGATCGTGGCGCCCGCGAACCCGGTGACGGCGCTCGTGTCCTGGTGCGGCCGCCAGTCCGGGCCGGCCCAGCGCCACGACCCGTTCGGGACCGGCTGGTCGACGGACACGATCGCGCCGCCGACGTCTCTCGGGTGCAGGTGCCGCGCCCGGATGTCCGGCAGGTCGATGCCCCACACCACCCGCACGTCCCGGGCGGTGACGTGCGCGATCCGGCGGTCGAGGTCGTCCACCTCGAAGATCACCATGTAGCCCCCGTCGCCGCCACGGCGGTCGAGGAGGCGTCCCGCCGTGGTGCCCTCGCGCACCGGCGACACGACCTCGAGCAGCTGGTCGCCCACCGCCATCAGGGCGTTGTGGAGGCCGAACTCGGCCACGCCGGGATCGCGGAAGCACACGCTGAGCCCGAACCGCCTGCACAGCTCGTCGACCACCGGATCGAGCTCCCGCGCCACCACCGCCAGCTGCCGCAACCGGATCATCGCCGCAGCGTACGAGATGCGCTCAGCCGAGGTCGGGCCAGCGGCGCCGGTGCGGTCGGCGCAGACCGGCGGTGCTCAGGCGCCGCCGCTCGGTGAGGGCCCACTGGCGCCGCCAGCCGGTGTGGTCCGGGCCGGTGAGCCGGGGCGAGGTGCCTGCGACGGCGCGCTGGCGGGCCGTCCACCAGTCGGTGAGCGACTCGTCGCCGAGCTCGGTGACGGCGGCCTCGATCCGCGCCCCGAACCGCCGGGTGCTCTCGTCCTCCTCGGGGACCAGCGGTCGGCCGAAGGCCACCTTGGTG
Source organism: uncultured Ilumatobacteraceae bacterium (assembly GCA_964556225.1). Classification (GTDB taxonomy): domain Bacteria; phylum Actinomycetota; class Acidimicrobiia; order Acidimicrobiales; family Ilumatobacteraceae; genus CAZKVJ01. Next base: position 64,995 of record CAZKVJ010000015.1, read on the forward strand.
CGCCCGGGCTTGGGGCGCTTCATCCCCTTGCCGAAGATCGCGCCGGTGCCGTCGATGAACACCGGTACGACGGGGGCGCCGGTGCGGATCGACAGGTAGGCCGCTCCGCCCTTGAACTCCTGGCCCCAGCCATCGGGCGAGCGGCCGCCCTCCGGGTAGATGACCAGGCTCCAGCCGGTGTCGAGCAGCCGGCGCAGCTCGTCGGACGACTTGCGGCCCGTCACCTCGCGCTCGATCGGGAAGGCGTTGAGCGCGATCGCCGCCGAGGTCCCTTTCAGGCGGCTGGTGAAGAAGTAGTCGGCCGCGGCGGCGACGACCAGCTTGTGCCGCCAGGGCTGCGGGACCGCCACCGCCATGAGCAGCGTGTCGAGGTGGCTGTGGTGGTTCGGCGTGAAGATCACCGCCGGCGGCTCCTCGAGCGAGCGCAGATCCTCGAGCCGGTCGATCCCGAACAGCTCGGGCGCCGCCAGGCCCGTCACGAACATCCGCAGCGGGCCCTCTGTGATGGCGGCCCGGGCCGAGCGGGCCAGGGGCTTGCGGGCGAACGCCGTGTCGAAGTCGGCGCCCAGCTTCGGCGGGTCCTTGGGCACCTCGACGCCATTGGGCACGGTCGGCGCCCGGTAGGGAAACCCGGCCGTGCGCACCACCCGGGTCACCCGCCGGGTCGCCCGGTCGAGCCCGGCCGCCACCCGTGACGCCCGGCGGATCGCCGATCGCCGGCGGATCGCGCCCTCGTCCATGGTGGTCATCGCACGTCGGCCACCATCAGCGGTGGCGTGTGGAGGTGGGTGATGGTGGGGGAGCGCCCGACGGTGTCGCTGGCGATCTCCAGCGCGTCGTCCATCGTGCTCGCCGGCGTGAAGCCGAGGCGGCGCACGGCCTTGGCGTCGCCGCCCACGATGATGACCCGACCGCAGTGCTGCATCCCGTGGCTGCCCCAGTACCACATGTAGAACGGGTGCACGCCGTGGTAGGCGTAGCTCGTGCGGTAGAGGTGGCGGTACCACTCGTCCTCGGCGAAGCCGCGCTCGAAGCGGGCCTCGATCTCCACCGGGTCGGTGGTCTCGGTCAGCACCTGCTCGTAGAAGTCGATGTAGCTCGGGTGGTGCACCGGGTGGAACTCGGGCAGCGTCGGGTGGGTCATGATCACCACGCCGCCCTCGCGCACGAGCGGCTGGTTGCGGTACAGGTTGAAGAAGTACCCGAGGCCGGTGCACATCACCAGGATCGGGTTCATGATCGAGTTCACGTTGTAAGGGCAGATGTAGGGGATGCCCATGGTGAGGATGTCGGTCTGGCCTTGGACCTCGACGAGCTGCTGCTTCCAGACGTTGTCCGTCGTGACCCGGTGCACGGCCTCGACCTCGCCGGCCTGCACGCTCGTCATCTGGTGCGGCGCCTGGATCGACTGGAAGATGTTGCGGGCCATGCGCCGCGGCGTTCGCTTCAGCGACGCGGTGGCCGCCACGTAGGAGGCCCGGTCGCGCAGGTTCCACTCCCACTCCCGCTTCGAGAGGAACTCGAACGGCTTGGGGAACAGCTCGGTGTTGAGCGTGGTCTCGATCTGGAAGATCTTCACGCCGGCGTCGCGGATTACCTTGCCCATCCGCCAGTTGCTGTGGTGCAGCTCGCTGCGGTGCTGGTCCATGAACGAGCGGCTGTGCTGCATGGTGCGCACGTTGTGGTGGTGGCGCAGCGAGCGGTAGGACGCCAGACCGGTGGCGGTGCTCTTCCAGCCGCCATCCATCGCCACCAGGTTGATGTTGACGTACACCAGCAGGTCGCTCTCCGCCGCCCGCCTGTTGATCTCGATCTCCTCGCCGTGGGGCGTCTCGCCCAGGAAGGCCAGGTTGTCCGGATCCTCGGCGTCGTGCTGGTAGAGCAGGCCCCGTGGGGCGAACGCGTCGTACACCCGGTCGCCGACGGCGTGGCGCAGCTCGGCCTCGGTCATGCGCCGGTGCAGTGCCAGCGCAGCGATGATGTGCACGTCGTCGACCCCCGCCTCGGCGGCGAGGTCCAGCACCGCTTCGATCACCCGCTGGCGGATGTCCGGGCGGCGCATCGGGGGCAGCGGCAGGCTGATGTCGTCGAAGGCGATGGTCAGCTTCATGCCCGGGAACAGGAGAGCCCGCAGCGGCTCGCTGTCGATCGGGTCGTCGAGGGCGCAGCGGATGGCGCCGTCGATGTCGACGATCGGCGCCAGCGGCTCCGGTGCGTAGACCACGCGGCTGCGCTCGGGCGGGAGGTGCTCGAGGCTGAAGCCCTCGCCCCGCCAGAACAGCACCGGCGGGGTGGAGCGGTCGACCTCGAGGACGAAACCGGGACGGGGCATCAGGCTCGCTTCTCCTGTCGCAGGTCGAACGCGATCTTCACGGCGCCGCGCCGGCCGGCCTCGGCGGCGTGGCGGATGGCCGCCTGGTACTCGCGCAGCGGATACGCCGCGGTGAGCAGGCACTCCAGCGCGCAGGCATCGGCGGTCTCGAGCGCCAGGTCGAACGTGCGCCGCCGGGTGCCGTCGGGCATCGTCTCGGTGCCGTACGTGTAGGCGCCGACGAGCTGGGTCTCTCGGTGCCACAGCCCGGTGAGGTCGACGGTCACCTCGGCCGGCATGCCCATCAGCACCACGCGACCGCGGGGGCGGGTGAGGCGCAGGCAGGTGGCGATCGAGCCCGAGTCACCGACGGCGTCGATGGTGGCGTCGGCACCACCCGAGAGGTGGTCGCCGACGACGTGGCAGCCGACCACCCGGCGCACGGCCCGGGCCAGCTCGTCGGGGGCCACCACCTGGTCGGCGCCGAGCTGGCGGGCCAGGCGCTGCTGGTGCGGGTACCGGGCGCCGACGAGCACGTGCGCGTCGGGCAGGTAGCGGCGCAGGCCGGCCACCGCGCACAGCCCCATGGTGCCGGCACCCAGCACGGCGACCACCGGCCGGTCGCGTCCGGCGAGCACCGGCCACGTGGCGAGCGCGGCGTGGATCCCTCCGGCCGCGGGCTCGACCAGCACGGCGCGCTCGTCGGGCATGGCGGCCGGCACCCGGTGGAGCTGGCTCTCGTGGGCGACGAGCTCGCTGGCCCAGCCGCCGCCGGTGGAGGCGCAGAACCCGATCTGGATCCCGGGCTCCAGCGGGGGCAGGGCGAGGTGGGCGTAGTCGTCGCCGTCGCCCGGGGCCGCGTCCTCGAACGGCAGCGGCACGCCACGGGCGGCGTGGCCGAGCACCGGCTCGATCACCACCCGCGTGCCGTCGTCGAGGTCGCCGACCACCTCGTGGCCGGGCACGAACGGGAAGCTCACCCAGTCGTCGAAGTACGGCGAGGCGTGGCCCTCGACCGTGGACAGGTCGCTGCCGCAGATACCGGTGAGGCGCGGGTGCACGCGCTGCCAGCCGGGGCCGGGCAGCTCCGGCGGGTCGGTGCTCACCAGCTGCAACGGCCCGATCCTGGCCGCGGTGCCGGCATCGAAGCCGGCGGCGAGGCGGGCCAGCACGAAGCGAGCCGGCCGGCGGCGCACCTCGATGGCCTTCATCGGCTCCCCCCGACGGCCGGGCGCCGAGCCGACGGCGCGGGGAAGCGGCGGCGCCGCTCGCGCTCGGACAGCTTCGGGCCGATCGGCAGCAGCGGCCGCGGGCCGCCCGACGCCTTCTCCCAGTGCTCCACGAGCCAGCCGCGCTTGCGGGCGATCGCCGCCAGGCGCGTCTCGGGGTTGACGGCCACGGGGAACCCGACGGCCTCGAGCAACGGCAGGTCCGACGTGCTGTCGGCATATGCCACGCACTCGTCGAGGCGGAACCCCTCGGCGTCGCAATAGTCGCTCAGGATCTGGGCCCGGGTCTCGCCGGTGGGCGGCACCTGCGACAGCTCGCCGCTGTAGGTGCCGTCGGCGCGGACTGTCATCTCGGCGGCGACGATCTCGTCGAACATCGGGCGCAGGCCCTCCACCACGAAGTCGAGCGCGCCGGTGATGAGGATGGTGCGATGCCCCAGCGCCCGGTGCTCGCGCACCCGGCGGAGCCCGGCCGGGAAGCTCTTGACCATGATGATCTGGCTGAGCAGCTCGCGGGCGTCTTCGTCGATCTGGGCGACCGGCGCGTCCTCGTAGCGGCGGTAGAAGTGGCGCAGGAAGTCGCCCCGATCCTTGCGGTCGAGAGCGAGCAGGCTCGGCCCTTCCAGCAGCGCCCGCAGCGCGTAGCGCACCCGCTCCGGTGTGTCGAGGCGCCGGGTGGCGAGCCACGAGTAGCTCTCCACCACGTTCGAGGCGATGAGCGTGTTCTCCAGGTCGAACGCCGCCACGTGGCGTTCGGGGGCCAGCACGTTGCGGCGCAGCCGGTCGGCGCGGTCGACGCGGGTCTTGCCGGGCGTGGTCTTCACCCGGGCGTGGTGGACGATCGACGGCAGGTGCACGTCGCGGATGTAGGTGGGCCAGTCGACGACGCGAGGGTCGAAGCAGAACGCCGTCCGGTCGACGGCGTCGAGGCCATCCCACAGCTCGAGCAGGTGGTCGACCTGGTACACGGCCTCGCACTCGGTGTAGAGCCCGTACAGCTCCACGTACTCGAGCGCCCGGTCGATCTCGATCCGCTTCTCCTCCAGCTTGGCCGACCAGGTTGCCTGCTGGCCGCGCAGCGGCAGGGCCTGCAGCAGGCGCTCGCTGCGGCTGAGCACGGACTTGGCCCGGTTGAGCTGGGCCTGCACCTTGCCCCGGCCCGGGAACGCGAACTCGGGCAGCAGGATCGGCTGGCCCTCGGCGTCGTACAGCGGATGCTCCGTGAACCAGCCCGACACGTTGTCGACGAGCACCCGGTAGCGGAGCGGGTTCACACCGCCGGACGCCACCTGGGTGATCGGTGGGGCGGCCTCTGGACCGGTGGCGGCCACGGCGATGATGGCGGCGACGACCAGGTCCACCGGGATGACGTCGATGATGCCCTCCGGCACGCCGGGGAACTGCTTCAGCAGGCCGCGGGCGTAGGAGAGGATGACCGGCTCGGCCATGCGGAAGCCGCGGATCCACCCCGGGCGGGGCTCGGCCAGGGCGGACTCGATGATCGACGGGCGCACGATGCTGACCGGCACCGCGCCCTTGGTCTCCATGAGCGCCTGCTCGCCCAGGGCCTTGGTGTAGGCGTAGGCGTCGGGCCAGCCCACCGATGCCGCCCGGGCCCGGCCGGCCTCCACCAGCCGGTCGCGCACCCACCGGGTGCGCAGCTGCTCGGTCTTGGCGGCGAGGGCGGGCGCGCCGGCGGCGCCCAGCTCACGGCGGGCCTCGCCGCGCAGCTCCGCCAGACGGTCGGGCAGCCGGCTGGCGGCCTCGGCGTCGGACTGCAGGCGACGGGCGGCCGCCACCTCGGCCCGCCAGTCGAGGCCGAGGTCGAACGGCCCCTCGCTGACCAGCTGCTCGGGCGCGCTGCCGCGGCGGTTGCCGGCCACGTAGCACGTGGACACCGCGACGAGGTGGGGCGCGACCCCCAGCTCGTTGAGCAGGGTGGCGATGCGGGTCGGGCCGAGCAGGTTCACCTCGACGGCGGCGTCGAGCGGGCTGTCGAACGAGACGGTGGCAGCCGAGTGGATCACCACGTCGCACGAGGCGAGCACGGCTCGGTCGTCGTCGGAGAGCCCGAGGCCGTCGACCCCGACGTCGCCGGCGATCACTCGGATCCGCCGGTCGCACATCGCCTCGAAGCGCTCCGGGCCCCCGGCCAGCTCGGTGCGCAGGCGGTCGAAGGCGTCGTTCTTCAGGATCTCGCGGCGGACCCGGTCGGCGGCGCTGGCCCGGCGCCCGCCGCGAACGAGCAGGACGACCTCGCAGCCGGGAACGCTGCGGAGCAGGCGCTCGACCAGCGCCGTGCCGACGAAACCGGTGGAGCCGGTGACGGCGATGCGCTTCCCGTCGAGGGACTCGGCGATCACGGCGTCTTGTCTACCATTTGGTAGAGAGCCATGCGAACGGCAGCTGCCCCCACCCGGACCCGGATCCTCGACGAGGCGCTCGACCGCTTCGGCGGGCGCGGGTTCGAAGCCGTGTCGCTGGACGAGATCGCCGGCGCCGTCGGGGTCCGCAAGCAGACGGTGCTGTACTGGTTCCCGTCGAAGGACGACCTGCTCGAGGCCGTGATCGAGCACACCGCGGCCGAGCTGGCGCTGGTGATCGAGGCGGCGATCCGGGCCGCGCCGGTGGAGCCCCTCGCTCGCATCGACGCCGTCGTGCGCGCCGTGTTCCGCCCGGCCATCCGTCGCCCGGCGCTGTTGGGGCTGCTGCGCGAGGTGAACCGGCTGCCGCCGGCGATGGCCGACCGGCTCATCGAGGGGATCCGGCCCCTGGTCGAGCGGGCGCTCGACTACCTGCGGTCGGAGATGGACGCCGGGCGGTTGCGCCGCGCCGATCCCCAGCTGGTGCTGGCGCTGGCATACGCCACCGTCACCGGCATCGCCACCGAGCCCGAGGCGTTGCGCACGGTCGGCTGGCCAGCGACCCCCGCCGGTCTGCGGGCCCTGCGAACCGAGCTCAGCGCCTTCCTGCGCGCCGCCCTCGCACCCTGAGACCTCGCGACGAGCGCGCCAGGGTGGCGCGTTGGTCGCGTCAGCGCTTCGTGTTGCGGCGGCGGCGGGAGTGGCGCTCGAGGGCCAGGTTCACCAGCTCGTCGATGAGCGCGGGGTACGCAAGCCCGCTCGCCTGCCACAGCTTGGGGTACATCGAGATCGGCGTGAACCCGGGCATGGTGTTGGCCTCGTTGCAGAGAAACCCGCGCCGGCCGTCCTCGAAGAAGAAGTCGATGCGGGCCAGACCGTCACAGCGCAGCGCCCGGAAGACGTCGATCGCCAGTGACCGCACCTCGTCGGCCCGCTCCGTGTCGAGCGGCGCCGGCACCAGCAGCTGGGCGCCGTCGTCGACGTACTTGTCCTCGTAGTCGTAGAAGTCGTGGCCGGGGACGATCTCCCCCGGGACCGACGCCTGCGGCTCGAGGTTGCCGAGCACCGCGACCTCGATCTCGCGCCCCACGACGGCCTCCTCGACCACGACCCACTCGTCGTACTCGAGCGCCAGGGCGATGGCCTCGCGGGCCGCCTCGACGGTGTGGGCCTTGGTCACGCCGACCGACGAGCCCATGTTGGCCGGCTTCACGAACAGCGGCAGGCCGAGCTGGTCGGCGAGCTGGCCCGGCAGGGCGGGGGTGAGCTCGTGCTCTCGCACCGCCCGCCAGCGCGCCTGGGGGATGCCGGCCGCAGCGAGGATCTGCTTGGCCATCGCCTTGTCCATGGCCACGGCGCTGCCGAGCACCCCCGAGCCCACGTAGGCCACGTTGGCCAGCTCGAGCATCCCCTGCACCGTGCCGTCCTCACCGAGCGGGCCGTGCAGGAGCGGCATGACCACGGTCACCTCGCCCGGCTCGCTGTTGGCGCTGGCGAGCACCGGACTGGCGCTGATCGGCGCGCCGAAGGGGTCGAGGCGGTCGGGAAGGGCGTGGGGTCCGGCAGCCAGGGCCGCCATCGCCGTCTCGGCCAGCGCCCACTGGCCATCGCGGTCGATGCCCACGGCCGTGATCCGGTACCGGGCCGGGTCGGCGGCGCGCAGCACGTGGGCGGCGGTGACACAGCTGACGTCGTGCTCGGCCGACTGCCCGCCGAAGAGCACCAGCAGGTGGATGCGGGACGAGCCGGCGGGCGTGGGCACGGACCCGACGGTAGTCCCGGATGCCCCGCCCGAACGGGCACCCGTCGGTATCGTGACCAGTCGTGCGATTCCTGGCGAGCGACGTCGCGGTGGCCACCGGCGGCCGGCTCGACGGGGCTGACGTCGCCCTCAGCGGGACGTCGTTCGACAGCCGCACGCTGGCGCCCGGGCAGCTGTTCGTGCCGCTGGTGGCCGACCGCGACGGGCACGAGTTCGTGGCCGCGGCGGTGGCTGCCGGCGCGCCGGCGTACCTCTGCGCCGACGACCGCCCGGCCGTCGGCGGTGCGACGGCGATCCGCGTCGCGGACACCGCCGGTGCGCTGTTGCGCCTCGGGGCGTGGGCGCGTGTCCGGCTCGACGAGCGCCTCGCCGGCCGGGTGGTCGGCATCACCGGCAGCGTCGGCAAGACCAGCGCCAAGGACCTGACGGCGGCGGCGCTCGCGACCACGTTCCGGGTTGCCGCCAGCGAGCGCTCGTTCAACAACGACCAAGGCTTGCCGGTCACCATCCTCAACGCGCCGGACGACACCGAGGCGTTGGTGCTGGAGATGGGGATGCGCGGCCACGGCGAGGTGGCCCGCCTGTGCGCCGTCGGGCGGCCACACGTGGGTGTGGTGACCACGGTGGCCGAGGCCCACGGCGAGCGGGTCGGGGGCATCGAGGGCGTGGCGAGGGCCAAGGCGGAGCTGGTCGAGTCGCTCGGGGCGGACGGCGTCGCCGTGCTGAACGCCGACGACGCTCGCGTGGCCCGGATGGCGGCGGCCACCGACGCCAAGGTGCTCACGTTCGGCGAGGCCCGCCACGCCGACGTGCACGTCGCCCAGCTCGCCGTCGACGGCCTGGCCCGTCCCCGGTTCGTCGCCGAGACACCGTGGGGGACTGCCGACGTCGTGCTCGGCGTCAGCGGGCGCCACATGGCGCTGAACGCCGCCGCCGCCATCGCCGTGGCCGGTGTGCTCGGCGTCGATCTCGACGCGGCGGCGGGCGCGCTCACCGACGCCTCGATGTCGCCCATGCGGATGCAGCTCGAGCGGTTGGAGAGCGGCGCGCTGGTGCTGAACGACGCGTACAACGCCAATCCGACCAGCATGCGCGCCGCGCTCCACACGCTGGCCGAGCTGCCCGGACGCCGGCGGGTCGCCGTGCTCGGCGTGATGGCCGAGCTGGCCGAGCCGGAGGCCGACCACCTGGCGATCGCCCGCCTCGCTCACGACCTCGGGGTGGTCCTCGTGCCCTACGGCACCGACTGGTACGGCGTGCCCCCGGTGGCGGATCCCCTGGCGGCCCTCGGCCCGTTGACATCCGACGACGTCGTGCTGGTGAAGGGGTCCCGCGTGGCCGGCTTGGAGCGGATCGTGCGTGAGCTGGAGGCGCCCGCCGGCTGAGCCGGTGGGCTCAGCCGGGCGCCGGGACCTCGCCGGGTGCCGGTCCGTCGACGCCGCTGCGGCGCTCGATGCGGGCGATGTTGCACCACCACGCCAGGAACGCCGCCCACCCGGCGCCCACCAGCAGCACCCATCGCGCCCCCACGGCGTCCATGACGGGTCCGAAGATCAGGTTGCCGATGGGCACCGTCCCGCCGAAGGCCATGAACCACAGCGACATCACGCGGCCCCGTACGGCGTCCTCGAGCCGGCTCTGCAGCACCGTCAGGAGCGACGTCGTGGAGCCGAAGTACGACAGCCCGAGGCAGAACCCGACCGGGAACGCGGGCCACGGGATGCGGATCACGGCGAACAGCGCCAAGAAGACGGCGAACACCGCGAAGAACACGCGGATCAGCGTGCGCTTGTCCCAGCCGACGAACACCGTGCCGATCGCCAGCCCCCCGAGCGCGGCGCCGAGCCCCCAGGTGGCGTAGAGCCACTTGTACGTCGCGCTCGACCCCTCGATGCCGAAGTTCAGGCGGGCGACGGCGGGGAACAGCCCGACGTAGGGGAGCGACAACAGCGAGAACGTCGTGAGCGTGACGAGGATCCGGCGCACGACCGGGCGCTGCGCGGCGATGCGCAGCCCCGACGTGAGCTGTCGCCAGCCCCGCTCGCGGTGGTGCTGCACGACCGGCGGCAGGTGGATCATCGCCAGGGCCCCGACCACGAACAGATAGGTCATGGCGTTCACCAGGAAGAACTGGCTGGTGGTCATGCCGAGCAGACCGAGGAACGCGGCGATGATCGGCCCGATGACCCGCGAGCCGTTGATCTGGAACGAGTTCAGCGAGATCGCTCCGGGCAGGTCCTGCGAACCGACCAGGCTCGGCAGCGCGGCCGAGTAGGCGGGGGCGTTCAAGGCGTTGCCCACCCCGACGCCGAGCTGGGCCAGGAACAGCGTCCAGATCGGCGCGTCGAACGCGGCGAGTGGCGCCAGGAGCGCCGAGAAGCCCATCTGGACGGCCTGCATCGTCATCAACCAGTGCCGGCGGTCGAAGCGGTCGGCGGCCACCCCGGCCGGGATCGACAGCAGGAGCAGCGGGCCGAGCTGGGCGAACACGAGCAGGCCGACGATCGACGCCTTCCCCGTGCGGCCGTACACGTACGCCGGCAGGACCACGTTCTGCATCCAGGTGCCGATGTTCGAGGCGAACGCGCCCATCCACAGCAGCCGGAAGCTGCGATACCCGAGCGCCGCGCGCACGCTGCCCGGGCGTGCCGGTCGGCGGGTGATGGTGCTGGTTGCGGGGCGCTCGGTCACGTCGGTCGTCTCGTCGGTTCTGGTCCCAGGAAGTAGCGCTGAGCGCGACTTCCTGGGACCAGAACGAAAGGGGGGTCAGGAGAGGAGGAGGTCGGCGTAGAGCGCCAGGACCTCCTTGGGGCCGCTCACGAGGTAGGTGGTGAGGCACGTCTCGCGCCAGCGAGCGAGGTCGTCGCGGATCTTGTCGATGGGCCCGACGAGGGCGACGTCTTCCACCATCGCCAGCGGGATGGCCGCCGCCGCCTCCTGCTTCTTGCCCGCCAGATAGAGGTCCTGCACCTTCGTGGCGACGTCCTCGTACCCCATGCGGGCGAACACCTCGAAGTGGAAGTTGGCGCCTCGGGCACCCATCCCGCCGGCGTAGAGAGCGAGGAACGGCCGCACCATGTCGGCGCAGCGCTCGGGGTCGTCGCCGGGGATGATCATCACCAAGGCGGCGACCTCGAAGCGGTCGGCCTTCCCGGCCTCTCCGGAGCGCTCGAAGCCCTCGGCGAGGCAGCTGCGGTAGAACGCGTCCTCTTTCGGCGAGAAGAACAGCGGCAGCCATCCGTCGCAGATCTCCGCGGCGAGCGCGACGTTCTTCGGGCCTTCCGCACCCAGGAAGATCGGGATCTCGGTGCGCAGTGGGTGGACGGTGGACTTGAGGGGCTTGCCGAGGCCGGTCCCTCCCTGCAGCGGCATGTCGTAGAACTCGCCGTGGAACTCGACCGGCTGGTCGCGTCGCACGATCCGGCGGACGAGTTCGACGTACTCGCGGGTGCGTGCCAGCGGGCGGGGATAGGGCTGGCCGTACCAACCTTCGACCACCTGCGGGCCGGAGGCGCCCAGGCCCAGGATGAAGCGGCCACCGGTGAGGTGGTCGAGCGTGATCGCGGCCATGGCCGTGGCCGCCGGGGTGCGGGCGCTCATCTGCACGATGCCCGTGCCGAGGCGCACCCGCTCGGTGTGCGACCCCCAGTAGGCGAGCGGGGTGAGCGCGTCGCTGCCGTACGCCTCGGCGGTCCAGACCGAGTCGTAGCCGAGCCGCTCGGCCTCACGGATCGCGTCGAGCGCGCCGGCCGGCGGGCCCGAGCTCCAGTAGCCAGAGCTGTAGCCGAGCTTGATCGTCGTCATGGCGGCGACGATAGGCGCGCCTCAGTGGCCCGGGTCGAAGGCGATGGGCAGGTGCTCGGCGCCGAAGATGCCCACCGTCACCGGCTTGAGCCGCAGCTCGCCGTCGGCGCGCAGGTTGGGCATCCGCCGGGCGAGGATCGTGAGCGCCTCCTGCAGCTCGGCGCGCGCCAGCGACGCGCCGAGGCAGTAGTGGATTCCGCTGCCGAAGCCGAGGTGGGTCTGGGCGGCGGGCTCGCGCATGATGTCGAAGCGGTCCGGGTCGGCGAACACCGCCTCGTCACGGTTGGCGGCGGCCATGCTCGGCGACAGGAACGTGCCGGCCGGGAAGAGCACGCCGCGGTACTCGATGTCCTCGCTGGCGATGCGACCCGTGCCCCGCACCGCGCCGGCGTAGCGCATGGTCTCCTCGACGGCACGCGCCGCCAGCTCTGGCCGTTCACCGAGCAGCGCCCACTGGTCCGGGTACTCGGTGAAGAGCGCGACGGCCAGGCCGAGCTGGTTGCGGGTGGTGTCGGTGCCACCGATGATGACCGCCTCGACCATCATGACCAGCTCTTCGGTGGACAGCCGGTCGCCGGACTCCTCCGCTGCGATGAGGTCGGTGATGAGGTCCTCGGCCGGCTTCGAGCGGCGCTCGGCGATCAGCTCGCGGGTGTAGGCGTCGAGCTCGTCCTGCGCCTGCATGATGACCGGGAGGTCGTCCTGCGGGTTGAAGTTGAAGATCCGCAGGACGTCGCTGGCCCACCGGCTGAACAGCTGCCAGTCCTCCTTCGGCGCGCCGAGCAGCTCGCAGATGATCGGGATCGGGTACGGGTCGCAGACGTCGGCGACCAGCTCGCAGCGCCCGGTGGGGGCGAAGCGGTCGACCAGTCCGTTGACGACCTCGCGCATGAACGGGCGCAGCCGGTCGGCGGAGCGGGGGGTGAAGGCGGGTGCGACCAGCCGCCGCAGCCGAACGTGCTCGTCGCCCTCGGCCGACAGGATCGAGGTGCGGCGCCGGGCGAGGAACTGGGGGTCGCTGATCCCGGACAGCTCGGCCAGCCGCCCGGCGGCGTTGTGCCAGCGCTTGTCGCGCAGCACCGCCACCACGTCGTCGTAGTGCGTGACGGCGTAGCCGAGCAGGTTGCGCACGAGCCAGCTCTGCTCACCGGCGGCGCGAAGGGCGCGCAGCTGCTCGTCGCGGCTGGTGATGATGTTGGGATCGAGCGTCGGGAGGTCGAGCTCGTCGACTGGGGTCGCCATGCGCGGACTGTACCCCTTGCCCGCCACGTCGCCGGTGGTCGAGCTCAGCCGGCGAGCGCCGCCAGCGGCTCGACGAACGGCCGGCCGAGGAACTCGGCCACGGGTGCGTTCGTGATCTGCCCAGCGACCACGTTCACGCCGTGGGCGAGGGCAGGGTCGCGGCGTGCCGCATCCGCTGTACCGTGCACGGCCAGCTCGAGCTGGTACGGCAACGTCGCGTTGGTGAGCGCGTAGGTGCTGGTGTGCGGGACGGCCCCTGGCATGTTGCCGACGGCGTAGTGCACCACCCCGTGCAGCTCGTAGACGGGGTCCTTGTGGGTGGTCTCGCGGGTGGTCTCGATGCACCCGCCCTGATCGACCGCGACGTCGACGATGACGGCCCCCTCCTTCATGTGCTCGACGAGGGCCTCGCTCACCACGACGGGGGCGCGGCCACCGGCGACGAGCACAGCCCCGATGACGAGGTCGGCGTCGGCCACGTGGCGCTCGACGGCCCCACGGTTGGAGGCCAGCGTGACGATGCGGCCCTTCTGGATCTGGTCGACCCAGCGCAGGCGGTCGATGCTCTTGTCCATCAGCAGCACCTCGGCCTCCATCCCGGCCGCGATCCAGGCCGCGTTCCATCCGACGTTGCCGGCACCGAGCACGACGACCTTGGCCGGGCGCACCCCGGGCGCGCCGCCCAGCAGCACCCCCCGCCCGCCGTTGTGGCGCTCGAGGAAGTGGGCGCCCATCTGCGGCGCCAGCCGGCCCGCCACCTCGCTCATCGGGGCCAGCAGCGGCAGTGTCCCCGACTCCACCTGCACCGTCTCGTAGGCGATCGCCGTGCAGCCGGAGGTGACGAGCGCCTCGGCCACCTGCGGGTATGCCGCGAGGTGGAGGTAGGTGAACAGGGTGAGGTCGGGACGAAGGAAGCCGAACTCCTCCGGCTTGGGCTCTTTCACCTTCACCACCAGCTGCTGGGCCCAGGCGTCGGCCGCCGTGGGCACGATGGTGGCCCCGGCGCCGAGGTAGTCGTCGTCGGAGATGGACGCGCCCGTCCCGGCGCCGGTCTCCACGTACACCTCGATGCCGTGGCGCTCCAGCTCTCGCACCCCGTCGGGGGTCATGGCCACCCGACCCTCGGCGGTCTTGATCTCGCGGGGCACGCCCACCGTCGTCAGCATCGTCATGCGCACATCATCCATCGGATCGTCGCCGGGCGCGCAAGGGTCCTCCTGACGAGGAGGTCCGGGCCGTGCCAGGCTGGGCACACCCCAGCGAACGACAAAGGAGTCCCGATGAAGGGGTTCAAGAACTTCGTGAACGGCGAGCACGCCGATGCCGCGAGCGGCGAGACCTCGGCCGTCGTCAACCCGGTGACCGGTCAGCAGTACGCCACTGCGCCGCTGTCACGCGACGCCGATGTCGACGCAGCGATGCGGGCGGCCGAGGCGGCGTTCGAGACGTGGCGCGACGCCACACCGTCGGAGCGGAGCCTGGCGCTGTTCCGCATCGCCGACGCCGTCGAGTCCCGGGCCGAGGAGCTCATCGCGCTCGAGGTCGAGAACACGGGAAAGCCGATCGGGCTCACCCGCAGCGAGGAGATCCCGCCGATGGTGGACCAGATCCGGTTCTTCGCCTCGGCGGCCCGCCACCTCGAGGGCCGGGCGGCGGCCGAGTACATGACGGGGATGACGTCGATGATCCGGCGGGAGCCGGTGGGCGTGTGCGCGCAGGTGGCCCCGTGGAACTACCCGATGATGATGGCGGTGTGGAAGCTGGCGCCGGCGATCGCCGCCGGCAACACCGTCGTGTTGAAGCCGAGCGACACCACGCCCGCGACGACGACCCTGCTGGCCGAGATCGCCGCCGAGTTCCTGCCCCCCGGCGTGTTGAACGTCATCTGCGGCGACCGCGACACGGGCCGGGCGATGGTCGCTCACCCCACGCCGTCGATGGTGTCGGTCACCGGCAGCGTGCGTGCCGGCCAGGAGGTGGCGGCGGAGGCGGCCAAGAGCCTGAAGCGGGTCCACCTGGAGCTGGGTGGCAAGGCACCGGTCGTGGTGTTCGACGATGCCGACGTGGCCGCAGCGGCCGAGGGGATCGCCACCGCCGGCTACTTCAACGCCGGCCAGGACTGCACCGCCGCGACGCGCGTGCTCGCCGGGCCCGGCGTGTACGACGACTTCCTCGCCGCGCTCACCGAGCAGGCGGTGGGGACCCGCACCGGCCTGCCCGACGACGAGGACGTGCTCTACGGGCCGCTCAACAACGCGAACCAGCTCGCCCGGGTTGCCGGGTTCCTCGAGCGGGCGCCCGCCCACGCGCAGGTGACCACTGGTGGCGTCCAGGTCGGTGACGCCGGCTACTTCTACGCCCCCACGGTGGTGGGAGGGCTGCGCCAGGACGACGAGATGATCCAGACCGAGATCTTCGGCCCGGTGATCACCGTGCAGCGCTTCACCGACGAGGACGAGGCGGTGCGGTGGGCGAACGGGGTGGAGTACGGCCTGGCCTCGTCGGTGTGGACGAAGGACTTCGGCCGGGCGATGCGCATGGCCAAGCGGCTCGACTTCGGTTGCGTGTGGATCAACACCCACATCCCGCTCGTGGCCGAGATGCCCCATGGCGGCTACAAGCGCAGCGGCTACGGCAAGGACCTCTCCGGCTACTCCTTCGACGAGTACACCCGCATCAAGCACGTCATGGCCAACATCGACTCCTGACCCGCCCGCCCGCGACCGACGCGCCACCCTGGCGCGATGTGCGCGGGGGTCAGCGGGTGTGGAAGCGGTGCCAGGCCTCGATGAAGGCGGTGCGGAGGGTGTCGCCGATGAACGTGAGCTCGGCCTCGCCGCAGATCAGCGGCGGGGCCAGCACCACCACCGGGTCGGCGCGGTCGTCGGCCCGGCAGATGAGCCCGGCCTCGTAGAGCAGCGGTGACAGCACGCCCCGCAGCAGCCACTCGCACTCGTCGTCGTCGAACGATGCACGGGTCTCGCGGTCGCGGACCAGCTCGGCGACCCGGAAGTAGCCGCACCCGCGAACCTCGCCCACGATCGGCAGCTCGGCCAGCGACGCCATCACCGCGTCGAACAGCGGCTCGTGGCGGCGGACGTTGCCGAGCACGTCGTCGCGCTCCATCAGCTCGATGTTGGCCAGCGCCACGGCGGCGGCGACCGGGTGACCGCCGAACGTCAGCCCGTGGAGGAACGTCCGCTGCGGGTCCTCCACGAACGGCGCGGCGATGCGGTCCGACACGATCACCCCGCCGAGCGGTGCGTAGCCGCTGGTCACCCCCTTGGCGAAGGTGATCATGTCCGGCTGGTACTCGAACCGGTCGGCACCGAACCAGTGCCCGAGTCGGCCGAACGCGCAGATGACCTCGTCGGACACGAGCAGCACGCCGTAGCGGTCGCAGATCTCGCGGACCCGCTGCCAGTAGCCCGGCGGCGGGACCAGCGCACCGCCGGTGTTCTGCACCGGCTCCATGAACACCGCCGCCACCGTGTCGGGCCCCTCCATCAGGATGCGGGCCTCGACATCGTCGGCGCAGGCGAGCGTGCAGGCGTCCGATCCGGCACACGTCCCGCAGCGGTAGCGGTTGGTGTTGGCCACCTTCACCGCGCCGGGGACCAGCGGCTCGTACGGGGTGCGGATGGCGGGCACGCCGGTCACGGACAGCGCCCCCATCGTGGTGCCGTGGTAGGCGGAGTGGCGGCTGATGACCTTTCGTCGCCGGGGCTGGCCGATGGCCTGGAAGTACTGCATCGCCAGCTTCCACGCCGACTCGACCGCCTCACCGCCACCGCCGGTGAAGAACACCCGGTTCAAGTCGCCGGGAGCGAGCTCGGCCAGCCGCGCTGCGAGGCGGATCGCCGGCTCATGTCCGAAGCCCCACACCGGGAAGTAGGCGAGCGCTTCGGATTGGGCCCGCGCCGCCTCCGCCAGCTCGCGCCGGCCGTGGCCGACCTGCACGGTGAACAGCCCGGACAGGCCGTCGAGGTAGCGACGGCCCTGCACGTCCCACACGTAGGCGCCGTCGCCGCGGGCGATCACGGGCACGTCGCCGTGCTGCTGCACGGCGAGCCGGGTGAAGTGGCCCCACAGGTGACGCGCCGCCAGGGCAGGGAGCGAGCCCTCGCTCAGTGCGCCCCCCACTCGTAGGTCTGCTTCACGATGTCGAGGTAGATGAAGCTCTCCGTCGAGCGCACACCCGGTACCCGCCGGATGTCGTTGACCAGCTCCATCAGCGCCCGCTCGTCGGGCACCACCACCTCGCACATCAGGTCGAACGAGCCGGCCGTGACCACCAGGTACTCGATGCCCGGCATGGCCTCGAGCCGCTCGGCCACCTCGGCGGTGTCGCCTTCGACGTGCAGGCCGATGAGCGCCATGCGCCGCACACCCAGCGCGATCGGGTTGGTGACGGCGACGATCTGCACCACGCCGTTGTCGACCAAGCGCTGCACCCGCTGGCGGGCCGCCGCCTCGGACAGCCCGACCTGGGCGCCGAGCTTGGTGTACGGCATCCGGCCGTCCGCCTGAAGCTGCTCGATGATCGACCGGTCGACGTCATCGAGGTGGCCGTCCGTGCTGCTCCGGCGCCGCTGCGTGCGTTCGTCCACCCACCGATCTTGCAGGCTCGCGCTCGGCCGTGCAAGCGAATCCGTCGTCCGGATGCCTCCCCGCAACGGATTCCTTGCACCGATGGCGGCTAAGGTGCGAGAGTTCCACGACATTTCTGCGCGCAGGGCGAAGGGGAGGATCACCGCTGAGCGAGCACATCGAGCCCATGCCCTCGAACGGCGAGGGGTCGGGCGAGGCGGTCATCCGTCTCGACAACGTCCACAAGGCCTTCGGGACGTTCGTCGCAGTGAAGCACGCCGACTTCTCCATCGAGCGCGGCGAGTTCTTCGCCATGCTCGGTCCGTCCGGCTGCGGCAAGACCACGACCCTGAAGATGATCGCCGGCTTCGAGGCCCCCACCACCGGCAAGGTCATCCTCGAAGGCGTCGACGTGTCGCGGGTGCCGCCGCACAAGCGCAACGTCAACACCGTGTTCCAGCAGTACGCGCTGTTCCCCCACATGAGCGTCTGGGACAACGTCGCGTTCGGGCCGCGCAACAAGAAGGTGCCCAAGGCGGAGATCACCCGCCGGGTCGACGAGATGCTCGGCGTCGTCCGCCTGTCCGAGTTCGCGGCCCGGCGGCCATCGGCGCTCTCGGGGGGCCAGCAGCAGCGGGTGGCGCTGGCCCGAGCCCTCGTGAACCTGCCGAGCGCGCTGCTGCTCGACGAACCCCTCGCCGCGCTCGACCTGAAGCTGCGCGAGGCGATGCAGATCGAGCTGAAGCGCATCCAGCGCGAGGTCGGGATCACGTTCGTGTTCGTCACCCACGACCAAGGTGAGGCGCTCACGATGAGCGACCGGATCGCAGTCATGAGCGAGGGCGTGGTCGAGCAGATCGGCACGCCGGAGGACATCTACGAGCGACCGGCCACCCTGTTCGTGGCCGGGTTCATCGGCTCGGCCAACCTGCTCCCCGGCACCGCGGTGTCCAGCGACGGCGACGCCACCGTCGTCGAGCTGCAGGCGGGCTCCACCGTGCGGGCACGGGGAGGCGTCCGCCGGCCGAACGTGGGCGATCCCGTGTCCGTCATGCTCCGACCCGAGCGCCTGCGCGTCGCCGTTACCGAGCCACCGGACGGCGACCGGCTCTCCGGCACCGTCACCGACCTGATCTTCCAGGGAGCCACGGTCCGCCTGCTGATGCGCCTCGCCGACGGCACCGAGGTCACCACGCTCATCGACGCCGACGATGACTTGCCGCTGCTGCGGCCGGGTGACACCGTGTGGGTCACCTGGGCCCCACCCTCCGCGTACCTGCTCAGCGGCTGGCCCGCCCGTGCCGGTGCCACCACGACCGACGTCGACCACATCGAAGCCACGCTGTAGTCCCCATCCCAATGGCCATCACCACAGAGGTGCCACGTGTCCAACCATCCGGCTCGTCGCCCGCCCCGCCGTCCGCTGTCCCGGCGGCAGTTCCTCATCCGCTCCGGCGTCCTCGGCGCCGCCGGGCTCACCCTGCCCTCGTTCCTCGCGGCCTGCGGCGGTGACGACGACTCCGGCTCCAGTGGGACCGGCGGCGGTGGCACCGGCGGGGGTGGCGGTGGGGGCGGCAACGGCCAGCTCTACTTCGAGAACTGGCCCGAGTACATCGACCTCACCGAGGACGGCGCCACCGGAACGGTCGACCGCTTCATCGAGGCCACCGGCGTGGACATGAAGTACACCGAGGCCTACAACGACAACAACGAGTACTTCGCCAAGATCCAGCCGCTGCTCGGCGCGGCCAAGACGATCGACCCGGACATCATCGCTCCCACCGGGTGGATGGCCGGCCGGCTCATCAACCTGGGCTGGGTCGACAAGCTGCCCCTCGACCAGGTGCCCAACGCCGCCAACCTGCGGGCCGACCTCAAGGGCGCGGCGTGGGACCCGAGCGGCGAGTACACCCTGCCGTGGCAGACCGGGATCACCGGCATCGCCTACAACATCGACGCCACGGGCCGCGAGCTCGGCTCGGTCGACGACCTCTTCGACCCGGACTTCAACGGCCGCATCGGGATGCTGCTCGAGATGCGCGACACCATGGGGCTCATCCTGTTGAGCATGGGCATCGACCCCAGCACGCTCACCACCTACGACGACGCCGCCGCGGCCTTCGACAAGCTGGCGGCGGCCACCAACGACGGCCAGATCCGGGCCTTCACCGGCAACGACTATCTCGACGACCTGTCGCTCGGGAACTTCGCCGCCTGCGTGGCTTGGTCGGGCGATGTCGCCCAGCTCACCCTCGACAACCCGAGCGTGCGGTTCATCATCCCCGAGTCCGGCGCCATGAGCTGGGCCGACTGCATGGTCCTGCCGAAGGGCAGCGGTGATCACGACCTGGCCGCCAAGTGGATGGACTTCGTCTACGACCCGGTGCAGGCCGCCCAGATCACCGCGTACGTGCAGTACATCTCGCCGGTCGAGGGCGTGAAGGAGGAGCTGGCCAAGATCGACCCGGCGCTGGCCGAGAACCCGCTGATCGTGCCGGACGAAGCGATGCTGGGACAGCTCTCGACGTTCGCCACCCTCTCCGAGGATGTCGAGGCGGAGTACGACGCTGCGTTCTCCGACATCACCGGGGCCTGACCCCACCGAGGCGCAGCCATGACCGTCGCCGCCGAGTCGACCCCGCCACCGCGTCACCGCTTCGCCAAGCCCGAGGCGATCGGCCTCGGCGCGCTGGTCCTGGCCGGCGTGTGCCTGGTGGCGGTGGGAGCGGGCTGGGTCAGCGGCCCGCTCGTGCCGGTGGTGCTGGTGGTGCTGCTCGTCAGCATCGTCGGCCTGATCGTGGTGGCGGCGCTCGGTGGGCCCGAAGCCCGCCGAGCCGTCGCACCGTACGGCCTGCTCAAGCCCGGCGTGCTGTGGCTGTGCCTGTTCTACCTGGCGCCGGTGTGGATCCTGCTGCGCACGTCGCTGTCCAGCAAGGACAGCCGCTTCGACGTGACGTATGACTTCACGTGGGAGTGGTCGAACTACCGCGAAGCGTTCACCGACTTCGGCCCGCAGTTCACGCGCGCCTTCCTGTACGCCGCCACCGCGACGGTGCTCACCATCCTCATCGGGTACCCGCTCGCCTACGTCATCGCCTTCCGCGGCGGCAAGTTCAAGAACGCCCTGCTCGGGCTCGTGGTCGTGCCGTTCTTCACGTCGTACCTGATCCGGACGATCGCCTGGACGTCGATCCTGGCGGACCAGGGGTGGGTCGTGTCATGGGTGAAGCGGCTGCAGCTCGACGGTCTCCTCGAGGCGGTCGGCATCATGGACGACGGCCGGCTGCTCAACACCCCGTTCGCGGTCATCGGCGGGCTGACCTACAACTTCTTGCCGTTCATGATCCTGCCGATCTACGTGAGCCTGGAGAAGGTCGACATCGGCCTCGTCGACGCCGCCAAGGACCTGTACTCCAGTGCGTCGAAGGCGTTCGGCAAGGTCGTGCTGCCGCTGTCGCTCCCCGGGGTGTTCGCCGGGACGCTGCTGACGTTCATCCCTGCGGCCGGCGACTTCATCAACGCCCAGTTCCTCGGCGGGCCGCGTACGACCATGATCGGCAACAGCATCCAGGACCAGTTCCTGAAGCAGAACAACTATCCGCTCGCGTCGGCCATGGCGTTCGTGTTGATGGCGGTCATCACGGTGATGGTGCTCGTGTACACGAAGTTCCTCGGCACGGAGGACATCGCATGACCGGCCGGGTCCATCGATGAGCGCGCCGACGACGGTCAGGGGTCGCCTCGCGATCTGGGCGCTCAACGTCTACGCCGCCCTCGCGCTCTTGTACCTGTTCGTGCCGATCTTCTTCATCGTCCTGTTCAGCTTCAACAGGCCCAAGGGCAAGTTCAACCTGGTGTGGCAGGAGTTCACACTCGAGAACTGGGCCGAGCCGTTCAAGGACGAGGCCCTCACCGACGCGCTGTGGGTGAGCTTGCGGATCGCGATCACGGCCACCGTCGTCTCCACCGTGCTCGGCTCGCTGATCGCCATCGCGCTCGCCCGCTACAAGTTCCGCGGCGGCGAGGGCATCGGCCTGCTGCTGGTCCTCCCCCTCACCACCCCCGAGATCGTCCTCGGTGCGTCGCTCGCCACGCTGTTCCTGAACAACTCCGACCTCGTCGACTTCGGGTTCTGGACGGTGTTCATCGCCCACGTGATGTTCCAGGTCAGCTTCGTCGCCCTCACCGTGCGGGCCCGCATCCGCGGCTTCGACTGGACGCTCGAGCAAGCGGCCCAGGACCTCGGCGCCACCCCGATGCGCACGTTCTGGAAGATCACCTTCCCGCTCATCCTCCCCGGGATCATGGCCGGGGCGCTGCTGGCGTTCGCCCTCTCCATCGACGACTTCATCATCACGTACTTCAACGCCGGCTCGCTGATGACGTTCCCGCTCCAGATCTACGGCGCGGCCCGGGTCAGCCTGCCGCCGCAGATCAACGTGCTGGCCACGCTCATCCTGTTCGTGAGCGTGACCATCATGGTGGTGGGCTCGTTCGCCGGGGCTCGGCGCGCGCGGGCCAACCGCTAACCTGCCCGCTCACATGCCAAGTCCCGACGCACCCCGTATCGCCATCGCACCCGAGGGTGCACCGGCGTGGATGGCCGACGCGGTCGTTGCCGGCGGCGGTCTCCTGGTGGCACCGGCGGAGGCCGAAGGGCTCGTGTGGGCGTCGCCCAGGGGAGCGAACAAGCTCGCTGCGCTGCTCGAGGAGGCGCCGGACATCCGCTGGGTGCAGCTGCCCTGGGCCGGTGTCGAGGAGTTCGTGCACCTCGTCGACGACACCCGCACGTGGACCTGCGGCAAGGGCGTGTACGCCGACCCGGTGGCCGAGCTGGCCCTCACCCTGGCCCTGGCCGGCATGCGGGGACTGGGCACGTACGCCCGGGCGTCGGAGTGGTCGGGGCCCCGTGGTCGCAACCTTCGCGAGGCGAGAGTGAGCATCCTCGGTGGGGGAGGGATCACCGAGTCGTTCGTGCGCCTGCTCAAGCCCTTCGACTGCCACGTGACGGTGGTGCGCAACCGGGTGCAGGAGATGGAGGGCGTCGATGACGTGCTCGAGAGCGACCAGATCGTCGACGCGCTCGCCGGCGCTGATCTGGTGGTGGTGGCACTGGCGCTCACGCCCGAGACCACGGGCATCATCAGCCGCGACGAGCTCGAGCAGATGGAGCGACACGCCTGGTTGGTCAACGTCGCTCGGGGCCGTCACGTGGTCACCGACGATCTGGTCTGGGCACTGTCCAACGACGTCATCGGCGGCGCCGGGCTCGACGTGACCGACCCGGAGCCCCTGCCCGCCGACCATCCGCTCTGGACGCTCGAGAACTGCATCATCACCCCGCACGTCGGCAACACCCCGGACATGGCCATGCCGCTGCTGGCCAAGCGGATCAAGGCCAACGTGAAGCGGTATGCGGCCGGCAAGGCGCTGATCGGTCCGGTCGACGGAGAGCTCGGCTACTGAGCCGGATCGGCGCCGTTAGCCTCGCCGCATCGCCGCCACGCTCTACGACCGGCTCGGGGTGCGCCCCGACGCGAGCGCCGAGGAGGTGCGCGCCGCCTACCGGCGCCTGGCCAGGACCCATCACCCCGACGCCCGCGGTGGGATCGGCACGCCGGAGATGGCGGCCATCAACGAGGCGTGGCAGGTGCTGTCGGACCCCGCCCGCCGAGCCGTCTACGACGCCGGCCTGCGCAGTGGTGCCGGTGCGGCTGGCGCTGCCGGGCCCCGCGTCGCCCCCCGGCCGGACCTGGCCGCCCGCTTCACCGACCCACCCCGTTTCCCGTGGCGGTTCGTGCTGTTCGCATCGCTGTTGGGCGCACTCGTGGTGGTCGCCTTGGCGGCGCTCGTCGACCCGCCGCAGCCGGCGCCGCCGGACAACGTCCTGGTCGGCGGCTCGTGCGTGGTGATCGAGACGAACGGCGACGCCGCCGAGGCCGCGTGCACCGGCCCGCACGACGGCGTGGTCGAGGTGCTCGTACCCTTCGACGGGACCTGCCCCTTCGGCACCGATCCGCACCGCGACCGTCAGGGCATGGGGATCGCCTGCGTGCGCACCGGCTGAGCGGTACCGTTCGCGTCGATGGGTGGGACGCCTCCACCTCCTCCGCCACCCCCGGCCGCTCCTCCTCCGCCGCCGCCGCCGGGGTACTCGGTCGCCTACGGATACGGCGGCTACGGCCACACCGGGCCCCGGCGCACCAACGGCCTCGCTGTTGCCGCGCTCGTCCTCGGGATCGTGGGCATTCCCTTCTACATCCTCGCCGTGCCGTCCCTGCTGGCGCTCGTGTTCGGGCTGGTGGCAGCGGGCCGCATCAAACGCTCACTGGGCACGCAGGGCGGCCTCGGCATGGCGCGCGCCGGCTGGATCCTCGGGGTGGTCGGGCTGTGCGTGTTCGCGATGGCGATCGCCGTGATCGCCCTGGGTGAGGACTTCGAGGACGAGCTGGGCGCGGTGGGCGTGGTCGTGCTGTCGAGCGTCTGAGCCGGGGGTGGGAGCGGCCGGGTCGGCGCTGATAGCCTGCGGCTCCCGCAAGGGCGATTAGCTCAGTTGGAAGAGCGCCACGTTCACACCGTGGAGGTCATGGGATCGAGGCCCGTATCGCCCACCAGGTCTGACCAGGCCAGACGCTCCGTTGCCCGCCTATTCCGGGTGGGCATCCGTCGTTCTGGATGCCCTATCGGAGGCCCTATCCCCGAGCGAGTCCGTGCGTGTCCACCGAGGGACATGGGGTTTTGACGGGCCCCATCACGAGCACAAGGTTCGAGACCGTTCCGCGCGACGAGCAGTACTTCCGGGCGCTGTGCGTCGGCGCGTCAGCGGCGAACCTGCTCGGTGCCTCCGCGCGGGCGCTGTCACCGCATGCGTCGCGTGTGGTGGTCGCCGGCGAGGGCGCGCTGTGCTGGCGGTCCGTCCATCGCTTCTTGGGGCCGCTGGCCGCCCTGCTCGGCCAGGTCGGGCGCGCCTCGATGCACTTCGAGGCGGCGACCTCCATCCACGAGCAGCTCGGCGCCAAGCCCTTTCTCGTCCGCGACCGACTCGAGCACGCCGACCTGCTCGGCATGCGGTCGGTCGTGGCGCGCCACTCCCGCCGGGAGCGCAAGCGGGAGGTCACTGGCTCAGGGGACGGCGGCGGGTGGTAGGTCCATCTCGGCTCGGGCCTCAACCAGTGGCTTCGCCGGGACGGTGATGAAGCCGCGCTCCGGACGGTCGAGGTCGAACGACACGAAGAGGATGACGAGCAGCACGGCCGCCGCGATGAGCGGCGTCGCAAGGCTGCGCCCGAGCATGGAGAGGTAGAGGGCGAGCACACCGAGCCCGATCGCGACGGCGCCGATCTGCAGCAACATCACCGCGGTCGGGACCTGGTTGCGTAGTGACGCCATGCGGTCCGTGTGCAGGTCGATCATCTCGTTCAGGCTCTCCACGTAGACGCGTGGCGCCGTGCCGGTCGGGTCGGCGGCGACGGCCTCGCCGGCCTCCGCCCAGAGGTCGCGCTGGAGCTGGCCGAACTCGCGTGCGTCGGCCTCGAACCGGTCCGTGAACGGCACCTGGGTGCCGAGGTCGACGGCGACGTCGGCGTAGTCGGCGAGCAGCTCCAGGGATGCCGTGCGGGCGGGCTCGGCCAGGAGCTGGGCGCGGAGGTAGGTGGTGCCGATGGCATTGGCTTCCTGCACCACCAGTGTGCGGCGGGTCTCGTAGCGGCTGACGGCCATGCTCAGCCCGAACGCGAGGAGGAGCCCCACCAGGCCGAGCAGCGTGCCCTGCACGACGCCGACGGGCTCCACCTTGGCCTCCGGGCGCGCGTGGAGGCGTCGTCCCACGAGGATCCCGATGATCATGCAGCCACCGACGGTCAGGATCAGCACGACGGCGAGCCAGAAGGTGCTCAACTCGAACAGGAACATCGCCGGTCACGCTACGCGCGCCGGCCCGACCGGCTGTGGTCAGCCGCCGGCGTTGCTGCGCTGGATCGCCCGCTCGTCCGTGCCGAGGTAGCTGGCGATGACGTCGGGGTTCTCACGGACCTCCGCGGGCGCCCCGTGGGCGATCACGTGGCCCGACTCGAGGCAGTAGATGCGGTCGGAGATGGACATGACCATGGGCATGTCGTGCTCGATGATGAGGATCGCGGCGCCAAGCTCCTCGCGGATCGAGCGGATCAGCGGGCCGAAGGCCTCGGTCTCGCGTTGGGCGACGCCGGCGGTCGGCTCGTCGAGGAGCATCAGCCGTGTGTCCAACGCGATGAGCGCTCCGAGCTCGACGATCCGCCGGGTGCCGGTGGACAGCTCGGCGAGCAGCGAGTCGGCGTAGCGGCCGAGGCCGAGGTACCCGATGATCTCGTCGGCCTCGTGGCGCTTGCGCCGCTCCGCCCACGATGAGGGCGGGAGGTACAGCACGGACGGCACGAGCAGCGACCGCTGGCGGGCCTCGAGCGCCACCATCAGCGTCTCGCGCACCGTGAGCGAGCCGAACAGGCGAGCGTTCTGGAACGCCCGACCCTGACCGAGTCGGGCCCGGCGGTAGGCGGGCAGGCCCGACACGTCCCGCCCGTAGAGCTCGATGCGGCCCCGAGCCGGGACGAAGCCGGAGATGGCGTTCAGCACGGTCGTCTTGCCCGCGCCGTTGGTGCCGATGAGCCCCACGATCTCGCCGGGGCCGACCTCGATCGAGACGTCGTTCACGATGGCCCGCCCGCCGAGGCTGACCCACAGCCCGCCGGTGCGCAGCGGCACGGCGCTCACGTCCACCGCCGGGGCGGCGGGTGACACCAGCGAGGCCACGGCCGCGCCCTCTCGCCGCGCGGGCGGTGTCCAGCCGGAGCGGCGGGCGATCCACGAGAGCAGGTGGTCCCTGGCCGAGTGCACGATCGAGATCAGCCCGCCGGGGAAGTAGAGCAGCACGATCAGCATGCCGACGCTGCTCGTGAACAGCTCCACCTGCTCCGTGGCGTCGAACACGAGCGGCAGGGCCACGATGACGAGCGTTCCGAGCACGGCGCCGGTGATGGAGGAGATCCCGCCGACGACGGCCACGGCGACGATGCGCAAGGATTCGTCGACGTCGAACAGCAGCCCGTCGACCTTGAACTGGGCGTTGCGTGCCGTGAGTGGCAGCAGGCCACCGGCGAACGCGGCCATGCCGCCCGACACCGCGAACGCGAGGAGCTTCGCTCGGGCCGGCGCGACGGTGTACGCGGCGGCGGTGGACTCGTTGTCGCGCACCGCGATGATCGAGCGCCCGATGCCGGTGCGGCGGATGCGCCACGCGACGAACAGGGCGACGGCGGCACCGAGCAGGCAGAACCAGTAGATGCCGTCGAAGTCCTTGCCCTGCACCGTCCAGAACAGCAGCCGGAACCCCTCGTTGCGGTCCACGGGCAGCTGGGCCGAGCCGGCGCCGCCCGGAGCGATCCGCTCGGCGACGATGAACCAGGAGCGCACCGCCAGCGCGAAGCCCAAGGTGACGACCGCCAGGTACAGCCCACGCAGGCGCAGGGCCGGCAGCCCGATGATGAGCGCGGCGGCGACTCCCCACGCCACACCGCACGCCAGGGCGACGAGGTACGGCAGGTCGTTCGCGTAGTAGATGGTCAGGTACGAGCCGATCGCGACGAAGCCGAACTGGCCGAGCGACAGCTGCCCGCCCCAGCCCGTGAGCACCGTCACGGACAGCGCCACCACGAGGTACACGGGTACCGTCGAGAGCTTCAACATGTCCGTCGGCTGGTCCACCAGGGCCGGAACGGCGAGCGCCACCGCCGCCAGCAGCATCACGCCGCCGATGGTGAGGGTGCGGTAGAGCGGGTGCCGGGTCAGCTCCTGGCGGGCGGCACGGACCCGCGAGCTGACCTGCCACACGTCGTCGCGCATCGACTCCGAGCGCCCGAACGTGAAGAGCACCACGATGAGGATCACGAACAGCACGGCGAGGTTGGCGCCCGCGGGCATGTCCTTGCTGAGCGACCAGGTGACGAGGAACCGGTCGAGCACACCGAGCGCGAGGCCACCCACCAGGGTCCATCCGAAGGAGCGCATCCGGCCCACCATGGCAGCGGTGAGCGACAGCATCAGCAGCTTCGGCCCGAGCGCTGTCTGCACCACGGCGATCGAACCGCCCTGGAGCGGTGCGATGAGCAGCGCGCTGAGCGACGCCAGCAGCCCGGCCAGCCCCCACACCTCGGTCGACACGGCGCGCACGCTGATGCCGGCGAGCTGGGCCGCTGGCGCGTTGTCGGCGGTGGCCCGCACCTGCATCCCGAACGTGCTGGAGCGGAACATCCAGGCGAACAGGACCATCAGCAGAGGGACGATGATCAGCACGGCGAGCTGGGGCCCGGTGATCGTCGTGCCGGCCACCTCCCAGGTGCCGTCGATGAGCACCGGGTAGGTGACGCTGGTGGCCTGCTCGTCGGGGATCGGCAGCCGCAGCTGCAGCAGCTGGATCAGCTGCGAGATCCCGAGCGTGGCCACGAACAGGAGCAGGCGCGGCTGGGTGAAGAGCCGGCGGAGGATGAGCTCGGCGCCCACGCCGAGCACCACGCCGCTGGCGAGCGCGACGGGCAGCGACAACCCGTACGGGATGTCGTAGCGGACCAGCAGCACCGCCATCAGGTAGCCGCCGAACGCGCCGATCTGGCCCTGGGCGAAGTTGATGACGCCGGTGGCGCGGTAGATGAGCAGCAACCCGAACGCGACGAGCGAGTAGACGAGGCCCTGGACCAGGCCGTCGAAGAGGATGTCGTTCGAGTAGGTGAGCGCGAGCACTCAGGCCCCCGTCCCGGACAGGAACACGGCTCGCAGCAGGTCGCCGCGCTCCAGGAGCTCTTGCGCCGGACCCTCGAAGCGGACCTGTCCGCGCTCCATGAACACGGCCCGGTCGGCGACCGACAGGGCCACGTTCACGGACTGCTCGACGATGATCATCGTCACGCCCTGGGCCTTCAGCCGTTCGACCACGGCGAGCAGGTCCTGCACGACGACGGGCGCCAGACCGAGCGAGAGCTCGTCGATGCAGAGCAGCTCCGGTTCGAGCATCACGGCCTTGGCGAGCGCCAGCATCTGCTGCTGGCCACCCGACAGCGACCCCGCCCGGTCGCCGGCGCGGGTGCGCAGGATGGGGAACGTCTCGTCCACCACCTCCCGGCGATCCCGCCGTCGGCCGACGTCGGGGATCTGGCGGCTCCACAGCTCGAGGTTCTCGGCCACCGTCATCGACGGGAACACCGCCTCGCCGCCGGGCACCTGCACCAGCCCCATCGACGCTCGGTACTGGGGGTCCACCAGCGTGATGGTGCGCCCGTTCATGCGGATGACGCCGCGATCGGGGAGCACGAGCCCGGAGATGGCGCGCAGGATCGTGGACTTGCCGGCACCGTTGGTGCCGAGCAGCGCGAGCACCTCGCCGCGACGGACCTCGAAGCTCACGCCGAAGAGCACCTGCAGGTTCCCGTAGCTGACGTCGACGTCGCGCACCTGCAGCACCGGGATGTCCTCGGGGTTCGCGGCCATGCGGGCGTGCTCCGCCTTCAGTTCTTTCAGCTCGGCCACGGTGAGGGCGATGTCACGGCGCATGTAGCGGCTGCCGTGGATGATGAGCAGCCCGCCGAGCAGCGCCGCCGGCGGCACGATCACCGTCAGCGCGGTGCGCTCGCCGTGGGCGTCCGAGAGGGCACCGGCGAGCAGCCCGCCGAAGAATCCGCCCATCAAGAAGATGTAGACGCCGACCATCGCGAAGGCCTGGGACCGCATCTGGTACGGGATGATCGACGAGATGGCCGGGCCCAGCTGGGTGAAGGCCGCGCCCTGGAAGGCGTTGCCGATGGTGACGAACGCGATCATGACGGCGGCGGTCTCGAAGCGCAGACCGACGGTGACGAAGACGCCGTAGGCGATGATGCACAACCCCATCATCCGCAGCGCCGACGACGGTTCGCGCAGGAACCGGCGCTCGCCGATCCGCCCGGCGATGGGGATGCCGATGAGCGCCCCGGACCAGGTGATGGCCCCGATCCAGCCCCGGGTCGTGGCGTCGTAGTCGTAGCCGTCCTCGAGCAGCAGGTTGAACGCCGCGGGAACGGCGACCAGCGCGAAGCCGAGCACCCCGATCCCAACGACCAGGTAGTAGAAGGTCCGCACCTTCTTCAGGCGCTGGAAGGCGGCCGACAGGCGCACCGGCGGGTCGACGATGCCGTCCGTGAGGCGGGTGCCGAGCACGGCCTCTTGCTCCTGGCGCCCCCGTTCCGGTTCGGAGAGGGTGAGCGACCACAGCACCGTGATCGCAGCCGGGACCACCAGCACGAGGAACACCAGGCGCCAGTCGGTGGCGTCGCCGCCGGCGAGCACGAGGACGAAGGCGACGAAGAGCGGTCCGAGCACCTGGCCGAGCGGCCGGCCCAGCGCCTCGATGGCGAAGATGCGCGTCCGGACGCCGAGTGGATAGCGATCGGCCACCAGCGAGGGACCGATGGGGATCCGGGCGGAGGCGCCGAGGCCCGTACCGGCGCGGGCGAGGCCCAGCTGGAACGAGTTCACGACCAGCCCGGTGAGGCCGACGAACAGCATCCACAGCGCCGACGCGGCGCTGAGGACCCGAACCCGTCGGCGGCGGTCGGCCAGCCAGGCGAAGGGCATCGTGGCCAGCACCAGCACCACCCCGCCGAAGCTGAGCAGGCCGAGCAGGACGGTGTCGGAGATGCCGAGGCTGTCCTGGATGTCCGGGCCCAACACCTGAATGGCCACTCGGTCGAACTCCTCGAGGACGGTGAAGAGCAGCAGCACGGCGGCGATCCCGATGCCGCCCGCCCGCAGGCCGGAGGCCAGCGATGGCGGCGGCTGCGACGACTCGAACGCACTCGCGTCGTCGGCGTTGACCGTCTCCCGAGGCGCGGCGGGGTGCGTCTCCTCGTCCGTCAGGATGGTGGCCGCGAGGGTGGCCGCGACCGGTGCAGTGCTCGATCCGCCGGCCGTGGCCGGGCCGTCGTCGTGGTGCATGGTGTCCCCCAGGCAACGAAGCGTAGTCGCGCCGTGCCGTACGGTTTCTGACGATTCGTCAGAATTCTGGCGGTGGTGCGCTACGCTGTCCCGCGGGGAGCACAAGGGGGTCTGTTCATGCACCGTCGGTCACGTCTCGCACTCGTGCTCGCAGCCGCGGCGCTCGTCATCGCCTCGTGTGGCGGCGACGACGACAGCACCGAACCCGTCGATTCCGCACCGGCGGCCACGGAGGCCGTCGGCGGAACGGAGCCGGCATCGACCGAGCCCGAGTCCAGCGAGCCACCGGCCACCGAGCCGGCCGAGGAGCTCGAGGCGTCCGACGTCGGCATCACCGAGGACACGATCCGCATCGGGGTGGCCGTGGCCGATCTCGAGGCCGTGCGGGCCGCGGGCATCTCGATCCCCGAGACGTTGACGACCGAGCACCTCTACGACCGCTGGAACGTGTTCGCCGAGCGGTGGAACGCCGCAGGTGGGATCAACGGCCGCCAGGTCGAGCTCGTGCAGCTGGTGTGGGACCCGCTCGATCCGGCCAGCTTCGAGTCGCTGTGCGCCACGGCGACCGTCGACGAGGAGCTCTTCATGGTGCTGAACGGCACCGGTCTGTCGGGCGTCGCCCGCCAGTGCATGGCCGACGCCGGGGTGATCGTGATCTACGGCGACGTGGCCAACCAGGCCGAGCTCGACACCGGGCGGGTGATCTCGCTCGCGCCGACGGCCGAGGTCATCACCGAGGCTGGCCTCCAGCTGTGGATCGAATCGGGCGAGGTCGCGCCCGGCGCCAAGGTGGGTGTGCTCACCAACAACACCCCCCAGCTGCAGACCGTGGGCGAGGTGGCCGAGCAGGTGCTGACCGACGCCGGCTACGAGGTGAAGGTGATCGAGACCAACTCCCTCGCCGGCGACAACGCCGCCACGAACGAGGAGGGGGCGGCAGCCGTGGGCGCGTTCCGGGCCGAGGGGGTCGAGCACGTCTTCCTCACCACGCCGTTCACCGAGAACACCGGGTTCTGGAACGCGGCGGCCGCGGCCGGCCTGCCGTTCACCATGCTCGACACCGCGTCGTCGCAGTGCTCCACGTTCGGGCTCAGCCGGGCGCCCGCCGGCGCGGTGGGCAGCGAGTGCGTGACCACGTTCGACCATCCCACGTCGGACGGCAGCGGCATCCGCGACGACACCGAGTTCGAGGCTGCCTGCCGGGCGTTCTTCGACGAGAGCTTCTCGGAGTACTACGGCGGCCCGTCCCACCCGGGCGTGCCGGCCGGCCAGAAGATCACCGACGCTGCCGGCAACGTGCTCATCTCGGACTACGCCCCGCAGGAGTGCACGATCGCCGCGCTCGTCGAGGCCGCGCTGACGAGCGCCGGCGTCAACCCCACGCGGGACTCGATGATGGAA
>CAZKVJ010000016.1:0-69185 GCA_964556225.1 uncultured Ilumatobacteraceae bacterium
GCCGAACG
The DNA here is from genome assembly GCA_964556225.1 of uncultured Ilumatobacteraceae bacterium. Classification (GTDB taxonomy): domain Bacteria; phylum Actinomycetota; class Acidimicrobiia; order Acidimicrobiales; family Ilumatobacteraceae; genus CAZKVJ01. Next base: position 9 of record CAZKVJ010000016.1, read on the forward strand.
ATTCGCCGAGCTTGTTGCGTCCACCACCTGAGCCAGCCGCTACTTCCTGGGACCAGAACGAGAAGGTGGGGGGTCAGACGGCGTAGACGCCGTCGACGATGAGCGCGATGGCGGTGGCGAGGGCGATCGCGCCGAGGAGACGGGCCGCCCAGTCGGTGACGAGCTCCCTCGGGCCGGGCGCCTCGTCGGTGCGGGCGAGCGCGACCGCGATGGCGAGGGAGACGGCCGCCCCGGCCACCACCGCCCACCCCCGTCCACCGGCGCCGAGCGCCAGCGCCAGCAGGATCAGCTCAGGACGGGCGATGACCGGGACCAGCACCGGCACCACGGCCCCGGTGCCGAGCCGCGGGAGGGAGCGGGTTCGGCGGGCGCCCGTGACGACGGTGATGGCGCCGCCGATCGTCGCCACGGCCCCGGCGGCGACGACCCCGGTGGGGACCGACACGTCCAAGGCGCGCAGCAGCGGCCCACCGGCCGCGGCGAGCACCGCCACGAGACCGAGGCCGAGCCCACCGCCGAGCGCGACCCGCCGCCGGTCACCGGCCCGACCGACCCGGGGTGGGTTGACCGCGGCGGCCACGGCGAGCGCGCCCAGCAGCCACGACTCCGGCACGGGCAGACGCCGCGGTGCGGGTTCGACCTCCCGTCGCTCGATCGCGTCCCTCGCCGCCAGCAGCGCGGACAACGAGTGCTGCTGGTCGTCCATCTGGGTGATGCCGAACTGGAACCAGGCCCCGGCGACCGCTGCGGCGGCTCCTGGCGTCGAGGCGTCGGTTGCGCTCGCCTGGCGGTCGGCGACCAGGTCGGCCAGGCAGGCGAGCCGCTCGTCGAGCCAGCCCGCCTGGCCGGAGAGCTCCTCGTCGGCGGCTGCGATCCGCCACCACCCGCCGAGCGACTCGCCGATGGTGCCGAGCCCGGCGCCGAGCGTGGTGCGGCCCCGAAGCCACCGGTCGATGCCGCCGTTGGTGCGCTGGGCCTCGTAGCGGACCTCGATGGCCGCCAGCCCCATCTGCTTGCGGACGAACGCTCGGACGTCGGGTGCGAGCTCGTGGCCGCTGGCGACCATCTCGGCCAGCCCGTAGGCCGCCCAGTGGTCGCTCACGTCCGGCACGTACCCCTCGCGCAGCGCCCGCTCGTGGGCGAGGTACCCGGTGATGCGCACCGCCGGCTCGTCCCAACCCTCGCCGGGGAACACACGGTCCATGCGGGCGAGGAAGAACAGCGCCTGCCCGGTGGCGAACGGGGAGTAGCCCCCGGGCGGGGCGACGCCGGTGGCTGGATCGATCCGGTTCGGCACGCTGCCGTCCTCGCGGACCTGCGCAGCGACCACGTCGGCCAGTCCGACCAGCAGCTCGTCCCGGTCGCCCTCACCCGTGCGCAGCCGCCGCTCGCCCAGCGCGGCGCCGAGCAGCGCGGCGCCGCCGGTGCTCAGGGGTCCACCGTTGTCGAACGCTGTCCCGGTCGGCACCTCGACCAGGTTCGCCCCGATCGCCTCCCACCCGCGGTCGGCGACGTCGGCGGCACCGGGGATGCCGGCCGCGGCGGCCTGCTCCAGGGCCAGCAGCACGCCAGCGTGGCGGATCCAGTTGTAGCCACCGAGGTCGGTGTCGGTGGTGGCGTCGTAGCGGTATCGCCAGGTGCCATCGGGGCGCTGGTTGGCGTCGAACCAGCCCACCGCCGCCGCGCTGGCCGCCTCGAGCCGCTCGGCACTCGGTGGTGAGCAGTGCTCGGGCAGCGCCACCACGCCCCGGGCGAGGCCGAGCGCCGCCACCACGGCGACCGCCCACAGCCCGAGCCGGCGCGCCGCGGTCGTCGTCACGGCGGCGAGGTTAGGTGACCCCTGTCGCCACCGGGGGTTAGGGTCCGCGTCCGTGGGGCAGCGGCTGCGGGCCTGGGGGGCCGCGGGGGTCGTCGTGATCGGCCTCGGGGTCGCGCCGCTGGTGCTCGAGCGCGACAGCTTCCCGCACTCCAACTATCCGATGTTCTCCTCCCGGCGCACCGCCGCGACGGCCGTGGACACGGCGGTGGCCATCGGGCCGAACGGCGAGGCGTGGCGGCTCGACCCTGAACGGCTCGCTGCCACCGACGAGGTCATCCTGGCGGCGGCCACCGTCTCGCGCCACGTCCGGGCCGGCACTGCGGAGGTGCTCTGCGAAGAGGTCGCGGGGCGCGTCGCGTCCGACGGTCCGGCGGGCGCGACCACGGTCGAGGTCGTCACCGAGCGGTTCGACGCCGTGGCGTGGTTCGACGGCGAGCGGACCCCGCTCGAGCGCGTCGTGCATGCCAGCTGCGAGGTGCCGTCGTGAGCGCACGCGCCCGTGCCGACGGGTGGCTGCTGAGCCCGGCACCGCCGCAGCGGCTGGCGACGCTGCGCCTGCTGGTCGGCGGGTACGCGACGGCGTTCCTCGTGGTGCGCCTCGGCGGGTTCTGGTCGTCGGCCGAGCTGCCCACCCACCAGTGGAACCCCGTCGGGGTGCTGGTGCCGCTCGCCGATCCACCGGCCACCGTCACCGCCCGAGCGGGCCTGCTCCTCACCATCGCCCTCGGTGTCGCCTTCAGCGCCGGATGGCGGTGGCGCGTCACCGGTCCCGCGTTCGCGCTGGCCTTCCTGGCCGTCACCACGTTCCGGATGTCGTGGGGGCACGTCATCCACACCGAGCACCTGGTCGCTGCGCACGTCCTGGTCCTCGGCGTGGCATCAGCGGCCGACGTCTGGTCCCTGGACGCGCGGGCGGGTCGCTGCCGCCGGGAGTCCGGCATCGACGGTCGGTACGGCTGGCCGGTGCGGGTGATGTGCCTGGCGGTCGTGGTGGCCTACGTCCTCGCCGGCATCACCAAGCTCAGGAACGGGGGAGGGGAGTGGCTGACCGGTGACGTGCTGCGCAACCACGTCGCGTTCGACAACCTGCGCAAGGTGCTGCTCGGCGACGCCCATTCACCGTTCGGCGCTCGGGCGGTGCGCTACGACTGGATCTTCCCGCCGATGGCCCTCGCCACCGTCGTGGTCGAGCTCGGCGCGCCCGTCGCCCTGCTCGGCCGTCGCTGGCGCACCGGCTGGGTGCTGGCGGCGTGGTGGTTCCACGTCGGCGTCGCCGCGCTGATGTGGATCTCGTTCCCCTACCAGCTGAGCGGCATCGCGTACGCTGCGTTCTTCCGGTGTGAGCGGCTCACCGAGTGGGTCGTCTGGGCGGCCCGGCCGCGATCACGGCATCGAGCTGGTCCACCCACTCGCCGACCGGCCAGCACGACTCGATGAGCCAGGTCGCGCCCGCAGCCTCGTACGTCGCGGCGTCGGTGCCCGGCGCTCGGGTAGCCACGACGTCGAAGCGGTCACCGGCGCCGAGCTCGCGCACCGCGGCGAGCGCGGCAGCGACGTCGGTGGGCGGCAGGAAGCCCTCGGTGCCCATCGGCACGTAGCCGTCCCAGCGGGCGGCGCGCCGCAGCGGCGCCCGGTTCGGCCACATGCCCGCGACCCACACCGCAGGACGGGGCCGCTGGAGCGGAGCGGGGTGCAGCTCGGCGTCGACGTGGTGGTGGCGGCCGTCGAAGCGCACCGGTCCGGCGCTCCACAGCCGCTCGATCACGGTGAGCAACTCGTCGAGGAGCTCGGCGCGGACCTTCGCATCGCCGGGGTCGCCGAAGGCCGCGAACTCCTCGTCGCCCGGCTCGCCGAGCCCCACGCCGAGCACGGCCCGCCCGCCGCTCAGGTGGTCGAGCGTCACGACCTGCTTGGCCACGACCTGCGGCCGGCGACGCGCCAGCGGGGTGACCATGGTGCCCAGCAGGACCGACCGGGTCGAGACCGCCATCGCCCCGAGCAGCACCCAGGGGTCGTGCACGTCGAGGCGCATGGAGCGAGCGAAGTGCAGGTGATCCCACACGAACACGCCGTCCCAGCCGGCGCGTTCCGCCGCGGCGGCCATCTCGACCAGGGTCGAGGGCGACGTGAACGGCGGGAGGCTGACCCCGATTCGCATCGCGCCATCCTCCGAGGCGCCGGCTCGCGCCGCTACAGACGGTCGAGCAGCAGCGCCGAGCGGCGCCCCTCGAGCACCGCCTCGTGGACCGTGCGGGGCGCCAGGCAGTCGCCGACTTGGACGTCGGCGAACGGGAGCGGTGCGTCGGGAAGACGGAACCCGCAGTCGACGACCGCCGCCGCGTCGATGGTGCGCCGCTCGCCGGTGAAGCGGGCCTCGACCTCCACGGTGATGCCGTCGCCGTTCGCGGCCGGGCGGACGGCGCGCAGGATGGTGCGCCGCTCGACGCGCACGTGGCGCTGGGCCAGGCGCACGTTCGCCGGTGCCAGGTCGCCGGTGCGGCTCAGCTCGTTGCCGGCGATCTGGTCCTGGGTCACCAGCACCGCCCGCTCGCCCAGCTCCTCGGCGAGGGCGACGCCGATCGGACCGCCGATGGGGTCGAAGACCACTACGGTGCCCTGGGCGGGAAGGTGAGCCCGCCCGGCGCGCAGCTCGACCACGTCGACCATCGCGGCGCCGTCCACCAGCTCGACCGGTGCGTCGCCGGGCCGGGAGCCCGTCGCCTGGATGACCAGCTCACCGTCGTCGGGGACGGCATCGGCGGTGCCCGTGATGAGCCGGACACCGAGGCGCCGGCACTCATCGACCTGCCAGCGCACGAACTCGCCGGCTGGCCCAGCCACTCGGGCCACGCCGCCCAGCTCCGCCTCGCGCTCGACCAGACGGACGTGGTGCCCGCGGCTGGCGGCGATGCGAGCCGCCTCCAGCCCGGCCGGGCCGCCGCCCACCACGAGCACGTGGCGGGGCCGGGTCGTGGGCGAGTGCCAGTCGGCGTCGGTCGTCTCGTGGCCCGTGGTCGGCTCGAGGACGCAGGTGACGACGGGGTTGCGAGCGTCGCGCACCTGGCACGTCTGGTTGCAGCGGGTGCAGGGTCGCACCGCCTCGGGCCGTGCGCCGGCCAGCTTCAGGCCGAGGTCCGGGTCGGCCAGCTGGGCCCTCGTCATCTCGACGGCGTCGCACACCCCGTCGCCGACCGCCCACTCCGCCTGGGCCGGGTCCACCACCGAGCCCTGGAGCACCACCGCCGTGGTCGCCGGCAGCGCGTGGCGCACGGCCCGGCACACGTCGATGTTGAACCCGGCCGGCTCGTGGAAGTCGGGCCGGGTCTTCTCGGCCGAGAAGATGGAGCCCCGCACGACCACCACGTAGTCGACGCCGCAGCTCGCCAGCTCGGCGGCGATGGCCGGCGCCATCTCCGGGGTGATGCCGGCCCACGGCGCCAGCTCGTCCGCGCACAGCCGCAGGCCGAGCACCCTGCCGGTTCCGAGACCGGTGCGCGCCGCGCAGAGCACGTCCCTGGCGAAGCGGGTGCGGTCCTGGCCCCATTCGTCGCTGCGATGGTTGGTGAGCCCGGAGAGGAACTGGCGCACCAGGCTGTGCTGGCCGGCGTTGACCTCGACCCCGTCGAGGCCGGCCTCGGCCGCCAGCTTGGCAGCGGCGCCGAACCCCTCCACCACCGCAGCGATTTCCTCCGGCTCCATCCACTTGGGCACCTCACGCGTGGCGACCTCGGGCACCCGGCTCGGCGCCCACAGCGGTCGCTGGCTGTAGGCGCTCGAACCCTGGCCACCAGCGTGGTCGAGCGAGGCGATCACCAGCGAGCCGTGCGGCCGGCAGGCGGCGGCGATGGCCGCCCACCCGTCGACGCACCGCTCGGCCAGGGGTGCTCGCTCGTACGGCCAGTCGCTGTCGTGCACGCTCGCGCCCTCGAGCACCAGCACGCCGCACCCACCAGCAGCGCGGCGGGCGTAGAAGGCGCGGTCGCGCACGCTGGGTCGCCGGTCGTCGTCGCTCAGGTTCGTCACCAGCGGGCCGAACCACAGCCGGTTCGGTGCCCGCAGCGGGCCGAGCGCGAGGGGTTCGAGCAGGTTCACGCCCGCATCATCTCCCACGCCGGAGCGTGACCGGCTGGGTGTGGTCGGCACCCGGTCGGGGTGCGGCCGCGCGGTCGACGGCGTGGAGCACACCCTCGGCGGCGCCGCTCACGCACTCCGGATCGGGGCCGTCGAGCGGCAGGCCGGTGAAGAACTTGGCGGCCATGCAGCCGCCCTGGCAGGCGTCGTAGGCGCCACAGCTGGCGCACGCGCCGGCGGATTGCGGCCCGCGGAGGTCGGTGAACAGCTCGCTGTTGCGCCACACGGCCGTGAAGCCTCCGGGATCGCGCACGTTGCCGGCCCGGAAGTCGTCGTGGATCACGAAGGGGCAGGCGTACACGTCGCCCACCGGATCGACGAGGCAGACGACCCGTCCGGCGCCGCACATGTTGAGGCCCGGCAGCGACTCGCCGAGCGCGTTGAGGTGGAAGAAAGAGTCGCCGGTGAGCACCCCGTCGCCGTGCTCCAGCAACCACCGGTGCACCTGGCGCTGCTGGTCGTTGGTCGGGTGCAGCTCGTGCCACGTGTCGGCGCCTCGACCGCTCGGGCGCAGCCGGGTGACGCGCAGCTGCGCGCCGTAGGCGTCGGCGAGGGCGGCGAACCCATCGAGCTGGTCGACGTTGTGGCGGGTGACGACCACCGAGATCTTGAACGGCCCGAACCCGGCGGCAGCCAGGTGGTCCATCGCCCGTCGGGCCATCGCGTACGAGCCCACCCCGCGCACGGCGTCGTTCGTGGCCTCGTCCACCCCGTCGATGCTGATCTGCACGTCGAGGTAGTCGGTGGCCGCCAGCCGGCGCGCGGCGGCGGCGTCGATGAACGCACCGTTGGTGGAGAACTTGACGCCGATGCGGTTGGCCACGGCGTGCTCCACCAGCTCGAAGAAGTCGCGCCGCACCATCGGCTCGCCGCCGCCGATGTTCACGTAGAACACCTGCAGGTCACGCAGCTCGTCGAGGAAGCCGGCGGCCTCGGCGGTGGTGAGCTCCCGCGGGTCGCGCCGTCCCGACGACGACAGGCAGTGCACGCACTGCAGGTTGCAAGCGTACGTCAGCTCCCAGGTCAGGCAGATGGGGGCGTCGAGGCCACCCTTGAGCTGGTCAACCAGCGCGCTCACGGACGATTTCCGAGGACTGCAGCGACGACAGCGCGGCGACGAACGAGGGCCAGCGGTCGCGCTCGACGCCGGCTGCCTGCAGCGCACCGGCCAGGTCGCCGTGCCCGTCGAGTGCGCGGACGACGGCCACCACGTCGGGGTGCTTCATGAAGACGAGCCGGCGGTTCCCGTGGTGATAGGCGAGCGCGCCGAACGGCTCGGGCCGGAGGGACACCTGCGGGTGCAGCTCGTAGGGGCGGTCGAGCTCGACCGGCATGGTGGTGATCAGTACACCCCGCACATGCCGTCGATGGAGATCTCCTCGACGAGGAGCTCCTCTTCGATGACCGCCTCGGGCTCGCCGACCGTCGGCGCAGCGGGCTCGTGGATGTCGGTGCTGGTCGGTTCCTCCATGGCTGGAACTGTAGGCGCCGGACCCCCGGATCGCCACGGCGCCATAGGCTGCCCGGTCCCCATGGGCGATGCGGCACTGCCCCCGTTCCCCGAGCTCGACGACGAGCGCGAGCGGCTGGCGTTCGCCCGCGCCTGCCGGGACGCCATGATCGAGCGCTTCGAGCGCGTCGACCCGCAGGGCGCCGCCGACGAGCTCCGGCAGTGGATCGACACCGCGCTCGATGGTCGGGCCCCGCTGAACCGGCGCCGGGAGGGGCTCCGGGTGGTGGCGCCCGACCGCTGGCACGCCGACATCGGCGCCGGGTGCTCGACGGCACCGCTCGGGGGGCGCGATTGCTGTACGTGGCGATGACGCGCGCTGTGCAGCACCTCTCGTTCGTCACCGACCAGCCGCCACCCGCCCTCCTCGCGGGTCGGTAGTGTGCGGCCGTTGAACCGAGACCCGGGGGTGGACGCGTGAAGACGAAGGCAGCAGTGCTGTGGGAGGTCGGAGCCGACTGGAGCGTCGAGGAGATCGACCTCGACCCACCCGGGCCGGGTGAGGTGCTCGTCAAGCTGGCGGCGTCGGGCATGTGCCACAGCGACGAGCACCTGGTCACCGGCGACCTCCCCTTCGCCCTACCGATCATCGGCGGCCACGAGGGCGCCGGCGTGGTGCAAGAGGTCGGCGCCGGCGTGAGCTGGCTGGCGCCCGGCGACCACGTGGTGTTCGGGTTCATCCCGTCGTGCGGGCGGTGCCCGAGCTGCAGCACCGGCCACCAGAACCTCTGCGATCTCGGGGCCCTGCTCGGCCTCGGGCGTCAGATCACCGACGGCACGGCGCGCCACCACGCCCGCGGCGAGGACCTCGGCCTGATGTGCCTGCTCGGCACGTTCGCCCACCACACCGTGGTCAACGAGGCCAGCTGCATCAAGATCGAGCCGGACGTGCCGCTCGATCGGGCCTGCCTCCTCGGCTGTGGCGTGGTGACCGGCTGGGGCAGCGCGGTCTACGCGGCGGAGGTCGGGCCCGGCGACACGGTGGCCGTGGTCGGCGTCGGCGGCATCGGCGCCAACGCCATCCAGGGCGCCAAGCTGGCCGGTGCGAAGCGCATCGTCGCCATCGACCCGGTGGAGTTCAAGCGCGAGAAGGCGATGGAGTTCGGCGCCACCCACACGGCGTCGTCCATGGCCGAGGCCCTGCCGCTCATCACCGACATCACGTGGGGCACCATGGCCAACAAGGTCCTCATGACCATGGGCGTCGGCAGCGGCGAGGTCCTCGGCGAGGCGCTGGCGCTGGCGTCGAAGCGGGGTCGGGTCGTCGTCACGAACATCCACCCGGCGCTCGAGATGTCGGCGTCGGTGAGCCTGCTCGACGTCACGCTCATGGAGAAGCAGGTCGTCGGGTCCCTGTTCGGGTCCGGCAACCCGCGAGCCGACATCCCCAAGCTCCTCGGGCTCTACCGCGAGGGCCAGCTCGACCTCGATGGGCTCGTCACCCGCACGTACGCGCTCGACGACGTGAACGAGGGCTACCGGGCGATGCGCGACGGCGAGAACATCCGGGGCGTGCTGCTCTACGACTGAGAGCGGTGTCCGATCGACCGTAGGATCGAGTGATGCGGGGTTGGTATCTCGCGCTCGTGTGGGTTGCCGCGTCCGCTTGTTCCGGAGATGACGGCCCGGCGATGACAGCGTCATCGCGCGATGCTCCGATCGCGTCGACCGCGTCGGCTGGATGCGGTGAAGGTGAAGCGACGGTACGGGCGACGGCGAGGGGGCCGATCCGCGGCGACCACGAGAACATCGCAGTGCTCGAGTTGCGACGCCCGGATCAGACCGAGTGCGTCCGCAAGATCGCAGTCGCCGAACTCAACTACGAGGACGGGATCCTTGCGGCCGGTCCGGTCGAGGTGGCTGCGCCGGAAGGCGCGATGGTTGCCACCGTCACGCTCTACGCATGTACAAATGACATCTCGTGCGCTGAATTGAACGGCGACGACCTGGATGCGGCAATCCTCGATCTGAAGTTGTTCGAGTCGGCGTCCTGCGAAGTCGAGTTCTCCCTGGCGCCGGGCGACGTCCTTGACCTGCACGCCGAGTCACCGTCGGAGGGTTCCGCTTGTCGGCTCAGTGCAGCGGACGCTGCCGGCTAGCCGGGGCTCGTGCGCGAAGCCCGGACGCACCACCGCCACGTCGAGCGCGTGGTGTCCTGGCGCTGCGCCGCTCGATGATGGCGGTGAGTCAACCGGTCTCGACGAGATGCCCGTAGCGCTGTTGGGCAGCCTGAGCGGACGTCCCGAGCAGCTCACCGATGCGCTGCCACGACAGACCCTTGCTACGGGCGGCGGTGACGGCCTCGACGACCTGACGCTCGCTGCGAGCCCGGGCGATCGCGGCGCGTTGGATCAAGTACTCCTCGACCGGTCGCTCGTCGCCGGGCTGGGGGTCGTACTCCTCGAATCGCTTCGCGAGCTCGTCGGCGTGATCGAGGATCTCTTGGATCGATCGGGGCATCTCAGGTCTCCAGGAACTTGGCTCGGGCGGGCAAGGCGTGGATGATGAAGTCGATGCCCTCGGAATGGGCGACGCCGATCTCGAGCATCCGCCCGGCCTGATCGGCGCCGACGAGCATGGTGAGGTCGTCGAGGTCGAACACTCGAATCGGGTGTCGGTAGGCGTGCAACATGTCGTCATCGGAGATCTGGTGCTTGCGGGCGGACTGCAAGATCACCGGATCCACCTTGTCAACTTACCTTGAAGCTGCTTCGATGTGGTGCTCCGCTGGATGTTCGTTCACAGCGACAGGCGAGCGATCGATCCAGCTCCAGGCAGATCGCTTGTTCGAACGACAGTTCGAGCGTCGGGGGTCCGATTCGCCGCGGTCCCGTGGCGTCGCTAGGTTTCGGTCACACCAACTCGTCTCGGGGGAATGCCATGAAGGCGCGCGCTGCGGTGCTGTGGGGGGTCAACCAACCGTGGAAGATCGAGGAGATCGACGTCGATCCGCCCAAGGCCGGTGAGGTCCTGGTCCAGTGGAAGGCCGCCGGCATGTGCCACAGCGACGAGCACATGGTCACCGGCGACATGGTCCCGCCCCCCGAGATGATGGAGCTCATGGGCGTCACCGACTTCTTCCCGTTCATCGGCGGGCACGAGGGCGCCGGCGTGGTGGTCGAGGTCGGCCCCGGTGTCACCACGGTGGCGCCCGGTGACCACGTCGCCGCCAGCTTCGTGCCGAGCTGCGGTCGTTGTCGCTACTGCCGCACCGGCCGCCAGAACCTGTGCGACAACAGCATCGGCACGCTGGTCGGCGGGATGATCACCGATGGCACCAGCCGTCACGCTGTCGATGGGAAGCCCCTCACCCTGATGGCCAAGCTGGGGACGTTCTCGGAGTACGCGTGCGTCGCCGAGCCATCTGTCGTCAAGGTCGATCCCGACCTGCCGCTCACCGCCGTGGCGCTCGTGTCGTGTGGCGTGGCCACCGGGTGGGGGTCGGCCTGCAGCCGGGCCGCGGTCGACGTCGGTGACACCGTGGTCGTCGTCGGGGCCGGCGGCATCGGCATGAACGCCATCCAGGGGGCCCGCATGGCCGGTGCCAGCCGGATCATCGCCGTCGACCCGCTGGAGTTCAAGCGCGAGAAGGCCATGGAGTTCGGTGCGACGCACACGTTCGCGAGCATGGCCGAGGCGATGCCCGCCGTCGCCGAGCTCACCTGGGGCCAGCTCGCCGACAAGGTGATCATGACGCCAGGGGTGATGTACGGCGAGCTGCTGCAGGAGGGGATCTCCCTCGCCGGCAAGGGCGGCACCGTCGTCGTCACCGCCGTCGCACCGATGACCCAGACCCACGCCGCCATCAACCTGTTCGAGGTGGCCATGTGGAACAAGGAGATCAAGGGGACGATCTTCGGCAGCGTCAACCCCGCCGTCGACATCCCGCGCCTGCTCGGCTTCTACCGCGAGGGCCGGCTGCTGCTCGACGAGCTGATCACCCGCACCTACCGCCTCGACGAGATCAACGACGGGTACGAGGCGATGCGCACCGGGGAGAACATCCGCGGCGTCATCGTCTACGACTGACATGACCGACCGGGCCGCCCTCGACCGGCTCGCCACACAGGTCGTCGGGCGCCACCGCGAGCTCGAGCTGGTGCTGGCGGCCCTCGACGCCGACCGCCACGTCCTGCTCGAGGGTCCGCCGGGCACCGGCAAGTCCACCCTGCTGCGCGCCGTGGCGACCGAGCTCGGACTGGGCTTCGAGTTCGTCGAGGGCAACGCCGAGCTGACACCGGCCCGCCTGGTGGGTCACTTCGACCCCGCCCGGGTGATGACCGACGGCTACGACCCGGAGGTGTTCGTCGACGGGCCGCTCGTCACCGCCATGCGCGACGGCTCGCTGCTGTACGTCGAGGAGATCAACCGGATCCCCGAGGAGACGCTGAACGTGCTCATCACCGTGATGAGCGAGGGAGAGCTGCACGTGCCCCGCCTCGGGCGGGTCGGCGCGGCAGCGGGGTTCCGGCTGGTGGCGGCCATGAACCCCTTCGACGCGGTCGGCACGGCCCGCATCTCCAGCGCGGTCTACGACCGGGTGTGCCGTCTGGCGGTCGGCTACCAGGGCGCAGCCGAGGAGGCCGCGATCGTCACCCATGCCGCCGCCGAGGTAGCGGCCGACCCGGCGTGGATCGGCCGGCTCGTCGAGCTGGTCCGCCGCACGCGCTCGCACCCCGAGCTGCGGGTCGGCTCGTCCGTGCGCGGGGCGATCGACGCCGCCAAGGTCGCGTCGTCGCTGGCGGAGCTGCGCGGCCGGCCAATCGACGACCCCGCCGTGGGGCTCGATGCGGCGCTGGTCGCGCTGTCGGGTCGGGTCCGGCTTCGTGAGGGCGCCACCCGCACCGCCGAGGAGATCGTGACCGAGCTGTGGCAGGAGGTGTTCGGCCCGACCGATGCTGCCGGCAACGAGGGAAAAGCAGCGGCCCCGGTCGGGGCGGCCAGCACCCCCTGACCCCGCCGCGGGTGGCCGAGGGCGACGACGCCGACGCCGCCGTCGCCGAGGCCGGGCGGCGCACGCAGAGCCGGCGCGACCTGAGCCGCCACGAGCGCTTCGAGCAGGTGTCGCCCGAGGTCGGGATGCTCGACGAAGCCGCCCTCGGCGACGCCATGGCCGAGGACCCGGACGAGGCGCTGGCGCTGCTGGCAGACCTCACCGGGGCGACCGACCCGGCGCTGCGCGAGCTCGCCCGGCGCCTGGCCGGCCGGCTGTTCTTGGACATCGCCCGGCGAGGACCCACGCGCCGGCGCGGCATCGGGCGCATCGTCGAGCAGGCCTACCGGCCCGACGGTGGTGACCTCGACCTCGACGCCAGCATGGACGCGCTCGCCGAGGCGCGAGCGCGTGGCGGCGCGGTCGATCCGGAGCGCCTGCGGGTGCGCGGCTGGCGTCGCCCCGGCCTGGCCCTGTGCCTGCTGGTCGACCGCAGCGGTTCCATGGGTGGTCAGCCGCTGGCCACGGCGGCGGTGGCGGCGGCAGCGGTCGCCTGCCGGACGCCGGACGACTACAGCGTGCTGGCGTTCGCCAAGGACGTGGTCGCGGCCAAGTCGCAGGACGTCCCCAAGCCGAGCGAGCGGGTCGTCACCGACGTGCTGGCGCTGCGCGGCTTCGGCACCACTGACGTCGCCGGCGCGCTGCGCGCGGCGCAGGAGCAGCTGGCCCGCAGCCGGGCCGGGCGCCGGATGGCCGTGCTGCTGTCGGACTGCCGGGCCACCGTCCCCGGCGACGCCGCCGCCGCAGCCCGCGGCCTCGACGAGCTGGTGATCGTGGCCCCGGCCGGCGACGCCGACGAGGCCCGAGCCCTCGCCGACGCCGTCGGCGCCCGCCTCGCCACCGTGCGCGGACCCTCCGACGTCGCCGACGCCCTCACCCGCGCCCTCGACACCTGACCGCCCTCCCGTTCTGGTCCCAGGAAGTAGCGCTGAGCGCTACCGCGTGCTGCCAGAACGGAGGGGGTCAGCGGCAGGAGAGGTCGGGCGGGGGGACGATGCCCTGCTGGTTCTCCTCGGCGACGACCGTCGGCAGGGTGGAGGTCGTGGTCGTGGGCGCCGAGGTCGTGGACGTGGTGGCGGGAGCCGAGGGGCCGGGGGTGCCGACCGTGGTGCGGGAGGGCGCCAGCGTCGTGTAGGTCGACGAGGTCGACGTGGTGGTGATCGGCGTGGTGGCCGCCTGCTCCGGCGCGTCGGCCAGGCGGGCCTGACCGCGGAACACGGCCAGGATCGCCTCCATGTTGTCGCTCTCCAGGCGGGGGAGCAGCACATCGTTGGAGGAGATGATCGCCCGCTCGCTCTCGACCGTGTACGTGTGGATCGTCGCCGGGTCGAGGTTCTTCATGGCCCGGGCGAAGTCGAGGAGGCTCCCGATCGTCAGGCCATCGTCGGTGATGACGTACTTCAGGCCCGCGTTCAGCAGCTGGTTGGCGACCCGAGGGTCGCGTGCGCCCTTGTCGAGGGCCTTCTGCAGCGCCCGGCGGATGAAGTCCTGCTGGCGGGCGATGCGCCCGAAGTCGCTGGTCGGGTCCTGCTTCCACGTGCCCGTGGCCGGGTCGAGGTACTCGTACTTCCGGGAGCGCACGTAGTCGAGGGCCTCGTCGGGGCCCAGCGGGTAGCAGCCCGCCTGCGGGATGGAGAGCCCCGTGCCCTTGTCGCGCACCGCGTAGGGGAACGGCACCCGCACCCCGTCGACGGCGCTGACGATCTCCTTGAACGCGCAGAAGTCGACGTTGATGTAGTGGTCGATCGGGATGCCGAACTCGAGCTCGATCGTCTGCACCAGGCGGCTCGGGTCGTTGCGGTCGAACGCGGAGTTGATCCGGCTCTTGCGGCTGCCACCGCCGATGCGCACCCACAGGTCGCGAGGGAACGACAGCACCGCCGCCTGGTTGGTGGCCGGGTCGACCCGGATGACCATGATCGTGTCGCTGCGCTCGCCGAGGCCGGTCCGATCGCCGACGTCGGCGTCCGGCAGGTCGCCCTGCTCCACGCAGTCGCCGTTGTCGGCGCCGGTGATGAGGAAGTTGGCCGCTGCGACGTCGACGGGCGCGTCGTCCCCTGCCGTGTCGTCGGTGACCGGGACCGATCCCGGCGCCGTGAACAGCTCGCCCGGCACCGGCTCGGCGTGCTCGATCGTCACCACCTTGCGGTCGCCGACCCGCTCGTTGGCGTAGTACAGCCCGAGCGCCGTGCCGAAGCACGCCAGCGCTGCCAGCACGTTGAACCCGAGCACGAAGCGCTGTGGCCACGAGCGTCGAGCCCGGCGGCGGGCGGCGGGGGGCGCCAGCTGCTCGACCGCCTGGTCGGTCGGGGCGCTCTGGTCGGGCTCGGACATGACGTCCGGAGACGCTACCGCCCGATCAGCCGGTGGTCTCGTCGGCCAGCGTCACCACGCACGACAGCGGGGTGTCGCTCGTCACCAGGCGCACCTCGTTCAGGGTGCCGGCGTCGCGCAGGTCGTGCAGGCCCAGCTCCACCGCTTCGAGGGCCCGCGCCGGACCGGTCACGATCAGCTCGGCCACGGCAGAGCGCTGGCTGCGCTTGGCCTCCGTCTTGGCCCGGCGGACCTGCGCCAGCACCTCGCTCACGGCGTCGAGCAGGTCGGGGTCGTCGCCTGCACCCGCGGCGTCGAGCTCGGCCACCGTGGGCCACGCGGCGATGTGCACCGAACGCTCCTGCCACCAGCTCCAGACCTCCTCGGCGGCAAAGGGCAGGAAGGGGGCGAGCAGGCGCTGCAGCACCGACAGCCCGCTGCGCAGCCCGGCTCGCGCCGATGCCGCCGCGGCATCGCCTCGGCTGCCGTAGGCGCGGCTCTTGACCAGCTCGACGTGGTCGTCGCAGAACCACCAGAACACCGCCTCGGTGCGCTCGAGGGCGCGGGCGTAGTCGAACGCCTCGAACGCTGCCGTGGCATCGGCCACCACCTCCGACAGGCGGGCCAGCATGGCCCGGTCGACGGCGTCCATCACCGTGGTTCCTGCCGGCGGTTCCCCGAAGCCGAGAACGAAGCGGGTGACGTTGAGCAGCTTCGTGGCGAGCTTGCGCCCGACCTTCATCTGCTCCTCGCTGAACGCGGCGTCGACCCCCGGGCGGGCCGACGACGCCCAGTAGCGCACGGCGTCGCTGCCGTAGCGCTCGAACAGCTCGATGGGCGTGACCACGTTGCCCTTGGACTTCGACATCTTCTTGCGGTCAGGGTCGAGGATCCACCCCGACAGCGCGGCGTGCCGCCACGGCACGGACCCGAACTCGAAGTTCGCCCGTACCACGGTGGAGAACAGCCATGTGCGGATGATGTCGTGGGCCTGCGGGCGCAGGTCCATCGGGAAGACCCGGGCGAACAGGTCGGGGTCGTCCTCCCATCGCCCCGCGATCTCAGGGGTGAGCGACGACGTCGCCCACGTGTCCATCACGTCCGGGTCGCCCGTGAACCCACCCGGCTGGTCGCGCTGGTCGGGCGTGAACCCGTCGGGCACGTCGGTGGAGGGGTCCACCGGCAGGCGGTCCTCGGTTGCCAGGAGCGGGTGGTCGTAGTCGGGCTGGCCGTGCTCGTCGAGCGGGTACCACACCGGGAACGGCACCCCGAAGTAGCGCTGGCGGCTGATGAGCCAGTCGCCGTTGAGCCCCTCGACCCAGTTGTCGTAGCGATGGCGCATGTGCTCGGGGTGCCAGGCCAGCTGCGTGCCGCGCTCGAGCAGCTCGAGGCGCAGCTCCGGATCGCGCCCGCCGTTGCGGATGTACCACTGGCGGCTGGTCACGATCTCGAGCGGTCGCTCGCCGCGCTCGTAGTACTTCACCGGGTGGGTGATCGGGCGGGGTTCGCCCAGGAGCTCACCCGACTCGCGCAGCAGCTCGACGGAGCGGTTCTGGGCCTGCTTGGCGGTGAGCCCGGCGACCTGGGCGTAGGCGGCGCGGCCGCTGGGGGAGTCGATGCCGGCCGGCGGCTCGGCCAGCAGCCGCCCGTCGCGACCGACGATGGCTCGCGTGGGCAGCTGGAGCTCTCGCCACCAGATCACGTCGGTGAGGTCACCGAACGTGCAGATCATGGCGATGCCGGTGCCCTTGTCCGGCTGGGCCAGCTCGTGGGCGACGACGGGCACCTCCACGCCGAACAGCGGGGTGGTGACCGTGGCGCCGAACAGCGCCTGGTAGCGCTCGTCGTCGGGGTGGGCCACCAGTGCGACGCACGCCGCCAGCAGCTCCGGACGGGTGGTGTCGATCACCACGTCGCCACCGCCGCCGGTGCGGTGGAACGCGAGCTGGTGGTAGGCGCCGGGTCGTTCCCGGTCCTCGAGCTCGGCTTGGGCCACCGCGGTCTGGAAGTCGACGTCCCAGAGGGTCGGCGCCTCCTGGCTGTACGCCTCGCCCCTGGCCAGGTTGCGCAGGAAGCCCCGCTGGCTGGCCCGCCGGGACGCCTCGTCCATGGTCGTGTAGAGCAGGCTCCAGTCGACCGACAGCCCGAGGCGGCGGAAGATCTCCTCGAACACCCGCTCGTCGGTCTCGACCAGCTCCTCGCACAGCTCGATGAAGTTTGGCCGTGACACCGGGATCGCCTGGTGGTCCTTGGGCGGGTCCCCCCGGTACGGGGGTTCGAAGCCGGGCCGGTACTGCTCGTGGGGGTCGCAGCGCACCCCGAAGTAGTTCTGCACGCGCCGCTCCGTGGCCAGGCCGTTGTCGTCCCAGCCCATCGGGTAGAACACGGCCTTGCCGTGCATCCGCCAGAAGCGGGCCACGGCGTCGGTGTGGGTGTAGCTGAACACGTGGCCCATGTGGAGCGAGCCGGACACCGTGGGCGGCGGCGTGTCGATGGCGAAGACCTGGTCCCGGTCACGTGAGCGGTCGAACCGGTACACGCCCGTGTCCTGCCAGGTGTCGATCCAGCGGGCTTCGAGACCGTCGAGGGTCGGCTTGTCGGGGATCGTCGCCATAGGGCGCACAGGGTACGCGGCCGTAGGCTGGCTCCTCATGCTCCGGTTGTACGACACCGCGACCCAGGAGGTTCGTGAGCTCGCCCTGCGCGAGCCCGGCACGGTGAGCATCTACCTCTGCGGGCCCACCGTGTACGCCCCACCGCACCTGGGCCACGGCCGGGCGACGCTGGTGTACGACGTGCTCGTCCGCTACCTGCGCTGGACGGGCCTGAAGGTGCGCCTGGTGTCGAACATCACCGACATCGAGGACAAGATCATCGAGCGGGCCGAGCGAGAGGGCCGCCCCTGGCAGGAGATCACGAGCCGGTGCGAGGCAGTGTGGTTCGACGCCATGGGACGGCTCAACGTGGCTCGACCCGACGACATCCCCCACGCCACCGAGTACGTGCCGCAGATGGTCGAGATGATCGAGACGCTGATCGAGCGCGGCCACGCGTACATCACCGACACCGGGGTCTACCTGGCGGTCGAGTCGGTGCCCGACTACGGGATGCTCTCCCACCAGTCGATCCACGACATGCTCGCCGGCGGCGGCGACCGCGAGGTCCACGGCGCCGAGCACAAGCGCCACCCGGCCGACTTCGCGCTGTGGAAGCCGTCGAAGCCGGGCGAGCCCGCCTGGGCGTCACCGTGGGGCGAGGGGCGCCCCGGCTGGCACAGCGAGTGCGTGGTGATGAGCCTCGAGCTGCTCGGCGAGGGCTTCGACCTGCACTGCGGTGGTATGGATCTGAAGTTCCCGCACCACGAGAACGAGCGGGCCCAGGCGGTGGCGCTCGGCAAGCGGTTCGCGAACCACTGGATGCACAACGGCTTCGTGGTCGACGCCGAGGGCGAGAAGATGTCGAAGAGCCTCGGCAACGTGCACAACCTGCTCGACCTGCTCGAGCACTACGACCCACGCGCCTACCGGATGGTGCTGCTCCAGTCGCACTACCGCTCGCCGGTCACCGTGGTCCAGGACAACGTCGACGCCGCCGTCAAGGCGCTCGCCGGGCTCGACGCGTTCGCAGCGCGCACCGCCGGGCTCGACCCGGCGACCCCGGACCCCGAGGTGCTCGAGCAGTTTCGGGCCCACATGGACGACGACCTTGACACGCCCAGGGCGACGGCGCTGCTGTTCGACACGGTGCGCCGGGCCAACGCCGCGCTCGACGCCGGCGACCGGGCGACGGCGTCGTCGCTGGCGGCCGCGGTGGTCGAGATGTGCACGGCCGTCGGCCTCACCCTCCAGGGCGGTGCCGACGTGCCGGCCGAGGTGGCGGCGCGTGGAACCGAGCTCGACGCAGCGCGCGCCGCCAAGGACTTCGCCACCGCCGACGCGATTCGCGCCGAGCTGCAGGCCGCGGGCTACGTGGTCGAGACCACCCGCGAGGGCACCCGCGTCCGGCGTGGGTGATCGAGGCCGTCTGCCGTGCACCACGGACCGTCCCGCGCATCTGAGCGCCCGCCGCTCCCGCCCGGGTTCTGGACGCTGTGGACGACCGTCGCCATCGACCTCATCGGCTTCGGCATCGTGGTGCCCATCCTCGGTCGCTATGCCGAGCGCTTCGGCGCCAGCGGCCTCCAGGTTGGCCTGCTGTTCGCAGCGTTCTCGCTGGCACAGCTCGTGTTCTCGCCGATCCTCGGGCGGCTGTCGGACCGGGTCGGGCGCAAGCCCGTCATCGTCGTGTCGCTGGTCGGTACGGCCATCGCCAGCGTGATCACCGGCGCAGCCAGCGCGCTGTGGATGCTGTTCCTCGGCCGGGTCATCGACGGCGCGTCCGGGGCCAGCGTGGCCGTCGCCCAGGCCGCGGTGTCGGACCTGGCGCCGCCACAGGAGCGGGCCCGGTTGCTCGGCCTGCTCGGCGCGGCGTTCGGGGTCGGGTTCGTGGTGGGCCCCGCGCTCGGCGGCCTCGCCGCGCTCGGCGGCCCCCACGTGCCGTTCTACCTGGCGGCGGTGATCGCCGGCGCCAACGCCATCGCCGCTGCGGTGCGCCTGCCCGAGACGCGCCAGCGGACCGACCACCCGCGCGAGGTGTCCCGAGCGGCGGCAGGTCCCCGCTCGGCCGCGCTCGTGCGCCTCGCCGTGGTCGGGTTCGTGTCGGTCTTCGCGTTCGCCGGCTTCGAGGCTACGTTCTCGCTGTTCGGTGCCGAGCGGTTCGACCTGACCGAGGGCTCCACGGCGTTCGTGTTCCTGGGGGTCGGGCTGGTCACCGTCCTCGTGCAGGGGATGCTCATCGGTCCGCTCACCGCCCGGTTCGGCTCGGGCCGGCTCCTGCGCAGCGGCCTCACGCTCACCGGCATCGGGCTCGTCGTGCTCGCCGGCTCCACCACGTGGGCGCTGCTGGCGGTGGCGCTCGGGCTGCTCGCCGTCGGCCAGGGCCTCGCCTCGCCCTCGATCGCCTCACTCGTGCTGTCGAGCGCCGGCGACGAGCGCCGCGGCGAGGCCCTCGGCTTCCAGCAGTCCGCGTACGCCTTCGCCCGGGTCGGCGGCCCCGTCGTCGCCGGCGCGCTGTTCGACGCGGTCGGGATCCCTGCGCCCTACCTGGTCGCCGCCGGGCTGTGCGGGGTGTCGCTCGCGCTCTTGGTGCTGTGGCACCCGGACCGCACGCCGGGACGCGATGACGGCGCTCGCACCCCGCCGGATGTGACAATGACGGGAACGTGACCGCCACCGTCGATGCTCCCGCGCTGGCGCGCCTCGCCGACCTCGAGAGCGTGCCCACCCGCTCGCCGGGCCAGCCCCGTTCTGCGGGCACGCCCAAGATGGGCTACCAGCCGGGCCTCGACGGGCTGCGGGCGATCTCGGTCGTGGCGGTGATGCTCTACCACGCCGGGTTCGAGTGGATGCACGGCGGGTTCTTCGGGGTCGAGGTCTTCTTCGTGGTGAGCGGCTTCCTCATCACGTCGCTGCTGCTCGAGGAGTGGGGCCGCGACGACCGCATCGCGCTCGGCCAGTTCTGGCTGCGGCGGGGCCGGCGCCTGCTGCCCGCCCTCTTCACGATGCTCCTCGCCGTCGGCGTGTGGGCGACGTTCTGGGGCGACGAGCACCTGGCGCAGCTCCGCCACGACGTGCTGGCGGCCGTGTTCTACGTCTCGAACTGGTGGCAGGTGTTCTTCACCGACGTCCCCTACTTCGCGCCGGCCGACCCTCCGCTGCTGCGACACCTGTGGTCCCTCGCCGTCGAGGAGCAGTGGTACCTGATCTGGCCGCTCGTCTTCGTGGCCCTGATGCGCAAGCGCACCGACGGCGGGCGGGGCCTGTTCGCACCGCTCGTCGCCGTGGTGCTCGGCATCAACCTCGTGATGGCGCTCGCCTTCGACGCCGCCGACGCCGGCCGCACCAACTTCTTGTACCTCTCCACGTTCACCCGGGCCAGCGGACTGCTGCTCGGTGCCGCGGCCGCGTTCGTGTGGAAGCCGTGGCGGTGGGCCGGTGCCGCGCGGCGCGACCTGCCGTGGCTCGATGCCGCCGGGTTCGCCGCCGTCGCCGGCCTCCTGATGATGTTCGTGCCGGTCCGAGTGACGTCGGCGTTCGTGTACCGGGGCGGGATGCTGGTGGTGTCGGTGCTGTCGGTGGTGGCGATCGCCGCCGTCGTGCACCCGGGGGCCCGGTGGTTCCGTCGGGTGATGAGCGAGCGGATGCTCGTCGAGATGGGCAAGCGCAGCTACGGGCTGTACCTGTGGCACTGGCCGATCTTCGTGTTCATGGACGTGCGCGCCGACCCGGCCGTGCGGTTCTGGCCGGCGATGCTCGTGGCGGTCGTGCTGTCGGAGCTGTCCTACCGGTTCGTGGAGACACCGGTCCGCAAGGGGGTCATCGGCCGGTGGTTCGCCGGGATGCGGGTGGCGCAGGGCGAGCACCGCCGGGAGTTCCTGCGAGCGACCTCGCTGTTCGCCACCGCGGCCGTGGTGCTGGTGTTCGCCCTCGGCGCCCGGTTGTGGACGGCGCCCACCTTCGACGTGGCCAAGGACGACACGGCGGTGGCCTTCGATGCCAGCGCCGTCGGTGCGCCTGCGGTGGCCGCCGCGGCCCCGGCGACGTCGGCCGCGGCCGCGCCACCGGTCACTGCCGCAGTGCTCCCGCGCTCGGTCGTGGTGGTCGGCGACTCCCAGGCCCACTCGCTGGCGATCAACCTCCCGGACGGGATCGAGTCGACGTTCGCGGTGACCGATGGCTCGGTCGAGGGGTGCGGCGTGTTCGACGGTGGCTCGGTCGTCAGCGCCCGGTCGAGCTTCAACCGTTCGTTCGACGACTGCGCGGGCTGGGCACAGGAGTGGGCGACCGCCGCACAGGGCGCCGACGTGGCACTGGTGGTTCTCGGCGCGTGGGACGTGTTCGACCTGGAGCTCGACGACGGGACCACGCTCGCGTTCGGCTCGCCCGCGTTCGACACGCACTACCTCGCGCAGCTGCAGCAGGGCATCGACGCGCTGGTGGGGGCCGGCAGCCAGGTGGCGCTGCTGGAGGCGGCGTGCATGCGCCCGGTCGAGGCGGAGGGCGCCGGGGTCCCACCGCTGCCCGAGCGTGCCGACGACGGTCGGATCGCCCACGTGAACCAGCTGCTGCGCCAGGCGGCGGCGGCGAACCCCGGCGCCGTCACGTTCGTCGAGGGCCCCGACGCCTGGTGCGCCGACGAGGCGATCGCCACCGACGTGGCGTACCGCTGGGACGGCGTGCACGTCTACAAGCCCGGCGCGAACCTCATCTACGAGACCATCGCCCCGGCCCTGCTGGCCATCCCGGTCACCTGACCGAGCCCCTCCCGTTCTGGTCCCAGGAAGTAGCGCTGAGCGCTACCAGCCAGGCCCAGAACGGTCAGTCGGACGGGTCGGCGGGGCAGGCGGTGGCCGCGCAGACGTCGATGATCGAGCCGTTGAAGAGGAACTCGCCCTTCTGACGCTGCACGTCGGGGTCGCTGCGGGGGTCGCTGTGGGGGTCGCGCCCCTCGCTCGGCACGACGGCCTCGAACGGGATCGGTGCTGCGCCGCTGTCCCACATGATGATCCCCGAGCCGTCGGACGGGTACGTGAGCGTCTCCAGGTTCCAGCCCGGCTCCACCTCCTGGCTGCGGCCGGCCACCGTGACCGGGCGGTGGATCGGCACCCCCATGGTGCGGGCGGCGATGAACGCCGACAGCTCCGTCACCTGGTGATCGCCGAACGCCACGTGCATCAGGACCTCCTTCTCCGGCGTGCCGGGGAGCGGCTGGTCGGTGACGTGGTGGACGTAGCCGGCACCCTCGCCCCGGTCCCACAGCATCTGGATGAGCGACAGGATCAACGCCCGGTCGACGGGGTCCGGATAGGCGGGCACCATCACGACCTCGTACTCGTCGAAGTCGATCGAGCGCGGCAGGAGCAGGCTGTAGTTGATGCCGGGCACGCCGAGGACTGCCCGCTCGAAGTCCGGCGAGAGCGCGGCGAGGGCGATCCCCATGATGCCGCCCTGGCTGTTGCCGTCGTAGTAGAGGGCGCCGGTGTCGATGAGCGGCGTCCCGTCGGCCCACTGGAACGCCGGGTGGGACGCCAAGCCCTGTGGGTTGGTCATCAGCCGGCCGAGGACGATCTGGTTGATCATCCCCTGCTGCATCCGGTCGGCCATCGTCGGGAAGTTGGAGAAGTCCTGGAGCGCGGTCACGGCGTTCGGGACGTCGTCCTCGCTCATGCCGGCCCACTTGGTGGCGCAGGTGACGTTGCCCCACGCCGTCGCGAAGTCACGGATGTTGCCCGACCCGACCTGGCGCTCGCTCCCGAGCAGCCCGTGGCCGTACTGCACCAGGTGGGCGGGCGTCGTCCCCTCGACCACGCTGACCGGGATGTCGCACTGGAACGTGGCCTGGAGGGTGCCGTTCGGCTCGGGCAGCGCGTCCGGTACGGTCGCCGTGTCGACGCCGTAGTTCAGGCGGTTGCCGGGCGAGCCGTCGCCGGTCATCCAGCTCGTGACCGTGTAGGTGCCGGTCACCCGCCGGGCGACGCCGTCGTCCGGGGCGTCCTCCACGGCGGAAACCGTGAACGCCGGTGCTGCGTCGCCGAGCTCGGTGAGCGTCTCGTCGCGCATGTGCAGCACCCGGGCGGTGATGTTCTCCGTGCTGGCGACGGTGAAGTCCCACGCCAGCTGCAGCTCGGAGCGGTCGACCCCGGCGGCGGCGAGCGCGGTCAGTGCCGTCTCCATCTGCTGGCGGCGGTCCTCGATGTCGGGCAGGTCGGTCGTCAGGTTGTCGCGGTACACGGTGAAGGCCGCCGACGGCTCGACCGGGGAGCCGTCGTTGTGCACCAGCCCCCGCAGGCCCACGGCGTAGGTGGCGCCCTCACCGAGCACCACCGCGGGATGGATGACGAGGAGGTTCGGATCGTCGGCGTTCGGCTCCGCCCACAGCGGGATCCGCTCGCCGGTGGCGATGTCCACCATCACGACCTCGCTGTCGTCGGCCAGGGAGGCGTCGAGATCGGTCCACGGCGGCAGGGCGGACGGGTCGAGATCCTCGACGTAGGTGAGCAGCGTCGAGCTGGGGCTGAACCCGTCGTTGCGGTTCCACTCGGCGGGGTCGACGTGCGTGCCGTCGATGTTGGCGGGCGTGCCGTCGGTGGGGATCGCCACGCGGAGCCCGGTGGGGGTCGTCTCGTCGGTGGCCAGGTAGGCGTTGCTGGGGTAGGGGAACAGGCACTGCCGTGCATCGAGCGGGTCGCACCCCGCAGGCGCCCCGTCGAGCGCCGCCTGCACCGCGGCCAGGGTCGCGGCGTCGGCGGGCGTGGCCGCAGGTGCCTCGGTGGTGGTGGGCGCCTCGGTCGCTGGCGCCGCCTCCGTGCCCGCCGGCGAGCTCGGCCCTGTGGCGTCGCTGCCGGTGCCGTCGCCGCTGCTGCACGCGCTCGCGACCAGCCCGATCGCGACGAGCACTGCGATCCCCGTCCCCTTGGCCCTCATTGCGCCCTCCGTCCCTTCGACCCGTGTGCCGAAGGCTACGAGACTTGGTTACCGATCGGTAACTACCCGGTGGTAACTTGTGGGCATGTCAGAGTTCTCGCTCAACCTCAACGAGGATCAGATCCAGATCCAGAAGTGGGTCCACGACTTCGCCGAGACGGTCATCCGCCCGGCGGCGCACGAGTGGGACGAGGCCGAGGAGTTCCCGTGGCCCATCGTCCAGGAGGCAGCCAAGATCGGCCTCTACGGCGTGGACTTCCTGCTCAACGCCATGAGCGACCCCACGGCGCTGACACTTCCGGTCGCGGTCGAGGAGCTGTTCTGGGGCGACGCCGGCATCGGCCTGGCGATCATGGGCTCGGCGCTGGCCGCCGCCGGCATCAGCGGCAACGGCACGCCCGAGCAGGTCATGGAGTGGGTGCCGCAGTGCTACGGCACGCCGGACAAGGTGCAGCTCGGCGCGTTCTGTGTGAGCGAGCCGGACGCCGGCAGCGACGTGAGCAGCCTGCGCACCCGGGCCGTCTACGACGAGGCCACCGACGAATGGGTGCTGAACGGCACCAAGTCGTGGATCACCAACGGCGGCATCGCCGACGTCCACGTCGTGGTGGCGGCCGTCGACCCGGCACTGAAGGGGCGGGGCCAGGCCAGCTTCGTCGTGCCGCCCGGCACGAAGGGCCTCTCGCAGGGGCAGAAGTACAAGAAGCACGGCATAAGGGCCAGCCACACCGCCGAGGTCGTGCTCGACGACGTCCGGGTGCCCGGCCGGTGCCTGCTCGGTGGGAAGGAGAAGCTCGACGCCAAGCTGGCCCGAGCCCGTGAGATGGGCCACAGCGGCGAGAAGCAGCCGGCGATGAGCACCTTCGAGGCCACCCGCCCGACCGTCGGCGCCCAGGCGCTCGGTATCGCGCGGGCTGCCTACGAGTACGCGCTCGACTACGCGAAGGAGCGCCAGGCGTTCGGCAAGCCGATCATCATGAACCAGGCCATCGCCTTCAAGCTGGCCAACATGATCACCGAGATCGATGCCGCCCGGCTGCTGATCTGGCGGGCCGCCTGGCTGGCCCGCAACGGCGGGTTCAAGAACGCCGAGGGCTCGATGTCGAAGTACAAGGCCAGCGAGGTCGCGGTGTGGGTCACCGAGGAGGCGATCCAGATCCTCGGTGGCTACGGCTACACGCGCGAGTACCCCGTCGAGCGCTGGCACCGCGACGCCAAGATCCACACGATCTTCGAGGGCACGAGCGAGATCCAGCAGCTCGTGATCGCCCGCGCCATCTCCGGCCTGCGCATCGAGTAGCACCGCACTTGCGGTGATGCGATCTTGGCCGCAGACACGGCTCCTCGGATCCCCGACGAGCGTCGGCGGCCTCAGGACGGGGGGAGGCCGTAGCCGGCGTCTCGGGCCTTGGCGACGGCTTCGGCCCTGCTCGACGCGTGGAGCTTGGCGAAGATCATCGACACGTAGTTGCGCACCGTCTTCTCGCCCAGATGCAGCCGACGGGCGATGGCGGCGTTGTCGAGCCCGTGCGCCAGCGCCTCCAGCACCTCCTGCTCACGGGCGGTCAGGCCGAGCGCCTCCCGGGTCGTGGACGACGGGGCGTGGTGGACGAGCGCGCGCAGGCGCCGGGCCACGCCGGGGCCGACGATCAACCCGCCCTGATGCACGGTGCGGATGGCGTGGAGCACCTCGTCGTGGCGGGCGCCCTTCACCAGGTAGCCGCGTGCGCCGGCCTGCAGTGCTGCTACGAGCGAGTCCTCGTCCTCGAACATGGTCAGCATCAGCACCCCGACGTGCGGGGCGGACTCCGCGAGCTGGGCCGTCGCTGCGACCCCGTCGAGCACCGGCATGCTGAGATCCATCAGCACCACGTCGGGCTGCAGCTCCAGGCAGCGCTCGACGGCGGTTGCGCCGTCACCCGCGGTGCCCACCACTTCGAATCCGGCCCCCTGTAGCAGCACGGTAAGGGTGCGCACGAAGGTCGCGTGATCGTCGGCGATCACGATGCTGAGGCTCATGCCGTGCCCAGCCGTTCGAGCGGCAGCACGGCACGGACGTGCGTTCCGGCGGGGAGTGGCTCTACCAGCAGCGAGCCCTGCAGCTCGTCGGCCCGCTCCCGCATCGATGTGAGACCGATCCCGCTGCGCCGGTCGGCGGGGAGGCCGACACCGTCGTCGATGACATCGACGCACAGCGCTCCGTCGGTGACGATGAGCTGAGTGGTGCAGGTGCGGGCGTGGGCGTGACGGCTGACGTTGCTGATCGCTTCCATCGTGATCCGGTAGGCCGCCACCTCGATGGCCGCCGGCAGGGTCGGCAGCTCACAGGCGTCAACCGTGATGGTCAGGCCGGGGCTGCGGTCCTGCACCGCTCGGGCATGCTGCTCGACTGCCCGCACCAGGCCGAGCTCATCGAGCGCCGGGGGCCGCAGGTTGTACACGAGGCGGCGAACGTCGTCGATCGCGGCGTGGAGCTCGTTGTTGAGCTCGGTGAGGAGTCCGGCCAGCGCCGGGTCCTCCACACGCGCCGAGGCAGCGTCGAGCCCGAGGGCCACGCTCGCAAGGGTGGGCCCGAGGCCGTCGTGGAGGTCACCGCGCAAGCGTCGTCGTTCCTCCTCGCGCGCACGCACGATCTGCTCGCGGCTGGTGCGCAGCTGGGCCTCCAGGTGGGCGTCGTGGAGCACCACGCCGACATGCCCGGCCAGATCACCCAGCAGCTCACGTTCCGCCGGGCGCAGGGGCTCGGCGGCGGTGCGCTGCCCTACCACCAGGCGCCCGACGGGGTCACCGGCATAGTGGATGGGGAAGGTCTCGGTAGGCGCAGTCGGCGTGCCGGCCTGGGCGGCGGCCTTCGGTGGCAGCCCGGGACCGAGATGGAGCTCGACGGCCACGTACGGCAGCTTGAGCGCGTCGCGGAGGGTCGCCACGAGTCGCTCGACCGCCCGGTGCGAGCTCTCCGCCGCGCCGAGATCGCGGCCGAGCTGGGCGATGACCCGCTCGGGCCGAGAGGTGTCGCCGTAGATGTGCCGGTCCACCCATCCGTGCCACGCACGGAAGGTGGGGATGAGGACGAGTGCGGTCAACCCGGCGGCGAGCGCGCGCTGCACGTTCCCGTCCAGGTCGATCGCCGCGGTGACGATACCGGTGAGGGATGCGTAGACGCCAGCGCCCACGGCAGTGAGGCCTGCGAACAGCACGGCGCGGCGTACCACGACGCGCACGTCGAGCAGGTGGTCGAACACCACGGCCGCCGCCAGGGCGAGGGGCAGCAGGCCGCTTGCCAGGCGTTCCCACTGATCGCCGGGCCAGCTCACGTTCGGCCAGATGCTGGCGCCGAGCACCGAGATGGCGGGCACCGCGAGCAGCGCAGCGGCGATCGTGAACAGCCGGGTCTGACGGCGCACGGCGGGATCGGGAGCGCGCAGAGTGCCCACCGCCAGTCCCAGCACAGCGGCGACGCCGAGCGCCCACTGGCCCTTGCTGGCCCAGCTCAGGGTGACGTCAGCGGCGCGGTAGTACGCGCCATTCGGCAGGGGTCGTCCACCGAAGTCGGAGCCCCACTGGGTGACGATCTGTGCCAGGCACAGCACCACGGTGTCGACGATGGCGGCCCGCAGGATCCATCGCCGTGGGCCCACCGGCCAGCCGTCGGGTGTCACCGAAGGCGCGGCGATGAGCAGCAGGGACCGGGCGACGAGCCAGGCCCACACCACGTTGACGCTCACCATCCGCAGCAACCATGACGGCGAGTCGAGCAGCCAGAGCTCCACCCACAGCGGCTGTGCGGCGTACATCCAGGCGCCGAGCAGGCCAGCGGTGAGCAGCACCCACCCGACCGGGTGAGCGGGGCGGCGAGATGCCACCCACGCCCCCACCGGGATGGAGGTGACCGCGATCGTGAGATGGGTCAGCGCATACGGGTTCGGGATGTCCTCCGGCCGCAGCGCGTAGTGCAGCCGAGCCGCGACGACCGAGGCAATGCCTGCTGCTGCCAGAGCCCACGGCAGCCATGGCCGCTTCACGGTGGCGGACACTACAGCCAGGTCGATCAGCCACCTTGGCCAGGGCAGTCACGCGTCTCGACCGCTCCCATGGCCGCTTCCCAGGCCGGGATGTCCGTGTCCTGGTTCTGGGCCTCCGCCGCATCGAATGCGGTTTGGTCGCCGGCTTCGGCGGCTTCCTGCGCGTCGGCGAAGTTGTCGCGCACCTTCGTCATCGCGGCGACGACAGCATCGATGCCCGCTTCGTCGTCGGGGGCACGTGGGGTCGAGTCGATGGCGTCGATGAACTGCTCGAACGCAGTGACCGCCTGGGGCAGGAACGCCGCCCAGTCATCCAGGGTGGGCTCAGGATGGTCTGCGAAGAACTGTTCGAAGTCCGGGAACTCCACGGTGGCCTGCTTCTCGCAGATCGCCTGGAACCATTCGTCGTGGGTGACGGCGTCACCGTCGTCGTCGCCGCACCCGACCGCGACCACCGGCATCAACGCCAACCCGATCAGCAAGGGCTTGCGCATCATGACTCCTCTCGTCACGCCGGTCTCGATGACCGGACGACGGGCACGATGCGGGACGCGGTGTCCCGGGCGGAAGTGACCGGTGTCCCGGGACAGTCCTCGACCTTGCGGGATGTTGACCGTCAGCAGGACCATTGAGGCCGACAGCATGCCGTCCCCGCGTTCTGGGCACACCACAGACACCTGACGGCCTTCCCACAAGGAGCGATCCTCGGCGCCGTGTGCCCAGAACGATTTGAGCGGGGCGATTCGGGATGCACGCTGAGGTCGCCGCCGACGACTCGGCTCAGGGCTTCAGCATCGTCAGCAGCATGATCGTCGGCTCGCGCGCCAGGAGGGCGTGCCGAGCCTCGGGGGCCATGTGCAGCCAGAAGCCCGGCCCGGCGTCGAGCTCCTCGCCGTCGACGGTGAACGTCAGCCGCCCGCGCAGCACCTGGACGATCGCCGCCCGGGACGCCGTGTGCTCGGTCAGCTCCTCGCCGGCGTCGAACGCGAAGACCGTGACGTTGGCGGTGTCGTCACGATGGACGACCTTCGACACGACCGAGCCGGGCTGAACCTGCACCTCGGCGGCGAGATCGGCGATGGTGGTGCGCGCCATGGCGTCAGCCTGTCACGCCGTTCAGCACGTCGACCACGCCCAGCAGGTCCCCGATGTCCGCATAGTTCACGGACACGAACGTCGTCCGGCGTCTGGCCGGTCTGGTGGATGCGGTCAGTAGCCGGGCGGAACCGGCCCGGTGACGGTCCACCCGCCGTCGACCATCAGCGTCTGGCCGGTGACGTGAGCGGCCGCCGGTGATGCCAGGTACAGCACGGCGGCGGCGATGTCGGCGACCTGTGCGACATGGCCATCCGGTGTGACGGCGGACCAGTCGCCCACGTAGTCGGCCGTCTCGTGCACGGTGCGCTCGGTGAGCGTGGCGCCCGGGCCGACGGCGTTCACCGTGATGCCGTGGGGGCCGAGCTCGAGCGCGAGCGCTCGAGCCATCATGCGCAGCCCGGCCTTGGTGGTGCCGTAGGCGCTGAGCCCGCGGATCGCCTGCACCCCCGCCACCGAGGTGACGAGCACGATGCGCCCGGGCCGGCCGAGCGAGACCATGGCCCGGGCGGCGGCCTGGGCGGTGAAGAACGTGCCCCGCAGGTTCACGCCGACCACCTGGTCGAACTCTTCGGGCTCGTAGGTGAGGAACGGCCCGAAGTGGCTGATGCCGGCGTTGGCGACGACCACGTCGAGGCGGCCCTGTCGCTCGAGGACCGCGTCGACCATCGCCCGAACGGCCGTCACGTCGGCGACGTCCGCGGCGACGGCGTCGATGTGACCCGCCCCGGCCTCGACGCCGGCCGCGTCGGCCTTGGCGACGGCGAGCGTGGGGTCGACGTCGTTCAGCACCACGGTCGCGCCCTCGCGGGCGAAGGCGACGCACAACCCGTAGCCGATCCCGGCGCCGGCCCCGGTGACGAGCACGACGTGACCGTCGAAGCGTCCGGTCACGTCGCCCCCTCCCCGAGCGCCTGCCGGCCGGCGGCCAGCACTTCGGCGATCCGCTCGACGTCGTAGGTGCACCCACTCCACGCCCCACCGCTCACCGCTTGCAGCAGTGCCCACAAGCGCGTGTCGGCGGGCAACCCCTCGGCGGGGCGCAGTCCGGGGTGCGGGACCCGCGCCGCGAGCACGGCGGCCGCCTCGTCGGGCGCCAGCTCGGTGCCGTCCGGTCCCAGGAAGTCGACCGTGCCGGTGAGGCCCACGCGATCGATCTCGATCGCGACGAGGTCGCCGTCGCGCAGGCGCCCGATCGGCCCCCCGGCGAGCGCCTCCGGGCCCACGTGGCCGATGCACGCTCCCGTCGACACGCCGGAGAAGCGGCCGTCGGTGACCACGGCGACGTCCTTGCCGAAGGGCGCGAACTTCAGCGCGGACGTCAGCTGGTAGGTCTCCTCCATGCCGGTGCCGAGCGGTCCGATGCCGGCGAGCACCACCACGTCACCCGCTCGCACGGGCCGGTCGGTGAGACCCTTTACGGCCGCGACGGCATCGCGCTCCGACGTGAACACCCGTGCCGGACCACGGTGCCGGTAGATGCCGTCGGGGCCGGAGAGCGTGGGATCCATGGCCGTGGCCTTCACCACCGAGCCCTGCGGCGCGAGGTTGCCGCGCGGGAAGGCGATCGTGCCGGTGAGTCCGATCGCTCGCGCGGCATCGGGCGAGAGGATCACGTGGTTCGGATCGACGCCGGCCTCCGCCAGGAGCTCCCGCGCCTGGGCCCGCCGCTCGCTGTGCTCCCACCACTCGAGGTTCTCGGCCAGGGTGCGCCCGCTCACGGTGGGAGCGTCCAGCTCCAGCAGACCCATCCGGCACAGGTGCAGCATCACCTCGGGCACGCCGCCGGCCATGAACACCTGCACGGTGGGGTGGTGGCGGGGGCCGTTCGGGAGGGCGTCGACCAAGCGGGGGGTGGCCCGGTTGGCGGCCAGCCAGTCGTCGAGGCTCGGCGGCGCCAGCCCGGCCGCGGCGGCGACGGCGGGGATGTGCAGCAGCAGGTTGGTCGAGCCGCCGAACGCGGCGTGGACCACCAGCGCGTTGCGCAGCGCGGCCGGCGTGAGCACGTCGCGGGTGGTGGTGCCGGCGGCGTCGAGCGCCACCAGCGCCAGCGCGGACCGGTGCGCCAGGTCGAGCCACACCGGCTCGCCGGAGGGGGCGAGCGCGGAGTGCGGCAGCGCCAGCCCGAGCGCCTCGGCCACCACCTGGGACGTGGCGGCGGTGCCGAGGAACTGGCACCCGCCGCCGGCCGAGCCGCAGGCCCGGCACCCCATGGTGGCGGCGTGCTCCAGCGTGATCGAGCCGTGGGCGAACCGAGCGCCGATGGTCTGCACGGTGCCCAGGTCCTCGGCGTCGGCAACCGGCAGCGTGACCCCACCGGGCACGACGACCGCCGGCAGGTTGCCCAGGCCGGCGAGGGCCTGCAGCATCGCGGGCAGACCCTTGTCGCAGGTGGCGATGCCCAGGACTCCACGGCGGAGGGGGAGCGACCGGGCGAGGCGGCGCAGGACGGTCGCGGCGTCGTTGCGGTACGCCAGGCTGTCGAACATCGCCGGCGTGCCCTGCGATCTGCCGTCGCAGGGATCGGTGACCTGGGCCGCGAAGGGAACGGCGCCGAGCCCGCGCAGCGTCGCCGCCGCCTCGCGCACGAGCAGCCCGACCTCCCAGTGACCGGTGTGGTAGCCGAGCGCCAACGGCGTGCCGTGGTCGTCGCGCACCCCGCCCTGGGTGCTGAGCACGAGGTACTGCGGGCCATCGGCCCGATCAGGGGACCAGCCCATCCCGACGTTCTGGGTGAGGCCGAACAGGTTGCCGCTGGACTCATGGAGCAGCTGCTCGGCGGTGAGCGGCAGCCGTCCGGCCCGGGTCGGCCCGATGAGACGGGTGCCGACCAAGGTGGCGCCGGGCGTCGCCAGGACGAGCTCGGTCGGGGACGGGTCGGCCATGCGGGTCGAGCGTACGCGCCCGGCCGCGGCAGCCGCTCGGCGCCAGAATGGGCGGGTGGACGACTTCGTCATCGCCCGCAACCCCGACGCAACGTCGACGCTGCCGTACCTGGTGCGGCTCCCGCTGGGACCGGACGGGGTGGTGCTGAAGGTCCGCGACACGTGGCCGCGAACCTCCAAGGTCTACTGCCACCGCGCACCGGCGTGGCCCGGCGATGCTCATGTGGTCGAGCGAGTCCCGGTCCGCTCCTGCGTGCGGAGAGGCGCGGCGATCGACCTGGTGCTCGACCGGGGCCGGGAGAACCGGTCGCAGTTCGTGTTCACGACCGCCCGGGGCCGCGAGGTCATCTTCTGGCAGAGCGCCCGCACGGCCAAGCAGGCCCGCCCTAACGTGTCGCTGCCCACCCAGCGCGCCAGCGGCGGTCGGGTGGAGATCCTCGTCGACTCGCACGAGCGCTACGCGTGGCGTTTCTCCCACCAGCAGGCGACGACCACTCGACGGGCGCTTCCCGCCGGCGACTACGCGGTCGAGTTCGACGGGCTGGTCGTGGCGGCGGTCGAGCGCAAGAGCCTCGCCGACCTCGTCGCCACGCTCACCGAGGGCCGGCTCCGCTACCTGCTCGCCGAGCTGGCGGCGCTGCCCCGCGGCGCGGTCGTCGTGGAGGACCGCTACTCCTCGGTGTTCAAGCTCGAGCGGGTCCGCCCGGCCGTCGTGGTCGAAGGTCTGGCCGAGGCACAGGTGCGGTATCCGGCGGTTCCCATCATGTTCTGCGAGTCGCGGGCGCTGGCCCAGGAGTGGACGTACCGGTTCCTCGGAGCGGCCCTGGTCCACCACGACCACGACCGGGCGACGGAGCTGCTCGAGCGCTCGCTGCCCGCCGCTGGCCCGCTCCCGACGCGGCGGCCGTCCACGGCCGAGGTACGGGCCTGGGCGCTCGGTGCCGGCCTCGAGGTCGCGGCGAAGGGACGCCTTCGGCCCGAGATCTGGTCGGCGTACGAGGCCGAGCGGGCAACGGTGGACCGCCCTGCCGAGCCGTATTAATGTGACATTCGAGAACGGGGGCCGGTGAGAGCCGCCCGCTGGGGACACGTGGAGGGACGCGCGTGGAGTTCGGCCTTTTCCTGAACGGTTACATCCCGGGGCCGGGGGCCCACGACACCCGCAGCGAGCACGCCGAGCTCATGCAGGAAGCCGAGTACGCGGTGTTCGCCGACCGCCACAACTGGAAGTACGCCTGGTTCGGGGAGCACCACGCGCTCACGGAGTACAGCCACATGTCGGCGCCCGAGGTGGTCATGGGCTGGGTGGCGGCGCAGACCGAGTACATCCACCTCGGCTTCGCCATCAACAGCCTGTCGCCGCGCAAGGAGCATCCCGTCCGCTACGCCGAGCGGGCGGCGATGCTCGACCACTTCACGAACCGGCGCTTCGAGTGGGGCACCGGTCGCGGGGCGGGGAGCCACGAGATCGCCTCGTTCAACATCATGGACAAGGATTCCACGAAGGCGGAGTGGGACGAGGTGGTCCGCGAGATCCCGCGCATGTGGGCCCAGCGCGACTACGAGTTCCACGGCGAGCACTTCACGGTGCCGTACCCGCACAACGTGCTGCCGAAGCCCTACGGGCCGAGCCACCCGCCCATCTGGGTGGCCTGCGGCAACCCGCCCACGTTCGCCAAGGCGGGCGAGCTCGGCATCGGCGCCATCGCGTTCAACTTCGAGCCGATCTACAACCTGCGTGGCCGCATCGAGTCCTACAAGGAGGGCATCTCGCGCTGCACCGAGCCCATCGGCGAGTACATGAACGACAACGTCATGATGACCAACGCCGTCATCTGCCTGAGCGACCGCAAGCGGGCCCGCGAGATCGCGCTCGACGGGAACTCGGGCTACCTGGTCACGATGGTCAACATGTACCACGACACCATGCCGAGGTCGCCGGACGCCATCGTCTGGCCGAACGCGCCGATCAGCCTGCGCCAGCTCGCGGGCGGCGACCCGGAGGGCTTCCTCGACCAGCTCATCAAGGGCGGCCACATGGCGGTCGGAACGCCGGACGAGGTCTGCGAGCAGATCGCGGCGTACCAGGACGTCGGCTGCGACCAGGTCGTGTTCGGCGTTCCCCAGGCGCTCTACCCCGAGGAGAACCTCGAGCTGATCGAGCTGTTCGGCCAGAAGGTGATCCCCGAGTTCGACAAGGACCGGGTGCACTCCACCGACCGCTACCGCGCCACCGCGAAGCCGAAGTTCCCGGAGTTCGCCGGGCCGGTTCCCGACATCAGCGTCGAGGTGCTTCCCCGCGCCGCCCGCACTCCCGGATCCTGAGCGCCGCCCCCGCGGGGGTCAGCGGCGCACGAGGATGGGGTCCGGGTGGTCCACCACACAGCGGGTGCCGCTGTAGATGCTGACCATGCACTTGTTGCAGTGGATGCAGGTCGACCCGGTGGCGGTGCCGTCCTGCATCCGCTTCAACAGGTCCGGCTCGCGCAGCAGCGCCCGTCCCATGGCCACGAACTGGAACCCCTCCGCCATCGCGCGCTGCATCGACGCCAGCGTGTTGATGCCGCCCAGCAGGATCAGGTCCATCGTGAGCGCCTCGCGGAAGCGCCGGGCGAGCGGCAGGAAGTAGAGCTCCTCGAAGGGATAGGCCTTCAGGAAGAACCGGCCGAACAGCTTGAAGCCGGTGCGTTGCACGGGCGGGAGCACGGCGGCGAACTCGGTGCGGGGCACGTCGCCCCGGAACAGGAACATCGGGTTCTGGAGCGAGCTGCCGCCGGTCAGCTCCAAGGCGTCGAGCACGCCATCGGCCTCGATGAGCCGGGCGATCTCGATGCTCTCCGGCAGGTCGAGGCCGCCCTTCTTCCCGTCGCTCATGTTCATCTTCGCCGTGACGGCGATGCGCTGGCCGACGGCGTCGCGCACGGCCCGCAGGATCTCACGGGCGAGGCGGGCCCGGTTCTCGGTGGTGCCGCCGTAGTCGTCCGTGCGGCGGTTCAGGCGCGGGCTCATGAACGATGACGGGAGGTAGCCGTGTCCGAGGTGCACCTCGACGCTGTCGAACCCGCAGTCGGCCAGGGTGAGCGCGCCGCGGGCGAAGTCCTCGACCACGGCGTCGATGCCGGTCGTGGTGATCGGCACGATCCGGGTGCCCATCGGGGTCCACCCGGCCGACGGGCCGAGCGGCGTCTTGCCGGGCAGGGCGCCCACCGGGCCGGCGTGGCCGAGCTGGGCAGCGATGGCCGCGCCCTCGGCGTGGACGGCCTCGGCGATCCGGGTGAGGCCCGGGCGGGCCTCGTCGCGCACGTAGATCTCGTTGGGCGCCCCCATGCCGTCAGGCGACACCGCCACGTACGACACGGTCGTCATCCCGAGCCCGCCCGCCGCGGCCCGGCGGTGGAACTCGATGAGCGCATCGCTCACGAGGTTCTTCGGGCTCAGCCCTTCGAACGTTGCGGCCTTGACGACCCGGTTGCGCAGCGTCACCGGCCCCAAGCGGGCCGGAGCGAACACGTCGGGCGCGGCGCCGTGCGGCTCGATCCCCATTGACCCCATGGCCGGAACGTACCAGTGCTACACAGTCGGGATGGGCCGGCTCCAGGATCGGGTCGCGATCGTGACGGGCGGCGGCGACGGCATCGGTCGCGGGATCTCGCGGCGCTTCGCGGCCGAGGGGGCGAACGTCCTCGTGGCCGACATCGACCCCGGCGCCGCCGAGCGGGTGGCCGCCGAGCTGCGTGGCATGGGCGGGGACGCCTTCGCGCTCACCACCGACGTCCGCGACAAGGACCAGGTCGGCGCGATGGTGGCGGCCGCGGTCGACCGGTGGGGCACGGTCGACATCCTGGTCAACAACGCCTGGGGCGGGGGCCGGATCGGGCGGGTCGAGCACAAGACCGACGAGCTGCTCGACCACGCGATGCACGTGTCGCTCTACGGGCCGTTCTGGGCGATGCAGTGCGCGTTCGGGGTGATGCAGCAGAAGGGCTACGGCCGGATCATCAACATGTGCTCGCTCAACGGCGTGAACGCGCACATGGGAACGCTCGAGTACAACGTCGCCAAGGAGGCGCTGCGCACGCTGACCCGCACGGCGGCGCGTGAGTGGGCCCCCACGGGGATCGTCGTCAACGCAGTGTGCCCCGCTGCCAAGAGCGCAGCGTTCCGCCGGGCGGCCGAGCTCATCCCGGGCCTGGAGGAGTCGGCCGACGCCGGCAACCCGATGGGGCGTCTCGGCGACCCTGAGCACGACATCGCCCCGGTGGTGGTCTTCCTCGCCAGCGAGGACTGCCGCTACCTCACCGGGAACACGTTGTTCGTCGACGGCGGCTCCCACATCAACGGCGCCGCCTGGGCGCCGAACCTCGACGGCGAGCCGGGACCGGAGGAGGACCGATGAAGCTGGCGCTCACGTTCGGGTACTGGCCGGCGCAGCCGCCGACCGGCTTCGTCGAGATCGCCCAGGAGGCCGAGCGGCTCGGCTTCGACTCGGTCTGGACGGCCGAGTCGTGGGGAAACGACGCGTTCACGTTCCTCACCTGGATCGCCGCCCACACGAGCCGTATCCGCCTTGGCACCGGTGTCGTCCAGATCGCCGCCCGCACGCCGACGGCCACCGCCATGTCGGCGATGACGCTCGACCACCTCTCGGGCGGTCGGGTGATCCTGGGGCTCGGCGTGTCCGGGCCACAGGTCGTCGAGGGGTGGTACGGGCGGCCGTCGAACGCACCGCTCGCCCGGACCCGCGAGTACGTCGAGGTGATCCGCGCCGCCCTCGCCCGGCAGGGACCGCTGGAGCACGACGGGGTGCACTACCCGTTGCCGTATCGGGGCGAGGGGTCCTCCGGGCTCGGCAAGCCGCTGAAGATCATGACGCACCCGCTGCGCAGCCAGATCCCGATCTTCCTCGGTGCCGAGGGCCCCAGGAACGTGGCCCAGACGGCCGAGATCGCCGACGGTTGGCTGCCGCTCTACTACTCGCCGTTCCGTCAGGACGTCTATGCCGACCAGCTCGTCGCCGCCCGGCCGGGGTTCGAGATCACTGCGCTCACGATGTTCACGCTGACCGACGACGTGAGTGCCGGGCTGTGGCCGGTTCGGGCCATGCTCGGCTTCTACATCGGCGGCATGGGGGCCAAGGGCCAGAACTACCACACCAAGCTGATGGCGCGGATGGGGTTCCCGGAGGACGCCGAACGCGTCCAGGAGCTGTTCTTGGCCGGCCGTCGTGACGAGGCGATCGCCGCCGTCCCCGAGGCCTTCGCCGACGAGATCTCCCTGGTCGGCCCGCCCGGACGGATACGCGAGCGGCTCGAGGCCTGGCGGGACAGCCCGGTGACGAGCCTGATGGTGCCGGCGCGCGACCCGGCGCAACTTCGCCAGATCGCCGAGCTGGTCCTCGGTTGAGCGGATCCGGCCGGGCCTTCCGACCCTGGCCCGCCGGTGCCGGGGGGCGCACGCTGGACGGGACGCCAGGAGGTGGTCCAGATGCCCAGCAAGGAGGCCATCGACCGGTTCCTCGCGCAGCAGCACCTCGCCGTCGTGGGCGTGTCGCGGCAGTCCGACGACTTCGCGAACGCCGTCTACCGGCACCTGCGTGAGGGAGGTCGCACGCTCTACCCGGTGAACCTCGCCGAGGAGGTGACGTCGATCGAGGGCGACCACTGCTACCACCGGTTGGCCGACGTGCCGGACCCGGTGGACGGCGTGCTCGTGATGGTGCCGGCGCCCAAGGCGGCTGCCGTGGTGCTCGACGCCATCGCCCGGGGGATCCCCCGGGTGTGGCTCCACCGGGGCGCCGGGCAGGGCGCGGTGTCGCCGGAGGCGGTCGAGCTGTGCCGCAAGCACGGGATCGAGGTCATCGACGGCGCCTGCCCGTTGATGTTCGACCAGCCGGTTGCGTGGTTCCACCGGGCCCACCGGTTCTTCGTGAAGCGCCGCCTCGCCGCCTGAGCGGATCCCCCCATCGGCGGGTGTGGTCTGGGATCATCGAGGGGTCCCCGGCGAAAGGCCCTTCGTGAGCGACCAGATCGACACCCGCACCGGGTGGCTGCGGCCCGACGAGATCCGAGAGGTGCGAGACCGGGTGCCGCTCGTCTACGTGGACGCGGTGCCGGTGCGGGTGGACGCGCACGGTCGCGTGACGCACGTCGGAATGCTGCTGCGGGTCGCCGCCGACGGTTCCATCAGCCGCATGGTGGTGAGCGGGAGAGTCCTGCTCTACGAGACGCTGCGCTCGGCCTTGCTGCGGCACCTGGAGAAGGACCTCGGCCCGCTCGCCCTGCCCCGCATCCCGCCCGACCCGTCGCCGTTCACCGTGGTCGAGTACTTCCCCGACCCGTCGGTCAGCGGGTTCCACGACCCGCGTCACCACGCGGTGAGCCTGGCCTACGTGGTGCCCGTCGACGGCGAGTGCACCCCGAGCCAGTCGGCGCTCGACCTGGCGTGGTTCACCCCGGCCGAAGCGGTGACGGCCGCCGTGATCGGCGAGATGACCGGCGGCCACGACCGCCTCATCCGCCTCGCGCTGGCCCACGTCGGCCAGCTGCCCTGATCCGGCCCTCGCCCGGCACTGCGCGATTGCTCGATCATCTGATAGATTTGTCAATTGTCGAGATGGTCGGAACAAAGGATGAGGTCGTGGGACCAGCAGCTCTGGGCGGTGGATCGAGCGTGCCGCTCTCGGTCGTGAAGGCGGAGCTGTTCAAGGCACTCGCCAATCCGGCGCGGATCCGGGTGCTCGAGGTGCTGGCCGAGGGGGAGCAGTCCGTCGGCGAGCTGGCACCGCTGGTCGGCCTCGAGCTGAGCCACCTGTCCCAGCAGCTCGGCGTGCTGCGCCGGGCCGGGCTGGTCACGACCCGCAAGGAAGGGTCGTCCGTGTTCTACGCGCTGAAGGACCTCATGGTCGCCGAGCTGCTGGCGGTGACCAAGCGGCTGCTCGTCGCCACGCTGTCGGAGACCCGCGACCTGCTGGCCGACCTCGCCGTCGTGGAGCCGACGTTATGAGTGCCGTCACGGCGGGACTGCGGAACCTTGGCGCTCTGCTCCCGCGACGGTCGGACTACGCCGGGCTGCGCCACTCGTGGCGTCATGACCTGCTGGCCGGGCTCACCGTGGGGGTGGTCGCGCTGCCGCTGGCACTGGCGTTCGGCATCACCACCGGCCTCGGTGCTCAGGCCGGCCTGGTCACGGCGATCATCGCCGGGCTCGTCGCCGCCATCTTCGGTGGGTCGAACGTACAGGTGTCGGGCCCGACGGGAGCGATGACGGTCGTGCTCGTGCCGGTGGTCGCGCGCCACGGCGTGGACGCGGTCGCGCTCGTTGGCTTGATGGCCGGGGTGCTGGTGGTGGTGGCCGCCGTGGTCCGGCTCGGCCGGTTCCTCGCGTACGTGCCGTGGCCCGTGATCGAGGGCTTCACCGTCGGCATCGCCTGCATCATCTTCCTCCAGCAGGTCCCCGCCGCGCTGGGCGTGGCCAAGCCGGAGGCCGAGAACACCGCCGTGGCCGCCGTGCAGGCGGTGGCGGACGCCCTCGGCGGCGACGGGACCGTGGCCGCGCTGGGTCTGGTCGCGATCGTGGTGGCCACGATGGTGGTGCTGGCGCGGCTCCACCGGGCGCTGCCGGCCTCGCTGCTGGCGGTCGTGGTGGCCACGGTGGTGGCGCAGCTCACCGACGCCGGCGTGGCGCGCATCGGCGCCCTTCCGGACTCCCTGCCACTCCCGTCGTTCCCCGACGTGTCGGCCCCGCTCATCAGCGACCTCTTCGGTGCTGCGTTCGCCGTCGCCGCCCTGGCCGCGATCGAGAGCCTGCTGTCGGCCAAGGTCGCCGACGGCCTGGCCGACGGTCGGCGTCACGACCCCGACCGCGAGCTGTTCGGCCAGGGCCTCGCCAACCTGGCGTCGCCGCTGTTCGGTGGGATGCCGGCCACCGGCGCCATCGCCCGCACCGCGGTCAACGTCCGCGCTGGTGCTCGGACCCGGGTCGCGGCCGTCGTGCACGCACTGGTGTTGGTGGCGGTCGTGTTCTTCGCCGGCTCGTTGGTGGCCGAGATCCCGCTCGCTGCGCTGGCCGGGGTGCTGATGGTGACGGCGGTGCGCATGGTCGAACCGCACAACGTGCGCGCCGTGCTGCGGGCGACGCGCAGTGATGCCA
This sequence comes from uncultured Ilumatobacteraceae bacterium, assembly GCA_964556225.1. Lineage (GTDB taxonomy): Bacteria > Actinomycetota > Acidimicrobiia > Acidimicrobiales > Ilumatobacteraceae > CAZKVJ01. Next base: position 40,446 of record CAZKVJ010000016.1, read on the forward strand.
TCGTGTTCGTCGTGACGGCCGCCGTGACGCTGGCGTTCGACCTCATCCTGGCCGTTGAGATCGGCGTCGCCGTCGCCGCCGTGCTGGCGCTGCGGTCGGTGGCGCGAACCTCGGCAGTCCAGCTGGCGCCCGTCCCGGCCGAGGTCGACGTCGACACCGAGGAGCAGCTCCTCCACGAGCACATCGTCACCTACCGGCTGGACGGCGCGCTGTTCTTCGGGGCCTCGCAGCGGTTCCTCACCGAGCTGACCGCCGTCAGCGACGTGAAGGTGGTGATCCTTCGCCTCCCGGACGTGCAGGTCGTCGATGCCACCGGCGCCCAGGCGCTGGGCGAGATCGTGGCCGAGCTCGAAGGCCGGGGCATCACGGTGCTGCTGAAGGGGGTTCGTCCCGAGCATCTCCGGACGCTGCTCGCCGTCGGCGCGCTGGACCAGCTCGCTCACCAGCGGCACCTCTTCGACGACCTCGACGCGGCCCTCGACCACGCCCGCCTGCACGTCCGGCGGGTGATCCACGACCCTGATCCGGCTACGACCCCGACGTGATCGCCGCCGCTTGACGGCGCACGATCTCCACCAGCGACGCCTGGGCGAGCTCCATGTCGATGGCGTGCCAGCCCCACTCGGGTGACAGGCGACCCTGGAGGTCGTCGGCGCGGGGGTCCGCCGGGTCGGCGTCGACGGTCACCTCCAGCCAGCCCCGGCCGTCACCCTCCACGCAGCGGGCGCTGATCAGCCCGGGGAAGCTCATGAACGGCGTGGTGATGGCGTCCGCGCCGCGCCCGTCGGTCAGCGCCCAGTCGGCGGTGGGGAAGCGGTCCTGGAGCGTCGCCTCGCCGAGCAGCTCGGCAGGGTTCGTGCAGCCGGCGACGGTGTCGGCCGGCCCGGCGAAGAGCCGATTCGGCCGGCCGAAGAGCGCGCCGTCCCCGGGCGGCGCCGTCGCGGGATAGCTGGCGTACGTCACGACGCAGCCGGTCTCGTCGGCCGATGCGCACAGTGGGACGGCTCCGAACACCCCGCCCACCCGCTCTCCGGATGGCACGCCGACGGCGCCGCCGAGCAGCACCGCCGACACCAGCCGGGCCCGAGCCTCGGGGTCGGGGTCGATCTCGTCGCGGATCAGGCGGATCAGGTGGCTGGTGCCCTGCGAGTGGCCGATCAGCACGACCGGCCGGCCCTGGTTGTCGTTGGCGAGGTAGTGGTGCCAGGCGTCGGCGACGTCGGCGTACGCCGTGCTCCACGCCGTCGAGAGGTCGGTGCCCGAGCTGGCGGTCCCGAACAGCCCGGCCAGCGTCACCGATCGGTACAGCGGTGCGTACAGTGCGCACACCTGGCTGAACGCCCCGACCTGCACTCGAGCCACCGCCGCCTCGCGTCCCACGACGAGGTCGCTGTTGGTCGTGGCGTCCTCGCTCGACGTCGGGTAGGCGTAGAAGCAGTCGACCGGTGGGTCCACGGCCACCTCGTAGGGCTCGACCGTGAGCGTGCCGTCGGCCGCCACCGCAGTGGCGGCGAGGTCGCCGTCGCAGGGATCGGTCAGGTCCGGCCGGCAGACCCAGTGGGTCGGGTCGGCGTAGACGGCGCTCGTGTACGGCGTCGTCGTGGGCGCAGCAGTGGTGGGAGCGGCAGTGGTGGCGGTGCCCTGCGGCGCACTCGACGCGGTGGTGGTGATGGCGGCGGCGGCGGTGCCGGCCGGCTCGGTGCTGGACGCAGGGTCGGAGCACGACGCCGCTACGAGCGCGACTGCCACGAGGGGCGACCACCGGCGTGCTGTCATCGGGGCGAGGCTACGAGGTCGGGCGCCAGCAGGAACGGTCAGCGGCGGGTGCGCCGCACGGTGCGAGCGGCGCGCCGGGCGGACGGCGGCGGCGAGTGCACCGAGGTGTGATGGTCGACGGGCACGGTGATGCCGTCGGCGTCGATGTCGCCGGGGTCGCCGCTGGACTCGACCACGATGCCGGGCTCCTCTTTGACCTTGCGGCCGAGGACCTGGTCGAGCGCGACCATGCCGCCCGCCAGGATGGCACCGGCCACCCCGTGGCGACGCTTGGCGCGCGCCACCATCGAGTCGTACGCCGCCTCGGGGAGCGGATCGTCGTCGAGGGGCTCGTGGTCGTCCTCGGGCAGACGGTCCTCCGGGTCACCCATGGCCGGCACGCTATCGAGCGCCCGGGGCACAATGTCACGAACGTACGCGCCGGGCGCTCTACGCTGGTTCTCGTGCCTGAGGGGGACACGATCCACCGGACCGCGGCGGCGCTGCGGACGGCGCTGGTCAACCAGCCGCTGCAGCGCTTCAGCGCTCCCCGATCCGCCGGCCCGACCCCCACGATCGGGTCGATCGTCGAGAAGGTCGACAGCCACGGCAAGCACCTCGAGATCACCTTCGACGATGCCGTCGTGCTGCACACCCACATGCGCCTGACGGGCTCGTGGCACCTCTACCACCTCGGCGAGCGGTGGCGGCGACCGAGCCGGCAGGCCCGGGCCATCATCGAGGTCCCGGGATGGCTGGCCGTGTGCTTCAACGCGCCGATCGTGGAGACCTACCGGATCAGGGACCGCCGCCGCCACCCCGGATACGGCCGCCTCGGACCCGACCTGTGCGACGAGTCGGCCGACCTGGCGTCGTGCATCCGGTTGCTGCGTGGCTACGTGCCGGGCGAGATGCCCGTGGCCGAGGTGCTGCTCGACCAGCGCGTCATGTGTGGCGTGGGCAACGTGTTCCGCTGCGAGATCCTCTGGGCGTGCGAGATGAGTCCCTTCGCCCCGGTGTCGGCGCTGAAGCCCAGCGACTGCGTGCAGCTCGTGGAGACCGCGGCGGAGCTGCTCCGGGCGAACCTCCACCAGTCCACGCGGCGTACCACCGCGGCGACCCCCGAGGGGCTCGCCGTCTACGGCCGCAACGGCCAGCGCTGCGCTCGTTGCGGTGAGGTGATCAGCGTGCGGCGCTTCGGTGAGCAGGCCCGCCTCCTGTACTGGTGCGCAGGCTGCCAGACGCGTCGCGAGCCCGACGGGGTCCGCCCGCCCACGCCGGTCGACGGCACGCCGCGGCCCGTCGACCAGCTCTTCCTCGACGACCTGCCCTGGCGGCGCCACCGGGCCGTCGCCGGCCACTGAGGCGCCGGCGTCTCGTTCAGGTCGTGGCGATCGCCTCGACGATGTCGACGCGCGTGGCCCGCCGCGCCGGCCAGATGGCCGCTGCGACGCCCAGGATGGCCGACATCACCATCACGACGGCGATGGCGCTCCAGGGGACGGTGAAGCTCTTGAGCCCCTCGTCGCGCAGTGCCAGCACCAGCGCGTAGCCGAGCAGCAGGCCGACGACGATCCCCTCCACCGTGCCGAGGAGCGAGGTGATCACCGCCTCGTAGCGCACCATCGTGCGCACCTGACGGCGCGTCATCCCCACCGCTCTCATCAGGGCCAGCTCTCGGCGTCGCTCGAACACGCTGAGCAGCAGCGTGATGATGATCCCGAAGACGGCGATGAACACCGACAGCGCCAGCAGGGCGAAGACCAGGTTGACGATCATGTCGATCTGCGCCGCCTGGGAGTCGATGTACTCCGAGCGGGACTGCACCTCGCCGATGCCGTAGTCCTCGACGGCGGCTTCGAGCGCGGCCCGCACGGCGGCCGGGTCGGAGCCGGGCTCGCTCACGATGAAGATCCCGAAGTCGACCGTCGGCAGGGTGGTGCTGGCGAACAGCTCGCGGCTCACCGTGTACCCACCGGCCAGCTCGTCGCTCTCGTAGATCCCCTGCACCGTGAGCGTGCGCGGCTGGCCGTCGGCCAGGATCACCGGGAGGATGTCGCCGATGGCGTAGCCGTTGTCGTCAGCCTCCTCCACGCTCAAGAGGATCCCGTCGGCGGTGAGATCCTCGACCCGGCCGGCGGTGAAGCCGAGGTCGAACACCTTGCCGACGACGTCGGGGTTCACCACGACGATCCCGGTGCCGTCACCGTCGATCACGGCCAGGTTGATCCCGATGCCGGCTGCTGCGCCGACACCGTCGATCTCGTTGAGCTCGTCGGCGAAGGTGGGGGCGAACCCACCGAACCCACCGCCGGCCTGGGGGAGGTTGACGGCGAAGTCGCCGGTGAACTGCTCAGCGAAGATCTCCCGGATGCTCGACTTCAACGAGGCCGCCACCACGGACACGCCCGTCACGAGGGAGACGCCGATGAGCAGTGCTGCCGCCGTCCGTGAGGTCCGCTTCGGGTTGCGCGACGAGTTGTCGCGGGCCAGCTGTCCGGTGACCCCACGCCAGCGCTCGAGGGGGAACCCGAGCACGCGAGCCACCGGGCGGGCGATCAGCGGCCCCAGCACGTAGAGCGCCACGAACACCAGCGGGATGCCGGGTGCGAGACGGAGGGGCTTGCCCTCGAACAGCCCGCTCAGCACGAGTGCCACGCCGACCGCGAGCAGCACGAGCCCGAGGATGAGACGTGAGCGGCGCCGGGCGGGGTTCTCGTACGCGCCTTCGCGCATGGCCGCGACGGGCGGCACGCGCCCAGCGCGAACTGCGGGGAACACGGCGGCGACCACCGTGACGATGAGCCCGGCCGTCAACGTGACCACCACCGTGCGGGCCTGGATCATGAGACCGGTGGCCGGGATGTCGATGCCCACCAGGCTGAGGGCCTCCTGCAGGAGCTCGGCCAAGCCGATGCCGAGCACCAGCCCGGTGAGCGAGCCGACCACACCGACCAGCACTGCCTCGAGCAAGAGGCCAACCGACACCTGGCGCCGGCTGGCCCCGACCGCACGCATCAGCGCGTCCTCACGGATGCGCTGGGCCTGCGTGATCGAGAACACGTTGGAGATCACGAAGCTGCCGACGAACAGGGCGATGAAGGAGAACACCGTCAAGAAGATGGTGAAGAACCGCAGCCCCTCGCGGATGTCGTTCTGGGACTCCTCGGTGATCTCGGCGCCGGTGAGCACCTCGATCCCCGCCGCCTGGCCGCCGAGCGCGGTCTCGATCGAGTCGGCGAGCGCATCGTCGTCGAGGCTGCCATCGCCGGCCACCAGCACCGAGTCGACGAGGGCCTCGTCGGTGAGGTCGGGCCGCAGGAGCATCTCCTGCGCGGTCGGAAGGTCGAACAGCGCGAACGAGGCGCCACCGGGGGAGTCCACGTCGCCGAACTCGGCGATGCCGACGAGCTCGAACTCACGGCTCGCGCCCTGCGCCGCCACGCGAACGGTGTCGCCGAGCTCGAGGTCGCCCTTCTTGGCGCTGCCTCGATCGACCATCACCTCGGTCGGCCCTTCGGGCGCTCGCCCTTCGGCCACGATCCACGTCGCCAGCGGGCCCGAGGTGTAGTTGCCCCCGAACTGGGGGGACCCGCCAGTGGTGATCGCGTCGCCGTTGGCATCGACGATGACCGCAGCGCCGCCGAGGTTCCCCTGGGCGTCGGCCACGCCCGGGAACGCGGCGACCTCGGCGACGAGCGACTCGGGGAGGTTGCCCCGCTGCTCGAGGCCGAAGTCGCCCTCGATGACGTTCGACGATCGGACCACGGCATCGGTGTTCTCGTAGACATCGGCGAAGAGGTTGTCGAACGTTCGCTGGATGGTGTCGGTGAAGATGAAGCTGCCCGCCAGGAACGCGGTGCCGATGATCACCGCCAGGGCCGTGAGGACGAAGCGGCCCTTGTGGGCCAGGGTGTTCTTCAGCGCGATGCGCAGCATGGCCGGGTCACTCCCCGAACCGCTTCATCCGGTCGAGCACCCGTTCGGCCGTCGGGTCGGCCATCTCGTCGACGGTGCGGCCGTCGGCCAGGAACACCACCCGGTCCGAGTAGGAGGCGGCGACGGGGTCGTGGGTGACCATGACGATCGTCTGGTCGAACTCGTCGACGGCGCGGCGCATGAACGTCAGGATCTCGGCGCTGCTGCGGCTGTCGAGGTTGCCGGTGGGCTCGTCGGCGAAGATGATCTTCGGCTTCGTGGCCAGCGCCCGGGCGACCGCGACGCGCTGCTGCTGGCCGCCCGACAGCTCCGACGGCCGGTGGTGCAGCCGGTTGCGCAGGCCGACGGTGTCGACCACCTGGTCGATCCACTCGCGGTCGCCATCGCCGCCGCCGAGCGACAGCGGGAGCTGGATGTTCTCCTGGGCGGTGAGCGTGGGGATGAGGTTGTAGGCCTGGAAGATGAACCCGACCGCGGTCCGGCGCAGCTTGGTGAGGGCGTTGTCATCGAGCGTGGACAGGTCGACCCCGCCGATGAACACCATGCCCGAGCTGAGCGAGTCGAGCCCGGCCAGGCAGTGCATGAGGGTGGACTTCCCGGACCCTGACGGGCCCATGATCGCGGTGAACCGGTTCGACTCGAAGGACACGGTGATGCCGTCGAGAGCTCTGACCTCGTTCTCGCCCGCGCCGTAGATCTTGACCGCATCGACGGCTCCGGCCGCAGCGACCACGGTGCTGGAGGGGGGCGGGGGCGGCGGCATGGTCGACATGGCACCCTGTTGTAGCGCCCCGGACGCGCTTTCGGCGATGAGTTCACAACACAGCCGACGATCGGGATGGCGGTGCCCTACGCTCGCAGACTGTGAAGACGTGCTCTGCGTGCGCCCAAGCGGTGCCCGACGAGGCACGCTTCTGCCCGTCGTGCGGCCAGGCGGTGTCGCGCTCGTCGGCCGAGGAGCGACGGGTCGTCACGGTGCTGTTCGGCGATCTGGTGGGGTTCACCACCCTGGCCGAGCACCGTGACCCGGAGCAGGTGAAGCGCCTGGTCGACGCCTGCTTCGAGCGCCTGGTCGCTGACGTCGTTGCGTTCGGCGGTCGCATCGACAAGCTGCTGGGGGACGGTCTCGTGGCGATCTTCGGCGCCCCGGTCGCCCACGAGGACGATGCCGAGCGGGCGGTGCGGGCGGGGCTGCGGATGCAGGAGACCCTGGCGGACTTCGTCGGGGACCTCGGCGAGGAGTCCGTCGCGGTCCAGATGCGCATCGGGATCAACACCGGTGAGGTGCTGATGGGTCACGTCGCGGGCACCGACTACACCGCCATGGGTGACGTCGTCAACGCGGCGTCCCGGCTGCAGGTGGCTGCCCCTCCCGGCGGCGTGCTGGTCGGCGACGTGACGTACACCCGCACCCACGAGGTCGTGCGCTACGAGCCGGCGGGCGAGATGCTCCTGAAGGGTCGGGAGCGACCGATCGAGACCTGGCTGGCCATCGGGACGCTGGCGCCGCCAGGGGGCCGCCGCCGCCGTCAGCGCGTGCTGCCCTTGGTCGGGAGGGCCAGCGAGATGGCGCTGGCCCGGGCGGCCCTCGACGTGGCGCTGCGCGGGGGCCGCAGCGTCGTCATCGCCGTCGAGGGCGAGGGCGGCGTGGGCAAGAGCCGCCTGGTGGACGAGCTGCTGGCGAGCGTACGCCAGCCGGTGACCACGTTGCGTGGCACCTGCGTGCCGTACGGCGAGTCGAACGTGTGGTGGCCGATCGCCAGCGCGCTGATGGCGAACCTCGGGCTGGAGGAGGGGATCGGCGAAGCGGAGGCTCGCGAGCTCGCCACCGAGCGGGTCGGGGTGCTGTTCGGGTCGGAGGCCACCACCGCCGAGGCGAACGAGGTCATCGAGTCGTTCATGCACTTCCTCGGCCACGACTCCGAGCTCGACCGCTTGGATCCAGCGGGGACGACGGAGCTGCTCCTCGGCGCGATCGCCGCGGTCATGTCGCGCATGGCGGCCGAGGCCCCCGTGCTGCTGGCGATCACCGATGTGCACTGGGCCGACCCCCGCGTGCTCGAGCTGCTCAGCCGTGCGCTGGCCCGCCTGGCGAACCACCCCCTCGTGGTCGTGACCACGTCGCGCCCTGACGCCGAGCTGCACTGGCCACCCCGGACCAACCGGTACACCGTCGTGAGCCTGCCGCTGGAGCCACTCGGTCGCGAGGCCGCCGCACAGCTCGCGGCAGCCGTGGTCGGTGACGTCCTCTCCCCGAAGGTGGCCGACGACCTGTACGACCGCAGCGGCGGCAATCCGCTGTTCCTCGAGGAGCTGGCCGCCCTGATCGCCGAGGGTGGCGATGTGCGCGAGCTGCCGGACACGCTGCGCGGCCTGATCGCCGCGCGCCTCGACCAGCTGTCGTCGCCGCAGCGCGCGGTCATCGACAACGCAGCGGTGCTCGGCACCGCCGGGTGGGTGCACTCGCTCGCCCGGTTCGCCGCCGAGCTTTGCCAGCCCTTCGACGACGAGGTCCTGGCAGGCCTCGTCGACGCCGGGATGCTCGACGTCGACGGACGGCGCTGGCGATTCCGGAGCGACTCCGTCCGCGACGTCGCCTACCACACCCTCACCAAGGCGGCGCGGGCGGCCCGCCACGCCGGCGTGGCGCGAACGATGCAGCAGATGGGTGACAAGTCGCTCGACGACCTCGCCCACCACGCGGCGACCGCCGCCGAGCTCGTCGCCGAGTTGGGTCCGGTCCCGGGCGTGCCGGCCTCCATCGGCGACGACGCCCTTCGGCTGCTGGTTGCGAGCGCCGACCGGGCCATGGTGCAGGGCAGCCTGCACACGGTGATCCGCCAGGCCACCCGGGCGATCGAGCTGGTCGGTGACCCGTCGAGTCGAGCGGCACGTCCAGCGCTGCTGCTGCGCGCCGAAGGTCGCCTGGAGCAGCGTGACCACAGCGGTGCTCGATCCGACGTCGAAATGCTCCTCGCCGCGGCGACCAAGGACGGGGACCGTGCCCACGAAGCCGAGGCCCGCCGGCTGCTCGGCAGCTTGCACCACGCCCGCGGCCACTTCGACCAGGCTCGCAGCGAGCTCGGCGCGGCGGTCGAGATCCTCCGAGAGATCGGCGAAGGGCCGTTGCTGGCCCGAGCGCTGCGGACCCGGGGGTTCGTCGAGCTGTTCGGCGGATCGCTGCGTGACGCCGAGTGGTTCTTCGGTGAGGCCGAGGCGATCTATGCAGGGCTGGGCGACCGGCGTGGTCTGGCGTGGATCGATCAGCACCGGGCCTGGGCGGCGTTCCTCTCCGGCGACGTGGTGGCGGCCGAACAACGGCTGCAGCACGCCGCCAAGGCACTGCAGGAGCTGGGCGACCGCAGCGGCGTCGGCTGGGCGCTCGGGTTGCTGGCATTCGTCGCCTACTACGACCACCGCTTCGCCGAAGCCGAGGCGCTCGCCCAGGTGGTCATCGACGAAGCGACCGAGCGAGGCGACGAGTGGGCGGTCGGGATGATGCAGGTCCTGCAGGCCGACCTGCTGCTCTGGCAGGGCCAGCCGGAGGAGGCGCTGGTGCTCGCCGACCACGCCCGCTCCCGGTTCCGGCGTCTGACCGACCGGTACGGGCAGATGCAGGCGCTGGCCCCGCTGGTGAGGGCATTGGTCGCCACGGGGCGCCAGACGGCGATGGCCCGAGCCGTCGAGGAGCTGCTGGTGCTCGGTGAGGGCTACGGCAACGACACCTACGCGATGGTGGCCGCAGCCGGGGCGGCGATGCACGCCGGTGACGCCAGCCGGGCACTCACGCTGGCCGAGCGGGCGATCGTCGAGGGTGGCAACGAGCTCGGCAGCCATGAGCTGCCGGTGATCCGCGCCATGGCGCTGACGATGCTCGACCGGATCGACGAGGCCGAGGTGGCGCTCGAGGACGTCACCGCGCCGGCAGCGGTCGACCATCCGTTCACCGCCTCGACCCGCGCGCTGATCGCCGTGCTCGGGGGGCGTCCGGACGAGGCCGTGCGCTGCGCCGCGCTGGTGGCGGGCCGAGAGGCGGCCAGCTACCTCGACCGGGCGATCGCCAGGGTGGCCGGGGGCGCGGCCTTCGCTGCGCTCGGTGAGATCGACTCCGCACGTGCGGCACTCGTCGAGGCTGTTGAGATCGCGGTGGCGGCAGGTGACGTGGTCGCTTGTGCGCTCACCGGGCGGGCGCACCATCGGGTGCTCGGCATCCCCCATCCTCACGGCGACGGCGACCCGGCGGTGCTCGGACCGGGCTGGCTGTCGGTGATCGACCGGCTGCCTCACGCCGTCGCGATCGATCGGTGAGCCAGGAGCGCGGTCCCCGGCGGCCCGCGACCGGGCTGATCGTGGGCCGGTTCGACCCGCCGCACCTGGGCCACTCGTACCTCATCGGCTGGGCGCTCGAGCGCTGCGACCGGTTGGTCGTCTACGTCAACACTCGTGAGGGCGAGGCCGTACCGGGTGAGCTCCGGGCGGCGTGGTTGCGCGAGCTCCACCCCGATGTCACGGTGATCGAGGTGCGTCACGACCTCGCGACCGACTTCTCCGATGAGGTGCTCTGGGCCCGCTGGATCGAGCTGTTCCGGTCTCGGTGGCCGCACGACGAGGGCCCGCACGTGGTGTTCTCGTCCGATCCCTACCTCGACGAGCTGGCCCGCCGGCTCGGGGCGGTTGCCGTGGTGGTCGACCCGGAGCGGGCCACGGTGCCCATCAGCGCCACCATGGTCCGCGAGGCACCGGCCGATCACCTCGACCGCCTGGCCCCACCCGTGCGTGAGTGGGTGCACCGCGAGTGGGTGGTCGGCCGGCGCCGGAGCTGAGGGCCTACTTGCCGGGCTGGGGCAGGGTCCGCAGGTAGGGCTTCACGGTGGTCCAGCCCTGTGGGAACAGCTCCTTGGCCTCCTCGTCGGTCACGGCCGAGCCGATGATGACGTCCTGGCCGTCGACCCAGTTGGCGGGCGTGGCCACCTTGTACTGGGCGGTCAGCTGGAGGCTGTCGATCACCCGGAGGAGCTCGTCGAAGTTGCGGCCGGTGGATGCCGGGTAGGTGATGGTCAGCTTCACCTTCTTGTCCGGGCCGATCACGAAGACGGACCGCACCGTCAGGGTGTCGCTGGCGTTCGGGTGGATCATGTCGTAGAGATCCGCCACCCGCCGGTCCGGGTCGCCGATCATCGGAAAGTTGACGGCGGTGCCCTGCGTCTGTTCGATGTCGCGCTCCCAGTCGACGTGGCTCTCGACGGAGTCGACCGACAGGCCGATGACCTTGACGTTGCGCTTGTCGAACTCCGGCTTGATGGCGGCCACGTAGCCGAGCTCGGTGGTGCAGACCGGGGTGAAGTCCTTCGGGTGGCTGAAGAGGACTCCCCACGAGTCGCCGAGCCAGTCGTGGAACGAGATGGGACCCTGGGTGGTGTCGGCGGTGAAGTCGGGGGCGGTGTCGCCCAGGCGAACGGTCATGGCGGGACCTCCTGTGCTCAACGGCGCTGGATCGATAGGTCTAGCGCCTTCCCGCCGAAATGTCTACCAATTCGATCGGGATTGACAGGTGACCTTATGGTCACATATTCTTCGGGAATGGACGACGTGTTCAAGGCGCTCGCCGACGCCAGTCGGCGGTCACTCTTGGACGCGTTGCGCCAGCGCGACGGCCAGACCCTGGCGGAGCTGTGTGAGACCCTGCCCGAGCTGTCCCGATTCGGTGTGATGAAGCACCTCGGGGTCCTGGAGGGGGCGGGGTTGGTGGCCACCGAGCGCGTGGGGCGCACCAAGCGCCACTACCTCAACCCGGTGCCGATCCAGGAGATCCACGAGCGGTGGATCTCGAAGTACGCGCAGCCCTTCGCAAGGGCGCTCGTGGCGCTGCGCCGTGATCTCGAAGGGACGGGCTGAGCCCGCGAGCAGAGGAGAGATGACACCATGACCGCCGCCCGCCACGTGTTCGAGGCCTACATCCGAGCGACGCCCGAGGAGATCTGGCGGGCGCTCACCGACCCGGCCTTCACTCGCCGCTACTTCCACGGCACCGCGGTGGACTCGGCGTTCGAGCCCGGGTCGGGCTATCGGTACGTCACCGATGATGGCCGCGACGCGCTCGTCGGCGAGATCGAGCACGTCGAGCCGGGACGCCGGCTGGTGATGACGTTCCGGATGGTCTACGACACCGCGCTGGCCGAGGAGCCGCCGAGCCGGGTGGAGTGGCTCATCACGCCGGCCGGGGACGTGACGCGGGTGACGCTGCGCCACGGCGACCTGGCGCTCAGCCCGCTCACGTGGGAGCGGACCCGCCTCGGGTGGCTGCAGGTCCTCGACGGGATGAAGACGCTCCTCGAGACGGGCAGCGAGCTCGGACCGGTGGCCGACCCTGCCGATCAGCCGCGGGATCCCGATGCGTTGAGCGCCATCGCCGACGAGGTGGCCGGCGGCTGGCACCGAGCACAGGGCATCGAAGCCAACAACGCGGTCTGGGGCTGGCTCGGGCTGCCGGCCGAGCAGCGAACCGAGGACGACGACGAGGCGATGACGCGCAGCGCCTACGCCGCCGCCTACCACTGGGCGAAGGCGGCTGGGCGGGGGCCGGAGAACGAGGCCCGTGCCGAATGGCTGCTGTCGCGCGTCTGGGTGGCGCGGGGCCAGGGCGAGCTGGCGCTGCACCACGGCCGGCGTTGCATGGGTGTGTGCCGGGCGGCCGAGCTCGAGGACTTCGACCTCGCGTACGCCCACGAGGCGCTGGCGCGGGCGCTCGCGTGCCTCGGTCGTGACGACGAGGCACGCGTCGAGCTGGCAGCGGCCCGCGAGGTGCCGATCGCCGACCCCGAGGATCGCCAGCTGGTCGCGTCGGATCTCGCGGCGGGCCCGTGGTTCGGGATGACGGCGACGAGCTGATCTCGTCAGGGGTGGCGGATGTCCAGCCCGAACGCCTCCTGGAAGGCCGCGTAGTACTCGTCGTCGCCGGAGTGGGTCCCGAGCGACACCCACTCCTCGTCGGTGATCCGAGCTCGCCCGGAGATGAGCTCGGTCGCGCCCCATGACACCGCGTAGCGCAGCCGCGGCTGGTCCGTGGTGATGGCATGGTGGATGACGCGCGCCACGTCGAACGGATCGCCGGCGCCGGCCATCCCGGCGGCGTAGAACTGGAACAGCCGCCGGTAGTGCGGGTCGTAGGCGCCGCTCTGGTTCGGGGCATCGACGTTCTTGGCGAAGATCGCGGACTTGGTCACACCCGGTTCGACGATCGCGACGCGGATGCCGAACGGCACGACCTCCTGGGCGAGCCCCTCGCTGAGGCCCTCCAGGGCCCACTTCGACGCCACGTACGGCGACTGGGCCAGCGCAGCGATCCGTCCCGCGATGGACGAGATGTTGACGATCGTGCCGCTGCCTCGGTCGCGCATCTGCGGGAGGACGGCCTGCAGGCAGCGCACGGCCCCGCAGAGGTTGACGTTCATCACGTCGAGGTACAGCGAGCTCGGGCACTCCTCGGCGACGGCGTTGCCGCCGATGCCGGCGTTGTTGACCAGCACGTCGATCCGCCCGGCGTCGGCCAGGATGGAGGCCATCCCGTCGCGGACCGAGTCGTCGTCGGCCACGTCGAGCTCGGCGAGGTGCACGGTGACGCCGGCCTCGTCGCACATGGCCTGGAGCTTGGTGGCCTTCCCGAGCGCACGGACCGTTCCGTACACGGTGTGGCCCTGTGCGGCCAGGTGGACGGCCGTGGCGCGGCCGATGCCGCTGTTGGCGCCGGTGACGACGGTGACGGGTGCGGTGTCGGGCATGCCGGCACCGTACTCACGGCTCACTCGTTGGCGGCGCCCCGGAACAGGTGGAAGCCGGTCAGCAGGGTCGCCACGAGACCGGTCCAGCCGGTCTGGTGGCTGGCGCCGAGTCCCGCGCCGTTGTCACCGTGGAAGTACTCGTGGAACAGCAGGAGGTCGCGCCAGTGCGGGTCCGCGTGGAACTTCGCCGTGCCACCGAACGCCGGCCGGCGGCCGTCCGCATCGGGCAGGAAGATCCGGCACAGCCGGTCCCTGATCTCCTCGGCCGCCTCGCCGAGCGTCGCCTGGCGTCCCGATCCGGTGGGCAGCTCGACCGTGAAGTCCGGGCCGTAGTAGGCGTCGAGGTGCAGCAGCGCCCTGATGATGAGGAGGTTCATCGGGAACCACACCGGGCCACGCCAGTTCGAGTTCCCCCCGAACATCCCGCTGTGCGACTCGGCCGGCCAGTACGCGACCTCGCTGACCTGCCCGTCGAGGTCGAAGCGGTAGGGCTGGCGCTCGTGGGCCTTGGAGAGCGAGCGCACGCCGTACGGTGAGAGGAACTCCTCCTCGTCGAGCAACCGAGCGAGCACACGCCGCAGCTTGGTCTCGTCCAGGGCGCTGAACAGGTGGCGATCGTTGGCGCCCACGACCGAGGGGTCGTGGAGGTTCGTGAACAGCTCGCGGTTGCGCTCGACCAGCTCGCTCGTGCGCCGCCGGACCTGCGAGGTGCGGTCGGGGCCCGGGCTGCGCACCGAGGTGCTCGCGGCCAGCGGCATCAGCCCGACGAGCGAGCGGACCTTCACCCGGATCGCGCCCCCCGACACGACGAGGACGTCGTAGAAGAACCCGTCGTCGTCGTCCCACGGGTCTCCCACGTCGCCCGGGCGGTCGAGCGCCGCGCCGATCCACATGAAGTGCTCGACGAACTTGACCATCATGTCCTCGAGCGTCGGGTCGTGCCGGCTGAGCTCGGACGCGATCTCCAGCATGGTGACGGCGTAGAGCGCCATCCACGCCGTCCCGTCGGCCTGCTCGAGGCGACCACCGTTGGGCAGGGCCGCGCTGCGGTCGAACACGCCGATGTTGTCGAGGCCGAGGAAGCCGCCCTCGAAGACGTTCCGCCCGGTCGGATCCTTACGGTTCACCCACCAGGTGAAGTTGGTGACAAGCTTGTGGAACACGCGGGTGAGGAAGTCGGTGTCGGCGTGGCCGTGCAGGTCGCGCTCCAGCCGGTACACGAACATCGCCGCCAGCGCGTGGACCGGCGGGTTCACGTCCGAGAAGCTCCACTCGTACGCCGGGATCTGGCCGTTCGGGTGGAGGTAGCGCTCGTTGAGGAGCAGCTCCAGCTGGGCCTTGGCGAAGTCGATGTCGACCAGCGCCAGCGGGATGCACTGGAAGGCCAGGTCCCAGGCTGCGAACCACGGGTACTCCCACGTGTCCGGCATGGAGATCACGTCGTGCGCCGCCATGTGGTACCAGCTCTGGTTGCGGGCCCAGCCGGCGCCCTCCTGGAACGGGTGGGCGTGGCGCTCGCGCAGCCACCGGCTCACGTCGTAGCCGTAGTACTGCTTGCTCCACAGCATCCCGGCCAGGGCCTGACGGTGGACGTTGCGGCGCTCGGCGTCGAGGTGATCCGGCGTGATCGCGTCGTAGAACTCGTCGGCCTCGCGCCGGCGCTGCTCGAACACGGCCCGGGCCTCGGCACCGAACGGTTCGGTGACGGCCTCGCCGCCCGCCGCCGCGAAGCGCACCCAGACATCGCGCTGGCCGCCGGCGGGTACGCGCAGCAGGTGGTGTGCGGCGACCTTGGTGCCAGTCCCGTCCGGGTTGACGGCGTCGAGGCGTCCGTGGACC
This sequence comes from uncultured Ilumatobacteraceae bacterium, assembly GCA_964556225.1. Classification (GTDB taxonomy): domain Bacteria; phylum Actinomycetota; class Acidimicrobiia; order Acidimicrobiales; family Ilumatobacteraceae; genus CAZKVJ01. The sequence continues at coordinate 55,757 of CAZKVJ010000016.1, forward strand.
ACCGCCTCGCCGATGCCGTCCTTGACGTAGGGGCAACGGTTCGCCTCGCCGTAGAGGCGCTCCCGGTTGGTCTCGTTCTCGGTGAACAGCAGCGGCGGTGCAGCGTCGAACCAGACGGTCATCGCCCCGAGGCGAGCCTCGTGCAGCGACACGGCGGAGGTGCCCTGCGGACCGTCGACGGCGTGCAGCTCGGGCTTGTCACGTGGCCGGATCGGCCGGTCCCACTGGTTGCGGAACCAGACGGTCGGCAGCACGTGGAGCTCGGCGTCCTCCGGGCCTCGGTTGTGCACCACCACGCGCATCATCACGTCGTCGGCTGCCAGCTTCGCGTACTGCACCTCGACGTCGAAGTAGCGGTCGTCGTCGAACACCCCGGTGTCGAGCAGCTCGAACTCCATGGCGTCCCGAGTCCGCGACCGGTTCTCCTCGACCAGTCGGGCATAGGGGAACTCCCGCTGCGGGTACTTGTAGAGCCACCGCATCCACGAGTGCGTGGGGGTGCTGTCGAGGTAGAACCAGTACTCCTTGGCGTCCTCACCGTGGTTGCCCTCGGTGTTGGTGAGCCCGAAGATCCGCTCTTTCAGGATCGGGTCTCGACCGTTCCAGAGCGCCAGCGCCAGGCAGACGATCTGGCGGTCGTCGCTGATGCCGGCCAGGCCGTCCTCGCCCCACTGGCAGGCGTAGCTGCGGGCGTGGTCGTGGGGGAGGGCGTTCCATGCGTCGCCGGTGGCGCTCGGGTCCTCACGCACGCTGCCCCACTGGCGCTCGCTGAGGTACGGACCCCAGCGTCTCCATGCGACGGTCCCGGCCCGGTCCTCGGTCAGGCGGCGGTGCTCGGCGGTGTCCATCACGGAGCGGAACGTACCCGGCCGCCGATCCCGGCGGGCCGGGACCTCGAGGCCGTTCCCGGGGTGTTCACCACCGGTTCACCAGGAGTAGAGCGCAGCGGCGCGGGGGCCGAGCGACACGTACAGGCCGTCGCGTCGGAGGTGATCGCCGTCGCGCTCGAAGCCCTCGCCGCTCAGCAGCTCGGTGAACACGTTTTTGCCCGAGGGGATGCGCTCGGGCCACGGGCTGTAGGCCATGCCGTCGGCCGGGTGGTCGGACGCGTTGACCACGACGAGGTGCAAGCGATCGTGGTGGTGCCATGCCCAGCCGACGAGGTGGACGCACGACTGGTTGTCGGGCCAACCGGTGAGATCGCAAAGCGACCACTCACCCTCGCGCATGGCCGTGGAGTGGACGTGGCGCAGCACCCGCTCGTGGGTGTCGTGGACCTCGTGGTCGGCCGGCTCGTCGGGCCGGCGACCCAGCGTGACCGGGACCCGGATGCGCCGGGCCGTCTCCTGGCCCTCGTGGAGCAGCGGCGCGCCCGGCAGTGTGGCGATCGTGACCAGGGCCGATGTCGCCGCCTCGGGCGTCAACGTGGCGGCGACGCGCGGCTCGTCGTGGTTCTCGACGAAGCGGGCCATGCGGGCCTGGTACTCCAGATCGGCGCGCAGGTGGCCGCGCAGCCCGTCGGCGTCGGCATGCACCAGCAGGTCGTACAGCCGCTTGTCGTAGGTGAGGTCGAAGCCCTGCTGCTGCAGCTCCCACTCCAGGTCCCAATAGGCCTCGGCCACGAACACGAACTCTGGGTGGTGGGCCTTCACCGCCGCGATCACGCCCGGCCAGAACTCCTCATCGGGAAGCGGACCGGCCCGGTCGCCCCACGTCCGCTCGACGACGTCGTTCATCAGCAGCATCGCCATGTCGCAGCGCACGCCGTCGCACTGCTCGGCGATGGAGCGCAGCGTCTTGATCGTGACCGAGCGTGTGCTGGGCGAGAACGCGTTGAGCTGGACGACCTCCGGCCAGGCGGGGAAGTAGGGGTCGCGCCCGCAGGCCAGCACGTTGGGGCCGACCCGGACGGCGGACGGCGGATCGGCGGCGAGCTCGGCGTCGGTGCCGGCGAGGAAGCGCTCGGGGTGCTTCGTGGTCCACGGATGGTCGGGTGCCACGTGGTTGGGGACGTAGTCGAGGAGCAGGCGGATGCCACGCCGGGCCAGCGCGGCTCGGGCGGCCGCCAGCCCCTTCGGGCCGCCGAGCGCGGCGTCCACGCGGTAGCGGCGCACGGAGTACGCCGAGCCGATGACGTCGGCATCGGTGAGGTCGGGGAGCGCCGCCCGCTGGCTGCTGACGAACGGCTCGTGCGCGCGGGCGTACTCGCGGGCGAAGGGGCTGCGCTCCCACACGCCCATCAGCCACACCGTGTCGGTCCCGGGCAGGAGCACCCGGTCCCACTCGCCGTCGGGCAGGTCGCGCAGCGTGACGGGGCGGCCGGTCCGCTGGCCGACGTCGGTCAGCCAGACCCAGGTGTTGATCTCGAGGATCTGCATGAGGGGGCCTCCGCGGCGGGGGATTCGAGGCGATGCCAGTCCTAGCCGACGCGACCGGGTCGCCACCAGGGCCGACCGGACGCACCCGCGGCGGTCCAGACCGTTCTGGCTGCCACCGGTTCGCTCACCGCCCAGGTCACGAGCGATGGCGGTGATGCCAGATCCGACCGGCGGCCGTGGGTCAGGACACCTTCGTGAAGGCGACGGGGAGGCCGAGGAACAGCGTGGTGGTCGCCCGGTACAGCCCGGTGCACTTGGAGTAGATCTCGGCATGCACCTTGGCCCCAGAGTGCAGCTGCAGCGCGTGGTACGGCAGCTCCACCCACCTGGGATCGTTGGCGAACACGAAGTCCTTGGCGCCGACGGGGGACCTCGGCAGCGGGCTCAGCACGTACGAGCGGGTGGCGCTCGATGCCGTCCCGCCGGCGAGCCCCTCCGTCGGCAGTGCCTTGAGCGCGAGCGAGGTCACCGGGCCGGAGTACTTCGCCAGCCACGGGATGCCGTGCAGCCGGCTGCTGACGAAGCCGGCGGGCACGTAGGCGCCCGATGTGCCGTACTTCGCAGCGACCGCTGCGTCGGCGGCCTTCACCGGCGACAGCCCGGGCCACCATTCGGCGCCGACGGAGAGGATGGCCGGGCACTCCATCCCTCCGCCCGCCGGAGCGCCGGCGGTCGGGTGCATCGTCACCGAGACGGTCGGTGGGGTGGTCTGGCCCTGAGGTGCCGGCCGGATCACGGCACCTGGCGGGAAGCTGAGGCCCGCCGACGCGGCGGCGGCCTGGATGAAGATCTCGTTGAGCTTCTTTTCGACCTCGTCGAGCAGCTCTCCCGCCAGCGACTCGCAGGTGTACTCCTCCTTGTCGGCGGCGGCGGCGGCCTCGCCGATGTCGTCACACGGGATGCCGAGGTCCTTGGCCGCCTCCACGAGCAGCGCCGAGAGCTCGCCCTTGGCGGCCTGCTTCAGCTGGTCTGAGTTCGGCAGCGTCGGTGGCACGCCGAAGTAGATCAGGGCGGCGTTGACGGCGAGGGTTGCCATGGCCGAGCAGAACGCCTCGGCCTTCTTCTGGTCCACCACCTGGCTGCCGATGGCCTTGCACCCGGAGAGCTCGACGACGATGTCGACGAGCACACCTTTCAGCGTGTCGAAGACCCCGACGAGCATGTCCCACAGCGTGGTGGCGTCCTTCCAGATGGTCTCGAACGCGCCGACCAAGCCACCGCTGCCCGAGCTGCACGAGCCACCGCCGAACGTCGTCTTCACGCCACCCTGGATGCCCGACACGCCGAGCTCGTCGTACCACGAGTAGCAGACGCCGGGACACAGTGGCGTGTTGGGACCGATGTCGCCGATGAACTGGTTCCAGAACGCGTACTGCTTCCCGTACTTCTGCGGCTCGGCCAGGTCCGACCGCCACGTGACGAACGTCCAGCAGTTGGCGAAGCCGGGGTTCGGCGGCTTCGGTGGGTTGAGCGTGGCCTCCATCTCGAACGGGATGGCGGTGGGGTCGAGGACGGGGCCGCCGAAGGCGTCGATCATCCCGGGGCTCAGCGTCAGGTCCGGCTTCCCGGTGTGGACCACGACGTCGTCGGTGGCGACGCCGGGCCAGTGGTCGCCCACCATCGGCACGACTCTGATGTAGAGGTCCTCGATGGGCGGGAGCAGGAGCTCCGGCTGCGACGTCGGCACCAAGGGTGCCAGCGCCTCGGCCAGCACCGTTCCGCCGGGTGGCGGGGGGGTGGCCGGCAGGGCGGCCACCAGGTCGACGGCGACCGGCCCGGCGATCTTGTCGTAGGCGGGGAGCAGCGCGACGCTCGACTCGGTCTCGGAGCCGACGATCGTGCCCAGGTCGATCGTGAAGTCACCACCGCTGCCGGCGACCTCGCCTTCGGCGAGCACACCGGCGATGAACGGCGATGCTCCTGAGGGTGGGTCGAACGCCAGCACCTGCCAGATCCCGTGCGTGGTGCCCGCCACCGAGCTGACCCACCGGAACGTCTGGACGCCGGGATCCTCGATCCACTCCTCGCTGCTGAGCCGGACCGTGCCCTCGGTCGCGCCCGGCATGACGATGGACAGCCGGGCGCCGCCCCCGCCGCTGACCACCTCGCGCACGTCGAATCCCGGCGCCGGCGTGAACGTCGAGCGGCCCAGTGGGACGAGCTCCGCCCCCCGCCAGCCCCACCCCTCGATCTCGACCTGGTCGGCACCGCTCAGATCCACCATCGCCGACGTGACCAGGAGCTGGCCCAGGCGGCGGGGGATGGAGGACTGGTCCTCCGCAGGGACGCGCCGCCACGCCCCGCCGGTCCCGACGTAGAGGTACACGCGGTCGATGTCGTCCGGCACGCCGTGGAGCACCCCGTGGACGATGTGGAGGGGGCCGCTCCACTCACCGCCACACCCGTCGGGACCGTCGACGGCGACCGGTGGTGACGTGGAGCGCACACCGTCGGTGAGCACCTCGACGGCGAACATCTGGGTGCCCGGACTGACGGGGACGTCGTCGAACACGCCGCCGTCGGCAGTGGCCACGGGCTGGAACAGGCCGCTGTCCGGCAGGAGCCGGACCAGGGTGTGCTGGCCGGCGCCGTCGCGCTGGTAGCGGACCGAGGCCGAGCAGCCGTCGTCGTCGGTGACGACCTCCGGGAGCGCCGCGTCCGATGTCTCCGTCGGCGGCGGCACCGGCGCCGGATCGTCGATCGGCGGCACTTGGTCCAGGTGGTCGACCACCGGGATCGCCAGCTCGGTCCCGGTGGGGATCGGCGCGTCGAGGGGCGTGTCGGCGAAGAGGAGCTGGGCCATCTCGGCGCCGAGCCCCTGCTGCTCGATGATCGACGCCGGTGTCTCGCCCTCTGCTGTGACGTAGGAGCGAACGGGGAGCGGGCTCTGCTGCTCCTGGGTCAGCAATCGCACGGCGTTCGACGTGGCCGAGCGCCCGTCGCGGTCGCTGACCCGGGCGACGAGCGTGCTGACGCCCACCGTGGTCGGGACCCAGTCGAGCACCCCTTGCCAGGTCGGGTCGTCGGCTGCGTCGTCGATCGTGGGATCGGCGGAGGCGACCAGGGACGAGCCATCCCACAGCTCGACGGCGTCGAGGGGTGCCACGCCACTCGCCTGCACCACGAGCGAGACGGGGTGGCCAATGTTCACGGTGGGCACGCCGGGCACGAGGCGTTGCAGCGTGACGCTGATGCCGGTTGCCGGGCGGACCTCGCCGGTCGGGGGCGTGGTCCCGTCATCGGTGCCGCCGTCAGCGGTGGTGTCGGCCGTGGATGCCGCCGGACCACGAGGGTCGTCACGCGCCACGATCAGCGCGGCGACGCCCACGGCGACCGCTGCGCCGACGCCGATGCCGGTGATCCATGGTGCGGAGAGGCGGGCCATGCTGCGCGGCCCTACCGGCACAGGGTCCGGTTGAACACGCCCGGAGCGGACCACGGTCCGGGGCTGGCGCCGCTCGGCGAGGCGGACGGCCCGACCCGCCACTGCCAGGTGCCGACTTCGCAGAAGACCGAGAGCGTGACGGAGCGGAGGTTGCCGTCGACCCGGGCGGAGACGTCGACGGTCGAGAACGTCCGATCACGAGACACCTGGACCACGAAGGTCGCCGGGTCGCAGGGGCCGTCGTAGCGCCACACGAACGTGATCACCGTGCTGTTGTTCGTCTCGGAGCCGGCCGGGGAGATCACCGTCGGCGTGACGAGCGTGCACGTGGTGGTGGGCGGGGCCGTCGGGGGCGGCGTCGGCGGGGGAGTGGGCGGTGCCGTGGGGGCGACCGTGGTCGCGACGGTCGGTGGCGCGGTTCGAGGCACGGTCGTCGCGGCCGTCGAGCCCGGGACGGTGGTCGAGCCGGCCGTGGTGGTCGTCGTCTCGAGCGTCGTCTCGGTGCTGGTCGTGGTCGGGTCGGTGGGCGTTCCCACCACGAGCACCACGGGCGCGGAGCGGACCTCTCCGCTCTCCCCGACGCCGACCGCCACGAGGCGGTGCTCGCCCTCGGCGACGATCTCCACGGTGAAGGTCGCCTGGGCGAGCGTCCCCGACAGATCGTTCGCGTCGGCGCTCGGTTCATCGTCGACGAGGAGGCGAAGCCCGGTCACGCCGCCCGCATCGGTGGCGTGGGCGAGCACCGTCACCGGTCCCGGCTCCACGATCGTGCCGCCGAGCGGGGTGTCGATCCAGGCGTTGCTCGGCGGCTCCGAGCCATCCGGCGCGCCGGCGCGCACGACCGTCGCCCCCACTCCGATGGCCAACACCAGAGATCCCGTCACCAGCCACCGGCCGCGGCTCCCCCGCGGCGCCATTCGGCGATGCTGCGCCGTCGTCGTCCGCTCCGCAAGTGACCTAGGTCCCGAACCTGGTCAAGACCCCGTCAACACGGTCGGGTCAGTCCCGGGTGAGATCGGCCAGGTTGGCGACCAGCAACGCCAGCGCCAGCACGCCGAAGCGCACCGCCACCGTGACCTGCCAGCCGAAGTAGACCGTCAGCCCGGCGAGCGTCGTCACCAAGATCAAGATCCCGACGAGCGCGACGACGGTGAGGACGAAGCGGGTCGGCGGTGTCGTCGCCCCACAGCCCGCGGTGGTCGACGATCCAAGGAGCCTCGGTGCCGCGTGGCACCTTGCTCCGGAAGATCAGGCTGAAGCGCACGATCGGCTCATAGGCGCGCAGCAGGTCGAGGTCGTTCACCGTGCACGCTCAGGGTCGATCCAGCTCGCCGTGCGATCCTCGCACGGCGGCGCATCCCGCCGCTGGCGTGTCGCTAACGTCGCACCGGAGGAGGAAGACGTGGGGAACGGCGCGCGCGTCCTCGTGGCCCTGGGCGGCAACGCGCTGCTCAGGCGCGGCGAGCCGATGACGGAGGCGATCCAGCGCGCGAACATCCGGGCCGCGGCACGAGCGCTCGCTCCGGTAGCGGCCCGCCATAGGCTGGTGCTGTCGCACGGCAACGGCCCCCAGGTCGGCCTCCTCGCGCTGCAAGCCGCAGCGTTCGCGGACGTCGCGCCTTATCCACTCGACGTGCTCGGCGCCGAGAGTGAGGGGATGATCGGTTACCTCATCGAGCAGGAGCTCGGGAACCTGCTGCCCGACGAGGTCCCGCTCGCCACGGTCCTGACGATGGTCGAGGTCGATCCGGCCGACCCGGCCTTCGACCGGCCGACGAAGTTCGTCGGACCTCTCTACGACGACGACACCGCTGCCCGCCTGGCGGCCGAGCGAGGCTGGACCTTCCGGCGCGACGGCGAGGTCATGCGCCGCGTCGTTCCGTCGCCGGCGCCGTTGAGGATCTTCGAGATCCGCCCGATCCGTTGGCTGCTCGAACGAGGCGTCGTCGTCATCTGTGCCGGGGGTGGCGGCATCCCCACCACCTGGACCCCGGGCCCAGAACGTGTGCTGCGCGGCGTGGAGGCGGTGATCGACAAGGACCTGGTGAGCGAGCTGTTGGCGCGACAGGTGGACGTCGAGGTCTTCGTGATGGCCACTGATGTGGACGGCGTGTACGAGGGCTGGGGCACGGACCGGGCCCGGCGCCTGGAGCGCACCACACCGAGCGAGCTGCGCCGCATCGGCTTCGCGGCCGGATCGATGGGCCCGAAGGTCGAGGCTGCCGTGCGCTTCGTGGAGGCGACCGGCCGCCGAGCCGCGATCGGCGCGCTGGACGACGTCGAGGCGGTGGTCGACGGGCGGGCCGGCACCCAGGTGGTGCCCGAGCCATAGGCGGGAAGGGGCTGCTGGATGTGTCGGAGCTGGATGCCAACGGGGTGCTGACGTCGCTCAACTTCGCTTCTACGGCCTCGACCTGTTCGCCCACATCCCGATGGAGCCGGCCACGGTGGGGGCGATGCGGTGCAACACGGGTGCAGGAGGGCGGCACCGCCAGAATGGCGCCGCCGGGTCGCGCAGTAGTCTGCCCGTCGCCGCCCCCGTAGCTCAGTGGAGAGAGCGTCGGTTTCCTAAACCGCAGGTCGCAGGTTCGATCCCTGCCGGGGGCGCTCTGTGATGTCCCCCGTTCGGCGCGGGGCCGACGGCGGCCCGGGTCGGCTCAGCGCTCGGCCAGGCGGTGGCGCTCCAGGCCATCGAGGAGGATGTCGAGCGTGAACTCGAACTCGGTCTGGTCGTCACACCAGCCGAAGGTGCTGTCGGGGTCGTCGTGTGCGACCTCGGCCAGCATCGCGGTGAGGTAGGGCAGGTCGGTGGCGAGGTCGTCGAGGACGGCGGTGTCGGGGCCGTCGGGTGCGGCCGCCGACGGCTTGAAGAGCTCCTGGTCGAAGCCGAGGAACCGGCTGCCCATGGCGTGCATGGCGTGGTGCGCTAGGTCGTTGCGGAACCCGCCCTTGAGGATGCCGAGCATCGAGTCGAAGTAGCGCACCAGTGCGACCGGCATGGCGGTGCGGGTCTCGATAAGCGCCGGCGCCCACCGGTGGCGCAGCATCACCCGGCGAGCGGCCAGCGCCCGGTGTGGAAGTGGTGCTCCGCACCGGGAGCGGTGGCGACCTCCCGGTACTTCTCGCGGACCTGTGCTCGCAGGGTGACGACGTCGACGGCGAGCTCATGGCCCTATCCCCTGACGCTCACCGGAACCTCGGGTGCGCGCCTTCCCGAATCATTGCGCCGTGGCCCCGGACCGCAAAGGTCCGTCGTGTCGCCGGCCCGAATACCGGTCGAGTGCACGACTGATTTCGGCCGCCCGTGGATTGAGGATACTCTACACCGGTACCCGGGAGCGCCGAGGAGACGTTCGCCATGGACATCGAGCTGACGGACGACCAGCAGCTCTTCCACGAGACGACCCTGCGCTTCATCGAGAGCGAGATGCCGATCACCAGGGTGCGCGAGCTCCACGACGACCCGATCGGCTTCGAGCGGAGCTGGCTGAGGGCATCGGCCGAGCTCGGCTGGTACGCGATGCTCGTCCCGGAGGCGCACGGTGGGGGCACCATCAGCGGTGAGGGGCTCGTCGACGCCACGATCGTGGCGGAGGCGCTCGGCCGCCAGGTCCAACCCGGGCCGTTCCTGCCGATGAACGTGGTGGCGGCAGCCATCGCCGAGCACGGGTCCGCCGAGCAGCGGGCCGAGGTGCTGGCGCCGCTCGCTGCGGGGGAGGTGGTGGCCACGTGGGCTGTGTCCGCTGCTGACGGCAGCTGGGACCTCGGCGCGGGTCTCCGGGTCGCCCGAGCGGCCCCTGGACTCGTGCTCGACGGGGTACGGGGCTTCGTCCAGGACGCCCTGGCGGCCGACTGGCTCCTCGCCGTCGGCACGCTCGACGGCAGCGTCGTGCAGGTGCTCGTCCCCGCCGGGGCGCCCGGCGTGACGGTGACCCCGCTCGCCGGCCTCGACCTGTCGCGCCGGTTGGCCGAGGTGAGCTTCGACGGAGTCGTGGTGCCGGAGTCGGCGCTCGTGGGGGACGTGGGGGCCGACGATGCCGTCGAGCACCAGCTCCAGATCGCGCTGGTGCTGCTGTGCGCCGAGACCGTTGGTGTGATCGACACCATGTTCACCGCCACGGTCGAGTACTCGAAGGACCGCACGGCCTTCGGCCGGCCGATCGGCTCGTTCCAGGCGCTCAAGCACATCATGGCCGACCTCGCGCTGTACGTGGAGTCCTGCAAGGCCGTCGCCGTCGCCGCGACCGCGGCGGTGCAGCACCGAGCGCCGGACGCGAGCGAGGTCGTCAGCATGGCGGCGGCCTTCATCGGCGACATCGCCGTCGACGTGGCCCAGGAGAGCCTTCAGATCCACGGCGGCATCGGGTACACGTGGGAGCACGACCTGCACCTGTTCATTCGCCGCGCCCAGACCAACAGCGTGCTCTACGGCGAACCCGGCTGGCACCGCGAGCGCGTGTGCGCCCACCACGGGCTGTGAGAGGAGGGCGACGTCGCGATGGATGAGCCGCAGGACCTGGCGGCGTACCGCGAGGAGATGCGGGCGTGGCTGGCGGCCAACCTGGCACCCAAGCCCCCGCGGGCGGTGCTGCGAGAGGCCCACGATGTCGACTCGGCACAGCTGGCGGCCGACCGCGCGCTGCAGCGCCGGGTCTACGAGGCCGGCTACATCGGCATCACGCTCCCCAAGGAGTACGGCGGGCAGGGCCTCACGGCGGCGCATCAGCGGGTGTGGGTCGAAGAATCCGCCGGCTACGCCGTCCCTGCGCCTGGCGGCATCGCGAGCGACGTCACGCTGGCCATCGTGCTCCCGACGCTGATGGCACACGCGAGCGAGGAGCAAAAGCGCGACTGGGTGCCGAAGATCCTCCGTGGCGACGAGCTGTGGGTCCAGCTGCTCTCCGAGCCGGGCGCCGGATCGGACCTGGCCGGCGTGCTCACCCGCGCCACGCGAGACGGCGACAGCTGGGTGATCAACGGGACCAAGGTGTGGTCGTCGGGGGCGATGGTCGCCGACTGCGGCATCTGTCTCGCGCGCACGGACTGGGATGCGCCGAAGCACCGCGGCCTCACGTGGTTCCGGGTGCCGCTGCGTGACCCTCGTGTGACCGTGCGTCCCGTGCGGGAGATCAACGGCAGCGCCGAGTTCTGCGAGGAGTTCCTCGACGGCGTGGTGGTCGGCGACGACATGATGATCGGGCCGCTGAACGGCGGCTGGTCCATCGCGGGCACCTTGCTCGCCTTTGAGCGCGGGTTGGGGCGTGACCACGGCGAGCCCCGATCCGGTCGTGCACCGCGCGGTCTCGCCCCCGACCTCGTGGCGCTGGCGCGCCAGCGCGGTGTGGCCCAGGACGGCCACATCCGCCAGCTGATCGCGCGGGCACACATCAACGACTACGTCCACAGCCTGCTGGCGGCCCGAGTGGCGGCCGCCATGCGCGCCGGTCTCGCCGATGCCACCTCGGCCTCGCTCATCAAGCTCGGTCACGGCATCTACCAGCCGCTGCGCGCGTGTGCGGCGATGCAGATCGCCGGGCGGCCGGGTGTGGCGTGGCGCACCGACGACGAGGGCGCCCAGGCGGCAGCGACGAACTACCTCAACGGGCGGATCATGTCGATCGCGGGTGGGAGCAACCAGATCCAGCGCAACATCATCAGCGAGCGGATGCTCGGGCTGCCTCGGGAGCCGACCGTCGACGCCAACAAGCCGTTCCGCGAGATGCTCCGGGATGCCAGGAGCTGGGGGACGTCGGGGCGCTGACCGCTCGTCCTCCGGGCGGCGCCCGAGAGAGCAGTGCCCTCATTTGGCGCAGTGACCCGTTAGTGTTGATCCACCCGAGCGATCGGTCCGGGCTGGATGGACGATCACCCCACCGCAGAAACCTCCTCGCCGAGCACCGGCCTCACCGCGAACCACCTCGCGCCGACGGCCCGAGGGTACGACCGCAAGCTGGCCTCGGTCGTTGCGGGCGGCATCGTGGCGGAGATCGCCGCCGGAGGCTGGCCCGAAGGCCAGGTCATCGGATCCGAGGCAGACCTGCTCGCACGCCACGGCGTCAGTCGGGCCGTGCTCCGCGAGGCCGTCCGCCTGCTCGAGCACCAGCAGGTGGCGCGGATGCGTCGCGGGCCTGGCGGGGGCCTGGTCGTGACCGCGCCGGCGGTCGGGTCGGCGATCGATGCGGTGATGGTGTACCTGCTGTTCATCGACGCCACGTTCGGCGAGGTGTTCGAGGTGCGCCTGGCGCTGGAGCAGAGCGCAGCGGAGATGGCGGCCGACCGGCTCACCGAGGACGGCATCGTCCGCCTTCGCGCGCTGATCGAGCGCGAGGCCCGTGGCGAGGTGGCGAACCATCGAGAGATGCACGGGCTCGTCGCCAGCGTCAGCGCCAATCCCGCCCTCGAGCTGTTCGTCGATGTGCTCAGCCAGGTGACGCTCGTCCACACCCCCGAGTCCAGGGAGATCACGGCCCGAGTCACCAGATCGTCGGCCGAGGCGCACGCCAAGATCGTCGAGTCGATCGTGGCCGGCGACGGGGCCCGAGCCCGGGAGCGGATGCGACGGCACCTGCAGGCCGAGGCGGACTTCATCGAGCAACGCCGGCCCGTGCGGCCCCGTCTCGAATCGGTCTTCGCGGCGTCGTCCGGTGGGAGCAAGCTGGCCGAGAGCATCGCCCGCCAGCTGTTCGAGGAGATCGCGGTCAGCGGCTGGCAGGTGGGCGCACCCCTCGGCTCGGAGCCCGAGCTGATGGAGCGCTTCGACGTCAGCCGTGCCGTCCTGCGTGAAGCGGTGCGGGTGCTCGAGCACCACGGGATCGCCCGGATGCGCCGCGGCCCCGGAGGCGGTCTGTTCGTGGCGGAGCCGGGGATCGACGCCACGATCCAGGCGCTTGCCATCCAGCTCGACCGGCGGCGGGTCCGTCCGATCGACGTGTTCGAGGTGCGTGGGATCATCGAGATGACGGTGCTGAACCGGGTCATCGAGCGCCTCGACGACGCCGTGATCGCCGAGCTCGAGGCCGTCCTCGAGGCCGAGCGGACCGCCAGCCGAGAGGCGTTCCCAGTGGTCGGCCACGACTTCCACAGCGTGCTGGCCGCGTTGTCGGGCAACCGGGTCCTGGCCCTGCTCACCGAGGTGCTCGTGCACCTGTCGCGCAGTCACAACGCGGCGCCGGAGGATGCGGTCGACCCACTGCCGACCGCCGACGTGATCCACGCTCACCGCCACATCGTCGAGGCGATCGTGTCGCGCGACGTGGACCTGGCGCGCCACCGCATGCGCCGCCACCTCGATGCGCTGATCCGCTGGGTCCGCTGAGCGGGTCAGGCCTCGAACGACGCGAGGCCGGCGTGCTGGGCGAGGCGCTGGAAGGCGCGGTCGTGGGGGTTGTGGGCGAGGTAGGGCGGGACGGCGAGGATGCGCAGCGTCGGCGATCCGGTCGGCAGGTCCTCGGGCCGGTCGTCGACGAGGACCAACGGCGTGCCGGGTCCTGAACGGGGCCCATGCGTGACGGTGCGGGTCAGCCGCGAGCGCGCTCGCGCAGCATCTGGCCGTGTCGCTCCATCATGGTTGCGGCCTGTGCCTGCAGGTCGGCGGGTGGCTGCGGGAGCACGACCGGACCGTGCTCGCGGCTCGGCAGCGCCACGGTGGCCGTGCCGGGGCAGGTGA
>CAZKVJ010000016.1:69285-92926 GCA_964556225.1 uncultured Ilumatobacteraceae bacterium
ACCGGACCGTGCTCGCGGCTCGGCAGCGCCACGGTGGCCGTGCCGGGGCAGGTGACGTCGCCGCGCTGGTTGGTGCCCCTCATCTCGATGTCGACCACGCAGCGACCGTCCTCGATCCGCTTGTCCACCACCTCGCCGGTGATGACGTGGTGGTCGCCGATGTAGTTGAACTTGCGGATCTCGCTGCGCTGGCGCACGAGCCAGCCGTCGTCGCCCATCCAGTCGGTCAGGAAGTGCGACAGCCAGCAGTCGCGCATGACGCCGTAGTCGTACGCCATGGGGTTGCCGATCGCCTTGGCCCACTCCGAGTCCCAGTGGACCCGCTGGGCGACGTCGGGCACCCCGTGCTCGTTCTTCACGTAGAACGGCGCGATGCGCATCCGGTTCTGGTACGCGAGCCGGTTGGCACTCGGGGCGTATGGGGTGAAGCCGTACCCACCGGCGTGGAACACGATGATGTCCGTGGTGGTGAGCGGACCCTTGGCCATCGGCCGGATCTCGTCGCCGACCTGGACGTCCTCCCACCAGCGCGGCTCGGCACCTCGGGCCCCTTCCGCGGCGTAGACGGCATCGAGACGCTCGATGTCGGCGTCGGTGTAGGTCGCCGGCTCGAGCGCGCGGTACTTACCCTTCTCGCGGGCGGTCTTGCGCTCCGTGTGGATGGCCAGCGTGCGGGAGATGGCGACGATCTCGGCCCGCTGGTTCATCTTCACGCTGGCGTACGTGACCAGTAGCGAGCGGTCGGCGAACTCCGAGCGCTTCTCCACCACCGACTCGGTGCCACCGAAGCTGTACAGCTGGTCGCCGTCGTGGAGCGGCCGGTACCACTCCCACAGGCTGCCGGACACGAACACGTGGATGCCGCGGAACGACGGCCGCTTGAGCGACGGGTCCGGTGGATCGCCGAGGAGGGGGCGGTTCAGGGCGATGCCGATCATCGGGGGAGCGATCTGGCCGCCCCACCGGGTGGAGCGCCCGTACTCCTCGGAGCCGAACAGGGGGTTGTCGTCGCCGTAACTGCGGGCGAAGTTCCTCATCGCGTCGTGGGTGGCGGTGGTGAGGTGCTCACGCTTCAGCGATGCTTCGTACCGACCGACCAGGGCGTGGGCCCGCTCGATGTCTGACTCCTTGAACTGGAAGTCGGTGGCCTTCTCGAACTCTGCGCTGTTCCCGCTCATCAGCAAAGAGAATACTCTTTTGTCGTCAGTGCGACACTGGCGGACGGGTCCGCGCCAGCAGCAGGCGCTCCAGCGCGCTGGTCACGTCGGTCGGGGTGACGATGCCGACGAGCCGGCCGTCGTCGACCACGACCACCCGCCCATCGGCCGAACCCGCCCGAGTGAGCACCTCGACCACCGGTTCACCCGGATGGGCGATGGCGAGCCGCTCGACCGGGATGGCGACGTCACCGAGCCGCGTGGCCGCCCGCTCTTCGGCCGGCACCTGGCGCAGCCGGCGAAGGGTCACGAGCCCGGCGAGGCGGTCCTCTCGGTCGAGGAGTGGGAAGGACCCGGCATGCACCGACATCGCGTCGTCGCGCACGAAGTCGGCGACGCAGCGATCGGCGGGGAACGTGTGCACGTCGGTGGACATGATGTCGGCCACCTTCACGCCCTCGAACGCCGCGAGCATGTCGACCTGGGCCTCCTCGGCGTGGGCGGCGTTCGTGAGGAACCAGCCGATCAGCGCCAGCCAGATGCCACCGATACCGGCGCCGGCGAGCACCTCCAAGATCCCGAGGGCGATCAGCACCTGACCCACGACCGATCCGGCCCGGGCGGCCTGCCGGCGTGCGGCGCGCTCGTCACCCGAGCGGTGCCACAAGATCGCGGCGAGCACCCGGCCGCCGTCGAGCGGTGCGCCGGGCAGCAGGTTGAACACGGCGAGCACCACGTTGATGAGTCCGAGCCACCCGAGCGCCGCGGTGAGCAGGCCCGGACCGGATGCGACGTGGTTGCCCAGCGCGCCGAGGCTGCAGGCGACACCGATGGCGAGGCTCATGGCCGGGCCGGCCAGGGCGATGCGCAGCTCGGTGCGGGCGTCGCGGGCCTGGCTCCCGAGGCGTGCCACGCCGCCGAACATCCACAGGGTGATCCCCTCGACGATCACACCGTGGCGCCGGGCCACCAGGGCGTGGCTCAGCTCGTGGGCGAGGATCGACCCCAGCAGGCCGAGCGCACCGGCCAGCCCGGCGGACCAGTACACCCCGTCGGCATAGCCAGGGGCCGTCTCCGGCAGCGTGACGGTCGCGAGGCTCCACATCAGGAGCCACACGATCACCAGGACCGTCCAGTTCAGGCCGATCGTGATGCCGCGGATCCGGCCGAGCCGGAAGGTCTCGTCCATGGCAACCTCGCAGGGGCTCCCTGCTTCGAGCGTGGCCCGCTTCCCGATCGGCTGCCAGGGGACTACGTCCCGGTCGATCCTCGTCGCTGGGGGAGACTCAGAGGATGACCGAGGAACGAGCACCTCTGCGCGTCGCGCTGATCGGGTACGGGCTGGCGGGCGAGTACTTCCACGCGCCGTTCATCACCACCACGCCCGGGCTGGAGCTGGCCACGGTCGTCACGTCGAACGAGGGGCGCGCCGCTCGTGCCCGGACTCGCTGTCCGGGTGTGCGGGTGCTAGCGCGTGCCGACGAGCTGTGGCCGCTCGCCGCCGAGCACGACCTCGTCGTGGTGGCGAGCCCGAACCGGGTGCACTACGAGCAGGCGGCAGCGGCGATCGCTGCCGGGCTCCACGTGGTGATCGACAAGCCGGTCACTCCCACGGCAGCAGAGGGGTGGGAGCTGATCGAGCTGGCCCGCCGTCGGGGCGTCGCGCTCACGGTGTTCCAGAACCGGCGCTGGGACGCCGAGATCCGCACGCTGCGCCGCCTGCTCGGCGAGGGCGCGCTCGGCGAGGTGTGGCGCTTCGAGTCCCGCTTCGAGCGGTGGCGCCCGCGCCCCGACCTCGGTCAGTGGCGCGAGCAGGGCGACCCCCGCGAAGCGGGCGGCCTGCTGTTCGATCTCGGTGCTCACCTCGTCGACCAGGCGGTCCTGCTGTTCGGGTGGCCGACCGAGGTGTACGCCGAGGTGCGTCGCCGGCGGCCCGGCGTAGCCGTGGATGACGACGCGTTCCTCGCGCTGTGCCACCCCGGCGGGGAGATCTCCCATCTGTGGGTCAGCGCCACGGCGGCGCACCTCGGTCCTCGCCTGCGGGTGCTCGGCTCGACGGCGGCGTACTTGGTCGACACCCTCGACGGCCAGGAGCTCAAGCTGCTGGCGGGCATCCGGCCCGACGACCCGGCATTCGGCGAGGTGCCACCCGAACGGTGGGGGCGGCTCGTGGTCGGCGACGTCGCGTCACCAGTGCCGTTCGAACCGGGTCACTACGGGCCGTTCTACGTGGGCGTGGTCGACGCAATCACCGGTGGTGCCCCGCCGCCGGTGGATCCCGCCGACTCGGTGCGCATCATCGAGCTGCTGGAGCGTGTCCGCAGCAGCTGACGTCGGTGCGAGGGGCGTCGGCCACACCGACCAGACTGACGCCGTGACCGACACGACCGCCTCCGCCGACGCGTCCACCGACGCCGAGACCCGCCAAGTCCTCGACGCCATCGACCGCTTCCTCGCCGAGCACGACCCGCACACCATGGACGCCGTCGCGTTCCGTGGCGCCCGCTACGACGCCGGCCTGGCGTGGGTGCACTTCCCGGTTGGCTTCGGCGGTCTGGGTGTCCGCCCGGAGCTGAACCGGCTCGTCGAGCGACGTCTGCACCAGGCAGGGGGACCGCCGATGGACCCGACGACGTTCTTCCTCGCGCTCGCCGGGCCGACCATCGTCACCCACGGCACCGACGAGCAGCGGCGGCGGTTCCTGCGCCCGATGTTCACCGGCGAGGAGCGGTGGTGCCAGCTGTTCAGCGAGCCCGGCGCAGGCAGCGACTTCGCCGGCCTGGCCACCCGTGCGGTGCGCGATGGCGAGGAGTGGGTCGTCAACGGCCAGAAGGTGTGGAACACGCTGGCCCACCTGGCCGACTGGGGGATGCTCGTCACCCGCACGGACCCGGACCAGCCCAAGCACAAGGGCATGACCTACTTCGCCGTCGACATGCACTCGCCCGGCGTCGAGGTCCGCCCGCTGCGCCAGATCACCGGCGAGGCCGAGTTCAACGAGGTGTACCTCACCGATGCCCGGGTGCCGGACGAGCACCGCATCGGTGCCGTCGGCGAGGGCTGGCGCGTCGCGCTCACCACGCTGATGAACGAGCGTACGGCGATCGGCGGCAGCGGCAGCGCCAGCGAGCCGCCGCGGGGCGGACCGGTGGTCGACGCGGTGCGGATCTGGCGCGAGCTGCCCGAGGGCGAGCGCACGCCGGTCCGGCGCGACCAGCTGATGCAGCTGTGGGTGCGGGGCGAGGTGCTGCGCCTCACCAACAAGCGAGCCAGCGAGAACATGCGGGTGGGCAACCCCGGCCCCGAGGGCAGCGTGGCCAAGCTGGCGTACGCCGAGCTGAACAAGGCGCTCTACGAGCACTGCATCGACCTGCTCGGCATGGACGGCCAGACCGGGTACGACTACACGTTCCGCCGGGCCGACGCACTCGACGTCGCCGGCACGTCGCACGGCGTGCGCTACGCCTTCTTGCGGGTGCGGGCCAACTCGATCGAGGGCGGGACCTCGGAGATCATGCGCAACATCCTGGGCGAGCAGGTGCTCGGCCTGCCCGGCGAGCCACGGGTCGACAAGGACCTCCCCTGGGCGCAGGTGCCGCGCAGCTGACGATCAGGCCATGATCAGATGCCGGCGGCGGCGAGCTGCTTGCCGGTGCCGCGCATCCCGAACGCCAGCACGATCTCGGTGATGCCCCGGAACAGGGCGAAGAACCCGACCCACAGGATCAACAGCGCGGCGCGGGCCGGGACGTACTGCTGTGAGGCCCAGAAGCCGAGCAGCAGCTCGAAGATGCCGACGACCAGACCGAGCCACCAGAGCTCGTTCACGTCGCGCTCGACCACCGACGACACGATCTGCACGAGGCCCATCAGCACCAGCACCAACCCGAAGGCGGCCGCGATCGCCCAGAACGTGTCCTCCGGGTTGACGAACGCGTAGAGCGCCCCGAGGAGCAGGATCAGCCCGAGCACAAGGTTGAGCCAGCGCCAGCCGCTGCTGCGCACGCCGAAGATGAGCAGCTCGTTGAGGCCGGCGCCGATGAACATGACCCCGACCAGCACCCCGACCGTGGTGACGGACGTGGTGGTGAACCGCAGCACCATCACCGACACGACGAGCCAGATCAGCCCGGTGACCAGGAACACCCACCACAGCCGGGTGACATCGCGGATGCCCCGCAGCCGGTCCATCGTGTCCGTCGAGCTCGCCATCTCGATCGCCCTTTCTCACCCTCACGGCCGGACCCATGCCGGCGCGCGGAATGTACCGAATCGGTTGCCGGGCGCCGTGGATGCGCCCAGGTCAGTGTGGGGTGGCGGCGAGTGCGACGAGCCAGGCCGGCAGGCGCGTCGGGCGCCCGTCGGTGGTGACGCAGCCGTGGGCCGTGACCGCGGTGGCCCGCCGCTCGCCCTCGACCGTGAGCAGGTAGGCCATCTGGAAGCTGGCCCGGCGGGCAGCGGCCAGGACCAGGTGCACGTCAACGAGGTCGTCGAAGCGCAGCGGCTGCTCGTAGCGCACGTGCGCCTCGAGCACGGTGTAGTCGACGCCCTCCTGGCGAAGTGCCGCGTACGGGTGGCCGAGATGACGCAGGTACGCGACCCGGGCCTCCTCCAGGTAGGGGAGGTAGCGGGAGTGGTGGACGATCCCCATCGCGTCCGTCTCGGCGAAGCGGACGCGGATCCGGTGGGCGAACGGGTACTGGCCGGGGTCGGTGGGCGGCCGGACGTCGAGGCGCACGGCAGCGACGCTACTGATCGGTCGGGGCCGGCGCAGGCCTACGATCGGCGGCGTTCGTGATCACCGGCCGGTCCCGGCCGTCGTCAAGGAGGCGCTCCCATGCCCGTCCACCCGGAGTTCCAGCTCCTCTTGGACCTGGTGTCGGCGTCGGCGGCCGCTGCCCCGCCGATCGCCGAGCAGACCCCCGAGATGGGGCGCGAGACGTACGCCGGGCTGTCGGCGATCGCGGGGACCGGACCGGAGGTGACCTCCGTCGAGGATCGGACCATCGACGGTCCGGCCGGCGATCTGACGGTGCGGGTCTACCGGCCGGACGGGGACCGCCCCTTCGGCATCACGGTGTTCTTCCACGGTGGTGGGTGGGTCATCGGCGACCTCGACACCCACGACACGGTCTGCCGTGAGCTGGCGGCGGGAGCGGGGTGCGTCGTGGTGTCGGTCGACTACCGGCTGGCGCCGGAGCACCGCTTCCCGGCGGCGATCGAGGACTGCTGGGCGGCCACGAAGTGGGTGGGGGAGCATGCCGCCGAGCTCGGCGGTGACCCGGACCGGATCGCCATCGCCGGTGACTCGGCCGGCGGCAACCTGGCCGCCGTCGTCGCCCTGCTGGCCCGAGAGCACGGGGGTCCCGAGATCAAGGCTCAGGTGCTCGTGTACCCGGCCACGGACCTCACCGATGCCGAGTACCCCTCCCGCGTCGACAACGCTGCCGGCTACCTGCTGGAGGCGGCCCAGATGGAGTGGTTCATGGATCACTACGTGCCCGACCGTGAGCTGCGCAGCGACTGGCGGCTGTCGCCGCTGAGGGCGGGGAGCCACGCCGGCCTCGCCCCGGCGTTGATCATCACCGCCGAGTACGACCCGCTCCGGGACGAGGGCATCGCCTACGCCGACGCGCTGCGCGCTGCCGGCGTCGACGTGGAGCACACCAACTACGAAGGGGCGATCCACGTGTTCTTCCAGCTGCCGGCCACCGAGCTGGGCCGCCGCGCGCTCGACCAGGCGATCAGCACCTTGCGCACCGCGCTGGCGCCGTCATGAGCATCCCCGTCGCGCTCGACGAGCTCCGCTCCACGTCCGGCGGGTACCGCTTCGCGTACCTGATGACCATCGCCGACGACGGACGCCCGCACGCGGTGGCCGTGTCACCGACCCATGACGGTGCGGTGCTGGTGGTTGCCGGCGTCGGGCGCCGCACGGCCGCCAACGCCGAGGCTCGACCCGTGGTCGCGCTGGTGTGGCCACCGGATGACCTCGGTGGCTACAGCCTGATCGTCGACGGTGACGCCACCGTCGATCGCTCCGGCTCGGGCTCGGGCAACGGCGACGGTACGACGGTGCGCGTGCGCCCCACCAAGGCGGTGCTGCACCGGCCGGCGCCGAGCCCGGACCCGACCTCGTCGTGCACCAGCGACTGCCGGTCGGTCCCGCTCGACTGAAAGGGGCCGCGGTGGCGCGTGGTGGGACGCCCGCGATCGTCGCCCTCGAGCGCGCCGGGGTGGTCTTTCACCTCCACTCGTTCGAGCACGACGAGTCGGCAGGTGGCTACGGGAGGGCAGCAGCGGCGGCGCTCGGGGTGGACGAGCAGCGCGTGTTCAAGACGCTGCTCGCCCGCGTCGACGGTCGCCCGGTGGTCGCGATCGTGCCGGTCGGCGGCCAGCTGTCGTTGAAGGAGCTGGCGGCGGCACTCGGGGCCAAGCGGGCCGAGATGCTCGACCCCGCCGACGCCCAGCGGATCACCGGCTACGTGGTCGGGGGGATCAGCCCGTTCGGCCAGCGCACCCGGTTGGTGACCGTCGCGGACGAGTCGCTGCTCCTCCACGAGACGGTGTTCGTGAGCGGCGGACGTCGCGGCCTCGACGTGGAGATGGCCCCGGACGACCTGATCCGCCTGCTCGACGCCCACACCGCCCCTCTCCTCTCCGCTTCTGGTCCCAGGAAGTAGCGCTGAGCGCTACTTCCTGGGACCAGAACTGTGCAGTTGGCGCGAATGGGATCAGCGGGTGACGAGCGCTTGGATCTCGGCGACCGTGACGGGTTGTCCAGCCCAGGTGGTGTGACCGGCGAGCGGGCCGCCGGCCCCGGTGCTCGACATCCACGAGATCTGCCACTCGATCGCCACCCGGGCCGGGAAGCGACCGCTCGGATGGACCGCCGACGCGTGGACGTACGTGTACGAGCAGGGGCTGGCCGACGAGTCGCCGTCGGTGGGCTGCCAGATCCGACCAGGACCGCTGCAGGCGACGGGCCCGGCACCGAGGGGTCCGTCGCCCGGGTCGAGCACCAAGCGGGTGGGCAGGGCAGTCGTCGTGGCCCACAGCGGGCCCGTCGGCGTCGGGACCCACGCCGTGATCGACACCGGCCGCCACACCCGGGGGTCGGTCCAGAACCACGTGCCCACCCGCACGACCGTTCGATCGGCCGCCGGTGCGAAGCCGGGCCGGGGGAGCGGCAGCCGGGCGCGCAGCAGGTCGGCGGCGTGCTCGGCCAGCGACGACGGGGTGAGCCGGGGGATCCAGTGCAACGTCGTCCCGGTGGGGCACACCCGATCGAACATCTGGTAGGTGACGCCGCCCGTGGTGCGCAGCACCGGACCCTGCCCGCCGATGATCGCGTCGTGGGGGAGGGTCGGGCGCCAGCGGCAGTCGCTGGCATCCGTCCCGTCGGTGTCCGGCACGCGGCCGGTCTGCACGCCGGCCCAGATCTCGCCACCACCCGCGCCCCCGGAGCCGTCGGCCAGGGCGGTGGGTGGGGCGGGCACGGCGACGCCGAGCGCGGCGAGCAGCAGCGCAGCACGCATCACGCGGGGCATCGGGCCACCCCCGGGTAGTAGCCGAGCTGCTCGACGGTCCGTCGCCGCCAGCCGGTCGCCTCGTGCTGCATCCCCCATCGCCAGCGGTACGAGCCGAGCGAGTCGTCGAAGATGACGTCGTCGAGGGGGTCGGTCGGGTCCGCCACGTCCACCAGCAGCATTCCGTCGGTCACGCACGCCACGACGACGGCCACCTCGTCGCCGGTGATCTCGGCCGACTCGACCACGAGCTGCAGCGGGCCGGAGCCCGGCACCACACGGAGGTGTTCGCGGACCAGCTCGTCGAGGCGCGCCTGGAGCTGCACCGCGGCGGGTGAGCCGGCCACGGCGATGGCGCCCACGTCACACCGCTCCGGTGCCGCCAGGCAGAGATGGGACGCCTCCCAGGTGGCGGTGGTGTCGGCCGAGAGAGTCGTCGCCGCGTCAGCGCTCGGTGGCGCGGCGATCGACGTCGTTGGTGCCGGCGCCACCGCGGTGGTCGTGGTCGCCGGCCGGGGCGCAGCCGTGGCCGGGCGCAGATCGGCCGTGGTCGCCGGCGGGCGTTCGAGCACCGTCGCCGTGCCGGATGGCGCGCACGCGCCGAGCATCGTGAGCGCGCCCCCCACCAGGGTGGCGCGGATCCGCCGTGTCATCAAGGCTCCCTTCCGCCGTGTTCGCCCCACATGTGTGCCCGGTGAGGGTCGGCTCGGAAGCCTGCACGCCGATCCCGCCCAATCACCGCGCTCCGTCACTATCTTGTCACACTCCGTGTCCACCTCTCGACTCGGAGCGGGCGATGAGGTGGTCGTTGGTTGGCCGAAGCGTGTCGATAGAGTGGATGGACTCTGGTTCCCGGGGCGGACCCAACTGGGGCCAGCGATCACGACCACCAGCCGAGGGGCGACCGCACGGCATGACGCAGCAGCATCCCGACCTCGCCGACGAGCAGGCCTACATCGACCGCGCCTACGACTGCCTCGAGCGCAGCCGGGCCGACGCGTGGAAGCTGCGGGAGCTCAGCGAGGCCGGGCTCGGAGGTACCTTCCAGGCCCGTTACGAGCGCGACGTGTTCGACGAGGCGCTCATCTCCCGTCTCACCCAGCTCGAGCTGGGCGATGCCGCGCTGGTCTTCGGACGGATCGACCGCCATGCCGAGGGCCCCGATGCCGTCGAGAGCTTCCACATCGGCCGGCTCGCCGTGGCCGACGAGCAGCGAGAGCCGGTCGTCGTCGATTGGCGGGCACCCGTGGCCGAGCCGTTCTACCGTGCCACCGGGCGCGAGCCGATGGGGCTGGCCCGACGCCGCCACTTCTCGGTGCAGGGGCGCACCCTGCTCGGGATCGAAGACGAGCTGTTCGGCCACGGTCACCTCGGCATCGGTCACGACGAGGGGCTCGAGGAGGTGCCGGGCGAGTCGCCGGAGGGCATCACCCAGGCCGGCACCGGGCTGCGGGGCTACAGCACGCTCCTGGCGGCGATCGAACGGGGCCGCACCGGCCAGCTCGGCGACATCGTCGCCACCATCCAGGCCGAGCAGGACGAGATCATCCGCTCGCCCCAGGCCGGCGTGTTGGTGGTGCAGGGCGGTCCGGGCACGGGCAAGACGGTGGTCGCCCTCCACCGGGCTGCCTACCTGCTCTACACCTACCGGTTCCCACTCGAGGACCAAGGCGTCCTCGTGGTGGGTCCCAACCGGGTGTTCCTCCGCTACATCGAGCGGGTCCTGCCGTCGCTCGGCGAGGCCGGTGTCGAACAGGTCGTGCTGGCCGACCTCGTCCCCGACGTCGACTTCGGGGGGACCGACAGCCCGCTGGCCGCCCGAGTGAAGGGTGACCCCCGGATGGCCGACGTCATCGACAAGGCGGTGCGCGACCGCGAGCGCCCCCTGCGCGACGACGTCGTCGTGCCGTTCCGGACCGGCTACATCCGCCTCAGCGCCGCTGACAGCGCCCGGATCGTCAAGGCGGCCCGGCGCCGCTTCCGCCGCCACAACGCGGCCCGCCGCTGGGTCGAGGCCGAGGTCTTCTCCGCCATGGCCGCCGGCTGGCGTTCGCGTGACGTCGAGCCGGGCGAGGTGCGCGAGGCGGTGCGCAGCCACCCCGACATCCGGGCCGCGCTCGAGCGGATGTGGCCGGTCCTCACACCGGCCGAGCTGCTGAACGACCTGTTCGGGTCGAAGGCGCTGCTGCGCCTCGCAGCCGAGCGGTACCTCAAGGAGAAGGAGTACGTCGCGCTCCACCGAGAGCGGGCCCACGACCCCCACGAGATCCGCTGGACCGATGCCGACGCCGCGCTGCTGGACGAGGCCCGCGCCATCCTCGGACCAAAGCCCGGCAAGGGCGGCAAGATCGACGAGGCCGACGAGATCCGCACCTACGGACACATCGTGGTCGACGAGGTGCAGGACCTGACCCCGATGCAGCTGCGCATGGTCGCCCGGCGCTCGCTGAGCGGCTCGATGACCGTGGTCGGTGACATCGCCCAGGCCACCGGGGCGCTGGCCCCCAACGACTGGCCCGACGTGCTGGCGCACCTCCCGGAGCGCAGGGAGCCTCGGGTGATCGGGCTCTCCGTCGGCTACCGGATCCCCGAGCAGATCATGGAGCTCGCCGACCGGGTGATGCTGGCGGCCACTCCGACGCTGCGCCCGCCGCGGGCGGTGCGGCTCGGCGATGAGCCGCCGACCATCGTGTCGGTCGGCCAGCCCGGCTCGATCGGGGCCGAGGTCGCCGCTCGCACGGCGGAGCTCGTCGAGGCGCTGCCGGCCGGCAACGTGGCCGTCGTGGTCCCGGATCCGATGGCCGACGAGGTCTCCGATGCGCTCGCCGCGGCCGGCATCGACCACGGCCGGGCCACGCGTCACGGGCTCGACAGCAACGTCACGGTGGTGCCGGTCAGCGTGGTGAAGGGGCTCGAGCTCGATGGGGTGGTGGTGGTCGAGCCGGCCCGCATCGTGGCCGACGAGACCCAGGGCCTGCGGGCGCTCTACGTGGCGCTCACCCGCGCCACCCAGCGACTCACGGTCGTGCACGCGGCCCCGCTGCCGCCGTCGATGCGCCCCTGACCCCCACCCCCAACCCACCCTCTCCCTCACCGAAGCAGGCGAAGGGTTCGGGCGGGTCAGGGGGTGGCGGGCTCGAGCGCTTCGTCGACGAGAGGCTGCATGAACGCGAAGGCCTTGTCGGCGTCGGCGGGGCGACGGCGCTCGACGGCGGTCACGGCGAGCGCCATCAGCTGGTCGAACTGCTCGACCAGCTCCGGATGGGCGGCCTCGACCATCGGCCCGGCCGCGGCCCACAGCTCCTCGGCGTAGGCGAGGCGCGCCCGCTCGGGGCCCGAGCCCTTGATCGCAAGGTCCTCGGACATGCCGGCCAGCGTGTCGAGCAGGGCGGGCAGCAGCACGTCGAGCCCGCCCTCGGGGACGGTCGGCGCCGTCGTGCTGGCCGGGACGGTCGTCTGCTCCTCGACCACCGTCGTGCCGGCACATCCCGTGACGAGCAGACCCGCCACGACGGCGGCGGCGACGCGGGGACGGGAGGGCGGCACGGGGGGTGATGGGGGGTCAGGCGGTGACGAGGATACGGGCGCTGGCGAACGCGCCGACGCCCACGAAGCGCCCGCCGATCTCGACGGTGACGGTGCCGTCGGGCGACGCAGCGGTGACCGTGCCGGAACGTCCCGGCAGGATCGACGACGACTCCAGGAAGTCGAGCATGCCGTCGGTGAACTCGAGCTCCTCTGGGATCCGCGCCACCGTGAAGCCGGCGCCGACGGTGAGCTCGCGCAGCGTACGGGTGGCCGGGGCCTCGTAGTCGGAGCCAGGGATGGGGTTCCCGTGCGGGCATGTGGTGGGGTCGCCGAGCAGGCGGGCCATCGCCGCCTCGACAGGATCGGAGATGATGTGCTCCCACTTGCCGGCCTCGCGGTGCGCGTCGGCCCACGACAGTCCGAGGATGTCCGTGAGGAAGCGCTCGGCGAGCCGGTGGCGGCGCACGACGCTCGTGGCCAGCGTCTCGCCCGCGCGGGTGAGCCGGATCGTGCCGTCAGTCGTGACCAGCCCTTCGGCCTCGAGCCGGCGGATCATCTCGGACACGGCGGGGCGCGACACGTGCAGGCGCTCGGCGATGCGGGCCTGGATCACCTCGACGTCGTCCTCGCGCAGCTCGAAGATGCATTCGCAGTACTGCTCGAACGCCGGGTGGTACTCCGCGGGCATGTGGGCAGGCTACCCGGCGGCGCTCGGTGCGGCCGGGGTCGTCAGACGGCGACGGGTAACGTCCGCCAGATCGAACGGTGGTTCCCGATCGTGGCGCAGCTGCGCGGCTACGGGCGGTCGGCGTTCGGGCGCGATGTGTCGGCCGGCCTGGTGCTCACCGCGCTGCTGGTCCCGGCCGGGATGGGCTATGCGGAGGCTGCCGGGCTGCCGCCGGTGAACGGCCTGTACGCGACGATCGTCCCGCTCGTCGTCTACGCGCTCGTCGGGCCGTCGCGGATCCTGGTCTTCGGGCCGGACTCGTCGCTCGCCCCGCTGATCCTCGCTGCCGTGGTGCCGCTCGCCGCCGGAGATCCGACAGAGGCGGTGACGCTGGCGGCCATGCTGTCGGTCCTGGCCGGCCTGCTCTGCGCGCTCGCCGGGCTGCTGCGACTGGGGTTCGTGGCGGACCTCCTGTCCACTCCGGTCCGCTACGGGTACGTCAACGGCATCGCCCTCACCGTCTTCGTGAGCCAGCTGCCGAAGCTGTTCGGCTTCTCCACAGATGGCGATGACCTCATCAGCGTCGCCGAGGACTTCGTCGAGGGGGTGAGCGACGGCGACACGATCGGTTGGGCACTCGCACTCGGTGCCGGCGCGCTCGTGCTCATCCTGGCGGTTCGATGGCTGGCCCCGGCGTGGCCGGGCACCCTGGCCGCGGTCGTCGCCGGGATCGGGGTCGTGGCGGCGCTCGGGCTGTCCGACGACGTGCCCGTGGTGGGCGAGCTGCCGCAGGGGCTGCCGACCCCGGCGTGGCCCGACGTCAGCGCGAGCACGGTGATGGACCTGCTCCCCGCGGCGCTCGGGATCGCGTTCATCTCCTTCGCCGACACGAGCGTGCTGTCGCGAACGTTCGCGCTGCGGACCCGCTCGAACGTGGACCCCGACCGGGAGCTCGTCGCGCTCGGATCGGTCAACGTGGCGAGCGGCTTCTTCCAGGGCTTCGCGGTGAGCAGCAGCTCCTCACGCACTCCGGTGGCGGAGGAGGCGGGAGCCCGTACGCAGGTGACCGGCCTGGTCGGGGCGGCGGCGGTGACGCTGCTCATCGTGGCGGCGCCCGGGCTGTTCCGCGACCTGCCCAGCTCCGTGCTGGCGGCCGTCGTCATCGCCGCGTCGCTGCGCCTCGTGGAGCTGCACGGGGTGGCCCGCCTCGCCCGCATCCGTCGCAGCGAGTTCCTGCTGTCGCTGCTCGCCTTCGCCGGGGTGGCGCTGTTCGGCGCGATCGTCGGCGTCGGGCTGGCCGTCGGGCTGTCGCTGCTCGACGTGATGCGCCGGGCGTGGCGGCCCCACACCGCCGAGCTCGTGCGCGTCGACGGGCTGAAGGGCTACCACGACGTGGAGCGCCACCCGGAGGGGCGGCGGGTGCCGGGGCTGCTGCTCTACCGCTTCGACGCGCCGCTGTTCTTCGCCAACGCCGGGTACTTCGCCGAGGACGTGCTGCGTGCCGTGGACGGCGCCCCTGGTCCGGTGCGGTGGGTGGTGATCACCGCCGAGCCCATCACCGACGTCGACGTGACCGCGGCGGACGAGCTGCACGAGCTGCTCGACGACCTGGCGACGCGCGACGTGACGCTGGCGTTCGCCGAGATGAAGGGTCCGATCCGTGATGCCCTCGACAGCTACGGCCTCGTCGAGCGGATCGGTGAGGAGCGGTTCTTCCGCACGGTCGGCCAAGCCGTGAAGGCCTACACCCACCACGCGCAGATCGACTGGATCGACTGGGAGGACCGCCCCCCCGAGAACTGAACGGCGGTCATCTGGCCCGGAGCGATCTTTCTCGCAAACTTGAGCAAGCGCCCCCTCGGTAGCCTGCGGTGGTGGCCGATCACCCGGTGCTGGCTCGGTTCTCGCCCGCCGTCCGTGAGTGGTTCGCGACCTCCTTTCCGGCTCCGACCCCCGCCCAGGTCGACGGGTGGCCGCCGATCTCGTCCGGCGACCACACGCTCATCTGCGCACCGACGGGCAGCGGCAAGACCCTCACCGCCTTCATGGCGTCGATCGACCGCCTCGTCACCACGGCGCCGCCGGAGGGGCGGGCCCGCACCCGGGTGCTCTACATCTCACCCCTGCGGGCCCTCGCGTTCGACGTCGAGAAGAACCTGCGGGCCCCGCTCATGGGCGTGCGCCTCGCTGCCGAGCGTCTGGGCGTCCCCTTCGTCGAGCCGACCGTGGCCATGCGCACCGGTGACACCCCGGCCCGCGAGCGCCAGGCCCTCATCCGCCGCCCGCCCGATCTGCTCATCACCACCCCCGAAAGCCTCTACCTGATGCTCACCTCGTCGGCGGCGGCCACGCTGGCGAACGTCGACACCGTCATCGTCGACGAGATCCACGCGCTCGCGCCGACCAAGCGCGGCGCCCATCTCATGCTGTCCCTCGAGCGGCTCGAGGAGGTCACCGCTCGGCCACCCCAGCGCATCGCGCTGTCCGCCACCCAGCGCCCGCTCGACGAGGTCGCCCGGTTCCTCGGCGGCTTCTCGCAGCCGGGGGTGGCGCGCCCGGTGACCATCGTCGATGCCGGGATCCGCAAGCCGCTGCAGGTCGAGGTGGTGGTGCCGGTCGAGGACATGGGCGCGATCGGGCGCAGCGCCCCGGCCGGCGAGCCCGAGCTGCGCAGCGGCCCGGCCAGCATCGCCCTCGAGCCGGCCCGCAACAGCATCTGGCCCAGCATCTATCCCCGGATCCTCGAGCTGCTGCTGGCCCACCGCACCACCATCATCTTCTGCAACGCCCGTCGGCAGGCCGAGCGCCTGGCCGCCAAGCTCAACGAGCTGGCCGAAGCGGAGGGCATCGGGGTCGACCCCGACACCGGCCGCCTTCGCGACGAGTTGGTGAAGGCGCACCACGGGTCGCTGGCCCGCGAGCAGCGGGTGCTCGTCGAGGACCAGCTCAAGCGGGGCGAGCTGCGCGCCATCGTGGCCACCAGCAGCCTCGAGCTCGGTATCGACATGGGGGCCGTCGACCTCGTGGTCCAGGTCGAGTCGCCCGGTGCCGTCAGCCGCGGCCTGCAGCGAATCGGTCGGGCCGGCCACCAGGTCGGCGAGCCGAGCCGCGCCAGCATCTTCCCCAAGCACCGTGGCGACCTGCTCGAGGCCGCCGTGGTCACCCGGCGCATGCTCGACGGCCAGATCGAGTCCACCCGCTACCTGCGCAACCCGCTCGACGTGCTGGCCCAGCAGATCGTCGCCCACGTCGCGGCCGCGGGCGGGGAAGTGGGTGTCGAGAGCATCGCGGCCCTCGTGCGGCGCTGCGCGTGCTTCGCCGAGCTGAGCGACGAGCTGCTCACGAGCGTGCTCGACCTGCTGGCCGGCCGGTACCCGAGCGAGGAGTTCTCCGAGCTGCGCCCGCGGCTGGTGTGGAACCGCCTCGACGCCACGGTGCGCGCCCGTGAGGGCTCGAAGCGCCTGGCGGTCACCAGCGGCGGCACCATCCCCGACCGGGGGCTGTTCGGCGTCTTCCTCCCCGACGGCACCCGGGTGGGCGAGCTCGACGAGGAGATGGTGTACGAGAGCCGGCCCGGCGAGGCTTTCGTGCTCGGCGCGTCCACGTGGCAGATCGAGGACATCAGCTTCGAGCGCGTGGTCGTCACCCCCGCCCCCGGCCAGCCCGGGAAGATGCCGTTCTGGCACGGCGACCGTCCCGGCCGGCCGCTCGAGCTGGGACGGGCACTCGGCGCGTTCGTGCGCGAGATCCGCTCGCTGCCGTCCGAGCAGGCCGTCGAACGCCTCCGCAGCCACTATGCGCTCGACGCCTGGGCCGCCGACAACCTGGTCGCCTACCTGGCCGAGCAGGCCGAGGCCACCGGCACCGTGCCCGACGACCGCACCGTGGTGGTCGAGCGCTTCCGCGACGAGATCGGTGACTGGCGGGTGTGCATCCTCAGCCCGTTCGGCACGCCCGTCCACGCCCCGTGGGCGATGGCCATCGAGCGTCGCCTCGTCGAGCGCTACGACATGGCGGTCGAGACGATGTGGGGCGACGACGGCATCGTCCTGCGCTTGCCGGAGGCCGTCGACGAGCTGCCGCTCGACGCGCTCGTCATCGATCCGGAGGAGATCGACGAGCTGGTGGTGTCGTCCCTGCCGCAGACGTCGCTGTTCTCGGCCCGGTTCCGAGAGTGCGCAGCCCGGGCCCTGCTGCTGCCGCGCCGGCGCCCGGATCGGCGCACCCCGCTGTGGCAGCAGCGCCAGCGAGCCGCCGACCTGCTGGCGGTGGCGGCCCGCTACCCGGACTTCCCGGTGCTGCTGGAGACCAGCCGCGAGTGTCTGCAGGACGTGTTCGACGTGCCCGGTCTGCGCGACGTGCTCGGCCAGCTCCGCTCGCGGGCGGTGCGGGTGGTCACCGTCGACACCCGCTCGGCGTCGCCGTTCGCCGCCAGCCTGCTGTTCAGCTGGATCGCCGCGTACATGTACGAGGGCGACGCCCCACTCGCCGAGCGCCGGGCGGCCGCTCTGGCGCTCGACCGCGACCTGCTGCGCGACCTGCTCGGCGCCGAGGAGCTGCGAGAGCTGCTCGATCCCGAGGTGCTGGCCGACCTCGAGCTCGACCTGCAGCGCCTGTCCGACGGCCGGCGGGCCCGCACACCCGACGAGCTGCACGACGTGCTGCGACTGGTCGGCGACCTCTCGGCGATGGAGATCGACGCCCGGTGCGAGCGCGCCGGCCTGCTCGGCCCGCTCGTCGCCGAGCGCCGGGCCATCGAGGTGACGATCGGTGGCGAGGAGCGCTGGATCGCGGCGGAGGACGCGGCCCGCTACCGCGACGCGCTCGGCTGTGCGCTGCCGCTCGGACTGCCCACGGCGTTCACCGAGCCGGTGCCCCGGCCGCTCGAGGAGCTGGTCGGCCGGTATGCCCGAACGCACGGGCCGTTCCTGGCCGACGACGTGGCCCGGCGCCTCGCCGTCCCGGTCGACCGAACGGTGGGGGCGCTGCGGGCGCTGCTCGACGACGGGCGGATGGTGCTCGGCGAGTTCCGCCCGGACGGTGTCGAGCGCGAGTGGTGCGACGTCGAGGTCCTGCGCCAGCTGCGGCGCCGCTCGCTCGCCGCGCTGCGCCGCGAGGTCGAGCCGGTCGAGCCGGAGACACTGGCGCGCTTCCTCACGGCGTGGCACGGGATCCCGGCCGAGCGGCGCGGGTCCGACGCGCTGGTCGAGGCGCTCGGTCTGCTGCAGGGCGCAGCCCTCGTCGCGTCGTCCCTCGAAGCGGACGTGCTCACGGCCCGGGTGCGGGGCTATCGGGCCTCGGATCTCGACGAGCTCTGCACGAGCGGCGACGTGGTGTGGGTCGGCGCCGGCGCCATCGGCGCCAACGACGGACGGGTCCGGCTGTACTTCGCCGACCAGCTGCCCACCCTGGCCGGCGCCTTCGAGGTGCCCGAGGCCCCCAGCGGCCCGCTGCACGACGCAGTGCGCCGGCACCTCGCCGAGCGGGGGGCCAGCTTCTGGGGCCAGCTGCGCTCGGCCGCGCCGGAGGCCGGCGACACCGAGCTGCTGGCCGCGCTCTGGGACCTGGTCTGGGCGGGCGAGGTCACGAACGACTCGCTGGCGCCGCTGCGGGCGGTGCTGGCCGGCCGGCGGGGCGGGTCCTCGTCGCGCTCACGAGCTCCTGCGGCCAGGACCCGACCACGCCCGGGCCGGCTCAGCCGGATCGGCCCCGCCTCCGGCGCCGGCCGCTGGAGCCTGGTGGCCCCGCTGCTCGAGCCGCAACCCACGCCGACGGAGGCGGCCCACGCGGTGGCGCTGCAGCTCCTCGAGCGCCACGGCGTGCTCACGCGCGAGTCCGTGCTGGCCGAGTCGGTCACGGGCGGCTTCGTCGGCGTCTACGGCGTGCTCAAGGTGCTCGAGGAGCGGGGCCAGGTGCGCCGGGGCTACTTCGTGCGCGGCCTCGGCGGCGCGCAGTTCAGCCTTCCCGGCGCCGTCGACCGGCTGCGGGCCGAGCGCCGGCCAGCGGCGCGTGACGACACCCCGGCCCCGGCGCTGGTGCTGGCGGCCACCGACCCGGCGCAACCGTACGGTGCGACGTTGCCGTGGCCCGACACCCCTGGCCGCCCGGCCCGATCCGCCGGGGCCGTGGTCTTGCTGGCCGACGGACGCCCCCTGGTGTGGTTCGACCGGCGGAGCCACCACCTCGTCAGCTTCCCAGGCGCTCAGGACGATCCCGCCTGGGCCGAGGCGCTGGCGACGCTCGTGAAGGACGGGCGGCTGCGCAGCGTCGAGGTCCGCAAGGTCGACGGTGCACCCGTCGGTGCCGACCACTGGGTGCGACCCGCGCTGGCCGCCGCCGGGTTCGTCGAGGGCTACCGGGGGCCGGTCCTGCGCTCGGGCTGAGCGCCGGGCGGAATCAGGCGCGTGAGGCGAGCGCCACCCGGCCAGACTGCCCACCGTGGCCGCCGAGATCCGGGTCCCCACCGACGACGACTACGAGGCGATCGCCGTCGCCGACGGACGGGCCTTCGGCGCGCACTTCACACCGGAGCACCTCGCCGAGATCCGCCCGCTGATGGACCTCGACCGGTTCCGCATCGCCGTCGACGGCCGCACGATCGTGGGCGTGGCTGGCTCCTACGCGATGAACATGACCCTGCCCGGCGGCGCGACCGTCCCCACCGGCGGGGTCACGTGGGTGTCCACCGCGCTGACGCACCGCCGCCAGGGTGTGCTCACCCGGTTGATGGCGGCGGTGCACGACGACATCCACGACAGGGGCGAACCCCTCGCCGCGCTCACCGCAGCCGAGGCGGCCATCTACGAGCGCTTCGGCTACGGCATGGCCACCCGGAGCTGGGCGACCAGCGTCGACCGGCGCCAGGCCCGGTTGCAGGACCCCGTGCCGTCGGCCTCGCGGCGGGTTCGCCTGCTCGAGGCCGACGAGGCTCGCGCCCACCTGCCGGCGGTGTGGGAGCGCTACCGCCGCACCCGTCCGGGTGAGACGGATCGACCAGAGGTCCTGTGGGACGCCTACGCCGCGCGGCGGTCGCGTCCGGACGGTGCGGCGACACCTGCCTGCTATCTCGGTCACCGCGACGGCTACGCCGTGTACCGGGTGACCGAGCAGTGGAGCCTCGGCCAGCCCGGCCACCGCCTCGACCTGATCGAGCTGGTGGCGCTCACCGCCGAGGCGCACCGAGCGCTGTGGGCGACGCTGCTCGACGCCGACCTCGTCGGCCCGATCGAGATGGCGCGCACCGCGCCCGACGAGGCGCTCCCGTACCTGCTGACCGACTTCCGGGCCCTGCGCACCGTTTCGTTGAACGACGGGCTGTGGGTCAACGTCCGGAACCTTCCGACGGTGTTCTCGGCGCGCACGTACGCCGTCAGCGACCGGCTCGTGGTCGAGGTGCCCGATGCGCCGGGCGGTCCGGTCCGCCTCGCCATCGACGGCGGTCCCGAGGGCGGCAACGTGCGGCGGGTCCGCAGCCGGGCCGACCTGACCCTGTCACACGCCTCGATGGGAGCGCTGAGCCTCGGTGGCGTGCGCCCGAGCCTGCTGGCGGCGGCGGGACGGCTGTCCGGGCGGTCGGCGGAGGCCGTCCGGCGCGCCGAC
Source organism: uncultured Ilumatobacteraceae bacterium (assembly GCA_964556225.1). Classification (GTDB taxonomy): domain Bacteria; phylum Actinomycetota; class Acidimicrobiia; order Acidimicrobiales; family Ilumatobacteraceae; genus CAZKVJ01. Next base: position 89,766 of record CAZKVJ010000016.1, read on the forward strand.
GCCTTCTTCGCCGGCTGCGGTCCGGCGCCGCTCTGCCTGACCCCGTTCTAGAGGCCGTCCGACGCAGCGCCGGCGAACGGGGGCCCGATCGCGGCGCGGTCGCGCCGGCGCGCGGTCCGTGCGAGACTCGGCCGGTCGTCGACAGAAGGGGATGCTGTCATGGGTGAGCGTCGTTCGTACGAGCCGGGCACGCCGTCGTGGTGCGACGTGGCGAGCTCCGACGTCGAGGCGTCCGCCACGTTCTACGGCGGCCTGTTCGGATGGGCGTTCGAGCCGGCCGGTCCTGTCGAGGAGACGGGCGGCTACGGCATGTTCTTCCTGCGCGGCCGGCGGGTCGCCGGGATCGGCCCGCTGCCGGATCCGGCGGTGCCACCTCACTGGAGCACCTACGTCACCGTCGCCGACCTCGACCGCGCCGTCGAGGTGGCCACCGCTGGGGGTGCCGTGATGATGCTGCCGCCGATGCAGGTGCTCGACGCCGGGCGGATGGCGGTCTTCGCCGACCCGGTCGGGGCGATGCTGTCGCTCTGGGAGCCGCACGCCCACATCGGTGCCGAGCTCGTCAACGTGCCGGGGGCGATGGTGTGGAACGAGCTCGCCACCCGCGACGTGCGCACGGCGATGAGCTTCTACCCGGCCATGTTCGGGTGGGAGGCGGTCGAGGACCCCGCCAACCCGAGCTACACCGTCTGGAACCTGCACGGGCGCGCCGTCGGGGGGATGATGGGGATGGACGACACGTTCCCGGCCGAGGTCCCGTCGCACTGGATGGTGTACTTCGCCGTCGACGATGCCGGCGAGTCGTCGGCGCGAGCCGCCGAGCTGGGGGGCGCGATCGTGGTGCCACCGCAGCAGATCGCCATCGGCGACTTCGCCGTGCTGAGCGACCCGCACGGCGCCCACTTCTCGATCATCCGCCTCGACGAGGTCGACGACTGAGCCGGCGTCGAAGATCCGGATCGGCCGGGGGGTCGCCGACCAGGCCCCGAGTAGCGTACGGCGCATGGTCGCTACGCCCGACGGCACCCCGGTCGACATCAAGCCCCGCAGCCGCGACGTCACGGACGGCATCCAGAAGGCGGCGGCTCGCGCCATGCTGCGCGCCGTCGGGCTGTCAGACGACGACTGGGACAAGCCGCAGATCGGTGTGGCCTCGTCGTGGAACGAGATCACCCCCTGCAACGTGTCGCTGCACCGTCTGACGGCGGCGGCGAAAGAGGGCGTGCGCCGGGCCGGCGGCGTGCCCCTCGAGTTCGGCACCATCACCGTGAGCGACGGGATCTCGATGGGTCACGAGGGCATGCGGGCCTCGCTCGTCAGCCGCGAGGTCATCGCCGACTCGGTCGAGACCGTGATGCACGCCGAGCGCCTCGACGGCCTCGTGGCCACCGGCGGGTGCGACAAGAGCATGCCGGGGATGATGATGGCGATCGCCCGGCTGAACCTGCCGGCGGTCTTCGTCTACAACGGTTCCACCCTGCCCGGGTACCTCAACGGCAAGGCGCTCGACATCACCAGCGTGTTCGAGGCCATCGGTGCGTGCGCGGCCGGCACCATCACCGAGGAGGAGCTGACGGCGATCGAGCGCAACGCCTGCCCGGGCGAGGGTGCCTGCGGTGGCATGTTCACCGCGAACACCATGAGCTCCATCGGTGAGGCGCTCGGGCTGTCGCTGCCGGGGTCGGCGTCACCGCCCGCCGTCGACCGGCGCCGTGAGGACGACGCCCGCGCCGCCGGCGAGGCGGTGGTGAACCAGCTGCGCCTCGGCATCCGCCCGAGCGACATCCTCACCAAGCAGGCGTTCGAGAACGCCATTGCGGTGGCCAACGCCATCGGCGGCAGCACGAACGCCGTGCTGCACCTGCTGGCCATCGCCAACGAGGCGGGCGTCGCGCTCGAGCTCGAGGACTTCAACCGGGTGGCGGCGCGCGTCGCCCACATCGCCGACATGAAGCCCGGCGGCAAGTTCCACATGACCGACCTCGACCGGGTGGGCGGGGTGCCGGTGGTGATGCGCCACCTGCTCGAGGCCGGGCTGCTGCACGGCGACGTCCTCACCTGCACGGGCCGAACGATGGCCGAGAACCTGGCGCTCATCGACCCACCGGCGCCCGATGGCGTGGTCGTGCACCCACTCGACGACCCGATCAACGCAGAGGGCGGCATCGTGGTGCTGCGCGGCTCGCTGGCGCCGTCCGGCTCGGTGGTCAAGGTCGCCGGTCTGACCCACGAGCAGCGCCAGTTCGAGGGTGCGGCCCGGGTGTTCGACGGCGAGGACGGTGCGATGGCGGCGATCATGGCCGGCGAGATCCAGCCCGGCACCGTCCTGGTGATCCGCTACGAGGGGCCCAAGGGCGGCCCGGGCATGCGCGAGATGCTGGCCATCACCGGTGCGCTGAAGGGCGCGGGGCGCGGCGCCGATTGCGCGCTCGTCACCGACGGTCGCTTCAGTGGCGGCACGTGGGGGTTCTGCATCGGCCACGTGGCGCCGGAGGCGGTCGACGGTGGCCCGATCGCGTTCGTGCGCGACGGCGACCGGATCCGCATCGACGTCCCGACCAAGCGCATGGACCTGCTGGTCGACGACGCAGAGCTGGCTCGGCGGCGTGACGGGTGGGCGCCGAACCCGCCCCGCTACACGAGCGGTGTGCTCGGCAAGTACGCCAAGCTCGCCCAAGGTGCCGAGAAGGGCGCGATCACGAACCTCGTGTGAGCACGGCCCGGGCCAGCGCCCGCCAGCCCACCAGGAACGTGCCCAGCACGAGCGTGGCGACCACGATGAACGACGCCGCCGTCCCGCGGTCCCACGCCCAGTGGCGCAGCACCATCCCGAGCACCACCGTCACCGCCCAGACGGTCACGCCGGTCCGCAACGCCATCGGCGCCCGCCACGCCCTGGCCACCACCCAGCCGGCGGCCAGCCCGATCAGGAACGGGGCGGCGACCCCGAAGATGGCGGAGAGCGTCGACCCCTCGTCGTGGCTGCGCCGTCCCAGCACCACGAACAGGACCACGGCGAGCACGTCGGTGAGCGCGGCGAACACGACCTGACGGCGGCAGGAATCCACGCGGCGATCCTACGACCCCTCCGTTCTGGCACCACCAGGTAGCGGTTGGCTCAGGTGGTGGACGCAACAAGCTCGGCGAATCGTTCGGCTGGA
>CAZKVJ010000017.1:0-78122 GCA_964556225.1 uncultured Ilumatobacteraceae bacterium
GGTGGTGGGGGTGGTGGGGGTGGTGGGGGTGGTGGGGGTGGTGGGGGTGGTGGGGTGTGATGGGCCAGGATGGTGGCTGATGGTGCCGATCCTGGTCCTGCTCCCGCTGGCCTACCTCCTGGGGACCTTCCCGAGCGCGCTGTTGGTGGCACGGGGCAAGGGCGTCGACGTCACCGCCGAGGGCTCGGGCAACCCCGGCGCATCGAACGTCGGACGGCTCCTCGGGCGCCGGGCGGGCATCATCGTCTTCGTCCTCGACGCGCTCAAGGGAGCGATCTGCGCCGGCGTCGGGCTCGCGATCGGCGGCTACGCGGGCGGCTTGGCCCTGGGTGGCGCGGCGATCCTCGGGCACATCTTCCCGGTGACCCGTCGCTTCCGCGGGGGCAAGGGCGTCGCCACCGGCGCCGGGGTGATCATCGTCCTCTACCCGGTCATCAGCCTGGCGCTCGCCGTCGTGTGGGTCGTGACGCTCAAGGTGTCGCACAAGGCGTCGGTGGCATCGCTCGCAATCATCGCCGGCCTGCCGATCGCGATGGTCATCGCCGGCCGGCCGTGGCAGGAGATCGTGACCGTCGTCGCCCTGGCCGCGATCGTCGTCGCCCGCCACGCCGACAACCTTCGCCGCCTGGTTCGCGGCGACGAGCTCAGCTCGACCGGTCGCTACGGATGATGTCGCTCATCGGACCCCCCTCGATCGGGTCCTTGCCGGGCCGTTTCGCAGAGCCCGGCAAGGATCGCTGAGACCACATGGTGGACCCGTTGGCGGGATCGATCTGTCGCCCGGACGGCACTACGGAGCGATTCCTCACCGCCCGTTAGCCTGCGCCCCGATGGCGTACCGCTACCTGTGGACCCCGCTGGCGCTGGGCCCGGCGACCACCCGCAACCGCATCGTCTTCTCCGCCCACCTCACCAACTACGCCCGCAACGGCCGGCCCACCGAGCAGCACGCCGACTACTACGCCGCCCGGGCGGCCGGCGGCTCGGGGCTCATCATCACCGAGGAGCACTCCACCCACCCCACGGACTGGCCCTACGAGAAGCTGATCCACGGCTTCCACCGCGACGTCATCCCCGGCTACCGGCGCATCACCGACGCCGTCCACCGCCACCGCGTGCCGATCTTCGCCCAGATCAACCACAACGGCGGGCAGGCTTCGTCGATGTACAGCCGCCTGCCGGTGTGGGCGCCGTCCCCGGTGGCCGACCCGCTGTTCCGCGAGGTCCCCAAGGCGGTCACCCACGCCGAGATCGACGAGATCGTGGCGGGGTATGCCACCGTGGCCGAGCACTGCGCCGAGGGCGGCTTCGACGGCATCGAGCTGCAGTGCAGCCACAGCTCGATCGTGCGCGGTTTCCTGTCCCCGGCCACCAACCGGCGCACCGACGACTACGGCGGCAGCCTGGAGAACCGGGCTCGACTGCTCGTCGAGATCGTCGCCGCCGTGCGCAGGGTGATCGGGAACCGCCTCGCGCTCGGCGTGCGCATCTGCGGTGACGAGCTCATCGAGGGGGGCACCACCATCGACGAGGCCGTTCGGGTGGCCGAGATCGTCGAGGCCGGCGGCCAGGTCGACTACCTCAACACCTCGATCGGGGTGGCCACCGCCAGCCTGTTCATGATCGAGGCCTCGATGCACGTGCCCCCGGGGTATGCGCTGTTCATCCCCAGTGCGATCCGCAAGGCCGTCGAGCTCCCGGTCATCGGCGTCGGTCGGTTCAAGGACCCGCTGCAGGCGGAGCGAGCACTGGCCGAGGGACACTGCGACCTGGTCGGCGTGGTCCGCGGACAGATCGCCGACCCCGACTTCGCGGTCAAGGCCCGAGCCGGGGCCACCGACGAGATCCGCCTGTGCCTGTCGTGCAACCAGGAGTGCGTCGGGCGGATGGGCCTCAACCGATGGCTGGGGTGCATCGAGAACCCCCGCACCGGGCGCGAGCACGAATGGCGGCTCAACGGGCACGGCACCGCCGTGGATCCCGCCGCCCGCAAGGACGTGATGGTGGTGGGGGCCGGCCCGGCGGGGCTGCAGGCGGCCATCGCCGCGGCGCGGTGCGGGCATCGCGTCACCGTCTACGAGAAGGACGACGTGGCAGGCGGGCAGCTGCGCTTGGCCGCCAGCGTCCCGAACCGGGCCGAGCTCGGCGACCTCGTGCGCAACCAGCTCACCGAGTGCCGCCGCCTTGGCGTGCGCATCGAGCACGGCGTGGCGGTCTGGCCCGGCCTGGTCGACGAGCGCCGTCCCGACCACGTCATCGTGGCCACGGGCGCCGAGCCCCAGCGCCCCTGGTGGGTCCCCGCCGGCGCCGAGCGCGTCTGCGACGTGCGCGAGGTGCTCGACGGCACGGCTGCGGGCGGCGGACCCCAGACCGGCGACGCCGTGGTCGTCGTCGACGAGATCGGGTTCCATCACGCCACCTCGGTCGCCGAGCTGCTCGCCGACCGGGGCTGCAGCGTCGAGATCGTCACCCCGGGCATGGTGGTGGGCCAGGACCTCGGGATCACCCTCGACATGGAGACGTGGTGGATGCGAGCCGAGGCCAAGGGCATCGTGCAGACGACCGACCTCGTGCCCATGGGCATGGAGGGCCGCACGCTCACGCTGCTCCACCATCCGACCGGTGTGAACACCACCCGCACCCCCGACTGGGTCGTGCTGGCCGTGCCACCGAGCCCGGTCGAGTGGCTGTACCACGAGCTCAAGGCGGCCGGGCGGTCGGTCGAGCGCGTGGGCGACTGCGTGGCGCCGCGGCGGGCGCACGCCGCCGTGGTCGAGGGCGAGCGGGCCGGCTCGTCCGTGTCGTGATGGCCGGATGGGCGACGGCTCGGCAAGACTCGGCGCCGTGAGCGACGCCCGTACAGCCGGTGAGGTGCCCGTGGTCGGTGTGGTGATGGGCTCGGCCAGCGACTGGCCGACCATGTGGGGGGCGGTGCGCATCCTGCGACGCTTCGGGATCCCCCACGAGGCGCAGGTGCTGTCGGCCCACCGGATGCCCGACGAGATGTTCGCCTACGCCGAGTCGGCCCGGGGGCGGGGGCTGCGCTGCATCATCGCCGGCGCAGGTGGTGCCGCCCACCTCCCCGGGATGATCGCCGCCAAGACCACCGTGCCCGTGCTCGGCGTGCCGGTTGCGTCGCGCCACCTCGCCGGGCAGGACTCGCTGTACTCGATCGTCCAGATGCCCGCCGGCGTCCCCGTGGCCACGTTCGCGATCGGCGAGGCGGGGGCGACGAACGCCGCCCTGTTCGCCGTCGCGATGCTGGCCGCCGACGACCCCGCTCTCAACGCTGCCCTCGACGCTTTCCGCGCCGAGCGGCGCGCCGAGGCCGCCGCCAGCGCGCTGGAACCACCGGAGTGACCACCCTCGGTGTGCTGGGTGGCGGCCAGCTCGGCCGGTACACGGTCATCGCCGCCCACGAGCTCGGGGTGCGCACGGTGGTGCTCGACCCGGATGTCGACTCACCCGCCGGCCGGCTGGCGCACCGCCACCTCGTCGCCGCCTACGACGACGCGAGCGCCGTGGCCGAGCTGGCGGCCGAGTGCGACGTGGTGACGACGGAGTTCGAGAACCCTCCGGCCGCGTCGCTGGACTCGCTCGGCGCGAGCGTGGTCGTGCGCCCGAGTGCCGCCGCCGTGGCGGTGTGCCAGGACCGTCGAGCCGAGAAGCGCTTCGCCACCCAGCACCGGCTACCGGCCGGCCCGTACACCGTGATCGAGACGATGGGCGACGCCGACGCCGCCGCCACCCAGGGCCACCTGCTGTTCCCTGCCCGGCTCAAGACGGCGCGCGAGGGCTACGACGGGAAGGGGCAGCTGGTCGTGGACCGGCCGGACCAGCTGACGGCGGCGTGGCGCAGCCTGGGTGCCGTGCCCTGCGTGCTCGAGCGCCAGCAGGAGCTGGCCACAGAGCTGAGCGTCCTCGTGGCCCGCACGCACGACGGCCTCACGACGACCTGGCCGGTGATGGAGAACCGTCACGACCACGGGATCCTGACCCTCACCGTCGTGCCGGCCACGGTGACGGCAGCGGTCGCCGTGCGAGCCGTCGCACTGGCGGAGCGCATCGCGGTGGCCCTCGCCTACGTGGGGGTGATGGCGGTCGAGCTGTTCGTCACCGTCGACGGCGAGGTGCTCGTGAACGAGCTCGCGCCCCGGCCCCACAACAGCGGTCACTGGACTCTCGATGCGTGCGTCACGAGCCAGTTCGAGCAGCAGGTCCGCGCCGCGCTCGGGCTGACGCTCGGGACGACGGCCATGACCGCGCCGGCCGCCGCCATGGTCAACCTGCTCGGCGACCTCTGGCCCGAGGGCCGCGCGCCTGACTGGACGCCCGTGCTCGCCCATCCGGCCGCCAAGCTCCACCTCTACGGGAAGGCCGTGGCCCGCCCCGGGCGGAAGATGGGCCACGTCACCGTCGTCGGTGACGATCCGACTCGTTGCCGCGACGACGCCCTGGCCATCCTCGACGCGCTGCGACGCGCCGCACGCTCCGGTGAGGGTCACGCGGGGCGCAGATGACCCGTCGCGTCGTCCAGCACGTACCCGGCCAGGCAGGCCCGGTACGCCTGACGGAACTGGTAGTACCGGTACAGCGCGGCGGCAGCAGCCGGCAGCCGTGCCTTCCGCAGCGCGACCCGCGGCTCCTTCTTCGCCCACGAGTACCACTCCGGACCGCGCTGGTCCTGGGCGAGCGTCAGCTTCCCGGCCAGGCCCGCGTTGCCGGCGGCATAGTTGCGTGAGTGACGCAGACGGTTCCGAAGCCCACATCGAGCACCATACGTGTGGTACACGACCGGACGCGGCGTCGACAGCATCCTGATGCCGGCATCTTCCAGCCGGAACAACAGGTCCGTGTCCTCGGCCACCGGGAACCGAGTCCCCGGGCCGAGGTGCTCGTCGAAGGAGCCCAACGACAGGAAGATGTGCCGGCGGATCGCGAAGTTGGCCCCGATCCACCCCCACCCTTCGGGCGGCTTCCTCCCCGTGAGGCCCGGGTCGTAGACCACCTCGGCCGGGTCATAGGCCGGGCACGCGCAGAACCGGCGGCCGGTGAGGTCGGGTGCCACGACCGAACCGCCGACTGCCCCGATGCTCGGGTCGGCGTCGAACGCTGCGAGCACCTCCCCCAACCACGTCGGAGCGGCCTCGCAGTCGTCGTCGAGGAAGGCGACGATGTCCCCGGATGCCTGCTCGACGGCCGCGTTGCGGGCCCGGGCCGCACCGGTTCGGTCCAGGTGCACGTAGCGGATGCGGGGATCGTCGGCCGCGAGCCTCGCGCCGAGAGCCTTCAGCTCGGCGCTGGACCCCTGGCCGACGATCACCACCTCGAAGTCCTGGACCGTCTGCGCCTGCAGGCTGCGCACGGTGAACTCGAGGGTGTGATGCCGGACCGATCCGATGCAGATCGACGCCGTCATAGAGATGCCGCTGATCGTACGGGCGACCCCCGTGAGCCCGGGAGCCCTTCTCCCTCAAGACCGCCTCAAACCGGGGTGCACGGCCGTGCGAACCGGGGCACCGATAGCGTCGGCGCCGCATGACCGACGTCATCAGCGACGTGTTCGACTGGCTGAAGGACTTCTCCTCCTCGCCGTGGTTCTACGCCGTCATGTTCGTGGTGGCGGTCCTCGACTCCGTGCTGCCGGTGGTGCCCAGCGAGACGCTGGTCATCGTCGGGGGGGTGAGCGCTGGCCTCGGTGATCTCCACATCGCCGCCGTGATCGCCTGTGGGGCCGCCGGCGCCGTCGTCGGCGACAACCTGTCGTATTCGATCGGGCGTCGAGCCGGCCCGTGGGTCGAGCGACGGTCGCTGCGCAAGCAGCGCAACGCCAACCGCCTCGCCTGGGCCAAGGATCAGATCACGACACGCGGCGGACCGTTGCTCGTCACGGCCCGGTTCATCCCGGGTGGTCGCACCGTCTTGACGCTGACCTCGGGCATCACGGCGCAGTCGCGAGCCTGGTTCATGCGCTGGGCGATCGGGGCCGGGCTGATCTGGGCGACGTACGCGGCGCTGCTCGGCTACATCGGCGGCAGCGCATTCGAGGACAACCACACCGCCGCGTTCCTCGTCGCGTTCGCGATGGCACTCTCCATGACGGTCATCATCGAGATCGTCCGCCACGTTCGCCTGCGTCGCCTCGAGCGGCGACTCGAGGCACGTCGCTCGGACTAGTCTGACGACTCCGGACTCGAGGGACGGCGGAGGTCGAGATGGCGGCATCGACAGTGCACGAGCGGAGCACTCCCCACCTGAGCATCCGCGCCGTCGGGGTGATCCTCGCCCTGGCCAGCGTTCTCGGCGCCTGCACACTGCTGCCGACGACGCCGTCCGGAAACACCACGGCACCCCTGACGTCGTGCAACCGACCCAGCCCGGTGACGACCACGCCGGCGTTCCCGCTGCGGGTCGCGGGCGGCGCGCGCCACCTCGTGGACGCTGCCGGCCGGCCCTTCTTCATGCAGGGCGATGCCGCCTGGTCGCTCATGGCCCAGCTGTCACGAGAGAGCGTCGAGCGCTACCTCGATGACCGGCGCACCTGCGGGTTCAACACCATCCTGGTGAGCCTTCTCGAGCACAAGTTCGCGACGAACGCACCCAGCAACATCTACGGCGAGGCGCCCTTCACCTCCCCCGGCAGCTTCGCGACGCCGAACGCGGCGTACTTCGCCCACGTCGACTGGGTGATCCAGCGGGCGGCGGCCAAGGGCTTCTTGGTGCTGGCCGTGCCCGCCTACCTGGGCTACGGCGGCGGCGACGAGGGGTGGTACTCGGAGATGCTCGCCAGCGGCCCCGACGCGCTTCGCGCCTACGGGCGGTTCCTCGGCGCCCGGTATCGCAGCTCGACGAACGTCATCTGGGTCCAGGGTGGCGACTACGACCCGCCTCGCAAGGATCTCGTCGATGCCATCGCCCAGGGGATCGCCGAGACAGCACCCGGTTCCCTGCAGACTGCGCACACCGCGCCGGAGAGCACGGCCCGCGGCGTCTGGGGAGATCGGGCCTGGCTCGCGCTCGACAACGTGTACACGTACGGCGACGTGTACGCCCCGTCTGCTGGCGCCTACAACGGCTCGGCCCGGCCCTTCTTCCTCATCGAGAGCAACTACGAGAACGAGCACGGCGTCGGTACCGCACGACTGCGCACCCAGGCCTACCACGCCGTGCTCACCGGGGCGATGGGTCATGTGTTCGGGAACAACCCTGTGTGGCACTTCGACGGGCCGGGCCTGTACGACGTCGGGGTGAGCTGGCAGGCCGCGCTCGGCAGCTCCGGATCGCAGAGCATGGCCCACCTCGGCGACCTGCTCACGCGTCGCGCCTGGTGGACGCTGCGACCCGACCTCGACGGCCGGTTCCTCGTCGGTGGTGCCGGTTCGGGCACGGATCGGGTGGCCGCCGCCGTTGCCAGCGACCGTACGTTCGCGATCGCCTACCTGCCGAGCGCGCGGGCCGTCTCGGTCGACCTCGGCCAGCTCACCGGACCGTCCGTGCGGCTCACGTGGTTCGACCCGAGCAGCGGGCTCACCCAGCCCGCCGCCGGTCCGGTCCCGGCCAGCGGTCGCGTCGACCTCTCACCTCCGGGCACCAACTCCGCTGGCGACCCGGACTGGGTGCTCGTGGTCGAGAACGCCTGACGTCGTCAGTCGTCCGGCAACGGCCGGACCACCCTGGCGGGGTTGCCGGCGACCAACGTGTTGGGTGGTACGTCGTCGGTGACGACGCTGCCGGCGCCGACCACGCTGCCCCGGCCCACGGTCACGCCGGGGAGAAGGGTTGCCCGCAGCGCCACCCAGGCTCCGGACTCGACGACCACGGGGCGGGTGACGATGTCGAGCGACAAGCGACGCGCGCTCGGACCCATCCGGTGCGTCGAGGTGTAGATGATCACGAAGGGCCCGATCGTCGCACCGTCGCCGATGCGGACCTCGTCGTCGAGGTTGATCGCCACATCCGTGCCGATCAGCACGTCGCGCCCGATGGCGAGATGGTGCACCATCGCCGTGCCGCCGATGAGCCGGAGTGGGCCACCGATCGAGCTCCCGCCACCGATGCGGACCCCGCCGGCCCGGTAGATGCGAGCGGTGAGCGGCCCCGCGGTCAGCGGCGGGACGAGGTGCGCGGCGCCGTGCGCGACGAGGTACCGCAGGTCGACGCCCCGGCGGATCGCCCGGGCGTAGTCGAGGCTGCGAGCCGCTGTCGGTCGCAGGCTCGGTCCGTCCGGCCCTCGCTGGCCCATCAACCGGCCGAGCTCTCTGCAGAGCGGACCGGACGCGCCGGCATCCCGACCACCGTGGTGTGCGGAGGGACCGTCTCGAGGACCACGGCGTTGGCCCCCACGCGAGCACCCTCGCCGACTCGGAGGTCGCCCAGCACACGGGCGCCCGTGCCGATGTACGCGCCGTCAGCGATGCGCGGCCAGCGGGCAACGGACCGGTAGCCGATCGTGACCGGGCCGATGATGGTGACATTGCGACCAATCCACTCGGCCTGCACCGTGCACCCGACCGGGTGAGCGATGTAGAGGCCACCCTCGACGACGATCCGAGGCGCCATCTCCAGCCCGTACGCGTGCAGCAGGTGGTGCTGGATGAGCGTCGGCAGCACCGGCACGCTGCGCCGGGCGAGCCAGCCCGACACGCGGAACCACGCGATCGCGCGCAGCGGCAGGTGTGTCCTCAGTAGGCCGAGGAGCTTGACGAACGTCAGCTCCTCGGGCGCGGCGACCTCCTCGGGCCGGATCCACCGGCAGGCGTCCGCAGCGAACGGACCCCGGCTCTGGACCCACCGGTCGAGGCGACGCTTGATCGGCCTCATGCGCGCACCGGTTCCGGTGTCCCATCAGCGTCCACCGCATCGCTCTCCCGTCCGGCGCCGCGCACCATGTCGGTACCGATCGCGAGGGCGACCGCGAGGACCACCATGCTGCGTGCGTCCCAGGCGATGTCGACGTAGGCGTAGACGACGTACATCACGACGAAGGCGAGGGCGCTCGTCGCCACGGCGGCGTTGTCCGGGGTGCCGGCGAGACGCGCTGAGCGAGCCCCGTGCTGCAACGCCCGAGCCACGACGAACAGCATCGTGATGAAGCCGAGGTAGCCGGTCTTCATCCAGATCCACAGGATCGAGTTGTGGGGCATGTACTCCCAGAACGGGTAGATGCTGATGTCGGGGAGCCGCATGATCTGGATGAACGGTCGACCGAAGCCGATGCCGCGCAGCTCGTCGGTGCGGATCGTGTACCAGATGTCGAACGCCTCCACCTGGCGGTACAGGTCCGAGCTCAAGTCCTCCGACGACAGCGACTCTGGTGCGATGATCGACTTCACGCCCTGTGCGGCGAAGCCCAGCGTTCCGGTCGAGTTCCAGAACGCGACCGTGTAGAGGGTCGTCCCCACGAGGAGCAGCGAGAGGAACCACATCGCCGTTCGCCGGTTCCGCCAGAGCAGGATCACCCCGAGCAGCACCAACCCGCACAGCAGCGCCACCGCAGCCGCTCGGCGCTGGGAGAGAACCCATGCCCACGCCACCGGGATCGACGCCAACGTCATCCACCAACGGCGCCGCGCCGAGCTGCCCGGAATGGTCCACAGGGCAACCGTGTAGAGCAGCAGCGTGCCCATGTAGACGGTCGCCGAGTGCTCGAGCAGCGATTCGAGCCCGGCACGGTCCTCCGGTGCGAGCCGCCAGTAGTAGTCGATGGCCAACAGGCTCTGGAGGATGACGCCCCCCATCGCCACGAGGAACAGCTGCTCGTACTGCCGCCGCTGGTCGAACAGGTTGGTGATGAGGAGGTACAGGAGCGGGAGATAGACGAGCGACCGCACCTCCCACAGCGCCACGTTGAGATCACCACCACGAGTCACACCCAACCAGAACCCGACGACGAGCATCACGGAGAACGCGCCGAGGGGCGCCAGCAGCTCGCCGACGCGAACCCCGCTCTCCCGTCGGCGGATCGACCACGAGATGAGGGTGACGGCGAGGATGACCTCGAGCGGGCTCACCACCAAGGCGTCGTCGATGTACAGGATGGACTCGCCGCTCGAGAGGTTCTTGGTGAAGGGGTACCAGGTGGACGTCGCCGTGTCGCCGATCAGCGCGAAGAACACGATGGCGTAGACCCCGACCACAGGGTTGAGCACCGTCCCGATGCCGATGGCCACGACGAGCAGGAGCACGACCGAGAATGCCGACGGCACGGTGAAGAAGGCCACGACGGCGAACACGAGACCGACGACGAAGAGCAGCGCGTACAGCGCCCACCGATGGTGCTGCTCGGAGCGCAGCTCCTCCGCCGCGGTCCGGTGCAGCTGTTGCAGGTCGACGGCCATCACCCCACCACCGTCAGATGATCCGTCGGCTCAGGTACCCGATGGACATCACGGCGATGGCGACCACGAGCACGACGGCCGGGGGGAGTCGCCGGCCGGATGCCGCGCGCAACCCCAGCACGATGTTCACCGCCATGAACGCGAGCAGCAGCTCCATGGCTCGCGTCAGGCGCTGATCAGGTTGGACACCCAGCGGGGGGTCCGAGTGCGGAACCGGTTCAGCACGATGCCGAGCAGCACGATGCTGCGCAGCTCGTCGAGCGCCGATCGGATCATCGCGTCCGCCGTCACTCCCTGGCGGATGACGAGGGCGGTGGCATCGCTGAGCCGCGCCAGCGTGAGCGAGTCGCTGGTGAGGCTCAGGGCCGGCACGTCGAGGATGAGATGGTCGAACTGCTCTGACAGACGGTCGAGCATGTGGGACATCTCCGTGCTTCGAGCGAGCGCAGCGAAGCGCGACGGAGGAGCGTCGCCGGCCGGGAGGAACGAGAGCCCCGGGATCGATGTCTCGGTGACGACCTCGGCGACGTCGGTACCGGCAAGCACGTCGGCCACGCCCTTGCCCGGTGTCCGTGCGTAGTCCTGGTCGGACGGCGACCACCAGTTGAGGTCGACCACACAGACGGAGCGTCCGAGGTCGTTCGCCAGCACGGCGGCGAGCGACCTGGTCACCACGGTGACGCCTTCGCCGTCGACCACCGACGTCATCGCCAGACGGCGCGGCACCCCGGTTGCCTCATTGACCTGCAGCCGGGCGACGAGATAGCGGAGCTGGACCGCCATCTCGGGGGGCACCAGATGGGCGATCTCACCTCGCGCCGCTCGCACGACGATGCCACCCTGGTCGACGAGACCCGGTGAGTGGTTGTCGCGTCGCAGCGCACGATCCACACGCCTGCTCATGCCGTTGCCTCCACGGTCTCGTCGGGGTCGATCGCCGGCGGGTCGAGGGAACGGAGCTGGAGCTCGATCCGATGCCGGCCGATCTCCGGCACCGTGGCCAGGGCGTCCACGCCGTACCACTCACGGACCTCGTCGCCACGGCGCACCGTGCGGTCGACGACGGTGACGAGCACCACTCCGCCGACCGCCAGGATGAGACCCAGCGCCACATAGAGCACGAACGAGATGATCGCTCCGCGGTTGGACGAGATGGGTGCGCCCGGGACGTAGGGCTCGTCGATCAGACGGAGCCGCTGCTGCATGTCGGCCCGTTCCTGCTCGGCCGTGAGCTGCGCCTGTTCGAGGCTGCGCTGGGTCTGAACGACGTTGGCCTCTGCCCGCTCGGCAGCGGACGTGAGCCGCGAGACGACGATCTGCTCGCCGATGGGTCGCTCACCCACCGGGGGCTCCGGATGGTCGACCAGGTACTTCTCGAGCTCGTCGGTCGCATCGTCGTACTCGGTCTCGTAGCGGGCCAAGAGCTCGCGGAAGTACTCCTCCGCCGCCGCGCTCTCGGCGCCGACGGAGTCGATGACCTCCTGGACGAACGAGTCGATGGTCGCGACGACGAGCTGCTTGGACGCGACCGGGTCAGCCGTCCGCGCCCGGACCACGACCAGGTTCTCTCCGCTGGCATAAGCAGCGACGGCACCACGAACGTCGCCAGTGGTCTGCAGCCCCTCGACCGAGCCGTTGTCGACGCCGGCGCTCGCCGCGACGCTCGCCGCGAACGAGTCGGTCCCGAGGAGCTCGTTGATGCGCCGGGCCGCCACCTGCGCCGGGGTCTCCCACGACCACGCAGTGGACGAGCTCCCCGTGAGCCCACCGAGCACCGTGTCGTCCTCTGCCCCGATCACCGCGGCCGACTCGTAGATGTCGGCGTGGGACATCGCCGAGGCCGCGCCCATGAGTGGAAGCACCACCAGTGGGATGACGACCAGCCACCAGCACCGAAAGGCGGTGTCCACCAGCCGCACCAGGCTCCACCGTCCCAACGCTCGCTCCTTCCGCCGAGGGCCGACCGCTCGGCGTGAGCGCCGGCCCCGCCACCCGCCAGTGGCTGTCGCCGACAGTAGCCCGGGCCGTCCAAGTCGAGGGGCCCGAAAGTCTCAAGTCCTTCTCAAGCCCCTGTCCCAGCGTGGTGCCGATGCGGGAGAGTCTCCCCGTCAACCGTCGTCAGAGGGCGCGCGCATGGCCGGATCCGAGACAAGCGAGCAGGCGAGCGAGGCATCGCTCTCACGGGTCGGGCGCAACACCGGCGTCCTCTTCGCGACGCAGCTCACGACCTGGGTGATCGGCGCGGTGGTGATGGCCACGGTCCCCCGGATCATCGGGCCCACCGCCGTCGGCGAGATCGCCGTGGCCGGCTCTCTGTGGGCGATCGCCGGCGTCTTCATCACATTCGGCACTGGCACCCTGATCACCCTCGAGACGGCCCGAGACCCCGCCGCCGGCGGTCAGCTCGTCGGCCCCGCCTTGCGTCTCCAGCTTGCCGTGAGCGTGGTCGCGCTGCTGGCGCTCACGGGGTTCGCCGTGGTCGCTGGCTACTCCTCCACGACCGTGGCGCTCATCGTCATCCTGGGTGTCAGCACCTTCGTCGGGACCGTGTGGTCGATCGGATACTCGGCCATGGTGGGCATGGAGCGGATGACGACCATCGCCAAGGCGTCGATCATCTCACGGGTCGTCGGCGCCGCGATCACGCTCGCACTGGTCATCACCACCCGACACGTCTTCGCCGCAGCGGTGACCGGCCTCGTCACGTTCATGGTGTCGATCCCGATGCTCATGCGCCCCTTCACGAAGGCGGTCCCTGTCCGCTATCGGTCGACGTGGCCCCAGACCATCGCACTGGCCCGCCGAGGCATCCCGTACCTCGTGGCTGGACTGGCCCTCATCGTCTACCAGCAGATCGACACGCTCACGATGTCGTTGCTCGTCGACGAGGAGCACATCGGCTGGTACGTCGCCGCCGACGCGCTGTTCGCCACGCTGCTGTTCGCGCCGACGATCTTCACGACGGCACTGCTGCCGACGCTCACACGCGAGCACAGCCACGACCCGGAGCGAGCGTTGCGAACGTTGGGACGCAGCTTCGACCTGCTGATCGTCATCGCCGTGCCCGTCAGCCTCCTCGCCGTGGTCTGCGCCAAGCCCATCACGGGACTGCTGTACGGCGACCGGTTCTCCGGCTCGGCCCCCGTGCTCGCCGTGTTCGGCATCGTCCTGGCGTTCACGTTCTTCTCGGTCCTGTTCGGGACGTACGCCGTCGCCTCGGGCCGTCAGGTGTTCTGGAACAAGGTGATGATCGCAGCGATCGTGGCGAGCATCCTGCTCGATGCGGTGCTCGTGCCGTGGACGGCCCGGGAGTTCGACAACGGTGCCCTCGGCGGGGCGATCGCCTTCGTGATCACCGAGGCCGGCATGGTCGCCGCTGCGTTCTGGCTCCTCGCACCGTCGTTGTCCACAACGGCGCGGGCGGCGCGGGTGGCCAAGGGCCTCGCGGGTGGCGCGGCCCTGGTCGTCGTCGCGCTGGCGCTGCGGAACCTGCCGTTCGTGCTGGCGGCGGCGGGTGGTGCTGCGGCCTACCTGGCCGCCGTCCTCGCACTGAGGGTCCTCGGGGCCGACGAGCTGGCACTGATGAAGGCGATCCTGACACGACGCGGGAACGCGGCATCGCCGTCGCCGTGGCCTCCCCCGTGGCCGCCACCGGCACACCCGCCGGTGCCGCGGCTGAGCTCGTCAGACCGCTGATCGGCCCACGCGCACACCGCAGGCCACACCCTGCCAGAAGGCGACGATCCTGCGCACGTGGTAGGGCGGCCTCCGAGCGACGAGGGCACGTGTGAGGTCACCCGTCGCCACCCTCGTCTCGTCCAGCGCGACGGCGAGCGCGGCGGCATCGCCAGCGGCGAGGTGCTTGCCGTAGGCGGCGCCGATGCCCCGAAAGCCCCGAAGGACGAGATCGCGGGCGGCCCCGTCCGCTCGCGATCGAACCCCCCAGTGCAGCACGCTCAGGTCGTGGTCCTGACCGACGACGAACCCGGCGGCAAGCGCCCGGTACGCGTACTCGCACTCCTCGCCGTTGCCGATGTCGGTCCCCGGCCCCAGGTCCTCGTCGAAGCCGCCGCAGGCTGCCACCAGCTCGCGGCTGACGATCATGTTCGCCCCCATGCCCACCAGCCCCGGCGTGCGCCGCAGCGGCCGGCTCCAGCGCCGCTCCGGGACGAAGTCGATCGCCGGGACGAACGACACGGCCGGATCGTGGGTGCAGGCCACGACGCGGCCGAACACGATCCCCGGTGCCCCGAGGTCGTGGATGGCAGCGAGCGCCGTGGCCAGCCAGTCGGTCGGCACCTCGCAGTCGTCGTCGGTGAAGGCGATCACGGGCGCGTCGGTCATCCCGAGGGCAAGGTTCAGGGCCCGGCTCTTGCCACGCCGAGCATCGACGATGTGGCGGAACCGAGGGTCGTCGAGCCCCCCGAGCAGCCGGCCCGTCGCCGCTGGGTCCTCACTCTGGTCCACGATCGTGCACATGAACGTCGCGTGCGTCTGCGCCGCCAGCGTCGGCAGGAGTCGCTCGAGGTCGTCCGGCCGATCGCGGGTGGCGACGATGACGTCGACGTGCGGCCGCTCCACTACGCACCATCCCGCCGGGCGAGCGCGGCTCGGCCGGCGCGCCGTGCCGAGAGCCGGCGGGCCGCGTCGAGCAGCTCTCGCGGGCAGAGGACGACGTCGACGACGGCCGTCGCCAGCGCTCGAGCGATCTCCGTCCAGCTGAGACGGCGTCCGATCGAGCCCAGCCAGAGGCGCTGGTGCGCCCAGAACTCTCGCTGGCTCCCCGAGACCGCCCACCGCAGGATGCGTCGCGCGATGCCGCCGTAGTACTCCCGCAGCGCGCGCCGTTCGGCCTCGGCGTAGTCGGCATCGTCCAGGAACGTGTGACCGTACCGAGTCACCACGATGACCCGGTCGAGCGCCGCCGGGAGCAGATCGGTGAGCCGGCCGTAGATCGACCCTTCGTCGACTCGCATGTAGCTCAGCACCTGGTGCACGAACCCGAAGTCCGCGCGCTCGAGCAGCTCGTAGCAGACCTCGGTGTCCTCGTGGAGCCGGCCCTCGCGGTAGAAGTCGGCGCGGGAGCGGACGAGGTCGGATCGGTACATCACCTGGCTCGGGGAGCCGAACAGGAAGTATCCGTCGAGGAGGTGCAGGCGAGCGGCATCGCGCCCAGGGAGGGTGGTGGTGCCGACCGCGAGCCCGGTGTTGCGGATCTCCCGATCGCGCAGGTAGTACGAGCTGACCAACCCGACGTTCGGGTGGCGCTCGGCGAGGGCCACCATCTCGGCGAGACAGGCCGGGAAGATCCAGTCGTCCGCCTGCACGATCTTGGTGTAGCTCGATGCCGGCGAGATGTGACGCAGCGCGAAGTTGTAGTTCGCCACCTGCGGAACCAGCTCGGCCGTGCGCAGCAGGCGGATCCGCGGGTCTTCCTTCGCCCACCGCTCGGCGATCTCGCCCGAGCCATCCGTGCTCATGTTGTCGACGAGGATGTACTCGAAGTCGGGGTAGGTCTGGGCGAGGACGCTGCGGATGCACTCGTCCAGGTCGTCGGCCGTGTCGTGGAACGGGGTGACCACGCTCACGAGGGGCGGCGCAGGGCTGCTCACGCGAGCTCCGATCGTTCGAGCGGGCTCGCGGCGACGAGGGCGGCGCGATACCGCTCCCACACCTCGGCCCGGTCAGCGGCGCGCTGCGCGGCGACCGTTGGCTGAAGGACGTCCCACCGTCCCACCAGCTCGCGGAGATCGCGGCGCACGGCGTCCGGGTCGAAGTCATCCGCCGGGTGGTGGTGGGCACCGAGCCCGTAGCGCTCCAGCACCTCCTGGTTCTTGGCGGCGTACCCGATCGAGACCACTGGCCGCTCCATCATGAGCGCACCGACGACGTTGTGGAAGCGGGTCGCCACGACCGCGTCGACCTGATCGATCTGATCGAGCAAGCCCTCGATCGACCCGACGGGCTCGAACGTGATGCGCGGCGCCACGTCCGGGCCGAGGACCGCGGCGAGGCGGGCGACGGCGACCTCGTCGGTGTGCTCACCGATGAGCAGCCGCAGCTCGTGCCCGTCGTCGAGCAGGCCCCGGGCCAGCGCGGCCAGGCGCGCCAGATAGCGATCGAACGTCGCCGATCCGCTCGCCGGATCGTTGCGCCATCCGTAGTAGGCCATCACCCCGAGACCGACCCGCAGCGGCGCCGCGGTGCGCACCGGCGTGGGGGCAGGGTGCGTCAGGCCGAACACGACGTCAGGCACCACCGGGTCACGGGCGCTCGCGGCGCCCAGCGTCGCCATGAACGCGTGTGAGCCCTCGTCACGGAACGAGCGTGAGGTTGCCTGTCGCGTCGCCGCGACCATCAGCCGCCGGTTCATCGAGTCCTCGATCGGACCCGCGCCGACGGCGACGAACGCGAACGGGACCCGCGCTCGCGCTGCCTGGCGGCTCCACCGATACAGCCCCCACGGCATCTCCCAGGGCCGGACCCCGAAGTCGTCGAGGATCCCGGTGCCGGGGACGACCACGGCGCTGCACCCCTCCAGGAACCGACGAGCGGCAACCGTGCGGCGCCACTCGACGAACGGGCGCATCATGAGCCGGGCCACCCGGCGCGCTCCGTGGTAGCGGTCCTCCCAGGACGACATCTGGATCGGGACGGCGCGCACGCCGTGCATCGCCGACACCCGGTCCGGCGCCGCGCACACGCAGACCAGCTCCCGCTCGGGTGCCAGCTCGCGGGCGGCATCGATCGCCGAGCGCAGCGATGCCTCGTTGCCGAAGTTCCCCACGCCGAAGAGTCCGAACAGGGCGATGGGCCCGCGACAGGGCTCCGGTCGACCGTGCTCGCGCGCCGAGGTCATGCACAGTGACCGTATCGACGCCCGGGCGGATGGGATATGGGCCGCGGAGGGTCAAGATTTCGTCTGGGCCAACACCCGATCGGTGCATTGCGGTGACGGCACCAGGTCAGCAGACTCGCTCCATGGGCCGAGACGGGCGGACTCGATCGGTGGCGCGCCTCGGTGCCGTGGCGGGCGTGGGGATGGCCGTGGGGGTGGTCGTGCTGGTCGGCTGCGGCGGCGACGACGGTGGCGCCGGCGGGCGCCCGCTCTCCGCTCCTGCGCCGAGCACTGCCGCGCCCACCACGCCGTCCGCCCCATCGGCCACGGATGCCCCGACCGACCTCCCCTCGACCGCCGCGCCGTCTGCTTCACTCGAGGTGGTGCCGCCCGACGTGCCGGTCCAGCTGACGCTCCCCGAGCCGTCGGTCAGCTTCCCGCTCGACCTGTCGAGCACCACCGGCGCGCTCGTCGACCGCGACGGCCGACCGTTCCTGCTCCACGGTGATGCGGCCTGGTCGCTGATCCTGCAGCTCGATCTGGACGAGGTCGACGACTACCTCGAGGCTCGCCGGCTCCAGGGCTTCAACACGCTCGTCGTGAACCTCATCGAGCACCACTTCGCCGACGACCCACCGAGGACCGTCGACGGCGTGGCCCCGTTCCTCGGCGGACAGCCGTTCGCCACGCCCAACCCCGCGTACCTCGACCACGCCGTCGAGGTCGTCCGACGGGCGGCAGCCAAGGGCTTCTTGGTGCTGCTCACCCCCGCGTATCTCGGCTACGACGGCGGCGACGAGGGCTGGTACCAGGACATGGTCGAGGCCGGCCCGAGTGCGCTGCGCGACTACGGCCGTGTGGTCGGCGAGCGCTTCGCGGCGGCCGGCAACGTCGTCTGGGTGCACGGCGGCGACTTCACGCCGCCGTCGGAGGGCCTCGAGCTGGTCGAAGCGGTCCGCGCCGGGATCATCGCCGGTGGCGCCACCCAGCTCGAGACCGCCCACTGGTCACCCGAGACGTCGGCAGCCGACGTGAGCGTGCCGTGGCTCGACCTCAACACCACCTACACCTACGGGCCGGTGCACGTCGCCAGCCGGCGGGACGAGCGGCGCAACCCCGCCATCGCACACTTCCTCTTCGAGAGCGCCTACGAGCAGGACATCAAGGAGACCACCCCACGTTCGATCCGCGCGCAAGCGTACGACGCCCTCCTCAGCGGGGCCATCGGCGACGTCTACGGCCACGGCGACATCTGGCAGTTCCGCAGCACCTGGCGGGAGGCACTGACGGCCCAAGGCGCGCTCGACATGGCCCCGGTCCGGGCCCTGTTCGAGTGGCTGCCCTGGACGGAGCTCGTTCCCGACGTCGAGACCCGACTCGTCGCCGATGGTGGCGGCACCGAGGGCACGTGGGAGTTCGCCCCCGCTGCGGCGACGCCGGACGGCGCGACCACGGTCGTGTACGTCCCCTCGGAACGAGACGTCACCGTCGCCGTCAGCGGCGCAGGCGAGGTGTGGGCCGCCTGGTACGACCCCACCTCCGCACGGTTCGTCCCCGCCGACGCACGGCTCACGGAGACGGCGGCATTGCAGGTCGCCCACCCCGGACCGAATGCCGGCAGCGACGAGGACTGGGTGCTCGTGGTGCGCCGCGCCGGGAGCTCGACGGGCAGTGGCTGACGAGCGCATCCACTTGGCCATGGTGCTCGAGCAGCACCTCGGCCACCGCACCTACGCCGAGCACCTGGAGCAGGTGATCGCCGCCACCACGGACATCGACGCCGTGATGGTCCCGGTCCGGTACGAAGCGCCGCCGGCGTGGGCGCGGGTCCCGATGCCCGACGGGGTTCGGTCCGTGCTGAGCGCCCGCCGGGAGATCGCCCAGGGCCTCGGCCAGCGCAACGCCGACGTGCACCTGTTCAACACCCAGGTGCCGGCCGTCATCGGAGGCCGGAGGGGACGAGCCGTCCCGTACATAGTCGTGAGCGACGTGACGCCGATCCAGTACGACCGGATGGCCGCCGGGTACGGCCACCGCGCCGACCGCGCCGGCCCGATGGCCCGCGCGAAGCACCGCTGGAACCGCCACGTCGTCGGTCGCGCCTGTCGCGTGGTCTCGTGGAGCACCTGGACCCGAGACTCCTTCGTCCACGACTACGGCGTCGACCCGGCCCGGACGGAGGTCATCGCTCCCGGCGTCGACGTCACTCGCTGGGCACCGTGTGACCGCACCAACCGCGGCGGTCCCGTACGGATCCTGTTCGTCGGCGGTGACTTCCACCGCAAGGGTGGCGAGGACCTGCTCCACGCGTTCGGCAGGCTTCCCCATGGCCGCGCCGAGCTCACGCTCGTCACCAAGTCGTCCGTGCCGCGCGCGACCGGCGTCGAGGTCGTGGCCGACATCGAGCCGAACGACGAGCGTCTGGTGCAGCTCATGCGCACCAGTGACCTCTTCGTCCTCCCCAGCCGAGCCGAGACGTTCGGCATCGCTGCGGTCGAGGCCAGCGCCGCCGGGCTTCCCGTGATCGTGACGAACGTGGGCGGGTTCCCCGACATCGTGGTCGACGGCCGAACCGGCCTCACGGTCGCGCCGGGTGATCGAGACGCGCTGTCACGGTCGCTGGCTCGACTCGTCGACGACGAAGCGCTTCGCCGCCGGCTCGGGGCCGCGGCCCGCCAGCGGGCGCTCGAGCACTTCGATGCGGCGGCGAACGGGCAGCGGCTGCTGGATCTCGTCCGCGCCTGCGCCCTCAGCGCGGCGCGCCCGCCCGGCGCGCCACGTCGGCCAGCAGCCCGACCAGCCGGCGGGCGTTGAGGCCAGCGTCGAGCCGTTCTTGCGCCAGGCGCTCGGCGCGGTCCCCGAGGCGCCGACGCAGCGAAGCATCGTCCACGAGCCGCTCCAACGACGCACGCAGCGCCCTGGGGTCGCCGACCGGGACGAGCACGCCGGTCTCGTCGTGTCTGACGACCTCACGGATCCCGCCCACGTCGGTCGAGACCATCGGCAGGCCCGCCGCCGCCGCCTCCGACAGCACCATCGGCAGACAGTCGCCGTGCGTCGGCAGGCAGAACACGTCGCACTGGTGGTACAGGTCGATGAGTCGCGAGTCGTTGGGGGTCAGCCCGCGGTGGACGGTGACCCCTTGCTCGCTCGCGATGCCGGCGGAGGTGACCAGGTGCAGCTCGACGGCACGATCCCCGGCGTGATGAAGCGCCCGGAACGCCTCGAGCAGGTCGAGACCCCCTTTTCGCTCCAGGTCTCCACCGACGAAGAGGATCCGCACGGGGCCCTCGCGCGCCTCCTGTGCGCGGGGGCGTGCCCACATGGCGGTGATGACGCCAGGCGGGATGACCGTCACCCGTTCGACGTCGATCCCGTACCGGCGCCCGAGGTCGGCGCGCGCCCACTCGGACCACGTGACGAGGTGCGCAGCCCGCCTGAAGCACGCCCGGTGCAGCCGCTCCTTCAGCGCCTCAGCCCGCTCGCTGCCCACATGGTGGCCGTAGCTGGTGGCGAGGTCGTCGTACTGGCGTGGGGTCGCATCGAGCGACACCACCGTCGGCACCCGGGCCATCCATCGCCGGTTGAGCATCGCCGGCACCTGGCTGTGGATGAACAAGGCGTCGGGCTCCCCATGGTCGTGTCGCAGCCGCCGCAGCGCCCGGCCGGCTCGCACACCGGCTCGCACCGTCCAGTTCCCGTACCCGGGGACCGCCCTGACCCATCCGTCGACAGGAAACTCGACCGAGACGAAGCTGGCGACGATCCGCTCATCCTGCGGGACCAGGCGCATGAGGTTGTCGGCATGGGTCCGATGACCGAGCGTCTGCTCCAAGACGAAGCCGATGTGAGGCGCGCCGGGTGCCGTCATGGCGCGCTCGCCGGCACCCGGGCGTCGCGCACGGTGTCGAGGAACGCGCCGGCACCACCCAGCTCCTCGGCCACGCCGCGGTAGTACTCGATGCCGTACAGGGCGCTGAGCGCGCCCCGGGTGAGCGACGCCGCCCGGTGCCCCGTGACGGTGGCACCGGCCCGGAGCGCGCGCTCGACGGATGGGCGCCAGCGCGGATGCTCGATGCACGCCGTCGTCAGCGTCCGAGACCAGCGGTGACGGTCGTGGAACTCGTCGGCGACGGCACCCAAGATCCACGCCTGGCCCGGCTCTCGGGAGAACGTCACGTCGTTGCGCCCGTAGGCGTGGGCGTTGGCGAGCCACGATCCGAACGAGCGCTCTGCGTAGTGGTAGCCGACGGCGGCAGGCTCGAAGTGGAAGCGAAGGCCCCGCCGGGCCAAGCGGTAGGCCAGCTCCACATCCTCGGCCCGCCGGAACCGGGTGTCGAACCCGCCGGCGGCGACGACGTGGTGTCGGCGGACCGATGCGTTCCCTGTGTAGAACTGGCGCGCCGTCGGCTCGTAGTCGCCGCGTGCCATCGCCGCGTACTGCTTGGCCAGCATCTCCTGCTCCCAGCGCACCCATGGGCTCATCCGGTGGTCGGGCGGGTCGAGCATCGGCCCGATCACGACGGCGTCCTCGCCGAGGCGCTCGTGCGCAGCGACGTGCGTGCCGACCAGGGACGGCGCCGGCAGCACGTCGTCGTCGAGGAAGAGCACCAGATCGCCCGTGGCGATCTCGACACCCCGGTTGCGAGCCGCCGCCGGACCGGCGTTCGGCTGCGTGACGCCGATCACTGGGAGCGGCAGCGACGAGCCCCGTAGGAGGTCGTCGGTTCCGTCGGTGGACCCGTCGGAGACGACGATCACCTCGAGGTCGTCGAGGCCAACCTGGGCGGCAAGCCCCTCCAGCACCCGCCGGAGGCGCTCGACGCGGTTGAAGGTGGGGATCACGATGCTGACCGGCTCGCCGGGCATCACAGCTCCCTGATCACACGGGCCGGCACACCGGCCGCCAGCGTGCGAGCCGGCACGTCGTGGGTGACCACGCTGCCGGCGCCAACCGCGCTGTCGGCTCCGATCGACACACCGGGCAGCACGATCACGCGGGCCCCGAGCCACACGTTGTCCCCGACGGTGATGGGAAGCGGCGTCGGGTGCTCAAGGCGGCGCTCGGGCTCGACACGGTGGAACGCCGTGTCCTGGATGATGCAGTACGGGCCGATCAGGCAGCGCTCACCGATCGACACGCGATCGATCGCGACCAGCGAGCACCCGAAGTTCACCAGCGTCCGGGGCCCGATCTCGAGCACGGCCCCTTCCTCGGCGACCAGCTCCAGCGGTGCCAGCGTCGACACGAGCTGCGCTCGCTCACCGATGGAGATCCGGCCCCGAGCGGTCACGACCGGCCGGCCTCGCAGGCGGACCCGAGCTCCGAGGTGATCCACCCCGCGGAGATGCCAGCGGGCGGCGATCGCCGCCAGCACGTCGCCCCGGTTCGGCGTACCCATCAACCCCGTCCTCGCAAGACCCTCATGATGACATGGCTCAGCGCGACGCTCCCGGCAAGGGGTTCGCAGACGTCGAGCGGGACCGACGCTAGGTTGCAGCCACCTCTGAGACGAGCAGACGCCTCCATGACGCCGCCCCGGCCGCCGGCCCACCACCGACGCGGGAGTCGACTCCTCTCGTTGCTCGTCGCGCTCGGCCTGCCGGCGGCTGCCTGCGCCGACGGATCGGGCAGCCCTGAGCTCGCCGACCTCCGCACGAGCGTGCCGGCCACGTCGACCTCCACGATGCCGGCCATGTCGACCACGCCGCCCGCACCGACGGCGACGCCGTCCACCTCGACGGTCGCCGAGCAGCCGGCACCGGGACCGCTCATCAGCTGGCGCGGGTCGGAGCGCTTCCTGGTGGGCGCCAACCTCCCGTGGGTCGAGTGGGGATGCGACTTCGGGTGCGGGGACGCGGGCGGGGCCAGCAGCGAGGCCACCCAGCTGGTGCTGGCGGATGCCTTCACGGCAGCACGCGCGTCGGGGATCGAGCTGGTGCGGTGGTGGGTGTTCACGGACGGGCCGCGCCACTTCGTCCTCGACGAGCACGGACTCCCGACCGCCGTCAAGGCCGAGGTCGACGTCGACCTCGACGCCGCGCTCGACGTCGCCGAGCTGTACCACATCGACTACGTGCTGACGCTGTTCCCGTCACCGACTGCGATCCCCGACTCCTGGCTCGGCTCCCAGCAGGCCCGGGCGCAAGTCGCCGCCGTGCTCGGTGACCTGTTCGCCCGCCATGCGGACTCCTCGCGCATCCACACCTGGCAGCTCTTCAACGAGCCCGAGTGGGACATCTGGAGCGGCAACGCAGCGGCGGACGAGGTGCGAGAGCTGGTGCACCTCGTCGCCGACGAGGTGCACCAGCACACGAACGCGTCGGTCAGCGTCGGCGGCGCCCGCCTCGACGGGCTGCCGATGTGGCAGGGGCTCGGCCTCGACTACCTCACGGTCCACTGGTACGACCACATGCGCAGCCGGAGGGAGTGCGTTCCGTGCACGACGTGGGTTGCGATCAGCAGCGCGGCCGAGGTCACCGAGCCGATCCTCATCGGTGAGATCTACCTGGGGAACGACATCGACGCCGCGGCCCGCCTGCTCGACATCGCCGCTCGCGGCTATGCCGGCGCGTTCGGGTGGTCGCTGCTGCCCGATCGCACAGCGGACCACCTCGCCATCGATCTCGACGCGGTGGCGGCCGCCGTGGACGAGCTCGGTGCCAGCCGCCGGTGAGGCTCACCGTCAGCCGAAGTTGGCTGCGCCCACGCCCGGAGCGGCGCCGGCACGGACGACGAGGTTGTCCCAGTGCCAGGTGAAGCCGGCGATCGGCCCGTCCTTGGTCGGCGTGTAGCTGTCGTCGACGAAGATGACCCGGGCCGGACCGTCGGGCAGCCGGCCGTCGACGACCTCGTGATAGACGCCGCCGTCACGCTCCTGTGCCACCGTCATCGTCCCGTTGCCGTTGTCCGTCAGGCAGTGGCGGTAGCGCCTCGCCTTGTCGTCCGTCGAGAACGGGTTCCACCAGTCGTCGAGCACCATCTCGCGACCGTTGAACACCACGAGCTTCTGCTGGAAGACCACGCCCACCATGCCGCCCGAGTACTTGTTCGCCGTGCCGTCCACCGACTCGAAGTTCGGGTTGATGTACGCGAGCCCCTGCCGGTTCGCCTGGAACACGGTCTCGGGGACGACCACCATCTGCCACCACTTCCGGGCACCGAGATCAGTGAGGTTCACGTCCCAGCAGACCTCGTTGACATCGGTGAACGCTGTCGCCGGCGAGAAGGCCACGATGCTGTAGCCGTCGACGTCGCCCATCGACGTCATGAGGTGATCCTTGCAGAGGTAGAAGGACTCCTCCGGATGGTCGGCGTGCAGCGTGCGACTCGTCGTCGGGCCGTTGCAGGCCATGTCGTGATCACCGGGCCAGGTGCCATGAGCGTCATGGCCGCCGGCGAAGCCGGCCTCCAGGTTCCGGTGATGGACCGCCGTCACGAGGCGCTCGAGGCCCTGGTTGCCAGTGAACGCGAGCGCCCACTCGCCCGCGGTCGTCACCACCGAGCTCGGTGGGCTGGCGGTGCTCGTCGTGGGGGCGGCCGTAGAGGGTGAGCGTGGATCCGGCGCCGGGGTCCCCGGTGAGGGACCCCGGCACGTCGTGAGCGTGAACACCAGCCCGCCGGTCAGGCCGAGGCGGGTGATCGCTTGCCAGCCACGCACCCGTCGGGGTGCCGAGCGGATCATGAGATCACCAACCCGAGAACTCGGGTGCGGTCCACTTCCGCTGGTTCATCCAGTCCTGCACCCGGCCGATGTAGGTCCGCGACTCGGGCGTGTACCAACCGGCGAACCAGCGTCCGACGCAGCCCCAGGCGTCACCGGGCACGTAGGGCACGGTCTTCTCCCACGGGTTGAGGTAGGTGATCCCGCCTTCGAAGCACTCCCGCCACACTGCGTAGGCGTAGTCGACGTTGTACGCGGAGGACCGCAGCGCATTGCCGTCCTGGAACGCCTCCGTGTGCCAGTAGTAGCCCACCTGCATCAGCCCGACGTGCTCGGAGCACGATCCGCCGGTGCGCAGCGGCGGGTAGCAGTGGTCGGTCTCCCAGGTCTCGGCACCGAGCGTCGACTGCTGCCACCACGACTCGATCGCCACCTGGGCCCGCACGATGTCCTCGTCGATGCCCCACTTGCAGGCCACCCACTGGAGGATCTCGTCGGTGGAGCCGTTGAAGGCTCCGTCGACGCGCGGGTAGCGGGCGTTGGGTGCGGTGCCCCTCGTCGCGTTCGCCACGGCGTTCTCCGGCTTGATCTCGGCGGCCGGCCGAACCCGCGATGCGCACTCCGCGCCGCTCGGCAGCGCCGAACCCGGTGGCAGCGTCGAGAAGTGACCCGTCGGCGACGGCGGGGGTGACGGCGGCGGCGGCTGGCAGGTCGCCAGCGTGAACAGCAGTCCTCCGGCCAGGCTGAGGTTCACGGCGCCGCGCCAGCGCGAACGAGATCGGCGGGTCAGTCGTTGGAACAGGTTCGGGCTCGCAGCGCGAGCGTCGTTCGGATCGAGCCAGGTCATCCGTGGCCTCCTCAGCAGTCCTTCACGTTCTGTTCGCCCGCGTCGCCCACTGGTATCGGCCGCACCCCCGCCGTGATGAGCGCTCCGAAGCACTCATTACGGTTTCATTACGGTTGCTCGGCACCCTAGCGGGCCGGCGCCGGCCGTGCACAGCGCCGCGAAGGAGATCCGACGGCCCGCCCCCACTAGCCTGCCGCCGATGCTCGCTGTGGTCCCAGTGCGTGCCGGCACGCTGCCCGCCGGTGGGGCCGAGGCCGTGGCGGAGTGCGCTGGGCGAGGGCTGCTCGCCGGCGAGGGCACGCACCAGGCCGCGACGTCCTTGCACGGCGTGGCCCGCGAGCTGCACCTGGTGGAGCTGGGGGTTTTCGCCCCTGCCCGGTTCGCCGCCGCACTGGCACCCATGGTGGCCGAGGAGGCACACCTGGTCCTGCCGGCGTCACCCGATGGCCGCGACCTGGCGCCCCGGCTGGCCAGCGTGCTGAACCGGCAGCTGCTGGCCGGCGCGATCGAGGTCCGTGCCCGCACCGTCGCCCTGGCCCGCTGGGGCGGGTTGGCCATCGAGGACGTCGCCGTCGATCGTCCCTTCGTCGCCACGCTCCAGCCCGGCGTGCGCGGCGTCGACCCCGACCCCCTCCTCGCGCCACCGATGGTGACCGTCCGGGTGGCGGCGTCCGACGACGCTGCCGCTCCGGACATCGAATCGCTCGAGGTGCTGGCTCCGGACATCGCCACGATGGACCTCGCCGAAGCCCCTCGCATCGCCGGCGGGGGTGCCGGGCTGGACGGCCCGGAGCGCTTCGAGCAGCTGGCGGCGGTGGCCACCGCGATCGGCGCGGCCACCGGCGCGACCCGGGTCGTCACGGACCGCCACTGGGTCGGCCACGAGCGCCAGATCGGGACGACCGGCGTGGTCGTCGACCCGCGGCTCTATCTGGCGTTCGGCATCAGCGGTGCGGTCCAGCACACCAGCGGGCTCGGCAGCCCGGACCACATCGTGAGCGTGAACACCGACGCGCACTGCCCGATGATGCAGCTCGCGGACCTGGCCATCGTGGCCGACGCCAACGCCGTGATCGCCGCGCTGGCCGACCGGCTGAGCGCCGAACCGCCGAGGCGCACCTCGTGACGGACTTCGATGCGATCGTGGTCGGGGCCGGACCGGCCGGCGCCGCAGCCACGCTCACCCTCGCCCGCGCCGGACACCGGGTCGTGCTCATCGAGCGCGGCCCCTTTCCCGGCAGCAAGAACATGTACGGCGGGGTCGTCTACCCACGCATCCTCGACCAGCTCGTGCCCCAGTGGTGGGAGCAGGCACCCATCCAGCGCTGGATCACCCGCCGGGCCACCATGGTGATGACCCCGACCCAGGCGCTCACGATCGACTTCCGGACCGCGACGTGGGGGCGCCCGCCATACAACGGCGCCACCGCCTACCGCCCCGACTTCGACCACTGGTTGGCGGGGCTGGCCGAGGCCGAGGGGGCGGCGGTGCTGTGCAGCACCACCGTCACCGGACTCCTGCGCGACGAGCACGGACGGGTCGTCGGGGTGCGAACCGACCGGCCCGAAGGCGAGGTGACGGCGAAGGTGGTCATCGCCTGTGACGGCGTGAACAGCTTCCTGGCCAAGGAGGCCGGGCTGTACGGGCCGGTGGATCCGTCGAACTACACGCTCGGGGTCAAAGAGACCCTTGCGCTGCCGAAGGAGGTCATCGACGAGCGCTTCGGCGTGCGCGACCGTGACGGTGTCGACTACGAGATCCTCGGTGGCACCGGCGGGGTGAATGGTGGCGGCTTCCTGTACACGAACCTCGACACGGTGTCGCTCGGCGTGGTGCTGAAGGTCTCGAAGCTGGCCACCCAGGAGCGACGCCCCGAGGAGATCATCGGTGCGCTCAAGGCGCACCCGGCGATCTCGCCGCTGGTCGAAGGAGCGGAGCTGAAGGAGTACTCCGCGCACCTCATCCCCGAGGCGGGCGTGCGGATGATGCCGCAGATGGTGGGCGACGGGTTGCTCGTGGCCGGCGACGCCGCGGCGCTGTGCCTGGCCGCCGGCATCTGGCTGGAGGGCGTGAACTTCGCCATCGGCTCCGGGATGTACGCCGGCCAGGCCGCCGCCGAGGCGATCGCCCGCGCCGACACGAGCGCCCAGGGCCTGGCCGGCTACCGCCACCGTCTCGAGAGCAGCTTCGTGCTGCGAGATCACCGCAAGATGGCGAAGGTGCCGGCGCTGGTGCTGTCGGACCGCGTCCAGCGTCAGTACCCGACGTTCGTGGCCAACGTCGTCGAGCGGATGTTCCAGGTCGACAACCCGGAGCCCAAGCCGGGCCTGAACCGGGTGGTGCTCCAGGAGCGCCGGCGAGCCGGCCTGCGCTGGCGCGACCTGGCTCGCGACGCCTGGACCGGCCTCAGGAGCTTCGGATGAGCGAGCGGGAGCGAGCGGCCCGAGCGACCGGGAGCGAAACATGAGCGAGCGCGTGCACTGGCCGGAGGTCTCCTTCGAGGAGCGCATCGCCACCACCGAGTTCCGCGTGCACCAGCGCGCCCACATCACGGTCGACGGTGATCGCTGTCGAGGCTGCAGCACCCGCGAGTGCGTGGTGGCGTGTCCGGCCAACCTGTTCGTCCCCACCGCCGACGGCGGGATCCTGTTCAACTACGAGCAGTGCTTCGAGTGCGGCACCTGCTACCTGGTGTGCAACCGCGAGGGAGCGATCACCTGGACGTACCCAGAGGGCGGACACGGGGTCGTGTTCCGGCGGACGTGAGGGCGACGACGTGCTGATCGGTGCGTGCATGAAGTGGGTCGGACAGCGACCCGAGATCGACCCGGCCACCGGCGCCGTCCACCCGGGCGACGACCGCTTCGGCGGGGTCTCGCCCGCCGACCAGGCAGCGCTCGAGTGGGCGCTGCGCTGCGCCGAGCGCTGGGGCGGCCAGGTCGTCGCCGTCAGCGCCGGCCCGGCGGAGGCCGACGCCATCCTGCGCGACGCGCTCGCCGTGGGCGCCGCGCGGGCGGTCCGCATCGACCAGGCACCGTTCGCCACCTCACCGGTGGTCGCCGGTGTGCTGGCCACCGCCCTCGAGCCGTGCGACCTCGTGTGGTGCGGTGATGTGTCGACCGACCGGGGCAGCGGTTCGGTGCCGGCGTTCCTCGCCGGCCGGCTCGGCGTGGGCCAGGCGCTGGGGGTGATCGAGGTGGTGCTCCACGACGAACCCGGTCGAGCCGGCGTCGTGCGCCGTCTCGACCGCGGACGCCGGGAGCGACTCACCGTGACCGGTCCCGCCGTGGTGTCGGTGGAGGGTGCGGCCGCCCGGCTGCGGCGGGCCCCCCTCGCCGCCGCCATCGCCTCGCGGTCCGGGCCGATCGAGGTCGTGGCCGGCACGCCCCTCGGTGAGCACCCGCATCGCCCGACCCGCCCGTACCGGCCGCGGGCACGGACGCTGGCCGGACCGACCGGCGACGCCGCGCTCGAGCGGGTTCGAGCGTTGACCGCCCTCGGTGCCGGCCCCCGCGGTGACCCCGTCGAGCTCGATCCCGGTGACGCCGCCGACCGGATCCTCGATGCCCTCCGCGACTGGGGCTACCTCGACCCCGGTTCTGGTCCCGGGAAGTAGCGCTGAGCGCTACTTCCCGGGGCCAGAACAGCTAGGGAGGGGAAGGGAGGGGAGCCGGAGGGGTGGGGTGGGGTCGCTAGCGTCGGGAGTGATGGGAGGACGGCCGGCTCAGCGCCTTGGCGACGTCACATGGTCCGACCTCGCCGGGACCCGACCCGTGCTGGCGGTGCCCGTCGGATCGTGCGAACAGCACGGGCCGCACCTGCCACTCGACACCGACACCCGCATCGCCATCGCCCTCGCCGATCGGCTGGCGGCGGCCCGCGCGGACATCGTCGTCGCGCCACCGCTCACCATCACCGCCAGCGGCGAGCACGCCGGCTTCCCCGGGACGCTCTCGATCGGCACCGACGCCCTCGCCACCGTGCTGGTCGAGCTGGTGCGCTCAGCCGACTGGTGTCGCGGTGTCGTGTTCGTGAATGGCCACGGCGGCAACGCCGAGGCGGTCGCTGTGGCGGCGTCGACCGCGCTCACCGAGGGGCGCCGCGTGCTCGCCTGGTGGCCGCGGATCCCGGGCTTCGACGCCCACGCCGGGCGGGCCGAGACCTCGATGGTGCTGGCGCTCGACCCCGCGCTCGTCCGCCTGGAGCGCGCCGAGGCCGGCCGCCGCGAGCCCATCGCCGAGCTCGTGGACGACCTGCGCGCTCGTGGCGTCCTCGCCGTGAGCCCGAACGGCGTGCTCGGCGACCCGGTCGGGGCGTCGGCCGCCGAAGGTGTGGCCCTGCTCGAACAGCTGACCGGGGATCTCGTGCGGGCCGTCGAACGGTGGATGCCATGAGCCCGAGTCCGCGACCATGACGACGCTGCGCCTCGACGCCTCGTGCCGGCGCACCGCGGACGGCAAGGTGCTGCTCGGCGGATCCCCGCTGGTGCTGTTCCGCCTGACCGCCGCCGGCGCGCAGGTGCTCGACGCCATCGAGCGCGCCGAGGCGCTCCCCGCCGGGCACGAGCGGCTCACCGACCGGCTCCTCGACGCAGGCGCCGTGCACCCGGAGCCGACCGAGCCGGGACCGGCACCCGCCGAGGTGACGGTCGTGGTGCCGGCGCTGGACGTCGACCCTGAGCGGCTCGAGGCGCTGGTGCAGCGATGCGCCGGCGTCGCCGCCGTCGTCGTGGTGGACGACGCCTCGGTGCCGGCTCTCACCCCGGTCGGCGGGGCACAGCTGGTGCGCCTCCCCCGCAACGCCGGGCCGGGCGCAGCGCGCAACGCCGGCCTGGCCCGGGTCACGACCTCCGTGGTGGCGTTCGTCGACACCGATGTCGTCCTCGGCCCGGGGTGGCTCGAGCCGCTGCTGGCCCACCTCGCCGATCCCCGCGTCGCGCTGGTGGCGCCGCGGGTGACGGCCGCCGGCGGCAGCGGAGCGATCGCCGCGTACGAGTCCGGCCGGTCACCACTCGACCTCGGCGGCGAGCCGGCGCGCATCCGCGCCGGGACGCGGGTGAGCTACGTCCCGGCGGCGGTGCTGGTGTGCCGCACCAGCGCCGTCCGCGCCGTGGGCGGGTTCGATGCGACGCTGCGCGTCGGCGAGGACGTCGACCTCGAGTGGCGCCTCGACGAAGCGGGCTGGCGCCTGCGCTACGAGCCGCGCGTCACGGTGGGCCACGAGCCCCGGCCCGACCTCCGCGGCTTCGCCCGCCAGCGACTGGCGTACGGCCGCTCGGCCGCACCGCTGGCCCGCCGCCACCCGGGGGCCCTGGCGCCGCTGCGCGTCAGCGGTTGGAGTGCCGCGGTGTGGGCCCTCGCTGCGGGCGGCCATCCACTGGCGGCCGGGCTCACCGCCGCGGCGACGACGGCCGCACTCACCCGCAAGCTGGGCGAGGTGCCCGAGCGGCACCGCCTGGCGCTCCGCCTGGCCGGGCTCGGCCATCTCCACGCCGGCCGTCAGCTGGCATCGGCGATGACACGCGTCGGATGGCCGGTCGCTCTCCTCGCCGCCGTCTGCTCGCGGCGGGCCCGGCAGGCCGTCGTCGCCGCTGCGCTCGCGCCGGCACTGTGGGACTGGGTCCGGCGCCGGCCGCCCCTCGACCCGCTGCGCTACGTGGTGCTGCGCCTTCTCGACGACGCCGCGTACGGGGCGGGCGTCTGGGTCGAGGCCCTGCGCACGCGGACGTCGGGACCCTTGGTGCCCGACCTCACCAGCTGGCCGGGCCGCCCCGGTCAGGGACGGGCGGCCCACGTGGCGAGCCGCTCCGACAGGTCGTTGCAGGCCACGCACACGTCGGCGGGGATGATGCCCCAGCGCATCAGGCGGTTGAAGATCACGCAGCCCAAGCAGAACGCGACGGCCGCTTCGAGCGACGCCGCCACCACCACCATCGCCACCAGCGCGTAGGTGACGACCGGCGCGCCCGCCACCCAGGCCAATGAGGCGCCCACCGTCAACATCGCGCCGATGCCCTGCGCGAACCGCTTCGGCGGGCCCGGGACGTCGCGGTACCACTGCGGCGGCACGCGGGGCGTGACGACCCTGGTGACGAGCTGGCCGAGCGGACTGAGCGTCGGCCCGGTGAGCACTCGGGCGACGAAGCCGTAGGTGAGGGGCACGAGCACCCATCCGCTCCCCAGCACGAGGAAGGTCACGCCCATGGCCACCACGCCAGCCGCCACGAGACGGGCCGACACCTCGTTGACCGGGTTCGGGAAGCGCAGCAGCGATCGCACACCACCAGCGTAGGGCGACAAAGTCGATCAGACAAGTCGGGATTGAGCGCCGGGCTGTCCCCCATGTCCAGGGCTATGGTCCCGGCGCGATGGGTCTGCGCTTGACGGTGAGAGAGGCCGAGTGGCGCCACCACGTGGCCGAGACCGCCGCGGCCTTCCCGGACCTGCTCCCGGTCGTGAAGGGCAACGGGTACGGCTTTGGGCGGGCGAAGCTGGCCGAGGTGGCGGCGAGCCTGTCCGACGACTGCGCCGTCGGCACCGTGCACGAGGTGGCTGACCTGCCGATGTCCGTCCGACCGCACGTGCTCGCCCCGACCGTGAGCCCGCTCCCCGACGGCCTGCGGGCCGACGCCGTGCTGAGCGTCGGCTCGCTCGTGCACGTCGACGCCCTTGCCCGCCACGGGTGGACGGGCGCGCTCAGCGTGAAGCTGCGCTCGTCGATGCACCGCTACGGGGTGCCACCCGGTGAGCTGCACGAGCTGGAGGTGGCCGCCCGCCGCGCCGGGATGATCCCCCTCGACGCATCGCTGCACCTGCCCCTGGCCGGGACGGCCATCGACCACGCCGGCGAGGTCGAGGCGTGGCTCCGGGTGCTCGCCCCCGGGACCACGCTCACCGTCAGCCACCTCGATGCCACCAGCTACGCGCGCCTGCTCGACACCCACCCGCAGCACCGCCTGCGGATCCGTCTGGGCACCGCCCTGTGGCACGGCGACAAGTCGATGCTGCACCTGAACGCCGATGTGGTCGACGTGCACCCCGTGGAGCGAGGCACCCCGCTCGGCTACCGGCAACGCCCGGCGCTGGTGGATGGCCACGTCGTGCTGGTCGCCGCCGGGACGGCGCACGGGGTCAGCGCACTCCCGGACGGCCGCAGCCCGTTCCACTTCGCCCGACGTCGCCTCGAGCTGGTCGAGGCGCCGCACATGCACACCTCGATGCTGATCGTGCCCGAGACCGAGCCGCTTCCCGACGTGGGCGACCGCGTCGACGTCCAGCGTCCGCTCACCCAGACGTGGGTCGACGAGGTCGAGTGGCACCGGTGACGACCGGCCACGCCGCCGGGCCCACCACCGGATCGGTGTTCGACCACCCGGCCGGCGGCACGACCCACACCGGCGAGTCGCGACTGCCGGGGCCGGACGTGGTCCGGGCGGTGGCGCTCATCGGCGTTGTCGTCATGAACTACCACGGGTACCTCAACGGCTCCGACGCTCGGGCCGAGCCCGGCGAGGCGTTCGCCGCCCGCCTGTTCGATCCGTGGGAGGGGGTGCTGGCGACCCGCTTCGCGGCGACGTTCGTCCTGGTCGCGGGCATCGGCGTCGCCCTGTTCTCCCGCCGCAGCCTGGCGAGCGGCGACCGTGAGGCGATCCGGGTCGACCAGTGGCGCCTGTTCCGGCGGGGCCTCGTGCTCTACGCCGGCGGCTTCGCCCTGAACTGGGTGTGGCCGGGGACGATCCTGTTCTTCTACGGCGCCTACTTCATGGTGGCGGCCCTGGTGCTCACATGGCGCTCGCGGTGGCTGGTCGTGCTGGGGGGAGCCAGCGCGGTCGCCGCCGCCGGGCTGGCGTGGTGGCGCTTCGAGCGAGAGCTCGACGGGCACTCCACCGCCTGGCTCGCCCCCGACGACCCCGACACCCCACGCGAGCTCCTCATCCGAACGTTCGTCGACTACACCCACCCGCTGCTGCCGTGGCTGGCGTTCCTGTTCGCGGGGATGGTCATCGGGCGGGCGCTGCCGTCGTTCGAGCGCACCCGCTGGCGGCTCACCGCACTCGGCGCGGCGATGCTCGCCGGCAGCTACGCCGTGGCCACCCTGTCGGGTGACGGCTCGCCCCGAGCAGCGCTGCTCACGTCGACCCGACCGTACGACCGCGGGCTGGCCTACACCGTGGGCACGCTGGGCAGCTCGATCGTCGTGTACTGCGTCGTGTCGTGGGTCGCCGATCGGTGGACCACGGCGGCCCCCGTCGAGCTGCTCCGGCGGGCCGGCCAGCTCACGCTCAGCTTGTATCTCGCCCACGTGTTCGTGTTCCGGGGGGTCGTCGACTGGTGGGG
Source organism: uncultured Ilumatobacteraceae bacterium (assembly GCA_964556225.1). Classification (GTDB taxonomy): domain Bacteria; phylum Actinomycetota; class Acidimicrobiia; order Acidimicrobiales; family Ilumatobacteraceae; genus CAZKVJ01. Next base: position 34,024 of record CAZKVJ010000017.1, read on the forward strand.
GTGGGTCGGCCCGACCGGGCTCGACACCGCGCTCGTGCTCTCGGCCGTGTTCTGGGTGGTCGCCATCGCCGTGGCCGCGTGGTGGCAGCACCACCTCGGCGCCGGGCCGGCGGAGCGCCTGTACCGCGCGCTCGGCGGCTGAGCCCTACTGGCCGAACGGGTCGCATCGGTCCGGATCGCCCGTGGCGAAGCCACGCTCGAACCATGTCCGACGCTGCTCGCTGCTGCCGTGGGTGAAGCTCTCCGGATCGACTCGCCCCGTCGTCGAGCGCTGGATCCGGTCGTCGCCCACTGCGGCGGCGGCGTCGAGGGCCTCGTTGATCTCCTCCGCGCTCTCGAGCTGGCGCCGCGCCGCGGCGTCATGCGCCCACACTCCTGCCAGGCAGTCGGCCTGCAGTTCGAGCGCGACCGAGTAGGCGTTGGCCTGCGACGGGTACTGCGCCTGCGCGGCACGGACCTGCTCGCTGATGCCGAGCACGTTCTGCACGTGGTGGCCGTACTCGTGAGCGACGATGTACTGGGCCGCCAGGTCACCGGTCGCACCGAAACGCTCCTGGAGCTGCACCAGGAAGTCGAGGTCGAAGTACACGAGCTGGTCGAGCGGGCAGTAGAAGGGTCCGGTCTCCGCGGAGGCCGGCCCACAGCCGGTCGAGGTGGCGCCGCTGAAGAACACCGTCTTGGTCACCGGGTAGGTACGGCCCGCCGCCTCGAACTCCCCGGTCCAGAACTCCTGGACGTCGATGGTCGCGCCGCACAGGATCGACTCCAGCTCGTCGTCGCAGGTCTCCTCGGAGCTGCCGGCGCCGGGGGACGCCTGGGCGGCGTCCAACCCGAGCCCGCCTCCGGGGAGGGCCGGGCCCGCGAGGTCGGCGCCACCGAGGAGCTTGGGAAGCACGAGCACCGCGATCATGACGACGAGGCCGAGCACTCCACCGCCGGCCTTCAGCCCGATCGGGATGCCACCGGCCCCGCCACCGCCCGGCACCCCGCCACTGCCGGCTCCACGGCGGTCATCGATCATCGAGCTGTCACGGGTCTCACGGATCCTCGTCATGTGTCACCGCCGGTGAGGTCGATGCGGGTGGTCCCACGCCGGTCGTTGCCTTCTTGAGACCGACGGTGGCCCCGCCAGCCGAGGGCGCCGGCGCCGATCAGCGGACCCTGATCGCCCAGACGCACCGGGGCGATCCGGGCCCCTCGGCTGAACGACAGACGGGCGTGCTCGTCGATCGACTCCTGGGCGGCGTTGAAGAAGGTGGCCCCGAACCCGAGGGCGACCGAGCCCCCCACCACCACCAGGTCCAGGTCCAACAGGTTGCAGACGGACGCCACCGCCCGCCCCACCAGGTGTCCCGTGCGGCGCATGATCTCGTAGGTCGGCTCGGCCGGTGATCGGCCCGTGATCGCTGCGATGGCGGGTCCGCTGGCCTCGGCTTCGAGGCAGCCGCGCGATCCGCAGGAGCACCGCCGTCCGTCCGGCTCGACGACGACGTGGCCGACGTGACCAGCGTTGCCCGTGGCCCCGTCGAGGAGCTGGCCGTCGAGCACGATGCCCCCGCCGACACCGGTCGACACCACCATGGCCATGAAGTTGTCCCGGCCTCGCGCCGCGCCGAGCCAGCCCTCGGCGAGCGCCAGCGCCTTGGCGTCGAGGTCCCCGTACACCGGCAGGCCCGTGCGGGCCGCCAGCCGAGCGCGCAGCGGGAAGTCACGCCACGCCAGGATGTTGAGCGGCGAGATGCCCTCCACATCGGGGCGGACCGGCCCGGCCGAGCCGACGCCGATCACGACTGGTCGAGCCCGGTGACGCTCGACCGTGCGCTGGATCTGGTCGTCGACCATCTCGGCGAGGACCTCGAACAGCTCGTCAGCCGTGCAGTCATGGTCGACGGGCACCTGGACCCGGTCGACCAAGGTCCCCGTCGGGGTCACGAGCCCGACGGCAAGCTTGGTCCCACCGATGTCGACGGCGACGGCGACGTCCATGACGAGCCGTCACCGTACCGGGGTGGCCGGCCCCGCTGCTGGCCGGGGCTCCCTGCTCAGCCGCCGACGCCGGCCAGCACGGCGTCGATGGTCTCCTGCGGGACGCCGCAGTCGAGCGCCGCCTGCACCACCGGCTCCACTGCCGCCGGCTCGAACGTGGCGATGCCCATCGCCAGGAGATCGGCCTCGCTCACCCGCCCGAGCAGCACGTCGGCGGTGCAGACGGCCTGGTTGGCCGGGACACCGTTGGCGGTCATGAGGTCGTAGAGCGCGCCGGCGACCGTGCCGGCGGGCCGCTCGGTCCCGTAGCTGCTCGGGTCGACCGGACCCTCCGGCACCGTGGCCGGCGGCTCGGTCGTGGTGGTCGGGGGCAAGGTGACCGCAGTGAACTCACCGGTCGCCGCCACGGCCTCGTCGGACCCGACGTCGGAGCTCGACACCATGGCCAGCACGCCGGCGGCGAGGGCCACAGCAGCGACGCTCGTCACGACGGCGGCGGCACCGCGCGGCCGAGCGGCCAGGCGCACCGCGCCACCGCTCGGCTCCACGCCGATGAGGCCGTGGGTGTCGGCCCAGACCATCGCCGGCGGCATCACCACGAGCGCCGCCAGCACGGCGGTCGCCACGTTCATGGTGACGACCAGGCCGAAGTCGCGCAGCAGGGGCAGCGGCGAGATCGCCAGCACGGCGAAGCCGCTGATGACGGTGACGGCCGAGGTGAAGAAGGCCCGGCCCGTGCGACGGGCGGCGGTGTCAACGGCCCGCTTGGGTTCGAGCGAGCGCTCCCGCTCCTCGAGGTAGCGGGCCAGGATGAGCACGCTGAACTCGGTGCAGGTGGCGATGATGAGCGGGCCGCTCACGGTGGTGAGCGGGCTGAGGGTCACGTCGAGGAGCCACACCAGCACACCCGACAGGCCGATCGCCAGCACCACCGGGACCAGCGCGAGCAGGCCACGGGCCAGGCTGCGGTGACGCAGGATCAGCCACAGCGCCGCCGCCCCCAGGGCCAGATAGGTGAGCAGCGCCCGGTTCGCCGAGAGGTTCTCGAGCAGTCCGACGCCCACGACCGCGAGCCCGGAGGGCACCGCCTTCACCGGCGCCTGACCGGTCGGCAGACCGACGGTGAGCACGCTGTCGGACGGCAGGTCCAGGGCGGCCAGGCGGGCGTCGAGATCGTCGCGCAGCTCCTGGACGAGCACGGCTTGCTCTTCGAGGCTCTGGGGTGCCAGGCGAAGGTTCACCTGGGTGGCGGTGAGGTCCTCGGCCAGCAGCACCTTGGCGACGTCAGCGGGCATGGAGGCGGCGCCACCCTCCATGTCGGCCCGGGTCGGGACCAGCTCGCTCGCTCCGGGCACCTCGATGATCTGCGACATCGTGCCGACGAGGCTGTCGGTGCCGACGATGCGCTCCCGGGCGTCGGCATCACGGATGAACTCGTCGAGCATGGCGGTGAGCGTGGGGTCGAAGACGTTGTTGGCCTGGACCAGGATGCCGAGCGTGCTCGCGAACCCGGTTCGCTCCTCGAGCAGGTGGATGTCCTCGACGGTCTGGGAGCTCTGATCGATCCAGCGCACCGGGTCGCTCTCGATGCGGGTGTCCTCCTCCGCGTTGATGCCGGCGAACAGCAGCACCACGGCGACCACGGCGATCGGCACGGCCGACCACGGCGGCAGCGACCCCAACCACACGATCACCCGCTCGAGCAGGTGCGGACCCGTCTCGGCCTTGGCCGGCTTCCAGTGCCGGGCCCCGAGCACCGTCGCCGGGATGACGAGCGCGGTGAGCATCACCACCACGATCCCGACCGCGAGCAGCACGCCGAAGTCGCGGATCATCGGCACCTTCGACACCTGCAGGGCCATGAAGGCCACGACGGCGGTGATGGTGGCGGTGACGATCGCCGGCGCCAGGTTCGCCATCGCCTCCGAAACCGGGTGCGACTCCTTGTCGAGCAGCGACTCCTCGGCGATGCGGTTGTGCATCTGGATCGCGAAGTCGATGCCCAGGCCGATCAGGATCGGCAGGCCGGAGATGGTGACGAGCGAGAGGTCGATCCCCAGGTATCCGAGCGCCGAGAACGCCCAGACGACCCCGACCAGGACGGTGAGCAGCGGCAGCAGACGCAGGCGCACCCGGAACAGGAAGGTGAGCACGACGGCCATCACCACGATCGCGACCAGCCCGAGCGTGGCCATTCCCTGCTGGAGGTAGTCGTTGATCTCGCTCAGGTACAGCGGGGCGCCCGTCACGGTCAGCGTCGCGTTCTCGAACTCGGCGGTGCTCATGACCTCGATCACCGCGTCGGTGCCGACCCCCAGCTCGTCGAGGCTGGCGTTGCCGTTGATGAGCACCCCGCCAACGGCGACCTGCTGGTTCGGGAACGTCGACAGCAACGACGTGCGGATGACCCGGTCCGCGTCGGCCGGCGCGGTGAGCACGCCATCGGTGAGCGTGTAGCCGTCGTTGGCGTAGATGAGGAAGTCGTTCCAGGCCGGGTTCTGCATGTCCTGCTCGTCGACCTCGCCGAGCCGGGCCAGGCTCACCTGGATGTCGGCCTGGCGCAGGGCCTGCGCCGCCGGGTCGGTCTCCCGCTCGGCGGCCGAGATCAGCGCGTTCGTCCCCACGCCCGACACGGCGATCTCGTGGCTGAACTCCATCGACGTGAACGGGCTGACGACCGCGTACACCTCGGGGATGGCGCGCAGCTCCGCTTCGACCCGCTCGAACTCGGCGATGTTCGCCGGCGTGAACAGGTCCGCGACGTCGGTGCCCTCGTCCATCTCGAACAGCAGGATCACCGTCTCACCGCCGAAGGCGTCCTGGTAGGCCACGTTGTCCTTGGCAACCTGCGACGCCGGGTTCAGGTAGCTGTCCTGCCCCGTGGCGAAGTCCACGCGGGCGAACCCGACCGCCAGCACGACGGTCACTGCCACGACGGCGAGGGTCACGAGCACCCAGTGACGACCGAGCGCTCGTCCGAAGCTGCGCCAGAACCGCTCCACGCTCCACCCCCCAAGGGTGACGACGAACCGTGTCCGCCCGACGCACGGGCCGGACACCGGACAATGTGCGCCGCCGGGTCCGAGGGCAGCCAGGGCACGAAGTCCCCGGACGTGGACCTTCGGCCCTTAACGAGACCCCTGCACACGGACGACGCTGGCGAGGAAGGGGGACGAGCCCATGGACGACCGCTTCGACGATCGGATGAACGCCTCCGACACGACGCTGTGGCGGATCGAGCGCGACCCGTCGCTGCGGACGACGATCCTGGGCATCGCGCTCCTCGACGGCACGCCCGAGTGGCATCGGCTGCGCGAGCGGATCGCGACCGTGACCGAGCAGCTGCCGCGCCTTCGCCAGCGGGTCGTCTCGCCTGGGCTCGCCGGAGGGACACCACGCTGGGTCGAGGACCCCACGTTCGACCTCGACTTCCACCTCCGCCGCATCGTGGCACCAGCGCCGGCCGATCTGGCGACCGTCTACGAGCTCGCGGCGCCGGTGGTGATGGCCCCGTTCGACCGTGACCGGCCGCTGTGGGAGTTCACGCTGGTCGAGGGGCTCGCCGACGGTCGCTGCGCCCTCCTGCAGAAGATCCACCACTCGTCCACCGATGGGGTGGGCGCCGTGAAGATGGCCCGGCTGCTCTTCGACGACGGCGCCGCTCCGCCGCCGGCCGTCGAGCGGGCGAGGGAACCCGACGACGACCCGCTCGGGCGGTTCCTGCAGGACTGGGGCGACCAGTGGCGCCAGGCGACGGCCGCCGCCCAGCACGGCATCGCCGCCCTGCCCCACCTGCTCGAGTCCACCATGCGCCACCCCGCCCGAGCGGTTGACGGTGCCGTCCGCACCACCGAGTCCATCGCCAAGCTGATGCGGCCCGTCAGCGAGCCGCTGTCACCGGTGATGCGCCGCCGAGGGCTCTCCCGGCGGGTGACCGGGCTCGAGCTGGCGCTCGACGACATGCGGGCTGCGGCGCATCGCGCCGGCGGCACCATGAACGACGCCTTCCTCGCGGCGCTGGCCGGCGGGATGGCCCGCTATCACCATCGTCACGACGCCGACGTCCCGTCGCTGCGGGTCACCATGCCGATCAACCTGCGCTCCGCCGACGACGCGATCGGCAACAACCGGTTCACGCCCGTGCGCCTCCACCTGCCGCTCGACGTGGAGGACCCCGTCGCCCGGATGCGCCGGATGCACGAGATCACCGGCTCGTGGCGGCGCGAGCCGGGGCTGCGCTTCACCGGTGCGGTGGCGGGCGTGCTCAACCTGCTCCCCGAAGCGGTGACCGCCGCCGTGCTGGGTTCGATGCTCAAGGCGGTCGACCTCGTGGCGAGCAACGTCCCCGGTCTCGAGGAGCAGGTGTCGCTCGCAGGGATCCCCGTGCTCCGCCAGTACGCCTTCGCTCCGCCCTCGGGCGCCGCCTTCAGCGCCACACTCCACAGCTACGCCGGAGGTCTCACGCTGGGGCTGATGCTCGACACGGCTGCCGTCACCGACCCTGCCACGCTCGTGGAGTGCGTGCGAGAAGGCTTCGACGAGATCTTGGCCGTCCGACCGACGAGGAGGACACAGCGATGAGTGCCGATCGGCTCACCGCGCTCGACCACAGCTTCCTGCTCCTGGAGAGCAACCACACGCCGATGCACGTCGGTGCCGTGCTCGTGCTCGACGGTGAGCGTCTGCGCGACGCGGAAGGCCGCTTCCGACTCGACGACGTGCGCCAGCACCTGAGCGACCGGCTGCACCTCGTCCCCCGGCTGCGCCAGGTCGTGCGCGAGGTGCCGTTCGACCTCGCCCGACCGGTCTGGGTCGACGACGAGGACTTCGACCTCGAGCACCACGTCCGTCTCACCACGCTCCCCGCGCCCGGCGACGAAGCAGCACTGATCCGCTTGGTCGAGGAGCTGATGATGGGCGTGCTCGATCGGAGCCGGCCGCTGTGGGAGTGGTGGTTCGTCGACGGCCTGCCCGACGGTCGAGTCGCACTGGTGGAGAAGCTGCACCACGCGCTGATCGACGGGGTGTCCGGGGTGCAGCTCACCGCAGCCCTCACGGATCTCGGCGACCTGATGGAGCCCACGCCCGGGCCGTGGACCCCGCGCCCGGCACCGTCGACCGCGATGCTGGTGGTGGACGCGCTCGACGAGCTGGCTCGCGAGCCGGTGCGCATCCTCCGCTCGATCGCCGGCCTCGTCGGCGGCGGCCTGGGCGAGGTCCGCCGCCGGTCCGCAACGCTGGCCACCATCACCCGTCGGGGAACGGTTGCGCCGCCCACCTCGCTGAACGTGCCGATCGGCACGCATCGGACGCTGGTCCCCGTGCGGGTGTCGCTCAGCCAGGTGAAGGAGGTGGCGCACGCCCACGACGCCAAGGTGAACGACGTCCTCCTCACGATGGTGGCCGGGGGCGTCCGGGCACTGCTCGCGGAGCGTGGCGACGAGCTCTCCGACCGGCCGCTGCACATCGCCGTGCCGGAGAACGTCCGCACCGACGCCGAGCACCTCGCGCTCGGGAACCGAGTCAGCGGGTTCCTGGCGTCGTTCTCGCCCGACGACGCGATGTCGCCGGTCGAGTGCCTCCACCATCTGCGCGATGAGATGCGCGCCCGCCGGGCCGAGCATCAAGACGAGGGCGTGTCGAGGCTGCTGAGCGGCCTCGACCACCTGCCGGTGGCGCTGGCCCGCCTCACCGTCCCCCTCGTCCACCAGCAGCCCTTCGCGAACATGGTGGTGACGAACGTGCCCGGGCCCCGGGAGCAGCTCACCCTCATGGGCGCGCCGATCGAGGAGATCCTGCCGATCGTCCCCCTCGCCGGGAACCTGAGCGCCGGCGTCGCCGTGCTGTCGTACCAGGACCAGCTGGTCCTGACCATCCATGCCGACGCCGACGCGTGCCCCGACGCCACCGTGATGGCGCACGGCATGGCGGCCACCCTCGACGCCCTCTGGGCGGAGTCGCTGTCCGTGCAGGTCCCGGCGGGTCAGCGCAGCCGCTCGACGTCGAGGCGCCGGGCGTCCTCGACGAGGTTGATCTCGTAGAGCACCTTGTCGAGCGCGTCGGCGGAGGTCATCGCCGACCAGCGCTGGGGATGCTCGGGGGTGCAGCACGAGGCCACCGGGGTGAGAAGCGTCCACGGCGTCGGGTGGCAGAACTGCACGACGCTGTAGCGCTCACCCTGGAACCCGGGAGCGGCCACGACGCGGTGGACACCGGTCGGGATGACCCCGTTCGTGAGCCGCTCGAGCATCATGCCGGTGTTGATGATCACCTGGCCGGCGGGCGGGACGGCGTCGACCCAGCCGTCCGCGGTGCGCACCTGCAGCCCGGCGGCCGTCGCCCGGGGCAGCGCGGTGATGAGGTTGATGTCACCGTGCTCGGCCGCCCACACGTGACCGCCCGGCGGCGCGTCGGCCATGGCCGGGTAGCGGATGGCACGGGTGAGGGTGGCACCGTTGGTGGTCATCTCGTCGAAGAAGGTCTCGTGGCAGCCGATGGCCACGGCGATGACCCGGAGGAACCGCCGCTGGAGGTCCTCGATCCGGTCGTGGAACGCGTAGAGCACCTCGCCGATGCCGGGCACGGCCGCGTCGGGGACGACCTGGTCGCCGTAGCGGTGCGGGTACCGGGTGCGCAGCGGATGGCCTTCGGGCAGGGCCCGACCCCAGTTCAGCATCTCCTTCCAGTCGGCGGCATCGCTCGACGCCGCCGTCTCCACCAGCAGCCCGGTGTAGCCCGTCTGGCCGTGGCTGCCCGGCGCCACGAAGCGCTGCTTCACCTCCGTGGGCAAGGAGAAGAACTCCGCCAGCATCGAGTAGGCCGAGTCGAGCAGGTCGTCGGGCAGGTCGTGGCTGGTGTACACGAAGCCGGTGGCCAGGCTGCGGCGCACCCCGTCGACGACGGCCCGGCGCCGATCCGTGCTCCCCCGCTCGAACCCCAGGAGATCGACGTCCAGGATCTCACTCACCTGCCCACGGTACCCCTCCCCCCACTTCGGCGGGGTCAGCGCACGACGACGGCGTTGCGCATCGTGCCGATCCCGTCGATCTCGGTCTCGATGACCACGCCGGCGCGCAGGAACAGCGGCGGGGTGCGGGCGACGCCGACACCGCTGGGCGTCCCGGTCCACAGGAGGTCGCCCGGGAGGAACGTGATGTAGCGCGACAGCCACGCCACCAGAACGGGCACGGGGAAGATCAGGTCGCTCGTCGAGGACCGCTGCACCTCGACGTCGTCGATCCGGCACGACAGCTCGAGGGCGTCGGGGTCAGCCAGCTCGTCCGGCGTGACCAGGTAGGGACCGATGGGTCCGAAGGTGTCGTAGCTCTTGGCCACGGTGAACTGGCGGACCGGCTCGCGGTACTGCTCGGTCCGATCGGAGATGTCCTGGCCGCAGGTGACGCCGGCCAGGTGCGCCCAAGCGTCGGCTTCGTCGACGCCGTGGCAGCGCCGGCCGAACACGATGACCAGCTCGGCCTCGTAGTCGACCCGATCACGGCCGTCGGGGACGACGACATCGTCGTACGGACCGCACACGGCGTTCTCCGACTTGCCGAACACGGCGGGCTCAGCCGGCAGCTCCCGGCCCGTCTCCAGCGCGTGCTGCCGGTAGTTCAGCGCCACGCCGAACCCCTTCGCCGGGCGTGGCACCGGCGGGCCGAGCCGCGCCGGGTCGAGCGCCGGCCAGTCGGTCGGGTTCACCGATGCCGCCAGCTCGCGCAGCGCCGGGTGGGTGGCCAGGTCGGACAGGATCATCGGATCTGCACTCAGCGTGCCCCCGCTGGCGCGATTGACGTCGACCGCGTGCCGGAGCGCGTTGTCGATCACCAGGGTCGACCGACCGGCGTAGTTCGCGAGGCGCATCCCGCGAGCCGATCACGCCGGCCGGGCGCGTGTCCAACCCGGAGCGCTCAGGGCGATCCGCCCGGCGCGAAGACCGCCGGCACTCCCCCGGTGTGGATCCACACCACGTCCGAACCTGGCGGCCAGCGGCCCGCCGTCGCGTGGCCGAGGAGCCCGGCGAAGCCCTTGCCGGTGTAGGTGCGGTCGAGCACCCAGGCGCCCGCGCGAGCCGCCCACCCGATGGCGGCATCGCCCTCGGGCGACGGGATCCCGTAGTCGTCGCCGAGCCAGGACGGGTCGATGACCACGTCGCCGTCTCGGACCAGCTCCGGGCCACCGCCCAGCAGGGCCAGGCTCTCGCGTGCCAGCTCGCCGACGTCCGGCGCGCCGGCGTTCACACCCTTCGCGACGCCGATGGCCAGCACCTCCGGCACGGCCGCACCGGTGGCGCGCCGCAGGGCTCGCCCGGCGACCAACCCGGCATGCGTCCCGCCGCTCGACGACGTCACCACCACGGCGGCCGGATCGATGCCGAGCGAGTCGCACTGCGCCATCAGCTCGACGAACCCGGCGACGTAGCCGAGCGCGCCCACGGCCGTGGACCCGCCGATGGGGATGGAGTGGGGAACCAGGCCGTCCGCCGCCAGCTCGTCGGTCAGCTGTTCCCGCGCCACCTCGAGCTCGCCCCAGTGGTGCGCCGGCGTCCCCGTGAAGTGCTGGTGGGCGCCGAAGCGCTCGGAGAGCAGCTGGTTCCCGGTGAAGACCTCGGGTCGCTCGCCAGCGAGCACCAGGTGCACCTCCAGCCCGAGCACTGCCCCGGCCGCCGCCGTCGTGCGGCAGTGGTTGGACTGCCCGGCCCCGACCGTGACCAGGCAGGTCGCGCCGGCCGCCAGCGCCTCGGCGCACAGGAGCTCGAGCTTGCGGGCCTTGTTCCCCCCGAGTCCCAGGCCGGTGAGGTCGTCGCGCTTGACCCACAGCCGGGCACCGCCCGGCAGCTCGCCGCCCGGCTCGAGCGGGGTCGGCAGCGTGGCCAGCCGGCAGCGCCCCACCTCGTCCAGCCGGCCGACGAGCGAGAGGGGGTCGATCGCCACGGCCCGAGGTTACGCCCCGAACCCTCGGACCGATTCGGTTCGGAGGGAGGGGCAGAATTCGGGGGGTGAAGACGGACTGGAACCCGGTGCTGCGGGCGGAGCTGGAGCAGCCCTACTGGCGGGAGCTCCAGGAGTTCGTCGCCAGCGAACGGCGCCGGGCCACCGTCTACCCGCCCGCCGACGAGGTGTTCGCCGCCCTCCACCTCACGCCCTACGCCGGCACCCGGGTGCTGATCCTCGGCCAGGATCCGTACCACGGTCCGAGGCAGGCGCACGGCCTGTGCTTCTCGGTGCGCCCCGGGGTCGCCATCCCGCCGTCGCTCGCGAACATCCACGCCGAGCTGCGCGACGACCTCGGCTACCCGCCACCCGACCACGGCAGCCTCGTCCCGTGGGCCCGCCAGGGCGTGCTGCTCTTGAACGCCACCCTCACCGTGCGCGCCGGGCAGGCCGGCAGCCACCAGGGCAAGGGCTGGGAGCAGTTCACCGACCAGGTGATCCGGGCCGTCGACGCCAGGCCGGATCGGGTGGTCTTCGTGCTGTGGGGCAGCCACGCCCGCAAGAAGAAGCCGCTCATCGACACCTCACGGCACGTGATCATCGAGTCCGCCCACCCGTCGCCGCTGTCGGCGCACCACGGGTTCTTCGGCAGCCGTCCGTTCTCACGTGCCAACGCCGCGCTCGAGGCGGCAGGCCGCCAGCCCGTCGACTGGCGGCTGCCGCCCCTGGCGGAGCTCGAACAGCTCGGCGACGCTCAGCCGGCCGGGCTCGGGTAGTCCGGCGGCTGCTCGCCCGGCGGGCGCTCCGTGTAGATCGTCACCGCGCCCTCGGGGTCGAACAGGTGCTCCTCGGTGGGCCACTCGCCGGGCAGGTAGCGGGTCCCCCCGTCGACGAACCGGTACATGCCCGTCCCGTCTTTGCGGATCTCGTCGGGGCCGGTCGCGGTCGGGTCCCACCACAGCAGCGTGGTGTCGTCGACGCCGTGGTAGTCGGGCTCGTCCCAGTAGCCGAGCTCGCCCCACGACAGGTAGGGCTGGGTGATCGCCCGGTCGTTGGCGACCCGGTTCCAGATGGCCTTGCCCCAGTTCTCCACGGTGAGGTCCGGCCCCGTGAGCTGCAGCACGCCGTACAGCGTGGCGATCGGAGGGATGAACGTCCCGATCGTGTCCGGCGCGGGCGGCTCCTCGCCGGTGAACCACTTGTAGAGGTAGTAGTAGCCACCGGACTCCGGCGTCGTGCGGGCCGCCGTGGTCGTGACGCCGAACGCGTGCGCCCACTGCTCCTGGTCGTACGTGCGGGCGAAGGCGTTCAGGTCGGCGAGCGTCGACGCGGCCAGGATCCACTCGGGGTAGTAGCCCTGCGCGCTGGCCTCTCGCGTGAACTCGCGCGGCGCGACGGGGTCGACGCTCATCACCACGCTGGTGACGCCGCTCGCCTTCAGCTTGGCGATGACCTGAGCTGCCGTCTGCTGGATGGTGGCGGGGTCGAGCGAGTACGGGATCTTCTCGGCGAACGGCGCCCCGGCCGCCTCCATCGACGCCGCGAACCGGTCCGCCAGCTCGGCCGACTGGGAGCCGGACTCGACGTACACCAGCCCGAACTTTCGCGGCTGCGACTGGAAGTCCTCTCCGGCGTACTCCGCGTTCTTGCCGAGCAGCTGCTTCTCCAGGAACTCCATCACGTGGTCCTGGCGCTGGGTGGCGCTGGCGTCGAGGGCCCACACGTACGGGTCGTGCTCGGCCAGCCACTCCGACGTCGCGCTCGGCACGCACGAGATGCACGGGATCCCCCGCGCTGCGAGCTCCTCGCCGAAGGCGTTCGTGAGCGCCGGGCCGCCGAGCACCATGAACGGCTTGATGTCCTCGGCGATGTGGAGGGCGTCCGCCCGGGCGGCCACCGCGTCGAGCGCCGTCCCGGTGCCCTCCACCAAGATGAGCTCGACCTTGCGGCCGTAGGTCTCGAAGTACGTCTGGAAGTACTCGACCATCTTCAGCGCCGTCTCGTACTGCTCCTGGTTCGTGTCGTCGACCGTGATGGCGTCGGTGACGTAGCGGATGACCGGGTCGCCCTCCTGCTCCTGGTACATGACCACCTTGATGGAGTCGCCGGTGACCCCTTGGGCCGTCGCGCCGCCGTTGTCGCCCGAGAAGGGGGCGAAGCAGGGTGGCGCGAAGTAGTCGGGCACGGCGAGCCGGCCCCGGTCGACATCGCAGCGCTCGTCCCAGGCCACCTCGATCCCCTGCTCCTGGGCCTCGGTGATGCTGAGCGGGTAGGTGATCTCGCCGCCGCCACCGGTGGTGTCGCCGGTGGTGGCGTCCGTGCTGTCTGCGGTGGTGGCGTCGGTCCCGCTGCTCGTGTCGGGCGGTGCCTCCGACGAGGCGACGGTGGTGTCGCTGGCGTCATCGTCATCGCCACCGCTGGTGGCCACGAGCACGGCGGCGACGATGCCGACGACCGCCACGATGGCCACGATCGGACCCCATCGCTTGATGGCCGAGGGCCGGGACGAGGACGAGCCTCCTGAGCTGGCCGGTTGCATCTGGACCTATCTCCTTTCCCCCGAGCGGGCGATGACGGCACCGGACGTACCGAGGTAGGATTCGATGACGGTCTCGTGAGCGAGGACGGCGGCCGGCTCACCGTCAGCGATGACCCGGCCCTGGTCGAGTGCGATCAGCCGATCGGCGACCGAGCTCACGAGCGGGATGTCGTGCTCGATGACCACGAGCGCGGCGCCCATCTCGACCCGGATCCGCTCCAGCACCGGCCCGAGCGCCTCGACCTCGCGCTGGGCGATCCCCGACGACGGCTCGTCGAGCAGGATCACGGTCGGGCGGTGCGCCAGCTGGCACGCCAGGTCGACCATCCGGCGCGTCCCGGTGGAGAGCTCGCGCACGAACGAGTTGCGGTGATCGCCGAGGCCCATGAGCTCGATCAGCTCCGCGACCCGGGCCGCCGTGCGGGCCTCGTCATCGACGACCGACGGCAGACGGACGGCCGCGGCGAGGACGCTGCGGGTGTGGATCCAGCGCTCGAGCGCGACGGCGAGCGTCTCGTCGACCGTGAGCTCGGGGAACAGCCGGGCGTCCTGGAACGAGCGCCCCAGCCCCCGGGCGGCGCGCTCGGCCGCCGAGCAGGACGTGACGTCCACTCCGCCGATGTGCACGGCGCCGGCGTCAGCGCGAACGAACCCGGAGATGAGGTCGAACGCGGTGGTCTTGCCCGCACCGTTGGGGCCGATGATCCCCACGATCTCCGCTGGTCGCACCTCGAACGACACGCCGTCGACGGCGCGGATCCCACCGAACGAGCACGTGAGGCCGCTCACCTGCAGCGCCGGCACCCCGTCGCCGTTGAGTGCGAGTGGGGTGTGGTGGCCAGCGGGCTCCGGTGGGCCGTCGACGGCGCCGGTCAGGAACACGCTGCGCAGCAGGTCGGGCCGGGCCAGCAGCTCGGCCGTCGGCCCGCTGAAGCGGATGGCCCCGCGCTCGAGGAAGTACGCCCGGTCGGCAGCCTCGACGGCGACGTTCACCGACTGCTCGACCAGCACCACGGCGACGCCGGTCTCCGCCAGCCGGCGCACGACGGTGATCAGCTGGCCGACGATGATCGGTGAGAGCCCGAGCGACAGCTCGTCGATGAGCAGCACGCGTGGTCGGGCGATGAGCGCCATGCCCAGCGCGAGCATCTGCTGCTGGCCGCCCGACAGGTTCCCCGCCGGGTCGCGGAGCCGGCTCTCGAGCGCCGGGAACAGCCTGAACACCTCGGCGGTCGCGTCCCGCACCCCGGCGCGGTCGCGGTGGCGCGTCCACCCGGCGAGCTGCAGGTGCTCGTCCACGGTGAGGGTCGGGAAGATGCCGATCCCGCCCGGCACCTGTGCGATGCCGAGCGCCGAGATCTCGTTCGGCGGGGCGTGGGTGATGTCACGCCCATCGAGCACGACCGCGCCGCGGTCGGCTTGGAGGACCCCGCTGATGGCCCGCAGCAGCGTGGACTTCCCGGCCCCGTTGGTGCCGAGCAGCGCGACGACCTCACCCTCCTTCACGTCGAGGTCGACGCCGAACAGCACCTGGCGGTCGCCGTAGCTGGCGTCGAGACGCCGCACCAGCAGCAAGTCGGCGAGGCCCTGCCGCCGCCGCACGACCGCCTCGCTGCGGGCCGCGGTGGAGCGCCAGACCTCGGTGACGTCGTCCACGATGAGCCCGCTGACGCTGCGCAGGATCAGCGAGCCGATCAGGAACAGCGGCAGCATCACCAGCAGCCCGACCCGGATGTTCCACTCCTCGGCCACCCAGCCGATGAACGGGAGCACCACGAGGCCGGGGATCACCCACAGCGACGCCATCGAGAAGCCGGTGGCCCGTGCCCTGGGCGGGATCGCCAGGCTGAACGCGCCCAGGATGCCGGGCCCGAGCGCGGCCAGGGCACCGGACAGCACGCAGTTCACCCCGACGGCGATCACCACGTTCGGGGCCAGCGCGAACCCCACCGAGGCGATCGAGCACACGACGGCGATGCTGCCGAGGAACCGCAGGAGCCCCTCGAGGTCGCCGACGTAGCGGCGGGCGACGATGCGCGAGCCGATGATGATGCCGGCCAGCTGGAACGGCTCGGTGATCGCCGCCGCCACCCCCCGCTGACGCTCGTTCAGGCCGAACTCCTGGTCGTACATCAGCGCCGCCAGCGTCACGAAGCCGATGAGCGCGGTGGCGAGGAACGGCAGCGACCACCACAGCCGCCGCAGGCTCGGCACCTTCTGGACCGTGCGCCACGACTCGGCGAACGATGGCGCGGTCTCCTCGGTGTGGGCCACCTCGTGGTCGGCGCCGGCGGCCTCACGCTCCCACTTGCCGCGCACCGGCTCGCGCAGGCGCAGGGCGAGCAGCACGAAGACCAGGGTGGGGATGACGAACAGGATGAACGGGGCCCGCCAGCCGAGGGAGTAGGCGAGCAACCCGGCGGCGAGCGGTCCGACGAACGCGCCGGTGGCGTTGGCGGCGCGGTGGACGCTGTACACGCGGTTGCGGGCCTGCAAGGGGTACCAGTCGGCGATGAGCGAGTTGTGGGTGGGGTCGATCACCGCCTTGCCGACCGCCGAGCCACTGCGGGCGATCACGAGCACGGCGACGCTCCAGGCCAGGCCCGTGAGCCCGGAGAACGCGGCCCACACGAGGGCGCCGGCGATCACGAGGGGGACGCGGCGCGAGCGGTCGGCGTGCTGGGCGATCGGCACCTGCAGAGCCAGCGCGGCGACCGCCGACAGCGCCACGACGGCGAGCGCGCCGGTCAGGTCGAGCCCGAAGCTCTCGCGGATCTCGGGGAGCAGGATCCCGAACGCGGTGCGGTCCAGCTCGTCCACGGCGTTCAGCCCGAACAGCACCACCAAGGGGTACACGGCCTCGCCGGCGCACACGTCGCGCAGCCACTGCCGGGGATGGCGCACGGCGTGCAGCACGTCGCTCACGCCGGCACCTCTTGGGTCCGCTCGACCGCGCCGGCTTCGGCGGGTGGCCCCGTGCGGTCGGGATCGACCGCGGCCGTGATGACGCTCCGACCGGTGAGGCGCTGCACCGCCAGATCGCGCAGGCGCACCACGAGGCTCATCAGGCCGCCGGGCGCCAGCAGCAGCACGAGCAGCACGCCGGCCGCGCTGGCCAGGAACCGCCACTCCGGTGCGGTGATGAACCACCGCGCCCCCCGCAGGTAGACAGCGCCGAGCACGGCACCGCCGATGGATCCCAGCCCACCGACCACCGTGGCGATGAACACGTCGAGGCTGTCACCGGGGCCGTAGGTGGCCAGCTCGAACGACTGGGTGAGGTGGACGAGCAGTCCGCCTGCCACCCCGGCGATGGCGCCCGAGGTGACGAACGCCGTGAGCTTGGCCCGGGTGGTGCCGATGGCGAAGCTCTGCGCCGCCCGCTCGTTGTCGCGCGTGGCCAGGATGGCTCGACCGGTCCGCGAGCTGCGGATGCCCCTCACCCCCAGCACCACCAGCGCGAACACCGCCAGCGTGAAGAAGTAGTAGGCCGTGGCGCCGTCGAGGTCGATGCGCCCGAACAGCGCTGGTCGCTCGATCCGGTCCACCGGCACCCAGCCGAAGAAGCGCTCGTTGAGCAGCCACGACGACACGGCCAGCGCGAACGCGAGCGTCGTCACCGCCAGGTAGAGGCCGCGCAGGCGCAGCGCGGGCAGGCCGATGACCAGCGCCGACACGGCACCGGCCACCCCGGCGACCACCAGCGACAAGGTGAGGTCCATGTCCCAGCGCGACGTGCACCAGGCGCTCACCGCGGCGCCGACGGCCACGAAGGCCATCTGCCCGAGCGAGATCTGTCCCGACCACCCGGTCAGCACCACGAGCGAGATGCCCACGATGGCGAACACGACGATCGCGTTGACCTTGGTGAGCTGGTCCACGCGCAGGACGGAAGGGAGCACCACGATCGCCGCCACCCCGACCGCCGCCAACCCCCAGCGGATCATGCGCACCACCGGCACTGCGGCGACCTCGGCGGGCAGCGGCCGGACCTCCTCGGCGGCGCTCCAGCTGACGGCGGACTCCGGGTCACGCCGTGACGTGTCGCGTCGCTGGGCGAGCAGCGCCACCAGCACGGCCGCCGCCATGATCGGCGCCGTGAGGAGCGGGCTGTCCTCGTTCCAGGTGACGCCGTACTCGAGCACGCCGAGCGCGACCGCGGCGAGGGCCACCGCCGGCAGGTTCGTCAGCCGGCCGATCACCAGCGCGGCCAGCGCCTGCATGAGCGCGCTGACAGTGAGGGCCGTGCCCAGGGGCACCCCGAGGATGCCGGCTCGCAGGAACAGCGCGACGAACGACAGCGCGGCCGCCATGGACCACACCAACGTGGCCAGGCGGGCGATGGGCACACCGAGCGAGGCCGCCCGATCGCGCCGCTCGGCGGCGGCCCGTACGGCGAGGCCGAGGCGCGTGTACCCCAGGAACCACGCGACCGCCGCCATCGTCACCGGCGCGACGATCAGCGCCACGATGTCGTTGCCGCCGAGCACGAACGTGCCGATCTCCCAGGTGACGTCGATCGGCGACGGGATCCGCTGCGACGCCGCCGACTCCCCCCACCACCGCGGCACCAGCACGGCGAGCGCCCACAGCAGCTGCATCAGCCCGATGGTCGCCACTGTGAGGATGAGGCGAGGGCTGTCGCGGAAGCGGCGGATGATCAGCAGCTCGACCGCCGCGCCGAGCACGACGGCGGTGGCCAGACCGACCGTGAGGCCGATCCAGTACGACCATCCCCAGAACACGACGATCCCCACGGCCAGCGAGGTCGGGACGAAGCCGAGATCGGCCTGGGCGAAGTTGATGACCCGGTTCGCCCGGTAGACCAGCGCCAGCCCGATCGCGAGCAGCGCCACGAGCAGCCCGATGACGACGCCGCGCACCCAGGCGCCGAGGGGCATCGGGAAGAGCACGAGCTGCACGCCGACGAGCGCGGCGGCCGGGCCGACGGTCGCCAGCCAGCGCGGTCCGTTGCCGAGTCCCCCGACTCCCCCCATCCACCGCTCACGGTACACGCCCCGCAGCCACGGCTACGGTTCGGACCGTGCTCCCGTGGACGCAGCGACCGCAGGTGCTGTCTCTGCGGCACCGCAGCCGCGTCGCCGACCTCGCGGTCGAGGTGCTCGAGGCGATCCAGCGCCATCGCACCGGCCGGGCCGTGGCGCTGTTCGCCCACTACGGCTTCTTGTCGATCTTCCCGCTGCTCTTGGTGCTGACGACGATCCTCGGCTTCGTGCTGGAGGGCAACGAGGATCTCCAGGACCGCATCGTCGACTCCGTGCTCGCCCAGATCCCGATCCTCGGCCAGCAACTCTCGGCCGACCCGGACTCCTTGCAGGGCAGCGGGATCGCCCTCGCCATCGGTGTGCTGATCGCCCTCTGGAGCGGGCTCCGGGCGTTCGTCATCATCCAGATCGCGATGGACGACGCGTGGGACGTGCCCGTCGACGCCCGTTCGAACTTCGCCCTGCAGCGAGCCCGGGCGCTGGTGAGCGCGGTGGTCATCGTGGTCGGTTCCATCGCCGGCGCCGTCGGCACGGGCCTGGCGGCCGTGATCGACAAGGAGCGCCTCGCCACGCTCGGGCTCGTCGCCGCCGCCGCCGTGGTGAACCTCGTGGTCCTCGCCGTGGGGTTCCGAGTGCTCACGACCCCGGCGCTCGGGTGGCGTCACCAGATCCTCCCAGGCGCCGCCGTCGCCGCCGTCGCGTTCACGGTGTTCCAGCTGATCGGCACGACGGTGGTGGCACGGGCGATCTCACGGGCCTCGGACGTGTACGGCACGTTCGCGACCGTCATCGGCCTGTTCCTCTGGCTGACGCTGCACGGTTGGGCAGCGTTCGGCGGCGCCGAGCTGAACGCCGCCCTCGACCGCACCCGGTCGCGTCGGGCGAGCGTCAGCTCGTGACCAGCACCTGGTCGATGCCGTGCACGAAGCCGTTCGACGCCGCCAGGTCGGCGACGACCACCGCGGCACCGTTCACCCGGATCGTCCCGCCGTCGTTGGTGACGGTGAGCGTGCCCGCCTGCAGGGAGGGGATCTGCGACGGGAGCGAGCCCGACGAGTAGGCCCCGGCGCCGATGTGGGCCCGTACGAGGTCGCCGAGCGCCTCGGGGTCGGATCGCAAGGCGTCGAGCGTGTCCGGCGGCAGCAGCGCGAACGCGTCGTTCGTCGGCGCGAACACGCTGAGCTGTCCCGGCGCCGCCAGCAGGTTGGAGAGCCCCGCCAGCTGGACGAGCTCGGCGAACGTGGAGAACTGGGCGTTGCTGGCAAGGACCGTGGTGATCGGGTCGCCGGGCACCGGCGCCGCCGTGGTGGTGGGGGCCGGGGGTGCGGTCGTGCCCGGCGCGGTCGGCGGAACGGTCGTCGACGGTACCGACTCCGAGCCCACCGCGAGGCCACGTTCGTACACGGCGACCAGGGTGGCCACGTCGATCACCCCCGTGGTGGGTGCACCGACCTCCGCCTGGAGTGCCTTCACGGCGTCGATGGTGGCCTGCGTGTAACGGCCGTCGATCGGACCGCTGTAGAAGCCGAGCGTGGTCAGCGCCAGCTGCAGCTCGGTGGTGGCGGTGCGAAGCGCCGACGTCCGGGTCCCCATGGCCTCGGCGAGTGCCGCGTCGGTGGCCTCGTCGTAGATGCCCGTCGCCGGAAGCCCGAGCGAGGTCTGGAGGGCGGCCACTGCGGCCATCACCTCGTCGTCGTAGATGCCGTCGATCGGCCCGTCGTAGAAGCCGAGTGTGGTCAGGTCGGCCTGCAGCGCGGCGGTGAACACGGCCGACTCCAGCGCTGCCAGACCGGCGGCGTCGGCCAGGTCGACCTCGAGGTTCTCGACCGCCTCGAACTCACCGCCCTGCAGCTCGGCCAGCGTCCAGCGGGCGCTGGACACCCCGCCGGCGCCGTCGAAGGCGATGCGTCCGCTCGGCCCGTCGTAGTCGATGTCCTCCCCCGCTGCCAGCTTGCCGAGGCAGTCGGCGAAGGTGCTGCACGTCACCCCTCCCGCCGTCACCGCGGCCATCAGGGGAGCCCACTCGGCCGGGTCCGACGAGCCGGCGGCCTCCGCCGCAAGCGCGATCGAGATGGCGCAGTCGTACATCTGCGGGCCGTACAGGACCTGGGTGGCGCCGCTGTCCACCATCCGCTTCAGGAAGTCGAACCCACCCGTGTTCGCCACCACGCTGAGCCCGTCGAGCTCGGCCGGGTCGACCCCGATCTGCTCGACCAGGCGCGGCGTGAAGGCGCCGTCGAGACCGACGATGGTGTCGGCACCGACCCCAGCGCGGATCAGGTCGCGGATCAGGATCGGTGCCTCCTCGAGCGACACGGCGACGACCGCCTGGGCGCCGCTCGCCGCCACCTCGGCCGCCGGCTCGGAGAGGATCACCGACGTGGCCGGGTAGGTCGTGATGGCGGCGTCGATGCCCTGGGCCTCGAGCGCCGCGGTGAGCCCCTGCGCCACGGAGGTCCCGTAGGAGTCGTCACGAGCGACGACCTGGACGGCGTAGGGGGCGTCGACCCCGGCCTCGTCGCGCCGGGCGACGAGCACCTTGGCGACCTCGTTCACCGTGTACTGGTCCGGCAACGACGTCCGGAACAGGACGCCAGCGGGGTCCTGGGCTGCGAGCGTCGGCGAGGTGGCCGACGCGCTGCAGGCGACCAGCCCGTCCGATTCGAGCGTGGGCAGCAGAGCGACGGCGGCGTCCGACGACACCGGACCGAGCACACCGTCGGCGCCGGCGGCGGCAGGTGGCAGCTCGCCCGGCGAGGACGCCTCGTCCTCACGGGCGGTCAGCACCTCGAACATCCCACCGAGCACGCCCCCGGCGGCGTTCACGTCGTCGACCGCCAGCGTCCACGCTGCCTGCTGCGCCTGGGCCAGCTCCTCGGTGAGACCTGGCGCAGGCACGACCCCCAGCAGGC
The DNA here is from genome assembly GCA_964556225.1 of uncultured Ilumatobacteraceae bacterium. Lineage (GTDB taxonomy): Bacteria > Actinomycetota > Acidimicrobiia > Acidimicrobiales > Ilumatobacteraceae > CAZKVJ01. The sequence continues at coordinate 55,400 of CAZKVJ010000017.1, forward strand.
TCAGCGACGTGGCCGGCGCGCCGTCGGTGCCGGGCACGGACGCCGCATCGGTGGCAGGCGCGGTGTCCTCCCCGCCCCCGCCGTCGTCGTTGGAACAGCCGGCGACACCCAGGGAGGCGGCGATGGCGAGCGCGAGCAGAGACCGGCGCGAGCGAAGCGTCATGGGCGTCCTTTCGGCAGATCGGCCCCCCAACAGTAGGAAGTTCAGGGGAACGAGGCTGGGACCATCCGGGGACGTTCGCCCCTTCCACCGTGCCACGAGCGGTGCCAGGCTCGTCGCCGGAAGTCCGAGCAGGAGGTTTCGGGGGATGGCACGCATGGTGAGCATGGACGAGGTGGTGGCTGCGATCCGGCCCGTCGACACCCTCGCCGTCGGCCTCGGACCCGCAGTGCCCGGCGGGATCTTGCACGCGCTCGGCGAACGCGAGGACTGGGAGCGGCTCGAGCTGTTCGGCGCGCTCCTTCCGGACCTCTACCAGCTGAACATGCGCCCCGGCGTGGAGTACCGCAGCGGGTTCTTCGGTCCGGCCGAGCGGTTCCTGCGTGACTCGGGTGCCCGGATCGAGTTCGTGCCGGCCGACTTCCGCCGCTTCGAGCCGATCGTGGCGCGCCTTCGGCCGCGGGTGATGGCGACCGTCGCGTCGCTCCCCGACGAGAACCGCAACGTCAGCCTGTCGCTCCACGCCGGGGCGACCGTCGACGAGCTGCATCGCGCCGGGGCCGACCCGGACCGGCTGCTGATCGTCGAGGTGAGCGAGCACTACCCGCGCACGTACGGGCTGCCACCGGAGCACACGCACAGCCTGAGCCTCGACGAGATCGACCTCGTCGTGGAGACCGACCGCCAGCCGTTCGAGCTGGCCGACGCGGTGGCCACCGAGGTCGAAGAGGCCATCGCCCAGCACGCCTCCCGCTTCATCCACGACGGGTCCACGATCCAGACCGGCATCGGCGGCATCCCCAGCACCATCGCTCGCCTGCTGGCCGATTCGCCGGTCGGCGACCTCGGCGTGCACTCGGAGATGCTCACCACCGGGCTGATGCACCTGCACAAGGCCGGCAAGGTGAGCAACGCCAGGAAGGGCCCGGAGTTCCAGGGCATCAGCGTGTGCACGTTCGCTGCCGGGACCACCGAGCTCTACGAGTGGCTGCACGAGAACCCGGAGGTCGCGTTCTTGCCGGTGAGCATCGTCAACTCGCCGGAGGTGATCGCCCGCAACAACGACATGGTCACGATCAACGGCGCCATGTCGGTCGACCTCTCCGGCCAGATCGTGGCCGACACCATCGTGGGACGGCAGTTCTCCGGCATCGGGGGCCACGAGGACTTCGTCGCCGGCGGCGACCTCCAGTCCGATGACCGCTCGCTCATCTGCCTGCCGGCCACCTCCGTCGTCAACGGCGAGCTGATCAGCCGCATCACCGGCCGGCTGCCCGAGGGCTCGGTGGTCACGACGCCACGCCACCTCGTCGACGTGGTCGTGACCGAGTACGGTGCCGCCGAGCTGCAGGGGCGCACGATCCGTGAGCGCGCGCTCGCGCTGGCCGAGATCGCCCATCCGCAGTTCCGCGACGAGCTGGCCGAGATGGCGGCCGACTGGCCGGCGGACTGAGGCGGGTCCGGCGATGGAGCTCGGCATCGCGCGGGTGCCGTGATCGTCACCGTCGGCGACCTCGTCGAGGACGTGGTCGTGCGCCTCGACGGGCCGATCAACGTCGCCAGTGACACGACGGCGACGATCACCCGTCGTCGGGGCGGGAGCGCCGCCAACGTGGCCGCCGCCGCAGCTCGACTGGGACGTCGCGCTCGCTTCGTGGGTCACGTCGGCGACGACGCCACCGGTCGTGGCCTGGTGGAGGCGCTCGAGGCCGACGGTGTCGAGACCGTGGTGCGCCGGGTCGGGCGGTCGGCCACGATCGTCGTCCTGGTCGACGCGCAGGGGGAGCGGAGCATGCTCTCGGACCGGGCCACCTGCACCGACCTGACCGACCCGGACCCGGCATGGCTCGACGGCGCAGCATGGCTGCACCTGCCGGTGTACTCGCTGGTGGCCGAGCCCGTCGGCTCGACGTGCGTCCAGCTCGTTCGCTGGGCCCACGAGCGCGGTGTGAAGCTGTCCGTCGATGCGTCGTCGAGCTCGGTGATGCGGGCGTACGGCGTCGAGCGGCTCGTCACGCTGCTGCGCTCGCTCGCCCCGACGGTGCTCCTCGCCAACGAGGACGAGGCGGCATGCTTCGGCGCAGCGCTCGATCCGGCGGTGCTGGGCTGCGGCTCGGTGGTGGTGAAGCAGGGTCCGGATCCCACCCTGGTCCTCGACGGGACCGCCACGGGCACCTCCATCCCCGTGGCACCGCTGAACGACGTGCGCGACACCACCGGCGCCGGCGATGCGTTCGCCGCCGGCTTCCTCGTCGCCCTGGCCGAGGCGGCCGACACCGAGACCGCGGTCCGAGCCGGTCATGCGAGCGCCGCCGACGCCATCCGCCGGGCTTCAGCGTCACACGGTGCGTGACCGCTCCGTCAGACGGCGGCCAGCAGGCGCTCCCGGACCGCTCGCTCGACGGCCCCACCTGCGCACCCGACCGCGTCCAGGAAGCGCAGCATCGCGTCGGCGACCACGGCCCGTTCGGTGAGGTCGACGAGCGACATCCGCTCGCAGCGGAGCCCGCCCTGCGTCACCACGAGCGACTCGGCGCCGGCATCGTCGACGTGGAGCCAGACCCGTCGCACCTGCTCGGCGCAGACCACCCGGGTGACCAGGATCCCGCGCACCGCGAGCCAGCGGTCGTGGATGACGAGCTCTCGAGCGAACTCCGACGCCCAGACCACCGTCGCGAGGGCACCGATCGCCGCGGCGTAGCCGAGCGCCGGGCTGCGCCCCGTGAGCGCGCCGAGGAGCGCGGCCCCGACGAGACCCACGAGCACGACGGCGGTAGGTACGTGCCGGCGGCACACCAAGGTGCGGGCCGGGACGCTCACGCCATCGGTGAGGTCGACGCCGGCGTGGCCGCCGCCGCGAGCGCTGGTGGGCTCCCTGGCACACATTCCTGACCACTTTAGTCGGATTTACGCCGGGCTGCCAGCTCAGCGCGGGGTGAGCAGCGCCGCGCCCACGATCCCCGCCCGGTTGGCCAGCCGTGCGGCCACGACCGGCACCTGCTGGGTGAGGTACGGAAACCAGCGCTCGGCGCGATCGCTCACGCCACCGCCGATGATGTACAGGTCCGGGGAGAGCAGGAACGTCAGCCGGTGGAGGTACTCGTCGACGCGGCCGGCCCAGTCCTGCCACGAGAGGCGCCTCGACTCCCGGACCGCTGCGCTGGCGCGCAGCTCGGCGTCCTTGCCCCGCACCTCGATGTGGCCGAGCTCGGTGTTGGGGACGAGCGTGCCGTCGACGAACAGGGCTGTGCCGATCCCGGTGCCCAACGTCACCATCACCACGACCCCCTGCTGGCCGGCACCAGCGCCGAAGCGCATCTCGGCGATCCCGGCCGCGTCGGCGTCGTTCACCGCCGTCACCGGACACCCCGTGGCGTCGGTGAGCAGGCGGTCGATGTCGACGCCGATCCACGAGGGGTCGAGGTTGGCGGCGCTGCCCACCACGCCGTGCTTGACGATCCCCGGGTAGGTGCAGCCGATCGGCCCCGACCAGGAGAACGCCTCGGCGAGCTCGCGCACCACCGGCGCCATCGCCTCGGGGGTGGCCGGCTGGGGGGTGGGGATCCGCCGCCGGTGCACCGTGGGCGAGCCCAGCTCCAAGTCGACCGGGGCGGCCTTCATCCCGGAGCCGCCGATGTCGATCCCCAGCGCGTGGGCGACCACGCCCATCGGCTCGCTCACGAGACGGCGAGCGGGTTGGGCGTCGGCGCCGCGATCCGCCGCAGGGTGTTGCGATCGGTGTGGTGGAACAGCTCGTCGCGGCCGAGCACCTCCATCACGGTGTCCTCGGCATAGGACCAGGTCCCGTCCGGGTGCACGGTCACCGTCATCCGGAAGTGGACGGTCCGGAAGGCGTGGGCCAGGAACGGGTTGGAGCAGATGCCGTAGATCTCGGACCCGACGTCGGCGGTGACGGTGAACTCCGTGGCGTCGGGCTCGGCCGGGCCGGCCGCCAGCAGGACCTGGCCGCGCGGGATGGCCAGGCTCATCGTGACGGTGCGGGCATCCGGCTCCCACAGCCAGTACCCGACCTGGTCGTGGAACGTCTCGATCTCCCCTGGCTTCACCACCCGGAGGTGGTAGCGAAGGCCGTAGAAGAGCTGGGGGCCGTTCGTCTGCGGGTCGATCGGCTGGAGCTCGTACCGCTCGACGTAGACGTCGTGCTCCGAGCCGTCCTCCGACGGGTGCACGTCGTCGCCCGGCTCGCCCGTCCAGATGCCCGCCATCGGCCGCAGCGGACCGAGGTGGGCGAGCGTGTCCGGGTCGGGCTCGGGCTCGGTGTAGATGTCGTCCGGGAAGCCAGCCACGTTGCGTTTCTAGCGCGCCGTCACGCGGGCCGTGAGTAGCGTGGCAGCGATGCCGACCGCCGGCCGTCCGACCCGGGCCCCGACGCAGTGGGAGGCGATGCGCGAGCTGCGCGTCCCCCTCGACGTCGCCCGGCTGTTCGTGAAGGCGCCGGTGCTGGCCCGTCAACCCCGTGGTTCGGGTCAGCCGGTGATGGTGCTCCCGGGGTTCGGTGCCGGCGACCCCTCCACGGCGCCGCTGCGCCACTACCTGCGCTGGTTGGGTTACGACGCCCAGGGCTGGGCGATGGGGACCAACCTCGGCCACGTGGCCACGATTCTGCCGCCGCTCATCCGACGGGTCCGTGCGTTCGCCGACGCCCACGGCCGCCGGGTGCGCCTCGTGGGCTGGAGCCTCGGCGGCACCCTCGCCCGCCAGATCACGCGCGCTGCCCCACCCCTCGTGGAACGGGTCGTGACGCTCGCCTCGCCGATCGTGGGTGGGCCGAAGTACACCACCGTCGGGCGGGTCTACGAGCGGCGCGGATTCGACCTCGACGCCCTGGCCGAGCTGGCCGACCGGTTCGCCGACCTCCCGCGCGAGGTTCCGGTCACCGCGATCTACAGCCGCACGGACGGTGTGGTGTCGTGGAAGGCGTGCATCGATGCGGTGAACCCGTGGGTCGAGCACGTGGAGGTGCGCTCCACCCACATCGGCATGGGTGTGGACCCGGACGTGATGCGCATCGTCGCCCGGAGGCTCGCCCAACCCGACCGCTAACGTCGCCGCCGTGCCGATCGTCGAGGTCTACGCCGACGTCGTCTGCCCGTTCGCCTACGTCGGGCTGACCCGGCTGCTGCAACGCCGTCACGAGCTCGGACGCGACGACGTCGTGCTGCGGATCCGCGCCTGGCCGCTGGAGGTCGTCAACGGCGCGCCCGTCGACCCGGACCTGATCGCCGAGGAGATCGACGAGATCGCGCCACAGGTGGCTCCGGAGCTGTTCCGGGGGTTCGACCCGGCATCGTTCCCGACCAGCTCGATCCCGGCGCTCGCCCTGACCCACGCCGGCTACCAGCGCAGCGCCGCCACGGGAGAGCAGGTCGCGATGGAGCTGCGCCGCCTGCTGTTCGAGGAGCGCACCGACATCGCCGACCCCGACGTCCTGGCCGCCGTCGGCCGGCGGTACGCCGTGACGGACCCGGCCGACCCGGCGGCGGTGATGGCCGACCACGAGCGCGGCAAGGAGCTGGGCGTGATCGGATCGCCGCACTTCGTCGTCGGCGGGGCGTCGCTGTTCTGCCCGGTGCTCGACATCTCGCGCCACGACGGGCACCTCCGGGTCCGCATCGACCCCGACGGGTTCGACCGCCTGGCCGCGGCCTGCTTCAGCTGAGCGCAAGGGCCTGGTCCAAAGAACGCGACCACCCGTTGCTCCCAGCCCTGCGGATCGGTTGCCAACCCATCGGTGTGACCGGCACCGGGCACCGTCCACGCCGGAACTGACCCCGGCGCCACGGCCTCGAGCCGGGGGCGGCCGCCCGAACGGCGTCGGCGAGCGGAGTGGGCGGGCCGGCTCGCGCCGAGCACGGCGAGGACCAGTCCCACCCCCGCGCGACCCGTCGAGCGCCGGCCCGTCGACGGCCGTGGTGCCACGGGCTCCCCCACCACCCTCACGCGCTCGTCCACGGACATCGAGACCTCTTGGGCGAGGGTCGCGCGCCAATGCCGGGGCGCCCAGGGCCGAAGGCCCCCGGCGGATCCGCCGGCGTGTCTAACCTCGCCCGGATGGCATCGTGCAGAGGGGGCGCCATGGAAACAGAGATCGAGCTCACCCGGGAGTCGCTGAGGACGCCACGTGCTGCGGGCCTCGCCGGTGTCCTCTTCGCCCTGCTGTTCGGGGCCGTGATCGTGCTGGCGCGCAGCTCGGTGCCCGCCGACCCGGACGACGCCGGCGAATGGCTCACGGACGACAGCCGGCGCCACAGCGTCACGCTCGCGCTCAACCTCATCCCCTTCGCCGGCATCGCGTTCTTGTGGTTCATGGGCGCGGTGCGGTCACGGATCGGCCGCTACGAGGACCGCCTCTTCGCCACCGTGTACCTGGGCAGCGGCCTGCTGTTCGTGGCCATGCTGTTCGTGCTGGGCGGCGTCGCCGCCAGCCTCATCGTCACCCAGGCCGAGCTCGCCTCCGACGCCGGGCTCGAGCAGTGGCGCTTCGGACGGCGGGTGACGTACCACCTGATGACGACATACGCGATGCGCGTGGCCGCCGTGTTCACGATCGCCACCTCCACCGTGGTGTTGCGCCTGGCCGTGCTGCAACGGTGGATCGCCTTCGTCGGGTTCGCGGCGGGGGTCGTGCTGCTGTTCGCGGGGCCGAGCTACTCGTGGGTGGCGATCACCTTCCCGGCGTGGGTGCTGCTGGTGAGCGTGACGCTGCTGGTGTCGAGCTTCCGCGGCGACACCGCCCCGACGTCGACGTGAGCGCCCCCACGCCGGCGGACCGGATGGCCCTCAGCGGCTGACCGCGGCGAGGAGGCGCCGGACGGAGTCGGAGATCTCCTGCACGGCGCCGTCGAACGCCTCGGCGTTGCGGCGCGAGGGGGTGCGGTAGCCGCTCACCTTGCGCACGAACTGGAGGGCGGCGGCGTGGATATCGTCGTCGGTCGCCGGGGGTTCGACCGTACGCAGCACCTTGATCGATCGGCACACGCCGGCCACCCTACGCCGCCGCCGACCCGACGGTCAGGGGTGGTCCCGCAGGGCGAGCCGGGCAGCGTGCCAGCCGGCCATCCCGTGGACGCCACCCCCGGGCGGCGTGGACGACGAGCAGAGGTACAGCCCCTCGACCGGGGTGCGCCACGGGTGCAGCCCGAGCACGGGGCGGGCCACGAGCTGGCGGAGATCCCCCGCGCCGCCGCCGATGTCGCCGCCGATGTAGTTGGCGTCGTGGGCCTCCATGTCTGCAGTGGACATCGTGTGGCGAGCGACCACCCGGTCGCGGAACCCGGGGGCGAAGCGCTCGATCTGCGCATCGATCCGGTCGCTCATGTCGACCGTGGAGCCGTTGGGAACGTGGCAGTACGCCCACACGGTGTGCACGCCGGCGGGCGCACGAGTCGGGTCGAACAGCGTCGGCTGGGCCAGCAGCACGAAGGGGCGTTCCGGGTGACGCCCCCGCTGCACCTCGTCCTCGGCCACTGCGACCTCGTCGAGCGTTCCACCGACGTGGACCGTCGCGGCGCGGGCGCACTCCGGGTTCGTCCACGGGACCGGCCCGTCGAGCGCGAGGTCCACCTTGAACACGCCCGGGCCGTAGCGGAACCGCTCGAGGCGGTGCCGGTAGCGCGCCGGCAGCCGGTCACCGCCGATGGCCAGCAGCTGGCGGGGGGTGAGGTCCGCCAGCACCGCCCGCACCGGCGGCAGCTCGTCGAGGGACGCCACCCGGTGGCCGCACCGGACCTCCCCGCCGAGCGAGCCGAGCAGCGACACCAGCGAGCCGGCGATCTGCTGTGACCCACCGCGGGCGAGTGGCCAGCCGACGAGGTGGGCGAGCACACCGAGCAGCAGCCCGTAGCCGGCCGTGACGGGGGCCCGCAGCGACAGCACGGAGTGCCCGGCCAGTCCGGCGAGCAGCGCCCTGGCCTCGTCGGTGGCGAATCGGCGACGAGCGAGCCGATCGGCCGAACCGATGCCCACCGCGCCCAGCCGGCCGAGCGCGAGCGGGTGCCGGGGCGGGAGGTCGAAGGCCGAGAGCACGCCGTCGACGAGGTCGCGCCCGCTCTCCACCAGCGGGCCGAACAGACGCCCGTACGGCGCGCCGTCGGCCCCGAGGGATCGCGCCGTGGCCTCCAGGTCACGGTGCACCACGGCCGCTCGCCCGCCGTCCAGGGGGTGGGCCAGCGCCAGCTCCGGATGCACCCACTCCAGGCCGTGCGCGGCGAGGGGCAGCTCGCGCAGCGCCGGGGAGCCGACCCCCAGCGGGTGGATCGCCGAGCACACGTCGTGCACCACCCCCGGCAGCGTGAGCTCCGCCGAGCGGGTGCCACCACCGGGGCGATCCGCCGCCTCGAGCACCAGCACCTTCCACCCCTCGCGTGCAAGGGTCACCGCCGCGACCAGCCCGTTCGGCCCCGATCCGACGACGACGGCGTCGTAGGTGCTCACGTCTCAGTCCTCGATCGACGGACGCCGGCGCGTCGCCTTGGCCGTGGACCGCCGCCGCTTCGCCTCGAGCCGCCGCTCCACCGATCCCGCCGTCGCGTGGGTGGACCGGCGCACAGGATCGACGCGCAACCCGTCGGCGAGCAGGGTCGCCAGGCGGGCCAGCGCGTCGGCCCGGTTGCGGGCCTGGGAGCGCTCACGCTGTGACGTCACCCGCAGCTCGGGACCGAACCGCCGCATCAGCCGGGCCCGCTCGGTGGCCCCGAGCGAGGGCGAGTGCTCGATGTCGAAGCGGACCTCGGCCCGGGTGTGGGAAGTGTTGGCGTGCTGGCCGCCGGGACCGCCCGGTGGCGAGAACCGCCAGGCGAGCTCGGCGTGTGGGATCCGCAGTCGCCGGCCGATCACCAGCACCCCCTCGCCATCCCGGTCGCCGTCCACCGTGCCAGCCTGCCAGAGCCGGCGGCACCCGACGCTGCGCGCCCGTCACAATTGGCACAAGGCCTCATGCGCTGGATCGTGGATGCGAACAACGTGGTCGGTTCCCGACCGGACGGATGGTGGAACGATCCGCCCGGCGCGGCGGCGCGCCTCGTGCAGCACGTCGCCGAGTGGTGCCGGAACTCCTCGGCGCTCCCTGGCGACCAGTCCCCGGTCGACGTCGTCTTGGTGTTCGACGGCCGCCCCGACCCGACGCTCGTCGCGCTCGCCGGCGGTCCGCTGCAGGTCGACTTCGCCCGCCGCCCGGGTCGCGACGCGGCCGACGACCGGATCGTGGAGCTGGCCGGGGCTTCGGGCGACGCCGAGCCGCTCACCGTCGTCACCTCGGATCGGGGTCTCATCGCCCGGCTCCCTCCCCACGTCACGGTGGAGGGTGCCGGACGGTTCCGCGACCGGATCCAGGGTGATCGACCTGGCGTACGCGATCGTCGACCGGGCGATGGACCTCTCGGGCGGGGCGGCAGCGTGCAAGCGCAACCGCCTGGAGCAGATCTTCCGTGACGTGCGGATGGGGCGCTTCCACCCCGGCAACACCCTCTTGGCCCACGAGCTCATCGGCAAGCTCTGCCTGGGCGTCGACCCCGACGGCCCGATGCGCTGGGGCTGATCCGCTCCGGCTCAGCGCAGGCCGCGCAGCACCCAGTCGAGCAGGCGGCCCACGTACGGCGCGTCCAGCTCGCCGGCCGTCACCAGCCGGCGGAACAGCGCCGGTCCCATGACCATCTCGACGAACAGCTCCCGGTCGATGTCCGCCGGCACCTCGCCGCGGCCGGCCGCTCGTTCGAGGACGCGCAGCAGCGGCGCCCGCCGGGATTGGAGGTACTCCTCGAGCGACGCCTTCAGCGCCTCGTCGTGCGCTGCGGCGGAGATCAGCAGCGGCAGGACATCCGAGAGGTGTCCGGTGCCGAAGCGCTCGAACACCTGGGCCAGCAGCGCCTCGAGGTCACCGCGCAGCGAACCGGTGTCCGGTGCCTCGATCGGCGCCAGCGCCGATCGGAGCGCGTCGAGGATCAGCCGCTCCTTCGAGTCCCAACGCCGGTAGATCGTCGCCTTCGCCACGTTGGCCCTGGCGGCCAGCAGGTCCATCGAGACGCCGGCCACGCCGCCCTCGCGGAGCAGCTCCAGCGCGGCCTGCGTGACCGCACGGTCGACCCTGGCGTCGCGAGGCCGGCCACGGACGGGACCGACGTCGAGGGACACCGGCGAGGCGACCACCGTGGCCCCTACTCGGCCGCCGCGCCGGCCGGCGTGATGCCGTCGGGCGGTACCGGCGCCTCGAGCGTGCCGACCTCGGGCCGGGCCACGGCTCGCGCCGGCAGGAACCGCCACACCACGACCACGGCCACGGCCAGCACGGCGACGCCCACCCGCATGCCGACGCTCATCGCCGACACGAACGCGTCCTGCGCGGCGACCGCGAAGTCACGGCCCGCCTCGCCCATCGATCCGGCCACCCGCAGCGCACCGCCGATCGAGGACTCGGCGGCGTCGGCGGCCTCCGGGCCGAGCCCGAAGCGCGGGACCAGGTCGTCGATCTGGTTGACGTACGCGGTGGAGACCGCGCTGCCGATCACTGCGACCCCGAGCGCGCCGCCGACCTGGCGAGTGGTGTCGTTCATCGCCGAGCCGACGCCGGCCTTGGCGGGCGGCAGCGAGCCCATCACCGACTCGGTGGCCGGGCCCATGGTCATCGCCATGCCGATCGCCATCACCACGTACATGCCGATGATCGTCGAGTAGGGCGTCTCCCGCTGGATGAAGGACATCATCGCCATCCCGGAGGCGATGAGCGCCAGCCCGAGAGCCACCACCCGCTTGGTGCCGGCCCGCTCGACCACGCGCGCCGACAACGGCGACACGATCATCATCGTGGCCGCGTACGGCAAGAGCCGCAGCCCAGCCTCGAGCGGGCTGTAGCCGTGGATGAGCTGCCAGTACTGCGTCATCAGCAGGATCGAGCCGAACATGGCGAAGAACGTGATGGTGACGGCGGTGTTGGCCGCGGTGAAGCGCGGGTTGCGGAAGAACCGCATGTCGAGCATCGGGTGGTCGCTGTGCAGCTCCCACAGCACGAACGCCGTGAGCAGCACCGCGCCGACCACGAACCCCGCGATCACCGCGCCGTCGGTCCACCCGCGGCTCGGTCCCTCGATGATGCCGAACAGCAGCGCCGCCAGGCCGACGATCGACAGGGCCGAGCCGAGGAGGTCGATGCGGGCGTGGCTGGGGTCGCGGCTGGTCGGGACCAGGAAGGCGCCGAGCACCAGGGCGACCCCGCCGAGGGGGATGTTGATCCAGAACACCGCGCTCCAGCTGAAGTGCTCGATGAGCACGCCACCGAGGATCGGGCCCAACGCCACAGCCAGACCCGAGCACCCGGCCCAGATGGCGATCGCGCGGGCCCGCTCCGTCGGCTCGCGGAAGACGTTGGTCAGGATCGACAGCGTCGCCGGCATGATGAGCGCGCCGCCGATGCCCATGAACGCCCGCGTGGCGATCAGCTGGGTGGGCGAGTCGGCGAGCGCCGACGCCGCCGAGCCGAGGCCGAACAGCACGATGCCCAGCTGCAGCGCACCCTTGCGCCCGAACCGGTCGCTCAGGCTGCCGAACGTCAGGAGCAGGCCGGCGAACACCAGCGTGTACGAGTCGATGATCCACTGCACCTGGCTGCTCGTGGCGCCGAGGTCTCGCATCAGCGACGGGATCGCGACGTTCAGGATCGTGTTGTCCATCACGATGATGACGAGGCTCAGGCAGAGCACGCCGAGCGTCATCCAGCGGCGCTGGTGGACCCGCGGGTCGACGGGCGGCAAGGCGGGCATGGCGGTGGCGTTCTGCACGGCGGGTCCTTCAATACGAGACTGCTGAGTATCGTAACTCGCCCACGGCTCGGCCCGCAGCGTGACGTTGGCAACAGCGCTAGCGTTGAGCACCTGGGGGACGACATCCGTGAGGTGACGACATGAGCACTGCCAATCTCGAGCGCGCGTTCGCGACCACCAGGTCCGTGCTGGCCGGTGTCCGCCCGGACCAGCTCCACGACGCCACCCCGTGCGCCTCGTGGGACGTGGCGGCGCTCATCAACCACATCGTGGGCGGCACCTACTGGTTCGCCGGGAGCATGCGCGCCGACGCGCCCGCCGACGACGAGCTCCCCGACTTCGCGAGCGGCGACTTCCTCGCCGCCTTCGACGACGGCTCGAGCCAGGCGGTGGCCGAGTTCGGCGCCGACGGGGCGATGGCCAAGATGGTGACGCTGCCGTTCGGGACCTTCCCCGGTGCGGCCTTCATGGGCCTGGCCACGACCGACACCTTCATGCACGCGTGGGACCTGGCCAAGGCCACGGGTCAGGATGCGGCGGGGCTCGACCCCGAGCTGGCCGCGCAGCTGCTGGAGGGCGCCAAGGCCACCATCTCCGACGCCTTCCGCGGCGCCGACGGCCAGGCGCCGTTCACCGCCGCCACCGATCCCGGCGAGGGTGCCTCACCCGCCGACCGGCTCGCCGCCTTCCTCGGCCGCAGCGTCTAGCCCCTCCCCGTTTCTGACGCGCTGTCATCGCTCTCGCAGCGACATTTCCCGCAAACTCCTGCAAGCACCCGCACCGGGGAGGTCCGAGCTCGGTGCGGACTGGATCGGACCGGCGGCCGTGGGCCAGCATGCCGCCCATGGTGAGCAACCGGTGGTGGCCAGCCGTGATCAGCGTCGCGCTCGTGACGTCGATCGGTGCCGGCTGCAGCTCGGGCGATGACGACGCATCCAGCACGACCGAGCCCGCCGCCGAGTCGACCGCCGCCCCTGGCGACGGCGGCCTCGGCTGGTGCGATGACGTTACGGTGGAGGAGTTCCAGCAGCTCTTCGGTGAGCGGTTCACCGTCGTCAAGCGGGGCGGGGTCGAGCACGACTGCACCATCGTGGCCCGGGACACCTACATCGGCGAGGCGCTGACCATCACCAATCACACGCGGGCCGGCTACGGCCCGAGCTTCGACGAGGCACGCGCCAACGCTGACGGTGACTTCCTGTGCCCTGACGGCACGATCGACATCGACGGGGTCGGCGACCGGGCGTTCTACGTGCCGACGTGCGATCCCAAGGAGCGCCCGATCGAGTCGCTGCACATCGAGAACGACGGCGAGCACCTGATGTTCCTGGCGTTCAGCATCCCGGCCGAGAAGATCGCGACGACCGAGGAGTCGCTGATCGCACTCGCGCAACGCCTGATCGCTTGACGACACGGACCACCGGGCGTGCCGCCGGTCGTGTAGGCCTGGGGCATGGATCTCCAGGAGCTGATCGGGTACGTGGCGTCGGCGCTCGTGGTGCTGTCGCTCACCATGACCTCCGTCGTGCGGCTCCGGGCCATCTCGCTCGTCGGCTCGGTGACGTTCGTGGTCTACGGCGCGCTGATCGGCTCGGTGCCCATCATCATCACGAACGCCGCGATCGCCGTGATCAACGTGTGGTTCCTGCGCGCCGAGCTCGGGCTGCACCGCGACCTCGGCGCCTCGCTCATCGAGTGCGACTCACCGTTCCTGGCCGACTTCGTGCACTTCCACCTCGATGACATCCACCGCTTCCAGCCGGAGTTCGAGGTGCCGAGCGACGACGCCTTCGCGCTGCTGCTCACCCGCGACGGCCTGCCCGCCGGCGCCGTGATCGGACGACGTCGCGGCAGCGAGCTGGAGGTGCTGCTCGACTACGTGATGCGGGCCTACCGCGACTCGCGCCTCGGCCAGTGGCTCTACGGACCGGGAGCGGGGGTCTTCCGCAGCGCCGGCATCACGCGCCTGGTCTCGCAACCCGGCAACGACGTCCACCGCGGCTACCTCGAGCGGGTCGGGTTCCGCCGTGAGGGCGACCGCTACGTGCGCGATCTCGCGTCCTGAGCGGAGCGCTACCGTCCCCCGCCAGTGACCGAACCGCTCGACCCTTCCGACCGCGTGGTGCGCGAGCACCTGGCCGAGCTGGACATCGACCACGAGCTGATGCCCTGCGACCCGGCGCTCGCCGACACCGCGGCGTTCTGCGAGGCCTATGGGGTCGCTCCGGACGACTCCGCGAACACGATCCTGGTCGTCGGCAAGGGGGAGGTGCCGGCCTACGCGGCCTGCGTCGTGCTGGCGACGTCGCGCCTCGACGTGAACGGGGTGGTGCGCCGGCGGCTCGGCGTTCGCAAGGCGTCGTTCGCCGACCCCGACCAGACGCGGCGCCTGACCGGCATGGCCATCGGTGGCGTCACGGTGTTCGGGCTGCCCGACGGGCTGCCGGTCTGGATCGACGCCGCCGTGATGGCCCGCGAACGGGTCGTGCTGGGTGGGGGCAGCCGCAGCTGGAAGGTGCGCTGCGAACCGGGTGAGCTGACGAAGCTGCCCGGCGCCGAGGTGGTCGACGGCCTCGCCCGTGCGATGCCGGCCGGCTGACGGGTGTCACGGGTGCAGCAGCACCCGCCCGAATGCCTGGCGGCTCTCGATGTAGCGGTGCGCCTCGCCTGCCTGCGACAACGGGAACACCCGGTCGATCACGACCTTCAGCTCGCCGGACGCCACCCGGGCGATGAGGCTGTCGATCAGCGGCCGCGTTCGCTCCTGGTTCAGCGCGATCTCGGCACCCAGGAAGACACCGGTGATGCTGGCGTTCTTCTGCATGATCGGCCAGATCTCCGGTGGCCGCTGCTCACGGCCCGCCCGGCCGACCCAGCTGATGCGGCCCCGGTAGGCGAGGGCGGCGATGCTCGCCTCGAGCGTCGAGCCACCCACCGGATCCACCACCAGGTCGACGCCGCGACCGTCGGTCAGCCGACGGACCTCCTCACCCACATCGGCGGACGCGTAGTTGATGCCGTGGTCCATCCCGAGCGGGCGCAGGCGCTCGAGGCGCTCGTCGCTCGAGGCGGTGGCCAGCACCAGCGACGCCCCGGCCCGCTTGGCCAGCTGGATCGCAGCGATGCCCACCCCTCCGGCCCCGGCCTGGACGAGCACGGTCTCACCCACGTGCAGACGGCCGAACTCGAACAGGCAGTCCGCCGCCGTGGCGAACTCGATCGGGATCCCCGCCGCCTCATCGAGCGAGAGCGAGTCCGGCACACCGAACACCGCCCCGGCCGGCACACTGACCAGCTCGGCGTGGCTTCCGTAGCCCATCGTCGCCACCACCCGCTGCCCACGTTCCCACCCGGTCACGCCCTCGCCGACCTCGCGGATCACGCCCGACGCCTGGTAGCCGACGACGTGGGGCGTGGTCGCCAGCACCCCACCCTGGCGGTGCAGCAGGTCACCACCCTGGATGCCGACCGCAGCGACCTCGATGATGACCCCACCGGGGCGCAACGCCGGGTCCGGCACGTCGACGTACTCGAACACCTCCGGCCCGCCCGTGCGGTGGTACGCAGCAGCCTTCATGGCGCGGACCCTACCCTGGGTGCCGATGCGCAGGATCCTGGTCACCGGAGCCCTCGGCCAGATCGGTGCCGAGCTGGTCCCGGCGCTGCGCCACGCCTACGGCGCCGAGAACGTGATCGCGTCGGACCTGCGCATCCCGGCGGCGGGCGCAGGAGGTGACGGGCCGTTCGAGTACGTCGACTGCACGCACCTCCGCCAGATCGAGTCCGTGGTGCGCCGCTACGAGATCGACACCATCTACCACCTGGCGGCGCTGTTGTCGGCGGTCGCCGAGGAGAAGCCGCGGGTGGCGTGGGACGTGAACATGGGCGGCATCTACCGGGTGCTCGAGGTCGCCCGCCAGCACGGGTGCGCAGTGTTCCACCCCAGCTCGATCGGCGCCTTCGGCCCGTCGACGCCGAGGGTGGGCACACCGCAGGACACGATCCAGCGCCCGACGTCGATGTACGGCATCACCAAGGTCTCGGCCGAGCTGCTCTGCGACTACTACGCCACCCGCTTCGGTCTCGACACCCGGGGGCTGCGCCTGCCCGGGCTGGTGTCGTACGTCGCCCCACCCGGCGGCGGCACCACCGACTACGCCGTGGAGATCTTCCACCATGCCCTCCGGTACGGGCACTACACGTGCTACCTCCGCCCCGACACGGCACTCGACCTCATGTACATGCCCGACGCCGTGCGGGCGATGATCGAGGTGATGGAGGCCGACGCGGGGCGGCTGGTGCACCGCAACGCGTTCAACGTCACCGCCATGAGCGTCACGCCGGTCGAGCTGGCGGCGGCGATCACCCGTCACGTCCCCGGGTTCCGGGTCAGCTTCGAGGTCGACCCCGTCCGCCAGCGCATCGCCGACTCCTGGCCCGCGGCGCTCGACGACACTGCCGCTCGCACCGAGTGGGGCTGGATGCCGCACTACGACCTCGACGCCATGACCGCCGACATGCTCGACCAGCTCCGGTCCCGACGCCCCGCCGAGGGCTGACCCCCGAAGAGGTGCCGACGTGCCCACCGACCGACTCGACGCCGTGCTGGCCGCCCAGCTCGCCGCACTCGACGAGCGCGGCACCCACAAGCGCGACGAGCCCGTCGTCACCGCAGTCATCCCGGGCCGCGGCGACCAGGGTCCCCGCTACCTCCTCGCCGGCGAGGGGGACCGGCCGTTCCTGCGGATGAACTCCAACGGCTATCTCGGGATGGCCCTTCTCGACACGGTCCGCCGGGCGGAGGAGGATGCCGTGCGCCGGTTCGGGACCGGCCCGCAGGCGGTGCGGTTCATCAGCGGAACGTATGGGCTGCACACCGAGCTCGAGTCCCGGTTGGCGGCGTTCCACGGGCGTGAGGCCGCCATGCTGTTCAGCTCGGCCTACGCCTGCATGCTCGGCGTGCTGCCGGCGCTGGTGGGCCCGGAGACCGCGGTGGTCAGCGACGAGCTCAACCACAACTGCATCATCACGGCGATCCGCCTGGCCCAGCCGGCGCACCGGGTCGTGTACCCGCACAACGACGTCGGCCGGCTCGAAGCCGCGCTCGCCGGCGTCCCCGACTCGTGTGCGCGGGTGCTGGTCGTCACGGACGGCGTCTTCAGCATGCGCGGCGACCACGCCCCGCTCGGGCCGATCATGGAGCTCGCCCACCGCCACGACGCCCGCTTCGCCGAGAACGTGGCCGTGCTCGTCGACGACTCCCACGGCGTCGGCGCGTTCGGCCCCAGCGGACGCGGGACGGAGGAGGTCACCGGGGCGCGCGGCGACCTGTTGGTCGGCACACTCGGCAAGGCGCTCGGCGTGAACGGCGGCTACGTGGTGGGCAATCGCACGCAGGTGGACCTGCTCCGAGAGACGGCGACGACGTACGTGTACTCCAACCCGATCACACCCGCCGAGGCCGCCGCCGCACTGGCCGCGCTCGACACCGTCGACGGGCCGGTGGGCGTCGAGCTCCTCCTCCGGCTGCGCGCCGCCACGGCCCGCCTCCGTGCCGGCATGGTCGCGCTCGGCTTCGAGACGATCGACGGCGAGCATCCCGTCGTGCCCCTCCTGGTGCGTGACACGACGAAGGTCCGCGAGCTCGTCACCCATCTGCGCGACCACGGGATCCTGGCCACCGGCCTGGCGCATCCGGTGGTCCCGAAGGGTGAGGAGGAGATCCGCTTCCAGGTCGCGGCCGACCACACCGACGCCGACATCGACGCCGTGCTCGACGCGCTCGACGCGTTCCCCTGGCGTCCGAGCCGTTGACGTCCCTTCGCGACACCCTCGGCACGTACCCCCTCGTGGCTGCGCTCGTCACGCCGGCCCACGCCGCCCGCCACGAGGAGCTGACCTGGCGCCTCCTCGCCGAGCTGCGCTGGGAGGCGGCACGCGACTTCACGCTCACGGAGGAGATGCGGGTCCTGATCGCGGCGCACGGCGCCCTGCTCGTGCTGGAGCTGGACGCCGACTGGTACCGGGAGGTCGGCTCGATCATCGTGCACCCCACCACCATGGTGCTGCGCGGCCCACGAGGCGGACCAGTGCCGGGGGTGATGACCGACAGCCCCATGCCGGTCCTGGGCCAGGCCCAGCACGGCCGGAGCCCCGTCGTGATCGCCTGGGATGCGGCGCGGCGCGACGCGGCCCACCCCGAGCGGGGTCAGAACGTGGTGCTCCACGAGCTCGCCCACAAGCTCGACCTCCTCGACGGCGTGCTCGACGGCACACCGCCGCAGTCGGACCCCGCCGTGCTCGAGCGGTGGGTCCAGGTGTGCACGGCGGAGTACGAGCGGGTTCGCTCGGGCGGGCCGAGCCTGCTGCGCGACTACGCCGGCACCAACCCGGGAGAGTTCTTCGCGGTGGCGACGGAGGTGTTCTTCTGCCGCCCCCGGGAGCTGTCAGCGCTCCACCCGGCGCTGTACGGCGTGCTGCGGGACTTCTACCGCCAAGACCCCGGCGCCTGAGCGGTGGTCGCGGTCACGGTGAGCGCTGGATGTCGACGACGACCCGCGTTGGGTTGCTGAGCACCATCACCTCGAAGGGGCGCTCGCGGTCGAGGCCGACGGCCCAGGTGTGCATCCCTTCGAAGTTGTGGGTCAGGTACAGCTGCTGGATCACGCCGTCACCGCCGACGGCGATGTCCGTCGGACCCAGGTAGCCGGTTCCCTCCATCGTGGTCATCCACGCCTCGACCGTGATCAGCAGGTTGGCGTCACCCTCCAGATCGACGAACTGCTCGCCGGACTCGCCCACGTCGATCGGGTCGTCCTGGTAGCGCACCCAGTAGCCGGGCGAGCGGGCCGGGAACGGGTGGTCGCTCGGCTGCAGCCCGATCACGACCCGGTCGTAGCAGTCGTGGACACCAACGCGGATGTCCTTGCCGATCTCGGAGGTCAGCGCTCCGGGGAAGTCCGCCGCCTGTTGCTCGGTCGTGTCACCGACGGGCGCGCACGCCGCAGTGGAGGTGGTCGACGCCGCCGTCGTCGATGGGGCGACGCTCGTGGTCGGTGCCACCGACGTGGTCGGCGGCGCGACGGTGGTCGTCGCGGCCGGAGCCGTCGTGGGCTCGGATGCGGTGGCGTCCGTCGTCCCATCGTCGCCACCGCACCCGGCGATCACGATCGCCACGATCGCCAAGACCGTGAGCCTCACGAGGTCAGTATCCGCCCCGCTCTCCGTGCGCCTCACGGGTCGAAGGTCACCTCGCCGGCGGCATCCGGCACGCCGCGCGACGGGTCGTTGCGACTCGCCGTGAACGGACCGACGAGGGCTAGGTTCCGCCCCGACCCCGGGGAGGCCACCATGGATTTCGAGCTGCCTGCCGAGCTTGCCGACTACCTGGTCGAGCTCGACGAGTTCATCGCGCGCGAGATCAAGCCGCTCGAGGAGCAGGACGACAACATCCGCTTCTTCGACCACCGCCGCGAGCACGCTCGCACCGACTGGGACAACCGAGGGTTGCCCCGGGCCGAGTGGGAGGCGCTGCTCGCTGAGGCACGCCGGCGAGCCGACGCCGCCGGCCACTACCGCTACCCGTTCCCGAAGGAGTACGGCGGGCGCGACGGCACCAACCTGGGCATGGCCGTCATCCGCGAGCACCTGGCCCGCAAGGGCCTCGGCCTGCACTGCGATCTGCAGAACGAGCACTCGATCGTCGGCAACAACGTCGGCCTGCTGCTGATGCTCAGCTACGGCACCGACGAGCAGAAGGCCGAGTGGATCGAGCACCTCGCCGCCGGCACGCGCGGGTTCGCGTTCGGCATCACCGAGCCCCAGCACGGCTCGGACGCCACCCACATGGAGACCACCGCCGTACGGGACGGCGACGAGTGGGTCATCAACGGCGAGAAGACGTGGAACACCGGCATCCACCGCGCGTCCCACGACCTGATCTTCGCCCGCACCAGCGGCGCGGCCGGTGACGCCCTCGGCATCACGGCGTTCCTCGTGCCGGCGGACTCGCCGGGCTTCGAGGTCGTCGAGTACCTGTGGACGTTCAACATGCCCACCGACCATGCGCACGTTCGGCTCACGAACGTGCGCGTCCCCCACACCGCCATCTTCGGGGGCGAGGGCCGCGGCCTCCAGGTGGTGCAGCACTTCTTCAACGAGAACCGGATCCGCCAGGCGGCGTCCAGCCTGGGCGCCGCCCAGTACTGCGTCGACCGGGCGGTCGAGTACGCGAAGGAGCGCAAGCCCTTCGGCAAGCCGCTGGCGACGAACCAGGGAATCCAGTTCCCGCTCGTCGAGCTGCACACCCAGTGCGAGATGTTGCGAGCACTCATCCACAAGACGGCGTGGTCGATGGACCGCTACGGCGCGTTCTCGCAGAGCGAGCGGGTGTCGATGTGCAACTACTGGGCCAACCGACTGTGCTGCGAGGCCGCCGACCAGGCGATGCAGGTCCACGGCGGCCTCGGGTACTCCCGGTACATGCCCTTCGAGCACATCTACCGTCACCACCGCCGGTACCGCATCACCGAGGGAGCGGAGGAGATCCAGATGCGACGGGTCGCCGGGTATCTGTTCGGGTTCATGTCCCAGAGGGCCCCCAAGGGCGTGGAGGGCTGAGATCATGTCGAGCACCACCATCGGAAGCGCCGCTTCTCCGAGCCCCTTCGTCGCCGCCATCGAGCCGATCACGGCGACCGACGACGAGATCCGCGAGGCGTTGGAGGCCGCAGCGCTTCCGCCGCTGCTGGCCGCCCTCGCCTACCTCACCGGCGACCTGTCGCTGCTGCGCCAGGACCTGCAGGCGGACCCTCTCCTCGCCTCGATGCCCCAGGGCGGGCTCACCGATGAGCAGCAGGCGGCCATCCGCTCAATCGCGCTCGACGTGCTGATCCGCTTCCGCGACGGCGGGTCGCAGCCGGCACCGGCACCCACGGACGCCGACCTGCTGCGGATCATGGAGTACGCCGTCGGCGAGACCGGGATGGAGGCCTACCTGCCGTTGCTCGAGGAGGAGATGGCCTTCCGTGGCGAGGACCGTCGGGCCCCCACCTGGCGCGCCGCTGATCTGGCGCCCGACGTCGGCTTCGAGGTGCTCGTGATCGGGGCCGGGATGTCCGGGCTGCTCGCTGCCCACCGCCTGCAGCAGGCCGGGGTCGCCGTCACCGTCGTCGACAAGAACGAAGACGTCGGTGGCACCTGGTGGGAGAACACCTACCCCGGGTGCCGGGTCGACAACCCGAACCACAACTACAGCTACTCGTTCGCCCAGCGCCACGACTGGCCGTACCACTACTCCACTCACGACGTGCTGCAGCAGTACTTCGCCGACTGCGCCGACGCGTTCGACCTGCGCCGGCACATCCGGTTCGGC
Source organism: uncultured Ilumatobacteraceae bacterium (assembly GCA_964556225.1). GTDB lineage: Bacteria > Actinomycetota > Acidimicrobiia > Acidimicrobiales > Ilumatobacteraceae > CAZKVJ01. The sequence goes on from CAZKVJ010000017.1 coordinate 76,704, forward strand.
GTCGAGGTCGTCTCGGCGACGTGGTCCGAGTCCGACCAGCGATGGTCGGTCCGACTGCGCGATCGCTCCGGCGCGGAGGACACCGTCATCGTCAACGCCATCGTCAGCGCCGTCGGTCAGCTCAACCGGCCGAAGTGGCCCGACATCACCGGACGCGAGACGTTTGCCGGGCCGAGCTTCCACTCCGCCCAGTGGGACCACGGCGTCGACCTGCGGGGCAAGCGGGTGGCCGTCATCGGTACGGGAGCGAGCGCCATGCAGTTCATCCCGGAGATCGCACCCGACACCGGGGAGCTGTTGGTGTTCCAGCGCACCCCTGCGTGGATGGGACCGACCCCCGACTACCACGACGCCGTGGCGCCGGGGCTGCGCTGGCTCTACGCGCACGTTCCCGGCTACAGCGAGCTGCACCGGTTCCACATCTTCTGGCGGATGGGCGACGGCGCGTTGGCGTCCGTGCGGGTCGATCCCGCCTGGTCGTCACCGGGCGACTCGGTCAGCGAGCTGAGCGAGATGGCCCGCCTCCTGCTGGTCGCCTACATCTCCGAGGAGTTCGCCGACCGCCCGGACCTGCTCGCCCACGTGATCCCGAAGTACCCGGTGGGAGCGAAGCGGATGATCCGCGACAACGGGGTGTGGGCCCGCACGCTCAAGCGCGACAACGTGCGCCTCGTGGTCGATCCCATCCGGGAGATCACCCCGACCGGCATCGTCACCGCCGACGGCGTCGAGCACACCGTCGACGTGTTGATCTACGGCACCGGGTTCGAGGCGTCGAAGTTCCTCACGCCGATGAAGGTGACCGGTCGGGGCGGGGTCGACCTGCACGAGATGTGGGCCGGCGACGCCCGGGCCTACCTCGGCGTGACCATCCCGCACTTCCCGAACCTGTTCTGCCTCTACGGCCCGAACACGAACATCGTCATCAACGGCAGCATCATCTACTTCTCCGAGTGCGGCGTGCGGTACCTCGTCGACTGCATCCGGCTGCTGCTCGAGAGCCGGGCGGCGTCGATCGAGGTGCGTGAGGACGTCCACGACGAGTTCAACGCCCGCGTCGACGCCGAGAACCGATCGATGGCGTGGGGCTGGAGCGACGTGAACAGCTGGTACAAGAACGACCTCGGCCGGGTCGCCCAGAACTGGCCGTTCACCCTGTTGGAGTACTGGCAGCGAACCCTGCGCGCCGACCCCGCCGATTACGTCGTCCACCCCCGCCCCTGAGCGCGTCGCGTTTGGTCGATTTTGCCGCATTTAAGGCGGCAAAAAGCCCCAACCGATGGGGTGGCGGGGTGACGGGGGGTGCGCCGCCCCGCTATGGATTCCCCTCCAGAGGCGGGCGCGCGGCTTTCCACCATGGCGGACAGGCCGCCGGAATGACGGAGGGCCGGGGTGACGGAGGGTGCGCCGGGGTGACGG
>CAZKVJ010000018.1:0-71934 GCA_964556225.1 uncultured Ilumatobacteraceae bacterium
TCGTCGTCGTCGGGGCCGTGGTCGTGGTGGTCGCGGTGCTGGTGGTGGTCGTCGGGGCCGTGGTCGTGGTGGTGGTGGTGGTGGTGGTCGTCGGGGCCGTGGTCGTGGTGGTCGATCCGAACGTGCACGGGGGGTGGCTCAGCACGAAGTTGTTGTACCCGGTGACCCGGGTGCCCTGCGGCCACGCCATGGACGCCGAGACGGGAGAGACCGTGCCGTACTGGTGGTCGGCGGTGCCGAGGAAGTGGGCGGTCTGGCCGCTCATCTCCTGCCAGAGCGCGGTGCCGCTGGTGCCGTCGGAGAACGAGATGACGATCGCCCCGAAGTCGCCGGCGTTCAGCAGGTTGGGGGCGACGGTGGCCGTGATGCCGTTCATGACGAAGTGCCAGCCGTCGCGGTTCGGGTCGCAGCCCTTGTTCGGCGGGTCCGGCACCGTCCACGGCAGGTTCTCCACGGTGGCGGTGGCCTCGAGCGCGTAGGGCGCCACCGCCGGCGCCGTCTCGGCGCTCGAGATCGCCGGCAGCACCCCGGAGGTCAGCATCACCGTTCCGGCGGTGAGCAGCAGCCCACCGAGCACCTTGCGCGCGACCATCGGAACCTCCCTGAACGGGTCACCACTGACAGTGGCCACCCTAAGGCGCGGAAGGCGGCGCCACAAGGTACGATCCACCCGCTCCGGTCAAGATCTCATCAACCCTTGACCCACGACACCGCCGTGAACCCGCCCAGCCCGGCCGGATCGCACAGCGCCTCGGCCTCGCGCACCCGGCTGCGCATCCGCATCGCCTCCAGGTCGGGGTGGGCCGCGTTCGCCTCCCAGTGACGGCGACCCTCGGCGACCAGCTCGTCGATCCCGTATCGGGCCAGCAGCTGGGCCTGGGTGCGCACCCAGTCGGGCTCACCCACCGCCGACACCAGCTGGTCGAGCGCCACCTCGACCGTCAGGTCCTGGTCCCCCGGGTCGTCGAGGTAGTGCCCACCCCGGCCGTGGCCGCGATATGTCCGCAGCCACTCCCGCCACGGGCGCTGCACCATCTCGGTGGTCGTGGCGACGGCGTAGTCGATCACCACCACCCGTCCTCGACCGAGCCGCGACAGGGCGTCGTGCACCCATGCGGCGGCTGCTCGCTCCAGGGCCAGGCGGGCGCCGTGGGGCGGCCGGTCCGGCAGCACCACCCCGGCCAGCCCGCCGGGGTCGAGCGCGGGCCCCAGCACCTCGGCGAAGCTCCCGTCGGGCCGTCGCACCACGTACGCCTCCCGCCAACCGCTGTCGTGCACCAAGAGCGCCACCGGCAGGTTGTCGAGCAGCTCGTTCGCCAGCACCACCCCCTCGAACGGTCCCGGTGGCAGGTCCGCCCGCGACTCGACGCCGGCCGGGTGCATGGCCCGCTGGGCCTCGGCCACCTCGACCGCGACGTAGCGCAGCGCGCTCGCGCACCGCGGCGCCGCGGCGAGGACCGAGCGAGCGAGCGTCCCCGGACCGGCCCCGGCATCGACCACGGTGTACGGGTCGGGGCGCCCGAGCTCGTCCCACCAGCCGTCGAGGGCCCGGGCCACGACGGTCCCGAAGAGCGGACCGACCTCGGGCGAGGTCAGGAAGTCGCCGCGCCGGCCGGCGCGCCCGGACCCAGAGGTGTAGAAGCCACCGTCGCCGTAGAGCGCGAGCGCCATGAAGCGCTCGAAGGGGATGGCGCCGCCGGCGCCGGCGATCGCCCGGGCGACGGCCTCAGCCGCCGAAGGCACCGGTCAGGTCGGAGAGGTCGCCGAACCGGGTGACGATCCCGGGGAACACACCGAACGCGATGGTCGCCGCGAAGGTGATCCCGAGGGAGGCGACGAGTGGACCCGGCACTCGCAGCGGCCGGGTGTCGGCGCCCTCGGGCACGGGCGCCATCCACATCTCGCGCATGACCCGCCCGTAGTACCCGAACGCCACCACCGAGTTCACCGCGCCGATGACCGCCAGCACGTAGGCCCAGGTGGAGCCGGCGTCGAGCACGGCCGTGAAGGCGGTGAACTTGCCGATCCACCCAGCCAGCGGCGGCACCCCGGCCAGCGACGCCAGGAACACCGTCATCAGCGCCGCCAGCCCCGGGGCGTACGAGAACAGCCCGCCGTAGCTGGCGATCTCGCCGCTGCCGGTGCGGCGGCTGACCGCCAGCACCACGGCGAAGGCGCCGAGGTTCGTGGCCGCGTAGACCAGCAGGTACACCACCACGGACTGCAGCGCCGCGGCCGCCGCACCGCCCGTGGCCGCGACGGCGAGCGGCATCAGGATGAACCCACCCTGGCTGATGGAGGAGTACGCCAGCATCCGCACGATGTTCGTCTGGCGCAGCGCGAACAGGTTGCCGACGGTCATCGTGAGCGCCGACAGCACCCAGAGCAACGGCTGCCACACGTCGCCCCCCTGGGGGAAGGCGATGTAGATCAGCGTCACCAGCGCCACGAAGCCCGCCGCCTTCGACGCCACCGACAAGAAGGCGGTGATCGGGGTGGGCGCGCCCTCGTACACGTCGGGTGCCCACTGGTGGAACGGCACGGCCGACACCTTGAACGCGAAGCCGACGAGCACGAAGACGATCGCCAGCGCGGACACGGCCGAGAACTGGCCCTCGACGGTCAGCGACCGGCCGATGTCGGTGAGCAGCGTGGTGCCGGTGACGCCGTACAGCAGCGACATCCCGTACAGCATCACCGCCGAGGCGAACACGCCGAGCAGGTAGTACTTCACGCCCGCCTCGTTGCTGCGGGCGGAGCGCTTGCGCCACGCCGCCAGCATGTAGACGGGGATCGACAAGAGCTCCAAGGCGACGAAGATGCTGATCAGGTCGCGGCTGGAGGTCATCATCACCATGCCGAGCACGCTCGAGAGCAGCAGCAGGTAGTACTCGCCCTCGTAGTAGTCGCCCTCCTCGACGTAGGTGGTGGAGAGCAGCACCACCACGTAGCCGACCAGGAGGAACAGCGCCTTCAACGTGAGGCTGTACTCGTCGATGACGTACCGGCCGCCGAACAGCTCACGGGTGTAGGGCTCGTCGACCGCCAGCGTCATCACGGGGACCAGCGCGGCGAGCAGGACCACACCGGTGAACGCCGCCGTGAGCCACTTGCTCTGGCGCTCCGTGTTGACCTCGATGAGGAGCAGCAGGAACAGCCCGACACCCAGGATGAGCTCCGGTGCCAAGGCGTGGTAGTCGATGTCGGGCGCGGTCCAGCCCGTGGCCTGGCCCACCAGCGCGTTCGACAGGGCGGACAGCACCGGTCAGCCCCCGAACCCTCGGGTGGCGATCGCGACGCCGACCTCGACGGCAGGGTTGGTCATCTTGAACAGCAGGTTCGGCACGATGCCGAGCACCAGGATGCCCACGAGGAACGGCGTCCAGGCCACCCACTCGTAGACGTTCACGTCGTGGACGTCGTCGCCCGCGTCGTGGTGGTCGTTCGCGGCAGCACCGACGCTGTGAGCCACGTGCACCTTCGGCTCGCCCATGGCCGTGCGTTGGAAGAGCCACAGGAGGTAGCCCGCGGCGAGCACGGTGCCCAGCGCAGCGATCACCATCAACGTGCGGAACAGCTCGACGGACAGCACCGGCGCCGGCTGGTAGGCCGACAGGATCGCCGGGAACTCGCCCCAGAACCCGGCCAGGCCGGGCAGGCCGAGCGAGGCCATGGCGCAGAACCCGAAGATCCAGCCCAGCTTCGGCGTCGTCTTGAGCATCCCGCCGAGGTCGGAGATCTGCAGGGTGTGCCAGCGCTCCTTCACGCTGCCGGCGATGAAGAAGAGCATGCCGGTGATGAGACCGTGGGCGACCATGCCGAACACGGCGGCGTTCCAGCCGAACTCGGTCATGGTGGCGATGCCCAGCATGACGAAGCCCATGTGGGCCACGGACGAGAAGGCGATGAGGCGCTTCATGTCCGACTGGGCGAGGCACCCGAGCGCGCCGTAGATGATGCCCACCACGGCGAGGATGCCGATCACCGGCGCCCACTCCTTGGCGGCGAAGGGCAGCGCGGGCATGGCGATACGGATGAAGCCGTACGTGCCGAGCTTCAGGAGGATCGCGGCCAGGATCACCGAGCCGGCGGTGGGCGCCTGGGTGTGGGCGTCGGGGAGCCACGTGTGGAACGGGAACATCGGCACCTTGACGGCGAAGCCGATGAACATCCCGGCGAAGATCCACATCTGCGCGGTGTGGCTGATGCCGGCGCCCGCATCGACCAGGAAGGGGATGCTGAAGCTCTCCGCCCCGGTCTTGAAGAACAGCGCCAGGAACGCGACCAGCATCAGCGCCGAGCCGAACATCGTGTAGAGGAAGAACTTCAGCGACGCGTACTGGCGTTGCTCGCCGCCCCAGACGCCGATCATGAAGTACATCGGCAAGAGGACGAGCTCGAAGAACACGAAGAACAGGATCAGGTCCTGGGCGATGAAGGTGCCCGCCATGCCGACCTGCAGCACGAGCATCAGCATCAGGAACGCCTTCGGGTTCCCCGGAGCCGGGATGTGGTCGAGGCTGTACACCATCACCAGGAAGGTGACGAGCATCGACAGCACATAGAGCGGCAGGCTGATCCCGTCGACGCCGATCGTGTACCCGGACTTGAGCGGGGGGATCCACTCGGTGTTCGCGAAGAACTGCAGCGTGCCGGCCTGGTCGTAGTCGAACTGGGTGAGGGTGTAGATGCCGACTGCCAGCGTGGCGCCGGCGGTCACCAGCGCGATCAGCTTGTGGGTTGCCTCGTCGCGCCGGGGCACGAACAGCATCACCACCACGCCGACGAGCGGGAGGAAGGTGCCGACGGTCAGCACCCAGTTCTGGTCGCGGAGAACGTTCATCCCGAATGGCTCCTAGGTGTTGATGAGGACGAGCACCAGCGCGCCGACCGCGGCGGCGCTGAACAGCAGTGCTCCGTATTGGCTGACCTTGCCGGACTGCGTGGGACGCAGCACCTCGCCGGACTCCTCGGCGACCGCGCCGATGCCGTTGACGGTGCCGTCGACCACTCGCTGGTCCACGTTGCGGTACACCCAGCGCCCGACGTCGCGCGTGACCCGCCCGGCGGTGTTCACGACGGCGTCGATGACGTGCTGGTTGATCCAGTAGGCGACCTGGGCGATGGGGTGGGCGGTGGCGTGGGCCACGCCGTCCCAGGCGTCGTCGAGGTAGTACTTGCGGCGCAGGAACCGGTACCCGACCCCGAGTGGCCGGACACGGTCGGTGAGGCCGACCAGGGCACCCGAGCGCTTGGTGTAGAGGGCGACGCTCGCGAACCAGCCGACGAGGATGCCGGCCACGGCGAGCCCGAGGGAGATGAGCGCCTTGCTCCACTTGAAGCTGGCGTGGGAGATCTCCGGGAAGAAGCAGTAGCCCTCCTCCGGCGGCGTGTACCCGCATCCCTCGGCGGCGGCCTCGCCCTCTGTCTCCTCCTCGGCCGGGACCACGGCGCGCAGGCCCTCGCCGGGGCCGCCGGCGACGAACTCGGTGTCGACGACCACGACGGGAGAGGGCTCGACGTAGGTCTTGAAGCGCTCCCAGCGCTCACCGAAGGGCACCGCGTTCGTGAGGCCGGCCACGATGGCGAGGAACGACAGGATCACGACCGGCACCAGGATCAGCGGGCCGGACTCATGCGGGCCGTGGTGCTCGGCGTGGGCGTGGTCGTCGGCCCCGTGACCGTGGTCGCCGTGATCGACGACATCGTGCACGTCGACGGCGTCGTGCGCGTGCGCGGCGTCGGCACCGGCGAGCGCCGGCGCCATGCCCGCCTCGTCATGGGCGGCTTCGTGCGCCTCACCGCCGGCCGCCGCTCCCCGGGGCTCGCCGAAGAACGTGAGGTACGTCGCCCGGGTCATGTACGCCGCGGTCATGAACGCGCCGACCAGCGCCACGATCATGAACACGCCGTAGCCGTTGTGGCCCACGTTGTCGATGATCTCGTCCTTGGAGAAGAAGCCGGCCAGGGGGAAGATGCCGGCCAGGGCGAGCGAGCAGACGATCCAGCACGTCGCCGTGATGGGCATCTTCCTGGCCAGGCCGCCCATGTCCTTGCGCATGTCGAAGCTGTGGTGGGAGCCGCTGTGGCTGACCGAGCCGGCCCCGAGGAACAGCCCGGCCTTGAAGTAGGCGTGGGTGAAGATGTGGAACACGGCCGGCAGCCACGCGCCCGCGCCGAGGCCCAGCATCATGTAGCCGAGCTGGCTGATGGTGGAGTAGGCGAGCACCTTCTTGATGTCGTCCTGCACGAAGGCGAGCGCGGCGGCGATCACGATGGTGATGGCGGCAATGACGGTGATGAAGTTCACCGCCCCGTCGGTGATGCCCATCCCCTCCCAGAACACCGGGTACAGCCGGGCCACCAGGAACACACCGGCGACGACCATCGTGGAGGAGTGCAGCAGCGACGACACCGGGGTCGGGCCGGCCATGGCATCGGGGAGCCAGGTGTGCAGCGGGAACTGGCCGCTCTTGCCGATGGCGGCGCAGAACAGGGCGACGGCGCCCATCGTGATGGCGGTGGAGCTGGCCGTGCCCGACAGCGCCCATGCCTGGATGCCCTCGATGCTGAAGCCCGACACCCCGAAGTTCTCCTGGGTGAAGCCGTTGGCGCTGAAGAAGATGATCGACGTGCCCACCAGCAGGCCGATGTCGCCGACGCGCACGGTGTAGAAGGCCTTCAACGCGGAGCGGCTGTTGTAGTCCTCCTCCCACCAGTGCCCGATGAGCATGAACGAGCACAGGCCCATGATCTCCCAGCCGAGGATGAACTGGACCATGCTCTCGGCGGAGACCATGCACAGCATCCCGGCGGCGAACAGCGCCAGGGCGGCGAAGAAGCTGGTGAAGCGCCGGTCGCCCCGCATGTACTCGATCGAGTAGATCATCACCAGCGTCGTGATGAACGACACGACGAACAGCAGCATCACCGACAGGCCGTCGGCCTGGGATCCCCACGTGAAGTCGAACGGGCCGATCTCCCACCACGAGAACCGGGTGATGACCGGTCGCACGAACGGTTCGGAGTGACCGCCCTCACTGGCCACGAGCGCCCGCCCGAGCCCGCCCAGCCAGCGGCCCGCCGACTCGCCCTCGGCCCCGTCGACCGAGTCGACCCGCTGGATCCACTGGTACGCGGCGCCGGCCGACATCACCAGCGACGTCACCATCGACAGGATCGCCAGCTCGGCGCCCTTCAGCGGGAACCGCCGACCGACCAGCATGATCACGAAGAACATGGCCGCCGGGACGAGCGGGATGATGTAGGCGTGCTCGAGGAACCAGCCCGACGAGGCCTCCTCGGCCAGCACTGAGAACATCCGTCAGCCCTTCATCTCGGAGAGCTCGTCCAGCGCGATGGAGCGCCGGTTGCGGTACACGAGGATCACCATCGCCAGCCCGACGCCGACCTCGGCCGCGGCGATCGCGATGATGAACAGCGCGAACACGTTGCCGGTGGCGGCCACCTCGACCGACGAGGACCGCAGCGCGAACGCCAGCAGGTTCAGGTTCACCGAGTTCAAGATGAGCTCGACGGACATGAGCACCAGCACGGCGTTGCGCCGGGCGATGACGCCGTACACGCCGATGCAGAACAGGGTCGCTGCGAGCAGGAGGAACTGGTTGACCAGCACGAGCGGCCCCCTCAGTCCTTGCGCGCCAGGACGATGGCGCCGATGACGGCGGCGACGAGCAGGAACGACAACCCGAAGAACGGGATGAGGTACGGGCCGAGGATCTCGTCGGAGATGGCACGCACCGAGACGACGGCAGCGTCGTCGGGGAGCTCTTCGTCCTCGAACGAGCTGATCAGCGCCACGGACATGGCGGCGAGCAGCACCACGGCGACGGGGATGCCGAGCACCCAGCGCTGGTTGTTCAGGTCCTGTTCCTTGCCGAGCTTGGCCCGGGTGAGCATCGTGCCGAACAGGAACAGCACCATCACCGCACCCACGTACACGAGGATCTGGGTGATGCCGACGAACTCGGCCGTGAGAAGGATGTACTGCGCCGCGGCGCCGCTCAGCACCAGCACCAACCACAGCGCGGCGTGGACCACGTTGTGCACCGTGACCACCCGGACCGCCCCCACCACCATGATGGCGGCGATGATCCCGAACGCGAGGTTCTGGGCGACCATCACTTCTTGCCCTTCTTCTCGGCGCCCGCCTCGAGCTCGGGCGCTTCGGGCACGGTCTCCATCCACTCACCCAGGCGGGTCTTGTCGTGGAGCAGGTCGGCGATGCGCACCTCGCTGTACTCGTACTCGGGGCTCCAGAACAGGGCGTCGAACGGGCACACCTCGACGCAGATGCCGCAGTACATGCACAGCGCGTAGTCGATGTCGAAGCGGTCGAGCGCGTTGACCTGGCGAGGCTTGCCACCGGCGCGACGCGGCGGCGCCAGCTCCTTGTGGGCCTCGATGTAGATGCACCAGTCCGGGCAGGAGCGGCTGCACAGCATGCACGCCGTGCAGTTGTCCTCCTTGAGCGCGATCACCCCGCGGGCCCGCAGCGGGGGGGCCTCCTTCTCGTGCGGGTACTGCACCGTGTTGGCGCCCTTGGTGACCGTGGTCATCAGCGTGCTGAAGGTGACACCGAGACCCTTGACGAGACCGGGCACCTTGGGACGGCCGGGCATCAGAACGCCACCTTCAGGACCGCCGTGACCACGATGTTGAGCACGGCGAGCGGGATCAGGACGGTCCAGGCGAAGGACTGGAGCTGGTCCTCACGGAAGCGGGGGTAGCTGAAGCGGACCCACATGATGAGGAACACCAGCAGGAGCATCTTCGTGAACATGATGAGCGGGCCGGCCAGGTTCATCCAGTCCGGCACACCCGAGACGTCGAAGACCGCGGCGCTCTCCCAGCCGAACCACGCGAACGGCAGCGCCCACCCGCCGAGGTACAGCACGGCGGCGATCAGCGCGAACACGCCGGCGGTGGCGAACTCGGCGATGAAGAACATGAGGAACCGGAAGCCGGAGTACTCGGTCATGTAGCCCGACACCAGCTCCGACTCGGCGATCGGCATGTCGAACGGCGCCTGGGTGAGCTCGGCCTGGACGGCGATCATGAAGATCAAGAACCCGAGGAGCTGGGTGAAGATGTACGGGTTGCCGATCCCGTTGAAGCCGAAGATCGCCGCCTGCTCGCTGGTCTGGGCCCAGACGATGCCGTTCAGGTTCATCGTGCCGGCCTGGATGACGACGCCGATCACGGCCAGCACCATCGGCAGCTCGTAGGCGATCAGCTGGCCAGCGGCCCGCAGCCCACCCAGCAGCGAGTACTTGTTGGCGCTGGCCCAGCCGGCGATGAGGATGCCGAGCACGCTCACCGAGCTGACGGCCATTGCGTAGAGCACGCCGGACTCGAAGTCGGTGAACCAGGCGTCCGGCCCGAACGGCACCACGGCGACGAGCAGGAACGTGGAGACCAGCACGACGATCGGCGCCAGCCGGAAGATGAACCGGTCCGCCCGCTCCGGCGCGGTGTCCTCCTTCTGCAACCACTTGCCGACCTCGGCGACGAGCTGTAGCGAGCCGTAGGGCCCGGCGTCCATGGGGCCGAGCCGGCTCTGCATGAACGACATCATCTTGAACAGGAACAGGTAGACGATCGTGCCCGCCGGCAGCAGCACGGCGATGATCCCACCCAGCACGCGCAGCAGCGACTGCGCCCAGTACGGCAGGTCGGCGGCGAGGGCAGCGATCATCGATCGATGTCTCCGAGGATGAAGTACAGCGACGCCAGGATCGTGATGATGTCCGGCACGTACACCCCGCGCAGCACCCAGGGGGTGATGCTGATGTTGTTGAAGCTCGCCGAGCGGATCTTCACCCGGAACGGCCCCAGGTCGCCCTTCGACACGACGTAGTACCCCATCTCGCCGAGCGGGTTCTCGGTGGAGACCCAGGCCTCACCCTCGGGCACCTTGATGATGCGCGGCACCTTGGCCATGATCGGCCCGGCAGGCAGGCCGTCGAGCAGCTGGTCCACGATCGAGGTGGCCTCGCGCACCTCCTGCAGGCGGACCCAGCACCGGGCGAAGCTGTCGCCGTCGGGGTGGGTCCAGACCTTCCAGTCGACCTGGTTCCACGCCATCGGGAGGGTCTGGTCACGGCGCAGGTCCCAGTCGACGCCGCTGGCCCGGAGGTTGGCGCCCGACAGCCCGTACTGCAGCGCCACCTCGCGCGGGATGACCCCGATGCCACGGGTGCGGCTCTGGAAGATCTCGTTGCCGAAGAGCAGCTCCTCGATCTCGTCGCAGAACGTGCGCATCCGCTTCATCACGGCCCGGGTCTCGTCGACCCAGCCCTTCGGCAGGTCGTCCTTCAGACCGCCGATGCGGTCGAAGTTCGGGTGGAAGCGCCCGCCCGTGGCCCCCTCGATGAGGTTCAGGACGTACTCGCGGTCGCGGAAGGCGAAGAAGACCGGGGTGATCGCGCCGAGCTGCACGCCGAGGTCGCCGAGGAAGAGCCCGACGTTGGCGATTCGCGACAGCTCGAACAGGATCGTGCGGATCCACTGTGCTCGGGCCGGCGCCTCGATCTCCATGAGCTGCTCGGCCGCCAGGATGAACGGCACCTCGTTGGCGAAGCTCCCCAGCCAGTCGATGCGGTTGACCAGCGTGGTCACCTGCGGGTACGAGCGGACCTCGGTGAGCTTCTCGTAGCCGCGATGCATGTAACCGCACATCGGCTCGGCCCACACGACCTGCTCACCGTCGAGGCGGGCGATGATCCGCAGCGTCCCGTGGGTCGCCGGGTGCTGGGGCCCGATGTTGAGGGTCATCCCCTCGGTCTCGAGCTCGACGTTGACCCGGGCGTCGGCGGCCTGCGACGCGATGTAGGCGAGCTGCTGGCGGTCGCCGATCATGGTCATGCGGGCTCCTGCGCGCTCGGCTCGTCGGCGTCGTCGCCGGGCAGGGGCTCGACGTCGACGATCCCCGGCCAGGGCTTGACCATCCGCGCGATGAGCGGGAAGTCCTTGCGCAGCGGGTGCCCCTCGAACTCCGAGGGGAGGTACAGGTTGCGCAGATCGGGATGGCCGGCGAAGCGGATGCCGAACATCTCCCAGGCCTCGCGCTCGTGCCAGTTGGCGCCGGCGAACACGCCGACCCACGAGTCGACCGTCATCGACGCCGCCGGCACGTCCGCCTTCACGTTGATGCCGACGTGCAGGTTCGGGTTCACCAGCCGGGCCAGCACCTGGAACCGCTCGTCGCCGCCGGTGTAGCCCTGGCGAACGGTGTCGTCACGCTCCGGCGGCGGCTGCGTGGGGTCGTCCTCCCCCTTGCCGAACGGCGAGGGCATCCAGTCGATCGCCGACAGGAAGCAGAAGTACTCGAAGCCGAGGTCGTCGCGCAGCACCTCGGCCGCTCGGCGCCACGCATCGGTGCGCACCCGCACCCACACGTCGTCACCGGGCTTGACCAGCGTGTCCACGAGGTCCTCACCGAGCGCCTCGCGAAGGCGGTCGACGATGCCCTCGCGCAGCGAGTCGCCCGGGAGCTCGCCCGCCACTGAGTCGACCGTCGACGGATCAGCCGTTGACGACACTCGGCTCACCTCGCTCGCCGGCTCGATCCTTCTGGCCGACGACGATCGGCACCGTGCCCTCGCCGCGCCAGCGTGCCCCCATGTCCTCGGTGCGGATCCGTCGCTGCAGCAGGACCACGCCCTCGAGCAGCGCCTCGGGCCGGGGCGGGCACCCCGGCACGTACACGTCGACCGGGATCAGCTGGTCGACGCCCTTGGTGACGCTGTAGCTGTCCCAGTAGGGGCCGCCGCAGTTCGCACAGCTGCCCATCGAGATCACGTACTTCGGGTCGGGCATCTGCTCGTAGAGGCGGCGCACCGCTGGCGCCATCTTGTCGGTGACCGTCCCGGAGATGACGACCAGATCGGCCTGGCGCGGGCTGGCCGGCAGCGGGATCACGCCGAGGCGCATCACGTCGTAGCGGGGGGAGCCGAACGCTGCGCCCATCTCGATGGCGCAGCAGGCCAGACCCCACTGGTAGACCCACATGGAGTAGGAACGCCCCAGGTTCAACAGCTTGGTCAGCGGGGCAGGCATCCGCCCGCGGTCGACTAGGCCCACCGGAGCACACCCTTCTTCCAGGCGTAGAACAGCCCGTCGAGCAGCAGCACGATGAAGGCCAGCATCACCACCAGCCCGAACGTGCCGTACTCCTCGAGCTGGGTGGCCCAGGGGAAGATGAACACGGCCTCGACGTCGAAGATCACGAACAGCAGGGCGAAGACGTAGTAGCGGATCTGGCTCTGCGACCATCCCTCGCCCACCGGATCGACACCGCTCTCGTAGGCGATGAGCTTGTCGGCGTTCGGCCGCGTGGGGCGCAGGAGGGCGGCGAGACCCAGCAGGATCGCCGACAGCAGCACTGCCGTGAGGCCGAACCAGAGCACGGTGAGCCAGGACCGCAGGAACTCTGACATCGGCGCCGACGCTACTACGGCCCGTGAATCCGCTCACAAACCCGACCCTCTGTGCGGTCAGGGGTGGGGCGGGAGGCTCTGGGTGGCGTCGAGGTAGCCGATGATGCCGGCGGCGACCACGTCTCGGGGCAGGTCGACGCCCCCGGCGCCGTAGAACGCGCCGCTGCGGGGGGCAGCACCGGCCGCCGCCTGCTCCCGGGCGTAGGCCACCGCGGCGGCCAGGTCGTCGGCGAAGCGGTCGACCACCCCGGGCGCGGTGTTGGGCCGGGTGACGCAGAAGTGCACGGCGGGCGGCAGCTGGAGCCCGTTCAGACGCCAGCCGCACGCGGCGAGGTGGTCGTTGACGTGGAAGATGTCGATCCCCGAGTCCGGCCGGTGGCTGAACGCCACGTTGAACAGGGGGTCGCCGAGGACGCGCAGCTCGGGGTGCGACTCGATGGCGGCCCGCAGGCTGGCGGCGGTGCGGAAGATGTCCTCGGCGATGCGTCGGAAGCCCTCACGGCCAAGGGTCACGAGCGCCGCCCAGGCGGCGGCGATGATCCCCCCGCTGCGGCTGCCGCTCATCCCGGGCGAGGCGTACAGCCCACCCGGCCAGTCGGCGACGACGAAGTACTGGAGCCGGCGCAGCTCAGGGTTGCGATAGAGCAGCACGCTGGAGCCCTTGAGCCCGAAGCCGTACTTGTGGGTGTCCGCGGACAGCGAGGTCACTCCCGGGAGACGGAAGTCGAAGGGCGGCACGCTGACGCCGACCTCGGGGCCCCAGACCAGGATGAACCCGCCGAGACAGCCATCGACGTGCAGGCCGATGTCGTGGCGCAACGCCAGCTCCGACAAGGCAGCGATCGGGTCGACGAGCCCGTGCGGATAGGTGCCCGCACTGCCCACGAGCGCCACGGTGCTGTCGTCGATCAGCGCCGCCATCGCATCGACGTCGGCCACGAAGGCGTCGGTGACGGGGGCCTTGCGGAGCTCGATCCCGAAGTAGTGCGCCCCCTTGTCGAAGGCCGGGTGGGCGGTGACGGGCAGCACCACGTTCGGCCGCTCGATCCCCCGGGCCCGCCCGCGCTCCCGGTACACGAGCAGGGGGTTCATCAGGCTCTCCGTGCCGCCGCTGGTGATCACGCCGCACACGCCCTCGCCCGACAGCGTAACCCCCGGCACCGACCCGCCGTGGAACAGGTCGGCGGCCATGGCGATGATCTCGCCTTCGAACCGGGTGGCGCTCGGGTACATGTCCCGCTGGAGCACGTTGGCGTGGCTGTAGTGGCCGAACACGTGGTTCAAGAACGCGTAGTGGTCCTCGTCGCCGGAGTAGATGGAGCCTGAGATCTTCCCCTCTTGGTACGGGGCGTCCTCCACGGCCGACATCTCGCGGATCTCGGCGAGCACCTCGTCGCGCGGACGGCCCCGCTCGGGGAACGTGCGCACGACCGGGTACCGCCCGGCGTAGGGGTGCAGGTCCACGGCGATCGAGGGTAGCCCTCCCGCCGAGGGCCGTGAGGAGGCGCTCGGCGACCTCAGCGCACGAGCATGAGGACCTCGTCGACGAGCCGCTCGGTGGCGGGACGGATCTGCTCCACCCGGAGGGCCGTCTCCCGGAGGAGCGCGTCGCGATCGACCCCGTGGGCGGCGAGCTCGGCCGCTCCGGCGCCGGCCGACCAGCGCTCGACGATGCTGGAGGTCACCTCGGGGTGGAACTGCACGGCGAGCGTGCGACCGAGACGGAACGCCTGCGGGCCGACCGGGCTCGTCGCCAGGAGCGTCGCGCCGGGCGGCAGCGTGCAGCGGTCCGAGTGCCACTGCATCCATGGGCCGGGGTGGACGACGTCCGGCGCGAGGCTGTCGACGCGGTGCCAGCCGATCTCGGGCCACGGTGCCCGCTCGACGATCCCGCCGAGCGCGCTGGCCACGACCTGGGCTCCGAAGCAGATGGCCAGCAGTGGGATCCCGCGGTCGTGTGCGGCCCGCACCAGCGCCTGCTCGGCGGCGACCTCGGTCGACACGTGAGGCCAGTAGACCGACCAGTCGCTGCCCAGGAGCACCACGAGGTCCGGGAGGTCGGGGGCATCCAGCAGCGGCCAGCCTCCGGACAGCTCGCGCGCCCACCGCTCGAGGGTGCAGCCCCGCCGGGCGAGGTGCTCGCCGACGAGGCCGGGATCGCCGTCGGCGTCGTTGGCGATCAGCAGGCCGCGCACGGCTTGTACCGTACGGCACGCATGGACGCCGATCCCGTCGACCCCGAACGGATCGAGCGGGCGCGCCAGGCCGGCGCCGGCATCGTCAAGCACACCCCGGTCACGTCGTCGGCCGCGCTCAGCGACGCGTGCGGCGGCACCGTGGTGCTCAAGGCCGAGAACCTGCAGCGCACCGGCTCGTTCAAGATCCGCGGCGCGCTGGCCAAGCTCGCCGCGCTCGGGCCGGATGCGTCGCGCGGGGTGACCGCAGGCAGCGCCGGCAACCACGCCCAGGCGCTGGCGTTCGCCGCCCGCACGCGAGGGCTGCCGTGCGAGATCTTCGTGCCCGCCGGGGCCCCGATCGCCAAGGTCGAGGCGTGCGCCGGCTACGGGGCGACGGTGGTCGAGGGCGGCGCCTCGCTGGACGATGCCGTGGCGGCAGCCCAGACGAGGGCCCGAGAGGCCGGCATGGCGTTCTGCCACCCGTACGACGACGTCGACGTCATCGCCGGCCAGGCCACCCTCGGCCTCGAGCTGCTCCACGACGTCGAGGACCTCCGCCGGGTCGTGGTCCCGCTCGGCGGCGGGGGTCTGGCGAGTGGGATCGCCCTCGCCGTCAAGCGGGCGGCGCCGTCGGTCCGGGTGATCGGGGTGCAGGCCGGCGCGTGCGCGCCGTACGCCAACGAGCCCGTTCCGGAGGGGGCTGTCAGCACCCTCGCCGACGGCATCGCGGTGAAGCGCCCCGGCGCCGTCACCCGCCCGCTCGTCGAGCAGTGGCTCGACGACGTGGTCGTGGTCGACGAGGACGCGGTCGCCGACGCGATGCTGCTGCTCATGGAGCGGGCCAAGCTCCTCGTCGAAGGGGCCGGCTCGGCCGGCGTCGCGGCGCTCATGACCGAGCGGGTCGCGCCGGCCCGATCGGGCACGACGTGCGTGGTGCTGTCCGGCGGCAACGTCGACCTGGGGGTGGTCCCGTCTCTGATCCGCCGCCACGAGACCAACGTCGGCCGGCGCCTGATCGTGTTCGCCCGCATCACCGACCGCCCGGGCGGGCTGGCCCGCCTGCTCGCCATCTTCGCCGACTGCGGCGCGAACCTCATCGAGGTCGAGCACGTCCGTGAAGGTGTCGACCTGCACGTGCGCGAGACGGGCGTGCAGGCGGTGCTCGAGGTGAGGGGCCGCGGCCACGCCGCCGAGGTGCTGGCCGCCGCCCGCCAGGCCGGATACGACGTCGTCGAGGTCACCGGCCGATGAAGCACCCCGCGACCCGACGGCACCGGCGAGGAGGCAGGACGCGGTGAACGACGAGCACGTGCTCGGGGCCCGCCTGCGGGTGTGGCTCGACCAGCACCACGACGAGCTGATCGCGATCCGCCGCCACCTCCACGCCCACCCCGAGCCGAGTGGCCAGGAGCTGGCCACCACGGCGTTCGTGGCGGAGCGGCTCGAGGTGGCGGGGCTGGCGCCACGGATCCTGAGCGGTGGGACGGGGCTGATCTGCGACATCGAGGGCGGGCCGGGGCCCCGGGTGGCGCTGCGGGCCGACCTGGACGCGCTGGCGATGGACGACGAGAAGGACGTGCACTACCGCAGCACCGTGCCGGGCGTGGCCCATGCCTGCGGCCATGACGTGCACACCACCGTGCTGGTGGCCGCGACGCTCTACCTCGCTCACCTGGCCGAGCTGCTGCCCGGCTCGGTCCGCTCGGTGTTCCAACCCGCCGAGGAGCAGGTGCCGGGCGGTGCCCTCGACGTGATCGCCGCCGGTGCCCTCGACGGCGTCGACGCCATGATCGGCCTGCACTGCGAGCCCAAGCTCGACGTCGGCCACGTCGGGGTCCGGCCGGGACCCATCACCTCGGCCGCCGACACCGTGACGATCCGCCTGAGCGGGCCCGGTGGCCACACGGCGCGACCCGAGCTGACCGTCGACCTGCTCCGCGTGGCCGGGCGGGTGCTAGCGGAGGTGCCGGAGCGGGTGCGGGCCGACGTCGAGCACCTGGGACCGGTGAAGATGGTCTTCGGCGCCGTGCACGGCGGGGACGCCCCGAACGTGATCCCGGCGCACGTCACGCTGCGCGCGTCGGTGCGTACCCCGTCGGCCGAGGTCTGGGACGTGCTGGCCGCCGCCGTGCGGGAAGCGGTCGCTCACGCGGCCGCCGACAGCGGGGCCTCGGTCGAGATCGACCACGTCCGTGGCGTCCCACCGGTGGTCAACGATGTCGACGTAACGGCGCTGGTGGCCGCGGCGGCAACGGCCGAGCTGGGCCCCGGGGTGGTGACCGAGGCCCCGCAGAGCTGGGGCGGTGACGACTTCGCGTGGTACCTGCGCCAGGTGCCGGGCACCTATGTCCGTCTCGGGACGCACGACCCGGCCGGCCCCGGACCCCGCCTCGACCTCCACGCCGGCCACTTCGACGTGGACGAGCGGGCCATCGCCATCGGCGTGCGGCTCCTCGTGGCCGGCACCTGGCGCCGCCTGAACGCCACCCCCCACGAACGAGAAGAGCCAGAACGAGGAGGGAGAGAGGGGCTCAGCGGGCGAGGGTGACGACCTGCTCGCTCGCCTCGATGAGCCAGTCGGGGAAGATCCCCACCAGCAGCGTGAAGCCCACCGACACGGCGAGCACCAGACCGGTTGACACCGACACCTGCACACGCGGCGCGTCGGCGTCGCCGTCGGCCAGCCACATGCTGATCATGATCCGCAGGTAGAGCATGGCGGCGATCACGGCCGCGATCATCGCCACCAGCGCCAAGGCGTAGCTGTCCACCACCGCGGCCGCCTCGATCACTGCGAACTTCGACACGAACCCGGACGTGAACGGCACGCCGGCCTGCGCCAGCAGCAGCACCGTCACGGCCAGCGCCAGACCCGGCCGGCGCCGGGCCAGACCTCGGAAGGCGGCGAGGTCGCTGTTGCCGTCGCTCGCCCGCGCCACCAGCGTCACCACGGCGAACGTGCCGATGACGAGCACCACGTAGATCATCAGGTAGAGCATCGCCGCGGACAGCCCGTCGACGGACTCGGGATCGGCCACGTGGCCGGTTGCCTCGACCGCGACGAGGACGAAGCCGGCGTGGGTGATCGACGAGTACGCCAGCATGCGCTTGACGTTCGCCTGGACGATGGCCAGCAGCGCGCCGACCAGCAGCGTCAGCACCGCCAGCACCCAGATGATCGGCCGCCAGTCGTCGGCCCGGGTGGCCAGCGCCGTGCGCAGCACCCGCAGCAGCGCGGCGAAGGCCGCCACCTTGCCGGCCGAGGCCATGAAGCCGGTCACCGGGCTCGGCGCCCCCTGGTACACGTCGGGCGCCCACATGTGGAACGGCACGGCGCTCACCTTGAAGCCCAGGCCCACCAGCAAGAGCGCCGCCCCGGCCAGCAGCAGCGCCCCACTCCCGTTCAGGAACACCTCGGCGGACAGCACCGCCCCGACACCCGTGTAGAGGGTCTCACCGGTGGAGCCGTACACGAGGGCGATCCCGTAGAGCAGGAACGCAGAGGAGAACCCGCCGAGCACGAAGTACTTCAGCCCGGCTTCCTGGCTCTCGGCCCGGCGGCGGTTGCTGGCCGCCAGCACGTACAGCGACAGGCTCAGGATCTCGAGCCCGAGGAACAGCACGACCAGATCGAGCGCCGCCGCCATCACGATGCCGCCGATCGCCGCCATCAGGTACAGCGCGTACGGCTCCGGCGCGTCCTCGCCCTGCGCGCCGAGCTGGTCGGTGGTGACCCCACAGGTGAGCACCACGGCGATGCAGATGGCGATCGCCGCGAACAGCCCGAAGTGGTCGAGTGCCAGCGTCCCTCGGATGAGCGTCTGCGGCCCGTCGTCGGAGACGTCGGCCCACAGCACCATGCAGAGCACGGTCGCGGCGACGGCACCGAGGGAGGCGACGGCGGCGTACAGGTGGCGGGGCCACCGCGGGGTCAGGGCCGCCGTGAGGAGCAGCGCCAGGCCGACACCGAGCAGCACCAGCAACGGTGACAACGCGAACCAGTCGATCTCGGGGCCGACGAAGGTCGCGTCGACCTGGGCCACCAGCGCGCCCATCAGCCGTCTCCCTCCGTCTCGCCGTTCTCCGACTCTCCACTGTCGCTGGATTCGCCGCCCTCGCCACCGATCGGCTCGGGTGCACGGAAGTCGCTGCGCTCCTCCACGTGGACGATCAGCTCCTCGACGCTCGGCTCGATGCGCGACAGCATCGGCTTCGGGAACAGCCCGGTCACCACGATGACGGCCACGAACGGCAGGATCACCAGACCCTCGCGCCAGCGCAGGTCGGCCACCTCGGCGTTGTCGTCGTCGGGCTCGCCGTGGAACACCCGCTGGTAGGCCCACAGCAGGTACAGCGCGGCGAGGATCACGCCGGTGGTGGCGACCACGGTCCACCAGCGAGCGGTCAGGAACGACCCGATCAGCACGAGGAACTCACCGACGAAGCCGTTGGTGCCGGGCACGCCGATGGAGCTGAACATCACCACCGTGAACGCGGCGGCGAACACCGGCGCCGCCTTCTGGAGCCCCTTCAACGCCGAGATCTCCCGAGTGTGGCGGCGCTCGTAGATCCACCCCACGAGGAGGAACAGCGCCCCGGTGGACACGCCGTGGTTGACCATCTGCATCACCCCGCCGGTGATGGCCTGCGTGGTGATGGCGAACGTGCCGAGGACGATGAAGCCGAGGTGGGCGACCGACGAGTAGGCGACCAGGCGCTTCAGGTCCGTCTGCATCGTCGCCGCGATCGCCCCCCACAGGATCCCGATCACGCCGAGCGTGAGCAGCAGCGGTCGCGCCCAGACGGCGGCGGCGGGGAACAGGTAGAGCCCGAAGCGCAGCAGCCCGTACGTGCCGAGCTTCAGCAGCACGCCGGCCAGGATCACCGAGCCGGCCGTCGGCGCCTGGGTGTGGGCGTCGGGGAGCCAGGTGTGCAGCGGGAAGATCGGCACCTTCACGGCGAAGGCGATGGCGAACGCGAAGAACAGCAGCCGCCCGGTGACGCTCGCGAACTCGGCCCGCTCGGCCAAGGTGACGAGGTCGAAGGTGAGGTAGCCCACCGAGGACCGGGCCAAGAACGCGGTGGCGATGATGCCGACCAGCAGGAACGCCGAGCCGAACATCGTGTAGAGGAAGAACTTGGTGGCGGCGTAGATCCGCCGGTCGTAGCCCCAGCCGCCGATGAGGAAGTACATCGGCACCAGCACGATCTCGAAGAAGATGAAGAACAGGAACAGGTCGAGGCTCACGAAGCTGCCCATCACGCCGGCCTCGAGCAGCAGCAGCCACGCGAGGTAGGGCTTCTCGTCGTGATGGGGGTCGGCGCCCAAGAGCGCGAACGGGAACAGGACCCCGGTGAGCACGACGAGGAACAGCGAGATGCCGTCGATGCCCACGTGCCACGAGATACCCCACGTCTCGACCCACTGGTGCTGCGACTCGAACTGGAAGCCGGGCACGCCGGTCTCGAACGCGGTGAGCAGCCACACGCTGAGGGCCCCCGTGAGCACGGCGAAGGCGAGGCCGGTGATGCGCACGAGCTCGGGGCGCCGCTTGCTCATCAGGGTCACCGCCAGCGCCCCGACGGCGGGCAGCGCGACGAGCATGGCGAGGATCGGGAACCCCAGCTCCGAGGTGGACTCGGCCAGCATCACAGGATCCCCCGCAGAAGGAACCACGCCAGCAGCGCAACGACGCCGAGACCGACCACGGCGGCGTAGGTGCGCACCATGCCGCTCTGCAGCCGGCTGAGCAGACCACCGCCACCGGTGGCGAGCCGGCCGACGCCGTCGACGGAGGCGTCGATGATGTGCGTGTCGGCCCACAGCACGCCCTCGAAGCCCTCGCGCCCCGGCCCACCCATGAACGCCGACACGGCCTCGTCGTAGTACCAGCCGTGCGCGAGGACCTTCGGCTCGATCGGTCGCACCTTGCGCCGGCCATACACCACCCAGGCACTGGCGACCCCGACGATCGTCACCGTGGCGGCGACGGCCATCAGCAGGTACTTCCAGTCGTACGCGGTCGTGGCGTCGATGACGGCCTCGCCCGGTTCGACCACCGGCTCGAGCCACTTCTCGAGCAGCTTGAGGTCGTCGTCGAACGGCAGGTTGAGCGCGCCACCGGTGACGGCCAGCCCGGCCAGCACCACCAGGGGCACCCACATCACGGGCGGGCTCTCGTGCGGGTGCAGCGCCTCGTGCTCGTCGCCGGCCCCGGCCCACCTGGCCTTCCCGAAGAAGACCATGATCACCTGGCGCGTCATGTAGTAGGCGGTCAGCAGCGCCGCCACCAGACCCACCAGGTACAGCAGCCGGTTGTTCGCCAGGTCGAACAGCAGGATCTCGTCCTTCGACCAGAAGCCCGAGAACGGCGGCAGGCCCACGATGGCCAGCCAGCCGACCATGAACGTGACGAACGTGATCGGCATCAGCCGGCGCAGCCCTCCCATGCGGCGCATGTCCTGCTCGCCGTGCATGCCGTGGATGACCGAGCCCGAGCCGAGGAACAGCAGCGCCTTGAAGAACGCGTGGGTGATCATGTGGAAGATCGCGGCCACGTACGCACCGGAGCCGACGGCGAGGAACATGAAGCCGAGCTGGCTGATCGTCGAGTAGGCGAGGACCTTCTTGATGTCGTTCTGCGCCACGGCGATCGACGCCGCGAACAGCGCCGTGGCGACGCCGACCACGGCGATCACATCGGGCACCCAGTCGTAGCTGGCGGCGATGACGGGGTTCATCCGCGTCAGCAGGAACACGCCGGCGGTGACCATCGTCGCCGCGTGGATCAGCGCCGAGACCGGGGTCGGGCCGGCCATGGCGTCGGGGAGCCAGAGGTACAGCGGCAGCTGTGCGCTCTTGCCCGCGGCGCCGACCAGCAGCATCAGCACGATGGCCGTGGCGGTCACCGCCGACAGCGCACCCGTCTCGGCGGCCTCGTTGATGCCGAGGTAGCTCAGCGAACCGGTGGCGCCGAACGCCAGGAACATGGCGATCATCACCCCGAAGTCGCCGACCCGGTTCGTGATGAACGCCTTCTTGCCGGCCGTGGCGTTGGCGTCGCTGGTGAACCAGAACGAGATGAGCAGGTACGAGCAGGCGCCCACACCCTCCCACCCGAGGAACGTCACCGGGAGGTTGGCACCCAGGACGAGGACCAGCATCGAGCCGACGAACAGGTTGAGGTACAAGAAGAACTTCGTGAAGTTCGCGTCACCGTGCATGTAGCCGATGGCGTACACGTGGATCAGCGCGCTGATGCCGGTGACGAACAGCGCCATCGTGATGCTGAGGGGGTCGACGAGGAACGCCAGATCGACCTGGAGCGAACCGACCGGCAGCCACGACCAGAGCACCTCGACGTGCGAGCGCTCCTCGAGCGGCAGCGACGCCAGGTCGACGAGCACCGCCACCGTCACCAGGAACGAGGCCGCCACCATGGCCGCTGCGAACCATCCGGCGAGCGGCTCGCCGAGTCGCCGGCCGAACACGACCAGCACCAAGAACCCGAACAGCGGCAGCGCCGGGATGAGCCAGACCGCCTCGATCATCCGATCCCCTCCACACGACCCCGCGCCATCGCGATCATCCCCTCAGCGCCGAGATGTCGTCGGCGGTCGCACCGGGGCGGCGCCGCAGGATCGACACGATGATGCCCAGCCCCACCACGACCTCGGCGGCGGCCACGACGAGGACGAAGAACACCACCGTCTGACCGTCGATGTCGGCGAGGGTGGCCGCCAGGGACACGAAGGTCAGGTTCACGGCGTTGAGCATCAGCTCGATGCACATGAACATGACCAGCGGGTTGCGCCGGACCAGCACGCCGACGGCACCGATCGTGAACAGCAGGGCGGCCAGCAGCAGGTACCAGGTCGCGGTGGGTTCGAGGGCGCTCAGCACGCTCAGCCCACCTTCTCCGGCCCGGCCACCGTGGCGCCCCCACGGCTCGAGCGTCGGGCCAGCACCACCGTGCCGACGACGGCCACCACGAGCAGCACCGACGTGAGCTCGAACGCCAGCACGTAGTCACCGAACACCGACGTGGCGAGCTGGCGGAGGTTGGCGTCGTGGTCGGCGACCGCTCCGGCTGCGTCGCCGGCGAGCGGCTCGTCGGCCACATCGAGCCCGGAGCCCCGGGTGGCGATGGTCCCGCGGGTCACGACGATCGCCGCACCCAGCAGGCCGAGGAGGCCCACCCCCACGATCGCCGCCAGCCAGCGCTGCACGGCGATCGGCTCGGTGCGGAGGTTCTCCGACCGGTCGACGCCGAGCAGCATGATGACGAACAGGAACAGCACGACGATGGCGCCGGCGTACACGATGACCTGCACGGCGGCCAAGAACTGGGCGTCCTGCATCACGAACAGCACGGCGATCCCGAACAGCGTCAGCACCAGGCTCAACGCGGCGTGCACCGGGTTGGATCGCACGATCACGCCCAGCGCACCGATCAGCACCATCAGCGCCGCGCAGACGAAGACGAAGAAGTCCATCAGGGGTGCTGCTCCCGGCCGTCGCTGTCGGCCTGGGCCGGCTCGGCATCGCGCACCCCGTGGCCGAGGTCGCCACTCCAGCCGACGACGCCCACGAAGGACGCATCCCCCGACGGCGCCGTGGCCCGCATCCAGCCGGAGAGCTCGAGATCCTCGCCCTCGCGCCAGTCCTCCCACGGCAGCTGGCGGGGCCGGCCGTCGTCGTCGACCACCAGCTCGGTCTTGGTGTAGATGGCGTCCTCGCGGTTGGTGAAGCTGAACTCGAACAGCTTCGACTCCGTGATGGCCTCGGTGGGACAGGCTTCGACGCACAGGTCGCAGTGGATGCAGCGCAGGTAGTTGATCTCGTAGACGAAGCCGTACCGCTCGCCGGGCGACACCGGCGCGGCAGGATCGTTGTCACGGCCGCGGACGTAGATGCAGCGCGCCGGGCAGACGCCCGCGCACAGCTCGCAGCCGATGCACTTCTCCATGCCGTCCTCGTAGCGGTTCAGCACGTGACGGCCGTGCAGGCGCACCGGCTTGGGGATCTTGGCGTCGTGGCGCTCGCCCTTGCCCTTCCGGTACGCACGCCCGCCCGAGTACTCCGTGGTGACCCGCTTGGCCGCCCCGCGCTGGCGCCCGGTGACGAGGAACCCACCCAGGTAACCCATCAGAACATCGCCCCCTCGCGCCGGCGGGCCCGACCGCTGACCCGGACGGCCGCCCACAGCAGCAGCAGGCAGACGAGCAGCACGACCATCGACACCGCGGTGGTCACCGCCACGTTCCAGTCCTCTTCGCGCCCGACGCGGATGGCGGCGAGCAGCATGAACCACCCGAGCGACGCCGGGATCAGCACCTTCCAGCCCAGGTCCATCAGCTGGTCGTAGCGGAAGCGGGGCAGCGTGGCCCGGAGCCACACGTAGATGTAGAGGAACACGAAGACCTTGGCCAGGAACCAGATGGTGCCCTCGAGCCCGTTGTTCACGAGCGGGAGGTCGAGCTCGACGTCGAACACCTTCGGCGGCTGGGGACCACCGAAGAACAGCGTGACGATGATGGCCGACATCGTCACCGTGTTCATGAACTCGGCCAAGTAGAAGAGCGCGAACCGGATCGAGGAGTACTCGGTGTTGAACCCGCCGACAAGCTCCTGCTCGGCTTCGACCAGGTCGAACGGCGGCCGGTTCAGCTCGGCCGTGGCGGCGATCAGGAAGATCACGAACGGCACCACCCCGGTGAGCAGCACGTTCCACTGCCCGATGGATCCCTGCGCAGCGACGATCCCCGAGGTGCTGAGCGTGCTGGTGACGAGCAGCACCGCGGCCACGGACATCCCGAGCGCGGCCTCGTAGCTGATCATCTGCGCCGAGGCCCGCACCGAGCCGAGGAGCGGGTACTTCGACCCGGACGACCAGCCAGCCAGCATGATCCCGTAGACCGCGATGGACGACAGCGCCAGCACCAGCAGGATGCCGATCGGTGGGTCGGCGAGCTGCACCCGCGTGGTGTGGCCGAACCACTCGACGAGCCCCTGGTTGTTGTCGCGGTAGTCGCCGCCGAGCGGGATCACCGCGAACACCAGGAACGCCGGCACGAGCGACAGGAACGGCGCCAGCCGGAACACGAACCGGTCGGCGCGATCCGGCAGCAGGTCCTCCTTGAAAAACAGCTTCATGCCGTCGGCCAGCGTCTGGAGGATGCCGAACGGCCCGGCCTTGTTGGGTCCGACGCGGTTCTGCATGCCGGCGATGGCCTTGCGCTCGAACCACACCATGAACATGGTGGCGACCAGTCCGACGACGAAGATCACCACGACCTTGAGCAGCACGATCGCCACGTCGCCGGCGGTGAGCTCGCCGATGAGGAGGGGGTCGGTGGCGACGAGACCGGCCATCACAGCGACTCCAGGCGGACGTCGACGACCGATGCCGAGCCGTCGAGGAGGACGCGCACGTCGGCGCCGGGGCGGTTGAACGGTGCCCACGCGGTGCCCCGCGGGACGCGCGCATCCGCGACGACCCCGAGCACGACGGAGGTCTGGGTGCCCGTCACCTTCACCTCCGTGCCGGTGGTGACGCCGAGGCGTTCGCAGTCGAGCGGGTGCACGTGGACCGTGGCGCCACCAGCGAGCTTGGCCAGCGACGGCGAGTGCACGGTGCCCACCGCCTGGTCGTACAAGGTGCGACTCACCACGAGGCGATGGCCGTAGCCGCTGAGCGCCGGCACGGCGGGAGCGTCGACCGGGACACGCCGGCCGGTGGGACGGGCGAGCAGCACGCCGTCGCGCGCCGCCGCCATCGTGGTGGCCGTGACCGGGGCGAAGGCCGGGACTGTCGACGCCAGACCGGCCTGCGCGTCAGCCACGGACTCGATGCCCAGGTCGTGGCCCAGCGCAGCGGCCAGCTCGACCGCGATCATCCAGTCCGGCCGGGCGGTGCCGGTCACCGTGACCTTCTGCGCCACCGGGCTGACCCGGCCCTCGAGGTTCGTGGTCGAGCCGTCCTGCTCGCCGGCCATGGCGGCGGGCAGCACCACGTCGGCCAGACCCGACGAGGCCGTGAGGAAGGTGTCGACGGCCACCAGCGCCCCTGCCCCGGCCAGTGCCCGGCGAGCCAGCTCCGCATCGGGCACGTCGGCGAGCGGGTCGGCGCCGAGCAGCACCAGGCATCCGATGCGCCCCTCGGCCGCAGCACGCAGGATGCCCAGCGCGCCGTCGCCACCCGGTGCCGGTGCCAGCCCAGCAGCGAGCGCCCCCCGCACGTTGGCGCGCCGCAGTACCGGCAGCACCGTGGCAGCGGGCACGACCGCGAGCACCTCGTCGATGGCGGCCATCACGTGCTCCGGCGCCTCGGCCAGGTTCGAACGCCCGGCCACCACCACCACCGGGCCGGCGCCGAGCTGCTCGGCCACCTCGGGGCGTGACAGCACGGACCGCACGGTCGGGGCCTGGGTTCCGGGAAGCGTCGGCTCGCTGATCCAGGCGTAGGGCGACAGGCCGGTGGCCATCGGGGCCAGCTCGACGATGCGGGTGCGGCGGCGCTCGGCGGCATCGCGCAGGCGCAGGTAGAGCACCGGCAGCTCCTCTTTGAGGTCCGGCCCGAGCAGCACGACCGTCGCCGCGCTCGCAGCGTCGGCGATGGTGGCTTGGGGCAGCTCGAACACCGAGGCCGGCAGGCCGTCGCCGAGCTGGGCGTCGAGCTGGTCGACGCCGAGCGCCCGTGCCAGACGGCTCCACGCGAACGCGCTCTCGTTCGTGCCGCGGGCACCGCCGAGGATGGCCACCCCGGCCGGCCCGCGCTCGTCGAGCGCGCGGCGGACGAGATCGGCCGTGGCCGAGATCGCCGCCCCCCACGTGGTCGGCGCGTGGCCGTCGGCGGTGCGCACCATCGGGTGGGTCAGGCGGTCCTCGCTGTTGGTGGCCTGGAAGCCGAAGCGGCCGCGATCGCACAGCCAGCCCCAGTTGACGGCATCGCTGTCGAGGCCTTGGTAGCGCACGAGCTCGTCACGGCTGGACTGCACGACCGTGCGGCAGCCGACCGCGCAGGTGGTGCAGGTGCTCTCACGCTGCTCGAGGTCCCACGGCCGGGCCTTGAACCGGTACGGCGTCGCCGTGAGCGCTCCCACCGGGCAGATCTGCACGGTGTTCCCCGAGAAGTACGACGCGAAGGGATGGTCGGGGAACGTGTTGACCTGCGTGGCGTTGCCGCGCTGGGTGAAGCTGATGAGCGGGTCGCCGGCGACCTCCTCGGCGAAGCGGGTGCACCGGTCGCACAGGATGCAGCGCTCGCGGTCGAGCAGGACGAGGTCGCTGATCGGGATCGGCTTGGCGTAGTGCCGCTTCTCCTCGACGTAGCGGCTCTCGCCCGGGCCGTGCGTCATCGCCTGGTCCTGGAGCGGGCACTCGCCGCCCTTGTCGCACACCGGGCAGTCGAGCGGGTGGTTGGCGAGCAGCAGCTCGAGCACGCCCTCCTGGGCCCGCTTCACCGTGTCGGACTGGGTGTGGACGACCTGCCCCTCGGCCACGGTGGTCATGCACGACACCACCAGCATCGGCCCGCGCGGCCCGTCGACTTCGACCAGGCACTGCCGGCACATGCCGACCGGGTCCATGCGGTGGTGGTAGCAAAAGCGCGGCACGTAGACGCCGGCGTCCTCGCACGCGTCGATGACGAGCTGGCCGGGCGTCGCCCGATGCGAGCGACCGTCGATGGTCATCGCCACGCCGGGAAGCTCCGGCACGGCGGCCTCCTCCTCCGGCGTCACCTCGGTGTCCGGGAGCTGGGACGTGGGGGTCTCAGACATGGGCGTGCGCTCCACCGAGGACCGCGGCGACGCCGTCGATCGGGCGGCCGTGGTGCACGTAGTGCTCGAACTCGGACCGGAACCGGTTCACGGCGGACGCGATGGGCGACACCGCGGACGGGCCGAGCGGGCAGATCGTGGTCTGGCGGGGCGGCCAGGCCAGCCCCGGGCTGATGCTCTCGCTCACGTCGAAGAGCAGCTCGAGGTCCTCCGGCCGGCCGGCGCCGTCGAGGATCCGGCGCAAGATGCGCTCGAGCCAGGTGGTGCCCTCGCGGCACGGGGTGCACTTGCCGCAGCTCTCGCGGGCGAAGAAGCGCACGACCCGCCAGCACGCCGCGACGATGTCGGTGGTGTCGTCCATCACGACGATGGCGCCGGACCCGAGCATGCTGCCGGCCCGGTCGACGGTGGGCTTGTCGAGCGGCAGGTCGACGTGCTCGTCGAAGAACCACATCGCCGACGCGCCACCGGGGATGAACGCCTTGAGGGAGCGGCCCGGCCGCAGCCCGCCGCAGTACTCGGGCGCTTCGAACAGCATCCGGAACGTCGTGATGCCGTTCGGCACCTCGAACACCCCGGGCCGGCGGACGTGGCCGCTGACGGCGAACATGCGGGTGCCGGTGGAGCTGGGAGCGCCGATGGCGGCGTAGGCATCGCCCCCGTTCAGGACGATCCAGGGGATGTTGGACAGCGTCTCGACGTTGTTGACGATCGTCGGCTGCAGGTACAGCCCCTTGGCGGCCGGGAAGTAGGGCGGCTTGAGCCGGGGCATGCCCCGCTCGCCCTCGAGGCTCTCGATGAGCGCCGTCTCCTCGCCCACGATGTAGGCGCCGGCACCCCAGGTGAGCGTGATGTCGGCCGAGAAGTCGGACCCGCAGATGTTGCGCCCCACCATGCCGTGGGCGTAGGCGTCGTTGAGCGCCTGGGCCAGGCGCTCCTGGGCGTGGGCCATCTCGCCGCGCACGTACAAGAAGGCGTGCTCGGCCCCGACCGCGAAGCAGGTGAGCATGATGCCCTCGAGGAGCTGGTGGGGGTCACGCTCCATGAGCAGGCGGTCCTTGTAGGTGCCCGGCTCGCTCTCGTCACCGTTCACCACGACGTAGCGAGGGAACACGCCTGCGGGCGGGAACCCCCACTTGGTGCCGGCGGGGAACCCAGCCCCGCCGCGACCCAGCAGCTGGCTGGTGGTGACCGCCGCGGTGACCTGGTCGGGCGTCATCGAGGTGACGGCCTGGCGCAGGGCCCGGTACCCCCCCGTGCGGACATAGCCGTCGTAGGCATGCCCGTCGGCAACGTCGAAGCGGGTCGTGAGGATCGGCTCGGCCGTGGGCACCAGCCCCGGCGTCAGGTACGACGGCTCCTCGCTCATCGCTTCCCGCTCGCTCATCGCGCATCCACCCGTGCCTGGGCCTCGACCCCGAGGTTCGCCCACCCCTGCGAGGTCTTCTGGCGGACGAGGGCTAGGGTGCCGTGCGGCGGCACCTCGTCGGCCAGCCGACCGGCGCGGAGATCGTCGACGAGGCGGTCGAAGTCGGCGGGGGTGACGAGGTACCGGTAGCGGTAGTTGACCTGCAGCGCCGGTGCCTCGGTGCACGCGGCGATGCACTCCACGTCCTCGAGCGTGATCAGACCGTCCGGCGTGGTGCCGCCGGCCTTGATGCCCAACACCTGCTCGGCGTGCTCGAGCAGGTCCCAGGCCCCGAGGAGCTGGCAGGAGATGTTCGTGCAGATGTTGATGCAGTACCGCCCGACGGGCTCGAACTTGAACATCTCGTAGAAGCTGGCCGTGCCGTAGACGTCGGCCGGTGTGGTGCCGACCAGCTCGGCGATGTGCTCCATCGCCTCGTTCGTGACGTACCCGTCCTGCTCCTGGGCCAGGTGCAGCAGCGGGATGAGCGCGCTCTTCGGGCGCGGGAAGCGGGCGATGATCTCTCGGGCCACCGCCACGTTGGCGTCGCTCAGCCGGCTCATGCCGGCTCGCTCTGCATGCTCATCGATCGACCTCTCCGAGGATGGGGTCGACGGAGGAGATCACCGCGACCGCGTCGGCCACGAGGCCGCCACGCATCATGTGGGGCAGGGTCTGGAGGTTCACGAACGACGGGCCCCGGATGTGCATCCGGTACGGCCTGGCCGAGCCGTCCGACACGAGGTAGCAGCCGATCTCGCCGCGCGGGCTCTCGATGGCCACGTACACCTCGCCCTCGGGCACCTTGAAGCCCTCGGTGAAGAGCTTGAAGTGGTGGATGAGCGCCTCCATCGACTCGTCGATGCGAGCACGCGGCGGCGGGGTCACCTTCTTGTTCTGGATGCGGTAGTCCCCCGCCGGCATCCGCTCGAGGATCTGGCGCACGATCCGCATCGACTCGCGGACCTCGTTGAGGCGGATCGCGTAGCGGTCGAACGAGTCGCCGTAGCTGCCGACGATCACGTCGAAGTCGACCTCGTCGTAGTGCAGGTACGGCAGGTCGCGGCGCAGGTCCCACGCCACGCCGGTGCTGCGCAGGATCGGACCGGTCGCGCCGAGGGCCACGGCCTCCTGCGGTGTGATCGCACCGACGCCCTGGAGCCGGTCGCGCCAGATGGGCTGAGCGGTCATGAGCACGTCGTACTCGTCGAGGCGCTCGGGGAGCAGGTCGAGGAGACGCGCCACCTCGTCGCGCCAGCCGGGCGGCAGGTCGGCAGCGACGCCTCCCGGGCGGATGTAGTTGTGGTTCATCCGCAGCCCCGTCACGGACTGGAAGAAGCGCAGGACCTCCTCGCGCTCGCGCCAGCCGTAGAGCATCATCGACACCGCACCGATGTCCATGCCGTTCGTGGCCAGGAACAGCAGATGGCTGCTCATGCGGTTGAGCTCCGACATCAGCATCCGGATCCACTGCGCCCGCTCGGGGATCTCGCCGTCGATGCCGATCAGGCGCTCGACCGCCATGGCGAACACGAGCTCGTTGTTGAGCGGCGAGGCGTAGTCCATGCGGGTGACGTTCGTGCCGCCCTGGAGGTACGTGAGCTCCTCGCCGGTCTTCTCCATGCCCGTGTGCAGGTAGCCGACGATCGGCTTGCAGCGCAGGACGGTCTCACCCTGCAGCTCGAGCATGAGCCGCAGGACCCCATGGGTGCTCGGGTGCTGCGGACCCATGTTGATGATCATCGTCTGGTCCTCGTCCGGGTCGGACTGGACCAGCGCCAGCTCGGCGGCGTCGGCCTCGCTCATGCGCAGCACGGCGCCGACCTCGCGCAGCAGCTCCTTGGCGCCGAGCTCGCTGCGCGGCCGCAGCTCCTGCGCACCTTCGCCGGTCTGGCGGACGGTGTCGGCAGTGGTCACGCCGGTGACCCCTTGAACTGGACGGGGATGCGGCCCACCTCGTAGTCCTTGCGCAGCGGGTGGCCGTCCCAGTCCTCCGGCATCAAGATGCGCGTCAGGTCGGGGTGGCCCTCGAAGGCGATGCCGAACAGGTCGTAGACCTCGCGTTCGAGCGCCTCCGTGCCCGGGTACAGGTCGAACAGCGTGGCCACCACCGCGTCGTGCTCGGGCACCTGGACCCTGATCCGCAGCCGGCGGCGCTGCGACAGCGACAGCAGGTTGACGACCACCTCGAACCGCTCGCCGTCCACACCCTCGGGCAGGTCCCGTTCGGCCATCAGGAGGTAATCGACCGCGGTGACGTCGACGCACATCTCGTAGCCGTCGTCGACGAGGGCCTTCATCACCTCGAGGTACCGCTCCCGCGGCACGTGCAGCACCGCCTGGCCGCGCGACTCGACGAGGGGACAGCCGTGCAGCGTCGCCGCGGCCGGCTCGTCGGGGACCGCCTCGGGAGCACTCACCGCCGCTCCAGCGCGACGGGCACCGGCTGGCTGGCCGGGCGGATCTCCTGCACGTGCACCTCGGCGCCCGCCCCGGTGGTCGCCCGGCGACGCATGATCTCGCCGCCCTCGATCAGGCCGTGGAGCGTCTCGATGGCGTGGATCAACGTCTCGGGGGTCGGCGGGCATCCGGGCGCGTAGACGTCGACGGGCACCACCTGGTCCACACCCTGCACGATGGCGTAGTTGTTGAACATCCCGCCGCTCGACGCGCACACGCCCATCGAGATGACCCACTTGGGCTCCATCATCTGGTCGTACACCTGGCGCAGCACCGGCGCCATCTTCTGGCTGACCCGACCGGCGACGATCATGATGTCGGCCTGGCGGGGCGAGGCCCGGAAGACCTCCATCCCGAACCGGGCGAGGTCGTAGTGCGACGCGCCGGCGCCCATCATCTCGATGGCGCAGCAGGCCAGGCCGAACGTGGCCGGCCAGCTCGAACGGGATCGCGACCACCGCACAAGGTCCTCGAGCTTGCCGGTGAGGAAGTTGTGCGGGATCCCCGCCAGCCCGTCGCGCCGGACGTCGGCGACGATGCCCATGTCAGGCCGCCTCCTCGGCCCGGCCCTCGAGCCCAACACGGCGCACGGTGCTGGCCGCGGTGCGTGCCGGCGACACCGACTCGTCGATGCGCGCCGCCCGTTGGAGCGGACCCCAGTCGAGCGCCCCACGAGCCACCACGTAGACGAACGCGCAGAAGAACACAGCGCTGAACGCGACCATCTCGAGCAGCCCGAACGTGGCGAGCACCTCGTACTCGACGGCGTAGGGGTAGATGAAGATGATCTCGATGTCGAACATGATGAACAGCATCGCCACGATGTAGAAGCTCACCGGGAAGCGCTCCGGTGGCTCTCGGCTCGGCACGATGCCGCACTCGTACGGTGCCTCCTTCGCGGCGTTCGGTCGTCGTGGGGCCAGCAGGCGCGACGCGATGAGGCTGATCACCCCGAACAGCACGACGAGCACGAGCAGGGCGACGACGGGGAGGTACTGGCCCACTCGAGATCAGGCTCCCGTGGTGGCCACGTCCGTGCCGGGGCGATGAGCGAGGGCCACGCGCTCGCGGCGCGACAGCAGCAGGAGCGACAGGCCGAAGATCATCGACGAGCCGATGGTGATGAACGCCGCCGGCTGGCGGCGGGTCCCCAGGTCCCGGATCATCATCACGTAGATGTGCGGGCGCGACTCGTCGATCTCCGCCGGCGCGGGCGCCCGTCCCGGCTCGGTGCGCGTGGGCACGAGCGGCGCGAACTCGACGATCGCGTAGTGCGGGGTGTGGCGGAAGGCGAAGAAGTCGAACGAATCGCCGATCTTCGGGTAGCGCTCGCCCCCACGCTCGTACACCGCGACCGGCACCTGCTCACCGCTGCCGTAGCCCTCGACGTCGGCCTCCACCAGGATCGCGTCGGCCGACGCCGTGGCCTGCCCGTAGCCGGGGTCCGACTCGGGGACCTCTGCCCAGCCCTCGTCCACCAGCGCCGCAGCGGCGGCCGCGGCGATCTCGGGGTACGACGCGCCGTCCTCGACGACGAGCGGCTCGTCGAGGGCACCGGCCTGGTCGAGCTTGCCGGCGTCGAGGACGATGGCGATGGGCTCGGCCTCGTTCCAGGTGGCGTCCCGGCCGCGCAGGCCGATGCCGTACGCCCACCAGATGCCACCCATGGTGGCCATCCAGCCGAACAAGCCGGCGAAGGCGACGAGGAAGCCGAGACGGGCACCGAGGTTCGTGGCAAGGATCAGGTACGTGCTGCCCATCAGCACGACGACGATGATCAGGACCGTGAGAATCCCGCGGATCTCGGGTTCCCAGCCGATGGCGAAGATGGAGGACATGCTCTACAGGCTCCGGACGTACTCGACGATGGCCTTGATCTGCTCGTCGGTGTAGATGGCACCGAACGCGGGCATCCGACCCGTGCCCTGGCCCTGCTGGCCGTAGCGCTTCCCATACTCCGAGCCGTTGGTGATGAAGTCGATCATGTCCTGCTCGCTCGGGAACTGGCGCACGGTGCTGCCGCCGGTGAGGTTCGGTCCGAAGGCGCCGCCGCCGCTGACCTCGGGCGCCTCGAAGCTCCACCCGGCGGTGTGGCAGCGGGCGCAGCTGTAGGTGCCCGAGCCCAGGTTCATGTTGAACAGTGCCTCACCGAGCGTGTCGTACGTGCCGTCGGCGACGAGCGCCTCGGCCGTGGCCTGGAGCTCGTCCTGGTTGGCTGCGGGAAGGGTGCCGCCCTCGCACAGCCGCGGGTCGGCATCGACCACGTCGCAGTTCTCACGCGGGATCTGGATGCTCTCCAGGTACGCGAGCAACGTGTCGATCTGCTGGTCGTTCAGCGGACCGCCGCCGGCCAGACCCCACGGGGACATCGGCGAGAACGGGCGGCCGTACTCCAGGATGAACTTCACCTCGTCACGGCTGAACTTGTAGTACACGGTGTCGAGCGCCGGCGCCTTCCACGCCACCGACACCGTCTCGCCGGTGGTCGGCTCGGTGAAGGCGTACTCGGCGACACCCCCGGTGGCGGCCATGCCGCCGTGGCACCCGGCGCAGTTGAAGCCACCGTCGGCGGTGGTGGCGAACAGCTCCGACCCCCACGACACGAACCGGTTGTCCCAGCCCTCCGTGGCGCCGGCTTGGCGATCGGGCTCGAAGATCCAGTACAGCGGCAGGCCGACGGTGATGACGGCCAGCAGCAGCACGCCGAACAGCTGGGTGCGCTCGAGGCGCGGCCCCTCGAGCTCCTCGTCGGGGATGCCCGGCGAGCGGTTGGGCGCCAGTTCGACCTCGGCGCCGATCTCCTCGCGGCCTGCGAACACGTTGATGAGGAGGTAGACGACCCACCCGACGAGGATGACGACGAGGATGAGCCACGCGATGGTGGTGGCGGCGAGCGCGAGCATGCTCAGTGCCCTCCCTCGCCGGCACCGATGCAGTGCGGGCCCTCGGCCTCCTGGCCGGTGGTGTTGGTGCCGATGGGCGCACCCGTGAACACCGCGCCGGTGTCGATCACCACATTGCCGTTGCCCACGCTGATCGCGAAGTGATCCATCCCGCGTGGTGCCGGGCCGCTCTTCTTCTCACCCACCTGGTTGTACTGCGAGCCGTGGCACGGGCACTCGAACCACTGTGAGCTCTTGCACTCGGGTACCCGGCACCCCAGGTGCGGGCACTTCTGGTAGGTGGCGACCAGACCGGCCTCCATGCCCGGCAGCAGCGCCGGCTGGTAGACGCTCTTGGCCTTGCTGACGGCGTCGGCCGGGTACTCGGTGAGCCAGGTCCGGGCCTCGGCGACGTAATAGAACCCGTCGTTGTTGCGGATGGTGGTGATGACCTCGTCGATCCGCCCGACGGAGACCTTGCCGCCGAAGCCGCCGCCGCCGGCCTTCCACAGGAAGGCCACACTGGCCGCACCGAACGCGCCGAGGCTGGCGCCCATCAGGGACACCGACGCTCGGTTGAAGAACTGCCGGCGGGTCACCGCCAGCACCTCCGGGTCGGGGGGCACCCAGGGGACGGGCGCGGCCGAGGTGGCCGGCACCAGCGCCGCGCTGCGGGCCTCGGCGGCGGCGGCCTCGACCTCGCGACCGGTCGGGGCCTCGGGCAGCGCCTCGGCCGTGGGCTTGTCGGCGCGACGGGTCTCCCGCGAGAGCGCACCGGCACCGCGCACGTCGGCGCGCCGGGCGGCGGTGAGGAACAAGACGCCGCCGAGCACCACGACGGCGACGACGACGACGGCGATGACGGCTCCGGCGGTCACGGCAGCATCACCTCACGTGGCCCGCGCTGGGCGAGGGCTCTGGTCGGGTTCGGGGGGAACGGTCTGGCGTGCACGGGGCCTCACAGCTCGAACCAAATCCCGTCGCGCCACGGGTAGGTGAAGTTGAAGCCGGGGCCGCGGAAGAACGAGCCGATGATGACCAGCACGGCCCAGAACATGAGGAACGTGGTCATCATCGCGATCGTGAACTTGCGGTCCTCGGGCTTGTTCGACGGGTTGCGGTCGAAGAAGGGGGTCATGCCCAGGAGGATGAGGCCCATGCCCGGGATGGTCACCCCGGCGATCATGGGGTGGAACATCGTGAGCAGCTCCTGCAGGCCGAGGAAGTACCACGGCGCCTTCGACGGGTTCGGCGTCTGGTTGAAGTTCGCTGCCCTCAGCAGCGGCGCGTTGACGAAGACGGAGAACACGAACAAGAACGCGGTGCAGAGCAGCGCGGCGACGAACTCGATCGCCAACAGGTGCGGCCAGGTGTGCACCTTGTCCACCGGCTGGGCCTTGACCTCTTGGATCGAGCCGGACTTCACGACGGTGAGGAGCCGCTGCGTGTGGCCGCCGGGGCCGGCGCCCACCGGCACCCCGCCACCGGCCGGGGCCGCTGCCACGACCGCCGTGGGTTTGTCGGCCACCGCCACACCACCGCCGGTGGCCTCGCCGCCCTCGGACTTGGCGCGGGCGGCCCGGCTGCGCTCGAGGAGATGGGCCGGGATGCGCGAGTCCGACGGGGCTGCAGCCTCGGCCGGGGCCTCGGTCGGGGCCTCCCCCGCCGGCGGGGTGGACGCGGCCTTCTCTCGGGCCGCTTGGGCACGCTTCAGGAGGTGCTCGGGGATCTCGGTCACGTCAGCTCACTCCCCTTGGCTCGTCTGGTCGCTCGTCCGGTGGCTCACAGCGGCCCCGAGATGCCGCCGTCCTTGCGGACACGCCAGAAGTGGATGGCCATGAAGATCACGATCACGAACGGCAGCATCAGCACGTGGAGCACGTACCACCGCAGCAGGGTCTCGG
This sequence comes from uncultured Ilumatobacteraceae bacterium, assembly GCA_964556225.1. Lineage (GTDB taxonomy): Bacteria > Actinomycetota > Acidimicrobiia > Acidimicrobiales > Ilumatobacteraceae > CAZKVJ01. The sequence continues at coordinate 36,076 of CAZKVJ010000018.1, forward strand.
CACCGATCTCGACACCGCCGAGCAGCACGAAGCGCACCTGCGAGCCGATGACGGGCGTGTAACCCATCATGTTCGTGCCCACGGTCACCGCCCAGAGCGCCAGCTGGTCCCACGGCAGCAGGTAGCCCGTGAACGACAGCAGCAGCGTGAGCGTGAGCAGCACGATGCCGATCACCCAGTTGAACTCTCGGGGTGGCTTGTAGGCGCCGTGGTAGAAGACCCGCGCCATGTGCAAGAACACCGACAGCACCATGAGGTGGGCACCCCACCGGTGCATGTTGCGCACGAGGAGCCCGAACGTGACCGACGTCTGGAGGCTCTGGATGTCCTGCCACGCGTTGGCGGCGGTGGGCCGGTAGAAGAACATCAAGAAGATGCCCGTCACGGTCAGCAGGATGAACAGGAAGAAGCTCAGCCCGCCGAGGCACAGCGTGTAGCTGACCTTCACCGCGTGGCGCTTCACCTTCACCGGGTGCAGGTGGTACAGCACCGAGTTCATGATCACGTACGAGCGGTTCCGGGGGCTGTCGGTGTAACCCTTGCGGAAGATCGAGCCCGGACGGAAGATCGAGTTCCAGACCTGGCTCCCCTGGACCGAGCCCTGGAGCTTGGTCATCCGGTCCTTCATCGTCGGACGGGGCTGCTCTTCGATGGTCTTCGCCATGAGGTGTCGTCGCTCCTGTCAGAACCGCATGCCGTAGGCGTAGCCGTGGTTGCTGGTGCGCTGGTGGTGGTCGCCGGTGAGGGCGGGGGCCCCAGCCTTGCCCAGGATGATGACGCCCGTCGGGCAGCGGTCCACGCAGAGCGCGCACCGGGTGCAGACGTCGTCATCGATGATGAAGATGACGTGGTCGGCCGGGTCCTGGCCGGGCAGCTCGGTGTTCGACGCCTCGGCCACCGCGTCCGGCGTCACCATGTGGATGCACTTCCACGGGCAGATGTCGACGCAGCCCTCGCACATGATGCACTCGGTCTGGTCGATGTGGATGAACTGCTTGGGCTTGACCGCCCGTGAGAGGTAGTCGGTGTCGACCTCGACGAGCTGGTACTCGGTCGACCACTCCGGCATCGGGGGGTTGGCGTCGGTGCGGGCCATGGTGCTACGAGCTCTTCACCAGAGGACGGCCGTACGTGGAGGTCTCGATCGCAGGGGCGGCTCCAGCCTTCTGGCCCCGCTTCTGCCACCACACCGTCAGCCAGGCGAACAAGGCGATGAACACCACGTGGATGACCACGACGATGATGTCGCGCACCTCTTGGTAGCTGAGCGTGAAGGGGAACTGGCCGCCGAGCGCCTGCGGCTCGAGGATGTCGAACGGCCCGTAGAGGATCTTGTCCTTGCGCCAGCCGAGGTTCTTGTCGGCATGGTCGATCCACTGGTGGGGCACCACCCCGAAGGCGATGAACAGTGCGGCGAAGATGTAGGTGGCGCCGAAGATGGAGCCGGCCCACGTGGCGGGGCGGTCCGGCGGGCGCCGGCGGCCGTAGAGGACCACGCCCAGCATCATGAGGAGCGTGATCAGCACCGACGCGATGAACGCCTGGTTCATCCCGGGCCAGCGAAGGGGATCGATTGCCAGCATCGGCCTGCCGGTGCCCTTTCCGTTCGGTGGTGTGGTCCTCGTGAATCTGCGCACGAACTCTAGTCGCCGCCCTCTCCGCGCGGACCATTCCGGTCCAGGACTTGCGGCCCAGGGCACGGTCAGCACGGTCGGGGGCGACGCCTCGAGTCGCTCGACGGGGTGGGTCTAGCACGCGGCGGCGCCGCGAGCGACTCCTCGTGCGATCGTGCACGCCACGGTGTGCGCGGTGTTTGCCGAGCGGAGGGCGTCGAGGGCTAACTTGTCGCCGAACCGGCCCGAACGGTGACCGCACCGTGGGCGGACCGTCGTGGCGTGAAAGGACCTCCGTGACCGAGATCCCCGAGCACCTGCTGAAGCGCTCGCGAGAGCGGCGTCAGGCCATCGGAGGCGAGGCGCCGGCCGAGCAGACCCCCTCGGCGGGCGGCACCGAGCCCGTGCCGGCGCCGGCGACGCCAGCGCCGAGCCCGGCGCCGGCCGCCCCTGCACCGGCGAGGCCGGCACCCCCGGAGCCGGACGCCCCGTACGTCGCCGCGGCGAAGCAGCGCAAGAAGATCCCCATCTGGGCCATGGCGGTGCTCAGCCTGCTCCCCCTGTGGGGCTTCATGTACGTGCGGTCCCTCACGGCCACCGAGGAGACGGTCGAGGGTCCCCTCGCCGCCGGTGCGGAGGTCTACTCGAGCGCCTGCGCCAGCTGCCACGCCGCCGGTGGCGAGGGCGGGGCCGGCCGGCCGCTCTACCAGGGCGAGGTGCTCAAGACGTTCCCCACGATCGAGGACCAGCTCAACTTCGTGTACACCGGCTCTCAGCCCTACGACGGGATCGGCTTCGGTGATCCGGAGCGCGAGGGCGGTCAGCGGATCGGCCTCGAGTACAACGGCAGCCCGATGCCGGCGTTCGGCGGCCAGCTCTCCGATGCCGAGATCCTGGCCGTGGTGTGCCACGAGCGGTACACGCTGAGCGGCGCCGACCCGACCGGTGACTACGCCGAGGAGTACGCCACCTGGTGCGGCCCCGAGTCGGAGCACTACGCCGCGCTGCTGGCCGGCTCCGAGAGCTTCGCCTCCCTCGAGGGCGTGGGCACCGACCCACGGTCCTGAGCCCGTGCCGACGGAGCACGCCCCGAGCACCGACGTCTTGGTGGTCGGGGGTGGTCCCGCCGGCGCCGCCGCCGCCTGCTGGCTCGCCCGTGACGGCCACCGCGTCGTGGTGCTCGAGCGGCGGGCCCACCCTCGCGAGAAGACCTGCGGCGACGCGCTGACGCCCCGGGCCGTGGCCGAGCTGATCGACCTCGGCGTGCACGACCGGCTGGCGGCGTTCCATCGCACCCGCGGCATCCGCCTCGTCGTCGGGGCACGCTCGCAGGAGCTCAGCTGGCCCTCCCACCACCGCTTCCCACCGGAGGGCTTCGTGGCCCAGCGCGCCGCGCTCGACGAGCTGATCGCCGCCGCCGCCGAGGAGGCCGGCGCCACGTTCCTCGTGAACCACGACGCGATCGCGCCGATCGTGGAGCGTGGCTTCGTCCGCGGCGCCGTCGCCCAGCGCCCCGACGGCGAGGTGATCGACGTGACGGCGCGCTACGTGGTGGTGGCCGACGGGGCCAACAGCCGCTTCGGGCGGGCGATCGGCACGTTCCGGACCCGGGAGTGGCCGTACGCCACCGCCATCCGTTCCTACTGGGAGAGCCCGCGCCACGCCGACGAGTGGATCGAGGCATCGCTCGACCTCGAGGACCGGGACGGCAACCGGCTGCCCGGCTGCGGCTGGGTCTTCCCCGAGGGCGACGGCACCGTGAACATCGGTGTCGGCCTGCTCTCGACCTACCGCGACTTCAAGGGCGTCAACACCACGCAGCTCCTCGAGGAGTTCGCGCACCACGTGGCCGCCCGGTGGGACATCGACCCGTCGCGGCCCGCCGGGCGTCCGGCGAGCGGGCGCATCCCGGTCGGCGGCTCGGTCGGGCCGAAGGCGGGTCCCACCTACGTCGTCGTCGGTGACGCCGCCGGCGCCGTGAACCCGCTGAACGGCGACGGCATCGGCTACGCCCTCGAGACGGGCCGGCTCGCCGCCGGGGTGCTGCACGAGGCGCTCGAGCGCGACGACGCCACCTGCCTGTCGCGCTATCCGAAGCGCCTCGACGCCGAGTACGGGCAGTACTTCAAGGTGGGCCGGCTGTTCGCCGAGGCCATCGGCCGCCCTGCGGTGATGCGCGGGATCACCACGACGGTGCTCCAGAGCCGCCTGCTCACCGACGCCGCGATGCGCATCGGGGTGAACGAGCTGCGCGCCGACCGCCTCGGTCCCGCCGAGCTCGGCTACCGCGCCGCCGCCGCCCTCGCCCGCCTCGCCCCCTCCCCCTGACTTCTGACGGAGTGTCATCGCTCCTGGAGCGATCCTTGCCGCAAACAAGTGGTGGCGGTCAGGCCGCGTCAGGCGTGCAGACCAGGGCGGCGACCTCGTCGAGGGTCAGGTCGTACACCGATTCGTGATCGGTGCCGAACCGGGCCAGGAAGTCGCGGAACGAGGTGGACTCGGCGTCGCAGCGGCGCTCCACCCGGTCCACGAGCGGGACGACCCACCCATTGGTCAGGCGAGCCTCCCGGCCGGCGTCGAGCACGTCCTCGATCGGCGCCAGCGTCACCTCCTGGCCACCGCCCGCCGGCACGAGCGCGAACCACACGACGGCCTCGCCGAGGAGGTCCGCCAGGACCGCGCAGCCCCCGAGCTGCGAGAGCGCGTCACAGGTGAGCTCACCAGGTGTCCCGGGTGCCACCGACATCGCGCTGCCGTCGTCGAGCACGAACCGCACCTGACCGACCGTCGCGCCGTCGGCGATGCCCCAGCCCTGCCCCATCTCGGCTGCAACCACCAGCGCACCCAGATCGACGCGGTGCTCCCCAGGCGCGGCCGGCGCGGCCGCGGGAAGCTCGTCGTCGGTTCGAGTCACGGTGGCGACGACCAGCAACCCGATCCCCGCGAGTGCGGCGATCGTCGCCCAGAACCGCCAGGTGAAGAACTGCCGCATGCCCGCCCGAGCGTAGGCGCGCCCCCGGCGCCGGCTCAGTCGCCGGCTGCTGCCGCGGCCACGGCCGCCAGCGCAGCGCGCTCACCCAGCTCCGCGATCACGGCGTCGTCGTGACCGAGGCCGACGAACAGCGCCTCGTACGCACCGGGGGCCAGCGCCACCCCTTCTCGCAGCAGGGCGTGGAACAGGCGGGCATAGCCGGCCTCGTCCGTCTGCTTCGCGCCGTCGAAATCGACAGGACGGCGGGTGCCGAGGTGCAGCCCCACGAGCGTCCCGACGACCGACACCTGCAGCGCGATCCCCTCCGCCTCGCACGCGTCGCGCAGCAGCGCCCCCACGCGCCGGGCGCGCGCCGACAGCTCCATGTAGAGCTCGGCGGTCAGCTCCGACAGCGTGGCCAGGCCGGCTGCGGTGGCGAGCGGGTTGCCGGACAGCGTCCCGGACTGGAACACCGGTCCGATGGGCGACAGGTGCTCCATCACGTCCCGGCGACCGCCGACGGCACCGATGGGCAGGCCCCCTCCGATGACCTTGCCGAAGCAGGTGAGATCGGCGCGCACGTCGAACATCGCCTGAGCCCCGCCTACACCGACCCGGAACCCGGTGATGACCTCGTCGAAGATCAACAGCGCGCCCACCCGGTCGCACTCGGCGCGGAGGCCCTCGAGGAAGCCGGGCACGGGCGCGATGACGCCCATGTTGGCGGCCACCGGTTCGACGATGACCGCCGCCACCTGGTCGTCGAGGGTCGGCACCACGTTGTACGGCGCGACGATGGTGTTGGCGACCGCCGCCGCTGGCACCCCGGCCGTTCCGGGAAGCCCGAGCGTGGCCACCCCGCTGCCGCCGGCGGCGAGCAGCGCGTCGGTGGCGCCGTGGAAGTTGCCCGCGAACGACACGATGCGGTCCCGACCCGTGGCGCCACGGGCCAGACGGACCGCAGTGCTCGTCGCCTCGGTGCCCGAGCTCATCAGGCGGACCATCTCGCAGCTCGTCACCCGCTCGACGATCGCCTCGGCGAGCTCCATCTCACGCCGCGTCGGAGCACCGTACGACGTGCCGTCCGCGGCGGCGGCACTGACCGCCCGCGTGATCGCTGGGTGCGCATGGCCGAGGATCACGGCGCCATAGCTCTGCACCAGGTCGATGTAGCGCCGGCCCTCGACGTCCCACACGTACGGACCCTCGGCGCGCGCCACGATGTACGGCGTGCCCCCGACGGCCTTGAACGCGCGGATGCTGCTGTTCACGCCCCCGGGGATCACCCGGCAGCTGCGCTCGTAGACGGCCGCGTTGGACATCTCGACGGCGGGCACGTTCGACACCTCAGGCCCCCCGGCTCGCTGCCGTCTCGGCGTACCAGCGGGTGAGGTAGGTGAGGATGACGTCGGCCCCGGCGCGCTTGATGGCGTGCAGGTGCTCCAGCGCGACCGTGTCGTGATCAATCCAGCCGTTGGCCGCCGCCGCCTTCAGCATCGAGTACTCACCGCTGACGTGGTAGGCGGCGAGCGGCACGTTCACCATCGCCCGGACCTGGGCGATCACGTCCAGGTAGGCGACCGCTGGCTTCACCATGACCATGTCCGCCCCCTGGGCGATGTCGGCGGCGACCTCGACCAGGGCCTCGCGAGCGTTGCGCCAGTCCTGTTGGTAGCCCTTCCGATCGCCGCCGCCGTCGATCTGCACGTCGACGGCGTCGCGGAACGGCCCGTAGAGCCCGCTCGCGTACTTCGCGGAGTAGGCGAGGATGGCCGTGTCCGCGTGCCCGGCGGCATCGAGCGCCGCCCGGATCACCCCCACCTGGCCGTCCATCATCCCACTCGGCGCCACCACGTCGGCGCCGGCATCGGCCTGGGCGACGGCGGCCCTGGCGTACACCTCGAGCGTTGCGTCGTTGTCGACCTCGCCACGTTGGTCGACGATGCCGCAGTGGCCGTGGCTGGTGTACTCGTCCACGCACAGGTCGGCCATCAGGACGACCCGGTCGCCCAGGTCGGCCCGCAGGTCGGCCATCGCGAGCTGCACGATGCCCTCGGGGTCGAACGCTCCGGAGCCGGTCGGATCCTTGGTGGCCGGCACACCGAACAGGATCACGGCCCGAACCCCCAGGCCGGCCAGCTCGGTGACCTCGCGCCGCAGCGAGTCACGGGTGTGCTGCACGACGCCCGGCAGTGAGCGGATCGGCGCCGGCGCATCGATCCCCTCCCTCACGAACAGCGGTGCGACCAGGTCGTCGACCCCCAACCTGGTCTGGGCGACCAGCTCGCGCATGGCGGCGGTGCGCCGCAGGCGCCGCGGACGCTCGTGGGGGAACGGCATGACCTTCGATGCTAGAGGGCGAGCCGGTCGCTCACCCGCCCGCCGCGGCCGTCGAGGTCGGCGCCGAGCCGGGCCAGCGTCATCCCGGCGAGCGTGTCCACCACCAGGTCCGCGGCGGACAGGTCGTGACCGGCGGTCAACGGGTTGGCGCACGCCACCGTGAAGAGGCCGGCGGCGACGGCCGATGCCACGCCGGTGGTGGAGTCCTCGAACGCCACGCTCACGATCGGGTCGGCGCCGAGTGCCTGACAGGCCTCGAGGAACGGGGCCGGATGTGGCTTCGGAGCGCTCACGGTGTCGATGGTGACCACGGCACCGACGCTCGTGGCCAGCCCGAGGTCGCTCAGGCGGGCCCGGACCCAGTCGCCGGGCGAGTTCGAGGCGACGCCGATCGGCACACCGGCCGCCACCGCCTCCTGGAACAGCTCGATCACGCCGTCGCGGGGCACCAAGCGGGCGAGCAGCGCGCGCTTGATCCGGCGGTGTCGGGCGAGCAGCGCCTCGCGATCGATGGCTGCCCCTCCGTTCGACGCGAGCGCGTCCTCGAGCTCGTCGACCCAGTCCGGTGACCAGGAGCGGCCGACGACCTGGGCCCATTGCTCGAGCGGGTAGTCGAAGCCGTGGTCCACGAACACCTGGCGCAGCGCCCCGTACTCGACGCTCTCCGTGTCGGCGATCGTGCCGTCGAGGTCGAACACGAGGGCCGCCGGTTGCACGGGATCGAAGGGTACCGGCGAGTACCGTCGTCGCCGTGCCGGCCTACGCGGAGCTGTCCACCAACGAGATCCCGGTGATCCCCGGACGGGAGCACAGCGTCACGCTCTCCGTGCGCAACGTGGGCACCGGCACCGAGTCGTACGTCATCATCGCGGTCGGGCTGTGCGCCGGGTGGACGCTGCTGGATCCGCCCACCGTCACGCTGTTCGCCGGCGAGTCGCAGCAGGTGCGGGTGACGCTGCGCCCACCGCGCGCGCCGTCCGTGACCGCCGGCCCCACCCCGCTGACGCTGCGCGTCGTCCCCCACGGCGAGCCGGACGAGGCCGTCACCATCGACGCCGAGCTCGACGTCGCCGCCTTCGACGATCGCCGCCTCACGATCGTGCAACCGGTCGTGCGGGGCCGCCGGGGCGCCACGGTCGACGTGGTGTTCGACAACCAGGGCAACCAGCACGCCAACGTGAAGCTGGGGCTGACCGACGGCTCCCAACGGCTCGCCGGACGCTTCGAGCCGCCGTCCGTCGGCGTCGACCCCGGCCAGAGCGCCCTCACCCGCCTGCAGCTACGGGCGCGGGGACTGCGCTGGACGGGCGGGTCGGATCCGATCGCCTACACCATCGACGCCACCCAGGACGCCCATCCGACGGCGGTCACCCAGGGCACCATGCTGCAGGCACCCATCGTGTCCGGTCGCCCCTGGGCGAAGCTGGCCGGCGTCGGTGCCGTCGCCGCGGCGCTGGTCGGCGGGTGGTTCCTCGTCGCCAAACCGGCCATCGACGATGCCGCCGGCGAAGCGGTCGACGAGGCCATCGCCTCGATGCCGACCGTCCCGGTCACCGATGGCGGCGCCACCCCCGGCAGCACCGCTCCCACGGCCACCACACCTGGCGGCGAGATCGTCGTGAGCGCCGAGGCCGAAGGCGAGGCCTACGCGTTCCGGCTGCCCGTCAGCGCACCGGTGGGCGAGGTGGAGCGCCAGGACTACGTGGTCCCGGCCGGCCAGCGGCTGCGACTGACGGACGTGGTGCTGCAGAACCCCAACCGCGACGCCGGCCAGGCTGCGCTCAAGCGCAACAACGACGTGCTGCTGGCGTGGAACCTCAACAACGTCATCGGCGACGACGTGAAGCAGTTCATCACCCCGCTCGAGCTCGTCGAGGGCGACACGCTGTCGTTCGAGGTCACCTGCGCCGCCGCCGGTGACCCCGCCGCCGGGGTGTGCACCACCGCCACCTCGTTCTCCGGCCGCCTCCTCACGACCGACTGACCGCTTCGGGGAGATGGGTGAGGTCAGGGGCGCAGGGCGGTGCGCAGGGGGGAGGCGGCGGCCAGGGTGCCGGTGGGCGCCAGGACCAGGACGGTCGTCGACACCGGGGCGAAGCGCTCGGTGGGATCGGCCACGACCACGCGCCGGAAGCCGGTCCGCTCGTTGCGGGCGACCATCAGCCGAGCGGCGACGGCACCGCTGGCGTCGGAGACCACGGTGATGCTCCCCATCCCACCCTCGAGCGAGATCGTGACCGGGCTCTCGGGCGGGAGCGCCCCGACCAGCACGTCGAGACCCTGACCGGCAGCGACCGTCGGCAGCGCCATCACGACCGGCCGGTGCTCGCCGCGGGCCGTGAGCAGCACGCTGGTGCGCTGGCCCGCGGTGGTCGGCAGGACCAGCAGCGCGTTGCGGACCCCGTGCGCCGTCGGCGCGGCGCGCACCTCGACGGTGCAGGAGGCGCCCACCGCCAGCGCCCGACCCGAGCAACCGTCGCGCTGGAGCCGGAAGTCGCTCGGTGCGGCGCCGCCGATGCTCGCGGCGCCGAGCTGGACGGGCAGGAAGCCGGCGTTCGTGACCTCGACCGAGGCGCCGTCGGTCTCGCTGCCGATGACGGCCGCACCGAGGTCGAGCCCGGCCGGCAGCGCCGACAGCGATGGCTCGCCGACATCGCCCAGCAGCCGGACGGTGATCGAGGCGGCGCCGAAGCCGACCTCGGCGACGGTCAGCGTGGCGTCGACCGGGCCGGGTACCTGGGGCACGAACACCAGCGTCAGGGTGCAGAACCCCCCGGGTGGCACGGGCACCAGCGCCTGGCACGTCCCGCCGGTGACGCCGAAGGCGGGATCGGAGACGGTGATCACCCCGGGGACGAACGTGGACGTGCTGTCGTTGTCGAGGACGAGGTACCAACCGGGCGACGGCCAGTTGACCGGGACGCTGCCGACGTCGAGGTCCTGCATCGACAGCGCCACGGGGAAGGTGGTGACGACGATCTGGCGGCCCACGACCGATGGGGCGCCGTCGACGATCTCGCTCGCCGCGCCCGTGTCGTAGAGCACCGCCCGGCCAGTGGCCGACAGCACCGGATGGGCGTTCGCGGCCGCGGCGGGGCTGGCTCCGTCGCTGCGGCGGCTGGCCAGCACCAGCTCGCCGCTGCGTCGCATCGACAGCAGCACGGTGCCGTCGTCCGGGTCGAACGAGCCCGGCACCGGTACCGGCAGGAGGTTCGCGGCTCTGGACACGAACGCCACGACCTCGCCGTCGTCGGACACCGAAGGCTGGCCCGACGGCCCGTCGCCGACCACCTTCCCGAACGCCGTGGCAACCGCGCTGACGACCTCCACCGACCGATCGGTCGCCTCGTCGAGCACGCCGTCACCGTCGACGTCACGGTCGACGGCGTGGACCTGGGCGATCCCACCGGCGAGCGATCGATAGGCGACCACGCGTCCGTCGCCCGAGATGGCCGGCTGGTCCGCTGCCCCGCCGAGCGCAACCGACACCGGCTGCGGGAGCCGGTCGCTGCCGCGCTCCCACAGCACGACCTGGGTGACGGCGCGGCCGCCGGCGACCCAGCCGTCGGCCCACGCCGGGCGACCATCCGGTCCGACCGTGGCATCGGTGGTGAACACGAGGGTGCGGCCGTCACCGGACAGCGCGGGCTCCACCTGACCGGTGTAGGCGTAGGCGCCACCCGGTGCCCCCGCCGGCAACCCCGGCGACGCGACCAGCCGGCCGCCCTCACCGAGGGGGACGGTCATGTCGGCGACCCAGACGGAGTGCGGGACCGGACCGTTCGACGGGTCGTCGAGGACGAAGGCCAGCACCTGGCCGCTGGCCGACAGCGACGGGGGCGAGGACGGATCCGCTCGATCGAGCGCGCCATCCGGACCTCCGGACACCAGCTCCCACTCGCCGAGCGCCCCACCGCACGCGGGCAGGGTCATGCGGTACACGTCCCAGCGCTCGCCGCGGTCGTCGTCGCGGAACAGGTCGAAGGGGATCTCCGTGACGACGGCGACGACACAGCCGTCGGCGCTGATCGCCGGTGCGGTGCTGGACCCGGTCCGCATCCCCGGTGCCGGCTCCGTCAGCTCCACCAGCGAACCGAGCTCCCGGTCGCGCAGGTAGACACTGCGGGCCCGCCCATCGCCACCGGCGGCGACGAACACCACCAGCCGGCCGTCGCCCGACATCGAGGCCAGCGGGCTGGGGAAGGCCGTCACCGTGGTGGGGTCGATCGATGCTTCGAGGGTGGTCACGGGACCCGGCACATCTGCTCGTGCCACTCGGCCCGCGGCAGGGGCAACCAGTGCCACGGCCGCGACAGCGGCGACCGCACCGACGAGATGACGACGAGATGTCATTTCCAACTGGTTCCGGATCGCCCGGCCGCCTGCCCTCCGCCTCGAATTATGGACCCCCGTCGAGCGCTGCGGCCAGCGACTCGATCAGACCGGTCAGCGAGTGATCGGACGCCACGCTGGTCACCTTGAGGCCGGCCCCGCCAGCGGCCGCGGCGGTGACGGGCCCGATGGCCACCACGACGGGCGGCGTCCACTCGCCGACGACCTCGCGCCAGGAGCGAGCCGCCGACCCGGAGCTGAACAGCACGGCGTCGGCATCGAACAGCGCGGGCGGCAGCTCGTCGTGGTGGACGCTGACCGTTCGGTAGGCCGCCACGACGTCGACGGACCACCCTCGGGCCCGGAGCCCCTCGGCCAGGATGGGACGGGCCTGCTCGGCCTGGACCAGCAGGACGCGGCCGGCCCCGCTCGGGAAGACCTCGACGAGCCCTTCGGCCAGCTGCCGGGTGGGCACCAGGTCGGCGGCTCGCCCGAGCGCCTCGGCGGTCGCCGTGCCGACCGCAGCGAGACGTGGCGGCGGCCCGGCGGGCAGCGCTGCCGACACCCGGGCGGCCCCGTTGGGCGAGCTGACCACGAGCCAGTCGTATTCGGCGAGGCGCTCGAGCGCCCGACGCAGCGCCACCCCGCCGTCGGCCGGGTCGTCGATGCGCACGAGCGCCAGCTCGACCACCTCGGCGCCGAGCGCGCGCAACCGGTCGGACAGCTCGGCGGACTGGGCGGCGGCGCGGGTGACGACCACCCGGCGGCCGGCCAGCGGCCTCGTCACCCCTGGACCGCCCGTCGGGCCCGGCGCGCTGCCTCGACCCCGGCCGCGCGCCACTCGGAGCGATCCCGCCCGCTCAGGTCGTCACGGGCGACGACGTGACGGCCGGTCGATGGGTCGGCGAGGAACGTGTGCAGCACCGTGCCGTCCACGAGGGCCCCGACGGGCATCGTGCAGCCGGCACCCAGCTCGGCGAGGAACGCCCGCTCCGTCTCCACGGCGGCGCGGGTGGCCGGGTGGTCGAGCGCGGCGACCGTGCTCAGCGCCTCGGTGTCGTCGCCACGACACTCCACGGCCACCGTCCCCTGACCGACCATGGGGACCATGACCTCGACGGACAGCACCTCGGCCGCCAGATGGGTGAGCCCGAGCACCTCGAGTGCCGCCACCGCCATGACGATGGCACCCCCGTCGGGCACCTTGGCCAGGCGGGTCTGGATGTTGCCGCGCAGCTCGACCACCTGAAGGTCGGCGCGGACCAGGCCCAGCTGGAACCGGCGCCGCACCGAGCCCGTAGCGACGGTGGCGCCCGGGGGGAGCTCGGCGAGCGCTCGGCCCACGAGCGCATCGCGCGGGTCGCGCCGTGCGCACCACGCCGCCACTGTGAGCCCGTCGGCCGCCAGGGACGGAAGGTCCTTCGCGCTGTGCACGGCAACGTCGGCCCGGCCGTCGAGCACGGCTCGCTGCACCTCCTTCACGAACACCCCCTGGCCCCCCAGCTGGTGCAGCGCGACATCCTGGCGCCGGTCGCCCGTGGTCTCGACGATCACCAGCTCCGTCTGGAGCCCGGGATGAGCGGCCCGCAGCCCGGCTGCCACCACCTCCGCCTGGGTGCGCGCTTGGGGCGACCCGCGCGTGGCGATGCGCACCACGGCTCAGCCGAGGTCGAACAGGTCGCGCACGGCCGCCGCGTTGCGCTCGCCACGCGGCGTCCCGGCGTCGTCCTTCAGCCGCACCGACGGGTGGTGCAACAGCTTGGCGACGATGCCCTTCGTGAGCGCCTCGACGGCGTCGCGCTGCGCCGGGTCGAGCGCGCCCAGACGGCCGGCGAAACGGGCCAGCTCGGCCCGGCGCAGGGCATCGGCCCGCTCGTGCAGCTGGGCCACCAGCGGGGCCGCCTGACGCGCCGTGGCCTCCACCAGGTAGCGCTCGACCTCCTCGCCCAGGATCTCGCGGACCGTGGCGGCCTCGGCCGCGCGCTGCTCGAGCCCGCGTGCCGCCCAGTCGCGAAGGTCGTCGAGGTCGAGCAGCGTCACCCCGTCGACCGAGCCGACCGAGTGCTCGACGTCGCGCGGCACGGCCAGGTCGACCACCAGCAGCGGCCGGCCCGACCGGCGGCGAGCGGCTCGGGCCACGGTGTCGTGCTCGACCACCACCGAACCGGCGCCGGTGCAGGTGAGCACCACATCGGCCGCCACGAGCTCGTCGAGCAGGTGTGACAGGGGTGCCACGCGACCGCCGACTCGCGCCGCGAGCGCCTCGCCGCGCGACACGCTGCGGTTCAGCACGGCGATGTCCGCCGCGCCGGCACCCGCCAGCGCGAGGGCGACGCCCTCGCCCACCTCGCCCGCCCCGACCACGACCACCCGGTGGCCCGACAGGCTGCCGAGCCGCTCGGCCGCCATCTCGACCGCGGCGTGCGAGATCGATGCCGTGGAGCGCCCGATGCCGGTCTCGGTCCGGGCCCGCTTGCCCGTCTCGAGTGCGTGGCGGAAGAGCAGGTTGAGCGTCGCCCGGGCCCCGCCCTCGACCTGGGCGAGCTCCCACGCTGCGCGCACCTGACCAAGGATCTCGCTCTCGCCGAGCACGGCCGAGTCGAGCCCCGCGGCGACCTCGAACAGGTGGGCCACGGCGGCGTCGTCGTGCTGGCTGTACAGGTGCGGGTGCAGCTCGTCGGGATCAAGACCGCCCAGCTCGCAGAAGAAGTCACGGATGTCGGCGTACGCGCCGTGGAACCGCTCGGCCACCGCGTAGACCTCGGTGCGGTTGCAGGTGGACAGCACGACCGCTTCCCGGACGTTCTCACGCGCCACCAGTCCGTGGACGGCCTTGGGCAGCGCGTCCGGGGCCACCGTCACCCGCTCGAGCAGCGACAGCGGACCCGTGCGATGGTTCACACCGATCACCACGATGGACACGACTGCGCTCCTGTCACGTTGCTGCCAAAGTGCTCACGCCTGACGTCACTCCCCCACCCTACGCGCTCGCGCTCCGACCGCCATCGGCTGGTGACACCACGTGGAGTGCCGAGCTGGCGCGGCGCTGCTCGTGGTAGCTCAGGATCTGCAGCTCGACCGCCAGATCGACCTTGCGTGCGGTGACGGTGCGGGGCAGCGACAGCACCACCGGTGCAAAGTTGAGGATGCTGGTGACCCCGGCGGCGGCCAGACGGTCCGCGGCGTCTTGGGCTGCCTCGGGCGGCGTCGCGATGATCCCGATCGAGACGGACCGCCCCTGCACGATCTGGGGCAGGTCGTCGATGTGGCGCACCCGCACCCCATCGATCACGGTGCCGATCTTGGTGTCGTCGACGTCGACGACCCCGGCCACGGGGAACCCGCGAGCGCCGAAGCCGGCGTAGCCGGCCAGCGCCTGGCCCAGGTGCCCGGCACCGACGATGACGACCGGCCAGTCGTGGTTGAGCCCCAGCTCGCGCCGGATCTGGTACACGAGGTAGGCCACCTCGTACCCGACCCCCCGGGTGCCGTAGCTCCCCAGGTACGAGAGGTCCTTGCGCACCTTCGCCGCGTTGACCCCTGCCAGCTCGGCCAGCCGGTCCGAGGACACGTGGTCGACGTCGTCGCCCGCCAGGTCGACCAGGATGCGCAGGTACTCGGGCAGCCGGGCGACGGTGGCCTCGGGAATGCGGCGACGGGCACGGTCGGGCATGGCAGACGACAGGCTATGCGCTCGTGCACGTGTTCACGAAGTCGGCTCGGCGCTCCCGACCTCCATCACCGCCGGCGACCAATAGCCTGCGGCGCCGATGACCCTCGACGCCGCGCTGGCCGCCGCCGCCACCCTGGTGGCCGCCGCATTCGGGCTGTCCACGCTCGATCGGTGGCTGCGCCGGCGCCGACCCCACGAGCTGGCCTGGACGGTCGCCCTCGCCCTGTTCGTGGTGGGTGCCGGCGCGCTGTGGTGGGCCGAGAGCCGGGGCTGGGGTGAGGCCACGTTCCGGGTGTTCTTCCTCGCCGGCGCCGTCCTGAACGTGCCGTGGCTCGGGCTCGGCACCGTGTACCTGCTGGCCGGGGTGCGCTGGGGCGACCGGGTGCGCACCTGGCTGATCGGCCTGTCCGGCTTCGCGATCGGTGTGATGCTCGTCGTGCCGTTCACCGCACCCGTGCCGGCCGACGAGATGCCGCGGGGCAGCGAGGTCTTCGGTCCGTGGCCCCGGGTGCTCGCCGGCGTCGGCAGCGCCGTCCCCGCAGTGGTGATCATCGCCGGCGCGCTCTGGTCGGCCTGGCGAGTGGCCCGTGGCCGCGTCCCCGCCCTCGGCAGCGCCGCCCGCCGTTCGGTGGCCTCGCCCCGACGCCTCGCCGCCGGCAATGTCCTCATCGCCGCTGGTGCCCTCGCGCTGTCGGCCAGCGGGACCCTGGCAGGGCGCATCGGAGCCGACCGCGCCTTCGCCGTGACCCTGCTCGTCGGGATCTGCGTGCTGTTCGCCGGGTTCCTGGTGGCGTCGAGCGCCGCCTACGCCAGCTCGCGCCGCAGCAGCTTGCCGCTCACGTTGCGGGGCAGCTCGTCGACCACCAACACCTTCCCGGGGCACTTGTAGCGGGCGAGGCGCTCGTGGCAGAACTCGACGAGCGCCTCCTCGTCGAGATCAACGCCCGGGCAGGCCACGACGTAGGCCTTCACGGCCTCGCCGGTGTGCGGGTGCGCCACCCCGATCACCCCGGCCTCGGCCACCCCGGGGTGCTCGAGCAGGACGTCTTCGACCTCCGCCGGGTAGACGTTGAAGCCCGAGACGATGATGAGGTCCTTGACCCGGTCGACCAGGTAGAGGTAGCCGTCCTCGTCGACGGTGGCCACGTCACCGGTGCGCAGCCACCCGTCGGGAGTGAGCACCTTGGCGGTGGCCTCGGGGTCGTCGAGATAGCCCATGAAGACGTTCGGGCCCCGCACCCACACCTCGCCGGCGTCCCCCTCGAGCGCGTCGTCGCCGTCCTCGTCGACCAGGCGCACCTCGACACCGTCGACGACGCGCCCGACCGAGCCGGGACGGATCGGCAGGCCCGCCGAGCTGCTCACCACCGGGGAGGCCTCCGTGAGGCCGTAGCCCTCGGCCAGCTCGAGACCGAAACGAGCTCGCAGCATATCGATGGCGTCGGTCGGCATCTTCGCCGCGCCGGTCAGCGCCAGGCGCACGGAGGCGAACGCGTCGGCGGGGACGTCGGGGAGACGGGCGAAGTCGGTCCACATCGGCGGCGCGCCGGGCACCACGGTGACCTGGCGATCGCGGATCGTATCGATCGCCGTGGACGGGTCGAAGCGCTGCACGAGCACGACGGTCGCCCCGACGGCGAGGCTCACACCGAGCACCACGTTGAGCCCGAAGATGTGGAACATCGGCAGCACCCCGTACACGACGTCGCCAGCGCAGATGTGGCCCGGCGAGGTCTGCGCGTGGTCGATGTTCGACCGCAGGTTGCGGTGGCTGAGCATGGCGGCCCGCGGCGCACCCGCCGTTCCGCTGGTGAACATGAGCACCGCGAGGTGGTCAGGTTCGACGTCGACGGCCGGGAGCGGATCGGCGCGCAGCGCCTCGTCGACGGTCACCGCCCCGGCGATGGGCCCGCTCGCCACCACGGTGCGCACGGACGGGGCCGAGCCGTCGCCGGTGAGCGTCGCCCACGAGCCCTCGCCGACCTGGTCGACCACTGCGGCCGCGGCGCCGACGGCGGCGAGCTCGGCCGCCAGCTCCCGCGCCGGGCTCATCGGGTTGAGCGGGGTCACCGCAGCACCGAGACCGACGGCTGCGAGGTAGGCGATCACGAACGTCGGGCCGTTGGCGCACAGCAGGGCCACGCGGTCGCCGGAGGTGACCCCGGCGGCCGCCAGACCACCACGGAAGCGGGCGACCTGGTCGCGCAGCTCGCCGTAGGTCGTCGGACGCCCGCGGCTGATGAGCGCCACGGTGTCGGCGTCGTGCGAGTCGATGATGTCGGCCAGGTTCATGGTCCCCCCGGAGCGTGACCCCCCGGTCACGTCCTCAGCAGCAGCAGCTGGACGACGCCGGCCACCAGGATCGCTGCGAGCAGCAGCGCGATGGTGAGCGTGGTGGCCGGGCGCACGCCGATCAGGCTAGCGCTGCGTCGTCGCCGGCCCGGCTGCGGAGCCGCACCGGGCTGGACACCGCGTCGCCCGGCGCGTCGCCGGGTGCGCCGAGCACGACCCGGTCGCCCGGGGCCAGCCCCAGCTCGACGGCGGCCGACGCCCGGTCGAGGCAGATCGCGAGAAGCCCGAACGAGTCGACCACCACGCCGAGCTCGGCCGTGCCGAGGTCACCGAACGCGCCGACCACGGCGGCGGAGCGGACCCGTTCGTGGCCGAGCGCGTCGACCAGCGTCAGGCGCACCCGGTCGGTGGCGGCGAGGGAGGCGAGGTCGTCGGGCGACACGTTCAGCTGGCAGTTGCCGTACCGGTCGACCCACAGGACCTCGGCGATGAGCTCACCGCCCTCCTCCCGGGGGAGGGGGATCACGCCCGGGAACAGCAGCCCTGGATCGATGATCTCGCCGAGCTCGGCCAGGTCGGCCCCGTTGCAGAGGTGGGCGGCGGCGGGGGCGAACACGTCACGGCCGGCGAAGGTGGCACCCGGGGCCTGGAGGTGCAGCGCTGCGTTGGTGAGCTCGACCGCACGCTCGGCGCCACCGGCCAGCGCGACGGCGGGCGCGAGCAGCCCGTTGTCGGGTCCGACCAGCACCCCGTCGCCACCCGCCACCTCGACCGCCACCGCCCGCCGTGACGTGCCCACGCCAGGGTCGACCACGGCCAGGACCACCCCGGCCGGCACGTACGGGATGCAGCGCGCCAGCGCCAGCGAACCGGCAAGCACGTCGAACGGGGCGATGCCGTGCGACAGGTCGATCACGCGGGCGTGGGGTGCGAGGTCGGCGATGACGGCCTTGACGATGCCGGCGAACTCGTCATCCGAGCCGTAGTCGGACAGGAACGAGATGGTGTCGTAGCGACGGCCCATGGTGCGGGCACGCTACTGCCCCCGGACGCGACTGAGCCGGTGCCAACCCCCCGATGGCACCGGCTCTGTCGGCGCAGCCCTCTCGGGCGCGTCTCCCGATCGGAGGACCGATCGGCTGGTCGTCATGACCTGTGCATAGCGTACGCACGCGACCGGAGGTGAGAAAAGGGCCATGTCACGATTTTTTCGTCGTCTCGTGACACGCCGTTCACCGTCAGCGACCGCCGGCGAGCTCCCGGCTGCGCTGCGTGGCGGCGGCCACGGCGTCGGCGAAGGCGGCGCGCACGGCGCGATCCTCGAGCGCCCGCACGCCCGCCGCGGTGGTGCCGCCGGGGGAGGTGACCATCGCCCGCAGCGCTGCCGGGTCGGCACCCTCACGATCGAGCAGCGCGGCCGAGCCGACGAGCAGCTGGCGCACGAGCGCGTCGCTGGTGGCTCGCGGCAGCCCGACGAGCACGCCGGCGTCGATCAGCGCCTCGGCCACGAGGAACACGTACGCAGGACCGCTGCCGGCCAGACCCGTCACGGCATCGAGCTGCGACTCGGGCACCCGCACGACGGTGCCCACCGCGCCGAGCACCTCCTCGGCCCACTCGAGGTCCTCGGCGTCGGCCGAGCTGCCGGCGGCGATGGCGGCGACGCCTTGGCGCACGAGCGCGGGCGTGTTGGGCATGGCGCGCACGACGGCGACCCCCTGGCCGCACGCGGCCTCCAAGGTGGCGACGGTGACACCGGCGGCGATGGACAGGACCCGGCGTGCACCGGCGGTGACGGCCGCAGTGCAGGCGACCGGGACGTCCGGAGGCTTCACGGCGACGACCGCCGACGAGCACGCTGGCACCTCGTCGACGACGAGCAGCCCCGGGAAGGCGCCGGCGAGCTCGGCGCGCCGCGGCGCTAGCACCTCGACCACGCCGAGCGACTCGACCGGCCGGCCGGCCGCGATCAAGCCCGCCACGAGCGCCGCGCCCATGTTGCCCCCACCGACGACGACCAGATCGACCATGACCGCCGAGGCTACGACCCGCCGTCGTGGCCCGGCAGCACCCGGGTGAGCGGTCTTCCCCAAGGCCGCCCACCCGGGTCCACCCACCATGTGTGCACGACCACGCGGGCACGGAAGGCGAACGCGGCCGGTGGGGCGCTCAGGGGGCGAAGGCGAGGCGCACCAGCACGGGGAACACCTGCTCGACGTCGGCGTAGAGCGTGCCGAGGATCCGGTCGAGCTCGGCCTCGTTGAGCGCGCCGAGCGGCAGCTCACCGCGGAGGAACACCGCATCCTCGTCCCCGATCGAGAAGTGGGCGCCCACGAACCGCTCGTTGCGGCGCAGCAGGTGCTCGTACACCGCCTCGGCCCGCCGGGCCGGTGCCGGCAGCACGTACGTCTCGTAGCGCAGCGTGCGCTGGCCGAGCGTGAGCCAGACCGTGATGACGTCCTTCTCCTCGCCGCGCATCCGCACGTACCAGCGGCGCTCGTCCCCCTCGGCCCGGTCGACGGCCTCGATCACCGGGTTCGCGGTCCGAGCGGCCGCGAGCCAGGCGTCGATGCGGGCCTCGATGGCGGCCACGCCGGCGGCGTCGAACAGATCCGTCACGACCGGCCGGTGCTCACGAGCAGGACACCCGCTCGTTGGCGGTGACGTCGGCGACGACACGGCGCAGGCGGGCGGCGGCGAAGGCCCACGTGTAGCGCCGCGCCCGCTCGGCCGCAGCCCGCGACATGCGGCTCGCATCGTCGGGATCGTCGAGCAGGTGAGCGACGTGGGCGGCGAAGTGGTCCGGATCGCGGTCCGCCACGAGGAACCCGGTCCGGCCGTGGTCGACCAGCGTGAGCAGCCCGCCGACCCCGCTGGCGACGACCGGCACGCCGCAGGCGGCCGCCTCGAGCGCCACGAGCCCGAAGCTCTCGCTGCGGCTCGGGACGAGCACGACGTCGGCCGCGCGGTAGTAGCTGGACAGCAGGTGATGCGGCTGCGGGGGCGAGAACGACACCTGCGCGCCGACGCCCAGCTCGTCGATGAGGGCCCGAACGCGGCTGACCTCGCCGTCGCCCCCGGGCCCCGACGAGCCGCCGACCACGAGGAGCCGAGCGTCGGGCCGGCCGAGGCGGGCCAGCGCCCGCACCGCGACGTCGAGGCCCTTCAACGGCTGGATGCGACCGACGAACAGCAGCAGCGGTCCGGGCCCGAGTCCCAGGGCGCGGCGGGCCCCGCGCTGGTCACCCGGCGCGAAGAAGGCATGGTCGACACCCGGCGCCACGACCTCCACCCGACCGGGGGGATCGCCGTGCAGGCGACGGAACTGGTGCTCCTCCGCGGTGCAGCTGACGCAGATGGCGTCGGCGCAACCGATCACGTCGAGCTCGGCGCGCTCGCGCCGGGCCGGCTCGGGATCGCCCCCCTCGGCCTTCACCCGGGCGAAGGTGTGGAACGTCGCGACCATCGGCACGTCGAGCTGGTGCTTCAGACGGTGGGCGGCCACACCGGACAGCCAGTAGTTGGCGTGCAGCACATCGGTGCCGCCGTTCGCGCGGAGGTGGTCGCGCACACCGTCGGCGAAGAGGTCGACGACGTCCGGGAGCGACTCCTTGGGCAGGTCCCACGGACCGGCCGGCACGTGCACGACCCGGTGGTTGGGCTCGACCTGCACCTCGTCGGCCAGGCCGTGACGCCACACCCGCGTGTACGTGGTGCAGTCGAGGCCGGCGTGAGCGAGCGCCGACACGAGCTCGCGCACGTAGACGTTCATCCCTCCGGAGTCACCGGCGCCGGGCTGGGCCAGCGGCGAGGTGTGAAGTGAGAGCACGGCGACGCGTTGCACGGGATCGAAACCCTACCTGGATGGTCAGGCATCGTGACGGGCCGGTCGCCCGTCAGACGTCACCGACGAAGCTCTGGTACACGGTGAGCAGGCTCGCCTTCTGCTCCTTGGTGAGCCGCGGGTCGCGGGCGATGGCCTCGGTCACCCCCACGTCAGCGCGCGTGGCCTCCGGATCGAGGATGCCGGCCCGCACGTACAGCGACTCGGCGGAGATCTTCAGGGCGCGGGCGATCTGCTGGAGGATCTCGGCGCTCGGCCGGCGCAGACCCCGCTCGATCTGGGACAGGTAGGGGTTCGACACCCCGGCCAGGCGGGCGAGGTCGCGGATCGACTGCTGCGCGGCCTCGCGCTGCAGTCGGATGAACTCACCGAGCTCGGCCAGGCGGGTGTCGAGGTCGTCTCGCACCGGCGTCGGTGTCTCAGTCCTCGAGGAGGGCGTCGACGTCGGCGGCGCCGTCGCGATAGCGCCGCACGAGCTCGGCGGTCAGCGTGTCGATCTGCTGGAACAGCTCCTGGCGCTGGGCCGAGCAGACCTGCTCGAAGGTGGTCAGCTCGGCTTCCAGCGCACCGAGCGCGGCGTCGTCGAGCTCCGACATCGCATCGAAGCCGAGCTCGTCACAGCGACGGTCGAGCTCGATCACCAGCGGATGCTCGGCCGGCACCTCGGTGTCGCGGGGCGGACGGGCCGACCCGCCACCCAGCTGTGGGGTGAGGATGCCGGTCAGCCCCTCGCTCAGCTCGCGCTCGACCGTCGCATCGTCGCCAGCCGGCCCGCTGCGGCGGCGGCGCTCCGCTCGCACGAGGTCGACGCGACCCTGGGCCAGGCGGCGCACGAAGGACACCGCGTCCTCCTCCACCTGCAGGCGGCCGCGCTCGGCCCGCAGCTCGTCGAGCGTCAGCTCGGCCGGCTCCATCGACGTCATGGTGTCTCGCTCACTTGGCTCATCCTCCCGAGACCGGCGGCAGGACCGCCACCTCGTCGGCGGGCCCGACGGGGGTGTCGGGTTCGACCGTCTCACCGTTCACCCAGATCCGGCAGCTGGCGAGCACCTGGGAGAACCGCTCGCCGTAGCGGGCCGAGGCGCGATCGAGCACCTCGGCCACCGTGGCGCCATCGAGCTCGTCGCGCGAGGTTCCCGCCGCCTCTCGCGCCGATGCGAACATCCGAAGGATCGCCACGCCTGCCAGCGTACCGGTGGCGGTACCCTCGCACCGGATGCGAGCACCTCCCACCACCCGCATCCTCCTGGTGCGCCACGGCCAGTCGGAGTGGAACGCGCTCGGTCGCTGGCAGGGCCACGCCGACCCCGACCTCTCGGCGCTGGGCGCAACCCAAGCGAGAGCCGCGGCCGACGCGCTGGGGTCCTTCGACGCCATCGTGGCCAGCGACCTGCGCCGGGCCCGGCGCACCGCCGAGCTGCTGGCCGCCGAGCTGGGCATCGGTCCCGTGCTCACGGACCCCCGCCTGCGCGAGACCGACGCCGGCGAATGGCAGGGGCTCACCCGCGACGAGATCGACCGCGGTTGGCCGGGGTTCCTCGACCAGGGTCGGCGGCCTCCCGGCTTCGAGCCGTACGACCGGGCGGCCGAGCGTCTGGCCGGCGCCCTGCTGGATGTGGGGTCGGCCTGGCCGGGAGGCGAGGTACTGGCCGTGAGCCATGGCGGGGTGATCCGCGCCTTGCGCCACCGTCTCGGCGCGCCGCTCGAGCGCCTGGCGAACCTGGCCGGCGCCTGGTTCCACGTGCACGCACCCGGCACGGCCCCGGGGCGGATCGAACCGGGGGCACCGGTCCACCTGCTCGACGCCGTCGACGTGGCCCCGCTCGAGTGACGGACCGAGCACTCACGCATCCGGCGCAGCGAGCGTCCGCGCGCCCGGTCGGCGCGGACGCCCCCGGGGGAACATCACGCCGACCGCCAGCACGAGCGCCAGGCCCGTGACGGTCGCGCCGAAGACCCCGTCGACACCCAGGTCGGTGCTGCCGAGCGAGGTGGCCGCGGAACCCTCGGCGGTGACGGCCGGCGCCACCTCCGCCTCCTCATGGCGGGCGTCGGACGCCCACGCGGCGCCGGGCAGCAGGAGCGAGATCACGCCGACGACGGCGAGGAGCGTCGAGATCCGCACCACGAGCTGACGCCCAGGAGCGGCCGGCCCGACCGTGCCGGCCGGGGACGGGGCGGCGGCGGCTCCGGCCGAGTCGCCGAGCACCCGCCGGGCGGGGTCGACGATGCACCACGACGTCAGTGCGTTGGCGGCGTCCGTTGACAGGTCGAGGAACTCGACGCCGAGGCGGGCGCTGCCGTCCGGCTGAGGTTCGACGTTGCGCACCGCCACGGTCGCGTGGAGCGGGCTGGCCAGCACGTCGGACG
Source organism: uncultured Ilumatobacteraceae bacterium (assembly GCA_964556225.1). GTDB lineage: Bacteria > Actinomycetota > Acidimicrobiia > Acidimicrobiales > Ilumatobacteraceae > CAZKVJ01. The sequence continues at coordinate 59,511 of CAZKVJ010000018.1, forward strand.
GCACCTCGACGAGCAGCTCGAGGTGCGCGCCGGGGGAGGCGCCGTGGGCGGACCACAGCCCGGCACCGAGCATCGAGAGGTCGTTCACCACGACCGGACGGTCGCCCAGCCAGCCGCGCAGCTCGGTGGGGTGGCGCTGCACCCGACGCAGCTGCGTGCGCCGTGCGAGCAGCCGGAGCTCGTCGAGTGACAGCGCCACCAGCCACAGGGCGACGGCGAGGAGGCACGCCAGCAGCCCACGAGACATCTCCGGAAGGACGCCGAACCAGCGGTCCGAGACGGAGCGGAAGATGACGGCGAGGTTCACGACGATCACGGTCGCGAACAGCGCTCCCCCCTGGCGCACGGCGCCGACCCCACCACGGGCCGGGCGCGATGCCGTCGCCGAGACGGCCGCCGGCGCCCCCAGGAGGGCACCGGAGTCCGGACCCATGGTCCGCAGCGACCACCGCGTACGGTCGCCCACCGCGAGCGTCCCGTCCGACATCGCCACGATGGCGAGCGCGGTCAGCGTCACGTACGGGAGACCGAGCACCAGCACCGGCAGTGGCTCCGGCCGGAACGGCGCCTGGCCCGCCAGCAGGGCCCCGACGACGACCGTCACGAACACGAGGCGGCGCAGCCCCGACAGCGGCCGGATGCACCAGGTGGCGAGCCCGATCCGCTGGGACGGGCTCAGCCCACGCACCCACAGCGTGTCGCGCTGGCCGGTGAGGAGCGTCATGCACGCGGCGGCCCGGCGGCGGCGGTCGGCGTTGGCCACGTCCGGGGAGTTGAGCGGTGTGACCGACGCGATGACCGCCACGTTGGGGGCGACCACCCGCCAACCCCGCGCCTGCAGCCGCACGGTGAGGGCGAGCTCGGCCACCACGTGCGACCCGCCGACGGGGCCGACCGCCTCGAGCGCCGCCCGCCGCACGAGCGCACCCGACCCGGTGATGACCCCGCAGCCGCGCTCGGACAGCCCACGGTTCAGCGCCTGGCGCTCGAAGCGGTGCTCGTGGCGGCCGTCGGGGCCGTGCTCGGCCGAGTCGGACACCGTGGTGATGCACGACCCCTGCACCACGGCGACCTCCGGCGCATCCAGGTACGCCGCCAGCAGCGACACGGCATCGACCACCGGGATGTCGCCGGCGTCGACGACGAAGTACGCATCGGCGGGCACCATCAGCGCCGCGGCCACGAGCCCTGACCCGTCGTCGGCGTCGACCGGGAGATAGCCCACCCCTTGCTCGGCAGCGATCCGCTCGACCTCCGGGCGCCGGCGCAGGTCCACGACCGTGACGTCCCGCTCGGGATCGAGCTGGAGGGCGGCGAGGATCGTCGACCGCACGGCCTCTCGGCTGTGGTCCTCTACGCGCACCAGCACCTGGACCCGACCGCTGTAGACGGCCGGGGGCCGCTCGTCCCCCGACGGCCGCCACAGCGCCCAGATCAGGAGCACGGCGGCGAGCGCACCGACCAGCTCCACCAGCAGCCCCGGAGCGGCCAGCCACGCCGGGACGTCACGCAGGGAGGCCAGGATTCGCCAGCTCAGCCAGCCCGCGCCGAACGCGAGCCCCAGCACCGCGATGGCGCGCCCGACCCGGGCACGGTCACGACGATGCAGCCTCACCAGACGTCCACGCTCCTCGTACGACTTCGACGCCGGGGTATCGGCCCAGGTCGGGGGCACCTTGAGGTGGCGCCCGAGCGCTAGCCGCGGAACGCGTTCGTGATCGGCAGCCGGCGGTCCCGGCCGAAGGCCTTGAGGCTCACCCGCACCCCGGGGGGGCACTGGCGGCGCTTGTACTCGTTCAGGTCGACCAGGCGCGTCACGCGCCGTACGACGGCCTCGTCATGGCCGAAGGCGACGATCTCACCGGCCGTGCGGTCGTCCTCCACGTACATCTCGAGGATCGGGTCGAGCACCTCGTAGGGCGGCAGGCTCTGGTCGTCACGCTGGTCGGGTCGCAGCTCGGCCGAGGGCGGCTTCGTCAGCACGTCGGCCGGCACGATCTCCCGGCCGGCGCGGCGGTTCACGTACCGGCACAGGTCGTAGACGCGGGTCTTCAGCACGTCCTTGATGACCGCGTAGCCACCCACGGAGTCGCCGTAGATGGTGAAGTAGCCGACCGCCATCTCGCTCTTGTTGCCGGTGGTGAGCACCATCCAACCCATCTTGTTGGAGAGCGCCATGAGCGTGGTGCCGCGCACCCGGCTCTGGAGGTTCTCCTCGGTGAGGTCGGCCGGGCGGTCATCGAACGACGGGGCCAGCATCTCGAGGTAGGCCCGGAACGCCGGCTCGATCTCGATGACCTGCAGGTCGATGCCCAGGTTGCGGGCCAGCGCGGCGGCGTCGCGGCGCGAGCCCTCGCTGGAGTAGCGCGACGGCATCGACACCCCGTGGACGTGCTCGGCGCCGAGCGCGTCGACGGCCACGCACGCCACCAGCGTCGAGTCGATGCCGCCAGAGAGCCCGATCACCACGTCCGTGAAGCCGTTCTTGCGGACGTAGTCACGGGTGCCGAGCACGAGCGCTTCGTACATCTCGGCGTCCGGCGGGAGCAGCGGGGCGATCCGGGCCTCGGCGTGGGCAGCGCCCGGCTCGGTGTCGTCGACGGAGCGCTCCGACACCACCACGATCGGGAGGTGGGGATCGGTGGCGCGACCGCGCGGGTCCATCAGCCGCTTGCGGTAGACGGGGTCGATGGCGAGCTCGACGATCAACAGCTCCTCGGCGAACTGCGCAGCCCTGGCGACGAGGGTCCCCTGGGCGTCGAACACCATGGACGCACCGTCGAACACCAGCTCGTCCTGGCCGCACACCTGGTTCACGTAGACCAGGGCACAGCTGGCATCGGCGGCGCGGGTGGCCAGCATGCGCTCACGATCTCGCACCTTGCCGTGGTGGTAGGGCGAGCCGTTGATGTTCACGTTCAGCTCGGCGCCGCCGGCGGCCTGGGTGGCGAGCGGCCCGTTCGGGCTCCACACGTCCTCACAGATGGAGACACCGACGGGCACCCCGCCGATCAGGTACAGCTCGAGCGGGTCGCTGTCGTGACCGGGGGTGAAGTAGCGAGCTTCGTCGAACACGCCGTAGTTCGGCAGCAGCCGCTTGCGGTAGGTGCCCAGGACCCGCCCGTTCGCGCACACCGCCGCCGCGTTGTAGAGGTCGCGGCCGGCGTCGACGAAGCCGACGATGACGGCGCACCGGCCGCTGGCGGCGGCCACCTTGTCGAGCCCGGTGAGGTTGGCGGCGACGAAGCCCGGCTTCAGCACGAGGTCCTCAGGCGGGTAGCCGGTCACCGCCAGCTCCGGGAAGGCGACCAGGTCGCACCCCTTGGCGTCCGCCTGCGCAGCCAGCTCGATGATGCGCTCGACGTTGCCGTCGACGTCGCCGACCACCGGGTTCATCTGCGCCAGCGCCAGCCGCAACCGTGCCACGGGCGCGACGCTACCCAGGCTCAGCCCGTGAAGTAGCCGTAGGCGTCGACGACCAGCTGGGTGGCGTGCTGGGCGTACCAGCTCGCGCCACCGCCGGCCCCGAGGCGGGTGAGCGCGAACGCGGCTCGGGTCTGGTCCGGCGCCAGGTACACGAGGTTGCTCACCGTGTTGCGCACCCCGCCGGCGGCGAAGGCCGTCACATACCCCTCACGGCTGGTCTCGGTGACGGTCAGGTTCTGGGCGATGGCGGTGGCCGTGTCGGGCACGGCGGCCACGTCGATCGATCCGGTGGCGCCGTCACCGAGCCGACCGAACCCGAGCGAGGGCGGCCGGGTGTCGACGATCCGGGTGGGCGCCAGCGCGACGTAGCGCCCCGTGGTGGACACCGGCGCGCCCGGTCCGCTGAACCAGCCGACGACGTCGACGGCGACGTCGTCGACGTTCTCGAGGTACACGTTCAGGTCACCACCGGCGTCGAGCGCGCTCACCACGAGGTTGGTGCGGATGTCGCCGGTGAACGCCGTGTTGAGGTTCGAGGCGGTCGGCCGTGTCTCGCCCGCGTACACGGTGACGAACCCGGCGCCGGGAGACGTGCCGTCGATCGCGGTGACCGCCAGGGCGACCGAGCTGGCACCGTCGGGTACCCCAAGCCGTCCGGCGACCTCGAGCGTCAGGAGCTCGCCGGCGCCTGCCGGGCTGCGGCGGTACGCGTTCGTGTCGCCGGCGGGCTCGCGGCTGTCCACCAGGCGGGCCGGGTCGACGGGGACGAAGCGACCGGCGGCGGCGCCCGACGGTGCGGACATGAAGTGGCCGAGGACGTCGATCACCACGTTCGTGGTGGTGCTGACCTGGACCACGACACGACCCTCGGCGTCGACGGGCAGCACGGCGGCGTTCGCCACCGTCTCGCCGGCGAACGTGGCGTTGACGACCGACGTGGCGGGGCGCTCCGTACGGGGCGGGTAGGCCTGCAGGTAGGTCGGCCCCCGCGGCGCCTCGAGCGTGACGTTGACGAGCACGGCCTGCGTGCCCGCCGGTACCTGGGTGTCGACCAGGCGGCTCGTGCCGGCGCGCACCGGTCCCGAGCCCGCCCCGCCCGTGCCGATGCGGCTGTCGTAGACGCGAAGGGGCGTGACGGCGGAGAAGGCGAGCGGGGTGCTGGCGGACGGCGCCAGGGCGTCGTAGGTGATCCGGCGCAGCTCGCCGCCGATGGTGACGTAGTACAGCGACAAGTCGCCGCCGCCCGCGCCGAACGCCATGTCCGTCACGTTGCGCCCGGTCTCGGCGAACGGGCTCGCCAGGTCGTAGGCGCCCGACGCCGAGCGCAGCCAGATGCGTCCGCAGCCGCCGTCGGCGAACAGGTAGCCGCCGTCGAAGGCCTCCGGCCAGCGGCCGTTCGGGACGAACGCCCCGGCAGTGATGTAGTCGCAGGCGCCACCGGTGGAGCTGTGGGAGTAGGCGACGATCGGGCCGGCGTAGCCGGGCACCGGGGCCGTGCAGTCGGTGGCGGTCCGGCACGGGCCCTCGTTCAGGTTCCAGCCGTAGTTGCGCCCGATGCCACCCTCGTCGACCTCCTCCCACGTGTTCTGGCCGACGTCGTTGATGAAGAACCGCACGTCGCCCGTGTTCGGGTCGAAGGCGAATCGGTAGGGGTTCCGCAGGCCCCAGGCGAACAGCTCGGTGCAGCGGGAGGTCGCCGGCGCGCTGGTGCCCGCGGTCGCGCACGAGCGGGCGCCCGGGGTGCCGACGATGGGGTTCGTGGGCGGGACCGCCCCGGTCGTGGTGATCCGCACGATCTTGCCGTTCAAGAGCGACAGGTCCTGCGCGGCGTCGTTGGCACCGGCGCTGCCGCTGTTGGCCCTCGGGTCCGTCCCGGCATCGCCGATCGCCACGTAGAGGTACCCGTCGCTGGCGACGTGCAGGTCACCGCCGTTGTGGTTGCCGCCGGTCGACGGGATGCGGTCGAGCAGCACGACCTCGCTGGCCGGGTTCACGGTGGCACCCGCCATGGTGAAGCGAGAGACCCGGTTCACGCAGGTCCCGCCGACGCTGCGGGTGCTGTACACGTATAGGTAGCCGTTCGCGGAGAACGCCGGATCGACCGCCACCCCGAGCAGGCCCCGCTCGCTGCTGGCGCACACGGTGAGCCCGAGTGCGACGTTCGACGCGCCGGTGGCGGGGTCGACGACGTGGAGGGAGCCCGCCTGGGCCAGGACCAGCAGCCGCCCGTCGGGCAGCGGCTCGACCGTGGTGAGGGTTCCGTAGCCCCCGCGTACGAGTGCGTCGGTGAAGCCGCCCGGCAGGGCACGGGCCGCGTGCGGGGTGCTCGCCAGGGTGGCGGCGGCGAGGGCGGCAGCGATCACGAGTCGGCGCATGGGGGTCTCCCGGGTCGAGTCACCCCCGACCGTACCGACCCCCTCCCGCCAGCGGTCATCGCGACGAGCGCGCCAGGTTGGCGCGAATGTCGCGGGCGGGGCGGGCTGGCGGCTTCACACAGCGTTCACATTGGGGACACGGCTCGGAAACGGCCCGCTGCGAGCGTGCCATCGCTCATTCGCCCCCTGAAAGAAGGACCCGTACGTGGCATACCAGGCTGAGTACATCTGGCTCGACGGCACGAAGCCGACCCCGCTGCTGCGCAGCAAGACGAAGATCCTGGGCGACGACGTCCAGGCACCGCCGGTGTGGGGCTTCGACGGATCGTCCACGGAGCAGGCCACCGGCGAGCACTCCGACTGCGTCCTGCGGCCCGTGTTCCACTGCCCTGACCCCATCCGCGGCGGGCGCAACATCCTCGTGCTGTGCGACGTGCTGTCGGCGCGCGACATGAAGCCGCACCCCACCAACACCCGCGCTGCCTGCGAGCGCACTGAGAAGAAGTACGCCAAGCACTACACCTGGTTCGGCATCGAGCAGGAGTACACGATGCTGCGACCCGACGGCACCCCGCTGGGCTTCCCCGAGGGTGGCGGCTTCCCCGGCCCGCAGGGCCCCTACTACTGCGGCGTCGGCACCGGCCGGGTGGTCGGCCGCGAGATCATCGAGGAGCACACCCAGGCCTGCATCGACGCCGGGCTGCTCATCTCCGGCACCAACGCCGAGGTCATGCCGGGCCAGTGGGAGTTCCAGATCGGCCCCGGCGACGCGCTCACCGTGAGCGACCACCTCTACGTCGCCCGCTGGCTGCTGCACCGCATCGCCGAGGACTTCGACGTCGTCATCAGCTTCGCCGCCAAGCCGCAGAAGGGCGACTGGAACGGCGCCGGCGCTCACACCAACTTCTCCACGGTGTCGATGCGCGAGAGCTACGCGGCCGTCGAGGCGGCCTGCAAGGCCATCGGCAAGAAGATCGAGCTGCACGTGTCGAACTACGGCCACGGCATCGAGGAGCGCCTGACCGGCAAGCACGAGACAGCGCCGTACGACAAGTTCAGCTACGGCGTGTCGAACCGCGGTGCGAGCATCCGCATCCCGTGGCAGGTCGAAAAGGACCGCAAGGGCTACGCCGAGGACCGCCGTCCGAACGCCAACATGGACCCGTACACGGTGACCCGGCTCATCATCGACACGGTGTGCTCGGCCGAGGCCGGCGCCTGAGCACCATGACCCCCTGGACGCGGGGCCGGTCGTCGACCGGCCCCGCGTCGCGTTTTCCGACCGCTACGGAAATGGACAGAATGGGAGCCGGTGAGCGAGATGCTCGAGCAACAGCGTGAGTACGTGCTGCGCACCGTCGAAGAGCGCGGCGTCCGCCTGATCCGGCTGTGGTTCACCGACGTCCTCGGCAACCTGAAGAGCTTCGCCATCACGCCGGCCGAGCTCGACAACGCGCTCGAGGACGGCATGACCTTCGACGGGTCGTCCATCGACGGGTTCTCCCGGGTGCAGGAGGCCGACGTCCTGGCCGTGCCGGACCCCAACACGTTCGAGATGCTCCCCTGGGGCGACGGCAAGTCACCCGAGGCCCGGGTGTTCTGCGACATCCACAACCTCGACACCAGCCCGTTCGAGGGCGACCCCCGCCAGGTGCTGCGCCGCAACCTGGCCGCCGCCCACGACCAAGGCTTCACGTTCCTGGTGGCGCCGGACATGGAGTTCTTCTACTTCGCCCCGCCCCAGCGCGGTGCCCGGCCCGTCCCGCTCGACGACGCCAGCTTCTTCGACCTCACCACCGCCGACGTGTCCGGCCCGCTGCGCAAGCAGACCATCCGCACGCTCGAGACCATGAGCATCCCCGTCGAGTACAGCTTCCACGAGGACGCCCCGAGCCAGCAGGAGATCGACCTGCGTCACACGGACGCGCTCACCATGGCCGACAGCGTGATGACGTTCCGCCTCGTGGTGAAAGAGGTCGCCGCCGCCCACGGCGCGTACGCCACGTTCATGCCCAAGCCCCTCGAGGGCGTCCAGGGCAGCGGGATGCACCTGCACCTGTCGCTGTTCCACGACGACGAGAACGCGTTCTACGACGCCGACGACACCTACAACCTGTCCCCGGTGGCCAAGTCCTTCATGGCCGGGCTCCTGTTCCACGCCGGTGAGATCACCGCCGTCACCAACCAGACGGTCAACAGCTACAAGCGCCTGGTGCCTGGTTTCGAGGCGCCCGTGCACGTCTCGTGGGCGCGCAACAACCGCAGCGGGCTGATCCGGGTGCCGATCCCGAAGAAGGGCAACCCGGTGGCCACCCGCATCGAGTACCGCTCGCCCGACCCGGCCGCCAACCCCTACCTGGCGTTCTCGGTGATCCTCGCCGCCGGCCTGCGGGGGATCGAACAGGGCTACGAGCTGCCGGCCGAGGCCGACGCCAACCTGTTCGAGCTCGGTGACGCCGAGCTCGCCAAGCTCGGCATCGCCCAGCTGCCGCAGTCACTCGCCGATGCGCTGAAGCTGATGGAAGGCTCCTCGCTGGTGGTCGAGGCGCTCGGTGAGCACATCTTCGAGTGGTTCCTGCGGAACAAGCGCAGCGAGTGGCGTGCCTACAAGACCCAGGTGACCGAGTTCGAGCTCGACCGCTACCTGCGGTCGGTCTGAGGCGCACGACACATGGAGCTGCTCGCCGTGTTCCCGGAGCCGCCTCCGCCCGACCTGGCGCGCACCCTCGACCTGGCCGGTCACCAGTGGAAGGCCGTCGCCTCGCCCGAAGAGGCGGCGCGAGTGGAGCCGAGCCACGGCTGGGCCGGCGTGATCGTGGTCGCCGACACCGACCCCGAGGGGGCATGGGCCTTCTGCCGGTCGGTCCGCAAACGCGACCTCGAGCCGGTCCCGCTGCTGCTCGTCGTGAGCGGCGCCCAGCTCGACGACCTCCACCTGCGCGACGAGCTGTTCGACGACTTCTGCCTGACGCCGTTCCACCCGGTCGAGCTCGAGGCCCGGCTGCGACACCTGCTGTGGCGAGGTGGTGCCGGCGTGCGCCCCGAGCTGGTCGAGTACGGCGGGCTGGCCCTCAACCTCGAGACCTACCAGGCGTCCATCGACGGCCGGCCGCTTGATCTCACCTACATGGAGTACGAGCTGTTGAAGTTCCTCGCCCAGAACCCCGGCAAGGTCTTCACCCGCGAGATGCTCCTCAGCCGGGTCTGGGGCTACGAGTACTACGGCGGTGCCCGCACCGTCGACGTGCACATCCGCCGGCTGCGGGCCAAGCTCGGCGAGGAGCACGCCAGCCTCATCCAGACGGTGCGCTCCGTCGGCTACCGCTTCGGGCAGTCCCGCTGGGGCTCGTGACGGCGCCCTCGCGCCCACGTCACGCTCGGCCAGGCCGACGACCGACGCCGCCGTGAGCGCGATGCGCACGAACGAGGTGGCCGGCGGCTGACGGGCCACCACCTCCTCCTCCTCGGTCCGCTCCTGCGCCTCGCTCTGCCCACCGCGCAGCAGGAAGATCCCGCCAATCAGGAACACGGCGGCGACGGCGACGTCCACCGGGCGTGACGGCAGCCGGCTGAGCAACGATCCGAGCGTCGCCGCCACCACCACGTGGATCGCGAAGGCGCCGGCCACACCCACCCAGACCGCGAACGGTCGCCGGTGGCGAGTGGTCAGCACGAGCGAGGCGACCATCGTCTTGTCGGGCAGCTCGGCGAGGAAGACGGTGACGAACGCCGTCAGGGCCGGCCTCATCCGACTCCCTGCAGGCGAGCGGCGATGGCGCGGTGGCGACCCAGCATCGCGTCGAGGCCCGGATGGGTGAGGTGGCCGTCGTGCACGACGACCCGACCGTGCACGACCGTGTGGCGCACGCTGACCGGCCCGCACCGCAGCCACGCCTCGACCGGGTCGGCGACGGCCCCGGCGAAGCTCGGCCCGGTCAGCGGCCACACCGCCACGTCACCAGCGGCACCGGGCGCCAGCACGCCGAGCTCGCCCTCGCGCCCCAGACACGCTGCCCCGCCGCGAGTGGCGCACTCCAGCGCCATCCGGGCCGTGCCCGCAGCCACCCCGCTGCGCAGCTTGGCGAGCAGCATCGCCTGGCGGGCTTCGAGCCACAGCGACGCGGCGTCGGCCGACGACGAGCCGTCGACGCCGAGGCCCACCGGGCAGCCGGCGGCGCGCAGGTCGACCACGGGCGCGATCCCGCTCCCCAGGATCAGGTTCGACGACGGGCAGTGCGCCACCCCGACCCGCGCGCGACCGAGCCGGCGCACCTCGCCGGCATCGGGCATCACGCAGTGGGCCACCCACGTGCGGTCCCGGCACCACCCGGTGCGCTCCAGGTACTCCGTCGGGCGGCACCCGAATCGGGCCAGCGAGTACTCGTCGTCTTCGACGTTCTCGGCGAAGTGGGTGTGGAGGCGAACGTCGAGTGCGTCGGCGAGCTCGGCCGTGCGGACCATCAGCGACTCGGTCACGCTGAACGGCGAGCAGGGCGCGAGCGCGATGCGAACCATCGCGCCGTGGCGGCGGTCGTGGTGGCGCGCGACGGCCTCGGCGCAGGCAGCCAGGATGTCATCGTCGTCCTGCACGACGTCGTCGGGTGGCAGTCCGCCGTCCTTCTCCGACAGCGACATCGAGCCCCGGGCGGGGTGGAAGCGCATCCCGAGGTCGGCGGCGGCGGCGACCTCGGCCGCCAGCAGGTCACCGGCGCCCCGGGGGTGCACGTAGAGGTGGTCGGTCGAGGTGGTGGTGCCGGAGAGGGCAAGCTCGGCGAGCCCGACCCAGGCGGACACGTGCGCCGCGTCCTCGTCGATCGCGCGCCACACGGGGTAGAGCGACTGCAACCAGCCGAACAGGGGCTGGCCGGTCATCGGCGGCCAGGCCCGGGTGAGGTTCTGGAACAGGTGGTGGTGCGTGTTCACCAGGCCGGGGGTGACGAGGCAGTCGGTGGCGTCGAGTCGCTGAAGGGCTGCGGGCGGCGGTTCGGTCGAGGTGCCCACGGCGCTGACGAGCCCGTCGGTGACGGCCACCCAGCCGCCCGGCAGCTCGCGGCGCGCGTCGTCCATGGTCGCCACCAGCCGGGCGCCGACAACGAGCAGGTCGGCGGCGAGCTCAGGGTCGCTCATGCCAGCGAGTCCACGACGAGGGCCAGGTCGTCGACGGTCGTGCGGGGGTTGACCACGCACCATCGCAGCACCGTCTCGCCGCCCCACGACGTAGGCACCACGAAGGCCTCCCCGGAAGCGAGCATGCGATCGCTCCAGGCCTGGTAGTCGCCCGGTGACCAGCCGGGCCGGCGGAACACCACGACGCTCAGCTCCGGCTCCAGCACCAGCTCCGTGTGTGGCGCTTCGCGGACGAGGCGAGCGCCCTCGTGGGCGACGGCGAGGGTTGCCTCCACCGCCTCGACGTAGGCGTCAGTGCCGTGGGCGGCGAGGCTGAACCACAGCGGCAACCCACGCGCTCGGCGCGAGAGGTGGTGGGCGTAGTCGCTCGGGTTCCACTCGAGGTCGAGGTGGTCGTCACGGTGCAGCACCTCGAGGTACTCGGCGTGCTGGGTGTGTGCAGCCCGGGCGACCGACGGATCCTGGTAGAGCAGCGCGCAGCAGTCGAAGGGTCCGAACAGCCACTTGTGCGGGTCGACGATGAAGCTGTCGGCACGCTCGATGCCGGCGAAGCGGTCCCGCACGCTCGGGGCGGCGAGGGCGGCGCCGCCGTAGGCGCCGTCCACGTGGAACCAGGTGCCGAGCCGTGCCGCGACGTTTGCCACCCCGGCGAGGTCGTCGACGACCCCGACGTTCGTCGTGCCGGACGTCGCCACGATGGCGAACAGCCGGTCACGGTCCTCGGACACCAGCCCATCGATGGTCTGCGCCAGCGCAGCGCCGGTCAGCCGGCCACGCTCGTCGGCCGGCACCAGCGCCACGTCGGCGTCCATCGCCCGGGCCGCCTGGGCCACCGACGAGTGGGCGCCCGAGGACGCGACGATCAGCCCGCGCGTCCGGTCGGCCGTGCCACCGGCGCGCTGGCGCCATCGCCACCGGGCGGCGATCAGCGCCGACAGGTTCCCGGCCGTCCCGCCGCTGACGAAGACGCCCCCGGCCGCGGGTCCGAAGCCAGCGAGGTCGGCGATCCACCGCAGGGCCTCGTTCTCTGCGAACACCGCCCCGGCGCCCTCCATCCACGACCCGGCGTAGATGCTCGAGGCGCCGACCACGAGATCGAACAGGATCGCGGCTTCGGTCGGTGCCGCCGGCACGAAGGACAAAAAGCGCGGGTGGTCCACCGAGATGCACGCCGGGGCGAGCACCTCGCTGAACACGCGCATGGCCTCGAGCCCACCGATGCCACCTGCGGTGATGGTCCGCCCCGTCATCGCCCGCAGCTCGGCCGGCGTGCGGGGACCGTCGAGCGGTGGCGGGTCGAGGCGGACGCGGTCGACCGCGTAGCGCACGATCGCCTGCGTCAGGACCTCGGTGGCGACGTCGATGCGATGCACCGCGACAGGATGTCACCCGCCGGCGTCCCGCGCCCTCTCGTTCTGGTCCCGGGAAGTAGCGCTGAGCGCTACCTGGTGCTGCCAGAACGGAGGGGTCAGACGTTGAGGTCGACGAGCTCGCTG
>CAZKVJ010000019.1:0-61496 GCA_964556225.1 uncultured Ilumatobacteraceae bacterium
CTACCTGGTGCTGCCAGAACGGAGGGGTCAGACGTTGAGGTCGACGAGCTCGCTGCCCTCGTGGCGCCGTTCGACGTCGCGCCATGCCGTCTCACCGAGCACGGCAGCCATCACCAAGCCGCCGATCGCGACGAGCACGGGGAACAGCAACAGCACGATCACGAGGATCACGGCTCCAGCCACGACCCCACCGTACCCCGCGCCGCGCCGTCCGGGGAAGCGAACGTCAGCCGATCAGAGGGGCTTGTACGCCCAGGCCTCGATCTCCACGGCGATGCCGGCGGGCAGGGCCGAGACCTCCACCGTGCTCCGCGCCGGGCGGTGGTCACCGAACGCTGCGGCGTACGCCTCGTTGAACTCGGCGAAGGTGCCCATGTCGGTCAGGAAGCAGAGCGTCTTCACGACGTCGCTCAGACGGGCGCCGGCCTCGGCGAGGCGGGCCTCGACGTTGGCGAGGGTCTGGGTCGTCTGCGCAGCGACGCCACCGTCGACGATCGCGCCGTCGCGCATCCCTCCCTGACCGGACACGATGATCCAGTCACCGGCACGCACGACGGGGGTGTAGGGGCCGAGGGGCTTGCTCATGCTCGGCGACCGTAGCCCCCCAGGTGTGCAGCGGACGACGAGCCCGTTACGAGCACGGCCAGCGGGGTGGGTGGCCGGCCGCTCGCCAGGCCGCGGCGGCAGCAGCGGCGAACACGGCGTCGCTGCCGTTGACCGGGGGGCCGTCGTCGGCCTCGATCCGCACCTCGATGCGCGGGGTGTCGACGGCCCGCAGCACACCGAACGAGCGGATCGTCAGGTCGAGCGGCTCACCCGAGTCGTCGACCGCGAGCCCCTCGCTGCGCACCCACCCCAGCGCCATGTGCGCAGCACCGACGCAGTACGACCGCAGGACCACCTCGTCGAGCGGATCCCCGCAGCGCACGACGACGCGGACCGTCCCGTCGGTGCCCATCTCGGCCCGGGCCCAGGCTCCCGTGGGCAGGCGCACCTCGTCCGGACCGCCACCCAGGCTCGCGAGGACGGCCGCGGCCTCCGCCCATCCGGCCGCCCGTACCTCGGCCGACGTCGGCGGACCGGCCACGTCCACCTCCTCCACCTCGATGCCGGGCGCCACCTCGCGCATCCGCTCGGCGAGGCCGGGGGTGCGCGCCACCCGGGCGACGCCCCGGCCGTCGGCGTTCACGCCGAGCGCCATCGGGGGTCGCTTCGGACCGAGGCGCACCACGTCCTCGCGTGCGAACAGCACCCGCACGGCTCGGCCGTGGCGATCCGCCAGCTCCCGCGCCACCTTCGCAACAGTCGACGCCCGCTTGCCGCCGAACGCCCCGCCGTTGCCGAGCGGTGACGCTGGCTCGCCACCGGGCTCGCACCACGACGCGTCCGGCTCCAGGTAGGCGGGCTCGACCCAGGTGGTCTGCAGCGTGCGCGCCCACTCCCCCTCCGGCACCTCGATGGGCCAGCGCACCGGTGCGCTCGATCGGCGCCCCTGCACCTTGCCCGCCAGCCGGCGCGCCTCGGTGAGCGTCTCGCCCACATGCCAGTCACCGTCCGGGCCGAGCACGGCGACCAGGGCACCGGCCGGAGCCGAGTCGTCGGCGAACCCGCCCCGCCCGAGCGCCACGGCGGACCCGACCTCCTGCGCCGTGCCGCCCTCGATCTCGGCCCGACGCGCGGCGCCGACCAGATCCCGCTCCGGGAGGGCGGCACCGCTGCGCACCAGACCTGCCGCCTCGACGATCGTCTGCCAGCCGGTGCATCGGCACAGGTGAGCCTGCAGCGCCCGCCGCACCGACGTGTCGTCACTGCCCGCATCGCTGGCGAGGCGCACGACGATCCCCGGCGTGCAGAACCCGCACTGGCTGCCGCCCGTGGCCACCAGCGCATCTGCCCACCGGTCGCGGACGTCTCCGGCCAGCCCGCCGAGCGTGGTGACCGCCCGCCCGGCCACCCGAGCCACCGGGGTCACGCAGGCCACCCGCGCCGACCCGTCGACCCGCACCGTGCAGCACCCGCACTGACCCTGCGGACTGCAGCCGTCCTTGACCGTGCGCACACCGAGGCGGTCACGCAGCGCCTCGAGCAGCGAGGCCCCATCGGCCGGGACCGACACCGGGGCGCCATCGAGCAGGAACGAGATCTCCGTCACCGCTCGGCGAGGCTACCCAGGGCGACATGCAGGGTCGGGAGCGGCGCCCGTAGCATCGACTGCCGTGCAACGCATCTCTCGGCGAACCGTCCTGGTCGGCATCGGCGCCAGCTTCGTGCTGGCCGCCTGCGGTGACAGCGGCGACGACGCCTCGTCCGGCACCGGCGCCGCACCGGACGGCTCGGACGGCGCGGCCTCGGGCGACGACCTCGTGCTGGTGCAGCGCTGGCCACCCGCCAGCCTGGTCCCCGGCTCGGTGCGACTCCCGGTCTCGCTCTCCACGGTGTCGGGAACCTTCGTCGATGGTCCTGACCAGCTCACCGGCCGCCTCGTCGACAGCGAGACCGGCGAGCTGTACGCCGACGGGCTCACGGCCACCCGTCACCGCGTTGGCGAGGGGACACCGACCTACTTCCCCTTCATCGTCGAGATCGACCGTCCGGGCCTGTTCGTGCTCGAGGTCGACGATGGACCGGCCGACGGCGCCGGGGTGCAGACCGTCGACCCGGAGCAGGTGAACGCGCCGATCCCCGGCGAGGCGCTGCCGCCGTTCGACACCCCCACCGTCGACGACGCCCGTGGCGTGGACCCGATCTGCACCCGCCAGCCGGAGCCGTGCCCGTTCCACGAGGTCACCCTCACCGACGCCCTCGCCACCGGGGTCCCGGTCGGCTACCTCATCGGCACGCCGGCCCACTGCTCCACCGGCACCTGCGGGCCGGTGCTGGAGGCGATGATCCCGGTGAAGGAGCGCCTCGGCGACGCAGTCGTGTTCGTGCACGCCGAGGTCTACGCCGACCCTGCGGCCACGGAGACGTCGCCAGCGGTGGACGCCTACCGGATGGAGTTCGAGCCGGCGCTGTGGGTGACCGACGCGTCAGGCACGATCGTGACGCGCCTCGACAGCGTGTTCGACGAGGAGGAGCTGCTGGCCGCGCTGGCCCAAGCCGGCGTCGACGTCAGCTGAAGCTCTTGCCGCAGCCGCAGGAGCGGTTGGCGTTCGGGTTCGTGATGCTGAACCCGGCGTCCTGCAGGCCGTCCTTGTAGTCGAGCGTGGCGCCGACGAGCAGCTGTGCCGATGCCGGGTCGACGACGACCCGCACGGCCTTGCCGTCGGCACCGAAGGTGGCCTGCTCGTCGTCGGCGTTGATGTCGCCGTCGAAGAACATCTCGTAGGCGAAGCCGCTGCACCCACCCGGGCGCACGGCGACCCGCAGCGCCAGTCCGGTCGCGCCTTCGGCTTCGAGCAGCTCGGAGACCTTCGATGCGGCGGTGTCGGTGAGGGTGATCACGGGCTCCTCCTCGGGGCGGTTCGTTGCGTCACGCTACCGGCTGGCGGTGACGGTGGCTCGGGTGGGATCGACATCGCCCACGACCACCTGACAGGGGGTGCGATGGGCGAGGGGGCAGAACTCGCGGACCTCGGTGTCGCCCATGACACCCACGAAGCCCTCGACGAGGCCACGGTGCAGGGCGCAGACGAGATCCGGATGGGACTCGGCGACGGTGCGGAACGGGCAGTGGGCGAACGCGATCACCGCCGTCTGGTCGTCGTCGCCGTCGGCGACCACAGGGTCGAACCCCAGCCGGTCGAGCTCGCCGACCAGGGCCTCCAGGCTGGAGGGTGCCGTCTCGTAGAGCGTGGCGTCCGAGCGTCCCTGGGAGCGCCCGACCGCGACCGCGTCCTCTGGGCCCAGGCCGGACCGCTCGACCAGGCGCAGCGCCATCGACGCCAAGAGCGGCATGGCCGGCGGCTCGAGCCCGAGCGTGGGCGCGCTGTCGGCCAACCAGTAGCGGTGCTGCGGCCGGCCCACGCCGCCGCGGGGGTCGACCTCGACCTCGAGCAGCCCGACGTCGCGCATGCGCTCGAGGTGAGGGCGCACGGTGTTGGGGTGCAGGCCGAGCACCTCGGCGATCTCGGCGGTGGCCAGCGGCCGGGGGGAGCGGACGAGCTCGAGGTAGATGGCGTAGCGCGTGTTGTCGCCGAGCGCCTTCAGCACGTCGAGGCGCGGGACCTCGCTCGGGGGACGTTGCGGCGGTGCCATCACCCTCGAGATTACACGGCGTCTGCCGGTAAAATCGCCGGGTGACCCAGCGCACCACCCCTCCGACCCCCGACGAGGTGATGGCCCTGCTCCGCGGGGTGATCGACCCGGAGCTGGGCGCCGACATCGTGACCCTCGGCATGGCCACCACCGCTCGCGTCGGCCCGCCGGGCCCGGACGGCCGGGCCGAGGTCACGGTGGGCGTCAAGCTGACCATCGCCGGATGTCCGCTGCGGGCCCAGATCAAGCGGGACGTGCAGACCCGCATCGCCTCGCACCCCGGCGTGGCCGGCGTGGTGATCGAGTGGGGCGAGATGACGAGCGAGGAGCGTTCGGCGGCGATGACGGCAGCCCGCTGGAACGCTCGCGAGCAGGCACCCGACACCGCCGTCCCCCCGACCGCTCGGGTGATCGCCGTCGCCAGCGGCAAGGGTGGCGTCGGCAAGAGCAGCGTCACGGTGAACCTGGCCGCAGCGATCGCCTCGCTCGGCCACACGGTCGGTGTGCTCGACGCCGACATCTGGGGCTTCTCGGTCCCCCGGATGCTCGGCGTCACCGACCGGCTCGAGGCCCGGCGCGTCGGCAGCTCCGACAAGCCGCGAATCCTCCCCAACGAGCGGCGCGTCGGCACCGGCGTGCTCAAGGTGGTCTCCACGGGCATGCTGGTCGAGGACGAGGGCACGGCCCTGATGTGGCGCGGCCTGATGCTCACCAAGGCGGTCGAGCAGTTCCTCCACGACGTGCACTGGGGCGAGCTCGACTACCTGCTCATCGACATGCCGCCCGGGACCGGCGACGTGCAGATGGGGCTGGCGCGGATGCTACCCCGGACCGACCTGCTGATCGTCACCACCCCGGCGGTGTCGGCGCAGAAGGTGGCGATCCGCGCGGCCGACATGGCCCGGCGCAGCTTCCTGCGCGTGGCCGGGGTGATCGAGAACATGAGCGAGTTCGTGTGCGACCACGGCACCGCCTACCCGCTGTTCGGCAGCGGTGGCGGCCAGGCGCTCGCCGGCGAGATCGGCGTGCAGCTCCTCGGCCGGATCCCCATCGAGCCGGCAGTCGCAGTCGGCGGCGACACCGGCGAGCCCGTGGCGCTGCGCGGCTCGGGTCCGGCCGCCGACGCCTTCCGTGAGATCGCCGACCGGATCGTCACCGAGACGGTGCCGCCGGTGGGGATGGCCGGCTGCTCGGCCCGACTGCTCGACGCGGTCGAGGTCGCCCTCGGCCCACGACGATCCTGACCCGTTCTGGTCCCAGCTGGTAGCGCTCAGCGCAACTTCCTGGGACCAGCACCGCGGGGAGGGGGTCAGTCGGTGACGACGGGGAAGCCTTCGGCCTGCAGGACCAGCAGCCCACCGATGTCGTACACCTCGGTGAAGCCGGCCTCGCGCATGGCGGCCGCGGCGAGCGCGCTGCGGCGGCCGCTGCGGCAGTACACGACGTAGGCGCCGTCGGCGGGCAGCTCGGCGATCCGGTCAGCGAACGACGGGTCCTCGGCGTCGATGTTCACGGCCCCTTCGAGGTGGCCGGCCGCGTACTCCTCGGGGGTGCGCACGTCGATCACCGTCAGCTCGTCGCCCCGTTCGTCGAGCAGGGCTCGGGCCGCCTCCGGCGCCAGCGCCTCGGCGGCCGGCGACGGCGCAGTGGCCGCGGCGGCCTCGGCGGAGGTCCCGGCGTCGTCACCACCGCAGGCGGCCAGGACGAGCAGCCCCGCCGTCAGGGCGGCGGCGAGGCGGGCCCGGGAGCGGGGGCGAGGGCGACGGCGACGGCGAGGACTCATGCCGGCATTCTACCCCCTGGGGTATCGGGGCGACACCGCGCGCTCGCTCAGCCGGGGCCCGACGGCCCCTCGAGCTCTCGGCCCGAGACGTCGATGGCGCCCGACCCCGACGCCCCCGAGTCGTACACGGTGGTCCGCACGCCGTCGCGGTCGTAGGTGGCGGTGACCACTTGGACCCGGCTCCGCCCGCGACTGCGGCGCATGGCGCGCCGGACCAGCACCGGGCGGAGCAGTGCTCGCACGGGTGGGATCAGCAGCGCGAGCCCGACGGCGTCGCTCACGAACCCGGGCAGGATCAGCAGCACGCCGGCGAGCAGCAGCAGCATCCCGTCGGCCAGCTCCCTCGATGGCGACCGGCCGGCGTTGACCGCCCGGCTGAAGCGACGCCACACCCGCCGGCCCTCGCGCACGGCCAGCCAGACCCCGAACACCGACAGCGCCACCAGCACGAACAGCGAGGACCAGAACCCGAAGGTGTCCGCGGCCTGGACGAACACCCACAGCTCGAGGATCGGCATCACGACCAGCACGACCAGGAGCCAACCCATGGGTCCGAGGCTACCGACGGACGCCGCCGGGTAGCGTCCGGCGCCATGGACCCGAGCACGCGGCCCCCTTCGGTCGACGCCCTGGCCCGATCGCTGGCGGCGGGCTCCGGCCTGCCCCACCCGCTGCTCGTCGACGTCGCCCGCCAGGCGATCGCCGCCGGCGATCATGCGTCGGCGCCCCAGCTGGCGCGGGCGCTGGAGCGCACACTGCTCACGCCGGTCGTGAACGCCACCGGCGTGCTGGCCCACACGAACCTCGGCCGCGCGCCGTTCGCGGTCCACGTGCCCGCCCAGCCCACCACCGTGGAGCTCGACCTGGCCACCGGCGGCCGCGGCTCGCGCCAGACCGGGATCGGCACGCTCCTCGCCCGGCTCTGCGGCGCAGAGTCGGCCATGGTGGTGAACAACAACGCCGCGGCCGTGCTCTTGGTCCTGGCTGCCCTCGCCCATGGGCGTGACGTGCTGGTGAGCCGGGGCGAGAGCGTCGAGATCGGCGGCGGGTTCCGGGTCCCTGACGTGATGGCCCAAAGCGGTGCCCACCTGGTGGACGTCGGCACCACCAACCGGACCCGCCTGAGCGATTATCGCCAGGCCATCGCCCGTCCCGGCGCCGATCCGGCGCTGGTGCTGAAGGTCCACCCGTCGAACTACCGCATCGAGGGCTTCGTCGAGCACACGCCGGTCGATCAGCTCGCCACGCTCGGGGTCCCTGTGGTGGCCGACATCGGCAGCGGGCTGCTCGACGCCGCCGCGCCGTGGTTGGCCGACGGCCCGCCGGCCTGGTTGGCGGGTGAGCCCGCCGCCCGCCAGACGCTGGCCGCGGGCGCAGCGCTCGTCACGTTCAGCGCCGACAAGCTCCTCGGCGGGCCGCAGGCCGGCATCATCGCCGGGTCGGCCGAGCTGGTGCGGGCCTGTGGGGCGCATCCGCTCGCCCGAGCGCTGCGTCCCGGAGGGCTGATCCTGGCCGCGCTGACCGACCTGGCGTTGTGCTACCTCGACCGGCGGGCCGGCCACGAGGTCCCGTTCTGGCGGATGGCCACCACGCCCACCGCCGAGCTGCGCCGCCGGGCCGAGGCCGTCGTGGCCGCCGCGGGGCGAGGTCGGGTCGTGGCCACCGAGGCGCTGCCGGGTGCGGGCGCGGCACCCGGCGTCACCATCGACTCGTGCGGGGTAGGGCTCGACGGCGACCACCTCGGCGCTCTCCGCGAGGGCGACCCGCCCGTGATCGCCCGGGTGCGCGAAGGGTGCACGGTCCTCGATCTGCGCACGATCGAGCCCGCCGACGACCAGGTCCTCGTCGAGGCGTTGCGCAGGTTGGCCTGATGCGCGTCGTCGCCACCGCCGGCCACGTCGACCACGGCAAGTCGTCGCTGGTGATGGCGCTCACGGGCACCGACCCGGACCGCCTCGCCGAGGAGAAGCGGCGGGGCCTCACGATCGACCTCGGCTTCGCCCACACGACGCTCGACAGCGGCGAGGTGGTGGCCTTCGTCGACGTCCCCGGCCATGTCCGCTTCCTGCGGAACATGCTGGCCGGCGTCGGCGGCGTGGACGCCTGCGTGTTCGTCGTGGCGGCGACCGAGGGCTGGAAGCCCCAGAGCGAGGAGCACCTGCGGATCCTCGAGCTGCTGGGCATCGAGCACGGCATCGTCGCGCTGAGCAAGGTCGACCTCGTCGACGACGAGTGGCGCCAGCTGGCCGAGATGGAGCTGGCCGACCGGGTCCAGGGAACGTTCCTCGACGGCTCGCCGGTCATTCCCGTCTCGGCCACCACCGGCGCCGGCCTGGCCGAGCTGCGCACCGCGCTGGCCGAGCTGGTGCGCACCACGCCCGCCGCGACCGACCGGGGCCGGGCCAGGCTGTGGATCGACCGGGCGTTCGCCGCCCGCGGCAGCGGCACCGTGGTCACCGGCACCCTCACCGGGGGTCGCCTGCGCACCGACGACCAGGTCATCGTCGGGCCCCGCCGCCTGGCGGCGCGGATCCGGGCCATCCAGTCACTCGGGCGCCCCGTCGACGAGATCGGCCCCGGCAGCCGGGTGGCGCTGAACCTGGTCGGGGTCGACGTCGACGAGGTGCACCGCGGCGATGCCGTCGTGCACCGGGACCGCTGGCACCACACCACCCGCGTCGACGCCTCGCTCCACGTGCTGGCGTCCCTCGACCACGACGTGTCCCGCCGGGGCGCCCACGTCGCCTACCTCGGCAGCGGCGAGCAGCCGGTGCGGCTTCGAGTGCTCGGCACCGAGGCGCTGCGGCCGGGCGACACCGGCGCCGTGCGGCTCCACCTCAGCGCCCCGGTGCCGCTCCTCCCGGGCGACCGCTACGTGCTGCGCGACTCAGGGCGGGAGGAGACGGTCGGCGGCGGTGAGATCCTCGATGTGGAACCGGTCCGGCCCGCCGCCAAGGCCCGCCCCGACCGGCGGGTCGAGCGGGTGGTGGCCGAGCGCGGCTGGATCGACGCCGGCCGGCTCGAGCTGCTCACCGGCGTGACCCTCGCGCCGACGGTCGGGCGGTGGGTCACCACGGCCGAGGCGCGCGACGAGGCCGTGTCGAGCCTGCGCCGGCGCATCGAGGCCGCCGGTGAGCTGGGGCTCGACGTCGCCGCGCTCGACGAGCGCGAGCGTGCCGCGCTGGCACTGCTCGGCGACGGCGTGGAGGTTGGCGGCGGCCGGGCCCGACTCGCCGGGACGGCGGACCCGCTGAGCGGGCACCCGTTCCTGGCCGAGCTGGCCGCCGCCGGCTGCCAGCCCCCGGACCCCGTCGGCGTCGACCGTGCGGAGCTGCGCCTGATGGTCCGTCGCGGCCTGGTGGTCGAGCGCGACGGCGTGTGCTTCCACCCCAGCGCCATCGACCACGCCGCCCGGACCGCAGCCCGGCTGCTCGCCGAACGGCCCGGCGGGTTCACCGTGGCCGAGTTCCGTGATGCGATCGGCGCCACCCGCAAGCACGCCCTGCCGCTGCTGAACGAGCTCGATAGCCGCGGGGTGACCCGCCGCCGCGACGACGTGCGGATCGGCGGGCCGCGCCTACCCGCGACCGCGTAGCGTCGGCAGGCGCCGAAGGCCCCGCCGGCGGGCGCCAGGCGTCGACTGCTCGAGGTCACGGGTGAGCTGGGCCACGCGGACGTCGTTCGTGATGACCTCACCGAACTGGCCCGGGTCGGCCAGCAGCCACGAGTGGCTGCCCTCCACCACCTTGCCCTCGACCCCGGCCGCCACGCACAGCGCCTCGAAGGACTCCTTGGGGATCACCCCGTCGCGGCTGCCCCACAGGATCGTGATCGGCAAGCCACGGTCACGCAGCTCCTCGAGCTCGGCCCGCAGGTCGGCCCGGCGAGCGATGCCGCCGACGCGCACCAGCGCCCGCGGGTTGCGGACCACGTTCGGGAGGATGTCCTGGGCGATGACGGGCAGCACCCGGGTGGCCTGGCGCACCGGCCAGACGTCGGCTGGGAAGTGCAGGCCCCAGTCCCACAGCGGCCGCTCGGCGATGGACTTGAGCGTGCGCCCGTCCTGCCAAGTCGACCCGCCGATCGAGTTCACGAGCACCAGCGAACGGACCCGCTCGGGGTGGTCGTGGGCGAAGCGGATCGAGACGCCCCCGCCGAAGCTGTGGCCCACCACGACGACCTTCTCGTCGAGGCCGAGGGCGTCACACAGCGCCGCCACCCAGCGGGCGTAGCCGGCGAGGGAGAACTCGGAGCGGGGCAGGTCGGCGGTCCCGGCGAAGCCGGGCAGCGCGGGCGCGATCACCCGGTTGCCCTGGGCGGCCATGGCCTCGATGACCGACCGGTACGAGTGGTGACCGAGCGCCCAACCGTGGAGGAGCAGCACCGGCATCCCGGACCCGGCGACACAGTACGCCGCCGGGCGGTCCTGTACGAACGTGCGCCGGTCCTTCACGACCGGGCGCTCCGACGCCGCTGCGGCCTGGGCCTCAGATGCCGAGGATGCTGCGGCGCTCCGCTTCGGTGGAGCCGCCCCAGATCCCGTGCGGTTCGCGGATCCGGAGCGCGTAGTCGAGGCACGCTTCCCGGACGGGGCACCCGGCACAGACGGCTTTGGCTCGCTGCTCACGGGCACGTCGCTCCTCTTTGCGCTCGAACTGCGGCGGCGGATAGAAGGCCTCCGCCAGCGGCCCCTTGCAGGCAGCCTGGCTCAGCCACTCCCGATCCGCACGATCGAGCTGATCGTCGCGGCGCGCTACCACGTCGCATCCCCCTCGTCGAAGTCCGCGCCACCCTACGACCCCTCCCTCCGGGCTGACAATCGATGTTCACAGAACGAGTTCGGAATGATGAACCATTCTGCGCATGTCGACGCGCGGATGCCAAAGGGCCGAAGTCCCTCACTCGACCTACCCCTCGGCCGGTGCCTCCCCCGACGGCGCCTCGGCGCGGCTGGCCCGCCGCTCTCGGTAGTCACGGGCCCCTCCCGTCTCCGGCTCCACCTCGAGGGTGATCCCGTCGATCGCCACCACCCGCACCGCGTCCCCGGACCCGATCGGGGTCGCCCGGTTGGTGCGCGCCCGCCACGTGCCGTCGCCGACCCTGACCACGCCGTCGGGGTCGACGGCGCCGACGGCCACGCCCATCTGCCCGATCATCCACTCCCGGCCGATCGTCGGGGTGGCGAAGCGGGTGCGCACCATCGACGGCATCCCCACCACGAACGTGAGCGCCACCCCGCCCACGCCGGCCAGCAGCGTGATCCACGAGGGGCGCAGCGTGAGGCTGTCGGTGTTCCGGTAGAGGAACCACGACCCGATCGTGAACGCCACGAGACCGATCCCGGTCCACACCCGCGGCAGGCCGACCTGCACGTCGACGGCGAAGCCGAACATGGCGAACAGCAGCAGCGCCACCGCCCACCCGTTGGTCGGCAGGGCCGCCAGGCCGTACGAGCCGAGCACGATGCTCACCGCCCCGACCACACCGGCGATCCCGATGCCGGCGGTGAACAGCTCGAAGATGAGCAGGCACAGCCCGATCACGAGCAGCAGGTACGCCACCGGCGGGCTGGCGACGGTGTGCATCAGGCGTGGCAGCAGGTCCATCTTGAAGAACCGCACGGTGGTGAGCTCACGCTCGATCTGGCCGTCGTCGCCGAGGCGCTCGACGACCGTGTCCAGCTCCTGCCCGTCGATCACCAGGCCGTCCAGCGCCAAGACCATGTTGCGCAGCACCGGGACGCCCTCGTCGGTGGTCTCCAACCGCAGCGCCCCGAGCTCGCGAGCCTCGGTGAAGCCCAGCGAGCCCTGGCGGAGCTGCTCGGTGGCCTCGCCGAACTCGATCGCCACTCCCTTCACCCGGAGCGGCGCGCCCATCCGCCCGATGCGGCTGCCGGGTGCCATCCCGGTGGCGTCGGCGGCCGCCAGTAGCTGGGCGGGCAGCCCGTAGGCGCGCGCCCCGGACGGCCCGACCCAGATGGCCACCGGCACCTCGGCCTGCGCGATCTGTTCGAGGAGCCGGGCCATCTCGGCCCGGGACACGACCGCACCGCGGGTGTTCATCTGCAGGATCAGCGCCTGAGCGCCGTCGGTGCTCGCCCGCTCGATCGCGTCGCCGATCTCGTCGACCACGATCTCGTCGACGAGGCCGCTGACCTCGAAGACGTCGACCGGATCGAGGGCCGCAGCGGCGACGCTCGGCTCGTCCGGGTCGACGGGTTCGTCGCCGGACGCAGCGGCCGCAGCCGGGTGGGCGATGCCCAACATGGCCCCGGCCGCCAGCAGGCCGATCGCTAGTCTGCGCACGAGAGCCTCCGGAGGGCGCTTGGATCCACTGCAGTTCTTCACCGCCTCGCGCCTGGTCGTGGTGGCCGGCAAGGGAGGCGTCGGGAAGACCACGGTATCCGCCGTCATGGCCCGCGCGGCAGCGGACTGCGGGCTGCGGGTGCTCGCCGTGGAGCTGGAGGGCAAGGCCGCGCTGGGCGAGCTGCTGGGTGGCGACGGTCCCCTCCCGGTCGACGAGGTGACGCTGGCCGAGGGCCTCGGGCCCGCCGGCACCGGGACCATCCGCGCCCGCACGCTCACGGCGTCGAGCGCGCTCACGGAGTACCTCGACACGCATGGTCTGCGCCGGGTGTCGAAGCGGCTCGTCACCACCGGGATCGTCGACCTCGTGGCCACCGCAGCCCCGGGCGTCGACGACCTGCTGGTGCTCGGCAAGCTGAAGCAGATCGAGCGCGGCGCGCCCGACATCGACCTCGTGGTGGTCGACGGCCCGGCCGCCGGTCACGCCATCACGTTCCTGATGGCGCCCGCCGGCCTGGCCGATGCCGCCGCGTCGGGACCGATCAACACCCAGGCCCGCGACGTGCTCGAGATGCTGGGCGACTCCGCTCGCTGCCAGGTCCTGCTGGTGACGCTGCCGGAGACCACGCCGGTGAACGAGCTCATCGAGACGGCCGAGGCCCTGGAGAACCGGGTGGGCGTGCACCTCGGCCCGGTGGTGGTGAACGGCGTCGACCTCGGCGACGACGTCCCCGACCCGCACGACGTGCCGGCCGGCGAGCTCCCCAAGGGGCGGGACGGCACCGCGCTGCGCGAGGCGGCGCGCTTTCGGAACCAGCGGCGAGCCCGCCAGCACCAGGAGCTCGACCGGCTGGGCGGTCGGCTGGCGCTGCCACTGCTGCGCCTGCCGCTCATCGCGACCGCCGGCATCACCGCCGGCGACGTGGTGGACGTCGCCGCGGCGCTGACCGACGAGATCCGGGGCCTCGACGGATGACCCTCAGCACACTGGTCGAGGGCTCGTCCATCCTCGTGTGCTGCGGCACCGGCGGGGTCGGCAAGACCACCACGGCGGCCACGCTCGCGCTGGAGGCGGCCCGCCGCGGCCGTCGCGCCGTCGTGGTCACCATCGACCCGGCGAAGCGCCTGGCCGACGCGCTCGGGGTGCCGGGAGGGCTGTCGAACGACCCGGTCCCGATCGAGCTGCCGGACGAGACCGGCCGCACGTCCGAGCCAGCAGAGGGCGGCGAGCTGTGGGCGATGATGCTCGACACCCGCACCACGTTCGACACCCTGGTGCGCCGTGACGCCGCCGACGAGGCGCAGGCCGAGCGGATCCTGGCGAACCGCTTCTACCGCAACATCGCCGGAGCCCTCTCTGGCACCCAGGAGTACATGGCCGCCCAGAAGCTGCACGAGCTGCACTGCGACGAGCGCTTCGACCTGGTGGTGGTGGACACGCCTCCCACACGCAACGCGCTCGACTTCCTGGAGGCGCCCGCCCGGCTGATGCGGTTCTTCGACCACAAGCTGTTCCGGCTGCTGATGGCGCCCGCCCGCGGTGGGCTGAAGGTGCTGAACATCGCCGCCCAGCCGGTGCTGCGCACGATCGGCCGGGTGGTCGGCACGGAGGTGCTGAACGATGCCATCGCCTTCTTCCAGGCGTTCGAGGGGATGGAGACCGGCTTCCGGGCCCGCGCCGACGAGGTGACCGCCCTGCTCCGCTCTCCCGAGACCGCCTACGTGCTGGTCGCCTCGCCCCGCCACGACACGGTGGAGGAGGCGCAGTTCTTCGCCGACCGCCTTCGTGAGCTCGGCCTCACGGTCGCCGCCCTGGTGGTCAACCGGCTGCACCCGACGTTCGACGGCGGCGGGCCGGGGTCGGCGGCCCGAGCGCGCCATGCGGCCGCGACCGCGACCCACGAGGGCCGCGAGCAGCTGGCGGCGCTGTGGCGCAACCTGGCCGAGCTGCGAGAGGTGGCGGAGCGTGAGGAGGCCGAGCTGGCGCCGCTCGTCGACCACATCGGGTCGGCCCCGGTGGCCAGGGCCCCGCTGATGGCCGACGACGTGCACGATGCCGACGGGCTCGCTGCCATCGCCTCGCACCTGTTCGACCGGCACGGGGGGTGACGGGTAGCGTCTGGCGCCGTGCACGTGCTGCTGGCGACGGATGCTGACTGGGTGGTCGACGAGGTCACCTCGGCGCTGGGCGGTCCCGACACCTCGTTCACGCTGTGCCGCGACGGCCGGACCGTCACCGCGGCAGTGACCGAGCGACTCCCCGACCTCGCCGTGCTCGACCTGCAGAGCGGGTCGATGGGCGCCATGGCCGTGGCGATGAACCTGCGCCTCGACGAGTCCGGCGGACGCCTCGAGCACATTCCGGTGCTGATGCTGCTCGACCGCCGGGCCGACGTGCACCTGGCCCGCCGCAGCGGCGCCGAGGGCTGGCTGATCAAGCCCCTCGACGCGCTCCGCCTGCGCCGGGCCGCCGAGGCGGTGGCCGCCGGCGAGACCTACGCCGAGGGTCTGCCCGCCGCGCCTGGGGCCGGCGCCGAGGCCGGCGAGGCGCCCGCCGTTGCGGCCGACGACGCCGAAGCGCCAGATGGCGCTCCGGCGGCCAGCGGATAGAGTGCAAGCCCGCACCGGCGACGGTGCGCTCCTTTCCGGGGAGTAGCGCAGCTTGGTTAGCGCGCCACGTTCGGGACGTGGAGGCCGGGAGTTCAAATCTCCCCTCCCCGACACTCATGGCCGCCCTTCGGGGCGGCCATGATCGCGCCGGGGATCCGCCGTCGCTTCGGAGCGATCCGTCGGGCGGCCCCGTCGCAGGCCGCTATGGCGCCAGCGTCGAGCATGCCCGCCCCTTGGCGCTGTCGCCAGGCGCTTGGGCAGTCCTGGTTCCCACCCTGTGGGCTCGTTGGTGACTGACCGCATCAGTAGGGTCGGCCGGCGTGGACCTGGTGCAGCTGCAGGATGTGATCGAGCGCACGTACGGTGAGCGCGACCGGGCTCGCGGCGTGCCCGCGACGGTGGCCTGGCTGGCCGAGGAGCTGGGCGAGCTGGCCCAGGCCGTGCGCAAGGGCACGCGGGAGGACCAGGAGCATGAGTTCGCC
Source organism: uncultured Ilumatobacteraceae bacterium (assembly GCA_964556225.1). Lineage (GTDB taxonomy): Bacteria > Actinomycetota > Acidimicrobiia > Acidimicrobiales > Ilumatobacteraceae > CAZKVJ01. The sequence continues at coordinate 15,378 of CAZKVJ010000019.1, forward strand.
GATGTCGTCGCGTGGGTGGCGACGCTCGCCAACCAGATGGGGATCGACCTGACGGTCGCGCTGGAGCGCTACGCCGACGGGTGTCCGCGCTGCGGGTCGCTGCCGTGTGGCTGCCCGTGAGGTGGCAGGCGAGCTGGCGCACCCACGACGCGATCGTCGGCAGATCTGACAGGTGTTCGATGACCAGCGACGCCGCTGCGGCCGAGAAGGCCCAGCAGCCGGGAGTCAGGACGTTCTCGAGCCCGAGGAGACCCATCCCCCACGCGTGCGCTGGCTCTGTCGCGACAACGGACCGGCGCTTTCACCATCAACGAGACGAAGCGTCGTGCAGGTGGTCTGGCCCTGGTGGCAAAGGAACGAACCAGCATCCCCTCCTGACGCGTGACCGCGTGTGGCCCCTTTGATGACCATGACCCTTCGTTTGGAGAATTGACGCCAACCTCTAGATCAGCAGCTCGGCGATCTGCACGGCGTTCAGCGCAGCGCCCTTGCGGAGGTTGTCGTTGCTGACGAACAGCGTCAGGCCTCGGCAGCCATCGACGGAGTGGTCCTGGCGGATGCGCCCGACATAGCTCGGATCTCTCCCGGCCGCGGCCAGCGGTGTGGGGACGTCGACGAGCGACACGCCCGGGGCCTTCGCCAGCAGCTCTTTGGCCCGCGCCACCGAGATGGGCGCCGAGAACTCGGCGTTGAGCGACAGCGAGTGGCCGGTGAACACCGGCACCCGCACGCAGGTGCCTGACACCCGCAGCTCCGGGATGCCGAGGATCTTGCGGCTCTCCTGGCGCAGCTTTTGCTCCTCGTCGGTCTCGTCGAGGCCGTCGTCGACGAGCTTGCCGGCGAACGGCAGCACGTTGAACGCGATCGGGCCGACGAACTTGGCCGGCTCCGGGAACGTGACTGCGCGGCCGTCGTAGGTGAGCTCTCGGGCCATGCCGGCGACCTCACGCACCTGCTTGTCGAGCTCGTCGACACCGACCAGACCGGCGCCCGACACGGCCTGGTAGGTCGACGCGATCAGGCGCACCAGCCCGGCCTCGTCGTGGAGCGGCTTCAGCACCGGCATGGCGGCCATGGTGGTGCAGTTCGGGTTGGCGATGATCCCCTTGCGGGCGTTGGCGACCTCGCCCGGGTTCACCTCGCTCACCACCAGCGGCACGTCCGGGTCCATCCGCCAGGCGGACGAGTTGTCGATCACGGTGACGCCCGCCTCGGCGAAGCGGGGAGCGATCACCCGGGACGAGGCGGCACCGCTGGAGAACAGGGCCACGTCGAGCCCGGTGGGGTCGGCCACGCCGGCGTCTTCGACCACCACCTCGCCGTCACCCCACGGCAAGGTGGAGCCCGCCGAGCGCGAGGAGGCGAAGAACCGGATCTGGTCGACCGGGAACCGCCGCTCCCGCAGCAGGGCGCGCATGACGCCTCCGACCTGACCCGTGGCACCGACGACTCCGACTCGCATGGCCGTCGAGGCTACCGCTGGGGCCCCGGCCGGCCTCGGTGCGTTTCAGCCCCGGCGCACGGCGACGAGCCACCAGTGGCTCGGGTGGGCGCCCTCGAAGCTGCGCACCTCCGCGCCGCCGACCTGCATCCGCCGGCGACGACTGGACTGGTACACGGTGAGCTCACCGAGCGGGAGGCCCGCGGCGCGTACGTGGTCGACCACGTCCTGGGGCGCGAGGCGGTTCGCCTGCCAGCCGAGCCGGGTGGCGGTGCGCCGGCGGGCCAGCCAGGGGCCCAGGCGGGGCAGGCGCCACAGCAGCCGGGTCACAGCACCGAGCGGCCACAGCAGCACGTCGCGCCCGGTCCAGGTGCGGAAGTTGAGCGCCACGTGGCCGCCGGGCTTGGTCACCCGGACGGCCTCGTCCAGGAGCGCCAGGGCGTCGTCGCGCACGCAGTGCTGCAGCGTGATGTAGCTGAACGTCAGGTCGGCGACGGCGTCGGGCAGGGCGAGCGTGCGGCCGTCGGCCACGTGGCAGGTCTGCAGGTCGGCCACGTAGCCGTAACGGGCGACGGTCTGGCGGCACCGCTCCAAGAACGCGGCGTCGAGGTCGCAGGCGATCACCCGGTGGTAGGTGCGGGTGAAGCCGGCCGTCATCCGCCCGATCCCCGCACCGATCTCGACCATCGTCTCGGTGAGCGTGTGGTCGCCGTACAGCCCGAACGTCTGGAGGTAGGCGACCACCTCGGTGTCGCCCGTGGCCACGAACTCCTCGAGCGTCAGGCGCTCACCGGTCTCGTTGTTGAAGACCCACCCGGTCTCGCGCACGACGTCGTCGGCGGAGGTCCTCGCCTCGCTGGCCCGTCCCGCCGTGCGCCACGGCAGCAGCTGCGGGCGCCGGTGCGAGCCCGACGGCGTCGGGTCGGAGGTCACGGCCCGGCTCCGCTCACGTGCGCTCCGGCAGTGGCGCCGAGTAGGCCTGTCCGGCGTCCAGGCCGAACTCGGTGTGCAGCCGGCGTGCCGCCCGCTCCAGGTCGGCGGCGGCGATGACGACGGAGATGCGGATCGTGGAGGTGGAGATCATCTCGATGTTCACGCCCTCGTCGGCGAGGACCCGGAACATCCGGGCGGCGATGCCCGGGCTCGACTTCATGCCGGCGCCGACCACGGACAGCTTGGCGATGTCGGCATCATGGGAGACCCCCGTCGCCCCGATCTCGGCCGCGACCCGCCGGACAAGGTCCTCGGCGACCTGCATGTCGGCCTTGGGCATCGTGAAGCTGATGTCGGTCGTGCCGGCCTTCGAGGTGTTCTGCACGATCATGTCGACGTTCACGTTGGCCGCCGCCAGCGGCTCGAACAGCGCTGCCGACACGCCCGGGCGGTCGGGCACGCCTTCGACGGTGACCTTGGCCTCGCTGACGTCGTGCACGACGCCGGAGATGATCGGCTCTTCCATGGACGGCTCCTCGTCGGCGGGGGTGTCGTGGACCCACGTGCCCGGCTCCCAGGTGAAGCTGGATCGCACGTGGAGGGGAACGCGGTGGTTGCGGGCGAACTCGACCGAGCGCAGGGCGAGCACCTTGCTGCCGGCGCCGGCCATCTCGAGCATCTCGTCGAAGCTCACCCGAGCGAGCTTGCGCGCCTGAGGGACCATGCGCGGGTCGGCGGAGAACACGCCGGTGACGTCGGTGTAGATCTCACAGCTGTCGGCCCCGAGGGCGGCCGCCAGGGCCACGGCCGTGGTGTCGCTGCCGCCCCGTCCCAACGTGGTGATCTCGTTGTCGGTGCTCACGCCCTGGAAGCCGGCCACCACGCACACCTTCCCCTGGGCGAGGGCCGTGCGCACCCGGTCGCCGCGCACCTCGAGGATCTTGGCCTTCATGTGCACGGTGTCGGTGATGATGCCGACCTGGCTACCGGTGAAGCTCACCGCCTCGACGTCGAGGTCGGCGAGGGCCATGCACAGCAGCGCCATCGACACCCGCTCGCCGGTGGTGAGCAGCATGTCCATCTCCCGGCCGGGCTGGGTCGTCGAGACGGCGTTGGCCAGTGCGATCAGGTTGTCGGTGCTCTTGCCCATGGCCGACACCACCACGACGACGTCGTTGCCGTGGCGGCGCGTGAAGGCGATGTTCTCAGCCACTGCCCGCATCCGGTCCGGGTCGGCGACGGAGGTCCCGCCGTACTTCTGCACGATCAGCGCCACGGTCGACAGACGCTAGCGCCGCGCACGTCGCATCCGCCGGTCGGTACCACCAGCCGCCGCCTGTGAGCGCTGCGACCCGACCGCTAGCCTCGCACGCTCGTGGGCACCCCCAAGCGTGAACGACAGAAGGCCAACCGGCAGCTGAAGCTCGAGGAGATGGCGAAGCAGTCGCAACGGAAGAAGACGCGCAAACGCCTGTGGCTGTTCGGGCTCGGGATCCCCCTCGCCGTGGCCGCGCTGTGGCTGCTCGCCCTCGTGGTGGGCGGTGACGGCGACGACGGTTCGGTCACCGAGGCCTCCTCGACCACGGTCGCCGGCGCCTCGACCACCGTCGGCTCCACCACACCCGGCGTCACCACGACGGTCCCGGTCACCGTCGCCCCCGGCGCGCCGATCACGGGAGAGACGCCGTGCCCGCCGATCACCGGCAGCGACGAACGGGTGATCGAGTTCGAGAATTCCCCGCCCATGTGCATCGACCCCGAGAAGACCTACACGGCGACGATCGTTACCAACTTCGGCACCCTCGAGGCCGAGCTGTTCGGCGACCGGGCACCCGAGACGGTCAACAACTTCGTGGTGCTGTCCGCGTACCAGTACTACGACCGGACGGAGTGCCACCGGATCATCCCAGGATTCGTGGTGCAGTGCGGTGACCCCACGGCTACCGGCAGCGGTGGACCGGGCTACGAGATCGACGACGAACTGCCCGACGAAGGTCAGTACGTGATCGGCTCGCTGGCCATGGCCAACGCCGGCGCCAACACCGGCGGGAGCCAGTTCTTCATCATCAGCGGTGAGGACGGCACAGCGCTGCCGCCCAACTACTCGCTGTTCGGCCAGGTCACCGTCGGCCTCGACGACGTGCTGCCGCTGCTCGACGCCGCCGGCAACCCCGACCCGACCGCCAACGGCGTCCCGCCGCTCCAGCAGGTCGTCATCTTGTCCATCACCATCACCGAGTCCTGACCCCCGTTCTGGCAGCACGTGGTAGCGCTCAGCGCTAGTTCCTGGGACCAGAACCGCGAGGTGGGTCAGGTGGGGAGGGGGCCGCGGAGGTCGACGCCGCCGACCTGCTCCCACTCACCGGCCGTTCGCACCAAGGCCGACCCGGTAGGCATCACCGCCAAGGTCACGTTCGCCAGCTTCAGCGTGCGGTGAAGGCGATCGGGGGACCACTGCTCGGCCTCGGTCACCAGCGCCAGGCCCGGCACCAGCCCGAGCCCGAGCGTGAAGGCGCCGCCACGGGGGTCGACCATCGGGTCGCACAGGGCGGCGGCGCTCTGGCCGACGCCGACCACGAGCCCACCACCGGCGATGACCGACTGCACGGCGTCGAACACGGCCGTGTCCTGCAGCACGCTGCGTAGGTGCATCGGGGAGTCACCCGCCAGGTACACGGCGGTCGCCTCCCGGATGGTCGCGGCCATCGCCGCGTCCTGGGCGTCCGGGCGGCGCATCACCATCGCCGCCTCGACCTCCACCCCGAGGCGCTCGCCCCACGCCATGGCCGTCGCCACCAGGTGCTCGGGCCGCTCGTAGGCGTCGGCCGTGGGCAGCACCACCACCCGGCTGGCACCGGCGGCGGCGAGGAGGCGCCGGTCGAGATCGTCGTTGGCCGTGAAGGGGCCGCCGCCCTGCAGCGCGATGGTGCCGGTCATGCCCCGAGCGTAGGCACGTCGGGTCCGACGGCCGCATCCCCCGACGGGTCAGGCCACCGTCAGCAGCAGCACCACGCCACCGTCGCGGTGGCGCTCGAGCTCGAACGTGCCGGCCTGCGTCGCTGTCAGCACGAAGGTCACACGGGTGCCCTCCTGCTCGAGGTCGTAGCCGTGGAGGTGGAACTCCTGCTCCTCGGCCGACGTCACCACGATCTCCACCTCCGAGCCGAGTGCCACCGCCTGCTCGACCGGGCTGGCGGCGTCGCCGTCGACCTCGATCACGATCGGTCCGGCCACCGTGGTCGTGGGCGCCTCGGTCGTCGTGGGGGCGTCCGTCGGGGCCGGCTGCTGCGTGACGGTGGGCGCGGCGCTCACGCTCGCGGTGGTGGTGTCGGCGGCGTCGGTCACTGGTGTGGTGTCGGCGTCGTCGTCATCGCCACCGCATGCCGTCAGTCCGAGGACGATCGCCGCCAGGGGGGCCGCCACGAGTCGAGTGCGTCGGTGCATCACCGCATCGTGCCATGGCCTGCCCGCCATTGCCCGTCAGCCTTGGAGCGCCAACCTACCGATCGGTAACGTGGGCGGATGGCGAACATCAAGAAGGTGGGGATCCTCGGCTCGGGGATCATGGGGTCGGGTCTGGCCGAGGTCGTGGCCAAGGCGGGCTACGACGTGGTGGTCCGCTCACGCAGTCAGATGACCGCCGACAACATGGTCACGATGCTCGAGAAGGGCCTGACGAAGCAGGTCGAGCGGGGCAAGCTCACCGACGACGAGAAGGCGGCCGTGCTCGGTCGGGTCAGCGCCACCGACCACCTCGGCGCGCTGCGCGACTGCGACCTGATCATCGAGAGCGTCGTCGAGGACCTGGCCGTGAAGAAGGAGCTGTTCGCCGAGCTCGAGCAGATCGTCCAGGCCAGCGCCATCCTGGCCACGAACACGTCGACGCTGCCGGTGGTCGAGCTGGCCATGATGACCCAGCGCCCCGACAAGGTGTGCGGCATCCACTTCTTCAACCCGGCGCCGGCCATGAAGCTGGTCGAGGTGGTCCGCCCCATCACGGCGTCGGACGACACGATCTCCACGGCGCTGGCCTTCGCGGCGTCATGCGGGAAAGACGGCGTCGAGGTCAAGGACCGCGCCGGCTTCATCGTCAACGCCTTGCTGTTCCCCTACCTCAACAACGCCGTGCGCCTGTGGGAGCAGGGCACGGCCAGCGTCGAGGACATCGACACCGCCATGAAGGGCGGCTGCAACTTCCCGATGGGGCCGTTCGCGCTGCTCGACCTGGTGGGGCTCGACACGTCGCTCGCCATCCTCGACGCGCTGTACGCCGAGTTCCGCGACCCCAACTACGCCGCCGTGCCCACGCTGCGCCGCATGGTCGCCGCCGGGCGCCTCGGGCGCAAGACCGGCCAGGGGTTCTTCGACTACGCCCGCTGATCCCGCGCGACACTCGGGCGGATGACCACCTGGGACGGCGACCCCACCCTGCCGCCCCCGACCCGGTGGCGCCTCCCCGACCCATCCGAGGCCGACCGCCACGGCGTCGCCGGCATCGGCGCCGACCTCCGGCCCGGCACGCTCCTCGCCGCGTACAGCACCGGGCTGTTTCCGATGAACATCCGCCGGCGCGTCCTCGGCTGGTGGTCACCCGACCCCCGGGGGGTGATCCCTCTCGACGGGCTGCGGGTCAGCCGGTCGCTGCGGCGCAGCTGCCGGCGCTTCGAGATCTCCGTCGACACCCGGTTCCGGGAGGTGATGGAGGCGTGCGGCGACCGGCGGCGAGCGCACGGGTGGATCACGCCAGCGTTGGTCGACGCCTACACCACGCTCCACGAGCTGGGCTGGGCCCACAGCGTGGAGGTGCTGACCCCCTCCGGTGAGCTGGTCGGCGGGGTCTACGGCGTGAGGATCGGCGGGTTCTTCGCCGGCGAGTCGATGTTCCACCGGGCCACCGATGCGTCCAAGGTGTCGCTGGTCGCCCTTGTCTCGCTGATGCGCCAGCACGGGATGTCCCTGTTCGACGTGCAGTGGACCACGCCGCACCTGGTGTCGCTCGGCGCCGTGGACGTCCCACGCGACGAGTACCTGCGCCGGCTGGCGGCGGCGATCAGCCCGTACTCTGCGGCCACCTTCGCACCGTGAGCGCCCCGGATCGGGCCCGGACGCGACGAGGGAGCAGGTCCGCCAACCTGCTCCCTCATCTCTGCCCACCGAGGCGATGGTGCTCCGGGGCGAGGGGGTGCACCCCGGAGCGGTTCCCGCCACCTGCTCTCAGGCGAGCCGTCGTTGACACAGGTATCGGGCCGCGCCGTGGCGGACTTGAGGGGTTCTTTACGGGAACTTCGCGATTCGTGGAAGCTGCGGCCGGCGGGCGCGCCATGATCCGCCCATGACGATCTACGGAGTGGTGGTGTTCGACGGCGCCGAGGAGCTCGACTTCGTCGGGCCGTGGGAGGTGTTCACCGCCTCCGAGATGGTGCTCGGCAGCGGCACGCTGGAACCGGACCGGGTCATGACGATCGCCGAGCGAGCAGAACCGGTGCGCTGCGCCAAGGGGCTACGAGTCATCCCCGAGCGCACCTTCGCCGACCACCCGCCCCTCGACGTTGTGCTGCTCCCCGGCGGGATGGGCACCCGTCGGGAGCAGCACAACACCGCGCTGCTCGAATGGCTGCGATCGGTGTCGGCGAGCGCCACGTGGACCACCAGCGTGTGCACCGGCTCGCTGCTGCTGCACGCCGCCGGGCTCGCCGGCGGGCGGCGTCTGGCGACGCACTGGAGCTTCGAGGACTCCCTCGAACGCCTCGGCGCGACGGTCGTGCGCGACGTCCGCTGGGTGCGCGACGGGTCGATCGTTTCGTCGCAGGGCGTGTCGGCCGGCATCGACATGGCGCTGTGGCTGGTCGGCGAGCTGCACGGCCCCGCTCACGCCCGCCTCGTGCAGCGGTACATCCAGTACGCGCCGGCGCCGCCGTACCAGGCCGACGTCTGAGCGAGCCGCGACTCGCCCGCCGGCAGGGTTGGCAGGTGGGCGGCGCGGCGGTGAGACTCAGAGCATGGAACGCCGTCGTGACGAGCCGTGGATGATGCGCACGTACTCCGGCCACTCCACGGCGAAGGCGTCGAACGAGCTGTACCGCACGAACCTCGCCAAGGGCCAGACAGGGCTGTCGATCGCGTTCGACCTGCCGACGCAGACCGGGTACGACCCGGACTCGCCCATGGCCCGGGGCGAAGTCGGCAAGGTGGGCGTGCCCGTGGCGCACCTCGGCCACCTGCGTGCCCTGCTCGACGGCATCCCACCGGGGCGGATGAACACCTCGATGACCATCAACGCGACGGCGGCGTGGCTGCTGGCGCTGTACGTGGCCAACGCCGAGGAGCAGGGCGTCGCAAGCGAGGAGCTGCGGGGCACCACCCAGAACGACATCGTCAAGGAGTACCTCAGCCGGGGTACGTACATCTTCCCGCCAGAGCCGTCGCGGCGCCTGATCGTCGACATGGTCGCCTGGTGCGCGCACCACGCCCCCAAGTGGAACCCGATGAACGTCTGCTCGTACCACCTACAGGAGGCCGGGGCCACGCCGGAGCAGGAGCTGGCCTACTCGCTCGCCACCGCCATCGGCGTGCTCGACGCCGTGCGCAACAGCGGCCAGGTCGAGCCGGAGCGCTTCCCGCAGGTGTTCGCATCGATCTCGTTCTTCGTGAACGCCGGCATCCGGTTCGTGGAGGAGGTCTGCAAGATGCGGGCCTTCGGCCGGCTGTGGGACCGGATCGGTCTCGAGCGCTACGGCGTCACCGACCCCAAGGCGCGCCGGTTCCGCTACGGCGTGCAGGTGAACAGCCTGGGCCTCACGGAGGCGCAGCCGGAGAACAACGTCCAGCGCATCGTGCTGGAGATGCTGGCGGTCACCCTGTCGAAGGATGCCCGAGCCCGCAGCATCCAGCTGCCGGCTTGGAACGAGGCGCTCGGCCTCCCCCGCCCGTGGGACCAGCAGTGGTCGCTGCGGATGCAGCAGGTGCTGGCCTTCGAGACCGACCTGCTCGAGTACGACGACATCTTCACCGGGTCCCACGTCATCGAGGCCCGCACCGACGAGCTGGTCGACGCGGCATGGACCGAGCTCACCGACGTGCTCGACCGCGGCGGCGCGTTCGAGGCGGTGGACGAGCTGAAGGGGCGCCTCGTGCGCTCGATGGCGGAGCGGACCCGGCGGATCGAGAGCGGCGAGCAGGTGGTCGTCGGCGTCAACCGCTTCACGGAGGCCGAGCCGTCACCGCTCGGCGGCGAGGGCGCCATCTTGCGGGTCGACCCTCGCGTCGAGCAGGAGATGATCGACGACGTGGTGCAGTGGCGAGCAGGGCGCGACGACGCCACCGTGCAGCGAGCGCTTGACGACCTCCGCCGGGCCGCCGTCGACGGCACCAACCTTATGGGCCCCTCGATCGCGCTGGCGAAGGCGGGCGGCACCACCGGCGAGTGGGCTGCGGCCTTGCGCGAGGTGTTCGGAGAGTTCCGGGCGCCCACCGGCGTCGGTGCGGCCGCCGGGCGACGCACCACCGAGCTGGCCGACGTGGCGGCGATGGTGCGCGAGATGCCGGGTGGGCCGCCGAGGGTGCTCGTGGCCAAGCCCGGCCTCGACGGCCACTCCAACGGTGCCGAGCAGATCGCAGTGGCGGCCCGCGACGCCGGCATGGAGGTCGTCTACAGCGGGATCCGCCTCACCCCCGAGCAGATCGCGGCCTCGGCCCGCGACGAGGACCCCGACGTGGTGGGGCTGTCGATCCTGTCCGGGTCGCACCTGCAGCTCGTCCCGGCGGTGATCGAGCGCTTGCGCGCCGAGGGGGTCGACGCGCCGGTCGTGGTCGGCGGCATCATCCCGGAAGAGGACCGCGCCCCGCTCGAAGCAGCCGGAGTGAGCGCGGTCTACACGCCCAAGGACTTCGAGCTGGGCCGCATCATGCACGACCTGGCCCGGCTGGTCGCCGCCCGCCGCCAGGCCTGACCGCATCGCGACAATCGCGACGAACGCGACAGCGGGCGCGAATCGCGCGTCAGGCGGGGACGGGCTGGGGGAGCTGAGACTCCATCCAGCGCTCCAGGTCAGGGCCGGACTCGAAGCTGCAGATCAGCGCATACCGGGGCGCGGTGCCGTGGTGGACCACCACGTGCCACAGCCGCTGGGTGTCGACCACGAACCGCGCTCCCTTCGGCAGTGGCACCCGCCGCTCGGTCACCGGGTCGGGCAGGCCGTCGGGACCGTTGTCCATCAGCAACATGTAGCTGTCGGGATCATCGGTGAGCTCAAGCCACACTCGCACCACCCAGCCCTCGCTGTCGGGGTTGGCCCGGTTGTTGTCATCGCGGTGGATCGAGCGCATGGCGACCTCACGGTCCTGCGGCTCGAGCTTGATGATGCGCACCCGCCCGAAGTTGGCGCCGATGCCGGCGACGTAGTCACGCAGCGTCGGGGCCAGGTCGGCGTTGGACGTGAAGATGGCGTCCTTGTCGGCCTTGCCCTTGTCCCAGAACCCGCGGCAGTCGAGCTCGCCGTCGGCCGAGGCGATCGGGGCGAAGTTCGTGTCGCCGCCGCTCTTCCAGTCGAGGTACTCGAGCGACTCCCACTCGTGGGCGGGCACCTCGAAGTCGGCGGGAGAGAGCGCCACGAAGCCGGCCTCGGCCAGCGACGCCATGCGGTAGTGGGGGGTGTCCAGCGGGATGGCGACGGACCAGTGGTCGGGGGTGGGCCAAAAGCCGGTGGTCATGCGCCCCATCCTAGAGCCACCCGGTTCGAGCGAGGGGCGGTCAGGGGGCGGAGGTCGTAACAGCCGCCGTCGAGGCGGGCGTCGTGACCAGCACGGTCGGCGGCGGGATCTGCAGCTTCTGGCCGGCCTTGATGTCGTCGGGGTTGACGATCGAGTTCACGGCGATGAGCTCGTTCAGGTCGACCCCGAACTGCTGGGCGATCCCGAACAGGGTGTCGCCCTGCTGCACCTCGTAGAACTGGGCGAGCGTCGTGGTGGTGGCAGGGATGCTCGTGGACGAGCTGGTGCTGGTGAGCGCGGGCAAGGTGGTGTCGGACGAGTCGTCGTCGCCCTGGCACGAGGCGAACACCAGGGCCGCGATCGCGCCGATCAGCAGCGCCGCGCCGAGCAGCGCCCACGGGTTGAAGCGGCGGCGTGGTCGCCTGGAGCTGGGCAGCGTGCGGAAGGGTGCCCCCACGGTGGTCCTCCCCGGTCGGGTCGGGCGCATGCTACGGGAACGACCTGGGTCGGAGCACGGTGGCGCCCTACGCTCCGCCCATGGTGACCAGCGCGACCGGTGACGAGGTCGTGACCTACCCGGGGGCCGAGGCACCGGCCAGGACGTATCGGGTCGACGCCGGCGGGTTCGACCTGGCGGTGCACGAGTGGGGGGACGAGCGCGACCCGCCGCTGTTCGTCGTCCACGGTGGCTTCGACTTCGCCCGCACGTACGACGTCTTCGCCCCCAAGCTCGCCGCCGCCGGCTACCGGGTGGTGGGCTGGGACCAGCGTGGGCACGGCGACAGCGACCGCACGGCCCTCTACTCGTGGGAGGCCGACGTCCGCGACGCCGTCAAGGTCATGGACGCCGTGACCCGCCAGCCGGCCCCGGTGGTCGCCCACTCCAAGGGCGGCGGGCTGATGCTCCACCTCGCCGACGCCCATCCCCACCGCTTCACCCACCTCGTCAACCTCGACGGCATGCCCTTCCGCCGGCCGGTCCCGGACATCGCCGATCACGAGCGCACCCGGATGCTCACCACCGAGGTGGAGAGCTGGCTCGACCACCGCCGGGCCACGGCGACGGCCCAGCGAAAGCCCGGGACGCTCGACGACCTGGCTCGCCGGCGCGGGCGGATGAACCCCCGGCTCTCTCACGAGTGGCTCCGGTACCTGGTCAGCGTGGGTGCCACCCCGGGCCCCGACGGCTGGAGGTGGAAGATCGACCCCTGCATGCGCCCGGGTGGCTTCGGGCCCTGGCGGTCCGAGTGGTCGATGATGCGCCTGCCGGGGCTGGCGATGCCGTTCCTCGGGATCATCGGCCACGAGCCCGAGAGGATGGGGTGGGGCACGATGCCGGCCGAGGTCGCCCCGTACCTCCCCCGGGGTGGGCGGGTCGAAGGGCTCGAGGGCGTCGGCCACTTCGTGCACATCGAGCAGCCGGACCTCGTCGCCGGCATGGTGCTCGAGTTCCTCGGGGCAGGCGGGTCATGACCGCCGACCGGGTCGTGCGCCACAACCGAATCGACCTCGCCCTGCACCACCTCCGCACCGCCCGCGATGACACCGCGCCGTCCCTGCTCGTCCTCCACGGCCTCGGAGAGGCCTCACCGACCACGGCGCCCGACTGGTCCGAGCCGTGGCCGGGCGCCGTGTGGGCGCTCGACTTCACCGGTCACGGCGAGTCCGCCGTGCCGTTGGGTGGCGGCTACAGCGCGGAGCTGCTCATGGGCGACGCCGACGCCGCACTGTCGGTCATCGGCCCGAGCGCCGTCGTCGGGTTCGGGCTGGGCGCCTACGTGGCGCTGCTCATCGCCGGAGGCCGGCCCAAGCTGGTGCGAGGGGCGGTGCTGCTCGACGGCCCCGGACTGGCGGGCGGCTCCACCCACCCCACGTCGAGCACGGTGTTCCACCTCCCACCCGAGACGCTCACTGGCACCGCTCCCGACCCGTGGGCACTGCTCGAGATGGCCCAGGACCTACGCCCCCCGGACTACGCGGCCACCTTCGCCCGCCTGGCGCTGCAGCAGTCGGGCCTGGACGAGCCGATCCTCGTGTGCGTGCGGGCACGGGCCATGTGGGTCGACGCGATCAAAGACGAGCCGGGAGTGGTGAGCGGCATCGACCTCGATACCGCGATCTCCCGGCTCGTCCGCCAGCCGGCCTGACGGTCGTCAGGTCCTGGAGATCGGCACCTTCGTGCCCGCCTTCGCGGTCACCTCCTTGGGCATCGGGACCTTCACCTCGAGGATCCCGTCGGTGTACGTCGCCGTGATGGACTCCGGGTGGACACCCTTCGGCACGGGCAGCGTCCGCATGAACGAGCCATAGCGGAACTCGGTGCGCACCCGGCCCTCCTTGTCCTCCTTGGTCTCCTGGCGACGCTCGACCTTGAGCGTCAGCAGGCCGTCGTGCAGCGTCAGCTCGGCGTCCTTGTCGGGATCGATCCCGGGCACCTCGGCCCGGATCACCCACATGTCGTCGAGCAGGTGCTCTTCGACCTTGATCTCCTCCACCAGCTTCGGGAACCGGAAGCCCTCGAACCAGGGCCACCAGTCGCGATCCCAGAAGTCACGGAAGAACATCGGCCAGCGCTCCGTGACGACCGGCTCCCTCACGGGGATCTGCTCCTTCACCGGAGCCTTCTCCATCGTCTTGCTCATCTGACACCTCCTCTCGAGCTCTCGCAGGGGTCTCCAGCCTCCTTGTCGCGCCCGGCGAGTGCGCCGGAAAGGGCGACAGGTCCACCCCGAATCCCGTCCGAGGCCCCTTCACAACCGGGCATCGGTGGAACAGACTGGAAAGACGCGCCGTCAGACCTCTCGCCAGCTGACGTACTCGGCGAGCCGGGCCAGCTCGAGCTTCGCCACCTGGTCGATGGGCACCGCATCGAGCGCCGCGAGCGCCTCGTCCGTGAGGGCGGCGATGTGCGCTTCGAGCTCGGCCAGCGCGCCGCAGTCGACGATCACCTGCTGGATAGCAGCGACCTCGTCGTCGGTCAGACCGGGCGCTCCGATGCGGTCGAGCACGGCGAGCTGGGCCGGCGTGGCCCGCTCGACCGCGATGGCCGCCAACGGGGTGGGCTTGCCCTCGCGCAGGTCGTCACCCACGGGCTTGCCGGTGAGCTCCGAGTCGCCGAACGCTCCGAGCACGTCGTCGCGCATCTGGAACGCATCGCCGAGCGGCAGCCCGTAGCCGGACAGCGCCGGCACCAGCTCTCCCGCCCGCTCGGGCGCGGCGAGCACGGCACCAAGGTGCAGCGGCCGCTCGATGGTGTACTTGCCGCTCTTGTAGCGGCAGATGCGCTCGGCATGGGCCCGGCGACGCTCACGCCGGGCCGAGCCCAAGATGTCGAGGTACTGGCCGATGTTCAGCTCGATCCGCAGCTCGTTCCACACCGACCACGCCGCCGGCGAGATCCCGGCCAGCAGCTTGTCGGCGTACACGAACGCCAGGTCGCCGACCAGGATCGCCACACCCTCGCCGTAGCGGCGGGCCTCACCGGACCAGCCGCTGGAGGCGTGCTCACGGCAGGCCACGACGTGGGTCGTCGGCTCGCTGCGACGCGTGTCCGAGCCGTCCATCACGTCGTCGTGGAACAGGGCGAAGGCGTGCATCAGCTCCAACGCCGCGCCGGCGTCGACGACGATCGGCGCATCGAGGTCGCCGCCCGCCCCCACGTAGCCCCACGCGCAGAACGCCGGCCGCAGCCGCTTGCCGCCAGCGAGCACCAGCCGGCGGATCTCGTGGAAGGGCACGGCCAAGTCTGCGTCGACGTCGACCCAGCGGGTCTGCTCGACGTCGAGGAGGCTCCGGAGGCGTTCCTCGACCCGCGCTGCGATGCGGCCGAGCGACGGCGGAGGGCTGGGCGGCACGGGGTCAGGCTACGTGGCGGCGCCGCGGCGCCCCACGCCCGGTGCGCGCCGATCTATGCGCCGTCCAGCTCTACGACCACCTGCTCGATCTGCATGCGCGTCTCGCCGATGCGGGTCCGGCAGAACCGGATCAGCTCCGACGCCCGGCGCACCTGGTCGGCGAGCCGGTCGACGTCGACGGCCTCACCTTCGAGCTGTCTCAAGATCTGCTCCAGCTCGGCCAGCGCCGTGCCGTACGTCAGGTCGCCGGACTCACTCATGGGAACACCTCCTCGACGCGGCTCGTGGCCGAGCCGCGGGCGAACGTCGTCGTGACCGGGTCGCCGGCCACCAGCTCGGCGGCGTCTCGCACCACCCGACCGTCGGCACGCCGGGTGATGCTCCAGCCCCGCGCCAGGGTGGCCGCCGGATCGAGGGCCCGGACCCGCGCCTCGACGGCGTCGAGGTGGCGTTCCCCGGTGGCCAGGATCTGCGCCGGCCGGCGCACGAGCGCTGATGCGTGCGCGTCGAGCCGGGCGGCCGCCCGCTCGATGGCGCCAACGGTGCGGACCCGGATCCGCTGGGCCCGGTCGGCCAGCCGGGCCGTGTCACGGTCGAGGTGACGCTGAGCCGCCTCACCGACCGCCACCCAGCGAGCCTCGGTGGCGTCGCGGAACTCGCGGACCCGATCGACGAGGGCTGCGGCCACGGCCGTCGGGGTCTTGAGCGCCTGGTTCGCCACCTCGTCGGCCACGCTGCGGTCGACCTCGTGGCCGAGACCGGTCCACACCGGCCGGGCCGAGGTGGCGATCGCCACGGCGATGGGCTCGGCATCGAACGTGGCCAGCTCGGTCCTGGACCCGCCACCCCGCACGACGGCGACCACGTCGATGTCCTCGCGCCGGCCGAGCGCGGTGATGGCGGCGCTCACCATCGCGACCGCCTGATCGCCCTGCACGCGGGTGTCGGCCACGGTGACCGAGAAGCCGTAGCCGCTGCGGCCCAGCTCGTCGATGAAGTCGTGCCAGGCTGCGCTCCCCACGCTGGTCACCACTCCCACCCGCAGCGGCGCCAAGGGCACCGCCACCCGCCGGTTGGCGTCGTAGCGCCCGCTGGCCACCAGCCGGCGGATCACGGCGTCACGCTCCAGCGCCATCTCGCCGAGCGTGTGGCGGGGGTCGATCCCGGCCATCTTCAAGCTGAGCCGCCCGCTCTGCGGGTACACGTCGAAGCGGCCGTAGATGCGCACCTTCATGCCGTCGGCCAGTGTGATGCCGGCCCTGGTCATGAGGGGGCGCAGCCGGGCCCGCTGGGGGGCGAACCAGGCCACCTCGACGGAGGCCCGCGCGTCGTCGGTGTGCTCGACGAGCTGGAAGTAGGCGTGCGGGCCGCGCTCGCTCCAGCCCTGGATCTCGCCCCGGACCCAGACCCCGTCGCCGAAGCCGTGACGCAGCACGGCGTTGACCGCGTCGATGAGCTGGCTGACGGTGTAGGTGGGATCGACCTCGTCGAGCCCGGAGTCGTCCGGCGTGCCGGCGAAGTCGAGCGAGCCCTGGGTCATGCGGCGATTCTGCCCGGTGGCTGGTGCACGGTTGGCGGTGGGACCCGTGACAAGGGTCAGCCGTCGACCCGGACCCACACGGTGTGCCACCCTGTCGCACCGTCGGGATCGACCGGAGTGCGCTCCTCGACCTGGGTGGCACCGGTGCCGTCGGTGGCGCGGCAGGTGATGGTGTGCTCGCCAGGCTCTGCGACCCAGTCGAGCCACCACTGCCGCCACGAGTCGTCCCCCACGTCCGGGCCGAGCGTGGCCTCACGCCAGTCGCCGCCGTCGACGCGCACCTCGACCCGCTCGACCGCCCGGGTCGGCGCCCAGGCGACCCCGGCGATGGCGGTGGTGCCGGGCGCCATCCGGCCCCGCGGACGGTCGATGCGGGACTGCGTCTTGATCGGCGCCTCCACCGCCCATCCCCGCGGGACCCAATAGCCCTGGACCCGGTCGAAGCGGGTCAGCTCGATCTCACTCAGCCACTTCGTGGCGGACACGTAGCCGTACAGCCCCGGCACCACCAGCCGAGCGGGGAACCCGTGGCGGCTCGGCAGGACCTCGCCGTTCATCCCGACCACGATCAGCGCGTTGCGCCCGTCGAGCGCGGCGACCGGGAACCCCGCCGTGAACCCGTCCACGCTGCGGCCGACCACCTGGTCGGCGTCGGGCGACACCCCCGCCCGCTCCAGCACCGCGTCGAGACGCGTGCCGAGCCAGCGGGCGTTGCCGACGAGGTCCCCACCGACCTCGTTCGACACGCAGCAGATCGTGACGTCGGCCTCGATCATCTCCATCCCGAGCAGCTCGTCGTAGGTGAGCTCGAGCTCGCGCTCCACCATCCCCGTCACCTTCAGCCGCCACGACGACAGGTCGACCGACGGCAGGACGAGCGCGGTGTCGATCCGGTAGAAGCTGGAGTTCGGCGTGAACAGCGCCGACAGGCCGTCGATGCCGGCCGCGGGGTCGGCGGGGGGCGCCGCCAGCGCACGGTCCACGTCCGGGAGCACGACGGACGCCCGGGCGACCTCGTTCGAGTACCGGCGCTGCAGGGCCCGGCCGAACGAGCCGGCCGCCGCCGAAGCGACGGCGATGCCTGCACCGGTGAGCAGCAGCTGGCGCCGGTCGACACCCATCCGCACCGCACCACTGCGGTCGGGCGGCAGGGCGCGCGGGCGGCTCACCCGGTGGCCGAGGTACAGCACGCCGGCCGCCACCAACGCCGCCACCAGCGCCGGCAGGGCGCCCGCCGCCGACGTGTTGCGACCCGTGATGGACGCGGCCACGCCGACGAGCCCGAGCACACCCGCCCCGACCATGCCCGTGGCGAGGCTCCCTCGTACCGTGGCCCGACCGACGAACGCGGCGATGGCCGCGAGCACCACCAGGATGCCGACCACCAACGCCGCCTTGTCGCTGGTGCCGAACCAGCGGATCGCCAGGTCCTTGATGGCGGGCGGCACCTTGTCGATGACCCGGTCACCGATGCTGACGACCGGCCCCCGCAGCTCACGGGAGAGCCCGGCCACCAGCTCGGCCGCTGCCAGCCCGCCAGCCGCGGCGAGGAGTCCGATGACCGGCCCGAACCACGCCGGTGCGGGCTCACGAGGAGGGCTGTCGGCGGCATCCATCGGTGATGATCCAGTCTCGCATCAGACCGGGACGGAGATGGCCGCGGCCCCGAACGGCGAGCTGAACCGGTCGCACCACACCACCACGGACCGGACCGAGGACCAGTCGAGGTCGTTCGGCACCACGTAGTTCTGGTCGCCCCGGTTGCCCTTGAGGCGGCCGAGCTCGATGCGGTCCCCGTACTGGCCGCTGTCGGGTGCGTGCGGCGTCAGCACCACGTGCAGGTCAGGGCCATTCTCGGTGTCCAGATCCTCGAAGCGCACGACGACACTGCCGTCGGCGAGTGCGACCACCAGCGCCGTTCCGGACGTGGCGTGGTCCAGGCCCACGAACGCCGCGCTGCTGACGACCTGTGGGACGCCGGTGGTGACGGCGAGCGCCGTGAAGTCCGCCAGCGTCGTGGGTGCCGTGGTGGGCACGGCCACCTCGCCGGGCATCTCCTCGCCGGGCATCTCGTCGTCCAGGGTCGTGGTCGACGGGGACGGCTCCGGCGCCGGAGTGACGAGCCCCGGCAGCGGCTCGTCCACCGTGTCGTCGATGAACAGCTTCTGGGGCTGGAACCACACGGCCACCACCGTGCCGGCGGCCACCAGCGCACCGGCACCGACGCCGAGCCATGCCCGACGGCGCCGATTCGTGTCGTTGTCGACGTCCGCCATGGACCGAAGGATCGGGCCCCGACCTTGCGTCGGGCCATCAGGTCGCGAAACGTTCGCGAAACTCGGGCTGCACGCGCTCCCCCACGCCACGGCGCCGCCGTACCCTGACGCGGTGGGCGCCCAAGTGCTGATCGTCGACGACGAGCCGATGGTCCGCGAGGTCGTCGCCCGCTATCTCGAGCTCGACGGCGCACGGGTGCACGAAGCGGCCGACGGTCCGGCGGCGCTCGCCTGGCTCGAAGCGCACCGGCCGGACCTCGTGGTGCTCGACGTCATGCTGCCCGGCGTGGACGGCCTGTCCATCCTGCGGCGCATCCGCGACGCGGGTGAGGTGCCGGTGATCCTGCTCACGGCTCGCTCCGAGGAGGTCGACCGCGTCGTGGGGCTCGAGCTCGGGGCCGACGACTACGTCGTCAAGCCGTTCTCACCGCGAGAGCTGGCGGCGCGGGTGCGTACCGTGCTGCGCCGCAGCACCGGTCCTGTCCGCCACGACCGGCTCGACTTCGGCCCGCTCGTCATCGACACCGCCAGTCGCGAGGTGCACGTCGACGGCACGCCCGTCACCCTCACGGCCAAGGAGTTCGACCTCTTGGCCACGCTCGCCCGCTCGCCCCGCCAGGTGCTGTCACGCGCCCAGCTGCTGGACCTGGTGTGGGCGTCGTCGCCCGACTACCAGGACCCGGCCACGGTCACGGTGCACGTCGGGCGGATCCGCCAGAAGATCGAGGCCGACCCGGAGCGGCCGCGCTGGATCACGACCGTCCGTGGCGTCGGGTACCGGTTCGAGCCATGACAGCGGCGGTGTCGCTCCGGGACGTGTGGGACACCAAGCCGTGGCAGGTGCTGGCATCGTTCGGACTGCTCGCGCTGGCCACGATCGTGCTCGGGCTCGCCCTGCGCCGCTGGCTCCGATCCGCTGGCTCCCTGCGCCGCACCGTGCTCACGGTGGCCGTCGCCTCGCTCGGCCTCGGGGTCGTCGCGGCGGCACTCGCAGCACGCCTCATGCTGCTCGACGATGCGGAGCTGCGCGCCTTCGTGGTGGTGGCCACCATCGCCGCCGGGTTCGCGATCGTGCTGGCCGTCCTGGTCGCCCGACCCCTGGCCGACGACGTGCGCCGCCTCGAGACCACGGTCCGCGCCGTGGAAGCCGGCGATCGCGAGGTCCGCACCGACATCCGTCGCGCCGACGAGCTCGGCCACGTGGCCCATGCCCTCGACGCCTTGGTCGAGCGCCTCGGTGAGCTCGAGCGCGAGCGCGATGCCATCGAGCAGGAGCGCCGCACCCTGCTGTCGAACATCAGCCACGACCTGCGCACCCCGCTGGCGGCGCTGCGGGCCGCAGTCGAGGCGCTGGTCGACGGCGTCGCGCCGGACCCGGATCGCTACCTGCGCGCCATGCAGCATGACGTCGAGGTGCTGGCCGACCTGGTCGACGACCTGTTCCTGCTGGCCCGACTCGACGCCGGGCGTCTCGACGCCGAGCTCGACGCCATCGAGCTCTCGGAGCTGGCCGACGCCACGCTCGAGGCGCTGGCGCCGGTGGCCCGCCGCCACTCGGTCCAGCTCGAGCTCGCAGCACCCGCCCCGGTCCGCGTTCGCGCCAGTGCCACGGCCCTGACCCGGGTCATGCGCAACCTGGTCGAGAACGCCATCCACCACGCTCCGAGCGAGTCCACCGTCGTCGTCGAGGTGACCAACGGCGACGGTGCGGTGGTCCGGGTTCGCGACGAGGGACCCGGGTTCGAGGAGTCCTTCCGCGCCCGGGCCTTCGAGCGCTTCAGCCGCTCCGACACGGCCAGGACCCGCTCCACGGGCGGTGCCGGCCTCGGTCTGGCGATCGCGCGCGGGCTGATCGAGGCCCACGGCGGCACGATCTGGATCGAGCCGAACACCGGCGGTGGCGAGGTCGCGTTCCGGCTCCCGTCCGGTGAGCTACCGACCGGCGGCTGACACCTCGAGGTCGTCGACGTCGTCGGGCGGTGCCGTCACCAGGCTGACGACGTCGGCGGCGATGCCGACCCCGCGTTCGCGCCGCAGCTCGTCGATGGCCCCGAGCGACCGCTCGAGCTGACGGCGCCGAGCCCCGCCGAGCTGCTCGAGCTCGCGGTGCACGCTGTCGAAGCGGGACCGCACCTTGTCGAGGCTCTCGGCGAACTTCGTCCACTGGACGGCGAAGCGCCCGAGCAGCGAGAGGATCTCGTCGGCGGTCTCCTCGACCATGAAGGCGTCGTACGCCTGGCGGACCACGCCCAGCAGGGCGAACAGCGTGAGTGGCGAGCACAGCACCACCCGTTGGGCCATGGCATCGTCGATCAGGCGCGGATCGTGCTGGTGGATGAACGCGCTCAACGACTCATTGGGCAGGAACATCAGCACGTAGTCGACCGTCGAACCCGTGGACGCCGCGTAGTCGCGGCTCGCCAGCTCCTTCACCCGCAGCCGGACGTCGCGCAGGAACGTCCGCAGGTGCTCGGCTCGCTCGGCCTCGGTGTCGGCTTCGAGGTAGCGCAGGTAGGCGGCCATCGGGAACTTCACGTCCATGAACAGGACGTGGCCCTTGGGCAGCGGGAACGTGAAGTCGGGCAGGCCGCCGCCGTCGACGGCCTGGTGGCGGGTGTAGTTGACGTGCTCGACGAAGCCGGCGAGGCGCAGCACGTCCTCGGCCATCCGCTCACCCCACTGGCCCCTGGTGCCGGGGTTGGCGAGCGCCTCGCGCAGGGTGCGCGTGGAGTCGGCGAGCGCGGTGGCGGCCTGGGCGTTCGCCCGCAGGGCCTGATCGACCTGGCCGAAGCGCTCGCCACTGGCCTCGCCGAGGCGCTGGACGAGCTGGCCGAGTCGCATCAGCTCGGCCCGCAGCTCTCGTTCGACACCTTCCAAGCGAGCGTCGACCGCCTCCTTCTTGGCGTCGAGCGCAGCCTGGCCGGCAGCCGCCTGGGCCCGCAGCTCACCCACCGCCCGCGCGCCGACGGCGCCCAGCGCGACCGCCACCACGACGAGAACCAGACCACCGATGACCATCACTGTCACGTCCATGAGCGCAGCATCGCAAGGGGGTGGTGCACACTTCCCGTTCCGGTCCCAGGAAGTAGCGCTGAGCGCTACTTCCTGGGACCAGAACCGACGGGATCGAAGACGGAGGGCGAGTCGAGCACGCCGCTCATGCCGCCGGCGCGCACCTGGGAGGCGTACGCCCCGTCGAGGGCCATCAGCTCGTCGTGGGTGCCGGTCTCGACGATCCGGCCGTCCTGGAGCACCACGATGCGGTCGGCGTCACGGATGGTCGACAGCCGGTGGGCGATCACGATCGCGGTGCGGCCCCGCATCGCCTCGTCGAGCGCGGCCTGCACGAGCGCCTCGTTCTCGTTGTCGAGGTGGCTCGTGGCCTCGTCGAGGATCATCACCGCCGGGTCCTTCAGCAGCAACCGGGCGATGGCCAGACGCTGCTTCTCGCCGCCGGAGAGCCGGTAGCCGCGCTCGCCGACCAGCGTGTCGTAGCCATCCGGCAGATCGGCCACCACGTCGTGGATGCGAGCCGCCCGGGCCACCTCGACCAGCTCGGCGTCGGTTGCGGACGGCTTGGCGTAGCGCAGGTTCTCGGCGATGGAGGTGTGGAACAGGTGCGGGTCCTGTGACACCACCCCGATGGCCGCCCGCAGCGAGTCGCCGGTGAGATCGCGCACGTCGTGGCCGTCGACTCGCACGACACCCCCGGTGACGTCGTACAGGCGCGGGATGAGCGCGGCGAGGGTGGTCTTGCCGCTGCCGGAGGCACCGACCAGCGCGACCGTCTCCCCCGGCTCGACCACCAGCGACACGTCGCTGAGCACGTCGCGGTCCGGGTCGGTGCCCGGCCCGTGCCCGATCGACTCGAGCGACGCCACCGACACCGCAGCGGCGGGCGGGTAGCGGAAGGTGACGTGGTCGAGCTCGATCCGGCCGCGAGGTGCCACCAGGTCGACGGCACCCGGCCGGTCGACGATCGATTCCGGCGCGTCGAGCACCTCGAACACCCGGTCGAAGCTGACGAACGCCGTCATGATCTCGACCCGGGCGTTCGTCAGGCCCGTCAGCGGCTGGTAGATCCGCTGCACGTACGCCGCCAGCGCCACCAGCGTGCCGGCCGTGAGCGAACCGCTGACCACCAGCTGGGCGCCCACCCCGTAGATGGCGGCCGCGCCGAGCGCGCCCACCAGGCCGAGGGCCACGAAGAAGACCCGGCCGTACAGGGCGGACCGGACGCCGATGTCACGCACCTTGGCGGCGCGGGCCGAGAACGCCGCCGTCTCCCTGGTCCGGCTGCCGAACAGCTTGACGAGCATGGCGCCCGCGACGTTGAACCGCTCGGTCATCTGCGTGTTCATCTCGGCGTTCAGGGTCATCTGCTCGCGGGAGATGACCTGCAGGCGCCGTCCCACGCGCTTCGCGGGGACGATGAACAGCGGCAGCACCACCAGCGCCAGCAGCGTGAGGCGCCACTCGAGGGCCAGCATGGCGACGAGCGTGGTGACGAGCACCACCACGTTCGAAACGGCGCTCCCCAGCGTGCCGGTGAACGCGTTCTGCGCGCCGACGACGTCGTTGTTGAGCCGGCTGATGAGCGCGCCGGTCTGGGTGCGGGTGAAGAAGGCAACGGGCATCCGCTGGACCTTGTCGAACAGCGCGACCCGCAGGTCGTAGATCAGGCCCTCGCCGATGCGGGACGAGTACCACCGCGCCACGATGGCGAGCGCGGCATCGAGCACCGCCACCAGCACCACGACGGCGGCGAGCGCGGTGATCATCGTGCGGTCGCCGTCGGGGATGGCGGTGTCGAGGATCGCCCGGAACGCCAGCGGCGGGATCAGCGCCAGCAGCGCGGCAGCGAGGATGGCGCCGAGGAAGCCGGCGATCGACCACCGGTACGGGCGGGCGAAGCGCCACACCCGGCGCAGCGTGCTGCGCTGCAGCTTGGCGCCCTTCACGGCCTCGGCATCGCCGGGCAGGAGGGAGTGCGGCCCCATTCGCATGGGCGGCAGGCTACGAGCCCGGTCGCAGGACGCCACGCTGACGTGGACCGAGGCCGCCGCGCCCCTACGCTGCCGGCTCATGCGCCGCCGCTCCACCGTCCTCGCCGTCTCGGTCTGCCTCGCGCTCGTCGCTGCAGCCTGCGGTGACGACGACGCCGGCGTCACCGCCGGCACCTCCCAGGCCGCCGGCGGCACGAGCGCACCCGACGGCACCGACGCCCCGGACGACACCACGCCGGACGGCACCGACGCCCCGAACAGCACCGCTGCGCCCGGCGAGGACCCCTTCGGCTGGGAGGACTGCGGCGACGGCCTGGAGTGCGGCACCCTCGAGGTGCCGCTCGACTACGACGACCCCTCCGCCGGCAGCATCGAGCTCTACGCCGTGCGCCACCCGGCCCAGGACCCCGACGCCCGCATCGGCTCGCTGCTCGTGAACCCCGGCGGACCCGGCTTCGGCGGCACGTACCTGGCGGAGAACGCCGAGCTGATCTACAGCGACGCCATCCTCGATCACTTCGACATCGTCGGCTGGGACCCTCGCGGCACCGGCTCGTCCAGCCCGGCCGTCGACTGCGTCGACCAGTACGACCCGTACTTCGGCCTCGACGCGTCACCGGACACCGCCGACGAGGAGCGGGCGCTGGTCGACGCGGCCCAGGAGTTCGACGACGCCTGCCTCGAGAACAGCGGCGACATCCTCCCCCACATCTCCACCGAAGACTCCGCCCGCGACATGGACACGATCCGCCAGGCCCTCGGCGAGGACGAGATCAGCTACTTCGGCTTCTCCTACGGCAGCGAGCTCGGCGCCACCTGGGTCACGATGTTCCCCGAGACCGTCCGCGCAGCGGTCCTCGACGGCGCCGTCGATCCGGCCGCGGGCTACATCGAGGGCGGGCTCCAGCAAGCGGCCGGCTTCGAGCAGCAGCTCAGCGCGTTCCTCGCCGACTGCAGCGGCGACCCGGACTGCGAGTTCCACAACTTCGGCGACGCCGAGGCCGCCTTCGACGAGCTGATGGCGTCGCTCGACACGAACCCGCTGGTGGTCGACCCGGACCGCACCCCCGTCACCCAAGGGGTCGCCTACACCGCGGTGGCCCAGGCGATGTACTCCCAGTTCCTGTGGCCGTCGCTCGAGAGCGCCCTGGCCGACGCGCAGAACGGTGACGGTTCGGGCCTGCTCGACCTCTACGACGAGTACTTCCAGCGCCGCGGCGACGGCACCTACGGCAACGAGCTCGAGGCGTTCCTCGCCATCAGCTGCCTCGACGACCCAGGCCCCAAGACGGTCGAGGGCGTCAACGACTACGTCGACGACTTCCGGGAGGTGGCGCCGCGCCTGGGTGACAGCTTCGCCTACGGCTACTTCTGCGCGCTGTGGCCCATCGATGCGGCCACGCCCGTCGAGGTGACCGGGGCCGGGGCCGGGCCGATCGTGGTGATCGGCACCACCGGCGATGCCGCCACCCCGCTGTCGAGCACGAAGGCGATGGCCGACGCGCTCGAGGACGGCCGGCTCGTCATCGTCACCGCCGACCAGCACACCGGCTACGGCGTGAACCGCTGCGTGGTCGACATCGTCGACGAGTACCTCATCGACCTGATCCCGCCCGAGGACGGCACCCGCTGCGATTGAGGTGAGCACCAACGGCTGAGCGCCGGATGCCGAGCTAGCGTGTCGGCGATGCGGGTGACGGTGCTCGGCGCGGGGTCCTGGGGGACCACCGTCGCCTCGCTCGTGTCGCCGCGACACGACACCGTCCTGTGGGCCCGCGATCCCGAGCAGGCGGCGTCGACCGAGCGGTCCAGGGTCAACGCCAAGTACCTGCCGGGCGTTCGCCTCCCCGACGAGCTCCGGGTCACGAGCGATCTCGCCGAGGCCGCCGGCCACGCGCAGGTGCTCATCGTCGGCGTGCCGACCAGCGCCTTTCGGGCCACGTTGGAGGCGGCAGCACCGAACGTCGCCCCGTGGATCCCCGTGGTCAGCCTGTCGAAGGGTCTCGAGCAGGGCACCCGGCTGCGGATGACCGAGGTGATCCGTGCGGTGCTCCCCGGCCGGCCGGCCGCCGCGCTCACCGGTCCCAACATCGCCAAGGAGATCATGGCCGGCAGTGCTGCCGCGAGCGTCATCGCCACACCGGATCTCGAGGTGGCCGAGGCGCTCCAGCAGGTGCTGCAGCGAGGCGTGTTCCGCATCTACACCAACCACGACGTCATCGGGTGCGAGCTCGGTGGTGCGTTGAAGAACGTCGTGGCGATCGCCACCGGGATCGCCCAGGGGCTGTTCGTCGGGGACAACACACGGTCGGCGGTGATGACGCGTGGGCTGGCCGAGCTCACCCGGCTCGGTGTCGCCATGGGTGCCGACCCGGCCACGTTCGCCGGGCTGGCGGGCATGGGCGACCTGGTCGTCACCTGCATCAGCCCGCACAGCCGCAACCGGTACGTCGGGGAGCAGCTGGGCTTGGGGCGGAGCCTCGACGAGATCATCGAGGGGATGACCATGGTCGCCGAAGGCGTCCGCACCGCGTCCACGGTCCACGACCTCGCCAAGGATCTCGGCGTCGTGATGCCGGTGTGCGCGACCGTCTACCGGGTGGTGACGGGGACGATGAGCGCGGCAGAGGCGTACCACGGCCTCCGTCAGGCCGGCCACGAGGCTCAGCCCGGCTGACGCCCCGGCGACGGCGCTTCCCCACGAGAAGCGCAGGACCACACGGCGCGTCTGTGATGATCCGGGGGTGGAGGCTGCAACATCTCCCGCCAGGGTCGTGCCCGGCGTTCAGGCGGTCCGCACCTACCAGCGCCGCTGGCTGCGCAGCGACCTGGTGGCGGGGATCGTCCTGGCCGCGATCCTCGTCCCCCAGGGCATGGCGTACGCCGAGCTCGCCGGGTTGCCAGCCGTCAACGGGCTGTACACCACCATCGCCTGCCTCGTCGGCTACGCGGTCATGGGGCCGTCGCGCATTCTGGTGCTCGGCCCCGACTCGTCGCTCGGGCCCCTGATCCTCGCTGCGATCACCCCGCTCGTCGTGGCCGGCGACGACCCGTCCACCGCGATCGCGCTCGCCGGGATGATGGCGGTGCTGGTCGGCCTCGTCGAGGTCGGGTTGGGCGTGGGCAAGCTCGGCTTCGTCGCCGACCTGCTGTCGAAGGAGGTCCAGGTCGGCTACATGAACGGGCTGGCGATCACGATCATCGTGGGTCAGCTGCCCAAACTGTGCGGGTTCTCCACCGATGCCGACGGCTTCGTCGACGAGCTGCAGGCGTTCGTTGACGGCTTCGACCAGCGCAACACCACGGCGATGGTGCTCGGCCTGAGCATCCTGGCGGTGCTGCTGGTGCTGCCACGCGTCACTCGCAAGATCCCTGCGGTGCTGGTCGCGGTCGTCGGAGCCACCGTGGTCACGGCGCTGTTCGACCTGGACGTGAGCACGGTCGGCGTCCTTCCCGAGGGCCTGCCCCGGCCCGCGCTGCCGTGGACCGACGCCGGCGACGTCCCCGAGATGCTGGTCGCCGCGCTCGGCATCACCTTGGTGTCGCTCGCCGACACGATCGCCACCTCGACCAGCTTCGCCGCCCGCCGCGGTGAGGAGGTCAACCCCAGCCAGGAGATGATCGGCATCGGCACTGCGAACGTGGCCGCCGGGTTCTTCCAGGGCTTCGCCGTGTCGACCAGCGGGTCACGCACGGCCGTCGCCGAGCAGTCGGGTGCCAGGACCCAGCTCACCGGGCTGGTCGGCGCCGGACTGGTGGCGCTGATGCTGATGTTCTTCAGCGGGCTGTTGCAGGACCTGCCGAACACCGCGCTGGCCGCCGTCGTGATCGCTGCCGCCATCTCGCTCGCCGACCTCGGGGCCGTGCGCCGCTACGCCAGGGTCCGCAAGACCTCGCTGCTGCTGTCGCTCGCCGCGACCGCCGGCGTGGTGTTCTTCGGCGTGCTGCAGGGGATCCTGCTCGCCGTCGCACTGTCCATCGTGCTGTTCTTCCGACGCAGCTGGTGGCCCCACGGCGAGCTGCTCGGCCGCATCGACGGACGCGACGGCTGGCACGCCGTGAACGGGTCGGCTGCCGCGGAGCAGGTCCCGGGCGTGCTCGTCTACCGGTGGGAGGCGCCGCTGTTCTTCGCCAACACCGGCATGTTCCGCCAGGCGATCCGCCACCACGTCCGGCGCCGCAAACCGCGCTGGGTGGTGCTCCAGTGCGAGGCCATCACCGACATCGACGTCACGGCGGCCGACATGCTCGAGCGGCTCGACACCGAGCTGAACGCGCAGGGGGTCAACATCGCGTTCGTCGAGCTGCGCAGCCGGCTGCAGGACCTCGTCTACCGGTACGGGCTCTTCGCCACGCTCGACCACGACCACTTCTACGGCTCGATCGACGAGGCGCTGGCCGCGATCGAGGCCGAGTCGGCCGGCGAGGCCCGCGGGCCGTCAGGTGCCGATCCCGACGGCCTTCTCCCGGGCGGTCCGCCACAGGAGGGGTAGGAGCTGGCGGACCATCAGCTTGCGGGCCGTCGGCGAGTAGCCGATGGCGTTCGGCGCCAGGCGCACCCGCAGCACGCCCGGGCGGACCGTGAAGCGCAACGGGGCGTCGAGCTCCATGGTCTCGCCGTCGAGACCGATGGCGATCGGCGCGCCGGAGCTGACCTCGAACGACGGCGTCGACCAGCTCTGGAAGCCGCCGTAGCGCTCGGGGTGCCCCGTGGCCAGCGCGCCGAGGAACCGGGTGGCGGCGCCGTCGTCGGGGATCACGAGCGCGATCACGCCGAGCGTGCCGGCGTCGACGCGCGCCCGGCTGCCCATCGTGCTCATGGTCGTGCCGTACGGGCCGTTCGACACCAGGATCATGTGGGCGCCGTCGTGGTGCACCCCGTCGGGGCCGTCGAAGCGCAGGTCGATCGGCGGGGTGCCCGGACCGAGCACCTTCGGCAGCGCGGCGAGCGTGGTGTTCACCTTGGCGTCGCGGTACTCGGGCGACTGAACGATCGTGGCGTAGAGGCCGAGCGACACGTTGTTCACGAACACCCGGCCGTTCACGTCGCCGAGGTCCATCGGCCGCTCGACCGCCTCGCCGTACGCATCGAGCGCGCCCACCACGTCGTTGCGGTCGATGCCCAGGTCGAGCGCCAGGTGGTTGCGGGTGCCGGCCGGCACCACGACCATCGGGATCCCACGCTCGGCGGCCACGCCGGCGACGAGCGCCTGCGAGCCGTCGCCGCCCGCCATGCCGATCACGTCGGCACCACGGTCGATGGCGTCCCGGGCCAGCACCAGCAGGTCGTCGCCGGGCTGGAGCACCACCGGCTCGATCCCCCGCCGGCGGCACTCGTCGGCCAGCCCGAACCGCTCGGCCTTCCCGCCGCCGGACTTCAGGTTCATGATCAGCACGCCCTGCCGGGCAGCGGGCACCGGTGTGCCGGCGGTGGCCGTGGCCTTCAGCGTGCGGATGTCGCGTGCCAGCGCGTACCGGGCGAGCCCGGCGGCGAGCACCAGCAGCAGCACGCGGATGACGACCGACAGCGGGTTGCCCGCGACGAACGCGACCGCGAGCACCGACACCGCGGCGACGGCCAGCGCCACGCCGACGAACCGGCGACGCCCGGCGCGGGTGAGGGCGTACCAGACGGCGAGCGCGGCGACGGCGATCAGCGCTGCGGCAGCGAGCAGTCGCGCGGCTTGTTGGGACGCCAGCACCACCGTCACGACGATCACCGCGAGCACGAGGAGGATCGACAAGACCGCCGCGGCACGTCGCAGCGCTGAGGGGCGATCCGCCGGAGCTTCCACCATCAGCCGATCATCGCACACCGCGGTCGCCGCACCGTCTCGTCCTGCGCGACGTCGAACGTGCAGCCGGACTCCGAGAGGGTGCGCCGCGCACGGATCCCTCGGAGCGGCCGGAGGGCTCAGGTCCGCTGCGTGCCGACCTTCAGGTCGCGGAACGGGACGTCCTTGTCGACGGCTGGCTCACGGGGCAGGCCGAGCACGCGGTCGCCGATGATGTTCTTCTGGATCTCGTCGGTGCCGCCCGCGATGTTCGACGCGAAGCTCGCCAGGACGGACCGGTCCCACTGCTCGGTGCGGTCGCCGGGCTCGTGGGCCACGAGCGCCGGGCCGAACACGTCGCCGGTGATGCTGCGCAGCATCCGGGCGATCTTCGCTCCGTGCAGCTTGCCGAGCGAGCCGCCGGGCCCGGGAGCCTTTCCCGCCTTCATCTCGGCGCGGGTGCGCATCGACACCAGCGACTTGGTGGTCTCCTCGCTGTAGAGGCGCATGAGGTCCTGGCGCAGCGTCGGCTCGCCGATCACCCCGCGCTTGGTGGCCTCGTCGATCAGCCGGTCGGCGTTCGGGTGGGTGATCCCGCTGGTGGAGCCGGTGCCGATGGCGACCCGCTCGTACATCAGCATCGCCGTGGCCTGGTTCCAGCCGTTGTTGAGCTCGCCGAGCAGCCAGTCGGCCGGGATCCGCACGTCGGTGAGGAAGATCTCGTTGAAGTGCCGGGAGCCGTCGATCTGGTGGATCGGGCGGATCTCCACGCCGGGCGCCGTCATGTCGAGGATGAACATCGAGATGCCGGCGTGCTTGGGCACGTCGGGGTTCGTGCGGGCGATGATGATGCCGTAGTCCGACAGGTGGGCGAGGGTCGTCCAGACCTTCTGGCCGTTCAGCACCCACTCGTCGCCGTCACGTTCGGCCCTGGTCTGCAGGCTCGCCACGTCGGAGCCGGCGCCGGGCTCGGAGAACATCTGGCACCAGATCTTCTCCCCGGAGATGTTCTCGGGCAGGAACCGTCGCTTCTGCTCCTCGGTGCCGAACTGGTTCAGCACCGGCAGGCACATGCCGTGGCTGATCGTCAGCTCCGAGGTCATGTCCGGGTAACCCGCGTACTCCTCGCGCCAGATCCGCTCGTGGGCCCGGGTGAGGCCGGCGCCCCCGTACGCCGTGTCGTAGACCAGGCCGGCCAGACCGGCCTCGGCGAGCGCCTTCTGGAACCGCTTGGCCCCGGCGACGAGCGCGGCACCGCGGTCGTCGCCGGCCCGAGCGGCGCCGGCCAGCCCGGTGGCGTGCTCGTCGAGGAACGCCCGGCAGCGAGTGCGGAAGGCGGCTTCCTCGTCGGCGGTGAGGTCTGCGGTGTCGCTCATCGATCCCCCTACTCAGGTGCTGGCGGCCAGCGGCGAACCCCTCCATGGTGCCCCGGCGCTCGGCGCGAGCGGGAATCGAAGGCGCAATCGGCCAGCGCGTCGCGCTCAGCCCCGCAACCGCTTGGCGGAAGGAGTGGGATTCGAACCCACGGAGGCCCGAAGGACCTCAACGGCTTTCGAGGCCGTCCCATTCGTCCGCTCTGGCATCCTTCCGGGGCGGCAGGTTAGCGGGCCGGCCTCGATCGCACCCGGTCGTCACCGGCGGGACGAGCTGTGGATCAGCGCCGCTCGGCGAAGAACGCCTCGAGCAGCGCCGCCGACTCGGCAGCCCGCACCCCGTGGCGCACCGGCGGCTCGTGGTTCAAGCGGGGGTCGGCGAGCAGGTGGTAGAGCGTGCCGGTGGCGCCGGCCTTGGGGTCAGCGGCACCGAACACCAGCCGGCCGATGCGGGCGTTGACCAGGGCGCCGGCGCACATCGGGCACGGCTCCAGCGTGACCACCAGCGTGCAGTCGTCGAGCCGCCACCGCCCGAGCGCCGCTGCGGCATCGCGCAGGGCCAGCACCTCGGCGTGGGCCGTCGGGTCGCCGGTGTGCTCTCGCTCGTTGTGTCGTCGGGCGATCACCCGACCCTGGTGCAGCACCACGGCGCCGACCGGGACCTCTCCGGCATCGGCCGCGGCGCGCGCCTCATCGAGGGCGACGCCCATGGCAGCTTCGTCGGCGGCCGGTCCGTCGGCGAGCTCGTCGTCACGGCGCATGGCGGAGGGAGTGGGATTCGAACCCACGGTGGCTTGCGCCACACACGCTTTCCAAGCGTGCCGATTCGGCCGCTCTCGCATCCCTCCAGAGGGGTCCCGACGGCCAGCGGCGACGGGTGGACGAAGGGTAGCGGACGGCTATCGTGGCCCCACCGTTCGATGCCCGTCGGGTGAGGTGACGGCCGGGTCCTGTGCAACGGGCGCCCGTGAACCAGGTCAGGACCGGGAGGTAGCAGCCTTCAACGGTTCCGTTCGTGTGCCGCAGGCAGCCTGGCCGTCACCTCAGTCGGCGGGCATCGCCGCACCCCCTCCCCGTTCTGGTCCCAGGAAGTAGCGCTGAGCGCTACCGCGTGCTGCCAGAACGGGGGGCGAGTGAGACGGCGCGGGCGGCGAGGTGCGGGGCCTCCAGGTCGTCGGCGAGGGCGGCGAATCCGTCGGTGGGGCCGCTCCAGCGCCAGTCCTCGACGGTGCCGACGTCGAGGTCCGTCTCGATGGTCGCCAGGCGGCGGAACAGCAGGGCGTCGTCCCAACGCTCGCGCAGCGTCGCCGCCAGCCGCTCGGCACCCCGGAGCCCGGCCACGGTCCACGCCGCAGGATCCGCGGGGATCGCCTCGAGGTGGCCGTAGACGGCGAGCACCGCCGCCGCGCTCTTCGCACCCCAGCCGGGCAGGCCGGGAAAACCGTCGGCCGAGTCCCCCACCAGCGCCAGCCAGTCCGGGATGGACGCCGGTGGCACCCCGAACTTCGCCGTCACACCCGCCTCGTCGCGCACCTCACCGCTGCGCCGGTCGAGCTGCACGACGCGCTGGCCCCGCACGCACTGGCCGAGGTCCTTGTCGGGCGTGAGGATCAGTACCTGCTCCACCCGCGGATCGGCGTCGGCGACGGCCGCCGCGGCCCCGAGCGCGTCGTCGGCCTCCCACTCCACCATCGGCCACACCGTGACCCCCATCGCGGCCAGCGCGTCCTCCAGCAGCGGGATCTGGGCGAGCAGCTCCGGTGGCATCCCCTCACTGGTCTTGTAGGTCGGCCACCACTCGTTGCGGACGCTCTCGATGACGTGGTCGGAGGCCACCCCGACGTGGGTCGCGCCGTCGGCGATCACCTGGAGGGTGGACCCGAGCACGCCCACCGTGGCGGCCAGCGGCGGCGGCGACGAGTGCCGGGACGCCATTCCGAAGTGCTGGCGGAACAGCTCGTACGTGCCGTCGATGAGGTGGACCTTCATCCGGCCACCGTAGGGCGCCTCAACCCCCACGCGCCCCGTTCTGGTCCTGGGAAGTAGCGCTCAGCGCTACTTCCCAGGACCAGAAGCAAGAAGGGGTGGGGCGATTCGCAAGGAACGCTCAAGCCGAGCGCCGTGGGCACCGATACCTCCCCTGTCGGCACCACAACGTGGCGTCGACGGCAGGGACGGAGGACGGGATGCGCCGGCGAGAGTTCGCGCTCGACAACCAGACGGAGCAGCCGACGCCGTACACCACGAGTGCGGCGCCAGCACCTCTGCCCCCGCCGGTGTCCACTGCGACCCACGCCGACATCGAGCGCCTCACTGCGCAGATGGAGGCGCTCGAGCAGCGCCTCGTCGAGCACGTCGCCTCGCTCTCCACCCAGGCCAACGCCGCCCGGCACGACGCCGAGCGGGCCAAGGACGACGCCCGGGCCGAGTCGTCGAAGGCGGTCGAGACCGCCGAGGCGATGGTCCGCCAGGTCCGCACGGCGCTGGAGGAGGACCAGAACCGGCTCCGCCACGCCCTCGACCAGCGCCTGGCCGAGCTGTCCGTCGCCAGCGAGTGGCGCACCACCGAGCTCGAAGCCCGCCTGGTGCAGCGCCTCCAAGAGGAGCGCGAACAGGTCGGCGGGCAGGCCACCACGTTCGCCCAGAAGGTCGCCGAGGCCGAAGGTCGCCTCGCCTGGCGCATCGGCGAGCTGGAGCAGCACATCGATCGGGTCGTCGACGGCGTCGAGCAGTACCTGACCAGCTCGTTCGCCGACGTCCGCGCCGAGATCGACGAGCGCTTCGCCGGCACCGCGACCGCCCTCCAGTCCGCCGAGGCCCGCCTCGGCGAGGAGCTCACCACGCAGGTCGCCCACCTCAAGACCGATCTCGACGTGCGCCTCCAAGAGCTGAGCGCCCGGCTCACCATCGAGGTCACCGGGCTGACCGACCGGATCTTCGCCCTGGAGCAGCGCCACCTGGCGGTGGAGGCGAAGAACCAGTCGCTCGCCCAGCGCGTCAGCGAGATCGACGTCGAGGCGATCGACGCCATGCGGGAGAAGGTCACGAGCCTGGCCGGCGAGACCGTGCTCGTGCGCATCGAGATGGACCGCTTGAACGAGGGGCTCGAGGAGCGCTTCGACAAGATGAACCTGCGCCTCGTCACGATGGAGTCGAAGCTCGACGACGACGCCGACATCTCGCTGTCCGTGCAGATGGAGCGTCTCGAAGAGCTGGAGCGCGCGCTGCTCGAGCTCGATCCGGACCGCTTCGCCACCCGCGAGGAGCTGCGCCAGCTGCTGGTCGCCCATGCACCCGCACCCAGCCAGAACCCCGACGCAGCAACGGCTCCGTACCTGCGCGCCGTGGCCGACTGACCGAGACGACGCACCGAAGGCAGACCGATGGCACGCTTCTTCACCAAGCAGGACAGCGAGAGCACCGCACCGCCGCCGCCCCCCGCCAACGGCGGCCCTGCCCCGGCGGCCGAAGCACCGCCCGGGCAGTCGCCGAACGAGTGCATGAAGGCGGGTCAGCTCCTCGCCGAGAAGGGCTCTATCACCGATGCCCAGGTCGCTCAAGCACTGAAGGAGGCCAACGGCGACCTGCTGCGGTTCGCCAAGGCCGTGCTCCAGGCCGGTGCCAGCCGTGCCGAAGTGGCCGAGGTCGTCGGGGCGGTCTTCAGCCTGCCCGCCGCGGACGTGCGCTCGCTCGTGCCGCAGGAGGATGCCGTCGCCTGTGTGGACGAGCGCCTCACCCGAGAGCACCTCGCCCTTCCGATCACCCTGGACGAGGGCGTGCTGACCATCGTCGCCGCGGACCCATCGCCGCATCGCCGGCAGGTCATCGAGGTCGCTGCGGGGCACAAGGTGCGCTGGGTCGTGAGCGATCCCGTCACGGTCCTCAGCCTGATCGAGCGGATGCACCGAGCCGACGCCGACATCGACCGGCTCGTCCAGAGCTTCGCCTCCACCGACGCCCAGAAGCTGGCCGTGCAAGCCGCCGCCGCGGCCGAGGCCGAGGACCAGAACGACAACGCCCCCGTCGTGCAGCTCGTCAACCGCATCGTCTCCCAGGCCATGCGGGACCGCACGTCCGACGTGCACATCGAGCCCCTCGACGACCGGGTACGGGTGCGGTTCCGCATCGACGGTGCGCTGGTGGAGGTGTTCAGCCTGCCGCCCGGCGTGCACAACGCGGCGATCAGCCGCCTGAAGATCATGGCCGGGATGAACATCGTCGAGCGGCGCCGCCCGCAGGACGGCCAGTTCTCCATGACCGTCGACGGCCGCGACCTCGACGTGCGCGTCGCCAGCGTCAACACCGTGTTCGGCGAGAAGATCGTCCTCCGGCTCCTCGACAAGAGCAAGTCGATGAAGGGCCTCGGCGACCTGGGGATGCCGCCGGACACCTACGACACGTTCGCCAAGATGGCCCACGCCCCGTTCGGCATGATCATCTGCGCCGGTCCGACGGGCGCCGGCAAGACGACCACCCTGTACGCCACGCTGCTCGAGGTCAACGAGGACGGCAAGAACGTCACGACCATCGAGGACCCGGTGGAGTACGTGTTCCCCGGGATCAACCAGATCCAGACGAACGAGGGCGCCGGCGTGTCCTTCGCCAACGGCCTCAAGGCCCTCATGCGACAGGACCCCGACGTGATCCTCGTCGGTGAGGTCCGTGACGCCGACACGTGCCGCATCGCCGTGCAGGCCGCCCTCACCGGCCACCTGGTCCTGTCGTCGCTGCACGGCACCGACTCCGTGGCAGCGCTGCACCGCATGCTCGACATGGGCATCGAGTCGTTCCTCATCGCCTCCGCGGTGGTGGGCGTGGTCGGCCAGCGACTGCTGCGGCGGATCTGCGACAGCTGCAAGGAGCCGTACTCCCCGACGCCCGCAGACGTGGCGTTCTACGAGCGTCACGGCGGTGCGCCCAAGACCGAGTTCTGGCACGGGGCCGGGTGCAGCTACTGCGCCGGCACCGGATACCGCGACCGCATCGGCGTCTACGAGCTGCTGCGGATCACGCCGGAGCTGCGGCGCCTGATCGTCGGTTGGGCCACCACCGAGGAGCTGCGCCGGCTGGCCGTTGCTCAAGGAATGCGCACGATGCTTCAAGAAGCGCTGTCACTTGTCGAATCCGACATCACGACGATCCCCGAAGTCATCCGAACCCTCTACACCGCATAAGGGAGCTCCCGGTGCCCAAGTTCGCGTATGCAGCCATCGACCCCGCGGGGACGAACGTCGAAGGCGTCACCAAGGCCGACACGATCGGTGAGGCGCGCGCCACCTTGATGGCGATGAACCTCTTCCCGGTGCGCCTCGAGGAGAAGCGAGGCGCTCTCAGCATCGAGGTCACGACCGAGAAGCTGAAGAAGAAGGAGCTGATGCACTTCACCCGCCAGCTGGCGGTGTTCGTGCGGGCCGGCATCCCCATCACCTCGGCGCTGGAGACCATCGGCGACGAGGCGCAGGACCGGGTGCTGCGCAAGGTGATCCTCGAGATGGTGGACCGGCTGCGCAACGGCGGCACGTTCGCGGCCGCCGCCGACGAGCACCCCGAGGCGTTCCCGGCGTGGTACCGGGGCATCCTCGCCTCGGCCGAGCTGACCGGCAACCTGGACACCACCCTGGACGACCTTGCCGAGTACATCGCCCGGGAGCTCGACACCCGCCAGAAGGTGATCTCGGCGCTGACCTACCCGTTCATCGTCGTCGGCCTCTCGCTGGTGACCGTGGCGATCCTGGCCGGGTACGTGCTCCCCCAGTTCAAGCCCCTGTTCGAGGAGCTCGATGCCGACCTGCCGCTGCCCACGAAGATGCTGCTGTTCGTCGCCACGCTGTTCACGGACCTGTGGTTCATCCCGTTCGGGCTCTTCGTGGCGTTCGCCGGGTTCTCCGGATGGCTGATCTTCACCGAGAAGGGCAAGCTGGCCCGCGACCGTCTCATCCTGAAGGTGCCGGTCCTGTCCGGCATCGTCGAGTACGCCATCCTGGAGCGGTTCTGCCGGATCCTGTCGGCGATGCTCAAGGCCGGCGTGCCGCTGCCCGACGGCATGCGGGTGACCTGCGAGGCCACCACGAACACGCTCTACCAGGACAAGCTCTTCTTGGCCCGGGCCGAGATGCTCGAGGGTGCCGGCTTCGCCAAGCCGCTCACGGCGACGGAGCTGTTCCCCGGCGCTGCCCGCCAGATGTTCAAGGTCGGCGAGGAGACGGGAACACTCGACACCCAGCTAGCGGTGGCGGCCGAGTACTTCGACCGCGAGCTGGAGATGCGGATCAAGAAGTTCACGACCCTGTTCGAGCCGCTGATGATCGTGTTCGTCGGCGCAATCGTGGGCTTCGTCGCCATGGCCCTGGTGTCCGCGATGTACGGGGTCCTCGGTCAGATGAAGGAGCAGACGTGACCCAGCGGCGATCTGCCGGTGAGGCTGACAGCCGCCATCCCCGTGATGGCGGCTTCAGCCTGCTCGAGGTGATCGTGTCGGTGCTGCTGATGGCCGTCGGGGGCGCGGCGGCGTTGCTCGCCCTGGGCTCGGCCATCAACGGCTCCGGGCGGCTGCAACAGCACGCCAACGCCATCACCTGGCTGCAGACCGCGAGCGACGTCATCGTCGACCGTGACACACCGCGCATCCCGTGCGTCACCGCCGACGACTCGGCGCACATCGCCGGCTACACCGCCGTCGCCCAGGCTGTCCCGAACCCGGACGGCTGGCCGGCGAGCCAGATCACCGTCACCAACGTGAGGTTCTGGGACGGCACCACGTTCCGTGACGACATCTGCTACGAGACGCTCGCCCTGAAGCTGCAGCTCATCGAGCTGACGGCCACCAGCCCCGACGGGCGGGTCACCGAGCACCTCCAGGTCGTCAAGGGCGGCTGCAACCCGACCAAGTCCGACTGCTGATGCCGCGAGGGGGCGGACCAACCATGAACCGAGGCCAGAGGACCGAGCGGGGCCGGCGCGACGCCGGGGTCACGCTGCTGGAGATGGTGGTCGTCATCGCCATCCTGGGCGTGCTGTCGAGCGCGCTGCTGGGTGGCATCGCGGTCACGCTGCGCAACCAGGACGACACGGTCAACCGCATCAGCGAGTCGCGCGACTCCCAGATGCTCGTCATCTTCTTCCCCCAGGACGTGCAATCGTCGCCGCCGATCGACGTGGCGGCCGCGACCGACCCGTCGCTGCCGAGCGGATGCAGCGGGACGGACGAGGGCGTGAACGTGCTGCGCATGACCTGGCCCGGCTACACCCCGTCGAACGCGCCCAACGTCTTCCGCGTCAGCTACCGGGTGATGACGACGGTCGAGGGCGAGACCGTGATGAAGCGCTACGCCTGCCAAGGGCCGGACGAGTCGACGCTCGGGGCGCCATCCAGGACCACCGTGTCCAAGGCGCTCCAGGCGCTGCCCGTGGGCTGGGCACCGGGCACCCCACCCGTGGAGGTGTACCCGGAGGTGCTCGGCGCATCGTTGATCGTCATGGTGCTGACCGAGCAATCCGGCCGCGAGGTCGTCATCGCCGCCTCCCGCCGCAACACCTCGGCCACGCTGCCGCCCGCCACGGTCCCGTACCCGTCCGCGTCGGTCGTGGTGACCACCACCACGTCGACGACGACCACCACCATCGCCCCGACCACTGCCGCGCCGACGACCACCGACCCCTCCGCCACGACAGACCCGTCGGCCACGACCACCACCACGTCCACCACGGTGCCACCGTCGACCACCACGACGGTGCTGCCCTCGTGCAGCGCCTCCGTCACGCCCAACCCCGTCGGTCGGAGCGGTCAGAGCCTGACGCAGCCGCTCACGGTCAACGTGGTGACGAACGCGAACTGCCCCGGCGCCGTGAAGCTGGCCTACAGCTACGGGAACAACGCCAACCAATTCACCTCGCCGCAGCCGATGACCGCCACCGGCATGGGCACCTGGACGTTCACGATCCCGACGAACCACGAGAACTGGAAGGCCGGGAACAAGAACATCCGGCTGTACACCACCACGGACAACCCCGTCGTCACGTTCTTCGGCGCCTTCACGGTGACCTGAGATGAGGAGCCACGCCATGACCATCCTCCCCCGCCGCCGGCCGTGGGGCCTGCGCCGCCGCCCCCGTCGACCCGACCAGGATCGCGGCAGCGTGCTCCTGCTCACCATGGTGCTCACCCTGGTGCTGTCCACGGTCGCCGCCGCACTGGCGGGATACGCCGCGGTGTCGCTGCGCGCCACCCAGGTCACCGAGAACCGGGCCGACCAGCTCGCCGCCGCGGACGCCGCCATCCGCTACGCCGTCGAGAAGCTGCGCCTGCGCCAGACCCTGTGCACCACCTCCGGCGGCATCACCGGTCTGCCCGTGAACATGGCCGACCCCCTCAACGACGCCACGGTGTCGGTCACCTGCCGGCGGCTCGGGTCCGACATCGGCGACATCCAGGGCTGGGCCGCCGTCATCACCGGCATCGGCCTCGGGGGGAACCCCGGACTGACGGCGCTGGCCGGAGCCGGCAAGGACAAGCTCATCGGCGGGCCGGCCTACGTGTTCGACCAGGCCACCATCGATCTTTCCTCCCCCGTCAAGATGGAGCAGGGCGACATGTGGTATCGGTCGAGCGACTGCGCCGCGCCGGTGGCGACCCCCGCCAACCTGTCGTTCGACCCGCCCGAGGTGCGAGGCATGATCTGCACGGACAAGGAGTGGCACGAGCTGTTCAAGCCACCCGCCCCGCCGGCCCTCCCACCCGCGGCTCCTCCCTACCAGGACATCAGCGGGTGCCGGGTGTTCTTCCCCGGCACCTACACCGCTGAGCCCGACATCGACCAGTGGAACTACTTCGTCTCGGGTGACTACTACTTCCAGAACATCGGCAACTGGGAGATCAGTCACGCCACGGTGATCGGAGGTGCCCGCGGCGGCCCGCCGGTCGGCGACCTCGAGTCGTTCATCCCCCAGGGCAAGTGCTCCACCATCGGCGCCACGATCGGCGACCTTCCTGCCACCACCAACACCGGCGTCACGTGGGTGTTCGGTGGCAACACGTCGATCCAGATCGGCACCCAGGGAGCGCTCGAGCTCCACCGCCGGGGCGTGTTCGACGGGACCGGCAAGCTGCTCCAGGTCCGCCCGAGCGTCGTTGCCGTGCCGGCGGTGGGGGACGTGAACTACGACGCCGGGTGGGGTGCGTTCCAGCCCAGCACGCTCACGGCGATGGGCACCCCGATCCTCGAGACGAAGTCCGGCGGCGTGTCAGACCTGGTGGCCCACTCGATGGTCTGGGCACCGAAGGCGGGCATCGTCCTCGGCAACGTCACCAACGATGCCAACGGCCAGCTGCTCGGCGGCGTGGTCATCGCCCGGCTCGAGCTGCAGGCGTCGGCATCGGCGGAGGCGTTCAACGTGCGGGTGGAGACCACCCCGGCCAAGGCCCGGCTGCTGATCACCGCCACCGCTTCCACTGGTTCCGGTGCGGCGACCCGCGTGCAGTCCGTGATCGAGCTCCGCCAGCGCCAGGACCTCGTGCCCGGTGACGGGATCAACGAGATCGACGAGGTGGCCGTCGCCCAGTGGCGGGTGTGCGCTACAGCGACAACCACCTGTTGACGATCGCCTCGCCGAACAGCACACCGAGCACCGTCCCGATCGCCAGGAACGGCCCGAAGGGCACCTTGTGCTTTCGACCTGCCTTCTGGGTGGCCAGCAGGAAGACCCCGACCACGGCACCTACCAGGAAGCCCAGGAACAGGCCGACGAACACCTGCAGCAGGGCCAGCCAGCCGAGGAAGAACCCGAGCACCGGCGACAGACGCACGTCGCCGTCGCCCATGCCGCCGCGGCTGGCCACCCGCACGAGCACGAAGAACCCCAGTGCCAGCGCGGCCCCGACGACGGCGGTCAGGATCTTGCGAGGGGTGTCGTCGACGAGCGCCGCCACCACCAGCCACGGCGCGCCGAGGACGAACGCGGTGTAGCTGATCTCGCGGGGCAGGCGCTGGGTCTTCAGGTCGATGTCCGACAGCGCCACCAGGGCGGCGCCGAGGACGAGGTAGCCCGGCAGCTCCCAGCTCGCGCCCAAGCGCACGGCGAAGGCGCCGAAGAGCGCCGCGGTCAGCAGCTCGACGACGAGCGGCTCGGTGCCGATCTTGGCATCGCAGCTCCGGCACCGACCTCGCAGGACCAACCAGGAGACCACCGGGACCAGGTCGGTGGGGGTCAGGCGGCGCCCGCAGGCCCCGCACGCCGAACCGGGGGCAACGATCGAGGCGCCCCGTGGAACCCGGTCGACCACCACCGTCAGGAACGAACCGATCAAGAGACCGAAAATTGCCACGAAGAGCGCGAACATCAAGAGTGACTCATTGACCACGGAGCGTGCACACGGGTAGGCTAGTGCCCATGGCGGACTTGGATCAGAATCTTCTCGCGTTGATGACGGCGGCGGTGACGCACGACGCATCTGACCTGCACCTGACAGTGGGCATCCCACCGACGGTGCGCCTCCACGGCAAGCTCGTCGCGCTCGAGCCGGCCGAGCCCCTCACCCAGGCCGACACCGAGCGGATGATCCACTCGATGCTGTCCGAGGAGATGTGGCAGACGCTGCTCGACGACCAGCAGGTCGACTTCAGCTTCGGCATCTCCGGTGTCGGCCGGTTCCGTGCGAACGCCTTCTACCAGCGGGGCAGCCTGGCGCTCGCCTTGCGCGTCGTGCCCCAGCGGGTGCGCTCCCTCGAAGAGCTCGGCGCGCCGCCGGCCTGCGAGACGATGCTGCGAGCGCCGTTCGGGCTGGTGCTGTGCGTGGGCCCGACCGGCTCGGGCAAGAGCACCACGCTGGCCGCCATGATCGACCGCATCAACGAGGAGCGGTCCTGCCACATCCTCACGATCGAGGACCCCATCGAGTACGTGCACCACCACAAGCGCTCCATGGTCAACCAGCGCGAGGTGGGCAGCGACGTGCCGAACTTCGACAACGGCCTGCGGGCCGCCCTCCGTGAGGACCCCGACGTCATCCTGGTGGGCGAGATGCGCGACCTCGAGTCGATCGCCATCACGCTGACGCTGGCCGAGACCGGCCACCTGGTGTTCGGCACCCTGCACACCAACGACGCCTCCCAGGCGCTCGACCGCATCGTCGACGTCTTCCCGGCCGAGCGGCGCGACCAGATCCAGGTCCAGCTCGCCGGTTGCCTCCAGGGTGTGCTCAGCCAGCGCCTGCTGCCTCGCATCGGAGGTGGCCGGGCGGCGGCGTACGAGGTGCTCCTGGCCAACGACGCCGTGCGCAACCTGGTCCGTGAGGGCAAGACCCGCCAGATGCGCAACGTCATCGCCACCGGCCAGCAGGAGGGCATGCAGACGATCGAGATGGATCTCGGTCGCCTGGTCGCCGGCAACGTGGTCACCTACGAGACCGCGGCCGAGGTGAGCCAGTACCCGAAGGAGATCCTGGCTGCGGCGGCCAACTACCAGCAGCGCATGGCGGCGGCGGGCATGGTCCCGGCCGGCGTCGGCAGCTGAGCGTCCCTCACACCCTATCGAACGCCGACGGAGCGGGCCGTGCCGGTCAAGAAGCTGCCGTACAAGAACATCGCCGGGGTCGTCCCGTGCCCCGGCGGCTGGATGGTGCTGCCCGGTCGCCTCCACACGGTGACGGTGCTGGTCGAGGAGCCGTTCGTGCTCGCCCAGCTCGGCGAGGTGCTCGACTGGCGACCGCTGTTCGACGCCGTCGCGCTGCACGCGCCGATCGGCTTCTTCGAGGAGCCGGGCACACCGTTCCGGCCCTGCGACCAGGAGGCCCGCCAGATCCTGGGCTGGCCCCGGCGCTCGGCGATCCCCCCGGTGCCCTCCCGAGCCGCTCTGCGCGCCGAGACGCCCGAGGAGGCGCAGCGGATCGAGCCGTGGCTCACCAAGGACGACCTGCGCCGGTTTCGCTGGCTGCGTCAGGTCGACGCGGAGATGGCGCCGTACCACCAGCGCAAGGTGTTCTCGTGCCACCCGGAGCTGTCGTACTACATGCTCAACACCGAGGTGCCGCTGAAGACGTCGCCGTTCACGGCCGACGGCATCACCGAGCGGATCGCGCTGGTGCGCAACCGGCTGCCCGGCATCGATGACATCATTACCGGCCACCCGCCCAAGGGCGCCGCCACCCACCACCTGGTCCAGGCCGCCGCGCTGC
The DNA here is from genome assembly GCA_964556225.1 of uncultured Ilumatobacteraceae bacterium. Classification (GTDB taxonomy): domain Bacteria; phylum Actinomycetota; class Acidimicrobiia; order Acidimicrobiales; family Ilumatobacteraceae; genus CAZKVJ01. The sequence continues at coordinate 58,453 of CAZKVJ010000019.1, forward strand.
TGTGGAGCGCCCGGCGCATCGCCGGCCGGGTGGTGAACCGCCTGCCCCTCGATCCCGACTGGGACGAGAGCGGCATGCGGATGGAGCTCGTGCGCTGACACGCGGACAACTGGTGTCGCACGTACTCACCGTGTACATGTGCGACACCACTTCGGCCCGGTGATCTGGCTCAGCGACTCTGAACCACCCCGTCCGTAACGTCACGGGCATGCCCGCACGTCGACGTGTCGACGGCGCTGGTGCGCTCGCAGCCTCACATCACGCCGTCATCACCCGCACCCAGGCTGCCGCTGTCGGACTCCGTCCCTCCACCATCACGGCGCTGAAGGCCGACGGGGTCGTCATCGAGCCGGTCGGCGGCGTTCTGGTGTTCGCCGGTGCACCGGCAACGTGGCACCAGCGCCTCGCCGTCGCCACCGCCGTGGCACACAGCGCCGGCGTCGTGTCACACCGGTCGGCGGCAAGGCTCCACCACCTCGACGGCTTCACCAGCGACATGATCGAGGTGACCGTGCCCCGTGGCGTCCTGGTTCGGGTGCCGGGCGTGATCCGCCATCAGGTCAGTGTGCCGATCCCGGCGGACGAGCTCGTCACCATCGAGGGCCTCACCTGCACGAACCTGGCTCGAACCGTGTGCGACGTGGCTGCTGTCATCCCCGCCGCCCGTGTCGAGCGGATGATGGACGACGTCGAACGGCGGGGAACGTCGTTGGAGTGGATCGAGCACACGGCCGCACGGCTGCACCGTCCGGGTCAAGCCGGGACGGGGCGAGTGCTGCGCGACCTCGCCGGTCGACGCAACCGCGGACGCGTGCGCGACTCATGGTTCGAGGCGATGCTCGAGCGCTGCCTCCGTTCGCCCCGCATCCCCGAGATCGTGCCGCAGTACGAGCTGCACGAGCCATCCGGGCGGCTCATCGCCCGCATCGACGTCGCGATCCCGCTCGTACGCCTCGGGCTCGAGGCCCACAGCCGCAAGTTCCACACCGGCCGGACGCAGGAGCGCCTCGACCAGCGGCGCGACCTGCGCGTCGCGCAGGCGGGCTGGGTGCTGCACTACCTCGGGTACGCCGATGTCGACCACACGCCACGACAGGCCTGTCAGCTCGTCGAGCGCCTGGTCGAGCAGCGAGCCCGCGACCTCGACATCGTCCTGCCGTGGGCCTGAGCCGGAAATGGTGTCCCACATGCACGGAGTGAGGGCGTGGGACACCAGTTCCCCGGGGGACACGCGAGAGAGCCCCGGCAGAAGCCGGGGCTCTCTTCAGTTCCCGCTCGAAGGGATCAGGCGCAGTCACCGCCCGCCGTCGGGGTCACGGTCCCGCCGGCGCCGACGTCGTGGAGGTCGGACTCGGCCCGCATGAAGCCGCCGCTCACCAGGTCGGCCTCGGTCGGGTCGCTGGTGGTGCCGTTCTGGGCGTACCAGGCCTCGACGGCCACCTCGACCGTCTTCAGGTCCGCCGCGCAGGCGCTGTCCTGGCCCCGGTCGGTGATGCCACGCACGGCGAAGACCGTGACGGTGGCGAGGATGCCGAGGATGACGATCACGATCAGGAGCTCGATCAGGGTGAAGCCCTTGTCGCTCTTTTCGATCTCGCTGTCCTCGATGGTCTCGATGTGGGTGTTCATTTGGTGCGTTCCTCCCGCCCTCGTGTTGTCGTTCCCACTCAGGACGCCTCCCCAGGAGCACCTGCCTCAGCGTCGAGGGAGGTATCGGGGGAGCCCTCGGCGTGCTTGAGGACTTTCTTTCCGAAAAGAAGAAGGAGGGCCGATCGGCCTACGCAGCGTGACGACGCCCTACGGTGGGCTTGATGGTCCCGACACTCATCCTGAGGCGTGACCGCGAGCGGTCCGTGCTGCGCCACCACCCGTGGGTCTTCAGCGGATCGGTGGAAACGGTCGAGGGCACGGCCGGCCCCGGCAGCACCGTGGTGGTGACGTCAGCACAGGGTCACGCCCTCGGCCGGGCCCAGCTCAGCCCGGGCTCGAACCTTCGGGCACGGATGTGGACCTTCGACCCCGACGAGGTGATCGACGATGCGTTCGTCTCCCGGCGCATCACCGCGGCCGTCGCCCGCCGCGAGGGCGTCGTCTCCCACACCGATGCCGTGCGGCTCGTGTTCTCCGAGGCCGACGGGCTCCCCGGCGTGATCGTCGATCGCTACGCCGACGTGGTGGTCGTGCAGCTGTCCACGCCCGGGGCCGACCGCTGGCGCGACGTCATCGCCGACACGCTCGCCGACCTGTCCGGGGTGCGGTCCGTGTACGAGCGCTCGGACGGTGACGGCCGGCAGCGGGAGGGGCTCGACGAGCGGGTAGGCGTGCTCCGTGGCGGCGAGCCGCCCGACGAGGTGGTCGTGCGGGAGGGGCCGTGGCACTTCGCGGTCGACGTCCGCGCCGGGCACAAGACCGGCTTCTACCTGGACCAGCGCGACTCCCGAGCGGCGATCGCCGCGCTGGCCGAAGGGCGGCGGGTGCTCAACGTCTTCGCGTATACGGGCGCGTTCGCCGTCGCCGCGGCGACCGGAGGGGCGGCCTCGATCGTGAACGTCGACTCGTCCGGGCCGGCCCTGGCCACAGCCCGGCGCAACGAAGAGCTGAACGGCGTCGACGTCGGAGCGCTGATCGAGGGCGACGCCTTCGCCGAGCTGCGCCGCCAGCGCGACGCCGCCGCCGAGTACGACCTCGTCGTGCTCGACCCTCCGAAGCTGGCCCCCACCGCCGCCCAGGTCCAGCGGGCCAGCCGGGCCTACAAGGACATGAACCTCCTGGCCGCCAAGCTGCTCGCCCCCGGCGGGATCGTGGTGGCGTTCACGTGCAGCGGCGGGATGACCGAGGAGCTGTTCCGCAAGGTCGTCGCCGGCGCGGCGGCCGACGCCCACCGCGAGCTGCGCATCGTCGGACGCCTCCACCAGCCCGCCGACCACCCCGTCCCGCTCACGTTCCCCGAAGCCGAGTACCTGAACGGCCTCATCCTCCGCGCCGACTAGCCCACCCCTCCCCGTTCTGGTCCCAGGAAGTAGCGCTGAGCGCTCATTGGTGCA
>CAZKVJ010000020.1:0-57393 GCA_964556225.1 uncultured Ilumatobacteraceae bacterium
CGATGCCGGAGGTGTCACCCAAGGCCGATCAGGGCGAGCTCGGCGCGGCGAAGCTCCACGAGCTGGCTCGGCTGCTGCCCGAGGTGCCCGCCCAGGTTCGGGAGGACATCGTCCGCCGTGCGACTCGCCTCAACGTGCGCCAGGTTCGCGAGGAGGTGGCTCGGGCCAACCTCCAGTACCGACCCACGCCGCCACCGGTCCAGAAGCCCGAGGCCATGGTCACGCGCGAGATCGAGCGGACGAAGCTGTCCGCGTCGCTGCCGCACCTCGAAGGCTCCATGGTCGAATCCGCGCTCCACGCCGCTGCCACGGACCTGGCGCTGCCGGCCGAGATGGGAACGATGGAGCGCCTCGGCCAAGGGCTGGTCGCTCTCGCCCGGTACTACCTCGGCAACCGGCCCACCGCCGACACCACGCTGCGCAACCGGATCAACCTGTTCGTCACCGTCGACGTCGAGACGCTCGCCGCCGGGCAGGGGAGTGCCGTGGTCGGCGGCGGAGGGGTCATCGACGCCGACACCGCCCGGCGGATCGCCTGCGACTGCCACGTGTCGCGTGTGCTGACCGACGCCGCGTCGGAGATCCTCGACGTCGGCCGGCTCACCCGCAGCATCCCGCGTGGGCTGCTCTCGTTCCTCGTGCTCGAAGACGGTGGATGCCGCTGGCCCGGTTGTGACGCCCCGGTGTGGTCCTGCGAGGGCCACCACGTGCGGTTCTGGGAGGACCTCGGGCCCACCGACCGAGACAACGTGGCCCTGCTGTGCTGGCACCACCACCATCTGCTGCACGCCGACCACCGGTGGCACCTGTCGATCGGGCCGAGGCGCTCCATCCAGGTGGCGTTCGAGGACCGGCTCATCGGTGAGACGAGGCCGCGCAAGCGAGGCCGGTCGCCCGCTCCGCCACGGCCCTTGGAACCTGCCGAGCCACCGGGGGTGCTCCAACCTGAGCTGCTCCCGCTCGCCGGCGCCTGAGTCTCGGCCGTGCGCGGACCGCTTCCCGGACCGTGCTCGGCGCGGCCCACGTCGATCCGGATCGGCCCGGCGTCCTCAGCGGCCTACGATCACTTCCTCATGTGCGGAGTGGCGGGCCTGCTGGACGCCACTCGGGCGGGGTCGGCCAGCCTCGGTCCGGTGGCGGTCGCAATGGCGGCTTCGCTGACCCATCGGGGGCCGGACGCCGAGGGCTGCTACGTGGACGAGCCGGCCGGCTACGCCGTGGGCCACCGCCGGCTGTCGATCATCGACCTGTCGCCGCAGGGCGCCCAGCCGATGACCTCGGCCAGCGGGCGGTGGGTGCTCGCCTACAACGGCGAGCTCTACAACCACCGCGACCTGCGCGCCGAGCTGGCGTCGACGGGCGTGCGGTTCCGGGGGCACAGCGACACCGAGACCCTCGTCGAGGCCATCGACGCCTGGGGGATCGACACCGCCCTCGCCCGCACCAACGCCATGTTCGCGTTCGCCGCCTGGGACTCGGCCGAGCGGGTGCTGTACCTGGCCCGGGACCGGATGGGCGAGAAGCCCCTCTACTGGTACGCCGACGACCGCCGCCTCATCTTCGCCAGCGAGCTGCGGGCGCTGCGGGCCGTGCCCGGGTTCCGGCCGGGGCTCGACGCCGAGGCCGCCACCGCCGTGCTGCGCTGGTCGTTCGTCCCCCACCCCCGCACCATCCTGGCCGGGGTGCGCCAGCTGGCGCCGGGCGGTCTGCTCACGGCCCGCCTCGACGGCGACCGGGTCACGGTCGGCGAGCGCCGGTGGTGGTCGCTCACCGACACCATCGCCGACGCCGTCGCCATCCGGGGCTCGGCCACCGCCGAGTCCGCCGCCGACGAGCTCGTCCCGCTGCTCGCCGACGCCGTCGCCGCCCGGCTCGAGTCCGACGTGCCCCTCGGCTCGTTCCTGTCCGGCGGCATCGACTCGTCGCTGGTGGCCGCCCTCGCCCAGCAGGCCCTCGGTGCCACGGCGCTGCGCACGTTCACGGTGAAGATGCCCGAGCTCGGCTTCGACGAGTCCCCCCACGCCGAGGCCGTCGCCCGCCACCTGGGCACCGACCACACCACCGTCGAGCTGACCGCCGCCGAGGTGATGGCCCAGATCCCCACCCTGGCCCGGGTGTGGGACGAGCCGTTCGCCGACCCGTCGATGCTGCCCAGCCTTCTGCTGTGTCGCACCGCCCGCCAGCAGCTCACCGTGTGCCTGGCCGGCGACGGCGGCGACGAGGTCTTCGCCGGCTACAACCGCCACAGCCTCGGCCAGAGCCTGTGGCGGCGGGCGTCCCGGCTGCCGGTCGGGGCCCGGCGGGGGCTCGGCCGCCTGGTGCTGGCACCGTCACCGGCCCGCATCGATGCGCTGGCCCGCCGGGTCGGTGGGGTGCTGCCGGCCCGGATGCGCCTGCCCAACCCGGGCGACAAGGCGCAGAAGGCCGGGGCCGTGCTGCAGGCCGACACCCACGACCTGTGGGCGGCGCTGGCCCAGGTGTGGCCGGCCGACGCGCTGCGTTGGTCGGAGCCGCTGCGGCCCGCGTCGCTGCCCGGCCTCGACCCGATCGAGGAGATGCTGCTCACCGACACCGCCGTGGTCCTGCCCGACCAGATGCCTGGTGAAGGTGGACCGGGCGTCGATGGCCGCCTCGCTGGAGGTGCGGGTGCCGTTCCTGGACCACCGGGTGCTCGAGTGGGCGTGGCGCCAGCCGCTGTCGGTGCGCACGTCGGGTGGGGTGGGCAAGGTGGTGCTGCGCCGGGCGCTCGCCGGCATGGCGCCGCCCGACATCGTCGATCGCCCGAAGATGGGCTTCGACCCGCCGCTCGCCACCTGGTTGCGGGGGCCGCTGCGCCCGTGGGCAGCGGAGCTGGTGGCCCACCCCCGCTGCGTGGCCGAGGGCTGGCTCTCCGGCGCCGCGCTGCAGCAGGCGTGGGTGGAGCACCAAGCCGGCACCCGCAACTGGGACTACCGCCTGTGGGCCGTGCTGATGCTGGAGTCCTGGCTCGCCGAGTGGACCTGACGGCCCCGGCCCTTGCCGTGGCCGTGCCCCTTCTGAGCACGATTCCCCGCTCTCAGAACGTGACAGCGCACTGAAAAGCCCGCTGCGCCTTCCGCCACCGCGCTCGTGGCCGTTTCGAGTGCGAATCCCCGCGCTCAGAGCGGGGATGCGCGCTGAGAAGGCGGTGGGGGACCGGCGGGGCGGGGTGGGGACGGCCGCGGGGCTCACTATCCTTACTATCATCATTAAGTAAGGAGCGCGGATGGACGTGCCGGCACGGGTGACGTCGAAGGGGCAGGTGACCATCCCCAAGGCGGTGCGCGACGCCCTCGGCATCTCCGAGGGCGACCAGATCGTCTTCCGGGTGGAGGGTGGCCGGGCCGAGGTCGCTCGCACGCCGGACCTGCTGGAGCTGGCCGGCTCCGTGGCGGTGTCGAGCGATCACGCCGGGGCGTCCTGGGACCACGTCCGCCGTGAGACCCGGCGGCGTCGGGCATCGCAGCGCCGGTGAGCGCGCTCGTCGACACCAACGTCATCATCCGCCACCTGACCGGCGATCTCCCCGAGCAGGCGGCGCGGGCAACCGCCTACCTGGCCCGGGCCGACGAGCTGCTGCTCACCGACTTGGTGGCGGCAGAGATCGTGTACGTCCTCGAGTCGTTCTACGGAGTAGCCCGAGCGGAGGTCGCTCGCCTGGTACGGGCGGTCATCGCGTTCCGCCCGGTCCGCACCGCCGACCCGGCGCTGCTCCTCCGGGCGCTCGACGTCTACGAACACGAGCGGCTCGACTTCGCCGAGGCCTACCTCGTCGCCACCGCCGAGGCGTCCGGCGTGGCGGCGATCGCCTCGTTCGACCGGTCCATCGACCGCATCACCACCGTGCAGCGCAACGCTCCCTGAGTGCCGCGGCGGCGTTTCGGGTGCGAATCCACGTCGTGGGAGCGGGGAATCGCGCTGAAGGGGGGGTGGCGGGCGGTGGGTCAGGGTTGCAGGCGGGCCGCATCAACGACCTGCAGCGGAACGGCTTCACGGTGCTGGAGTTCACGTCGCTGGCCCTGCGCTCCGACCCACAGTACGTGGTGGCGACGCTGCAGGCCCACCTGGCCCGCCTCGACGACGAGTTTCGCTCCGGTCCACTCGAAGTCGACGCGGATGCTCCGCCCGGAGTCGAATCGGTGGGTCACCTGGCGTCGGGGGCGAGGGATGCCGTGCTCGCGCATCAGGCGCAGGAACTCCCGCTCGAGGGGAGAGCACGTCGCGCGCCGGCACGGTGCCGGTCGTGCGCACCGTCCACGGGCTGCCGCCGACCGGTGGCTGACCACCGCCCTCGGGCCGAGCCACGCCAGCCCGGCGGCCAGCTGCGACTCCTACGTGTCGGGAGCCCCGGCCAGGCGGTAGACGCCGGGCACCCCCGGATCCACCAGCCGCATCGCACCCGTGACTCGGCCAGGCGGGCGAGATCGTCGGCGCTGAAGATGCCGTGCTGCTCGCCGGCCAGGGCGGCGAGGCGCACGTCGAAGGAGTCGGGGGTGGGGTTCGATGTGGTGCTCATACCCCGGATGTGGGCGCGGCCCTCGCCGGTTCGGAAGTTCGACCGAGGATGCAGGCGGCGGTTATCGGGCGGTTATCGGGCTTCGGTACAACCACACCGTCCGTGGGCTGATCGCCAGGCGAGAGCCCCACCCGTCCTGGTGCGGGTCCCCCGTGGCCGTCGGGGCCCGCACCAGGACCACCGGCGGGGGAGCGGTGCCTGACACACCCCCCTCGTAGGGTTCGACGTGCGTCCCCCGGGTACGCGTTGACGCCGCTCACCTGAGGGGTCACCACGTCGATCGATGAACGGGCACGGCTCGAGCCGTACCAGCGCCTCGCCGAGGTGCTGGGCGCGCCGGAGGCCGAGACGATGATGTCCTACTTGCTGCCCCAGGGCTGGGGTGAGCTCGCCACCAAGGGCGACCTGGCGCTGCTGCGCGCCGACTCCGACTCGCTGCGCCGCGAGCTGCGTGCCGAGCTGGCCGTGTTCCGTGCCGAGCTGCGCACGGAGATCGCCTCGGTGCGCTCGGACATCGCCGAGGTTCGCGCCGAGATGCACCGCAGTCTGCGGGGTGTGGTGCTCAGCCTCGTCGCCGTGATGGTGGCGCTCGCGGCGGGCCAGATGGCGATGCTCGCCGCCCTGGTCTGACCCGGACGGTTATCGAACGATTATCGACCGGGCGTACCACTGTGACTGCGCTCGGGGGGCCGGCCACCGGCAGCCTGCGGACACAGGAGGTCTGGACCACGACACCGTGAGGGGACGGATGGCCCCATCGAATCGGTGTGGTGGGCGTGGTGGTGCGGTCCGGCACCGTGGCTCATGCAGGGACCCCACCGGTTGGCCCCCCGAGCGCCGACCCTCCCGCCCCCTTTTCGGCGCGATTCCACGCGCTCAGAGCGGCGATGCGCACTGAAAAGGCGTCCGGGTGGTGGCCCCCGGTCAACCGCGCCGGTGCTCGTGTTATCCGACTGTTATCCGCCATGTGTACTCCTTGTTCCGTGCCGGTGGGGTGGGCCGCCGGCGCCTCACGAGCTGGGGAGAGCGGGAGGTACGACGATGAGGTACGTGGGACGCGTGGCGCTGCTGGCGGTCGGTGCGGCGGGGGTGATGGTGGGACCGGCGTCGGTGGTGCACGCCAAAGCGGGCACCAGCTGCGTGCCCAGCTCGTACATGGTGGCCAACGAGGACGTGCCCGACCAGCCCCGCATCGCGGCCGCCCTGGCCGCCGGTGCGTACACCGAGGCGGAGCTGATGGCCGTCGTCGAGGACGTCATCGACGTGAACGACGACGGGTACATCTGCCTGAAGGAGCCGAGCAACCTGCGGGGGCAGAGCACGAAGTCGTGGGGGTTCTACTACCTGGGCGGCGACAACAACCACCCCGACAAGTAGGCGAGGTCACAGCGATGAGGCTCGCACGAGTGGCGCTGCTGTCCGCAGCGATGGTGGTGGGGCCGCTGGCGGCGGCCGGCACCCCGGCGACCGGGCGGCACCGACGCCGCCGACGTACATCGTGGAGGTCGCCCCGGGGGTGGACCCGCTCGTGGCCGCGACCCGCGCCAAGGTCACGCCGGAGCTGGTCTACCGCGACGCCATCAACGGCTACGCAGCGCCGCTCACCAGCAAGCAGCTCAACGCCGTCACCGCCGACCCGGCGACGCTGGGCGTCCAGCAGGACGTGATCCTCACCGCACCGCCAGAGCAGCCGGCCGAGGCGCCGCCGCCACAGTTCGTGTCAGTCGGGATCCGCCGGGTCGGCGGTCTGGCGAGCCCGACGGCGAAGATCGACGGCATCGACGAGCGGGTCGACGTGGACGTGGCCGTGATCGACGACGGCATCGACGTGAACCATCCGGACCTGAACGTCGCCGGGGTCGTGAACTGCATCCACCCCAACCGGACCGAGCTCGACATGGAGAGCCCTCGGTCCGGTCCCAACATCCCCGGCTGGCACGGGACGATGGTGGCCGGCTTCGTCGGCGCCATCGACAACGCGTTCGGTGCCGTCGGCATCGCGCCGGGGGCGAGGATCTGGGGCGTCCAGTCGTCGACGTCGAACGGCAACCTCACGCTGGCCCGGATCCTGTGCGGGCTGAACTGGGTTGCGGCGCACGCCGACACCATCGAGGTCGTCAACATGAGCTTCGGAGGTTCGTTCAAGCGGACCGCCGACTGCGTCGACCCGGGACGGCCCGGAGAGCGCAAGGGCCAGCGGGACGTGCTGCACGAGGCCGTCTGCGCCGTCGACCGGGCAGGGGTGACGATGGTCGCGGCCGCGGGGAACGAGTCCACGAGCGCGCCCCACTACCCCGCCACGTACGACGAGGTGATCGCCGTGTCGGCCATCGGCGACGACGACGGCCTTCCCGGCGGGCTCAGCCCGTACGTCGACTGCCCCTACGCCGACTTCTCCAACCAGGCCGACGACGCCTTCGCCTTCTTCTCCAACTATGGGCCGTGGGTGGACATCGCCGCTCCCGGCGTGTGCATCTCGAGCACCTATCCCGGTGGGCTGTACGGCACCAGCAGCGGGACCAGCTTCGCCACGCCGATCGTTGCCGGGGCCGCCGCGCTCTACCTCGCCACGCACCCGGGTGCCACGCCGGCGCAGGTTCGAGCCGCGCTGCTGGCCACGGCAGAGCCCGGCCCCATCCCCGGCGACCCCGACACCTTCCCGGAGGGGATCGTCAACGTGTCGACCCTGTAGCGGGGTTGGGAGAGGACGTGACGGCGGCGGTGCGCCGGTGTGCCGCAGCTTGTACGAAAAGTTCAGCCGTCGAGGTGTTGTCATGGTGTCCGCCACCACGGTGCGCGATCACGTGGCGGGGCTCGCCGCCCCGCAGCTGAAGTCGCTGCTCGGCGACTTCCAGCGGGCCCGCTCCGCCATGGACGCCACGTGGTTCCGCATCCTGACCGAGCTCGAGGGGGCCAGTGCTCACCTCAGCGACGGGGCGCGTGACACGGTCACGTTCGTCTCGAACAACACGGGTGAGTCGATGGGCGCCATCCAGCGCGACCTGGATGCCGCGTCGAAGCTGGGCGTGCGAGCGCCGGGCGTGACGTCACCGCCGGGTGGGTCCGCCGGTCCGCCGGGGTTCGAGCAGCCCCAGCTGTTGCCCCTCGCCGGCGCCTGATCCCGCAGGGCACCCCCACCACCATCCCGCTCGGACCCTCAGGCTGCGGCTCGCTGCTGGGCGGTCGCGGGCGCGGCGGTTGCGCTCTTGGTGATCACGGTGAAGCCTCGCTCCGGGCGGCAGATGCCCATCAGCACGGCGACGCCCTCCACGATCCCGAACACGGGCACCAGCACGAACTGCGCCACGTACAGCCCCGCCCGCTGCAGCGGGCGGACCCGCACCCCCAGGTCCGACTCGTAGCCGGCGAGGTTCACCCGCAGGCCGAGCAGGTACATCGTCAGGTACCAGGCGAAGCAGATGCTGCCGATCCAGTCGATCGCGGCGTTCGTGTGCAGGCCGAGGAACAGGTTGGTGACCGTGTACATCGCCCCGATCACGGCGGCTCCCCACAGCGTGAGGAAGCTCAGCATCGTCACCCGTACCCACGCCGGGCACGGCGAGTACAGCGCCACCCGGAACAGCCCGCTCCACCACCGCCGGCGCTGCTTCACCAGGTCCATGACCGTCTCGGGGGCCTGCTCCACCATGTAGCCGTCGACCCAGGCGAACTCGCACCCCGCCTGCTGGGCGGCCATCGCGAACCAGGCGTCCTCGGTGACGCTGCCGTCCGGACCGACGTCCAGCCCGATGGAGCGCTCGACGTCGTTGCGCACCACGATGTAGCTGCCGTGCATGCCCATCGGCGCCACGCCCAAGCGGTACTGGAAGCGGAACCGGCAGATGTCGTCGCCGGTGCGCAGCATGTCGGCCAGGGTCAGCACCTTCGGCATCCGGCGATCACCGGACAGGTGCCGGTAGTAGAGGATCATCCCCTGGCCGATGGGCGGCCGGTAGCGGCGGCCATGCCGGGCGATGAACAGGGCGATGCCGTGGACGCAGCTCGGCGACGGCCACGTCTCCTCGTCCAGGTGCACCACGTAGTCGGTGGCTCGGATCGTCGAGGTGTCGAGGGCGTAGCACAGCGCCCGCGCCTTCCACTTGCTGTCGTTCGGCGTGCGGTACTCGCCCGGCACCACCAGGCAGTGCAGGTCCGGCGCGGGGGTCAGGGCGACCGGCTCGTCGGTGACCACCTCGATGCGATAGCGGAACAGCGGCACCTCCGCCATAGCCCGGCGCACGGCGCCGACCGTGACCGCCAGCGCTGCGGCGTTGCGACCCCGGCTCACGATGCGCCAGGCCACCTCGGGGTCGTCCGCCCCCGGTGCCAGCACCACGTTGCGCTCCCGGGGCAGCGCCACCGCGACCATCGACACCAGCACCGCCGGCACGGTGGCGCACCACGCCAGCCCCGCCCACTGGATCAGGCGCTCGAAGCCGCTCTCGGGCATGCGGCCCTCGTTCCAGAACGTGGCGTTCGCCCAGCGGACCATCGCCAGCGACGCCGCGAACACGGCGACGATCCACAACCGGTACGACGCACGCTCGAACCGGCAGGCCGGCCACCGGTCGATGTTGAGCGGCGTGCTGCGGCTCACGGCGCGGCCTGCGCGGCGACTGGGGCCCGGCGCTCCACCGGGGTGGCCTCGGACAGCGCTGCCGCCACCTCGACCACCCGGTCCAGGTCACCCCGCAGCTGGCTGACCACCACCCGCTGCACCGCGCCACCGCCGACGCGGGTCTGCCAGGTGACCACGTGGGTGGTGGCGCCGCCCTCGTCGAACGCGAACCGCTCGGCCGGGCGCTCGGCCAGCGCCGGATCGCCGATGACGTGGGTGACCTGGCGACCGTGGAAGCCGTAGCAGGCGGCCAGGTCGAGGCGGTCGATGGTGTCGGGCGTGCGGGTGGTGGTGACGTCGACAGCCATGGGGCTGGCGTCGGGCACAGTGGGGTCGAACAGGAGGAACCGCCGCCACGTGGCGTCGCCGTAGAACTGCTGCACCCACGGGACCGGCTCCGCCTCCACCAGCTGCCAGCCGTGGGCGGCGGCCAGCTCCGGGAGCACGACGGCCGCGTCGTGGTTGGCGGTGGCCGAAAGCCCGCCCATCCGGTCCAGGCGCCACAGCCCGGCGTAGCCGAGCGCGGCGGCTCCCGCCACCAGGAGTGCCATCGGTGCGGCGATGAGCGTGCGGGTCGGCGCCGCCGCCCTCAGCCGGTGGAGCACCAGCTCGTTCCCCGGCGGCGGCACCCGCAGGCCCACCCCCCGGCTCAGCAGCAGTGCCACGACCGTGACCGCCACCGACACCGCCACCCCGGCCCAGGGGTGCACGAGATCGAGCGCCGCCCGAGGGCCGAACCGAGCGCCGATCACCGTCAGCGCGCCCAGCCGCACGGCGTTGCCGGCGATGGCCAGCACGCAGCCCCCGGCCACCCACACCACCTTGCGTCGCAGCGAGCCCTGCAGGAGGCAGGCCACTGCGGTGAGCACCACGCCGACGCCGAGCACGGAGCTGGCGCCGGCGCACACCGCGCCCACGACGACCATCGTCCCGTCCGGAAAGCCGATGCTGCGCAGCCCCGCCGACGACACGGTGCTCACCCCGCTGACCCGGGCCGCCAGCTGCACGACCGGCCAGCCCACTGACAGCCCGAGCTGCTGGACCGGGGCGACCGCCCAGGCGTACCAGACCGGGCAGGCGAGCGCCGCCAGGAGCAGTCCGCGTCGAGCCAGCCACACCGCGCGGGACCCGAGCAGCAGACAGATCCAGCCCACCGCCAGCGCCGGCACGGCCAGCAGCTCGACCCGCCAGGTGGCCGAGCCCCACCCGAATGCCGTGGGCGCCAGCCACGCACACGCCAGACCCACGCTGATGAAGCACACGGCGATGAAGACGTCCGCGCTGCGAGCGGGCAGGGCGCGCGACGGGTCGGGCTCGCTGCGCAACCCGTGCCAGCCGACCACCAGCGCGAGCGGGAGCACGAAGCCGACGAGGCCCACCGGCGACTGGCTGTCGAGGGACTCGACGGTGCGCCGGATCGGGATCCACAGCCCGATCGTCGATACGGCGGTGAGCGCGCCGAGGCGGAGGGCGAGTGCCCGCTGCCCGATGTCGCCCGGCCGGCGGGCCACACGCGTGGACATCGGCACGACGGCGGTGGTCATCTCACCCCGCCGTGACGTGTCGCCGCTGCCGGGTGATCCACCATCCGGCGGTGGCGGCGGGCGCCAGGAGCAGCAGGACCGCGATCGGTGCCTCGGGCACGGTCGCGGAGGTGGCGCACGGCTTGGAGGCGGCCGTTGCCGTCGCCTCGAGCGTCCACACCCGCCACGTCACGCTGGCGGCCGCAGTGGTCACGCTGAACACGGCCACGTGGCGACCGGGCTCGAACGACTCCGGGGAGCTGGCCGGCGGGGGCGGGTCGGCGACCAGGCGGTTCCGGCCACCGTGGGGGATCGTCTCGACGGTCGTCGACAAGCTCTCGTAGCCGAAGAACGCCGTGTAGGTGCCGTCACCGTTGACCATCACGCACTCCAGCACGGGTCGCACCTCACGGGGGGCCGCGGCGGCAGGGGCGCTCGAGGTGCCGGCCAGCGCTCCAGAGGCCGCCACGAGCCCGACGAGGGCGCGAGCGACACACCGGTGCCTGGACCGCTCGCCCGGTCGCCGCAGTGTCGGTGGCCGCCGCACGGAACACTGGATCGGCCCTGCGTGAACGGGCTTGAGACAGGGCCGATGGTCCGAGCGGCCCTCCGTCTTGACGGCTCGTTGACATCGCTGTCCGCTCCACGTCGACGGCACGGGCGCGACGCCCATTGCGCACCTTGCGGGCCGCCGAGCGGTCGGCGGTTCGTGTCGAGATGCATCCCGGCCAGCGCGCACTCGTGCTGAGCCTCGTCGCCGTCACGGTGGCGCTCGCCGCCGGTCAGGCGCCGATCCTCGCGGCCATGAGGCGATCCGCGGTCGATCGGGTGCATGGCCGCCGGACCTTCGGCCCTGTGTGATCGAGTCTGCTGCCCGCCAGAGTGGTCCCCCGAACGCAACGAACCGGAGGGACGACGTGCCATGAACCATCTCCGCACCGCCGCGCTGGCCGGGAGCTTCGCCCTGCTGCTGGCGGTGGCGGGCTGCGGTTCCGGCACCGACGGCTCCTCCGACACCAACCCCCCGGTCGCCTCCGAGGCGCCGGACGCCACCGCCGGGCCCACCACGCCCGCCACCATGGAGCCCGATCCCACCGGCGAGATCGAGGAGCAGACCGGCGTCCTGATCGCCTTCTCGTGCGTCGGCCAGTCGGCGACCACCGGCCAGCGCAGCCTCGAGCTGTGCATCATCCCCGCCGTGGACGGCGAGGCCGCCCCGCTCAGCGAGGGCGCATCGCCGGTGGTCGGGGCCACGTGGTCGCCGGGCGGCTCGTATCTCGCCTTCGTGTGCCTGTACCAGCAGGACAGCGCTTTCGAGACCATCCCCATGGGTGAGCTCGGCGACTTCGGTCCCGACGGCTTCACCCGCAACCGGGGCGGTGAGATCTGCGTGGTGAACGCCGACGGCTCGTCGGGCGCTCGGGCCACGAACACCGGCGGGCGGGCGGTGGCCCCGGCGGTGTCGCCCGACGGCTCGCAGCTGGTCTTCGCCGTCACCGAAGGCGGCGCCACCACCGAGACAACGGCGGCCGGCACCGACGGCGCCGACGAGCCGCTGCTGCCCGGGCTGTACGTGTTCATCAGCGACGGCGGCACCGAGCACCAGCTCACCGTCGGCACCCATGACGACTTCCCGTCGTGGTCGCCCGACGGCACCCGGATCGCCTTCGCCTCGGACGGGGGCATCGCCGTCATCGCCAGCGACGGCACCAACCGGGTGCAGCTCACCGACGGCGGCACCGGTGTCGACCTCGGCCCCACGTGGTCGCCCGACGGCACCCAGATCGCGTTCACCCGTACCGTGGCCGGCAGCGGGGAGCGGGAGACCTGGGTGATGGCCGCCGACGGCTCGAACCCGCGGATCGTGCACACATCGGCACCGTTCACCGAGCCCAACGTGGCGATCGACCTCACCCCGGCCTGGTCGCCCGACGGCACCCGGCTGGCGATCACCGCCATGTCGCCCACCGGCGAGGCGTTCCTCCAAGCGCTCGTGGTGCCCGTCGAAGGGGGTGAGCCGGTCGCGCTCAGCCCGCTGCCCACCGACCCGACCCGCTGGGGCGCGCTGTCGCCCACCTGGTCGCCGGACAACCAGTGGCTGGCGTTCACCAGCGACCATCTCGGCGCCGAGTTCGCCCTGTTCACCGTCGCCCCCGACGGCTCCCAGCTCTACCAGCTCACCACGAACGGCCTCGACGCGCTCGACCCCGCCTGGCAGCCCTGACCCGTCCCCGCCCCTGCCAGCGGGCCAACCTCCATCACCCTCGAGATGTCGGCCGTGTGTCCACGGAATCCGGGTCGGGGGCCCGGTGTCGACGCCATGGCCACCGCGCCGGTGACCGCCCCAGACGTTGACGCACACGGTGGATGCGGGGGACGATGGCGATCGATGAACGGGCGAGGCTGGCGCTCTACCAACGGCTCGAGGCGGTCCTCGGCCCGGACGGCGCGGCCACGATGATGACATACCTGCCACCGCACGGCTGGGGCGAGATCGCCGCCAAGGGCGACCTCGCGCTGGGGCGGGGTGACGTCGAGCGGCTGCGAGTCGAAGTCGGCGGGATGCGAGCCGAGTTCGGCGTCCTGCGGGCCGAGTTCGAGGACATGCGGGCGGACGTGCGTGCCGAGCTGCACCGCACGCTGCGGGTGAACATGTTCAGCCTGGTGGGGTTCATGGTGGCGCTGGCCGCCGCGCAGATCAGCGCCGTGGCGCTGCTCGTCTGACGTGGCCCATCGCCGGCGCAACCGGGTCGATCGTCGCGGGGCGACGCTGGTCGGCGTGCTGGCGCTCGCCGCCGGTGTCGCTGCTGTGTTCGCCGGCTGCGAGCCCACCGGGAACGACGTGGTCGACGTGGTCCTCACCGGCGCGCTCGCTGCGTTCGTCACCTGGGCGGCAGCGAGCGCGCCGTGGTGGACGTTGGTGGTGGCGGCGGGCGTCGCCGGGCTGGCGGCCGGCTCGTGGTCGCTGCTCGTGGTGGCGCTCGGGGCCGCGGGCCTTGCACTGTGGATCGGCGAGCGGCGCCGCAGCCTGGCGTGGCAGCGGGCGCTGTCGGCCGCGCTCACGGTCCAGGTGCTGTTGCGCCTGCAGACCGACCTGCCCTTCGGCGTCACCGGGCTCATCGCCGCGGCGGCCATGGCGCTGGTGGCGGTCGCCGGCGTGGCTCGGCGCCGCCGCGAGGTGCGCCGGCGGGTGCTGGTGGGCGCCGGTGGCGTCGCCGGGTTGGCGCTCCTGGCCGTGGCGGGGCTGGCCGCCTCGGGTGCTGGGGCCCAAAGCGACCTGCGCGACGGCTACGACCAGCTCCAGGACGGCCTCGACCAGCTGCAGGCCGGCGACACCACGACCGCAGCCGCCACCTTGCGCACCGCAGCAGGTCACATGGCCGACGCCGACACCGCGCTCCGGCGACCGTGGGCCTGGCCGGCCGCCGCGGTGCCGGTGGTGGCCCAGCACCGCCAGGTCGTCGCCGCCCTTGCCGCCGAGTCCGCCGATGCCGCGCAGGCCGCCGCCGAGGCGCTCGACACGGTCGACCTCGACCGGCTCACCGTCACCAACGGCACCATCGACGTCGAGGCGGTCGCCGCGCTGGCCGAGCCGCTCGCTCGCCTCGAAGCCAGCGTGGCCGAGCTCGGCCAGGCGCTCGACGACACCGACTCGCCGTGGCTGGTGGCACCGCTGCAGTCACGCCTCGACGGCGCCCGTGACGACGTGGCCGACGCCGCGTCCCGCGCCACCAACGCCCGCGCCGCAGCGGAGCTCGCGCCGGCGATGCTCGGCGCCGGCGGCTCCAGCCGCTGGTTCGTGGCGTTCACGTCGGGCGCCGAGTCGCGGGCTCAGAGCGGCCTGATGGGCAACTGGGCCGAGCTCACCATCACCGATGGCCACCTGCGCCGGAGCGACTCCGGTCGCACGGCCGAGCTCACCGATGGGCTCAACGACAACGTCGACTCCACGCTGGTGATGCCGCCCGACTACCACGACCGCTACGCGACGTTCGGCGCCGGCCAGCGCGGCGGCGCGCTCGACGGCAAGTTCTGGAGCAACGTCACCATGCCGGCGCACGGCCCTTACGTTGGCGAGGCGATGGCGCAGATGTACGAGCTGGCCACGGGGCGAGCGGTCGACGGGGTGATCGTCCTCGACGTCGACGGCCTGGCCGACCTGCTGGCGCTGACCGGGCCGGTCACGGTCGACGGCTGGCCCGAGCCGCTCACGCCGGACAACCTGGCCCAGGTGCTGCTGATCGACCAGTACGAGCTGGAAGAGGCCGAGCGAGAGGTGCTGTTGACGCAGGTGTCCGACGCCGTGGTCGACGCGCTGCTCAGCGGCGAGCTGCCCCCACCCCAGGAGCTGGCCGAGCAGCTCGGTCCGGCCGCGCTCGAGGGGCACCTCACCGCCTGGGCCGCCGATCCCGGCCAGCAGGACCTGCTGGCCCGCATCGGTATGGATGCCAGCCTGCCGGCGCTCGACGGTCGCGACGGGCTGGCGGTGGCCACCACCAACGCCAGTGGCAACAAGATCGAGCCGTACCTGTACCGCAGCGTGGCCTACACCGCCACCGCCGACGAGCGCACCGGCGAGGTCGCCGCCGTCGCCGAGGTCACCCTGCGCAACGACGCTCCGAGCTCCGGCTTGCCGGACTACGTGATCGGCAACCTGATCGACCTCCCGACCGGCACGAACCGCACCTACCTGTCGCTCTACTCGGCGCTGCCGGTGGAGCGCGTCAGCTTCGGCGGCGAGACGTACACGGGGACGCGTGACACCGAGGTCGGCTGGAACGTCACGTCGGTCTACGTCGACGTGCCCCCGGGCCAGGAGGTGACCGTGCGCTTCGAGCTCGCGGGGTCCATCGCGCCGGGCGACTACGAGCTTGTCGTGCGGCCCCAGCCGACCGTGAACCCGGACCGGATGACGGTCGCCGTCACCGACCCCGACGGCGACCCGATCGTCACGTTCGAGGGCGAGCTGGCCCGGCGCAGCGTGCTGAGCGCCGACGGCGTCGAGCCGGTCCGCATCGCCCCGACACCGGTGGCGCCGAGCTGACGCCCCGAGCGTTCTGGGCACACGGCGCGAGTCGACGGCCGGCGGCAACCTGCAACGTCGTCGATGGCGCTGTGCCCGGAACGCGGATTGGGGGCGTCACGCATCGTTCCCCGGCGTCGACCGCGCACCCGACCCGCCGGCGCCCACCGCCAACAGCCAGGTGACCGCCACCACCATCGCCGCCCACGCCCCGGCTGCCAGCAGCGCTGGGCCGGCGGTGCGCTCCAGGCCACCGGTGCGGGCCATGCCCACCGACGCCGCCGCGGCCACGACCGCCACCACCCACCGCCACGCCTCGGTCGAGACGCCGAGCGAGCGCCACACCCGGCACGCCACCGGCACCCACAGCGTGGCAGCCACGGAGAACAGCGCCCCGATGAGCGCGCTCTGACGGCCGGCCGCCCCGTACACCCCGGACCACAGCACCACACCGCCACCGGCGGCGACGAACGCCGCCGGCAGCGCACGGCGCCGCACCAGCTCGGCCCCGCCGCCGCAGGCGAGCAGCACCCCGACCTCGGCCATCTGGCCGGTCTCGGGCACGCAGCCGTAGATCGCCACCGCCGCTGCGCCGAGCACCAGCCACGGCAGCGCCGGCGTCGCCAGACGTCGCTGCAGCGGCGCGGCGCCCACACCCACCAGCGCCGCCAGCACCACGGTGCCCACGGCCGCCCACGCCCGTGACGGCTCGGACAGCGACCCGTCCCACGTGGACCACACGATCGCCGCCCCTCCGGCCCCGCCCACCGCGAGCCGTGCCCAACGCGGGCCCGGCGGCCACATGGTCGCCACGGCGATCAGCACGATGCCGAGGGCGCGCACTGCACCTCCATGGCTAGCGGCGGGTCGAGGTGATGATGTCGCAGATCCAGCGGACCTCCTCGTCGGTGATCCGCCCCCCGCTCGGCAGGCTGACGCTGGTGGCGAACAGGTCGTCGCCGACCGACCCGCCGATGACGGGGTGGTCGACGAACACCGGCTGGCGGTGCATCGGGGTGAAGGCGTGGCGGGCCTCGATGTGCTCGTCGCGCAGGGCGTCGAGGATCTCGACGGCGGTGGCGCCGAACCCGCCGGGGTCGAAGCGCACCGTGGTGAGCCACCAGTTCGGCGAACAGGCCGCCGGCAGCTCCTGGAACGTCACACCGGCCAATCCCCCGAGGCAGCGTCGGTACCCCTCGTGCACCCGGCGGCGCTCGGCCATGCGGTGGGGGAGCGTGGCCAGCTGCCCCCGCCCGACGGCGGCGTTCAGGTTGCCGAGGCGGTAGTTGAACCCGATGTCGTCGTGCTCGTACCACGGCGCCGACGCCCGGGCCTGCACCGACAGGTGGCGGGCGCGGGACACGATCTTCGGGTCGTCGGACAGCAGCGCCCCGCCCCCGCCGGTGGTGACGATCTTGTTGCCGTTGAAGCTGAGCGTCCCGACCCGCCCGAGGCGCCCGGCGCTGGTGCCGTTCCAGGTGGAGCCCAGCGCCTCGGCCGCGTCCTCGACGAGTGGCACCTCGTACTCGGCGCAGATCCGGGGGATGCGGTCGAAGTCGGCGCACGCGCCGTAGAGGTCGACGGCCACGACGGCGCCCGGCAGGCGGCCGTGGTCGGCGCGGTGGCGCAGCTCTTCCTCGAGCAGGTCCGGGTCGAGCTGCCAGGTGCGAGGGTGGGCGTCGACGAAGCAGGGCCGGGCGCCGACGTACACGGTGGCGAATGCGGCGGCGGCGAACGTGACGTCGGGGACGAGGACGTCGTCGCCGGGCTCCACGCCGACGGCCATCAGCGCCAGGTGCAGCGCAGCGGTGCCGCTGGTGAGCGCGGCGACGGCGGTGGCACCGGTGAACTCGGCCAGGTCCGCCTCGAACCCCTCGAGGTCCGGTCCGTACGGCGCGATCCAGCCGCTGTCGAAGGCCGCCACGAGCAGCTCGCGCTCGGTGTCGCTGACCTCCGGCGGGGACAGGAAGATCTTCCATGGTTCCGCCACGGCGAGAGAGTCTGGCAGATCTGGCGCATGGCCTCGACCGGCGGTCCCAGGTACGCTGACCACTCTCCGGGCGGAGCCGATCACTCGAAGCAGGTCTGTGGACAGCAACCCGAACTCAGTGTGGAACGCGCTCCGCCGGCGGTGGCCGATCGTGGTGCTGTTCACCGTGCTGGGCGGGGTGATCGGTGCGCTGCCGTCGCCCAAGCGGGTGGAGGACCAGGCCCAGCAGTACACCGCGACGAACACGATGGTGGTGAACCAGCCTCAGCTCGGCTTCGACTCGAACCTGGCGATCAACCCGAACCAGCTCACGCTGTTCGCCACCAACGGCGACGTGCCCGAGGCGGTGTGGGAGCAGCTCGGCTACGGCGAGAACCCGGCGTCGCTGGCGGCCCAGGTCGAGGTCGTCTACGACCAGAGCAACGGCTCGCTCACGTTCACCACCACCCAGGACGACGCCGATCGGGCGGTGGCCATCGCCGACGCGTTCGCCACCGAGCTGCAGGCGTTCGTGGCCTCCGAGCAGGACGCCATCTCCGACTCGCGCACCGGTGCGATCGAGGAGCGCATCACCCTGCTGGAGAACGACCTCGAGGAGCTGGAGGGCGAGGTGGCGTTCCGCCCCGACGACCTGGTGCTGCAGGCACAGGTCGCGGCGAAGCAGTCCCAGCTCCAGACCCAGATCGAGCTGCGTGACCAGCTGCAGCAGACCGAGACCCGCCTGGTGCTCAACAACCTGTCCAGCGCCCAGGCCGTAGCGATCGAGGAGCGTGGGCTCGGTGCGCCGACCAGCCGCACCACCCGGGCGCTGCTCGGTGCCGGCGTCGGCTTCGTCGTCGGCTTGGCGATCGCGCTGCTGCTGGCCCGCCTCGACCGCAAGATCCGCACGCCCGAGCAGCTCGAGGCGGCCACCGGGCTGAAGGTGCGCGCCGTCATCCCCCACGAGCCACGCAACGAGCACGGCGACCTGGTGGTCCTTCCCGACCGCCACGACGCGCTGGCCGACGCCTACCGGGCGATGCGGGCGCTGCTGTCGTTCCTGGCGGCCGACCTGCCGGACCGGGCCGGCGGGCGGATGGTGCTGGTGGTGTCGCCGGGGCCGAGCGACGGCAAGACGAGCGTGGCGTCGAACCTGGCCGCCGCGTTCGCCGAGAGTGGCGGGCGCACGATCGCCGTCAACACCGACTTCCGCCGGCCGGCGCTCATCCCCCGCCTGCTCGGCGGCCGGCGCCTGCAGTGGGACATCCCACTCGAGGAGGCGGCCCGCCGCCCCGTGCGCAGCCTGGTGGTTCCGAGCCCCAAGGAAGGCCTCGGCGTCATGGACCTGGCCAGCATCCAGGCCTCGCCCAACGAGCTCGCCCGCACGACGGCCGGGCACGTGCCCGAGCTGCGCAAGGTGGCCGACACCATCGTGGTCGACACCTCGCCGGTCACCGCCACCGCCGAGGTGCTCGAGATGGTGCCGCAGGCCGACCTGGTGGTGATCGTCACCCGGCTCGGCCACACGCCGACCGAGTCCGCCCGTCGTACGGTGGAGAGCGTGAAGGCGCTGAGTCGAGCCGAGCTGGTGCTCACCATGGTGGGGGCGAACGCCAAGAGCGGCTACTACGACTACTACTCCGCGTACTACGCGCCGGCGGCGGCCCAGGCGGGGGCGGCGCCGGAGAAGCGCCGCCGGTTCCGCCGTTCGAAGGGCTGAGCCGTGCTGCGGCCCGCCCAGTCCGCGCTGGTGGCCGCCGGGGTGGCCTACCTGGTGGTGCTCGGCTGGGCGGTGGCCAACCTGAGCTACGACATCTGGGGCGTGCTGGTGCTCGGCCCACCGATGGTGCTGTTCGGGATGCTCGGGCTGCGGCGGCTGTTCGCCGGTGAGCTGTCGTCGCTGTACTGGTGGATGGTCGGGGCGATGCTGGTGAAGACCTTCGCCGGCTCGGCCGCCCGGTACTGGGTGGCCTTCGACGCCTATGGCGGCAGCGCCGACGCCGGCCGCTACCACGACTACGGGCGGCTGTTCGCCGGTCGGGTGCGCGACGGCGAGCTGAACATCGGCAGCGTCCTGCCCGGGGGGCAGGGCACGGTGTTCATCGAACGGCTGACGTCGTTCCTCTACTACTTCGTCGGCAGCTCCAAGCTGGCTGCGTTCGCGCTGTTCTCGTGGGGGGCGTTCTGGGGGGTGGCGCTCACGGTGAAGGCTGGCTGTGTCGCCGTGCCCGGCCTGGCCCGTCTGCGCTACGCGGTGCTGGCGTCGCTGGCGCCGAGCGTGGTGTTCTGGCCGTCGTCCATCGGCAAGGAAGCGTGGATGACCCTCACGCTCGGGCTGGCCAACTACGGCATCGCCCGGATGGTGCTGGGCCGGCGCACCGGGCGAGTGCCATCGATCGTGTGGGCCGCGCTCGGGGTGGGCGGCGCCGCGCTGGTGCGCCCGCACATCGCCGGCATCTGGGTGAGCGGCGTGGTGGCGGCGCTGCTGGTGCTGCTGTTCCGGGGCCGGGGCACGGCGGCGCTGGCCGGCGAGACCTCGGGCCGGGGAGCGCAGCGGTTCGTGGCGCTGGTGGGCTTGGCCGTGGTGGCGCTCGGCGCGCTGGTGGTCGGCCAGGCCACGCTCAAGTACCTGGACCCGTCCGGCGAGGACACGGACTCGTCGATCTCGGACCGCATCGACGCCATCTCCGAGGAGGTCAACCGGCGCACCGAGCAGGGGGGCAGCGAGTTCGCACCACCGGTGCTGGGCGGTCCGCAGGACTGGCCGCTCGCCATCGCCCGCACGCTGACCCGACCGCTGCTCATCGAGGCCGACGACCTCGAGTCGCTGCTGCCGGCGCTGGAGATGACCGCGTTCTTGGCCCTGTGCGTGGTGAGCTGGCGGCGGGTGTTCCACCTGCCGCGGCTGTTGGTGCGCAACCCGTACGTGATGTTCGCCACCGTCGTGGTGCTGCTGTACGGGCTGGCGTTCACGAGCATCGCCAACCTGGGGATCCTCACCCGCCAGCGCAGTCTGGTGCTGGCGCTGATGTGCCTGTTGCCGTGCCTGCCCCGGCGGGGTGACGACGTCGAGCCGGAGGTGGTGGAGGACGAGCACGCCCACGTGCACGCCCTCGCCGGGCTGGCCCGCCTGGAGGACGAGCTGGCGGGGGTGCGGTGAGCGCCGCCGCACGCTTTGCCCGGGCGCCCGGGGTGGTGTGGCGCCTGGCCGGCGACCGGGTGCTGGTGCGCCGGGCGTTCGCTGCCGGCGCTGAGGTCGATGACGCGGCCGACCTGCTCGGCGCCGCGGCGATGGCGTGGGTGGCGCTCGACGAGGCGCGCCGGGCCGACGAGGTGGCGGCGGAGGTGGCGTCGACGGTCGGTCCAATGGCGGGGCTCGACGTGGCTCGGGCCCTCGACGAGCTGGTGGCGCAGGGCTTCGTGGTCGAGGTGGCGCCGTGAGCGGCCGGGCGGTGTTCCGGGCACTGGACGTGTGCTTCGACATCGACGCGCCGGGGCGCGAGGCCGAGCTGTTGGCGTCGCTGTTCGGCGACCTGGCGGTGGACGGGCCGGCCGCCGTCACGCTCGAGCTGCGCCGCGAGCGCCGTCACCGCTGGCGGGTCCGCTTCGCCGAATCGGTGCGGGTGGCCGGCACCACCCTCGGCGGCGCGCTGGCCGAGGCGCTGATCGCCGTGAACGAGATGGCCGGGCGGACCGTCGAGGACGTCGCCGTGCTGCACGCCGGTGGCGCGGTCATCGGTGGCGGGGCGGTGGCCTTCGCCGGGGTGAGCGGCGCGGGCAAGTCCACGCTCACCGCCGCGGCCGTCCGGCGTGGCCACCCCTACCTGTGCGACGAGGTCTGCGCTGTCGCCGATGGCGCCGCCGGGTTCGCCGTGCGGCCCTACCACCGTCCGATCGGGCTGCGGCCCGGTGGGGCGGCGGCGATCGACGTGGCCATCCCGGAGCTGCATGGCGAGCCGTTCACCGACGTGTACCCGTGGCGGGTGTCGTCGCATGGCGCACTCGCCGGCACCGAGCCGCTGCGGCTCGTCTGCCTGGTCGAGCGACGCGACGGTCCGGTTGAGATCGAGCCGGTGCGCCCCGCCGAAGCGCTGGTGCGCCTGGCCGGGTTGACGATCGGCGCCGAGGGCCGCGAGCGCGACATGTTCCACCGCCTCGACGAGCTGGTGCGGGCGGTGCCGGTGGTGCGCCTGGCGTTCGAGGACGTGGGGGCGGCGGTCGATGCCGTCGCGGCTTGGCGGCCGTGAGCGCCATGCCGGTGGCCGAGCAGGTCGTCGCCGCGGCGGCGGCGTGGGGGTTGCCCGGCCGGGTGGATGCCGCTCCGGTCGTGGTGCCCGACGACCTCGCGGCCACCGTGCGGAGCCTGGCCCGGGCGCACCGGGTGCAGGGCCTGCTCGCCGGGGCCGTGCAGGCCGGCGTGGTGCGCGGCCCACGCGGGTTCGACACCGCCGTGCACGACGACCACCTCGACGCGTTGCGCACCTGCCTGGCCGCCGAGGCCACCGCCGTCGAGGTGGTGACGGTGCTCCGGGCGGCCGGCGTCCGGGCGCGGGTGCTGAAAGGCGTCGCCATCGCCCACCTCGACCACGCCGACCCGGCGCAGCGGGTGTTCGGTGACGTCGACCTGATGATCCGCCGCTCGGACCTGCCGGTGGCGCTGAGCGCACTGGGCGCCGCCGGGTTCGTGCGCACCGAACCGGCGGTGCGCGGGTGGTGGGAGCGGCGGTACTCGAAGGCGGTCGTGCTTCGCTCACCGATCGGCGTCGAGGTCGACCTCCACCTGGGTCTGGTGAACGGCTTCTTCGGCGTCACCATCGATCCCGCCGAGCTGGTGGACCGCGCCGGGTCCACGTTCACGGTGGCCGGGACCGAGATGGAGGCGCTCGACGGGCCCGCCCGGCTGCTGCACGCCGCCGTGCACGTGGTGCTCGGCGCGTGGTCGGGCGACCGGGCGCTGCGCGACGTGGCCCAGCTGGTGCTGGTGTCACAGGTCGACTGGACGCAGACCGTCGCGCTGGCGTTCCGCTGGCGGGCCGACGCCGTGGTGGCCGAGGGCGTGCGGCGAGCGTGGGCCACACTCGGGCTCGACGCCGAGCACCCGGCCCACGAGTGGGCGCAGGGCCTGCGGGTGAGCGAGGAGCAGCGCCGGGCGATGGCGCGCTACGCCAGCTCGCACCGCGAGGGCTACCGCCACGAGGCGCTCAGCACCCTGCCTGCGCTGGCGCTGCACGACCGGGCGCTGTTCCTCGCCGGCCTGGCGCTGCCGTCGGCTGCCAGCCGTCGGGCCCGGCGGCGCAGCATGGGTGGGCACCTCCGCCACGGTGCGCGGGCGGTGACCAGCTCGTGAGCACGCAGCCTCGGGTGCTGTTGGTGGTGAAGGGCCTCGACCTGGGTGGGATCGAGCGCATGGTGGCCGACCTCGCCGTCGGCCTGCACGAGCGGGGGGTGCCGGTCGAGGTGGCGATGGTGACCGACCGGCGCGACCGGCTGGCGGGGCGGATCGAGCGCGCCGGGGTGCCGCTGCACCGGATGGGCGGCACGGATCGCCTCGGCTGGCGCCCGAGCGCTCGCCTGGCCCGCCTCGTGCGCTGCGGCCGCTACGACGTGGTGCACGTGCACAGCCCCGCCCCGGCGGTGGTGGTGCGCCTGGCGCTGGTCGGTGCGAAGGTGAAGGTGGTGACCACGCTGCACAACTCGTGGCGGGCCCTGCACCCGCTGACGCGCCTCGGGTGGTGGGCCACGTGGTGGCGCGACGACCTGCGCCTGGCGGTGTCGGCCGATGCCGTCGGGAGCGCGCCCAGGCCGTGGCGGCGCCGCGTGCGCGTGCTGCCCCACGCCGTGGACCCACGCCAGCTGGCGGCGGCGCGCGCCGGCGCGGCAGCGGCGCGGGCGTCGCTCGGCGTGGCGGAGGGAACCAGCCTGCTGGTCAGCGTGGCCGCGCACCGGCCCGCGAAGAACCACCCGAACCTGCTGCGGGCGCTGCGCCGCCTCCTCGACCGGGGCGCGGCCGTGCACCTGGCGGTGGTCGGCGAGGGGCCGCAGCTGGCGGCGAACCAGCGCCTCGCCGCCTCGCTCGGGGTGGCGGAGGCGGTGTCGTTCCTGGCGCCGCGTGACGACGTGTGGTCGCTGATCGCGGCGGCCGACGTGGTGGTGGTGGCGAGCGACTTCGAGGGCCAGCCGCTGGTGGTGCTCGAGGCGCTGGCGCTCGGGCGCCCGGTGGTGGCCACGGCCGTGGGCCGGGTGCCGGAGCTGGTCGGGCCCCGCCAGGGCCGGGTCGTGGCGCCGGGCGACCCGGCGGCGCTGGCCGACGCCGTGGCCGGGGTGCTGGCGGCGCCGCCCGCTGGTGTCGAGTCAACCCCGGCGTCGTGGTCGCTCGACGACGCGATCGACGAGCACCACCGCCGCTACTCGGAGCTGGTGCCGTCGTGAGCGACGAGGTGCGCCTGATGGCGGTGTGCACCCGCAACCGCACCCGCAGCGTGCTGATGGGCGCCTTGTTGCAGCTGCACCTCGACCACGCCGGGCTGGTGGCGCGGGTGCGCACCGCGGGGTTCGTGGAGCGGGACATGCCGCCCACCCGCCAGACCGTGGCGGCACTGGCCGAGCGGGGGATCGACGTGAGCGGGCACCGCAGCACCACGATCGACCTGGGCCGGGTGGAGCGCTCGGCGCTGGTGGTCACCGCCGAGCGCCTGCACGTGATCCGGCTCTGCGCCGACGTGCCCGAGGCGTTCGAGCGAACGTTCACGCTGCCCGAGCTGGTGGCGCGGGGCGAGTCGCACGGGCCGGTGGGCGGTCGGCCGATCGCGGAGTGGCTGGCCGAGGTCGGGGCCGGCCGGCGGCGGCGAGACTACGTGGACGGCACCATCCCGGAGGTGGACGACCCGACCGGGGCGCCGGACCCGATGTTCGCGTCCGCGGTGGTGCACATCGACGAGCTGTGCCGGCGGCTGGCCGCGCTGCTGGCCGGATAGGAGGGCTCGATGGTCGACGTGCGGGGCTGGGCGAAGCAGGCGGCGGTGGCGGCCGACCGGGTGGTCCCACCACCGTCGGGCGTGGTCGTGCTGATCTACCACCGCGTCGGTGGCGGCTCGTCGAGCGCCGTCGACCTCGACGTCGAGGTGTTCGACCGCCAGCTCGGGATCCTGACCGAGCGGTTCACGGTGCTGCGCCTCGGCGAAGCGCTGGACCGCCTGGCGTTGGGCGAGGACGTGTCCGGCGTGGTCGTGACGTTCGACGACGGCACGGCCGACTTCGTGGACGTGGCGCTGCCGCTGCTCGTACGCCGCGGCGTGCCCGCCACGCTCTACGCCGCGACGCAGTTCATCGAGGACCAGGTGCCGTTCCCGTGGGGCGCACCGCCGGCCACGTGGGACGGCCTGGCGGCGGCGGTGGCGACGGGGTTGGTCGACGTCGAGTCGCACTCGCACTCGCACCTGCTCCTCGACCGCGCCGCGCCCGACGCTGCGCGCGCCGACCTCGACGCGTCGATCGAGCTGATCGCACAGCGGCTGGGGCGCCGGCCCGAGCACTTCGCCTACCCGAAGGCGGTGCCGGGCTCGACGGCCGTGTCGGCGCTGGTGGCGGCCCGGTTCACGAGCGCAGCGCTGGCCGGCAGCCGGGTGAACCGGCCGGGGCGCACGGACCGGATGCGCCTGGGTCGCACGCCGATCCAGCGCAGCGACGGCATCGAGCTGTTCGAGCGCAAGATGGCTGGCGGCATGCGGGTGGAGGGCGCAGCCCGGTCGCTGGTGGCCCGCTTCCGGTACCGGGGCGCGTCGCAGTGACCCGTCCGCCCCGGCTGGTGCACCTGACCACCACCGACATGAGCCTCGACTGGCTGCTCGGCCCGCAGCTGCAGGCGTTCGGGGAGGCCGGCTACGAGGTGATCGGCATGTCGGCGCCGGGCCCGCACGTGGCGGCGATCGAGGCGGCCGGGGTGCGCCACGTGCCGGTGGCGTCGCTCACCCGGGCGCCCTCCCTGCTGGCGGACGCCCGGGCGCTGGTGGAGCTGTGGCGCACGCTGCGCCGGGTGCGCCCGGACGTGCTGCACACCCACAACCCCAAGCCCGGGGTGCTGGGCCGCATCGCCGGGCGCCTGGCCCGGGTGCCGGTGATCGTCAACACCCAGCACGGCCTGTACGCGCAGCCGGGCGACCGGTGGCAGCGGCGCTGGCCGGTGTACGCGCTGGAGCGGGTGGCGGCGGCCTTCGGCGACATGGACCTGGTGCAGAACCCCGAGGACGTCGACACGCTGGTGCACACGCTGCGGGTGCCGGCCCGCAAGGTGCGCCTGCTCGGCAACGGCATCGACCTCGGGCGTTTCTCGCCGGGCTCGGTCGATGCCGGGGAGCGCGGGCGGCTGCGAGCGTCGTGGGGGATCGCGCCCGACGCCGTGGTGGTGGGCGTGGTCGGCCGGCTGGTGTGGGAGAAGGGCCTGCGCGAGCTGCTGTCGGCGGCGGTTGCGCTGTCGGCGTCGCATCGGTCGGTGCGCTGGGTGGTGGTCGGGCCGCGTGACCCGTCGAAGCCCGACGCCGTGGACGACGCCTCGATCGCCCGGGCCGAGGCGGCCGGCGTGGTGTTCGCCGGGCCGCGCACCGACATGGCCGAGTGCTACGCGGCGATGGACCTGTTCGTCACGGCCTCGTGGCGCGAGGGGTTCCCCCGGGCGGCGATGGAGGCCTCGGCGATGGGCCTGCCGGTGGTGGCCACCGACATCCGGGGGTGCCGTCAGGTGGTCGACGACGGCGTGACGGGCCTGCTGGTGCCGGTGCGGTCGGAGGCGGCGATCGAGGCGGCGGTGGCCCGGCTGGCCGACGATCCAACGCTGCGATCCTCGATGGGCGCCGCCGCCCGCGCCAAGGCTGCGGCCGAGTTCGACCAGCAGCGCGTCATCGCCATCACCCTCGACACCTACGCCACCCTCCGCCCCTGACCGCATGGGACGGCGGTGCACATGGTGGAACCGTTCTGGGCACACGCCGAGGCCATCGCGCCTGGTCACTCCGCGCCCTCGTGTGCCCAGAACACGCGGGCTCAGGGTGCGGGGGGCGGTGGGGTGTCGCAGACGGCGGGCGGGGAGACGGAGGTGATCGTGCCGACGACGAACGTAGTGCCGTCGAACTGGAGCGGGATCTCCCACGAACGGCAGATCCACGCCGCCCCGCCGGTGCGGTTGTCGCACACCCAGCGGACGTGGAAGCGCACGGTCAGCGGTGTGCCGGTTGGAATGCTCGGCCACTTGGCCATGGCTGGGCTGATGCTCGTGCCGTTGGCGTACACCGTCGTGGGCCCGGGAAACAGCGAGAGTCCCGCCGGGTTGGACACCACCGTGTAGAAGCGCTGGACATTGGCCGAGCCGGGCGTCCCGAATGGGCAGGTGGCGCCGGTGACCGAGAGATTCAGCTGGTACAGCCAGCCCGCGAGGATCTGGCTGACGGTGACCGTCGGGGCGCTCGGCACGCCCACGGGTCTCGAACCGGTGGTGCCACCGTCGGCGAACGCGGGTGAGGACACCAGCAGCGGGCCGGTCGTCGCCACGGCGCCAGCAAGGGCGAGGCGCTTGAGCGCGTCTCGTCGGTTCACGGCGATCCTCCCGGCCCCGCAGGACCAGCGCGAGACGCTACGAGACGCCGCTCGCTACGAGGTGGATGCCCGCTACAGGACCTCGCCTGCGAAGTCCGTGCCGCGCATCACGCCCTTGGCGTCGAACACCAAGCGGGCGTGGCGGGCGATCGCCACCGGGTCGAACTCGGGGTGGTCGACCATCACGACGACGATGTCGGCCGCCGTCAGCTCGTCGGTCCCCCACGGCACCAGCGGGAAGCGCAGGTGGGCGGTGTTCACCTCGGGGATGTGCGGGTCGCAGATCACCACGTCGGCGCCCGAGCGGGCGAGGCGCTCGGCCAGCGGCACGGTCGGGCTCTCCCGCCAGTCGCTCGTGGCCCGCTTGTAGGCCAGGCCGAGCAGCAGGACGCGGCTGGCGTTCACCGGCTTGCGGTGGGTGTTGAGCAGCTCGGCGATGCGCTCGTAGACGTGGTCGGGCATGTGCTCGTTGATGTCGTTGGCCAGCTCGACGAAGCGGAACGAGCGGCCGAGGTGCTGCTTGACCCGCCACGACAGGTAGCTCGGGTCGATCGGCAGGCAATGGCCGCCCACTCCCGGGCCGGGCGTGAAGCGCATGAACCCGAACGGCTTGGTGGCGGCGGCGTCGACCACGTTCCAGATGTCGATGCCGAGCTCCTTCGCGAACATGGCCAGCTCGTTGACGAGGGCGATGTTGACGTGGCGGAACGTGTTCTCCAGCAGCTTCACCGCCTCGGCCTCGGCCGGTGAGGCGACCCGCACCGTGGTGTCGACCAGGCGGGAGAAGAAGGCGTCGATCGCTTCCAGCGAGGCGTCGTCGATGCCGGAGACGACCTTGGGCGTGTTGACCAGGTGGTGGGTCGGGTTGCCCGGGTCGATGCGCTCGGGGGAGTAGCCGAGGTGGAAGTCCGGGCCGGCCTTCAGCCCGGAGCCGTCTTCGAGGATGGGGCCCAGGAGCTCGGTGGTGGTGCCCGGGTAGGTCGTGGACTCCAGGATGACGGTGCAGCCGCGGCGCAGGTGCGGGGCGAGGGTGCGCCCGGCGGACTCGATGGCGCTGAGGTCCGGCAGGCCGTCGGCGAGCGGGGTGGGGACGCTGATGACGGCGACGTCGAACCCGGCGAGATCGGCCGGCTCCGCGCTGGGCCGGTAGCCGGCGCTCAGCGCGGCGGCGAGCTGGGTGTCGGAGATGTCACCGACGTAGGACCGCCCGGCACGAAGGGACTCGATGCGCTCGATGGAGGTGTCGAACCCGACGACATCGAACCCGACCTCAGCCGCCCGGATGGCAACCGGCAGGCCGACATACCCCTGGCCCAGTACGGCGACTGTCACGGCAAGGCGTCAGGTGCAGAGAGCGGCGCTGTATGCGAGCGACCCGGATATCGGGAAAGCGGGCGTGGACGTGATGTTGCCGCTGTTCCCGTTCCGCGTCACTGTCCCAGTGGCCGAGTACGTCGCGCAGACAAGCTCGCCATTTCGGTCCGAACACTTGACCGTCACGGTCAGTGTCCAGGTGGCACTGGCGCCATTTCCCGTCAGTGTGTGCGTCACCGACGAGCTGGAACTCGACGACGTTCCGAAGGTCCAGCTATAGGAGACGTCAGGCGTCGACGGCGACTCGCAAGGGCAGGAGGGTGAAACAGTAGGGCCGACCGTCAGGGTCACCGCCGGCGGAGTGCCGTTGTGCGATTCCGTCACCTGATAAGTGCCGCTCGCTGCGCAATCCTGGGAACCCGGGTTAGCGAACGCGACGTTGCTGAGGATCAGGGGCGCGCCGGCGGCGATGGTTCCTCCAACTGCCAGCTTCTTCAGCGCTTCACGTCGGTCCACCGGGAGACCTCCCGCCATGTCGGGTGCCCGTCTCGGGCAGGCTAGCGGACTTCCTCACGACCTGTCACCGCCCCTTCGTCGCCTCCTGCGCCGCCGCGTCGGCGCCGCCTCGCCACACCCCAGGCACGGGGGCGGTGGCACCGGCGGCTCGGTGCCCTCCAGCAGTCCCAGGCCGGCGAACGTCGCGAGCGTCACGTCCACCTCGCCCGCCGCCGCCGCCGCCTCCAGCCCCAGCAGCTCCACCAGGTCGCCCACCACCTCCGAGCGCGGCGTCGCCCCGTCGCACGAGGCCAGCAGCACCGCCGCCAGCCCCTCCACCAGGTGCACCTGGTTCACGCGGGGGTCGAACACGACCAGCTCGGCGTCGAACTCGGCCACCTCCAGCTCGGGGTGCCGGGCCGGCATCACGGCCACGTCGCTCACGCCGCCGACTCCGGGCCCTGGTGTGGCAGCTCGTGCATCGTCACGCCGTCGGCGTGTTCCACCCCGTGGCGGCGCAGCACCAGCGGCACCGTCGCCATCAGGATCCGCAGGTCGCCGCGCAGGCTGCGGGTGTCCACGTGCTGTACGTCGAGGGTCAGCCGGGTCGGCCAGTCCACATGGTTGCGCCCGGCCACCTGAGCCAGGCCGGTCATGCCGGGCTTCACATCGAACCGGCGGTACTGCTCGCCGTGGAAGCGCTCCCAATAGCTCACGGGCAGCGGCCGCGGGCCCACCAGCGTGATGTCGCCGTGCAGCAGGTTCCACAGCGACGGCAGCTCGTCCAGGCTGGTGGAGCGCAGGAACCGCCCGAGTCGGGTGATCCGCTCGTTGTCGTAGCGCGCCGCCTCCCGCCCGGGCCGGGGGTCGCGCATGGAGCGCAGCTTGTAGAGGGTGAACGGCACACCGCCCCGGCCGAGGCGCTGCTGGCGGAAGATCACCGGCGAGCCGATGTCGACGCGCACCGCCAGCATCGTCAGCGCCATGACCGGCGACAGCACCACCATGCCGGCGACGGCGGCGCACACGTCGACGATGCGGCGCACCGTGTCGGAGCTGAACCGGCGAAACGGTCCGACCACCTCAGCCCTTCCTTTCGATGGGCCGGGCGGGCACGCCCACCACGGTGGCGCCGGCGGCGACGTCGTCGAGCACCACGGCACCAGCGCCCACGATCGCCCCGTCGCCGATGGTGACGCCGGGGATCACCCGGGCGCCGATGCCCACCAGCACCCGGGCGCTGATCGTGCACCCGCCGCCGATGGCCACGCCGGGGGCGATGTGGGTGAACTCGCCGACGATGCAGTCGTGGTCGATGGAGGCGTTGGTGTTCACGATCACGCCCTGGCCGAGCCGGGTGGCGGCGTTGACCACCGCCCCCTGCAGCACCGCCGTGCCCTCACCCACGCCGACAGCCGGCGACACCACCGCCGAGGCGCTCACCGCCCGGGCCAGCTCCAGCCCGGCCGCCCGGCAGGCCGCGCTCAGACGAGCCCTCGCGTCGTTGTCGCCCACGGCCACGAACGCTGCCATCGCCCCAGTGCGCTCGGCCACGGCGGCCAGGTCCTCGTCCCGGCCGAGCACGTCGATGGGGAGGCCGGCCACCTTGGCGCCGTCGCGGCTGAGCGCGCCGACGACGATGTGGTCGTGGTCGTCGAGCAGCGCCTCGAGGCAGACGCGGGCGTGGCCGCCGGCGCCAACCATCACGACTCGCACGATGCAGCTATCCCTTCACCGCCAGGGCCGTCGGACGCCGACACCGTAGCCCTGCTGGGGCTCGATCCGCTAGGGTGCCGGGACGAGACGGCCCCACGACGGAGGGAGCGCGGGATGATGAAGCGGCTGGTCGCCCTGGTGGGCATCGCCGTCATCGCCGCGCTCGGCATGCCGGCTGCGGCGCAGGCCGACGACCCGGTCGAGGTCACGGCCAACAAGACCCCGCCGTACGCCGTCGGGACGAAGGTGAAGTTCACCGTCACCGGCTGCAAGAAGAAGGAAGAGGTCACCTGGGAGCTGTGGACCGACCCGCCCGGCGTGAACCCGGTCGCCACCCTGGCCTCCAACACCAACGGCAGCGGGAAGGACGAGTGGCAGCTCGACATCCCCGGCCCTCCCGGGTACTACTTCGTGAGGGCGACCTGCCAGGACACGGGCGTGTACGACGATTTCGCCTTTGCCGTCATCCCGCCGTCGTACCCGCCGGGACGGCCCGGTCCGGGGCTGCCTGAGGCCGACGGTGTTTGGGTGCCGGGCGTCGGCGGCGAGTTCAGCGCCGTCTGCGACCCGCCAGCCGAGTGGGTCCGCTTCGGGGTCTACCCGTTCCACACGGCGAACGAGGTCCGCTCGTTCACCATCGAGGACGATGGCCCGGAGGACCTCGACAAGTCCACGCCCGGCAGGGTGGCCTTCTTCATCCCGGCGTGGAACAACGGCGCCATGTACTACGTGCTCTACGAGTGCGGCCCGCCGGCTTCCGCCAGCTCCGCGGGCACGGTCGGCTCCGGCTCCGGCTCCACCGGCTCCAACACCGCTGCCGCTGCTGGCACCTCGAGCGGCGACGTGCCGGCCTCGGGCGCCGACGTCGAGACGATCCTGCGGGTGGCCGTCGCGCTGGCCGCCGTCGGCACCGGCTTTCTGTTCGTCGCCCGCCGGCGGCGCAGCGCCACCGCCTGATCCCCCGCCCGACCTCCCGAACCGAGGGGACCGAGGGGACCGAGTGGGGAGGACCGTCAGGTGGGGGGTGGGGTGATGAGGGACTCGAGCGTGTTGAGCTCGTGCTCCATCAGCTCGGCGATGCGCTCTGGGTCGGGGACCAGCTCCGGGCTGGTGAAGATGCCGATGTCTACCTGCTCGCCGTGGCTGAACACCGACACGTTCACCCCCATCCCGAGCAGCAGCGGCCCCATCGGGATCATCGCCCGCAGCGGCGCCCCGGCGACGTACAGCGGTAGGCGGGGCCCGGGGACGTTCGACACCACCAGGTTCACCGTCGGCGGCGCCTTGTCGAGCTGCAGCGCGGTGTAGGCCCGGGCGAACAGGCCGAGCATCCCGGGGGTCATCGTCTCGGTGAGCCCGACGTAGCGGTGCTCGTTGACCGCCTTGTGCAGCGTCTTGGCGTCGAGCGTGCTCTCGACCAGCGCATGCAGGCGCTCGAGCGGGTCGGCGACGTTGGTGGGCAGGCGCACGAACATGCTGCCCACCTTGCTGCCCACGACGTTGTCGCCGTTGGTGCGCAGCGACACCGGGCACTGCACCACCAACGGCTGGGAGGGCAGATCGTCGTAGTCGAGCAGGTAGGTCCGCAGGGCACCCGTGACCATGGCCAGCACGACGTCGTTCACCTTCACGCCCAGCTCGCGCCGCACGTCGAGCACCCGGTCGAGATCGAGCGTCAGCCACCCCAGCGCCCGCCGGTGCGTGAACGGCCCGTTCAACCGGGTGCGGGGCGCAGTGAGCGGGATGGCGGGTTTGGCGCCGGGCCGCAGCCGGGCCGCCGCCGCCACGGCTTGGCGCACGCTCTGGCCGGCGAAGGTGACCATGCCGACCGACGTGCGGACCGTGCTGTTCAGCAGGCCCTGGGCGAAGCGGGTCAGGGGCGGAGGTGCCTCGCCGGCGATCGGTTCGCGCCACGTGTCGACGGGCGGGCGGGGCTCGGGCGTGACGTCGAGCATGATCTCCATCAGGCCCGCACCGGAGACGCCGTCGACCAGCGCGTGGTGCATCTTGGTGAGCACCCCGACCGTGCCGTCCTCCAGGCCGTCGATGTAGTAGCACTCCCACAGTGGCCGGCTGCGGTCGAGCTTCGACGACAGCAGCTCGCACACCAGCTGGTTGAGCGCCCGGTGGTCGCCGGGTGGTGGCACCGTGAGGCGGCGGAGGTGGTACTCGGGGTCGATCTCACCGGCTTCCACCCAGTGGGGCCGGTCCACCCCGAGCGGTGTGTCGACCAGACGCCAGCGGAACTGGGGCAGCTCCGGGAGTCGCTGCAGGAGCACGTCTCGGGCGCGGTCGAGCGAGAAGGCGCCGTTGGAGGCTTCGACGTCGACGATCGCGAGCGCTCCGACGTGCATGTGCCACGCCGGCGTCTCGGCGTAGAGGAACGCCGCGTCCTGGCTGGAGAGCTGTCGCATCGGCACCCCCTCTCGGTGCTCCCGGTCCCGGTGACGCTACACCCGCGCTGAGCGCACTTCGTCGGGGCGGCACGGCGCGGCGAGACTGTGCCCATGGCGATCGCACTGTTCGTCCTCGGCCTGCTGGCAGCGCTGGTCACGCTGCTCGGCCTGCTCAGCCCCCGGCGCCCGTACGTCGCGGTACCGATCACGTTCTTCGCGTCGTGGCTGGCCCAGGACCTGGCCCCGTTCCACCTCGCCGCCCAGGTTCTGGTGACCGCGCTGCTGGTTGCGCTCGGTGCGCTCGCCAGCAGCTGGGGCGTGGCCGGGTTGGTGCTGATGGTGCTCTCGTGGGTCGGCCTGGCCGTGCTCTGGTGGTGGCAGCGTGCCGCCGCCCCGGCGCTCGATGCCGGCCTGCGCGAGCTGCTCGGTGAGGCGGCCGCCGGCCCGAGCGTCGCCGCGGAGAAGGTCCCCCTCGGCGTGCTGCTCCGCCCCTTCAACGCGTCGCTCGAAGGCGTCACCCGGGTCAAGGGCCTGACGTACGGCGAGCACCGCCGGCACCGGCTCGACGTGCTGAAGCCGGCCGACGGCCGCACCGGCTGTCCCGTGCTGCTGCAGGTGCACGGCGGCGGGTGGATCATCGGCAACAAGCGCGAGCAGGGCCAGCCGCTCATGCGCCACCTCGCCCGCAACGGCTGGGTGTGCGTCGCCATCAACTACCGGCTCAGCCCGAAGGCCAAGTTCCCGGACCACCTCGTCGACGTGAAGCGGGCCATCGCCTGGATCCGCGAGCACGCCGCCGAGCACGGCGGCGACCCCGGCTACGTCGCCATCACCGGCGGGTCGGCGGGTGGTCACCTGTGCGCGCTCGCGGCGCTCACCGCCAACGACCCTCGCTTCCAGCCCGGGTTCGAACACGTCGACACCTCGCTGAAGGCCGCCGTGCCGTTCTACGGCGTGTACGACTTCCTGGATCGCAACGACCTGAAGCGCCAGAAGATGACCCCGCTCCTGCAGAAGTACGTGATGCAGTGCGACCCCCAGGCCGGGCGGGCGCTGTGGGAGGCCGCCTCGCCGCTCGACCACGTGCGTGC
Organism: uncultured Ilumatobacteraceae bacterium; assembly: GCA_964556225.1. Lineage (GTDB taxonomy): Bacteria > Actinomycetota > Acidimicrobiia > Acidimicrobiales > Ilumatobacteraceae > CAZKVJ01. The sequence goes on from CAZKVJ010000020.1 coordinate 34,265, forward strand.
CGACGCCCCGCCGTTCCTCGTGATCGAAGGCGCCGTCGACACGCTCGTGTGGCGGGAGGAGGCGCACGAGTTCGTCAGGGGGCTGCGGGCCGTGTCTAGCGCACCGGTCGGCTACGTGGAGATCCCCCACGCCCAGCACGCCTTCGACGTGATGGTGAACCGGCGTAGCGTGCACACCGTGCGCGCCGTCGAGCGGTTCTTGGAGTGGGTGCGAGCCGGTGCGTGACCACGAGCATCGCCTCACGCTCGGACAGGTCCTGCGCCGCACGCTGACCGTCACCGTCGTCAACACGGTCGCGCTGCTGATCGCGGCGTGGATCATGCCGAGCTTCTCGATCGACAGCGGCGGCGACGCCCTGCTGGCCGGGTTCGTCCTGGGCCTGGTCGACGGCGTGCTGTGGCCGATGCTGTCGGTCCTGATCGTGCCGCTGTCCGTGCTGACGCTGGGCCTCGGCGCCATCTTGCTGAACGCGCTGTTCGTGCTGCTCGTGCTCGACGCTCTGCCGGGCATCACCCTCGACGGCTTCGGCCCGGCGGTGGTGCTGGTGGTGCTGCTGTCGATCCTCACCACCCTGGTCAGCACCGTGCTGTCGGTGGACGACGATGCCTGGTTCGACCGGCGAATGGCGGCCGCCACCCGCCGGCGGGCCAAGGACGTGCCGCACTCCGACGTGCCCGGGTTCGCGTTCGTGCAGATCGACGGCCTGGCGGCGGCGGTGCTGCGCCGGGCCATTGCCAGCGGCGACGCCCCCCATCTGTCGCGCTTGGTGCACGACGGCACCCACACCCTCGTCGACTGGGAGACCGACTGGTCGTCGCAGACCGGCGTGAGCCAGTGCGGGATCCTCCACGGCAGCAACGCCGACATGCCGGCGTTCCGGTGGGTCGAGAAGGACACCGGGCTGGTGGTGGTGTCGAACCACCCGAAGTCGGCAGCCGAGATCGAGGCCCGCCACAGCGACGGCCACGGCCTGCTGGCCCACCACGGCAGCAGCTACGGCAACCTGTTCAGCGGCGACGCGGAGCGGGCTGTGCTCACCATGAGCGTGGTGGGGAAGAAGAAGGAGGGCCGCATCGGCGCCGGCTACGGCCGCTACTTCTCTCACCCGTACCACGCGGTGCGCACGGCGGTGTCGTTCGTGACCGAGGTGTTCCGTGAGCGCCGGGCGGCGCGCGACCAGATCCGTCGTGGCGTCGAGCCGCGGGTGTCCCGGAGCTGGACGTACGCCTTCCTGCGGTCGTTCACCACCGTCATCAGCCGCGACGTCAGCGTGCAGGGCATCCTCGAGGACATCAGCGAGGGGCGGGCGGCCATCTACGTCGACTTCTTGGGCTACGACGAGGTGTCCCACCACAGCGGCCCCGAGCGGGCCGACACGCTGGCGGTGCTGCGCGACCTCGACCGCCAGATCGCCCGCATCCACCGCAGCTTCCAGTGGGCGCCGCGGCCGTACCACCTGGTGGTGCTGAGCGACCACGGCCAGACCCAGGGTGCCCCGTTCGAGCAGCGCGCCGGTGAGTCGCTGGCCGCGGTCGTCGAGCGCCTCGTCGGGCAGGTCAGCACCGGGCAGGCCGACGCCGACGAGGAGAAGGGCCGCACCGAGTCGACGGCGATGTTCCGTGCCGCTCGCGGCAAGGTGAAAGACGAGGAGGCGGCGACGACGGGCACCATGGTGCTGGCGTCGGGGAACCTGGCCCTCATCTACCTGATGTCCGAGAAGCGCCGCCTCACGCTGGAGGAGATCGACGAGCGCCACCCGCAGCTGGTGGCCGGCCTGGTCGAGCACCCGGCGATCGGGTTCGTGCTGGCGCGCAGCGCCGCCCGGGGTGCGGTGGTCATCGGTCGCAGCGGCCGGCACTGGCTCGACGAGGGCGTGGTCGACGGCGACGACCCGCTGGTGCCGTTCGGCGAGTCGGCGGCCGCGAAGGTGCGCCGGGTCGACGGCTTCCCGCACGTGGCCGACCTGATGGTCAACAGCGTGATCGACCCCGCCACCGACGAGGTCGCCGCGTTCGAGCACCAGGTCGGCTCGCATGGTGGCCTCGGCGGCCCGCAGACCCACCCGTTCCTGCTCCACCCGGCGTCGCTGTCGGCCCCGGCCGAGCCGATCGTCGGTGCGGTGGGCATCCACCGCCAGTTGAAGACGTGGATGGTCGAGGCCGGCCAACCCGTGGCCCGCCCCTGGCTCGACGCCCCCTCGCCCTGACCACCCGCCGTCTGCCCATCCCTTCCCGGTTCTGGGCACAACGAATCGGCCGCACGCGGCTCTGACCAGCGCAGACGCTCACCGGCGTGTGCCCAGAACCGGGCGAGCGGGGTCGAGGTGCTCCCAGAGGGTGGCCACCACGTACTCCGGATCGCCGATCACCTGGCTCGTGGTGAACTCCAGCACGGCGAAGCCCTGACGTTGCAGGATGTTGCGCCGGCGCGCATCCTTGGCGCGCTCGACCTCCGAGCTGTGGCCCCGGCACCCGTTGACCTCCACGACCACCCGCGCGTCGGTCCACTCGAAGTCGACCCGAGCCACGATCCTCCCGGCGCTGTGGTGCACGACCTGGCACCGCGGCGGCGCCAGCCCTGCGGTCCGCACCAGCCGGAGGAAGCGCCGCTCGAGGTTCGAGTGCCCACCGCCGTCGAGCAGCAGCTCGTCGAGCAAGCGCACGCCCGTCCACCCCTGCCGTCGAAGCCGGCCGATCCGCCGGCGCAGTGTGGGGAGCGACGTGAGGCGGCGCCGGATGGCCTGATCGATCGCGTCGCCGAGCCGTTGCGGGCCGATGCCGGTCGCCGCGAGATCGATCAGCGTTCGGGTGACGTTCGTGACCCTGAGGCCGTCGACGTGGCGGACATCCGTCGGGAGCAGCTCACGGGTGGAGTGCACCGCCCACGGCCCGCGCCGTCGCCCGCGGGCCTCACGTGGGACGACGAACTGCACGGGCGCGGGCGGGAAGTCGTCGAGCTCCAAGAGGGCGGCGGCCGCCTCCAGACCGATCGCAGCACGGGGACCGAGCCAGGCGAGCCCGGCGGCCAGCTGCAGCTTCCAGGTCTCGGGCGTGCCTGCGTGGCGCCAGACGCCGGGCGCGAGCCGGATCCAGCGCTGCGTGCGCTCCCTCTCTCTCCTCAGCGCCGGCGGGACGCGCAGAGCGTCGAGATCGGGACGGCAGAACACGCCGTGGCGCTGCTCCGCAATGGCCGCCAGCGCGGCGTCGTAGGTGGAGTGATCTTCGATGTGCTGCATGCTCAGCATGTGTGCACGACCCGCGTTCGACGGAAGTCCGCTGACGAGAGTCCGCGTTCTGGGCACATCGCTCGTGCGGAGAACCAGGTCGGATGGGTCGAGCGAGCCAGGTGCTGTGCCCAGAACCCGACCGCTGCGTCGGAGTGACCGACTAGGTTGCCGACGGCACAGCTTGGGGGAGGGGTCATGACATCAGCGGCGAAGGCCGATACGAAGGGCCGCAAGCTCGCCCGCGGTGTGCTGCTGGTCGTGGCCGGCATCATGCTGGTGCTGAGCGTCGTGGCGGTGTGGACGCGGAACTTCCTGCTGAACACCGATCGCTACGTGGAGACGGTGGCACCGCTGGCCGACGACCCGGCCATCCAGGAGGCGGCGGCCGCCCGCATCGCCGACGAGGTGACCAAGGCCATCGACGTCCAGTCGATCCTCGACGACCTGCTCCCCTCCGGCGCCGGAGCGGTGCTGGCCGGTCCGATCGAGTCGGCGCTGGGCACGGCGGTCGACACGGCCTCGGCGCGGATCCTCGACAGCGACGCGTTCCAGAAGGTGTGGGACGAGGCCAACCGGATCGCCCATGTGCAGGTACGCCGGTTGCTCACCGGCGAGGGCAACATCGAGGTGGTGAACGGGCGCGTCGTGCTCGACCTCACCCCGATCATCCAGAACGTGATGTCAGAGCTCGAGGACCGCGGTATCGGGATCGTCAAGAACATCCCCATCAACCAGGTGGCCATCCAGCTCAACCTGTTCAACGCCGACAACCTGGAGAAGGTGAACTCGGCCACGGACCTGCTGCAGAAGCTGTCCTACGTGCTGCCGATCCTGATGATCATCTGCGTCGCCGCCGCGGTGTGGCTCTCGCGTGAGCGGCGCCGCACGTGGGTCGCGGTCGGCGTGACGTTCATGATCTCGGCGCTGATCCTGGCCGTGGGCATCCGCTTCGGGCGCAGCGCCTACCTCGACAGCCTCACCGAGCTCGACGTGAGCAAAGAGGCCGCGTCGTCGGCGTTCGACATCGTCACCCGGTTCCTGCGCACGGGCGTGCGGTTCCTCTTCTTCCTGGGCGTGGCGTTCGTGATCGTCGCCTGGGTGCTCGGGCCGAGCAGCTCGGCGCAGTGGGTGCGCGACCTGGTGCTGCCGAGGGGCGAGCGCACCGGCGAGGGTGGCGGGGTCAGCCGCTTCGTGGCCGCCCACCAGCGGGGGCTGCAGTGGGTGGCGCTGGTGCTGGTGGCGCTGCTCGTCATCAGCCGGGACCACCCCAAGGGCTGGACGGTGTTCTGGGCGCTGGTGGTGCTCGGCGGGGCGGTGGTGGTCATCGAGTGGATCGCTGCCCGCGCGCCGCTGTCCGCTGGTTCGCACGAGCCGGGCGACGGTTCGTCCGACGATGCCGGCGCGCCGCCCGCCGGCACGCCGCCGAACGACAGCGAGGCGACGCTCAGCAGCTGAGGGCCGCTGCGTCGAAGCCCATCAGGGCGTCGGCGCCCGCGGTGACCTCGGCGGCGTGGCCCAGCTGGGCCGGGAGCAGCTGCTCGCAGAAGAAGCGGCCGGTGGCGATCTTCGCCTCGAGCAGGTCACGGTCGCCGCTGCCCTCGGCCAGCAGCTCTGCCGCCACCACCGCGGAGCGAGCCATCAGGTAGCCGGCCGTCGTGGTGGCCAGCACGCGCAGGTACGGGGTGGCGCCGGCCAGCACGTCGAGCGGGTTGGCGGCGTGCTCGAAGATCCACTGAGTGGTCTCGCGACTCACCCGGAGCGCGTCGGCGAGCGACGACCGCACGCCGGCGAGCGAGGGGTGCACGGCAAGACGGTCGTCGATGCCCTCGATGCGGTCGAACAGCGACCTGATCACCGAGCCGCCCCCCATCGGCAGCTTGCGGCCGACGAGGTCCATGGCCTGGATGCCGTTGGTGCCCTCGTAGATGGTGGTGATGCGCACGTCGCGGTAGTGCTGGGCCACGCCGGTCTCCTCGATGAAGCCCATGCCGCCGTGCACCTGCACGGCCAGGCTGGCGACCTCGACACCCATGTCGGTGCCCCACGCCTTCGACAACGGCGTCAGGAGCGCTGCCAGGTCGGCAGCCTCCTGGCGTTCGTCGGGGTCTGCGCTGCGCGCGGCCAGGTCGATGGCCTCGGCGTTCCAGTACATCAGCCGCCGCATGGCCTCGATGGTGGCCTTCATGGTGGCCAGCATCCGCTTCACGTCCGGGTGGTCGATGATGGGGCTGGCCTCACCCGCCGGCGCACCCGGCGCCCGGCCCTGGCGGCGCTCCTGGGCGTAGCGCAGCGCCTGCTGGTAGGCCCGCTCGGCGATGGCCATGGCCTCGACACCGACCGAGAGTCGGGCCTGGTTCATCATCGTGAACATGTAGGCCATGCCCCGGTTCTCCTCGCCGATGAGGTAGCCCACCGCGCCGCCCCGGTCGCCGTAGGAGAGCACGCAGGTGGGGCTGGCGGTGATGCCCATCTTGTGCTCGATGGACACGCAGCTGATGTCGTTGGGTTCGCCGAGGCTGCCGTCGGCGTTCACCAGCCGCTTCGGCACGATGAAGCAGGAGATGCCCTTGGTGCCGGGAGGGGCGTCCGGCGTGCGGGCCAGCACCAGGTGGATGATGTTCTCCGCCATGTCGTGCTCGCCGAAGGTGATGAAGATCTTGGTGCCGGAGATGAGGTACGTGCCGTCGTCCTGGCGGACCGCCCGGGTGCGCAGCGCGCCGACGTCGCTGCCGGCGTCCGGCTCGGTCAGGTTCATCGTGCCGGTCCACTCGCCGGAGATCATCTTCGGCAGGTAGGTCATCTTCTGCTCTTCGCTGCCGTGGTGGGCGATGGCGTCGATCGCTCCCTGGGTGAGCAGGGGGGCCATGGCGAAGGCCATGTTCGACGAGTTGAGGATCTCCTGGAGGGCGATGCCCACCATCCACGGGAAGCCGCCACCGCCGTAGCCGGGGTCGAAGGGCAGGGCGCCCCACCCCCCGTCGACATAGGCGGCGTACGCCTCCTTGAACCCGGCGGGCGTGGTGACGGTGCCGTCGGCGTTGCGGACGCTGCCCTCGATGTCGCCGGGATGGTTGAGGGGGGCGATGCGCTCGGTCATGAAGCGGGCGGCCTCGGCCAGCAGGTCCCGCACGAGGGCCGGGTCGGCGTGCTCGAAGCCGTCGAGCGCGGTGAGCGCCGACAGGTCGCACACGTGGTTCAGGACGTAGTCGATGTCGCGAAGGGGGGCCGCGTAGTCCGTCATGCCCCCAGGCTACGGGCGGCTCAGCAGCAGCGGCCCGGTCGGTCGGGCGGAGGACCAGCGGGCGTCGAGGCCGACCATCGTGGCGACGATCAGCCCGGCCACGGCGGCGTCGAGCCACCAGTGGTTGGCCGTGCTCACGATGGCGATGAACGTGAGCGCCGGGTGGGCCCCGAACAGGTACCGGGAGCGGCTGCGCACGGCCATCATCCCGCCCCAGGCCACGATGAGCGCCCAGCCGAAGTGCAGCGACGGCATGGCGGCGATCTGGTTGGCCACACTGGCCAGGCGGTCCGGCTTGTAGATCTCCGGGCCCCAGCGGGCGATGGTGTCGACGAACCCGCCGCCCGGGTAGAGCCGCGGCGGGGCCAGCGGGTAGACGATGTGGATCACCAGGCCGATGAGCGTGGTGCCGATGAGCACCCGGCGCACATGCGGGTACACCTGGGCGTGGAACGTGTAGAGCCACACCAGGGCCACGACCATGACCGGGAAGTGGGCGTACGCGTAGTAGTGGTTGACGAACCAGACGACGATCGGGTGGTCGAGCACCAGCCCGTGCAGGTCGGCCTCGTGGTACAGGCCGAGGGCGCGCTCGAAGCTGATCACCTGTCGAGCGTGGTCGAGGGCCTCGTTGAACTGGTCGCGGGTCAGCCGGCGGGCCAGGCGGTACCCCTGGTAGAGGGGGATGATGATGACCAGCTCCCACATGAGCGCGGCGCCGAAGCGGCTGTGCCACCAGCGGGCGATCGGGTCCCGGTCGGGCGGCTCGTGGTCGCTCGGAGCGCGGGCGACGACGTGGACCAGCTCGACGTCGTGCGTGCTCGTCTCCGTGGGCATCGGTGCGACCTCCTGCCCCCAGTGGCGTGGCCGTGCCACTGGTCACGGTAGTCGCAGGGTGTCGCAGGATGCACAGGGGAATCGGTCACATCGAGCCGAGCCCGGCCCGCTGCTCTCGCCGGCCGGCCTCGTCGGCGCTCCAGGCGCCGAGCGGCTCGGGCGGACGGCACTCGAAGCACTCCACCCACTGCGCCGTCGAGTCCCACCACGCCGTCTTGCCCGCCGCCACGGGCCGTGCGCAGTGGATGCACGTCGCCTCGTACCGAAGCCTCACCACCAGTGCCGCCATGACCTCTTTCATCGGCACCCGTGAGAACTTTCTGAAGTCTTGACCCATCGCGTTTGGTCGACATTCCAGCAGAAATGCTGGCAAGTCGACCAAACGCAGGGGTGGCAGGCTGGAGGGATGGCAGTGGTGAGGGTGGTGCGGGGGAGTGTGGTCGACCAGGACGTCGACGCGATCGTGAACGCGGCGAACGAGCACCTGGCCCACGGTGGTGGGCTGGCGGCGGCGATCGCCCGGGCGGCGGGCCCCGAGCTGCAGGACGCCAGCGACGACGTGGCGCCCTGCCCCACCGGCGAGGTCCGGGTCACGCCCGGGTTCCGGCTGAAGGCCCGCTGGGTCATCCACGCCGTCGGCCCGGTCTGGCACGGCGGCACCCGAGGCGAGGCGGAGCTGCTGGCCAGCTGCTACCGCGAGGCGCTGCGGGCCGCCGACGGGCTGGGCGCCCGCTCGATCGCTGTCCCGCCGCTGTCCGTGGGCATCTTCGGCTACCCGCTGGAGGAGGGCTGCGCCGTCGCCGTGTCCACGCTGGCCGCCACGCCCACCGCCGTCACCGACGTGCGCGTGGTGGGCTTCACCGAGTCCGAGGTCGCCGCGCTCACCGCGGCGCTCGAGGACCTGGGCTGATGTGCACCGACCACGGCCACGACGACCACCACGAGGCGCTCCACGCCGCGCCCCGGGTGTTCGAGGGCGACGCCGTCGACCCGATCCGCCTCGAGCCGGTCGACTCGCTCGAGATCACGATCCTGGTCGACAACACCTATGACGCGCTCATGGCCGACATGGGTCCGGCTCGCCGGGCGTCGCTCGCCGCCGGGCGCGGTCGCGAGCCCGACCCGGTGTTCGATGGTGGCGCCACGGTCGACGGCCTGCGGGCCGAGCACGGCTTCTCGGCGCTCGTCACCGTGACCCGCGGCGCTCACACCCACCGGCTGCTGTTCGACACCGGCGTGTCGCCCGACGGGATGGTCGAGAACATGCGCCGGCTCGACCTCGACCCCGGCGACGTCGGCGCGGTGGTGCTGAGCCACGGCCACTTCGACCACGCCGGCGGCCTGGCCGGCCTCGCCCGGGCCCGCCGGCGCGCCGGCCTGCCGCTGGTGCTGCACCCGCTGGCGTGGAGCCGCCGGCGGGTGGCGGTGCCGGGACGGGAGCCGTGGCTGCTGCCGACGCTCGACCCCGCCGCGGTTGCTGCGGAGGGGTTCGAAGTGATCGAGCGCCGCCAGCCGTCGGTGCTGCTGGACGGCTGCGTGCTGGTGACCGGCGAGATCGACCGCACCACCGAGTTCGAGCAGGGGATGCCGTTCCACGAGGCCGAGCACGCCGGCCGCTGGGAGCCCGACCCGCTGATCCTCGACGACCAGGCGCTGGTGGTCGAGGTGCGGGGCCGGGGGCTGGTCGTGCTGACGGGCTGCGGGCACGCCGGGGCGGTGAACATCGCTCGCGACGCGCTCCGCCTCACCGGGTCGGCGTCGCTGCTCGGCCTGCTCGGCGGCTTCCATCTCACCGGGCCGGCGTTCGAGCCGATCATCGCCCCCACGGTCGAGGCCTTCGTGGAGATGGCGCCGGAGCTGATCGTGCCCGCCCACTGCACCGGCTGGAAGGCCCAGCACCGCCTGGCCGCCGCCCTGCCGGACGCCTTCGTGCCCAATGCTGTGGGCACCACGTTCCGCCTGGACGCCGCGGCGGCATAGGAGCGCCGGCCGCGCCCCGGCCGGCGGTCAGCCGCCGGAGCCGAGCTGCGGCGGTGGTGCCGGCCGTTGGTACGACGCCGTCGTCGCGCCGGGCGGCAGGACCGCAGCCATGAACGCCGCCTCCAGCGCGTCGAGCTGCATCTCGACGCGGGCCTGTGCCTCGCGCCGCTTGGCCCGGGGCAAGCCGGCGGCGAAGTCGAGCGCGCTGGCCAGCTCGGCCAGCGCCGCATCCAGATCGGCGACCACCACGTCGTCGCCCCGGCCACGCAGGCGGTTGACGGTGCGCTGCAGGTTGTTGACCCGCCGGCGCATCGCGGCGATCCCGTAGCGGTTCAGCGGGTTGAGCCGGTCGGCGAGCGGCTCTCGGCCGGCGGCGTCACGCTCGGCCCGGCGCTCGGCCGCCCACCCGGTGACGTAGGTGGGCGCCTTGCGGAGCTGGGCCTGGACGTCCGGGTTGCGCAGGACCTTCACGGCCACCTGGACCGCGCTGAACACCAGCGTGGTGGTCCCGAACATCTTCTTCACCGCCATGGTGACGGCACCGGCGCGGCCCGATCGGACATGAATTAGACGCTATCGAGCCGCGCGTGCGACACCCCGCTGGTACAACCTCATCCGTGGCGATCTCGTGCGTGTACTGCGGTGGCGCCCACGCCACGGCGTCGCAGGTGCGCGAGTGCTGGTCGCGCCACGGGGCGCCGGTCGAGCCGGCCCGGGGTTCCTCGCCGGTCGAGCCCGCCGCTTCGCCGGTCGAGCCCGCCCCGTCTCTCGGCGACCCGGCCTCGCTCGCCGGACCGCATGCCCTCGGGCGCAACGTGGTCGTCGCCCCCGGCACGATGCCACCGGATCCGTGGGTGGCGGCACCCGTGGTCCGCATCGACTCGTCGACGCTCGCCGGCCCCGCCGACACGGTCGCCACGCTCCAGCAGCTGGCCCACGCCGGTCACCGGGCGGTGATCCAGCTCGCAGTCGCGTTCGACGAGCCGCCACGTCCCGTCGAGCTTCGCCCGGCGTACGAGCTCGGCCCCCGCTTCTGCTTCGACCTCGAGGTGCTCCACCACCTGGTCTGGTCGAACTCGGTCGACGCCCGCTCGCCCGGCGCCGCCCGCTTCGCGCCGATCCGGGCCGCCGTCGCCGCCGGTGCCACGGCCGCCCGACCCGGCACGCCGGGCGACGTGATCCTGCCCGATGGCACACCGGTGTGGATCGACGCCGGCCCGCTACGGGTCAGGGCGCCCATCGACGGTGTGGCGGTGCTGTCGTCCGTCGCCGTCGAGCACCGCGGCCTGCACCCACCCCTCGGCAACGACACCACGGCCGACCTGGCGCCGGACCAGCTGGCCGCCGTCACCCACCCGGGCGGCGCGGCCCGGATCATTGCCCCCGCCGGCAGCGGCAAGACGCGAGTGCTCACCGAGCGGGCCCGCCACCTGCTGCGGCACTGGCAGCTCCCGGCCGGCGCGGTCAGCCTGGTGGCCTTCAACCGCCGGGCCCAGGCCGAGATGCGCGAGCGCACCGCCGACCTACCCGGCCTCCAGGTGCGCACGCTCAACTCCATCGCCCTCGCCATCGTCAACGGCGTGGCGCCGTTCGCGCCGCAGCCCCGCCGGTTCGACACCATCGACGAGGGCGAGGTCCGCCGCATCCTGGGCCGCCTGCTCCGCCTGCCCCGGCGGCGCAACGCCGACCCGCTGGCGCCGTACCTCGAGGCGCTCACGCTCATCCGCCTCGGCCTCGTCGCGCCCGCCGACGCCGAGGACCGCTACGACGGCGACGTCGACGGGCTCGCCGGCGCATGGCCCCGCTACCGCGCCGAGCTGTCAGCTCGGGGTGTGCTCGACTTCGACGAGCAGATCCACCGGGCCATCGAGCTGCTCCTCACCGAACCGGACGTGCGCTCCGCCGCCCAGCGGGCATGCCGGGTGCTGCTGGTCGACGAGTTCCAGGACCTCACGCCGGCGCACCTGCTGCTGGTGCGACTGCTGGCGTCGCCCGGCTTCGCCGTGTTCGGCGTGGGCGACGACGACCAGACCATCTACGGCTACAACGGCGCCGACCCGGCGTGGCTGATCGACTTCGGGGCGCTGTTCCCCGGTGCCGGTGACCACCCCCTCGAGGTGAACTACCGCTGCCCGGTGGGCATCGTCGAGCGGGTCGACCGGGTGCTGGTGCGCAACCGGCGCCGGGTGGCGAAGGTGATCCGCGCCGCTCCCGGTCGACACGACGGGCCGGTCGACGCGGTCCAGCTGCGCATCTCGCCCGAACCGCTCACCGGCACCGTCGACGCCGTTGCCGCGGCGGTCGCCGCCGGCCGTCCACCCGGTGACATCGCCGTGCTCACCCGAGTGAACGCCCTGTTGCCCCCGGTGCAGGTGGCGCTGCGCCTGCGGGGCATACCGGTCGCGTCGGCGGTGGGGGTCGAGGTGTGCGATCGCACGGCGGTGCGGGCGGTGCTGGCGTGGCTGCGCCTTGCCACCGACCCGGGTGGGCACCTGCGGGGCGCCGACCTCGGCGAGGCGCTGCGCCGGCCGTCACGGCCTCTGGCGCCCCGCGTGGCCGAGTGGGTCACCGAGCAACGCTCCACCGACGCCTTGCGCCGGCTGGCCACCAGGGTCACCAACGAACGGGAGTCCGCCCGCATCGACGACTTCGCCACCGACATCGCCCGGGTCCAGGCGATGGTGGCGCAGGGGGCCACCACGGCCGATGTCGTGCGCACCGTGGTCGAGGGCTTCGACCTGGCGGGTTCGGTGTCCACGCTCGACCTGTCGCGCCGGGGCATGAACCGGGCGTCGCAGTCCGACGACCTCACCGCCGTGGCCGAGCTGGCCGCCATGCAGCCCGACCCGGCCGGCTTCGAGCCGTGGCTGCGCCGTCTGCTCGCCGAGCCGTCCGATCCGGCGGGCGTCGTGCTGTCCACCGTGCACCGGGTCAAGGGTCAGGAGTGGCCGCTGGTGGTGGTGCACCGGGCCGACGCCGACCAGCTGCCGCACCGCCTGGCCGGCGACGTCGAGGAGGAGCGGCGGCTGTTCCACGTCGCGCTCACCAGGGCGAGCGAGCAGGTGGTCGTGGTGTGCGGGCCGGACCCCAGCCCGTTCGTCGCCGAGCTCCACCGCGACCCGGCCGACGATCCCCGCCCGGCCGAGCCCATGGGGACCCGTCGCGAGCCGACTCGCGGGGGCGCCACGGCGAAGGGCACCGCCGACGTGATCACCGGCCGGGATGCCGTGCTCTACGAGGCGCTGCGCGACCTGCGCAACCAGCTGCGCGCCGGCAAGCCCGCCTACACGGTGTTCACCGACGCCACGCTGCGCGACATCGCCCGCACCCGGCCCCGCACGCTCGCCGCGCTGGCCCGTGTGCCCGGCGTCGGCCCGGCCAAGCTCGAGCGCTTCGGCGACGCGGTGCTGGCCGTGGTCGAGGAGGTCAGCGACACCGGGTGAGCGTCGCCCGTCAGTGGTGACGACCCGAGCGCGAGGCGGCCTTGGCGGCCTCGCGCTCGGCGCGGGAGCGCTGGTTGTCGAAGTAGCTCCAGATGCCGGTGATGATCAGCGCACCGACGAGCGAGCCGATGATGCCGCTCGGCTTGAGCGCCAAGCCGTCGCCGGCGATCAGGCTGCCGAGCAGGCCGCCGACGAACGAGCCGACGATGCCGGCCAGGATCGCCACCCCCCAGTTCAGCCGGGCGCCGCGCCGGCCGAGGAGGAGCTGGGCGGTCCAGCCGATGAGCACGCCGAATCCGAGGATGCCGAGGATGAGCACGGTCGGCGAGCCTACCGTCTCTCCTCGTTCTGGTCACAGGAAGTAGCGCTCAGCGATACTTCCTGGGACCAGAACCAAGGGGGGTGGGGATGAGCGTCGCGCCGAGGCGCTCACGACGGGCGCCGACGACCTGGCACTCCTCGACGGCCAGCTCGGTGAACCGCACGGCCGCGGGGGACGGGGTCCGCCCGGCGAGGCGCACCAGGGAGATGACCCGGTCCGGCAGCGCCGGCTCCATCGGGTGGACGGCGATCCGCGGATCGTCGAGGTCGACCGCCAGCAGCGGCATGACGGCCAGGCCCATGCCCGCCCGGACCATCGCCTGTACGGCGGCGTTGTCGTTGCTGCGGAAGACGTAGCTCGGTTCGATCCCCTGGCTGCGAAGCCCGCGGTCGATGTCGTACTGGCACGAGTTCGGCTGCTGGCCCACCAGCGGGGACCGGCGCAGCACCTCGGCCGGGATCGGCGCCGCGGGCTCGTCGCTCTCGCGCACCGCGATCACCACGAACGGGTCGTGGGCCAGCTCGATGGACTCGAAGCGCTCGTCGTCGACCCGCCCGACCGCGAACGTGAGGTCGAGGCTGCCGTCGGCCACCCGGCCGAGCAGCTCGTCGTTGGCGTCGCTCTCGAACGGACGGACCTCGAGCTGGGGTCGCTCGGCCAGCAGCCGCCCGACGACGTGGGGGAGGATCTCGACCGACACGCTCTGGAACGTGCCGACGTCGAGGCGACCGAACTGGCCGGCGCGGAAGCGCTCGACCTCGTCGGCGGCGGCGTCGACGCGGGCGAGGACGGTGTTCGCGTGGTCGAGCAGGATCCGCCCCAGCGGGGTGAGCTCGACGGGGCGCGGCCCGCCCGGGCGGTCGAAGAGCGGCTCGCCGAGCAGGCGCTCGAACGCCGCGATCTGCTGGCTGACCGCCGACTGCGTGTACCCGAGCCGGTCGGCAGCCCGAGCGAACGTGCCCTCCTGGGCCACCGCCTGCAGGGCCTGCAGGTGGCGGATCTCGACGTCGCGCAGACCCGGCATGATCATCAGCGTACCTGATGGTCACCGCCAGGGAATATCGCTGGTGATTGACCTCCGATCCCCGTACCGTGAACCTCCGAACGAGGAGGTCCGGTTCCGATGAGCCCGAGCAACGAGCAGATCGATCGCCTGGCCTGGGAGATCGCCGAGCACGGCGTGACCCGGTGCGCCGAGGCCGTGCGCCGCTTCACCGCACTCGCTCGCTCCGCCGGGGTGACCGGCACCAGCCTCGACGTCCTCGACGACCCGACCCAGCCCGACGTCGCTCGGGCCCGGGCCTTCGGCCGTGTTGCCGCCGAGCTGGTCGCCACCTGGCACCGCCACACCACCCTGGGTCGCCCCGCCGCTGCCTGACCCCCGGACCGGGGGGTACTGTCGAGCGGTCGGCAGCCTGAGGGGGACGGTGATGGTCGAGGTGCGCGGGGTGGTGGCCCGGTCGAAGGGGGCGCCGGTGACGATCGAGACGGTCGTGGTGCCCGATCCGGGTCCCGGCGAAGCCCGCGTCACGGTGCAGGCGTGCGGGGTGTGCCACACCGACCTCCACTACCGCGAGGGTGGCATCAGCGACGACTTCCCGTTCCTGCTGGGCCACGAGGCGGCCGGGCTGGTCGAGTCCGTGGGCGAGGGCGTGACCGACGTCGCACCCGGCGACTTCGTGATCCTCAACTGGCGCGCTGTGTGCGGCCAGTGCCGGGCGTGCCTGCGGGGCCGGCCGTGGTACTGCTTCGCCACCCACAACGCCACGCAGAAGATGCGCCTCACCGACGGGACCGAGCTGTCCGCCGCGCTCGGCATCGGCGCGTTCGCCGAGCAGACGCTGGTCCACGCCGGCCAGTGCACGAAGGTCGACCCGTCCGCCAGCCCCGTGGCCGCCGGCCTGCTCGGCTGCGGCGTGATGGCCGGGCTCGGCGCGGCGCTCAACACCGCGCCGGTCCAGCGGGGCGACTCGGTGGCGGTGATCGGCTGCGGTGGCGTGGGCGACGCGGCGATCGCCGGGGCCCACCTGGCCGGTGCTCGCACCATCATCGCCGTCGACATCGACGACACGAAGCTCGACTGGGCCCGAGGCTTCGGCGCCACGCACACCGTCAACTCGGCGCGGGAGGATCCGGTGGAGCGGGTCCGCGAGCTCACCGGCGGTCACGGTGCCGACGTGGTGATCGAGGCCATCGGCCTGCCCCAGACCTACCTCCAGGCGTTCCAGGCCCGCGACCTGGCCGGCACGGTGGTGCTCGTCGGCGTCCCCCGACCGGACATGACCGTCGAGCTGCCGTTCCTCGACGTGTTCGGTCACGGCGGTGCGCTGAAGTCGAGCTGGTACGGCGACTGCCTGCCGAGCCGGGACTTCCCGATGCTCATCGAGCTCTACCTCCAGGGCCGACTCGACCTCGACCGCTTCGTGTCGGAGACCATCGGTCTGGACGCCGTGGAGGAGGCGTTCCACAAGATGGAGCGGGGCGAGGTGCTGCGCTCGGTCGTGGTGCTGTGATCCCTGCGCTCGCGGGCGCGCTGGTGGCCTCCGAGGACCCGGCGTGGGAGCAGGTCGCCGAGCGCAGCGCCGAGCTGCTCGAGGTCATCGGGGTGCTGGTGCTGCTCGTCGGCGGCGCCGTTGCCTTCGGGCGGTGGCTGCGCACGGTGCTCGGCCCGCACCCGAGCTCCATCACTCAGCTGCGCAACGACCTCGGCCGGGTGATCCTGCTCGCGCTCGAGGTCCTGGTCGCCGCCGACCTGGTGCTCACGGTCGTGGTCGAGCGCACGCTCGAGGCGGTGGCGGTGCTCGGGATCCTGGTGGTGATCCGGGTGGCGCTGTCGTGGTCGCTGGAGGTCGAGATCGACGGCACGTGGCCCTGGCGTCGAGCTGCCCTCCGCGACGGCCAAGGCCCCGACAGGCAGTGACCCGGCTGCGGCTCACATCACGGGCCGGCCGTACATCTCGCCGAGCGGGTCGCTGATCAGCTCGAGGCGCACCCCGTCGGGGTCGCGGAAGTAGATCGACGACCCGTCGATGTGCTGGTACGGCACGCCCGCCTCGTCGAGCTTCGCCTTGAGGTGTGCCCACCGCGCCGGCTCGACCGAGATGGCCAGGTGGTGCAGGCCGCCGAGCACCTCGGCGTAGGGCCCGGGATCGACGCCGGGCAGGTCGAAGAACGCCAGGGCGTTGCCGTGGCCGATGTCGAAGAAGAAGTGCGTGGACCCACGCAGGTCGCGGTTCTCGAACATGTCCGTCAGCGGCATCTCGAGCAGCTCCTGGTAGAAGCGCACCGTCCGCTCGACGTCGCTCGAGATCAACGCCACGTGGTGCACACCGCGTGCGGCCGACGGCGGCCGTTGCGAGCCGTCCAGCAGGTGCTCGGCCCGGATCCGGTCGCGCCTGGTGGTCAGCTCGGCGAGGCGCTCCTCGCTCAGCGGCTCGGCCACGTCATCCTCCTCGTCCGGCCGGCGTGCCGACCAGCTCGTCGGCCAGGTCCTCCATCATCGCCCACGCCGCCGCCACGTGGGCGGCCTCGGTGGTGCGCCCCCCGATCGACCAGCGCAGCACGCTGCGCCCGTCGAGCACGGTGCGGGTGAACAGCACCCGGCCCGTCGCGTTGAGCGCCTCGATGAGCGCATCCGTGGCCTGGTCGCCGGCCCGCAGGCGCAGGCACACCAGGTTGAGGGGGTGCGGCGCGACGATCTCGAACCGATCGTCACCGGCCACCCACGAGGCGGCCACCTGGGTCAGCTCGACATGGCGGCGGATCATCGCCTGGGCCACGCCCACGCCGTCGCAGCGGATCGTGAACCACAGCTTCAGCGCCCGGAACCGCCGCCCGAGCGGGATCTGCCAGTCGCGATAGTCGAGCGCCGCCCCGCCCTCCGCCGCCTTCGAGCGCAGGTACTCCGGCAGGATGCTGAGCGCCCCGAGCAGCGCCGCACGGTCCGCCGTGTAGAACAGGTCGCAGTCGAAGTTCACGCCCATCCACTTGTGCGGGTTCGTGCAGAAGCTGTCGGCCAGCTCCACGCCGTCGATCACCCAGCGCAGCTCGGGCACCAGCGCGGCGATCCCGCTCATCGCCGCGTCGACGTGCAGCCAGGCCCCCTCGGCCCGGCAGATGTCGGCGATCGCCGGCACCGGGTCGAACGCCATCGAGCTGGTCGTGCCCGCGGTGGCGCACACGAAGAACGGCACCAGCCCGGCCGCCCGATCGGCGGCGATCATCTCCCCCAGCGCGTCGGGTTGCATCGCGAACCGGTCGTCGTGCGGCACGAGCCGCAGGTGCTCCGTGCCCACCCCGGCGATCCGCAGGCCCTTTTCGATGCTGGAGTGCGCCTGCGACGTGGTGTAGGCGACGAGCGGCCCGATCGCCGCGCCCCCGATGCGGTTCACCTCGCCACCGGTCGACCGCCAGCGCGCCGCCAGGATCGCGGTGAGCGTGGCCTCGCTGGCCGAGCCCTGGATCACCCCGCCGCCGGTCGCGCTGGTGCTGCGGAACCGCTCCGGCAGGCCGAGCAGCTCCTGCATCCAGTCGACGACCACCGTCTCCAGCTCGGTGCACGCCGGCGAGGTCACCCAGCTCATCCCCTGCACGCCGAGCCCGGCCGACAGCAGCTCTCCGAGGATCGACGGGTACGAGGTGTTGGCGGGGAAGTAGCCGAAGAAGCTGGGATGCTGCCAGTGGGCGAGGCCGGGGATGACGATGTCGCGCACGTCGCCGAGCACGGCCTCGAACGGCTCCGGTGCACTCGGCGGGTGCTCCGGCAGGCGGGCACGGATGTCGCCGGGCTGCACCGGTGGCGTGACCGGCAGCGCCTCGATGCCTTCGAGGTAGTCGGCGATGAGGTCGACCAGCTCGTAGCCGTGGGTACGGAAGTCGTCGGGCGTCATCGGCCGCCGACCGTACCGCCGCTCAGCCGGGTGGCGCCTCGTCGCCCGGCGAGGCGACCCACGCCGAATCACCGATGGCAGCCGCCCGCCGGCGGTCGCTGCGCACGACCGTTCGCAGCACGTAGGTGAAGATCCCGGCGATCGCGACGACGATGATGCCGAACAGCACGAACTGCGCCCACCCGCCGCGGTCGCCGGACTTTTCGGGCGGACGCCCGCAGTCGGGCTGGGGGAGCAGGCCGATGCACTCGGACCGGCCCGTGTCGTAGCTGTCGTCCGGTGACTCGGATCCGGCCGGACGAGCCTCGGACGCCGTGAGCGGCACCGGCGCCGCCACGACGGCGGCCGGCGTGAGCACGGCCAGCGCCATCAGCGACGCCATGAGCGCAGCGGCGAGGACCGGCACGGAGCGAGGCACGTCCCGCATCGTCCCACCGCTCCGGGCCTCGGTGCCATTCGCCGGGTACCATCGGCCGCACGCCCATGACCGGACCCTCGAGCCCCTCCACCGATCCGACGGTCCTGGTCGTCGACTTCGGCGCCCAGTACGCGCAGCTCATCGCCCGACGGGTGCGGGAGCTCGACGTCTACAGCGAGATCATCCACCACCGCGCCACGGCGGCCGAGATCGCCGCCCGCCGGCCGGTGGCGATCATCCTGAGCGGCGGCCCCAAGAGCGTGCACGTCGAGGGGGCGCCGGCGCTCGACCCGGCGGTCTACGAGCTGGGCGTACCGATCCTGGGCATCTGCTACGGCGCTCAGCTCATCGCCCAGCAGCTCGGGGGCGAGGTCGGTCGCGGCCTGCGGGGCGAGTACGGCCGAGCCCGCCTCGAGGTCACGCCGGGCGTCACCAGCGGCCTGCTCCACGACCTGCCCCAGCAGCACGACGTGTGGATGAGCCACTTCGACGCCATCGTGCGGGCACCGGACGGTTTCACGGCCACCGCCTCCACGCCGGACGCACCGGTCGCCGCGCTCGAAAACCCGGCCCGGCGGATCTACGGCGTGCAGTTCCACCCCGAGGTCGTCCACTCGCCGCACGGCATGACCGTGCTGCGCCGCTTCCTCCACGACCTCGCCGGCTGCGAGCCCACCTGGACGATGGGCTCCATCATCGACGCCCAGGTCGAGGCGGTGCGGGCCCAGGTCGGCACCCACCGCGCCATCTGCGGGCTGTCCGGCGGCGTCGACTCCAGCGTGGCGGCAGCGCTCGTGCACCGGGCCATCGGTCACCAGCTCACCTGCGTGTACGTCGACACCGGCCTCATGCGCAAGGGCGAGAGCGAGCAGGTCGTCGACACGTTCCGCCGCCACATGGGCATCGAGCTCATCCACGTCGACGCCGGCGGGCGATTCTTCGAGCGCCTCCGCGGCGTCACCGAGCCCGAGGCCAAACGCAAGATCATCGGCGAGCTGTTCGTGCGGATCTTCGAGGAGAACACCGGCGGGCTGACCGACGCCCGGTTCCTGGTGCAGGGCACGCTGTACCCCGACGTCATCGAGAGCGGCGGCGCCACCGGCACGGCGGCGGTCATCAAGAGCCACCACAACGTCGGCGGCCTGCCGGAGGACATGACGCTCGAGCTCGTCGAGCCCCTCCGCTCGCTGTTCAAGGACGAGGTCCGCCGGCTCGGCCACGAGCTCGGCCTGCCCGACGAGATCGTCTGGCGCCAGCCGTTCCCGGGCCCCGGCCTGGGGGTACGGATCATCGGCGAGGTCACGCCGGACAAGGTCGCCGTGCTGCAGGACGCCGACGCCATCGTGCGCCAGGAGATCCACGACGCCGGGCTCGAGCGGGAGATCTGGCAGGCGTTCGCCGTGCTGGCCGACATCCGCAGCGTGGGCGTCATGGGCGACGAGCGCACCTACGCCCACCCCGTGATCATCCGGGCCGTCACCAGCGACGACGCCATGACCGCCGACTGGGCCCGGCTGCCCTACGACCTGCTCGAGCGGATGGCGAGCCGGATCATCAACGAGGTGCCGGGCGTGAACCGGGTGGCCTACGACATCACGTCGAAGCCACCCGGCACCATCGAGTGGGAGTGACGGGCCTCGCCGCACCGGCGCAGGCGGGCCGTGACCTGCGCCATGCCGGCCGGGTTCGCAACCAGTTCGTAACATGGCTAGCCTCGTCCGAGTCATGCCGCCGATGACCCCAGCCGCCCCCACCGACCGACCCGCCCGCCGAGCCCGCCACCTCCTGGCGATCGGTGCCGCCGGGGCGCTGGTGCTGGGAGCGGCGGGCTCGCCGGCCCACGCCGACGAGGTCGACGACGCCCAGGCCCGGGTGGAGCAGCTGGTCGACGACATCGAGCGACTCGGCGAGGAGGTCGACCGGCTCGGCGAGGACTACGTCACCGCGCTCTACGAGCAGGACGTCGCAGCCAAGGCCGTGGCCGACGCTCAGGCGAGCGTGGCCGCCAAGCAGGCCGCGCTCGACGAGCTGCAGGGGCAGCTGTCGGTCGTGGCGGTGAACGCCTTCGTGTCCGGCGGCAACACCTCGACGTTCGCGTCGATGCTGGCGTCGGCCGGGGGCATCAGCGAGGAGGCCCAGCGAGAGCACCTCACCCAGGTCGCCCTCGACGCCGGCGCCGAGTCCACCGACGAGCTCGACGCCTTGGTGGCCGACCTCGAGGACGAGCAGGCCCGACTCGAGCGCGAGCAGGCCAGGGCCGAGGAGCTGACCCGCCAGGTCGAGTCGGCCCGGCAGTCGGCCGAGGGCAAGGTGGCCGAGTACCAGCAGGCCTTGGCCGACGCCGAGGCCGAGCTGGGCGCAGCAATCCAGGCCGAGCAGCAACGCCGTGAGGAGGAGGCGCTGGCTGCGGCTCGCGCCCAGGCCGCCGCTGCGGCGGCCGCGCCCTCGACCGGTGGCACCACCGCTGCCGCTGCGGCGCCGCGTGGTCGGGGAGACTCCGGTGGCACCACCGCCAGCGCCGGAGCCTCCGGCTCCGGGTCGAGCGGTGCCGTCGCCAGCGCCCCGCCGCCGTCGTCGAAGGCGGGCATCGCGGTGCAGGCTGCGCTCAGCCAGCAAGGTGTCGGCTACCGCTACGCCACGGCCGAGCCGGGCGTCGCCTTCGACTGCAGCGGTCTCACGAGCTGGGCGTGGGGTCGGGCCGGGGTCTACCTGCCGCACCAGTCGCGGGCCCAGTACGGGTCCGTCCCGCACGTGTCCAAGGACGAGGCCCAGCCCGGTGACCTGATCTTCTACGGGTCGCCGATCGGCCACGTGGGCATCTACCTGGGTGGCGGCCAGCTGGTGCACGCCACCCGGCCGGGCGACGTGGTGAAGGTGGCGGCGGTGCGCTGGAGCAACGTCGTCGGCGTGGGCCGCCCTGGCTGAGCCGCTGCCCGCCCGCGGGCGCTACGGTCGGCGCCGATGCGGGGGATCGATGTCAGCAACGTGTCCGCCTGGCTGGCCGCGAACGTCGACGGGCTCGCGCCACCGTTCGGGTTCGAGCTGATCGCCGGCGGCCGGTCGAACCTCACGTTCCGGGTGGTCGATGCCAACGGCCGTCGGGTGGTGTTGCGCCGGCCGCCGCTCGGCCATGTGCTCGCGACCGCCCACGACATGGCCCGCGAGCACCGGATCATCTCCGCCGTCGGCACCACCGACGTGCCGGTGCCGCGCACGCTGGGGCTGTGCGAGGACCCGGCGGTCAACGATGCCCCGTTCTACGTGATGGACTTCGTCGACGGCGTGGTGCTCGACGCGCCGGAGAAGTCGGCCCTGCTGCCCGTCGAGCTGCGCCGCACCGCCGCTGAGCACCTCATCGACGTGCTCGCAGACCTGCACGCCATCGACGTCGATGCCGTCGGCCTCGGTGACCTGGCCCGGCGCGACGGCTACATCGAGCGCCAGGTGAAGCGCTGGAGCACGCAGTGGGAGCAGTCGAAGACCCGCGAGCTGCCCGCCATCGACGAGGTGGCCCAACGTCTGCGCGAGCGGTTCCCCGTCCAGCAGGGCGTGGTGATCGCGCACGGCGACTACCGGTTCGGGAACTGCCTCACCGACGTGTCCCGGGGCCGCATCGCCGCCGTGCTCGACTGGGAGCTGTGCACGCTCGGCGATCCGCTCGCCGACGTCGGCTACATGGGGGTGTACTGGACCGATCCCGGCCAGGTCGCCCGCCGGCACAACGACCCGTCGGGTGCCGAGGGCTTCCCCAGCTACGCCGAGATGCTCGAGCGCTACGCCCGGCGCACCGGCCGTGACCTGTCGGGGATCGACTACTACGTGGCGTTCTCGTGCTGGCGTCTGGCGGTGATCAGCGAGGGCGTGTACGCCCGGTACCTGCACGGGGTCATGGGTGACCAGGACGCCACCGACCTCGAGCCGTTCAAGGTCGGCACCGAGCAGCTGGCCGAGACGGCGCTCGACGCAGTGCGGAGGTTGCGATGAGCGGTGCAGTGCACGACGTGCTGTCGGGATGGGAGCCGGGCTCGTTCACGGCGGCCGGCATCACCCACCCCACGTACCGGCGCGGCCGCGGGCCGGGGGTGATCGTCGTGCATGAGATCCCTGGCATCACCCCGGCCGTGACCCGCTTCGCCAACGAGGTCGTCGACGCCGGTATGACGGTGGTGATGCCGTCGCTGGTCGGCACGCCGGGCAAGGACGTCAGCGGGCCGTACCTCGCGACGTCCATGGCCAAGGTGTGCATCGCCCGCGAGTTCACGACGATGGCGCTGCGCAAGACGTCGCCGGTGATCGCCTGGCTGCGGGCGCTGGCCACCAACCTGCACCGCGACGTGGGCGGGCCAGGCGTCGGGGCCGTGGGGATGTGCTTCAGCGGCGGCTTCGCGCTGGGGATGATGGTCGACGAGGTGGTGGTGGCACCGGTGCTGTCGCAGCCCTCGCTGCCGTTCCCCGTGGGGTCGGCCCGGGCTGGCGACGTGAACCTCTCGCCCGACGATGAGCTGGTGGTGCGCTGCCGGGCCGAGTCCGGCTGCGAGGTGCTCGGGCTCCGCTTCACCGAGGACCGCCTCGTCGGCACCCGGTTCGACTCGTTGCGGGAGCTGCTCGGTGACCGCTTCATCGCCGTCGAGCTGCCGAGCGCCAAGCGCTCCGACCACTCCGTGCTCACCGAGCAGCGCGACGACGCGTCCGTCACCCGCGTCATCGACTTCCTCCGCGCCAAGCTCCTCTGACAGCCCCTCCGCTCTGCCCCCTCCCCCCGTTCTGGTCCC
>CAZKVJ010000021.1:0-55952 GCA_964556225.1 uncultured Ilumatobacteraceae bacterium
GTTCAAGTCCCCCCTCGCCCACTCTCGCCGCACCCCAGCGGGGCCCCCGCCTTTCGGTGCGATCCTCCGCTGTGAGCGCGTGGAATCGCGCTCGAAGCGGGCTGATCCGCTGTCAGGTTTGGCGCTGGGCCTCGAGGAACCCGAGGATCCACCGAGAGGCCCCCGGCGAGGAAGACGAGTGGCCGCCTCGAACCAGTCGATCCCGACCCGGCCGAACGACCCAACGCGACCAACGAACGCGCGGGCGGGGGAAGGAATGCGGGTCGGGGTGGGGACGTTGG
The DNA here is from genome assembly GCA_964556225.1 of uncultured Ilumatobacteraceae bacterium. Taxonomy (GTDB): domain Bacteria; phylum Actinomycetota; class Acidimicrobiia; order Acidimicrobiales; family Ilumatobacteraceae; genus CAZKVJ01. The sequence goes on from CAZKVJ010000021.1 coordinate 282, forward strand.
GGGTGGTGACGCCGAACCCCCCAAGGAGATCCGCCATGGCTCGCTACGTCACCAAGGTCCACACCGACCGCTCCGCCCAGGACGTGTTCACGTACCTCGCCGACCTGCGCAACTTCGCCGAGTGGGACCCTGGCGTGCGCCGGGTCGAGCAGGTCGTGGGTGACGGCGGCGGCCCCGACACGGTGTTCGACGTCAGCGTCGCCGGACCTGGCCGCCGAGACCTGACCCTGCGCTACCGCACCGTCGAGTACGACGCCCCTCGCGAGCTGCTCGTCATCGCCACCGACCGGTTCCTCACCTCCGAGGACCGCATCACCGTGGACGAGACCCCCGACGGCACGATCGTCACCTATCACGCCGACCTGCGCCTGCGCGGCCTGCTGCGCATCGCCGACCCTGCCCTGCGCATGGTGTTCGGCCGCATCGGCGACCGCGCCGCGGCCGGGCTGCGTCGGGCCCTCGACGGGCAGAAGGTGGCCTGAGCGATGGGCGTGCCCGCACCGCTCGAGTGCGCCGTCGACACCCTGCTCGAGATTCCCGTCGTCACCAGCTTCACCCGGCTCGGGTACGACGTGCGCAGCCGGCTCGCCGGCTGGACGCCGCTGTCGGACTACGACCTCACCGGCCGGGTGGTGCTGGTCACCGGCGCCACGTCGGGCCTCGGGTTGGCGGCCTCCGAGACGCTGGCCCGCTGCGGCGCGACCGTGATCCTCCTGGGGCGCGACCGGGCGAAGACGGAGAAGGTCCGCTCGACGCTGGCCGAGCGCACCGGCAGCGATCGCCTGTCGGTCGTCGTGGCCGACATGGGCGACCTCGACGCGGTGCGTGCCGCCGCCGACGAGGTCCTCGCCGCCCACGAGTCGCTCCATGTGCTGATCCACAACGCCGGCGCGCTCACCGCCGACCGGCGCAGCGCGCCCGACGGGACCGAGCTGACCGTCGCCAACCAGGTCGTGGGTCCGTTCCTGCTGACCAGCCTCCTCGCCGACCGGCTGCGCGCCTCGGCGCCAGCCCGGGTGATCACCATGTCGTCCGGCGGCATGTACGCCAGCCCGCTCACGGTCGAGCACCTGGAGATGAGCACCGACGACTACCGGGGCGCAGAGCAGTACGCCCGGGCCAAGCGGGCGCAGGTGACGCTCAACGAGATGTGGGCCGAGCACTTCGCCGGGACGGGCGTCGTCGCCCACGCCGTGCACCCCGGTTGGGCCGACACGCCCGGCGTGGAGGCGTCGCTGCCCACGTTCCGCAAGATCGTCGGCCCGTTGCTGCGCACGCCGGACCAGGGGGCCGACACGCTGGTGTGGCTCGCGGCCGACGACGGCGAGCCGCTGGCGACCACCGGGAGGTTCTGGCTGGATCGCCGTCCTCGCTCGGTCCACAAGCTGCCGTCCACCCGGCGCAGCGACACTCCAGAGCGCCGGGCCCGGCTGTGGGCATGGTGCGAGGAGCGCGCCGGTCAGCCGCGGCAGAACGCGGCGAGGTCGCGCGCCGTGTCGTAGCTGATGTCCGGGCACACGATCGGGAAGATCTCCGTGCCGTGCATCGTGCCCATCACCTGGCGGCAGCGGGCCGCGACGCCGGCGCTCAGCAGCAGCCGGTAGAACTCGATGCCTTCGTCGCGCAGCGGGTCGCACTCGTTGACGCTGATCATCGTGCGGGGCAGCCCGGCCACGTCGTCGACGGTGGCGAACCCGGGCCATGCCAGCGGGTCGCGCCGCTCGTAGGCGTCGATGCCGTAGCCCATCGCACCGCGGTTGTGGTGCAGGTCGAGCAGGATCCCGTTGTTCTCGATCGAGGACGGCAGGTGGTCCTGCGGCCAGCACCCGGCGATGTAGGGGCACAGCGCGTAGAGCCCGGTGATCAACCCGATGTCGCCGTCGCGCAGCAGCTTCATGCCGGTGGCGAGGGTGAGGTTGCCGCCGCCACTCTCGCCGGCGACGATGATCCGGGCGGGGTCGGCACCCAGCGTGGCGGCGTTGGCGTGCACCCACCGCAGCCCGGACACGCAGTCGTTCAGCCCGGCCGGGAACGGCGCCACCTCGGGGACGGACGACGGCTCGAGGGCGTTGCGGAAGTCGACCATGGCGACCACGAGGCCCTGGGTGGCGAGGATGCGGCCCCACGCCCGGTAGTTGCCGAGGTAGCACGACATCGACTGCATGCCGCCGCCGTGGATGTAGTACACGCAGGGCAGCGCCTCGTCGGTGTCCGGGCGGATCACCCGCAGGTTGATCTCGTTGCCGTCCGGCTGCGAGGTGATGCGGTGCTCGGTGACGCGCAGCCCTGCCGACGGCGCCACCGTCTCGTCGTCGCACATCTCCATCACTGCGACGACCATCTCCATGCGCTGCTGGCCCTCGGGCGATGCCACGTCGGCGAGCAGCTCCTCACGGCTGGCGACATCGCTCGCCGACGTCGTCGGCAGGCCGGCGAGGAGCGCCTTCAGCCGGGGGTCGAGGCGGCGGTCGGTGGTGGGGTCCTGGGGCACGGGAGCCTCCCTCGGTCGGGGCGAGGCCCGGAGTGTGCCACAGCCGGGCGACGGGCGAGCGTGGCGGCGGATCAGCCGGCGGTGGGCGCCTCGGTGCCGTGGCCGACGAAGTCGTCCATCGACACGTTCACGCCGAACAGGTCCATCAGCCGGTCGAAGGCACGGGTCGGGAGCAGGCGCAGCACGGGCAGCAGCCGCAGGATCGGCGGCATCACCAGGACGGGCCGGTCGTGGGCGATGGCGCGGGCCATCTTCTCGGCCACCTTGTCCGGCTGCAGGATCGGCAGCAGCCACGGCACCCGGGTCTTCACACCGCGGAACATCCCGGTGTCGATGTAGTACGGGCACACCACCGTGGTCCGCACGTGCGAGCCCATCCGGTGCAGCTCGACTCGCAGCGACTCGTCGAAGCCGACCGCGGCGTGCTTGCTGGCCGAGTAGTCGCTCTGGCGGGAGACGCCGACGAGCCCGGCGGCGGACGCCACCGTGACCACGTGGCCCTGGTCGCGCTCGACCATGGCCGGCAGGAACTCCTTGGTCACCCAGTACAGGGCGAGCACGTTCACGCGGAACGTCTGCTCGATCTTCTCGGGCGGCAGCTCGACGAGGCGCATCCCGCTCACCACGCCGGCGTTGTTGACGACCACCGCCGGGTCGCCGATCTCGGCTCGCACCCGAGCGGCGACGCGAGCCACGCTCGCCCGGTCGGCCACGTCGCACGCGAAGCTCCACGCCTCGCCGTCGGGCAGGCGGCGGACCTCGTCGACCAGCGGGGCGAGGCGCGCCTCGTCGAGATCCCACAGGACGAGGTGCGCACCCCTCCGGGCGAGCTCGAGCGCCAGCAGGCGGCCGATGCCGCTCGCCGCTCCCGTCACGAGGCAGATCTGTCCGCGCACGTCGGTCATGGCAGGACTCTTGCAGACGGGCCGAGGGGCCTGGACCGCCCTCAGGGGTTCCGGCGACGAGCGCAAGGTGGCGGCTACGGTCGCCCATCGTGCAGACGAGTCCCGATCCCGGGCTCACCGAGGCCTGCGGCGTCGACCCGAGCTGGTTCTGCGAGGCCGGCTGGAGCCTGACCCACAACGAGATGGTCGCCAAGGCCTTGGACTGGGTCGTGTCCAAGCCGCTCACCGCCGCCGTCATCGTCGTCGTAGCCTGGGTCGTCAATCGCCTGCTCCGACGGGCCGTCGGTCGCACCACCGTGCGCATCATGGGGAGCGAGAACCTGGCCGCAGCCACGTTCCAGCGTCTCGGGGTCAAGCCACCGACCGTCATCGCTCCGCACGTCGACGACCCGCGCTCGGACGCGCGTGCCAACACGATCGCCTCCGCGCTGCGCAGCACGGTGTCCGTGCTCGTGTGGTCGATCGCCGGGCTGATGGTGCTGGGAGTCTTCGAGATCGACCTGCGGCCCCTCCTGGCTGGCGCGGGCATCGCCGGGATCGCGCTCGGCTTCGGCGCCCAGAGCCTGGTGCGCGACTGCCTGAACGGGCTGTTCATCCTCATCGAGGACCAGTACGGCGTCGGCGACTCGGTGGACCTGGGCCTGGCGAGCGGCTCCGTCGAGGCCGTGACGCTGCGGGCGACGGTGGTGCGAGGTGTCGACGGCACCCAGTGGCACGTCCCCAACGGGCAGATCCTGCGGGTCGGCAACTCGAGTCGGCAGTTCGCCAACGCGATCGTCGACGTGACCGTGGGGTATGGCACCGACCTCGACCGGGCGCAGGACGCGTTGCGCGACGCAGCCGCCGCGGTGTGCGCCGATCCCGACGTCGCAGAGCAGGTGCTCGCCGAGCCGGTGGTGTTGGGCGTCGACCGGCTCGGTGCCGACGGACCGGTGCTGCGGGTCTCGGTGCGGGTCAGCGCCGGCTCGCAGGTGGCCGTGGCCCGCCGCCTGCGCCGGGCAGCCAAGGAAGCCCTCGATGCTGCCGGCGTCGTGTGGCCCGGCCCCTCCGACTGAACGAACGGGAATGGGGGGTCAGGAGAGGTGCTCGGTGGACCAGTTCGTCGCGCCGTCGGTGCTGTTCGCCTGGAGCTCGCGCTCGATGAGGTAGCGCTCGAACGCCGGCGTGGGCAGCGCGGCGGCGTAGAGGTGGCCGGCCTGGCGCGGGCAGCCGAGCGCCAGCAGCGCGTCGGCCTGCATCGCCGTCTCGATGCCCTCCGCCGTGATCGACAGCCCGAGCTCCCGAACGAGCGCAACGATGCTGCGCACGATCGCCCGATCGTGGGGGTGGGTCGTGATCCCCTCGATGGTCTCTCGATCGATGCGGACCTCGTCGAGGGGGAGCCGGCGCAGCAGCGTGATCGCCGATGCGCCTCGACCGAAGTTGTCGAGCCCGATGTGCACGCCCTCGGCCCGCAGCGTCGCCAGCGCGCCGGCGGCCCGGGGCACGTCGTCGAGGACCAGCTGCTCGGTGATGTCGAGCGTCAGCAGCTCGACCGGGATGCCCGCCACGAGCTCGCGGACCAGGTCGGGCTCCCACGCCCGTCCGGCCGGGCGGGGGGAGAGGTTGACGCGGAAGCGGAACCCGTCGGGCAGACCGAGCGCTCCTAGGCGGCGGATCGCCGGGCGGGCCTGGCTGACCACCATCTGCTGCAGCCGGGGCAGCACGCCGACGTCCCTCGCCAGGCCGATGAACGATGCCGCCGGCAACGTGGTGCCGTCCCGGCGGAGCCAGCGCGCCAGCACCTCGGCACCGACGACGCGGCCGCTTGCGGCGTCGACCTCGGGCTGGAAGAACGGCACGATCTCGCCGTGGTCGAGCGCGCGGCGCAGCGCCTGCTCGTCGTCCACCCGCCGGGCCAGGCGCTCGCGGAGCTGGTCGTCGAAGGCCTGCCAGCGGTTGCGCCCCGTGGCCTTCGCCCGGTGCAGGGCCGCGTTCGCGCTGCGAACCAGCTCCGGGCCAGTGGTGCCGTGGGTCGGGCCGACGGCCAGGCCCATGCTGGTGCTGGTGGAGACCTCGCGGCCCTCCAGGTGGATGGGCTCGGCGATGGCCCGAGCGATGCGACCTGCCACGGCATCGAGCTCCGTCGGGCATTCGACGCGGGGCAGCACGACGAGGATCTCGTCGCCGCCCAGCCGGCCGGCCACGGCGTCGAGGGGCAGCACCCGCTGGAGCCGGTCGGACACCACCTGGAGCAGGACGTCACCGGCGCGGTGCCCGAGACCGTCGTTGATGGCTTTGAAGCGGTCGAGGTCGAGGTACACGATGCCGACGCGGTGACCGCCGTCGATCGCGTCGGCGAGGACCCGGTCCAGGAAGGTCAGCACGCCGCGCCGGTTCGGCAGGTCGGTCAGCGGATCGTGGGTGGCCTGGTGCTGGAGCTGCGCGTTGGCGGCGGCCAGCTGCTGGCGCTCGTCCTCGAGCCGCTCGACCAGCTCGTCGGTGCGGTGACGCAACCGAACGGCGGCGATGGCGTCGCGGTGCACGAGCTGGTGCAGCGTCAGGCTGACGAAGAACCACGCCCATGCCGCGCCGAGCACACCCACACCGACGTCGGTCGGGTTCGACATCAGCCCGATGGAGACGCACGACAGCAGCGACAGCTGGAACGTCAAGAACAGCAGCCGGCTCGGTGCGGCGAGGATCACGTTCACGAGGCTCGCCGCGAACGGGAACAGCAGGAACAGGAACGTCGGGCCGTCGTCGCGGACCTCCATCAGGAACGTCGGCCAGCCCCACAGCGCTCCGGAGGCCACGGCCGTGGCGAGCACCGTGGACAGGCGGCGCCGTGGCGTGCCCTCGGCAGTCGGTTGGAAGTAGGTGCGCAGCGACAGCGACGACAGCACCGTGGCCATGGCTCCCCAGGCGATCCACACGGCCAAGCCGCTCGGCGAGGTCTCCCCGGCGAAGAACAGCGCCAGTGCCACGGTGACCGGCCACGACAGGAGTCCGATCTGCATGGCGTGGCGGACGGCGAGGTCGAGTGTCTCGTCGCGCTCGCTCCACTGCGGCGCCGGCGGCGCGTCAGCGCTCGGCGCGCTCGGGGGGATCGGTTCCGCCATGGTCACCTGTATCGGTCGGCAGAATGGCCACCGTGAGCGTGACCGGGCGATTCGCACCGTCGCCGACCGGACCGCTCCACCTGGGCAACCTGCGCACCGCGCTGGTGGCGTGGCTCTCTGCCCGGGCGCAGGGTGGCCGGTTCCTGGTGCGGATCGAGGACCTCGATCCGGCAGCGGCGCGCCTTGGCTTCGAGCAGGCGCAGCTCGACGACCTGGCCGCGATCGGCCTGGACTGGGACGGCGAGGTCGTCCGCCAGAGCGAGCGGTTCGACCGCTACGAGGCGGCACTGGACCGGCTGGACGCCATGGACCTGCTGTACCCCTGCTTCTGTTCACGCCGCGAGGTGCGCGAGGCGGCCGCCGCACCGCACGGGTTCCTGCCCGACGGGTTCTACCCGGGCACCTGCCGTGACCTCGACGGGGCCGAGCGGGCGGCTCGCTGGGCGGCGGGCCGTCACCCGGCGATGCGCCTGCGGGGTGGTGGGGCGGTGGTCGCGGTCGACGACGTGCTGGCCGGCCGGGTGGAGGGCGTGGTCGACGACCTGGTGCTGCGTCGCAACGATGGCGTGCCTGCGTACAACCTGGCCGTGGTGGTCGACGACGCCGCCCAGGGCGTGACCGAGGTGGTGCGCGGCGGCGACCTGCTCGCCGGCACACCCCGCCAGGTGCATCTCCAGCACCTGCTCGGGCTCCCCACCCCGAGCTACCTGCACGTCCCGCTGGCGTTGGGTGCCGACGGGTCCCGGCTGGCCAAGCGCCACGGGGCGGTGACGCTGGCCGACCTCGCTGCCCAGGGCGTGCGTCCGGGGGAGGTGCTGGCCTTCCTGGCCGCCAGCCTGGGCCTGGCACGACCCGACGAGAGGGTGCGCGCCGCCGAGCTCATCGACCGCTTCGACCCGGCCGCGCTGCCCCGCGACCCATGGGTCGTGCCCGAGGGACCGGCGTGCCACCGCTCACCGGGACCACCCCGGTAGCATCGTGCGGAAGCGGGCGCCGACTCCGGGGTGGTCCATTTCGTGAGAGCTGATCGCAAGCGAGCTGCAGCGCTGGCCGGCGCGCTGGCCGCGCTCGTCGGGCTGTCGGCGTGCTCGGCCGGCGGTGCCGGCGACGGTGTGGCCGAGGCGGCCCGGCGCCCGGACGTGTCGTTGTCACCGTCGATCGGATCCTCCGAGGCCACCGACGCTGCGGCGACCACGTCGTCGACGCTGCCCGAGACCACGCTCCCGGCCACCACGGTGCCGCCGACCACCGAGTCCCCGACCACCCTGGCGCCCGAGACGTCGCCACCGACCACGGCCCCACCGCAGACGACGATCCCCGCCGACGTCATCCCGGTGCCGAAGGCGGCGGTGCCGATCCAGCCGGTCGGTTCCGCCAGCGGTGAGGCGACCAGCGCGCTCCAGCGGCGTCTGATCGAGCTCGGGTTCTGGGTCAGCGCCGTCGACGGTCAGTACGGGCTCACCACTCGCCAGGCGGTCATGGCGTTCCAGAAGTACGCCCGGCTCGACGCCACCGGCTCGGTCGACCCAGTCACGGCCATGTACCTGACGGAGATCACGGAGCGGGCCAGGGCCACCAACGGCGAAGGGGACATGGTCGAGGTCGACAAGACCCGCCAGCTTCTGTTCATCGTCCAGGACGGCCTGACGATCTGGGTCATCAACACCTCGACCGGCAGCGGCAAGGCGTACAGCGAGGTCAACAAGAACGACCCGACCAAGATCGAGACCGGCGACAGCCTCACCCGCAGCGGCACGTTCGACGTCTACCGCGAGCGCCCGGAGGGTTGGTGGGAGGGCGACCTCGGTGAGATCTACCGCCCGAAGTACTTCAGTGGCGGCCAGGCCATCCACGGCAGCAACAGCATCCCGAACTATCCGGCCTCGCACGGGTGCGTGCGGGTGTCGGTCCCGGCGATGGACATGATCTGGGGCTCCGGCCTCGTGCCACGTGGCACCACGGTGTGGGTGCACGGCGAGGATCCGCCCGTCGTCCCCCTCCCCGCCTGATCCTTGGTGGAACGGACAGAGGTCAGGGGGCGCGGCGGACGCGGAGGTGGCGGTCGTCGGCGGTGAGGCAGCGACCGGTCTCGAGATCGAAGCGCCACCCGTGGAGGGTGCAGACCATCTCGCCTCCCTCGACCTCGCCGAACACGGTCAGGTCGGCGCGCCGGTGCGGGCAGTAGCGCTCGACGAGGTACCCGCCGAGCTCGATCTCCTCGCTGTCGTCGGTGGGCGGGGCCAGCTTGCGGCGGGCCTCCGCCTCGGTGCGGCGCATCCGCTCGACCGACAGCGACTTGAAGAAGTTGTAGAGGTACTCGTTGAACTCGCCTTCCCGCCAGGCCCGGAAGCGGCAGGAGAGGAACAGTGCGTTCGACCAGTCGACGGCTCGGGCGGCGGCCACCGTCTCGACCAGCTCGCGCGAGATGTCGAAGCGGAACCGGTACTCCTCACCCGCGTAGGCGCGCACCTGCCCGGCGGGGAAGTCGACGTAGATCTCGAGGTCGCCGGCTCGCAGGAGGCACCCGGCCCCGACCGCCTGGCACAGCGTCGGCGCCATGGCCATCAGCGGCTCCCACCAGTCGGCCAGCCGCTCGATGAGGTCGGGCGTGGGCCCGTGCCAGCTCGCCTTGTGCTCGGCGAGCCACCCTGCCCAGTCGGCCTGGTAGCGGCGCAGGTAGGCGTCCTTGTCGTCGAAGATCGCGGCCACCTCGGCGTCGGGCATCGGGTGGGTGACGGTGACGGTCTCCGGGCTCACGTCGATCGCCGTGCCGGGCACGTTCAGGATCCCGTGGCGGCCTGCTGCGTCGAGGCGGGAGAGGAACGAGCGCTGGTCCGGGAAGATGGACAGCTCGTCGCCGCTGATCACGTTGAACTGGTACAGGTCGGGGTCGAGGAAGCAGGGTGGCCCGGCCGAGGGCACGACGTAGCGGGCGTCGAGCGCCTCGACGTAGCGCATCGCCCGGGCGAACTGGCTGTCGACCTTCGCGTCGCACAGCGCCCGCATCCGCTCGGGCGGCTCGTCGTAGACCATCGGGTACCAGATCGCCCCGGAGAACTGGAGCCAGTGCAGGTCGACCGGTCCGTGCGCGCGCAAGGCGGCGAGATCGCTCGTGCGGCAGTCGTTCTGGTTGACGAGGCGGCACTCGCCGTCGGAGATCACGATCGCCGAGTCCCCACCGGGGCCGTCGGTGATGGACGTCTCGACGTGGATCGCCACCGTCAACCCGTCGCCCAGGTCGAGCTCCTCGCCGTTGCGGGTGCGCACGATCTCGGTGAAGCCGAGCCGGCGCATCTCACGCTCGAGCTCGCGCGTCGGGTAGCCCGGGAGCAGCACCGGTGTCGCCTTGTCCATGTGGGCGGTGAGGAACGCCTCGTCGAGGTGGTCGGCGTGCAGGTGCGAGACGTAGAGGAACGACGGGTGGGTGATCCGGTGCAGTAGCTCCAGGTCGAGCTGGTCGTTGCGTGGGAACACGAACCACGAGCCGAAGAACGCCGGCAGGAACCAGGGATCGCAGACGATCGACCCCTGCTGGGTCTCGACCAGGATGCCGGCGTGGCCGATCGACGTGGCGCGCATGACTGGGAGGTGGGCGAGCGTCGGACGCTCAGCGGCGGCGCAGGCTCAGGCGACGGGCGGGTCGGTCGACTGCTGGCCGCCGCGAGCGACGTGCTCGGTCCAGCCATTGCCGTCCCAGTACCGGAGCTCGAAGCGCCCGGACGGATCCGAGTACCAACCTGCTGGCACCTGGGGCTGCGTCGGCTGGGGCTGGACCGGCTGGGCCGGCTGGGCGGCCGCGGTGGGGGCGTAGGACGGCGCGACCTCGGCCGGCTGGGCGGCGGCGGCGGGCTCGGCCGCCGGGGCGACCTCTGTGGTGGCGGCCCACGGGCTCGTCGACGCCGGCTGGACTGCCGGCTCCGGCTCAGCGGTAGCGGCGCTGAACGCCGGCGCCGGCTCCGTGGACTCGATGGCCGCGGCGGCGGCGAGCTCCTCGATCGAGGCCTCCGGTTCGGCGACGGTGGTGGCAGCCGCGGCGGGCTCGACGGCACCAGCCGCGCGCCGGCAGAAGGCCGTCACGTCGCCGCCCGTGGGCACGATCGACACGACCTCCCAACCCTCGGCGGACTTCTCCGTGAGCTTGGCCGCGAGCGAGCCCGGGTCGTACGACGAAGCGCTGACGGTGACGTACTCGTACATGGTCGTGGACGTTAGCCCGCGGCGTCGCCGTTGAGCGCGTCGCTCGCGCCGCGTTCGGTGTCGGCGACGTCGCCGGTCTCGTCGACCGCGCCCGCCCACTCGTTGCGGACCAGCGCGTCGACGTCGACCTCGCCGGGGCGCCCGTCGAAGGCGAGCGCGCCGTCGCGCAGCGCGATCACCCGCTCGACCCGCTCGACGTACGACAGCTCGTGGGTGGCTACGAGCAGGGTGGCACCCTCGTCGGCCGCCTGCTCGAGCAGACCGATCAGCGCGTCCTTCCCGGCGCTGTCGAGACCCACGAACGGCTCGTCGACGAGCAGCACCTCGAACGGCCGCACGAAGGCCAGAGCGATGGCAGCCTTCTGGCGCAGTCCGCGGCTGAACCGGCCGGGCAGGTCGTCGGCCCGGTCGTACAGGCCGAGCACGCCGAGCAGGTCGGCGCCGAGCTGCTGCCAGTCGGCGACACCGTGCAGGCGGGCCACGTACTCGAGGTGCTCCCACATCGACAGGTCGTCGTAGAAGGTGGGGTGGTCGGACAGGTAGGCGCACACGCGCCGGGCGGGGAGGCTGCCCGCGGGGAAGCCGTGCACCTCGACCTTCCCTGACGTCGGCTCCAGCAGGCCCGCCGCCATGCGCAGCAGTGTCGTCTTGCCGGACCCGTTGTGGCCGACCAAGGCGACACGCTGGTGGAGCTCGATGCGCAGATCGAGCGGGTCGAGGCCCTGCTGGTCGCCGTAGTCCTTTCCGAGCCCAGTGGCGACGAGCGCGCCCAGCTTCTCGACCACGGCGGGGTTCCGGGTCGGAGGTCGTGGGGGTCGGGGTGGTTGCGGGTGGCGGCTCATCGTCTGCTCCTCACCGGGGACCTCCTGTCGACGCGCGCGCCTGCTGTGCCTCGTCGACGGTGGCCCGCCACCAGCGGCGCACGTCGTCGCGGTAGCGGACCCAGACGATGGTGGCAGCGATGAGCAGCGCGCAGGCGATGACGCTGCGCACGGCGGTGGCGACAGCGTGCTCGCCCTCGTCGACCGCTTCGCGCACGAGCAGGATGGGCAGCACGCCCGCCACCGACACCACGAGCGGCCAGACCCCTCGCACGACGGTGGTGATCCCGCTCACCTCGGGCGGCAGGAACATCCCCTCGGCGGCCTCGGTGCTCTGGTCCGGCGCGCCCTTCACCACGTTGACCACTGCCCCGCACGCCCCGGCCCAGGTGATCGGCAGCGCCATCACGGCGGCCACCGCCGCGCTCGTCGCACCCTGCTCGACGGCGACCGCGGTCCCGGCGGCGATCACGGCGAACGGGACGAGCACGGCGGCCGTGGCCGGAACGTGGCGAAGCAGGAACGGTCCGGTGACGGCGGGATAGGACAGGCGGCGGTCGACCTGGTCGATCTCCTGCGAGAGCGGCTCCAGCGCCTCGAGGCCGAGCACGAACAGGGCCAGGCCGGCGCCGACCACGGCCGGGGTGACCCCCCGGTAGGCGACGGCGGTGCAGGCACCGGCGGTGGCGGCGAGGAGCGCCATGCGGCCCAGACGGCGCAAGGGGAAGCGCAGCAGCCCGCTCCAGTCGCGGCGCCACACGACCCCACCCCGGCCGCTGCGCCGGAGTCGCAGCCACGGCCGGCGTCGGGTGTGCTCCTGTCCGAGCTGACGGCGCAGCAGCATCACGGTGCGGACGTCCTGGAGCGTGACGGCGAAGCGGAGCTGGGCCACCAGCCCGCTCCGGCGGGTCAGGGCCTCGAGCGACATGCGCCCGAGCAGGGCCAGGCCGGCGGCGACCAGCGCGACGAGCAGGAGCGGCTCCAGCAGTGCGGCGGGGTCGGCATCGAGCGGCCACAGCGCCAGGTGGCCGAGCGGGTCGGCGGGACCCCACACGTCGCCGCCGCTGACCACCGCCGCGGCCTGCCAGACCAAGAGCACGGCTCCGACCACGAACGCCGCCGAGCGGGGGAGCCGCAGGCCGTGCGCCACGAGCGCCCCGCCGACGTAGGCGAACGAACACGACACGCCGTACACCACGCCCCACGCCGCCCACTCGCCGAGATCGCCGGGCATTCGCCGGGCGGCCAGCTCTCCGGCGATCGCGCCGGCGAGGGCCCCGGCGAATGCGACGGCGCGGATGCGCTGCACTGCCGGGTGGTGCAGCGCCCGGCGGTGATCGAGCGGCGCCAGCAGGACGTAGCGGACGTCGGCGTCCTCCACGGCGAGCGGTCCACCGTTGGCCCCGCTGCGCAGGCCCATCGCCAGCGCCACCACGGCGACCAGCCCGAGCACGGCAGGCCCCAGACGGGTCACGTCGGCAAGCTCCGACGACGTGAGCTCGGTGTCCGGCACGAGCCCGGAGAGGAACAGGATGGATCCGCCGCCGACGATCGCGGCGAGGTACACCCGGTACAGGGCCTCGAACCACTCGATCTGACCGACCCGGTGGTGCCGGCGAGTGCGGCGCAGCTCGCGCAGGACGTGCTCGGGGCGGTCGTCGTCGGCTGGCATGCGCCGAGCGACGCTACCCGGTGGCGGCCGGGCGTTCCGGGTCAGCCGACCAGCCGGACCACGGTGACGGGGTGAACACGGCCTGCTCGCGCTCGAGCCCCGGACCACGATCGACGGGACCGGGCCAGGCGGCCAGCCCACCGTCGAGCAACGTCGCTCGTCGTCCCAGCATCCGCAGCATCACCACCAGCCGGCCGGCGCTCATGCCGCCGCTGTCGTCATAGGCGACGACGAGGTGCTCGTCGCCGATGCCGAGCCGGCCCATGGCCGCAGCGAAGGTCGCCGGCGCCGGCAGCGGGTGGCGGCCCTCCGTCGGGTCGAGGTCGGCGCGGGACAGGTCGTGGTCGAGGTCGACGAAGACGGCACCCGGGAGGTGCGCATCTTCGAACGCCGCTCGTCCGGGACGGCCGTCGAGGTACCACCGCACGTCGGCGAGCACGACGAGCGGGTCGGTGGTGAGCCGGTCGAGGACCCAGGACGCCGCGACGACGGGAGGGATCGGCACCTGCACGCCGCGATCGTGCCATCGCGGCGGTGCGACGCCGCTCCCAAACAGGGTCCTAGGACCCGTGCCGTTGCCGCGACCAGCCGCCAGAATGGGCGCCCGTGGACGTGCAGGCGGTCGAGCTCTTCACCTCTTTGCTGTCCTTGGTCGCGCTCGGCGGTGCCGTGCTCTTGATCATCGCCCGGCTGCTGGCACCGCGCGTCCAGATCGCCGCCGACGCGGTTCGGGCGGTGTCGTCGGTGGCGCTACCGCTCGCCTGGCTCGTCGCGGCCGGTGCCACGCTGGGGAGCCTCTACTTCAGCGAGGTCGCGAACTACACACCCTGCCGGCTGTGCTGGTACCAGCGCATCGCCATGTACCCGCTCGCCGTGATCTTGTTGGTGGCGATGCTCCGGCGGGATCGGGCGGTGAAGTGGTACGCCGTGCCGGTGGCCGGCATCGGCGCCGCCATCTCGGCCTACCACTACCTGATCGAGTGGAAGCCCTCGTTCGACTCCGGCTCGTGCGATGTGACCGTCCCGTGCACGATCCCCTGGTTCCGAGAGCTCGGCTTCGTGACGCTGGCGTTCATGGCGTTCGCCGGGTTCGTTGCCATCATCACCCTCCTGACCGTTCGCTACGAGGAGACCTGACCCATGGCCACCAAGTCCACCCCCAGCCGCACGGCGCCGCCGCCCGCCAAGAGCCGTACGCCGTGGATCGTCGGCGGTGTCATCGCGCTCGTCGTGGTCGTGGCCGCGGTCGTCGCCATCATCGCCAGCAGCGGTGGCGGCAACGGCGGCGGTGATGACGGCAGCGGGCTGCCGCCCACGAGCATCGGCGAGGTGGTGGCCGAGATGCTGCCGGTCGAGATCTCGGGCGAGGCGCTGCCCACGTTCGCCTCGGTGGCCAACGACGGCGCGATCGGCATGACCGCGCCCACATTGAAGGGGCTGTCGTTCGACCAGACGCCGGTCGACGTGCTGCCCGGCGAGGGTGGGCCGTACATGGTGGTCTTCCTCGCCCACTGGTGCCCGCACTGCAACGCCGAGATCCCGCGCCTGATCGAGTGGGCCGAGGGCGGCGGCGTGCCCGAAGGACTGCAGATCGTCGGCGTGTCCACCTCGGTCGACGCCAACGCCCCGAACTACCCGCCATCGGAGTGGATCGTGGACAAGGGCTGGCCCTGGCCGGTGATGGCCGACAGCGCCGACCGCACGGCGGCGCAGGTGTACGGCGTCGGCGGCTTCCCGCAGTTCGTGATCGTCGGCGAGGACGGCACGGTGCTGTACCGCAACAGTGGCGAGATGGGCGTCGAGGACATCGACGCCGCAGTGGATCAGGCGCTCGGGCTCGCCTGAGCCTCGGCGGCGAGCAGCACCGCACGCAGCGGCCAGCCGAGCGCGGCGGCGGCGATGGCCGCGTCGTCGTGTTCGACCTTGGCCCGTCCCGAGGAGCGCTTCACCCGGATCGGGTGGCCCTCGACGAGAACCGTGATCTCGTCGCGGGACTGTGGCCACCGCTCGAGGATCGTGCCGCGCACCCCGAGGCTGCCTGTCTCTGCCACCAGGACCGCCGCGATGTCGGCGGTGAGGGCCGGGTCGCACAGGGCGTGGACGGTGTGCGCCGGCCGGCCCTTCTTCATGACGATCGGCGTCGCCCAGGCGTCGTGGGCGCCGGCCGCGAGGAGCGCGGCCACGGTGTGGGCGAGCACCTCGCCGGTGACGTCGTCGACGTTCACCTCGAGGAGGCGCACCGGCTGGCCAGAGGCCTCCGCCGTGGTGCTCGCTGGGCCGGCGGTCTCGCCGACGACGACCTGCACCACATTGGGCCGCCCGTCCGTGTCGGCGCTGCCCGCGCCGAACCCGGTCGCCGCCACCGCCATCGCCGGCATCGGGCCGAAGGAGTCGGCGAGCACGGTCATGAGCGCCACGCCGGTCGGGGTGGCGAGCTCCAGGGGGTCGTCGAGGCCCCGCGCCGGTGCCCCGGCCCGGGAGAGCAGCGCTGCCGTCGCGGGCGCGGGGTTGGGCAGCACGCCGTGGGCGGCCCGGATCGTGCCGGTGCCGACCGTGATGGGGCTGCACGTCACGCGGTCGATGTCGAGGTCCTCGAGCGCCGCGCACGTTCCCACGACGTCGACGATGGCGTCGAGCGAGCCGACCTCGTGCAGCTCGACGTCGTCGGGCGGGGTGCCGTGCAGCGCTCCTTCGACCTCCGCCAGCGCCGTGAACACGGCCGTGGCCCGTTCGCGCACCCGCGGCGGGAGCTCGGCGGCGCCGAGCAGCCGGCGGATCTCGGCGAACGGCCGGTGGGGATGGTGGCCGGCATGGTCGTGGACGGCGACGACGGCGCGAGTGGCGCCGATGCCGTGGCGCTGCACCGCCTCGAACGTGAGCGCCCAGCCGTCGATGTCGAGCGCGGCGACGGTGGCGGCGACGCGGTCCGGATCGGCGCCAGCCGCGACGAGCGCGCCGAGCGCCATATCGCCGGCGGTGCCGGCGAAGCAGTGGAACCAGGCGGTTCGGGTCATCGCAGCATCCGGGCGACGGCGCAGGCGGCACCGAACCCGTTGTCGATGCCGACGACCGTCACGCCGCTCGAGCAGCTGGCGGTCATCGCCAGCAACGCGGTCACGCCGTCGAGCCCACTCCCGTACCCGACGCTGGTCGGCACGCAGACCACCGGCGCTGCGGTGAGGCCCCCGATCACGCTGGCCAGGGCCGCCTCCATCCCTGCCACGACGACGACGGCGTCGGCGGCGACGATCTCGTCGTGGTGGGCGAGCAGGCGGTGCAGGCCGGCCACGCCGACGTCGACGAGGCGCCGGGGCGCGAAACCGAACGCCTCGAGTGCCAGCACGCACTCGTCGACCACGGGCACGTCGGCCGTGCCGGCGCTGCACACCAGCACGCCGGCGTCGCGGTGGGGGGTCGGCAGGCGCCAGGCCACCGCGCCGGCGCGGGCCACGCCATCGGGATGGGCAGCGAGGAGCGCCTTCGTCTGGGCGTCGTCGACCCTGGTGACGAGCACGGGCCCTCGGCCGTGGTCGAGCAGCTCGGCAACGATGCGCACGCACTGCTCGGCGGACTTCCCCGGTCCGTAGACGGCCTCCGGACGGCCCTGGCGCAGCAGCCGGTGGTGGTCGACGAGGGCGTCACCGACGTCGGCGAACGGGAGCCGGCGCAGGCGGGCGATCACGGTGTCGGCGTCGGTGCGCCCCGCCGTCAGGTCGGCCAGCAGCTCGCGCAGCGCGTCCTCGTCCACCGGCGAATGCTGCCAGACGAGCGAGGGCGCTGCCGTAGCCTGTCCCGCCGTGACCCAGACACCGCCCCCCGGCCCGTCGACCTGCGAGCACGGGCTGCGGGTCGGCTTCTTCGGTCCCCACGGCACGTTCACCGAGCAAGCCCTCCTCACGCAGGCTGACCTCGCGGCCGGCGAGCGCATCGCCTACCCGACGGTGCCGGACGTGCTCGACGCCGTGCGCGACGGCGAGGTCGACTGCGGGCTGGTGCCGATCGAGAACTCGATCGAGGGCACGGTCAACTTCACCCAGGACGCGCTGGCGTTCGACTTCTCGTTGCTGATCCAGCGTGAGGTCGAGCTGGACATCGAGCTGTGCCTGCTGGCGCGACCCGGCACGACCGTCGACGGGATCGAGGCCGTGCTGTCGCTGCCCGTGGCCAGCGCCCAGTGCCACGCCTACCTGCGCCGGGTGCTCGGCCGGGCCGAGGTGCGCACCGCGAGCAGCACGGCCGACGCCGCTCGCACGGTTGCCGAGGACCCCGGCCTCACGACCGCAGCGATCGGGCCGCGGGCCGCGGCCGGCGTGTACGGCTTGGAGGTGCTGGCGGCCGACATCGCCGACCACCCGGGCAACCGGACCCGGTTCCTGCTCGTCGCCCGCGACGGCATCCCGGCACCGACGGGCCACGACCGAACGGCGCTGGTCGTGTTCCAGCGGGCCGACGAGCCGGGCAGCCTGATCTCGATCCTGCAGGAGTTCGCGGCCCGGCGGATCAATCTGTCGAACCTCATCTCGCGGCCCACCAAGGAGGGCGGGCTGGGCGACTATTGCTTCGTCATCTACGCCGAGGGCCACATCGCCGATGAGCTGCTCGCCGACGCGCTGCGCTCACTGCACGCGAAGCAGGGCGGCGTGAAGTTCCTCGGCTCCTACCCGGCGGCGGGCGAGCACGCGCACACCGCCCGTGAGCACGCCGACGCCCGCTGGCGCCGCGCCGACGACTGGGTCACCGACCTCCGCTCCCGCATCACCCAGCCCTGACCCCCCTTCTTCCGTTCTGGTCCCAGGAAGTAGCGCTGAGCGCTACGTCCTGGGACCAGTTCCGGGAGAGAGCGGGTCAGCTCAGGTAGAGGCCGTAGAGGTCGGGGACGCGGCCGGCGAGGTCGGGGTTGTCGCACGGGTTCGGGATGGACTCAGTGGGGGTCCAGGGCTGCGGGCAGGGACGGACCTCCCACCACGACACGAAGCGGCTGATGTAGTCGGCCACGCCGTACGAGCCGGATGGCGTGAGGTGGATGCCGTCGGAGGTGAACCAGCTCGTCAGGTGGCGGCTGTACGCGTCCCAGTCGGCGATGACGAGGTCGGGGTACAGCGACTGGACCTCCCGCAGGATGCGGTTGTTGGACCGGTAGGTGCCGTCGCTGGCGGCGTTCGACGGTGCCACGTAACCCACGTCGACCCGGTAGGTCAACCACACGATGTGGCGGGCGCCTTTCGCCCGGGCAGCGGCGACGACCTGACCGACGGCGCTGGCGAAGTAGGACCCCCAGTCGTCGTACCCGGTCATCAGCACGACCGTGTCGAACGTGCCCGGCTTGGAGAGGATGGCGTTGACGGCGTTGGAGGGGGCGTAGCCCTCTCGTCCCCGGCATGAGGTGCCGACGAGTCGCCGGCAGGACTCGGCATCGAGCGTGTAGTCGAACCCCTGGAGGGCCACCCGGGCGTTGCCGTACCAGCGCACGCCGGCCAGGGTGGAGTCACCGATCAGCAGCACCCGCCCGGGGGGCGGGGCCACGTTGCCGGGGACGGGGAGCGCGGCGGCCACAGGGGCGCCGGTGAACCAACCCGCCACGTCGAGGACCACGTGCGCGCCTGAGGGCGAGCTGAGCGCGATGCCCCGGGTGGAGCGGCGCACGATCGACAGGTTGGCGACGGCATCGAAGCGCCCGGCGGCATTGACAGTGGAGGTCTCCGGCACCGGTGTGCCGGCAGCGTGAGCGGCGAGGTAGCCCGCCGAGCGGGGCTCGGCCATGGTGGTGTTGACGACCACGGCGGCGCCGTCACCGGCCATCACCTCGATGGTGCCGCCCGGATGGACCGGGATGCGGCTCGGCCGGGTGTCGAGGATGCGGGCCGGTGCCGAGGGCACGAACAGCCCATCGGCGCTGTCGGGAGCCGAGGCCCCGGTGAACCACCCCACCACGTCGAGTGCCACGTGGCCGCCCGACGACGAGAAGATCCGCAGCCCACCGGCGTCGACCGGCACGATCGCCGTCGCCGCTCTGACCTGGTCGTCACGGTCGGTGTTGAGCACCGACGACCACGGGCGGCTCGCGCCGGCTGGGTACGCGGTGAAGTATCCGGTGCGGTTCGGGGTGACGGCGGTGACGTTCACGGCCAGCGCGGTGGCGTCCGAGGGGACGCCCGGTGGTAGCGGCACGAGCAGATCCCCACCGGGCGCGACCGGCACGCCACTCCAGCGGGTGTCGGCCACGCGGACCGGGTCCGTGGCGACGAAGCGTCCGCTGGCGGAGGAGTCTGCCGGTACGAACACCGCCGTGAGGTCGACCACCAGCTGTGCCGGCGCGGACACCATGACGTCGATGGCGCCGCCGGCGCCGAGCGCCACGATCGCCGAGTTCGCCACCGTCCGGCCCGGCCCATCCACGTTGAGGTTGGACGCCAGCGGCTGGGCCGTCCCGGAGGGCCACGCCGTCAGGTACGCGGCGGCAGTGCTGTCGGTGGCGGTCAGCGTGACGGCGGCGGCAACGGCATCTCCGGGCACGCCGTCGCGCCCGGCCACCACCACCCGGATGCGGTCGGCGGCCGGACGGCTGAACCCCTCTCCGGTGCGGGTGTCGGCCAGGCGGATCGGTCCCACCGGGACGAGGACCGACGTGGAGGCGGCCGACGCGGCGGGGACCGGGACCAGGGCCGCAAGCAGGGGAACGACGAGCACCATCGCCACGACGGCGCGACCCACGCGCGCCGTGATGTCACGGCGTTCGTGCTCGTGAGCGCGCTGCGTCACATACGTCCGCTGCATGTGGCCGGGGATCGGCATCCGGACATCTTGGCTTGAACCGGCGACCTCGTGCCGCCGTCCGTAGGCTCGCCGCAGTGTCGTCGCCGGTCCCGATCCGCTTCCTGCGCTCCGCTGCGTCGGTGGCCGAGCTGCCGGCGGCCGAGGTCGAGCTCGCGCTCGTCGGACGCTCGAACGTCGGGAAGTCATCGCTGCTGAACGCGCTCGCCCGCCGCCGTGACCTGGCGCGCACCTCCAAGACGCCTGGCGCGACGCGACTGCTGAACGTGTTCGAGGCGGGGCCGGCGGGCTCGGGTCGCTGGCTGGTCGACCTGCCGGGCTACGGCTACGCCAAGGCTTCGGGCTCCGAGCGCCGGCGGTGGAAGGACATGGTGGAGGGGTACCTCCTGGAGCGGGCGACCCTCGACCGGGTGCTGGTGCTCATCGACGGTGAGGTCGGCCCGACCCCGCTCGACCTGCAGACCGTGGACTGGCTCGACGAGATCGGGCTTCCCATGCGACTGGTCGCCACCAAGTCCGACAAGGTGCGCTCGTCACGGCGCCCCGCCCGCCGGGCCGAGCTGGCCGAGCGCCTCGGTGTCGCTCGGGCCGATGTGGCCTGGGTGAGCGCCGAGCGCGGCACGGGGATCGACGAGCTCCGGGCCGAGGTGCTCTCGCTGCTGGGGCTGCCCTGACGGGTCTTGGTGTGGTCAGCCGGCGCCGGCCAGCGAGCTGAGCAGCAGCTCGTAGGCCGAGGGGGTGACCTGGAGGTCCCCGACGAAGGGTCGGTCATAGGCGGCGATGATGACCACGACCATCCCGATGAACGCCGCCAGCAGGCAGACCAGGATCAGGTGCAGGCGCCGGTCGGCGACGACGAAGAAGAAGGTCGACGCGATGGCGAGGGCCGCGCCCCCGAGCACGAAGATCCACATCGCCCCGGACAGGTGGCTGCCGACAGCGTCGAGGCGGAGGCGGCGCAGCTCGACCAGGTCGTTGAAGTCGGCAAGGGCCTCGCTGTGGACGTTCTGCAGGCCGGCCGTGGGCGGATCGAAGCTGCCAAGGGTGTCCTGGATCGCAGTCACGTAGTCCGGGCCGCCCCGGGGGATCTCGCCACGGGACTGCGCGGGCCACGCCTCGTTGATGATGTACGTCGTGTAGTTCGTCAGCCGCTCGCGGAGCTCGTCGCGCACGTCGTCGGGGAACAGCAGCGACTGCCGGTACAGCGCCGCGATCGTCGCCGCCTCGGTGGAGCTCTGGTCGGCGATGGCGGAATGGCTCTCCCACGTGCCGACCGCGACGAGCGCCACCGCCAGCGCGTAGAAGACGAGGATCGCCTGAACCATCGCACCACCGAACTCGGAATCCTCCGACTCGATGTCCAGGCGGGGCAGCACCCAGCGCCGCACGGCGAGGAGCGCCAGCGCAGAGCCGGCGACGAAGCCGCCGATCACGAGGGTGGCGAGCAGCCAGATCGGGAGGTCGTTCAGCACGATCGGCACGGGTGTGGGCTCCTTGTCGTGGGCGGTGAGAGTTCACGAGTCGAAGGCGCCGGCGCGGAGGTCCTCGAGCACCCGGTCGATCGGGATCAGTCCCCAGGTCGGCCATCCCATCAGCGTGCCCACGGCCCGTGAGTCTTGTCGAAGCGATCCGGGCGCCGCTCAGCCACCGAGGTCGCGGGGTCGCCAGAACCCTGGCACCGGTTGGCCGACCCCTCCCTCGGCGTAGCGCCGGAGCCGGTCCATGCCATCCGGGGAGAGCATGTCGACCACGTCGAACACCACCTCCGGTCCGCCGGCGCGCAGCGCGGTGTCGCCGTCGCTCGAGCGCTTCGGCGGCTGGCTGGTGAGCACCACGAAGGGTGCGCAGCCGCGCGCGGCCTTGGTGGCCGCGGCGCGGCCGAGGGCCCGCCACACGGCGTCGGTGCGGGAGAGACCCCCCTGCAAGCTGGTGAAGGAGCCGCCCACGTCGAAGTACCACGTCGCACCGGAGGCGTCGGTGGCCACCAGGTCGACTGCGACCCCGGTGCCACGGAGCCGGCGGTCGCGACCCTCGATGACGAACCCGGCGTCGACGAGGAGCTGCTCGGCGAGACGATCGGCGGCCTTGCCCTCGGTGACCATGGGGTGGGTCGGCTCCGGCGCCGTACTGGAAGTCTCCAGCGCCTCGCCGACGCGACGGCGGGCGATCTCGACGTAGCCGGCGTCGAGGTCGTAGCCGATGTAGCGGCGCCCGAGCCGGGCCGCGGCAACCAGGGCCGAGCCGCTACCCATGAACGGATCGAGCACGAGGTCGCCCTCGAACGTGTAGAGCCGGATGAGAGCCTCGGGCAGCGCGACAGGGAACGGGGCCGGGTGGCCGACGCGCCGGGCGCTCTCGGGCGGGATCGACCACACGTCGAGGGTGAGCGCCATGAAGTCCTCGGTCATCAGCGTGGACACGTGGGGGAGGCCCTCTGCGGCACGCTGTTTCACCGACCGGGCGCGGTCGAAGCGACCCTTGCTCGCCACCACGACCCGCTCGGTGATGTCGCGCAGCACCGGGTTGGCGGCGCTGCGGAACGAGCCCCACGCGCACGAGCCGTTGGCCCCTTCGCCCTTCTGCCAGATGAGCTCGCCCCGCAGCAGCAGGCCGAGGTCGTGCTCGAGGATGCGGATCACGTCGGACGACAGGCTGCGGTACGGCTTGCGGCCCAGGTTGGCCACGTTGACGGCGATGCGCCCGCCGGGCTCGAGCGTGCGCACACACTCGGCGAACACCTCCGTCAGCATCTCGAGGTACTCGAGATACGACGAGGGCACACCTTCGCGCTCGAGCTCTTCCTCGTACTGCTTGCCGGCGAAGTACGGCGGGGACGTGACGACCAGCGCCACCGAGGCGTCCGCGATGGCGTCCATGCGCCGAGCGTCGCCGTGCACGAACGGCTCGACCACTGGCTCGGGTGGCGCGATCCTGTCGTCGTCGGACAGCTCCGGGGAGCGGAACCGGTCGTAGAAGGGCGTCGAGTCGTGGCTCTCCCGGGCGCCGGCGCCGAAGTTGGAGGTGGTCGTCCTGCGTCGCTGCGTCATCCGCTCATCCCGGCAGGCGAGCCTAATGAAGCCCCCCGAACACCTGCGCGATCCCCACCCGCGCGGGAGCAACCGGGGTCCTCGGAGGCCGCCGTCGGCGGCGTCGGCCGGGTCACGAGTGCCCACCGCGCCGACAGGAAGTGGTCGAGGTCGGTGATCTCGTCGTCCTCGAGCGCGGCGCCGACCGTGAAGGCCAGGTCGGCGACTGCCGCCTCGCTCCGAGTCCCCCGTCTCATCTGGTACCGGTGTCGCTCGCCGTGACGCTCATGGGTGGCGCGCGCCCAGCAGTACGAGAGCGCGAAGACCGACCGCGCAATTGCGGCGATCGCGGTGCGGTGCACATCGAGTGAGAAGAACCATACGGCCCGCCGGCCCAACGGATCGACGGCATTGGTAGGGCGTTGATCTCGATGAAGGTCCCCAGCCATGGAACCGGTGGGGACGGCGGGCCACCCTCGATCGCGTCACCGAATCCGCGACGGATTACGAGCGGCCGAGTTCGAGGCCCGGTGGCTCGATTGCCGGTGGTGAGGCGGAAAACGGACCTAGCGCCCGGCCCGCATCGGACTTGGTGCACGCCACCTCGATGACGGCGCCGGAGTCGAGGCGATAGCGAACCGATACGGGATCTTCCATGTGCTTCAGCTGCTTCGCCACCGTGTCTGGGGGTTCCGATTGACTCACCAGCTCGGTGATCCCGAGTGGCATGGTGCGGCTCAGGAACGGACTGCCCCCGTGAACGATGAGGACGTCGTGTACCCAGTGGGCGCTGTCGGTGTAGCGACGGAACCGGTCGCGGAACCCGCCCACGTCGCCGGAGATCGAGCGCGTCTTGCAGGCGAATGATCCGGGGATCTTCTTCACCGCCGATCGGCCTCGGAGCAAGAGGAAGAGGAAGAGGGCGAGGAGCCAGAGCGGTACGCCAAGTATCGCGAGCAGCGCCCAGATCATTCGGCTCCTCCCATTGTTCGTCAGTCGAGGAGCGGTCGATGCTACAGGTCCCCTGGGCACTGCGCGAGCGAGGTGGAGTGTGGTTGCGTAGATGTGGGCGTCTTCGCTGAGCTGTTTGGCGGCGAGGGCAGCGCCGATGACCCGGTGTTCAGAGGTTTCCCAGACTTCTCGGGCGGTGTCGAGCGCGTAGGTCTTGCCTGCTTCGGCGAGGCCGACGACGATGTCGACTCCAGCGCCGGAGGTGGTGATGCGCCGCGCCATGGCGGCTTGGTCGTCGCCGATGGTGGGGCGGCGGGCGATGAGCTGCCCACATGTGCCTGCTCCTGCGTCGTGGGGCGGTCAGTATGCTTGCGCACGACGCGCGCGCAGCTCGTCCCGAGGCGGCTTACCGGACGAAGGTTGTGCCATGAGCAGTTCCGAGATCCCACCGGGCTACAACACCCCCATCCCGGCGAGGATCACCACACCCGGGCGAGTCACGACACGGATCGGCACTCTCGAGTTCACCGATGGCATCCCGACTCCGGACACGACGGCCCTGCTGTACGACCATCTCGACTTCCAGCGAGCGGTCGACGTCTTCCTCAGGTGCATCCCGGCGGCCTCGCTCGAGGCGATGCGCCGAGGGCAGAGTGACACCGGCCTCGAGGCCTGCCATCAGGTGGGGATCACCGACGAACTGCTCGGCTCGAACCCGCTGTACCTCACATCTCCGTGGATGCCGGCAAACGTCCACGGAGCCACGAGCGGAACGGGAGGGATTCGAACCCTCGGGCCCGTGAGGGCCGTCCGCTTTCAAGGCGGGTGCATTCGTCCGCTCTGCCACCGTTCCGGCCTCGAGGGTAGCGCTGGCGCACCATCGCCCTGTCCGAGGTTCGCCCGTGCCGGCGGTCGACCCGGCTCGCTATGCTGCGGCATCCGTCACCCCTGGAGAGGTGCCAGAGCGGCCGAATGGGGCGCCCTGCTAAGGCGTTGACCAGGTTTCCCCTGGTCCGTGGGTTCAAATCCCACCCTCTCCGCCATCCGGGCGTCCGTCAGGCCCGGTCAGCGTCGGTGTCGGGCGGGACGGCCCGCCCGGCCCGATGTTGCGTTCGTGTTACGGCCGGTGTAGACACTTCGTCACATTCGCTCGTGGGAGCGGGTGCACCACCGCCATGGACGACGACGACTTCTGGGTCTCCACCCGCTCGCTCGGTCGCACCGGACGACCTTCCCGCCGCTTCGGCGCTCGTGCCGGGCGCGGGTCTGACCCGTTCGTGCGCCGTCTGCTGGTGCTCGGCGTCGCGTTCGCCCTCCTGCTGCCGGTCTTCATGGCGCTGCGTGGCAACGGCTCGCCGGCAGCGGTGGTGCCGGCGCCCGGCGCCGTCGCCGTGATCGAACCCGCCGCGGTCCAGGTCCCCGCGTCGGTCCAGTCGATGAGCGCCGCTCCGCAGGCTGCTCCCGTTGCGTCGACGCCCGCACTGGCTGCGGCCGTCCCGCAGGCCACGACCGCCCCGACGCTCGCCCGCCGCCCATCGTGCGCGTCGCCGTACACCGCCGTGCGGGGCGACTTCTGGTTGCGCATCGCGCGGATCCACGGTGTGCGCCTCAGCCGGCTGCTGCAGGCGAACAGTGCCACCGTCTCGACGCCGCTGTACCCGGGCAGCAAGGTGTGCCTCCCGAGTGGGGCGACCCGAGCGGTCACCGCCACCACGGCGCCGAGGACGGCGACCACCCAGGCGCGCACCACCGCGACGACCCAGCCGAAGACGGCGACCACGACCCGCCCGACCACGGCCACCACCGCCCCGCCGGCTACGGCCGCGCCACGCTCGTACACCCGCCAGCAGGTGATCGACATCATCCGCTACGTCTGGCCCGACCAGCTCGAGGACCGTGCGATCCAGATCGCCACGCGGGAGAGCAACCTGGTGCCGACCGCCCGCAGCTCGTGCTGCTCGGGGCTGTTCCAGATCTACTACAGCGTCCACAAGGGATGGCTGGCCGGGCTCGGCATCACGTCCGCCCAGATGCTGCTGGACCCCGTGCTCAACTCGCAGGCGGCGCTGGACCTCTACCAGCGTGCCGGCGGCTGGGGGCCGTGGGGCGCCTGACCGTCCGCCGTCCGGGGTTCCGATCCGGCATCTCGGCCCTCTAGACTGCGCCCCCGCAACCTGCGCTGGTAGCTCAATGGATAGAGCATTTGACTACGGATCAAAAGGTTGGGGGTTCGACTCCCTCCCAGCGCGCTGATGTGATGTCGCGAGACATCGTGGACAGTCCGAACCCCCGTCAGGGTTCGGACGGTTTCGCTGATCCTGACGATCGTGAGCGACGAGTGCGGGCAGCGCGTCGATGTGGCCACGGCCGGGCCGTGGGCGCGACCGGACGAATTGCGGGCTCGTGACCGTTTCGAGCCGCTGAGGCGCGCCCTGGGGCCAACTCCTTGCCGTCGGCGGTTGAATCAGCGACGATGGCCGAGTGACCGTGCTGGATCTGGGGACCGCCGGCGCACTTCTCGAGCGCGACGATGCCCTGGCGGTGCTGGGCGAAGCCCTGAGCGACGCCCGACGCGGTCGCGGCGGCGCGGTCCTGGTCGGTGGCGAGGCCGGCGCCGGCAAGACGGCGCTCACGAGGGCGTTCTGTGGTGAGGTCGGTACACGGTGCCGTGTGGTCGTGGGCGCATGTGACCCGCTATCGACGCCTCGCCCGCTGGGCCCGCTCCGCGAGGTCGCCGGGTCTGCGGGCCGCCTGGCCGACCTGCTGGCACTCGATCCACCGCTCGGCGACGTGTTCGACGCACTCTGGGATCTGCTCTGCGAGCAGCCGACCGTCGTCGTCGTCGAGGACCTTCAGTGGGCGGATGGGGCCACGCTCGACATCCTTCGGATGTTGGTGCGCCGGATCGACACCTCCCCGTCGCTCCTCATCGCGACCTACCGCGACGGCGAGCTCCGGCGAGGGCATCCCGTGCGGATCCTGCTCGGGGACCTGGCCACCTCGCCCGCGCTCACGCGCCTGACGATGGAGCCGCTGTCGTGTGATGCGGTCGCGACGCTCGCCGAGGGGCACGACGTGGACCCCGACCTGCTGTACCGACGAACGGGCGGGAACCCGTTCTTCGTCACGCAGGTCCTTTCGACCGGTGGTACCGACGTGCCGCCGAGCGTTCGGGACCTGGTGGTGGCGCGTGCGTCGGCGCTTCCGGCGGACGCCGCCGACCTGCTCGACGTGGTGGCCCTCTCCCCACCGCAGGCGCCGACCTGGCTGCTGGAGTCGGTGCTCGGCGACGTCACGCCATCACTGGAGCACTGCCTGGCCACCGGACTCGTCGCTGCGGACCGGGTCGGTGTCAGCTTCCGGCACGAGCTGAGCCGTGTCGCCATCGACGAGCTGGTCGGCCCCTCACGGCGGGTCGCGCTCCAACGGCGCATCCTCGCCGCACTCGAAGCTCGTTCGCTGATGGGCGATGTGGATGCGGCCCTCCTGGCGCATCATGCGGAGGCGGCGCAGGACACCGATGCCGTGCTGCGGCATGCGCCGGCAGCCGGCCGTGAGGCGGCCCGTGCCGGCTCGTACCGGGAAGCGGCAGCCCAGTACGCGCGGGCCTTGCGCTTCGCGGCGGGGCGGCCCGACCGCGAGCGGGCCGCGCTGCTCGAGGGACGTTCGCGCGCCTGTTACCTCGCCGACGACCAGCTGGAGGCGATCGCCGTGATCCGTGAGGCGATCGAGTGCCGTCGGCGCGAGGGAGAGCACCTGCACGAGGCGCGGGCGCTGATCGAGTTCGTCGGCTACCTCGACTGCCGCGGGCTCCTCAAGGAGGCCAGGGCTGCGTTGGATCGCGCCGAGGCGCTGGTGGACGGCACGCCCGACAGCGTCCAGCTGGCGTACGTGCGGGAGATGCAGGCGCGTCACGCCATCGCGGACGGCGACCTCGACCGTGGTGCCGACCTGGCCGGCGCAGCCGCCGAGCTCGGTGAGCGCTACGGGGATGTGTTCGTGACCGGTAACGCCCGGATCACTCGGGCCGGTGCGCTGCTGCGCCGAGACCTCGACCGGGGTCGAGCCGAGCTGGAGTCAGTGGTGCGGTGGGCGACGGCGCTCGGTCTCCACGAAGTCGCGGCGCGGGGGTGGAACGGCCTCGGCGCTCGATGCGCGGCGTCGGCACGCCTCGATCTGGCCGACGCCTACCTCGATGAGGCGATCGACTACTGCGCCGAGCACACCCAGGATCTGTGGCGCATCAACGCGCTCGCCCTTGCCGCCCGAGTCAGCCTCGACCGTGGTGATTGGGGCGCGGCGGTCGACGACGTCACTGCGTTGCTGGAGGACCCGCGCGAGTCACCGTGGCCGCACCACGAGGCACTCCTCGTGCTCTCGCTCGTTCGGGCGCGGCGGGGTGACCCGGGGGCGCGTGACGCGCTCGAGGCGGCGGTCGCCGTGGGGGTGCCGCGGGACGAGGTGTTCGCCCACCTGGACCTGGCGGTGGCGGGTGCGGAGCTCGCATGGACCGAACGGCGCATGGACGAGGTCGACCGTGTGGTGTCCGGGGCCCTCGCAGAGGGTCTCGCGATCGATTCGGAGGCGCTCGCCCGACTGACGTTCTGGCGGCGTCTCGCCGGGTTCGACGCCGGCGACGCAGTCGACGGCTGGGCAGCGGACGCTGAGGGGTTCGACCAGCGCGGCATGCCGTACGAGGCGGCGCTCGCCCGCCTGCAGCTCGATGACGAGGCGTCGCTGCGCCTTGCCTGGGCCGAGCTCCGGCGGCTCGGTGCGGTGCCGGCGGGACGGCTGGCACTGCAGCGGCTGCGGAGCCTCGGCGTGCGTGGGCTCGACCGAGGCCCGCGGCCGGCAACACGCGCGCACCCCGCCGGTCTGACGGCGCGCGAGGTGGAGGTCGTGGAGCTGCTCGCCGATGGATTGCGCAACGCCGACGTGGCGGAACGTCTCGTCATCTCCCGACGAACCGTCGACCACCACGTCGCTGCGATCATGCGCAAGCTGGGCACGCGCACGCGGGGCGAGACCGTCGCTCGGGCTGTCGAGATGGGTCTGGCCACGAGCTGACGCACGCGGTGCCCCCTGCCCAAGATGGGTGGTTCCACCGATGCGCAGTGAGGGCCCTGATCCCTACCGTCGCACGGGCGACGATGCCCCGTGAACGAAGGAGATGGGGAATGAAGACGTACGTGATCCTCCGTCGCGGCGGGTGGCAGACCGCCGATGACCTGCAGGCAGCAGCGGCCAGATCGACCGAGCAGGGCAACCAGATGCTCGACGACCTCCGCTGGATCCGCAGCTACGTGCTGGACGAGGCCGACGGCACGGTCGGTACCGTGTGCATCTACGAGGCGTCGAGCCCCGAGGCGATCCGCTGCCACGCCGACGCCGCGGACCTTCCGGTCGACGAGATCATCGCTGTGGCCGACACCGTGGTCGTCCGGTCGGATCCTGAGCAGGTGGGCTGAGCGATGGCGCGCTCATGGGTTCGAGGCGCCGCGGCGAGCGCCGTCGGCATCGAGGTGCACGGCCAGCACGTGGTCGGTGACTACGTGATGGGCGGCGGCCACGGCCTCGGCAGCGACCTGCAGTGGCCGGAGGACTACCGGGGGATGGTGGGCGAGATGGTCCGCGAGAACGGTGGGGCCGCGCTGCCGGGAGGGCCGGGGCCGGGCTTCCACTTCCCGAACGGCTTCGCCCCGGGCGCCTCGTTCTGCACGGACTCGGCTTCGCCCGGCACGCACGTGTGAGCCGGCGGTCAGCCCAAGCGGGGCGACGGCGCCGATGGGTCGGGTGCGCGTCGTGACCATCCTGGCCTCGAGATGTGGTGCGCGTGTGAACAGGCCACGCCCGGACGACCCCGCGGCGGTCGAGGACTACAGTCCGCGTCGGTGACGAGTGACACCGGCAACGACACGATGGCCGCCCTCGCCCGCAGCGCCGCCGAGCGCTACGGCGACACGGTGGCCGCCGTCTTCTGCCGGGATGGCGAGTGGGTCGAGCTCAGCTTCACCGACCTGTGGCAGCAGGTGCGCGAGACGGCGTTCGGGCTGATCGGCCTCGGTGTGCAACCCGGTGACCGGGTGTCCATCCTCTCCGACACGCGCGTCGAGTTCGCGGTCGTGGACCTGGCGGTGTCGAGCGCCGGCGCCATCGTCGTGCCGGTCTATCCCTCGAGCTCGCCCGACGAGTGCGAGTGGGTGGTGGGCAACTCCGGCGCCACGGTGATCGTCTGCGAGAACGCTGCCCAGGTCGCGAAGATCGCCGAGGTCCGGTCCCGTCTGCCGGAGCTGCGCCACGTCGTGGTCATCGACGGCGAGGCACCCGGCGCGATCCCCGTGGCGCAGGTGCCGGGGCTGGGTGCCGACGTGGACCCCTCCGAGCTCGACCGGCGCATCGGCGCCGTGACGCTCGACGACCCGTGCCTCATCATCTACACGTCCGGCACCACCGGCCGGCCGAAGGGCGTCGTGCTCACGAACCGCGGGTTCGCCGCCGCCCGGCGCTCCGCCATCGAGATGGCGCTGTTCGGCCAGGGTGACACGGCCTACCTGTACCTGCCTCTCGCCCACGTGTTCGCACAGCTGGTCATGGCGGACTGCATCGAGGTCGGCGCAGCGATCGTCTTCTGGGGCGGTGACACCGCGCACATCGTCGCCGAGCTCGGTCAGCTCAAGCCGACGGTCCTGCCATCGGTCCCGCGCATCTTCGAGAAGGTGTACTCGCTGGCGATGGGCATGGCGCCCCCCGGCGGCGAGGCCGACCTCGCCCGGGCCGTGCAGCTGGGCATCGCCGTGCGTGACGCGCAGCGGCGGGGCGAGGAGGTCGCAGCGGACGAGCTCGACCTGTTCGAGCGGGTGGACCGGGAGATGTTCTCGCTCGTGCGGGGCATCTTCGGTGGCCGCCTGCGCTACGCCGTGTCCGGTGCGGCGCCGATCGCGAAGGAGATCCTCGAGTTCTTCTACGCCGCCGGGGTACCGGTCTTCGAGGGCTGGGGGATGACCGAGACCACCTCGATCGGCACGCTCAACCTGCCGGACGCCTACCGGTTCGGCACGATCGGGCGGCCCGTGGCGGGCGCCGTCGTGCGCCTCGCCGAGGACGGTGAGATCGAGCTGGCCGGTGACATGGTGATGCGGGGGTACTGGAACAACCCCGAGGCCACCGAGGAGACGATGACCGAGGACGGGTTCTTGCGCACCGGCGATCTCGGCGCCATCGACGAGGACGGCTACGTGTCGATCACCGGCCGCAAGAAGGACATCATCATCACGGCCGGCGGCAAGAACCTGACCCCGGCCAACATCGAGGGCGACCTCCGGCGGTCACGATGGATCTCGCAGGCCGTCATGTACGGCGACCGCCGGCCGTATCCCGTGGCGCTGATCACGCTCGACCCGGAGGAGATCCTGGCCTGGGCGGCCGCCGAGGGTCTCCCGGCGGACCTTGCGGCGCTGGCGGAGCACGAGCGGGTTCGGGCGCTGGTCCAAGCCGAGATCGACCGGGCGAACGCCAGCTACGCCAAGGTCGGCCAGATCAAGCGGTTCGCGATCCTTCCCCGTGACTTCAGCCTCGACGCCGGCGAGCTCACCCCGTCACTGAAGCTGAAGCGCAACGTGGTGTACGAGCGCTACGCCGACGAGATCGAGCGGCTGTACGCATGACCGCCGGGTGAAGCATCGGCGAGGCCACGTCGATCTGACCCGGCCCGGACGAATGGCCCTGGACCAACCGAGGCGCCTGGCGCGATGAAGGTGGGTGGGCGTCGCAGGAGGCACCACCATGAGCATCGCGACCGAGATCCGACGCATTCGCTGGTTCGACGAGCTGGGCTGTCACGACACCGAGACCGTCGGTGGCAAGGGGGCGAACCTCGGTGAGATGACCCGGGCCGGCTTCCCGGTGCCGTCGGGGTTCGTCGTCACCGCCGCCGCGTACCTCGAGGCGATGGAGGCTGCGGGTATCCGGGCCCGCCTGCGTGAGCTGGCGTCGGGCTCGCCGGACGAGCCACCCGAGGTGCTGGCCGAGCGCTCGGCGACGCTGGCGGAGATGGTCCGGCAGGTCCAGATCGGCCCCGAGCTGCGCAGCGAGCTCCTCGACGCCTACCACCGTCTCGTTGAGGGGCACGGCGCGCAGGTGGCGGTGCGGTCGTCGGCCACCAGCGAGGACACCGCTGGCGCATCGTTCGCCGGGATGAACAAGACGTTCACCAACGTGGCCACCGACGACGAGGTGGTGGAGAAGCTGGTCGAGTGCTGGGCCTCGCTGTTCGGCGCTCGGTCGCTCGCCTACCGGGCCGCACGAGCCATGGACGAGGAGCCCGCCATCGCCGTGGTGGTGCAGCGGATGGTCGACGTCGACCGCTCCGGCGTGGTGTTCACGGTCGACCCGTCCGGCCCACGACCCGAGCGGATGGTCATCGAGGCCGTCCTCGGCCAGGGCGAGGTGCTGGTGTCTGGCCAGGTCGAGCCGGACACGTACGTCTGGGACAAGGACGCGGATCGCCTCGTCTCGTCCCGGGTGGGACTGCAGTCGCACTCGATCGTCCGGGGCGCCAGCGGCGCCGACGAGGAGGTCCGCCTGGCCGCCACCGGCGAGGCCCGCAAGCTCACGGACGAGCAGGTGGCCGAGGTCGCGCACCTGGCCGAGGCGGTCGAGCGGCACTACGGCGTCCCCCAGGACATCGAGTTCGCCTACGGACCGGAGGGTCTCGTGCTCGTGCAGTCACGGCCCATCACGACACTCTCCGGACCGACGGTCGAGGCGGTCGCCGTACCACCGGAGGAGGAGCACCTCGGTGCCGTGCTGGTCACCGGGCTCGGGGCGAGCCCCGGTGTAGCCAGCGGCGCCGTGCGCGTGCTGCAGTCACCCCGCGAGGGGGCGCTGCTGCAGCAGGGCGAGATCCTGGTGGCGCCGATGACCACACCGGACTGGGCCGCGGTGATGCGTCGGGCGGCTGCCGTCGTCACCGACGGCGGTGGGCTCACCTGCCACGCCGCGATCGTCAGCCGCGAGATGGGCATCCCCTGCGTGGTCGCCACCCGGGTGGCCACCACCGCCCTTCGCGACGGCGAGGTCGTCACTGTCGACGGTTCCCGAGGGAACGTGGTCGAGGGCCGGGTCGCGGCGCCGGCACCGGTCGTCGCTGGCCCGGTCGGCAGGGTGGAGGCGGCGGCACCGGTGGCCACGGTCGAGGCGACGGCCACCAAGCTGTACGTGAACCTCGCCCTGACCGAGCAGGCCGAGAAGGTGGCGGCGATGCCCGTCGACGGCGTCGGGCTGCTGCGGGCCGAGTTCCTGCTGACCGAGGCGCTCGGCGGTGAGCACCCCCGGCGGCTCATCGCCGAGGGCCGCCAGGCGGAGTTCGTGGGCAAGCTGCGCGACGGCCTGCTCGCGATCGCCCGGCCGTTCGGCCGCCGGCCCGTCATCTACCGCACCACCGACTTCCGCACGAACGAGTTCCGCAACCTGGTCGGGGGCGAGGTGGAGCCGGAGGAGGCGAACCCGATGATCGGGTACCGGGGCTGCTACCGGTACATCCACGAGCCGGAGGTGTTCCGCCTGGAGCTCGAGGCCCTGGCCGAGGCGCGGGAGGAGGCGCCGAACCTGCACGTGATGCTGCCGTTCGTGCGCACCGGTTGGGAGCTCGAGAGCTGCCTGGAGCTGATCGATGCCAGCCCGCTCGGGCGTCAGCGCAGCCTGCTCCGATGGGTCATGGCCGAGGTGCCGTCCGTCGTCTACCGGATCCCCGACTACGCCCAGATGGGCATCCACGGCGTGTCGATCGGCTCGAACGATCTCACCCAGCTCATGCTGGGGGTTGACCGCGACAGCGAGGTCTGCGCCGAGCTGTTCGACGAGTCGGACCCGGCGGTCGTGGCGGCCATCCGGGCGATCATCGGTGCGGCCCGAGACGCTGGACTCACGTCGTCGCTGTGCGGCCAGGCGCCGTCGAACCGGCCGGAGTTCGCGGAGGTCCTGGTGCGAGCGGGCATCACGTCGATCTCGGTGAACCCTGACGCCGCCCTCGCGGCTCGGCGGGTCATCGCCTCGGCCGAGCGGCGGGTCCTGCTGGAGGCGGCGTTGCGGGCGCCGCAACGGTAGCGCCAGACTCGACAGTGACGCCGGATTCAACTGGGAAGGAGGCCACCATGGACATCCACGCCAAGGTCGGTGACAGGATCGTCGTCGACAACACCGAGCTGGGCAGCCCACCCCGCAGCGGCGAGGTGCTCGAGGTGCTGGGTGAGGGCGACACGGCCCACTACCGGGTCCGTTGGGACGACGGCCACGAGTCCGTCTTCTACCCCGGGTCCACCGCGCACGCCGTGCACCCGGCGTAGACCGCTCGCGCTCAGTCCGTGGGGGCGGTCCGGCCGTGGCAGTGCTTCAGCTTGCGGCCGCTGCCGCAGGGGCAGGGGTCGTTGCGTCCCGCTGCGCGGTAGCGCGCCGCCTCCGCGTTCGCGAGCACGGCCATCACACCGTCGGCGCGGCGACCCTGGCGCAGCAGGTCGGCCATGATCCGCATCGGTGCGTCGATGTGGTGGAACAGGTGGTAGTAGCCTTCGCACAGGTAGTTGAGCCCGGCCCCGCCGTCGACCGTGGTGGCGAAGCGGTTCTTCGGGCACTCCCCGTGGCAGGCGAAGCGGACGTCGCAGCGCCGGCACTGGTCGGGCAGCGTGTCGAGCTTGGCCCGCCCGAACGCCACCTGCTGTGGTGAGGCCACGAGCTCGACCAGATGGGTCTCGCCGATGTTGCCGAGCCGGTGGGCGGGTTCCACGAAGTGGTCGCAGCTGTAGAGGTCGCCGTTGTGCTCGAGCGCCAGCGCCGACCCGCACGTCTCGCGGAACACGCACATCGCCGGGGGGATGCCCAGCCACGAGGCGAGTGCGGTGTCGAAGTGCTGCACGAACACCTCGCCGACGTCGCGTCGCACCCACTCGTCGAAGATGGTGGCAAGGAACTGGCCCCAGGCGAGCGACCCCACGGTGCGCTCCGTCACCAGTGACCCTTCGTTGCTGTAGAGCGGCCGCCCCTTGCGGCTGCCGCTCCAGCCGAGGTTGGCGACGCCGAGGGTTTCGGGCGTGGCTCGCTCGACGATGGGGATGAACTGCAGGAACCGGGCGCCGACGTCGTCACGCAGGAACCGGTACACCTCGAGCGGGTGGTCCTGGTTGGCGGCATGGACCGTGCAGAGGATGTTGAAGTCGACGCCGTGGCGCGACAGGAGGCGTGCCGCGTCCATCACCCGGTCGAACGTGCCCCGGCCGTGCTTGTCGACCCGGTAGGCGTCGTGGAGCTCACGCGGGCCGTCGAGCGACAGCCCCACCAGGAACCCGTGCGTGGCGAACAGTTCGCACCACTCGTCGTTCAGGAGCGTGCCGTTGGTCTGGATGGTGTGGCTGGCGGTCTGTCCCGGCCGGAGGTACGACTGGACGAGCTCGACGGAGCGGCGGAAGAAGTCGACACCCATCAGCGTGGGCTCGCCCCCCTGCCATGCGATCGTGACCTCGTCGGCGCGGTGCGACTCGACGAGCTGGCGGAGGTAGCGGGCCAGCAGTTCGTCGGCCATTCGGAAGCGGTCACCGGGGTACAGCAGCTCCTTCGACAAGAAGAAGCAGTACGTGCAGTCGAGGTTGCAGATGGCCCCGGTGGGCTTGGCCAGCACGTGGAACGCCGGAGGCGCGTCGCGTGGCCACAGAGCCGGCAGCGAGGGTCCGTCGGGCGCTGTCGATTCGTCCACCGTCGCCGGACGCTACCGGGGTGGGCACGGTGGTGATGCCACACTCGCGGCGGTGGACGGAGTGGACCTCGCCGTGATGGCTGCTGTGATCGGTGGCTACGCCCTGGTGTCGATGCGGCTGAGGTCGACCGTGATCAGCCTGGCCATGGTGATGGTGGCAGGCGGTTACCTCGCCGGGCCGGAGGTGCTCGGGGTGTTCGACCCGTTCGTCGACGAGGCGACCCTAAAGCTGGCGGCCGAGGCGACGCTGGCGTTCGTGCTGTTCGAGGACGCGTCGCGCATCAGCGTGACACAGCTGCGCTACGAGGCCGCCATCCCGCTGCGCTTGCTCGGCATCGGCCTGCCGCTGACGATCCTGGCCGGTGAGGTGCTCGGGACGTCGCTGCTCGGGGGGCTCACCGCATCCGAGGCGCTGGTGCTGGCGGTGATCCTGGCGCCGACGGATGCGGCACTCGGTCAGGCGGTGGTGACCGATCCGCGGTTGCCGTCGAGGGTGCGTCAGGGCCTCAACGTGGAGAGCGGGCTCAACGACGGGATCTGTGTGCCGCTGCTGTTCGTCGCCTTGGCCGCCGAGGAGCTGTCACTCGATCGGCAGAGCGCGACGACCGTCGTGGCAGACCTCGTGGAGGAGGTCGGCCTGGGGGTGCTGGCGGGGGTCGTGACGGCGGTCGTGGTGGTCGTCGCGCTGGGGTGGTCGGTTCGTCGGGGTTGGATCGATGAGGTGTGGCAGCGGATCGTGCCGCCGGTCGCGGCGGTGGCGGCCTACGGGATCGCGCTCGAGCTGGGTGGGAGCGCCTTCATCGCCTCGTTCGTCGCCGGGTTCGCGTTCGGGTACCTGGTGCGCCGGATCGGCATCGCCCCGGTGCACGACGAGCTGCTGTCAGAGGTCGGCGGGATCCTGAACAGCATCACGTTCTTCCTGTTCGGCGCGCTGATCGGACCGGTGCTCGCCGACGTCTCATGGCGCGACGTTGCCTACGCCGTGGCCAGCCTGACGGTGGTGCGGATGGTGCCGGTGGCGGTGAGCCTGCTGGGGTCCGGCGTGCGAGCCCCCACGGGTCTGTACATGGGGTGGTTCGGACCCCGGGGGCTGGCGTCGATCGTGTTCGCGGTGGTCGTGGTCGAGGACGCCAACCTGCCGGGGACGATGACGATCGTGCGCGTGGCGGCCCTGACCGTGCTGTTGAGCGTGGTGTTGCACGGCATGACGGCGGTCCCGCTGACAGCGCGCTACCTGCGCTGGTTCGAGGCGCTGCCGGCCGCGACGGCCGCTGAGCACGAGACCGTCCCGGAGCCCCGCTTCCGCAACCATGCTCGCGGTTTCCTGCGGGAAAGATCGCTCGGGGAGCGATGACAGTCCGTCAGAAGTTGGGGGGGGTGGGGTGGGTCGGCCAGTGGCCGGCGGCCTTCGCCTCGACGCGGCGCTGCACGTCGAGGCAGGCGTCGGTGACCTTGCGGCCGAAGTCCTCGGCGACGCACGCGACGTGGCCGTCGTCGATGAGCGACACGTGCGCGTGCGGGATGGACTTGGCCATGCGGAACTGGCCCGTCGGGCTGACCGCGGTGTCCTGGGTGGTGATCAGCACCGTGGCCGGCACGTCGACGTCGTGGAGCCAGTCGCGAGAGCTGTAGGTGGCGAGCGCCCGCCCGGCCTCGAGCAGCATCCGTGGGCTGTGCTTGCTCATCTCCCGTCGGGCCCAGTCGCTCATGACCGGGTCGCGCCGGCCGGGCGTGACGTTGAGGGCCCGGCGAGCGAGCGTGCCCGGCAGCCACGCGACCAGGGTGCCGGCGCGGGTGGTGCCGGCCAGGATCTGCGACAGCGCGGCGAAGGCGTAGCGCTCGCGGTTGCCGGGGAAGAAGTCGGCCCCGGTGGCGCACAGGACGAGGCCGTCCACGACGTCCGGGTGGCGGCGCCACAGCAGCTGGGCGACGGGTCCGCCCATCGAGTAGCCGACCACGATGGCGGGCTCGGCGTCGAGCGCCCGGAGCGTCTCGGCCACGTCGTCGGCGCAGTCGGCTAGCCGGAAGCGCCGGCGGCTGCGGATGCCGCGCCCATGTCCGCGCAGGTCCGGCGCCACGATGCGGAAGTGCTCGCCGAGCGGCTCGAACACCTGGAACCAGTTGAGCGCCGCCGTCGCCGCCCACCCGTGCAGCAGCACCACGGTCCGGGCCCCCGGCGGCCCCTTGCTGGTCCGCACGAAGGTCGTCCCCCGCTGGCGCAGCACGATGCGCTTGCCGCGCGGGATGTGGCCCGCCGGCTGCAGCGGGCGGGCCCGCACCGGCCGATGGTCCGTCGCTGTCGCCATCTACCCCACCTCCCCCGGGTGGATACCCTACGCCGTAGTCCGCCAGCTCAGTGACGTTCGGCCCTGCTCCCGGTGCGGGGCTGGCGGCAGGGTGGTGACGATGCTCCACGTCGAGACGGTCGATGCCAACGAAGCAGTCGCGCAAGCGGCCTACCGGCTGAGCGAGGTGATCGCGATCTACCCGATCACGCCGGCCTCGGCGATGGCGGAGCACTGCGACAGCTGGGCGGCGGCGGAGCGGCCGAACCGGTGGGGGGTCCTGCCCGAGGTGATCGAGATGCAGAGCGAGGCCGGTGCCGCCGGCGCGCTGCACGGCGCGGTCACCCGAGGTGCGTTGGGCACCACGTTCACGGCGTCGCAGGGGCTGCTGCTCATGCTGCCGAACATGTTCAAGATCGCCGGCGAGCTCACCCCGGCGGTGATCCACGTGGCGGCTCGTGCCGTCGCCACCCACGCGCTGTCGATCTTCGGCGACCACAGCGACGTGATGGCGGCCCGGGGCACCGGTTGGGCGATGCTCGCCGCCGGTAGCGTGCAGGAGGCTGCCGACCTCGCCGTGGTCGCCCACGCTGCGTCGCTCGAGAGCCGGGTGCCGTTCCTGCACTTCTTCGACGGCTTCCGGACGTCGCACGAGGTGGCCACCATCCAGCTGCCGGGTGACGATGTGCTCGACGCCCTCGTGGACGAGCGCTGGATTGACGCCCACCGGCGGCGCGGGCTCGACCCCGATCGTCCGATGATGCGCGGCACCGCCCAGAACCCGGACGTCTTCTTCCAGGCGCGTGAGGCAGGGAACCCGTACACCCTTGCCGTGCCCGGCATCGTCGACCTGGCCTTCGAGCGGCTGGGCGAGGCCACCGGACGCTGGTACGGGCCCGTCAGCTACGAGGGTCATCCGGACGCCGAGCGGGTGGTGGTGCTCATGGGCTCGGGAACCGGTGCAGCGCGCGAAGCGGTCGAGGCGCTGGTGGCCGCCGGCGAACGGGTCGGCGTGCTGCAGGTACGCCTCTACCGACCGTTCCCCGCTCGGGCGCTGGCTGCGGCGCTCCCCGCCTCGGTGCGGGCCGTCGCCGTGCTCGACCGCACGAAGGAGCCCGGCGCCCCCGGCGAGCCGCTGTACCTCGATGTGGTCGCCGCGCTCGCCGAGGCTGCGGCGGACGGCCGGGGCTCGATGCCCCGCGTGATCGGTGGGCGCTACGGGCTGTCATCGAAGGAGTTCACCCCGGCGATGGTGAAGGCGGTGCTCGACCACCTCGACCTCGCAGAGCCGGCGCGGGGCTTCACGGTGGGGATCGTCGACGACGTGACCCACACCAGCCTGCCCGTCGATGCGTCCTTCACCACCGACCGGGCCGAGCTGCGCGCCGTGTTCTACGGCCTGGGCTCCGACGGAACGGTCGGCGCCAACAAGCACACCGCCAAGATCGTCGGAGACCTGACCGACCTGTACGCGCAGGGCTACTTCGTCTACGACTCCAAGAAGTCGGGCTCGACGACCGTGTCGCACCTGCGCTTCGACCGGTCACCGGTGCGCTCCACCTACCTGATCGGCGAAGCCGACCTCGTCGCTTGCCATCAGTTCGGCCTGATGGACCGCCTCGACGTGCTGGCGGTGGCGCGCCCGGGAGCCACCGTGCTCCTCAACAGCCCGTACGGACCCACCGGCACGTGGGACCGGCTGCCGTTGGACGTGCAGGAGCAGATCCTCGACAAGGACCTCCAGGTGCACGTCATCGACGCCCACCGCGTGGCCCGCGAGGCCGGCCTGGCCGGACAGATCAACACCGTGATGCAGGTGGCGTTCTTCGCCGCGACCGACCTGATGCCCTTCGAGGACGCCCTCGAGGCGGTGCGTGCCGCCGTGCGCTCGGCCTACGGCAAGCGGGGCGGGCCGGTCGTGGCGGCCAACCTCGCCGCCATCGACGCCACGATGCCGGCCCTGCATCACCTCGAGCACCCCCACCACATCACCGCGAGCACCCGCCGCCGTCCGCCCGTGCCGCCCGAGGCGCCCGACTTCGTCCAGCGCGTCACGGCGCGGATGCTGGCGGGCGAGGGCGACCTGCTGCCCGTGAGCGCGCTGCCCGTCGACGGCGCGTTCCCCACGGGGACGGCTCGCTTCGAGAAGCGGATGCTGGCGACCCACATCCCCATCTGGGACCCGGCCATCTGCATCGACTGCGCCCGCTGCGCCCTCGTGTGCCCCCACGCTGCGATCCGGATGAAGGTGTACGAACCCGACGCGCTCGACGTGGCACCCGCCGACTTCCCCACCAAAGCCTTCCGGTCCAAGGACCGAGCCGGGCTGTCGCTCACGATCCAGGTCACGCCGGACGACTGCACCGGGTGCGGGGTGTGTGTCGACGTCTGCCCCGCCCGCTCCAAGAGCGAGGTGAAGCACAAGGCGATCAACATGGAGCCGGTCGACGAGCACCGCGAGCTGGAGCGGCACCGGTTCGAGGTGTTCCAGTCGATCCAGGCGGTGACGCCCGGCGTGCTCGACCCGGCGTCGGTGAAGGGGTCGCAGACCCGAACGCCGCTGTTCGAGTTCTCCGGGGCGTGCAGCGGCTGCGGTGAGACCCCGTACCTGAAGCTGCTGACCCAGCTCTTCGGTGACCGCTCGATCGTGGCCAATGCGACGGGATGCTCGTCCATCTACGGCGGCAACCTGCCGACGACACCATGGGCGACCGATGCGGCCGGGCGCGGGCCGGCGTGGTCGAACTCGCTGTTCGAGGACAACGCCGAGTTCGGCCTCGGCATCCGCATCGCGCTCGACCGGCAGGCGGCGACGGCGGCGGCACTGCTCGATGAGCTGGTGGTCACGCTGGCCCCTCGCCCGGTCGGCGAGGCGGGTCTGGCGGCGGCGATCCGGGCCGTCGACCCGTCACTGCCGTGCGACGACGAGACGATGGCGCTCCAGCGCGAGCGGATCGCCCGTCTCGACGTCGCGCTGGCCGAGCTGCGTGACGAGCCGGGCAAGGTCGGCGCGCTCGCCCGCCACCTGGCTCCGCTCACCGGCGCCCTGGCGCGCAAGAACGTCTGGATCGTCGGCGGCGACGGCTGGGCCTACGACATCGGCTCGGCCGGGCTCGACCACGTGCTCGGGTCGGGACGCGACGTCAACATCTTGGTCCTCGACACCGAGGTGTACTCGAACACCGGCGGGCAGGCATCCAAGTCCACCCCGCGCGGGGCGGTCGCCAAGTTCGCCGCCGCCGGCCGCCCGATCTCGAAGAAGGACCTGGGCGCCGAGGCGATCCGCTACGGGAACGTCTACGTCGCCCAGGTGGCGGTGGGGGCCAACGACGTGCAGACGGTGAAGGCGTTCGCCGAGGCCGAGGCGTGGCCCGGCCCGTCGCTGATCATCGCCTACTCGACCTGCATCGCCCACGGCATCGACATGGCGACGTCGATGTCCCACCAGAAGGACGCGGTGCGCTCCGGCTACTGGCCGCTCTACCGCTACCAGCCGTCCGTCGACGAGCACGCCCTCCCGTTCCGGCTCGACAGCGCCGACCCCAGCATCTCCCTCGCCGACTTCACCCACGCCGAGGGCCGCTACGCAATGCTCGTTCGGGCCGATCCCGAGCGCGCCGCCGAGCTGGCCGACCTGGCCCAGGCCGACGTCGACGAGCGCTGGCGCTACTACCGCCAGCTCGCCGGCGTCGAGCGCACCGTGAGCCACCTACCCGGACCGGATGTCACCCCGGAGGAGGGACGATGAGCGTCGAGCTCACCACGCGCTACCTCGGCCTGGAGCTGCGCTCCCCGGTCGTCGCATCCGCCGGGCCCCTCACCGGGCGACCCGACACGCTGCAGGCGCTGGCGGACGCCGGGGTCGGTGCGGTCGTGCTGCCCTCGCTGTTCGAGGAGGAGATCGTCGACGCCGCGTTCCGAGAGCACTCGATCCACACCCAGGGAACAGGGGTCTTCAGCGAGGCGTTCAGCTACCTGCCCGAGCTCCCGCCAGCCCCGGACCCCGTCGAGCGCTATGTCCAGCTCGTCGAGCGAGCCGTCGGGCTCCTCGACGTCCCGGTGATCGCCAGCCTCAACGGCACGACGAGCGGCGGCTGGGTCCAGCACGCAGCCGAGATCGTGAGCGCCGGTGCCGCGGCGCTGGAGCTGAACGTCTACCTGGTGGCCGCGGACGAGGACGAGACGTCGGCGGAGGTGGAGGCCCGCCTGCTCGAACTGGTCGGCGAGGTGCGCGGCAGCGTCGACGTGCCCGTCGCCGTGAAGCTGTCGCCGTTCTTCACGGCGCTCGGGTCGCTGGCCCGCCAGCTCGACCGCGCCGGGGCAGACGGGCTCGTGCTCTTCAATCGCTTCTACCAGCCGGACTTCGACCTCGAGACCCTCGAGGTGGTGCCGAGCCTCGACCTCAGCACCCCCACCAGCCTGCGTCTGCCGCTGCGTTGGATCGGCATCCTCCACCAGCGGGTGTCGTGCTCACTCGCCCTCTCCGGCGGGGTGCACACGCCCGACGCCGTGGTAAAGGGCCTGCTCGCCGGCGCCGACGTGGTGATGGCGACGGCGTCGCTGCTGAAGCACGGCCCGGGTCACGTCCGCACCCTCCTCGACGGTGTGACGGCGTGGCTCGACGAGCACGACTACGAGTCGGTGACCCAGCTGCGCGGCGCCATGAGCCAGCGCTCCGTGCCGGACCCGGATGCCTACGAGCGAGCGAACTACCTCCTCACGCTGCGGCGGGCCACCGGGCGGTACACGAGGTCGCCCGTCGCCCGCTGGTGACCATTGGGCCTAGCGGGACCCGCCTGTTCGCGGCCACACTGGCGTTGTGAGCGAGATCGAGCGCGACCGGTACGACATGGACGAGGAACGCCCGGCGGACGAAGCCGACGAGGCACCCGAGCCCGCGGAGCCGGGTCCGGAGGTACCCGTCGCCGACTCGCTCGACCAGCAGCGCGAGGTCCCGTTCGACGATGACGAACGGGAGTGACGCGGACCGGGCCGGGCGCGGCTCGGATGTGCTCCTGGCTGGCCGAGGCGAGCGGCGGGACCTGGTCCAGGTGCTGCTGGGGTCGGTCATCGTGGTGATCGTCTACTTCCTGCTGCCGCTCGACCGGGACTTCGGTGTGCTCCTCGGCATCGGGGCCTTCTTGGCGATGGTGGTCGGCTTGCTGCCGATGACGGTGCGCCGGGCGCGGCGGGTCCTGGTGTCGCCGACGCCGTTCATCGAGGCGCTGAAGTCGATCGCCCTGCTCTACACGATGGTCGTCGTCGGGTTCGCGATGGCCTACCTGCTGCTGGCTACGCAGGCCGACGACCAGATGCACGGCATCGAGACCCACATCGACGCCCTGTACTTCAGCGTCGTCACCAACGCCACCGTCGGCTACGGCGACATGGTCCCCGTCGGCCAGCTCTCCCGGGCCGTGGTCATGGTCCACATCGTCCTCGGGCTCCTGACGCTCGGCTTCGCCGCCCGGTTGCTCACCGTCGTGCTGCAGCGCCGGCGCGGTGAGCTCGAGCAGAGCCTGGGCGGTCCTGGCGGCGGGACCTGAGGATGGACCTGCGACCCCTCTTCG
This sequence comes from uncultured Ilumatobacteraceae bacterium, assembly GCA_964556225.1. Classification (GTDB taxonomy): domain Bacteria; phylum Actinomycetota; class Acidimicrobiia; order Acidimicrobiales; family Ilumatobacteraceae; genus CAZKVJ01. The sequence goes on from CAZKVJ010000021.1 coordinate 43,815, forward strand.
CCCTCACGCCGCACGGCCCCGACACGTTCGTGGGCAGCGGTCGCGTCTACCCGTGGGGTGGGCTCTACGGCGGCCACATCGTGGCCCAGGCCCTGCGGGCGGCGGCCGAGACGGTGGAGCCCGAGCTGCTGCCCCACTCGCTGCGGGCCTACTTCATCCGCCGTGGTGATCACACCGAGCCGGTGCGCTACGAGGTTGACCGGCTCCGCAACGGACGCAGCTTCTGCACCCGCCGGGTGGTCGCCCGCCAAGCGGTCGGCGCCATCTTGAACCTGGAAGCCTCGTTCCAGGTCCACGAGGAGACGCCCGACGTGATGCCGGTCCCGGCGCCGGCGGACGTGCCCGGGCCGGACCAGGCGACGTCGGAGTCGTGGACGCCGGCGTTCGACCGCTGCTTCGTCCCTCGCTCCGCCACCCCGCCCCCACCCGTCGGCGCCGGTCGCGCCCTGGCCTGGCTCCGCGCCACCGACGAGCTCGGCGACGACGAGCTCCTGCAGCGGTGTGTGCTCGCGTACCTCTCCGACGATCTCCCGACCGATGCGGTGGTGCGGGCCCATCCCGAGTGGGCGGACGACAGCGAGCACCGGAGCTTCTACTCGGCCAGCCTGGACCACACGATCTGGTTCCACCGTCCGGTGCGCGCCGATCGCTGGCACCTGCACGACTTCAGCTGCCTCGCCTTCACCGGCGCTCGCGGGCTGTCGATCGGACAGATCTTCGCCGAGAACGGCGACCACGTGGCGACCGTCGCCCAAGAGGTCCTGCTGCGTCCCTCTCGCACCTGAGCCCGCCGGACCCGCCGTGCGAGGGCCGGCCCGGCGCGGCGTAGGGTGCGGTGCATGGCAGCGCCGACGGCCGAGCAGATCGAGGCGATGTTCCAGGCCGCGCTCGAGGCCCAGCGCCACGCCTACGCGCCGTACTCCCGGTTCCACGTGGGCGCAGCGGTGCTCGTCCCCGATGGCAGGATCTTCGCCGCCGGCAACGTGGAGAACGCGTCCTACCCGGAGGGCACGTGCGCCGAGACGGGCGCGATCGCCATGATGGCCGCCGCCGGGCTGCGTCAGATCGCCGCCGTGCTCACGGTGTGCCCGGGAGAGACGCTGGGGACCTGCTGCGGCGGATGCCGGCAGCGCATCCGCGAGTTCGCCGAGCCCGACACGCCCGTGTACGCCGCCGGCCCGGAGGGCGTCCGGGCGACGTTCCGCCTCGACGAGCTGCTGCCGTCGTCGTTCGGCCCGGACCACCTCCGATCAGTGGGCCCGGGCGGAGGTGCCCCGTGAACGACGTTGCGCTGGCTCGCCGGGCGATCGCCATGCTCGACCTCACCGAGCTCGGCGACGAGTGTACGCCGGAGGCCATCGAGCGGCTCTGTGCCCGGGCCACCGGACCGGCCGGGACGGTCGCCGCGGTCTGTGTGTGGCCGGCGTTCGTCGCCCAAGCGAGCGGGCTGCTCGCCGGGACTGGGGTGTCGATCGCCACGGTCGTGAACTTCCCCGAAGGCGGCGACGACGTGAGCCGGGCGCTGCACGAGACCGCGAGCGCGCTCGCCGCCGGTGCCGACGAGATCGACGTCGTCCTGCCCTACCGCTCCTTCCAGCGGGGCGACGAGCACAGCGCGGCCCGCCTGCTCGACGCCGTTCGCGGCGCCGTGGGCGCGGACCAGGTGATGAAGGTCATCCTCGAGACCGGTGAGCTGCCCGACCAAGAGGCCATCGCCGCCGCAGCCCGATTCGCGATCGCGCACGGCGCCGACTTCATCAAGACCAGCACCGGCAAGACCATCGTGTCGGCCACGCCCGAGGCCGTGCGCACGATGCTCGAGGTCATCCGCGCCAGCGGCCGCCCGGTCGGGATCAAGCCGTCGGGCGGGATCCGGACCCTGGCCGACGTACGGCTCTACCTCGACCTCACCGATCGCATCATGGGCCCACGGTGGGCGACGCCGCGCACGTTCCGGTTCGGTGCCAGCGGCCTGCTCGACGCGCTCGTCGCCGTGGTCGATGGCCATCCCACCGTCGCACCCGAGGGTAGGCGGAGCAGCTATTGACGCCCACGAGCGGAGGAGGCGAGCACGGTGCTGCCGCAGGAGATCATCCGAGCCAAGCGTGACGGACGCGTGCTGCCCGCCGACGACATCGCGGCATTCGTGGCGGGCCTGACCGACGGCAGCGTCACCGAGGGTCAGGCCGCCGCGTTCGCCATGGCCGTGTACTTCCGCGGCATGACCCTCGACGAGCGGATCGCCCTCACGATGGCCATGACCACCAGCGGCACGGTGCTCGACTGGCGGGGACGGGGCGGCGTCGACGGGCCGGTGCTCGACAAGCACTCCACAGGCGGGGTGGGTGACACCGTGAGCCTGATGCTGGCTCCTGCGGTCGCGGCGTGCGGGGGGTTCGTTCCGATGATCTCCGGCCGAGGGCTCGGCCACACCGGTGGCACGCTCGACAAGCTCGACGCCATCCCCGGGTACCGATCCCAGCCGGATGCCGGCCTGTTCCGGCGGGTGGTGCGCACCGTCGGCTGCGCCGTGATCGGCCAGACGGCCGACCTGGCGCCGGCCGACAAGCGGCTCTACTCGATCCGTGACGTCACCGCGACGGTGGAGAGCATCCCGCTCATCACCGCCTCGATCCTGTCGAAGAAGCTGGCGGCTGGCCTCGACGGGCTGGTGATGGACGTGAAGGTCGGCAACGGCGCGTTCATGACCAAGCTGGCCGACGCCCGCGCGCTGGCCGAGAGCCTGGCTACGGTCGCGTCCGGCGCCGGCCTGGCGACCACGGCGCTGCTCACCGACATGGACCAGCCACTGGCGTCCGTGGCCGGCAACGCCCTGGAGGTGGCCTACGCGTGCGACTACCTGGCGGGGCGCTCGCGTGAGCCGCGGATGCACGAGATCGTGGTCGCGCTCGGGGCCGAGATGCTGGTGAGCGCCGGCCTGGCCACCGACCGGCGGGCGGCGCGGCGAGCCGTCGAGTCCGCCATCAGCACCGGCGAGGCGGCCGCCCGGTTCGAGCGCATGGTGCGGGCGCTCGGTGGGCCACGCGGGCTCCTGGACGACCCGTGGCGACACCTGGTTGCGGCCCCGCTCGTCGTCGCCGTGCACCCGGACCGGGAAGGGGTGGTCACGCGGATCGACACCAGGGCGGTCGGCATGACGGTCGTCGCCCTGGGCGGCGGCCGCACCCGACCGCAGGATCCGATCGACCACGCGGTCGGCCTCACGGACCTGGCGCCGATCGCTGCGGCGGTCGGCGCCGACCGGCCGCTCGCGCTGGTCCACGCCCGAGACGAGGGGGCAGCGCAGCGCGCCGCGGCCTCGGTCCGCGCCGCCTACCGGGTCGGGGGCAGGCCGCCGAGCGCCGTGTCGCCCGTGGTGCGCGAGCGGGTGACGGGCGGCGGCCGTTGAGCGCGGTCGTCCGGTTCCTCGGCGCGGCGCGCACGGTCACGGGGAGCAAGCTCGCGGTTGAGACGCCGCAGCACAGGGTCCTCGTGGACTGCGGGCTGTTCCAGGGCCTGCGCGAGCTGCGCCAGCGGAACTGGGAGCCGCTGCCGGTCCCCGCCGATGCCATCGACGCGGTGGTGCTCACCCACGCGCACCTCGACCACTGTGGCTACCTGCCCCGGCTCGTGCGGGAGGGGTTCACCGGGTCCGTGATCGCCAGCGCCGGCACCGTGGCCCTGGCGGGTATCGTCCTTCCGGATTCGGCCCACCTGTTGGTGGAGGAGGCCGAGCAGGCGAACCGGTACGGCTACTCGCGGCACCATCCGGCCCTGCCGCTGTACGACGAGGCGGACGCCGCCGCTGCGCTCGCCCGGTTGACGCCGTGCGAGTGGGACGAGGTGCAGCAGCTCACGGAGGACATCACCGTCGAGCTGAGCCGCGCCGGTCACATCCTGGGTTCGTCCATCGCCCGGCTGCGGGTCGATTCGACCACTCTCACGTTCAGCGGCGATCTCGGTCGGCCGTCGCACCCGCTGCTGCGCCCGCCCGAGCCGGTCGGGGACACCGACTGGATCGTGGTCGAGTCCACGTACGGCGACCGGCGTCACGACGACGCTCGGGCGCTCGAGATGCTGGGCTCGACGATCCGCACGACGGTGGAGCGGGGCGGCACGGTGGTGATCCCGGCGTTCGCCGTGGATCGCACGGAGGTCCTCCTGCACCACCTGGGCCACCTCGACGACCAGGGGCTGCTGCCGAAGGTGCCGGTGTACGTCGACAGCCCGATGGCGCTGGCCGCGCTGCAGGTGTACCGGCGGGCGATCGCCGAGCGCCACGCCGAGATGCGCCCGGAGGTGCTGGCCGATCCCACGCCGTTCCTCGACGACCGGCTGGTCGAGGTGCGTGACGTCGAGTCCTCCAAGCGTCTCACGGCCTCCGACGAGCCAAAGGTGATCATCTCGGCGTCGGGCATGGCGTCCGGCGGCCGGGTGGTGCACCACCTGGCCCGGTTCCTGCCGGACCGTCAGAGCGCGGTGGTGCTCGTCGGCTTCCAGGCCGAGGGCACCCGGGGCCGGTCGCTGGCGGATGGCGCGACGGAGCTGAAGATGCTGGGTCGCTACGTGCGGGTGCGAGCCACGGTGGTCGACCTGCCGGCGTTCTCGGTGCACGCCGACGCCAACGAGCTGATGGCGTGGCTGTCGACGGCGTCTCGCGAGCCGAGCGGCGTCTTCGTCGTGCACGGTGAGCCGACAGCTGCCGAGGCGCTCGCCCGCCGGATCGAGGACGAGCTGGACTGGAGCGCCGTCGTCCCCCGCCACGGCGAGCGGCTTCGGCTCTGAGGCGGTGGACAGGGCGTACGCTCGGCGGCGATGTCGGCCCGCCTGCCCCACCTGACGGCCAAGCTCCAGGGCTTCGGCACCACGATCTTCGCCGAGATGTCGGCTCTGGCCACTGCCACCGGGGCGGTGAACCTCGGCCAGGGGTTCCCGGACACCGACGGGCCACCCGAGGTGCTGCAGGCGGCGAAGGAGGCCATCGACGCCGGCCTGAACCAGTACCCACCCGGGCCGGGCATGCCCGTGCTGCGCACGGCGGTGGCGGAGCACCAGCGTCGCTTCTACGGCCTGGACTACGACCCGGACGGCGAGGTGCTCGTCACGGTCGGGGCCACCGAAGCGCTCGCCGCCGCGCTCCTCGGGCTGGTCGACACCGGCGACGAGGTGGTCGTGCTCGAGCCGATGTACGACAGCTACCAGGCCTGCATCGCCCTGGCCGGGGCGGTGGCGCGGCCGGTGACGCTGCGCCCGCCCGGCTACCGGCTCGATGTCGACGAGCTGCGGGCGGCGATCACGCCCAAGACCCGGCTGGTCCTGCTCAACTCGCCGCACAACCCGACCGGCTCGGTGCTCGACCGGGACGAGCTCGAGGCGGTCGCCCGGTTGGCGATCGAGGCCGACCTGCTGGTGGTCACCGACGAGGTGTACGAGCACCTGGTGTACGACGGAGCCGAGCACGTGCCCCTCGCCGCCCTGCCCGGGATGCGTGAGCGGGTCCTGTCGATCTCCTCCGGCGGCAAGACGTTCGACACCACGGGCTGGAAGATCGGCTGGTGCTGTGGGCCGGCCACGCTGGTCACGGCCGTGCGGACCGCCAAGCAGTTCCTCACCTACGTCGGCGGGGCACCGTTCCAGCCGGCCATCGCGGCCGGGCTGCGACTCCCGGACACGTACTTCACGGACCTCGCCGCCGGGCTGCAGGCCAAGCGCGACCGCCTCTGCGCCGGTCTGGAGGCTGCCGGGTTCGAGGTGTTCCGCCCCCAGGGCACGTACTTCGTCACGGTCGACATCCGCCCGCTCCAGCCCGATGGCGACGGCATGGCGTTCTGTCGCAGCCTGCCGGAACGCTGCGGTGTCGTAGCCATCCCGAACGTGGTGTTCTACGACCGCGCCCACGAGGCCGAGGGCCGCCACCTCGTGCGCTTCGCGTTCTGCAAGCGCCCCGAGGTGATCGACGAAGCCGTGGCTCGCCTGTCCACCCTCCCGCTCGGGAAGGGGAGGGGCGTACGCTGGCGGGGATGAGGGTCGCGGCGATCCAGCACGACACGGTGTGGTGCGACCGGGATGCGAACTTCGCGCACCTCGCGCCGATGGTCGCCGCCGCGGCCGGAGCCGGCGCCCGGCTTGTGGTGCTGACGGAGATGTTCTCCACCGGCTTCGCGCTCGGCGACGAGATCGCCGAGCCCGAGGGGGGACCGTCGTCGCAGTTCCTCGTGGCGCAGGCGCGCGAGCACGACGTGTGGATCGGCGGCTCGTGCCCCGAGGTGCCCACCGACGCAGCGGGTGACCCCCGGCCCTTCAACAGCTTCGTGCTCGCCGGCCCCGACGGCACGGTGCATCGCTACCGCAAGGTCCACCCCTTCACGTTCGCCGGTGAGGAGCGCCACTTCCGCGCCGGGGACGACCTGGTCACGGTCACCGTCGAGGGGCTCAGGGTCTCGCTGTTCGTCTGCTACGACCTGCGCTTCGCCGACGAGATGTGGCAGCTCGCCCCCACCACCGACCTCTACCTGTTCCCCGCCAACTGGCCCGAGACCCGTCGCCTGCACTGGTCGAGCCTGCTGCTGGCCCGGGCGATCGAGAACCAGGCCTACGTGGTGGGCTGCAACAGGGTCGGCGAGGGCGGGGGGCTCGTGTACTCCGGGGACAGCCGCATCATCGACCCGTCGGGCGAGCTGCTGGCCACCGCGGCGTACACGGAGTCCATCCTGCTGGCCGACGTGACGCCCGAGCGCGTCGGCGAGATCCGCGACCGGTTCCGGTTCCTGCCCGACCGCCGCTGAAGGCGGGTGCTGGCGGTTCAGCGAAGGCGCTTGGCCTGCAGGCTGACGAGGCAGCCGTAGTCGGTCTCCTGCTGGCCGACCTCGACGAAGCCGTGGCGGGCATGGAACCGCAGCGACCCTTCGTTGCGGGGCCGGAGGTTGACCTCGAGCGTGAACCACGTCGCGGCGAGGCGTCGCTCGACCTCGGCGTAGAGGCTGGCGCCGATCCCTCGGCTGCGCTGCGCCTCGTGGACGGCGACCCGATCGAGGTAGGCGAAGTCGTCGTAGCGCTCCGAGAACCAGCGGTAGTTCACGCTGGAGTAGTCGGTGCCGGGCGCCAGCACCACGCAGAAGCCGGTGAGCACCTCGCCCGCCTGGGCATCGCCGGGCTGGAAGGCGCCGAGCGCCAGCTGGGCCATCTCGATCAGCCGCTCCAAGCGGGCCATGTCGAGCTCGCCCACCGCCGGCACGGACGCGTTGTTGATGGCGAGGGCGGCCGGCACGTCGACGCCTCGGAGATCTCGGACGAGCACACGACGACGGTAGCGGGACGGCCCGCTCGGGCCACCGGGTACGGTGTCACGGACCGATGCGGAGCGCGGGGTGCAGTGGCCGCTGCTGGAGGCTGTGAGCGACGACCTCCGCACCACCGTGCTGGGCGCTGCCGTCCGGCGCCGGTTCCGTCGGGGAGAGGTGATGTGCTCGCCACGACGCACCTGCCGGTCGAGACTCGGGTGCGCGACCGCCTGGCGCGGTTGGTGAGCACGGTCGGAGGGGAGCCGCCGATCACGCTGCTCCTGACCCAGGAGGATCTGGCGAGCCTCGCCGGCACCACCCGCCCCACGGTGAACCGGATCCTCCGGGAGCTGGTCGCCGATGGCATCGTGCGCCTGGGACGGGGCAGGATCGTCGTCATCGACCCCGGTAGGGTCGCTGGACGATGTCGGACGGGCCCCTGATCCGCGCGCGCGACCTGGTGAAGCGCTTCGGCGACTTCACCGCCGTGGATGGGATCGACTTCGACGTCGCGCCCGGAGAGGCGTTCGGGTTCCTCGGCCCCAACGGTGCCGGGAAGTCGTCGACCATGCGGATGATCGGCTGCGTGTCACCGATGACGAGCGGCCACCTGCGCATCTTCGGCCTCGACCCGTCCGGGGACGGCGCCCGCATCCGCGCCCGCCTCGGTGTCGTGCCCCAGCAGGACACCCTCGACGAGGAGCTCACCGTCGAGGAGAACCTGTTCATCTACGGGCGCTACTTCGACCTGCCGCGGGCGGAGTGCCGCCGCCGCGCCGCCGAGCTGCTGGAGTTCGCTCAGCTCTCCGACCGGGCCGCCACCCGCGTGGAGCCGCTGTCCGGAGGGATGAAGCGGCGTCTCACCATCGCCCGCTCGCTCATCAACCAGCCCGACCTGGTCCTGCTCGACGAGCCGACCACCGGCCTCGACCCGCAGGCCCGCCACGTGCTGTGGGACCGGCTCTACCGGCTGAAGCAGCAGGGGGTGACGCTGGTGCTCACAACGCACTACATGGACGAGGCCGAGCAGCTGTGCGACCGCCTCGTGGTGATGGACCGGGGCCGGATCGTCGCTGAGGGCTCACCGCGAGAGCTCATCGAGCGCTTCTCGACGCGCGAGGTGGTCGAGCTGCGCTTCGCCATCGGCCACGAAGGACAGGGCGCGCTTCTCGTCGGTGGGCTCGGTGAGCGCCAGGAGGTGCTGCCGGACCGGGTCCTCGTGTACGCCGACGACGGGGAGGCCGCGCTCGCCCAGGCGCACGCCCGTGGCGCCCATCCGGAGTCCGCGCTCGTCCGCCGAGCCACCCTCGAAGACGTCTTCTTGCACCTGACCGGCCGGTCTCTGGTGGACTGACATGGCCACACCCGCCCCGGTTCGTGTCGTGGAGTGGAACCTGATGGTGTTCCGCCACCACTGGCGCACGGCAGCGCTGTCGAGCGTGGTGCAGCCGCTGCTGTTCCTGCTCGGGATGGGCGTCGGCGTCGGCCTCTTGGTGGACTCCAACACCGAGGGTCAGCAGGCGCTCGACGCCACGACGTACCTCGCGTTCCTCGGCCCGGCCCTCCTGGCGACGACGGCGATGCTGGTGGGCAGCGTCGAGTCCATGTGGCCGGTGCTCGACGGCTTCAAGTGGCGGCGCATGTACGTGGCGATGACGGCCACGCCGATCGCCGCTCGCGATCTCGTGATCGGCCACCTCCTGTTCGTGGCCATCCGCTGTGTCATGGCCTGCGGCGCGGTCGCCGCCGTGCTGGCCCTGTTCCAGGACACCCGCTCGTGGGGGCTGGTCCCAGCGGTGGGCTTCGCGGCGTGGTGCGGGCTGTCGTTCGCCATGCCCATCGCGGCGTGGTCGGCCACCTGCGATCGCGACACCGGCTTCCCCGGCCTGCAGCGCTTCGTGATCACCCCGCTCTTCCTGTTCAGCGGCGCCTTCTACCCCATCGAGCAGCTGCCGTGGATCCTGCAGGCGGTCGCGCGGGTGACGCCGCTGTGGCACGGGGTCGAGCTGTGCCGGGGTGCGGTGCTCGGCACCCTCGGCGCCGCCGAGGCGATGTGGCACGTGGTCTACCTCGCGGTGTGGATCGCCGTTGGGACGGCGGTCGCGCTGGGGACCTATCAGCGGAGGTTGGCGGCGTGATGATCGCGATGCGCGTCGTCCCCCCGATCCTGCGCGATGCGCGGCGTCCCCAGCGGCTCATCGAGCGCAGCGTGATGGTGTACCGGCGCACCTGGTCGCTGCTCGTCGGGGGGTTCTTCGAGCCGCTGTTCTACCTGCTGTCGTTCCGGGTCGGGTTGGGCGCGCTCATCGGCGACGTCGAGGTCGACGGGGTGGCCATCCCCTATGCGGCGTTCGTCGCTCCGGCGCTCCTGGCGTCGTCGGCGATGAACGGTGCGGTCTACGACTCGACGATGAACGTGTTCTTCAAGCTGAAGCACGCCAAGACCTACGACGCCGTGCTGGCGACCCCGCTCGGTCCCGGCGACGTGGCGCTGGGGGAGATCGGCTGGGCGCTGATCCGCGGCCAGATCTACGCCACGGCGTTCCTCGCCTGCATGGTCGTGCTCGGGCTGACCGAGTCGCCGTGGATCGTGATGGCGCTGCCGGCGGCCGCGCTCATCGGCTTCGCGTTCGCCGCCGCCGGGATGGCGGCCACCACGTACATGCGCACATGGAGCGACTTCGAGTGGGTGCCGACCGTGACGCTGCCGCTCTTCTTGTTCTCGGCCACCTTCTACCCGGCGTCGGCATACGGCCAGTGGGCCTGGGTCCTGCAGCTGTCACCGCTCTACCACGGGGTCGCGCTGGTCCGAGCCGCCAACACCGGCACGTGGTCGATCGCCATCGTGTGGCACGTGGCGTTCCTCGCCGTGATGGGTGTGGTCGGGCTGTGGCTGGCCGCCCGGCGGCTGCATCGCCTGCTGCTCACCTGACGGGTCGTCGAGTGAGGCCGCCCGCGCCGACCGGTCACACTGCCGAAACCGAGGCGTGACCGGCCGCTCGTACGGTGCGCAGCGTGGCCCACGGCAGCCTCACCCGACTGTTGGAGACGGCGTGGCATCCCGTGCTCAGAGCCGAGCAGCTGCAGGGCCGACAGCCTGCCGCCGTGCGGCTGCTGGGCCGGGACGTGGTGGTCGCCCGGGTGGGCGACGGCCGGCTCGCGGCGCTCGAGGACCGCTGTCTGCACCGATCGACGCCGCTGTCGCTCGGGACCGTCGACGAACGGGGGGTGCGCTGCGCCGCCCACGGCTGGGTGTGGGCTCCCGACGGCGCCTGCGTGGAGATCCCAGGGCAGGCGGCGCCCACGCTGCCGGCCCGAGCGCGGGTGGCGACGTTCTCGGCGCGAGAGGCGGCCGGACTCGTGTGGGTCCGCCTCGACGACCGCGCCCCCTGGCCGCTGCCGGAACCGCCCGGTCCGGCACCGGAGGTCACGGTCGTGTCGATCGCTGGTGTGGGCGCCATGCGGCGGATCGAGCACCTGCTGGAGGCGGCCTGTGGCTCGTGGTCGACGGGCGGATCGGCGGCGGCCCGCATCGAGCGGCGCGGGCCGGAGGTGCGGGTGGCGGTCACCGCCTCGCCGCTGTCGCTCGGGCCCTCGGCGCCGGCGGAGGTGACCGTGGTGCTGCCCACCTCGATCGAGGTGGTCGAGACGGCCGGCGACGGCGGCCGCCTGTGGTTCTGGGCCTGCGCCGTGCCGGCGGCGGTGGGCGAGAGCTCCCTGGTCTGGGCGGTGGGCGGCGATGACCTCGACCCTGCCGTCCGGCGGCGGATCTCCGAGCAGCTGGGCGCCGCCGAGGCGCTGCTGACGTCGAAGCGGCCGGCCGAGCTCGTCGTCGACCACTCGACGGAGGTGTCGGTGGCGGCGGACCAGGCCAGCGTCGCCTACCGCCGAGCCCTCCACGAGGCCGCAGAGGCGGCTCGCCGGGGGCCCGGTCCGCTGGCGGCGTGGATCGGTGCCGCCACCGGCCCGGCGCGCAGCACGGCCGTCGCGGCCGCACGCCCGATGGCCTAGCGTCGCGATCCATGGTGACGATCCTGGCGCACGTGCGAGTGCGGCCCGGTGCTGCTCCGGCGTTCGAGCGGATCGCGCGCGATCTGTACCTGGCCACCCACGCCATGGAGACAGGCGTCGTGCGCTTCGAGTACTGGCGGGGCGCCGAGCCCGACACCTACTACTCGCTCATGTGCTTTGCCGACTACCTCGCCTTCTTGGACCACCAGGCCAGCCGGCACCAGGAAGGCGCCGGCCCCGCGCTCGGCACCGTGGTCGAGTCACTGCACCTGGAGTGGGTCGATCCGTTGCAGGCGGCCAGCCCACTCGCCCGGACCGAGGGCCAGCTGCTGCCCCCCATGGCATCGCCGGCGCAGCGCCGCTTCGCCCGCCACTTCCCGCCCGAGGTGGCGGCCTGGTGGGCGGCGCTGCGCGACGCCGAACCCTCGTAGCCTTTCGGACATGCTCTTCTCTCGCACGTCGACGACGATGGTCACCCCGGCCGGCGCGCTCCCCGGGCGCACCGACCAGACGATGCCGGTCCCCGATGCGCACGAGGTCCTCGGCACGCCGCTGCAGGGCCCGTGGCCGGAGGGGTTGGAGACGGCGGTGTTCGCCATGGGGTGCTTCTGGGGAGCCGAGCGCGTGTTCTGGCAGACGCCGGGGGTGCACTCCACCGCGGTCGGCTACGCCGGCGGCTTCACGCCGAACCCGACCTACGAGGAGACCTGCACCGGTCGCACCGGCCACGCCGAGGTCGTGCTGGTGGTGTTCGACCCGGCCAAGGTGTCCTACGACCAGCTGCTCAAGGTGTTCTGGGAGCACCACGACCCGACGCAGGGGATGCGCCAGGGCAACGACGTCGGCA
>CAZKVJ010000022.1:0-10270 GCA_964556225.1 uncultured Ilumatobacteraceae bacterium
CTACCTGGTGCTGCCAGAACGAAAGGTCATCGGGTTGGGCTTCCGAACGGGGATGGTCGTGCACACATGGTGGGCATGATCAGTGACCCAGAAATCCTCAACCTCTTCGGGCGTCAGCACGGCCACGCGCACGTGCGCCAGCTCGAGGATCTCGGAGTCGACAAGCACCGCCGGGCGCGCCTGCGCCGCGGCGGGCTGGTGCTGACTCCCGCTCCGGGTGTCGTGCGCCTCGCCGGCATCCCCGTCACGTTCGAGGGTCGGGCCATGGCGGCTCAGCTCGCCGGTGGCCGTGACGCCCGGCTCGCCGGGTTCACCGCCGGCTCGCTCCTCGGCGCGCGCATGATGCCGCGGGAGCTGGTCGAGGTGTTGGTGCGCCGTCCGCGCCAGCCCCGGCTCCCCGAGGGTGCCGTGCTGCACCGCTCGCGCCGTGGTCCACCTGGACATCGCCTGGCCGGAGGCGCTTCTCGACCTCGAGCCCGGGCTCAGCGCGTTCCACACGTTCGAGGCCGTCCGGCGGGACTACTCGCGTGACAACGAGCTGAGTCGCCTCGGGTGGCAGGTGATGCGCTTCGACGAGGTCCAGCAGCGCGCGCCGCGGTGGTGCGCCATGCAGGTGGCCGAGGTGTACCGCACCCGCCGAGCGCTGCTGCGCTTGGCGGGATGAGGCGCCTCAGGCGTAGCTCGTGCTGCTCCCGGCGCTGGCGACGAGCACCGAGACCAGGATGCCGAGCGGCAGCGAACCCCAGTAGGAGAGCCCGAGGCCCAGGTTGCCGAGAAACAGCATCAGCAGCCACGTGGCCGGGAAGGTGGCGACCAGGAACAGGACGATTCCGATCAGCAGCGCCTTGATCATGTGGTTCCCCCTCGTGTCCGCCGTCTCCATGCGGAGCGACAGCCGTTGAGCGTACGGCCGTCCGCTCGCCGGGTGGTGGATCACCCGGGTCGGCGTGGCGCGCCGGCGCGCGCGTAGCGTCCGGGGTCATGGACGTGACGATCGTCGGCGGTGGCGTGGCTGGTCTGGGTGCGGCAGTGGCGCTGGCCCGCCGTGGGATCGACGTGACGGTGCTGGAGCGTGATCCCACTCCGATGCCCGGGTCGGCCGACGAGGCGTTCGAGTGGGATCGGCGCGGTGCCCCGCAGGTGCGCCACAGCCACGCCTTCCTGGCCCTGCTGCACAACCTGCTGCGCGACGAGTACCCCGACGTTCTTGCCGCGCTGCTGGCCGAGGGGGCCGTGGAGATGCGCTTCGGCGACGAGCTCCCCCCGACGCTGACCGGGTTCGAGCCCGAGCGCGGCGACGCCGACCTCACGATGCTCGCCTGCCGGCGCACCACCTTCGAGTGGGTGCTACGGCGTGCCGCGCTCGCCGAGGGCCGGGTCGAGGTCCGCACCGGCGTCGCGGTCGACGGCCTCGTCGGCACGCCGTCGCCTGCTCCGGGTGAGCCCGCCGTCGTGCGTGGCGTGCGAACGGCCGACGTTGCCGAGCTGCGCGCCGACGTAGTGGTGGTGGCCACCGGCCGGCGCTCGGTCGCACCGGAATGGTTGGCGGCGTTGGGCGCAGCCGAGGTTCACGAGACGGTCGAGGACACGGGGATCGTCTACCTGTCGCGCTTCTACCGGCTCCGACCCGACCGGGTTGCGCCGCCGCGCAGCGGGCCGATCGGCGGCGACCTCGGTTACTTGAAGTACGGCGTCTTCGCGGGGGACAACCGGACGTTCTCGATCACCCTCGCCGTGCCCACCGTCGACGACGAGCTGCGCCGCCTCCTGAGCGACCCGGCCACCTTCGACGACACGGCCCGGCAGCTGACGGCCACGGCGCCGTGGCTCGACGGGCGGGCCGAGGCCATCACCCCGCAGGTGCACGTGATGGCCGGGCTGCTGAACCGCTGGCGCGAAGTGGTGGTCGACGGCGAGCCGATCGCGCTCGGGCTCCACCTCCTCGGTGACGCGAGGGTCTGCACGAACCCGCTCTACGGGCGCGGCTGTGCCCTCGCCTTCCAGCACGCGCACCTCCTGGCCGGCGTCATCGACTCCCACCGCGAGGACCCTCGTGCGCAGGCCCTGGCGTTCGAGGCGCTGACCCGCCAGCACCTGCACCCGTGGTACCGGGCCTCTGTCGACAACGACGCCGAAGCGCGCCGGGTGGCGGCGGCGCTGCTGGCCGGCGAGGATCCCGACGCCGACACCGGCGATCCCCGCACGATGATGCGCGCCGTGCTGCGCGACGGGTTGGCGCCGGCGATCCGCACGGACCCGGTGGTGCTCCGGGCGTTCGTGCGCACGTTCAACCTGCTCGCCGCGCCGGACGCGCTCATGACGGACCCCGAGGTGATCGGGCGGGTGCTGGCGGTGTGGCAGGACCGCGACGCCCGGCCCCCCGAACCGCCCCTCGGCCCGTCGACCCGCGCCGACCTGCTCGCCACCCTCACCGCCGCCTGACGCCCACACCCCGGACGGGAGGGGACGGGACGGGACGGGCGGGGAGTGGCGGGGAGTGGCGGGGAGTGGCGGGGTGGCGGGATTAGCACTCGCCGTTGTAGAGTGCTAGCACTCGACTGATTCGAGTGCGAACGACCCTGTCCAACGGAGGACTGCTACCGATGCCGAAGATGATCGCCTTCGACGAGCAGGCACGCCGGGGCCTCGAAGCGGGCATGAACAAGCTCGCCGATGCCGTGCGTGTCACGCTCGGGCCCAAGGGCCGCAACGTCGTGCTGGAGAAGAAGTGGGGGGCGCCCACCATCACCAACGACGGTGTGTCGATCGCCAAGGAGATCGAGCTCGAGGACCCCTACGAGAAGATCGGGGCCGAGCTGGTCAAGGAGGTCGCCAAGAAGACCGACGACGTCGCCGGTGACGGCACCACCACAGCGACCGTGCTCGCCTGGTCGATGGTGCGCGAGGGCCTGCGCAACGTGGCCGCCGGTGCCAACCCGATGAGCCTCAAGAAGGGCATCGAGGCGGCCGTGGCCGAGGCCGTGAACAGCATCAAGGAGCTCTCCAAGGAGGTCGACTCCAAGGAGCAGATCGCCCAGGTGGCCTCCATCTCCGCCGCCGACCCCGAGATCGGCCAGATGATCTCCGAGGCCATCGACAAGGTCGGCAAGGACGGCGTCATCACCGTTGAGGAGAGCCAGACCTTCGGCATGGAGATGGACCTCGTCGAGGGCATGCGCTTCGACAAGGGCTACATCTCGCCGTACTTCGTCACCGACCCGGAGCGGATGGAGGCGGTCCTCGAGGACCCGTACCTGCTGCTCGTCAGCTCGAAGATCTCCTCGGTGCGCGACATGCTGCCGGTGCTCGAGAAGATCATGCAGACCGGCAAGCCCCTCGTGATCATCGCCGAGGACGTCGAGGGCGAGGCCCTGGCCACACTCGTGGTGAACAAGATCCGGGGCACGTTCAAGAGCGTCGCCGTCAAGGCCCCGGGGTTCGGTGAGCGCCGCAAGGCGATGCTGCAGGACATGGCGATCCTCACCGGCGGTCAGGTCATCAGCGAGGAGGTCGGTCTCAAGCTCGAGAACACCACCCTCGACCTGCTCGGCCGGGCGAAGAAGATCATCGTCACCAAGGACGAGACCACCATCGTCGAGGGCGCCGGCGCCGAGGACGACATCAAGGGCCGGATCAACCAGATCAAGACCGAGATCGACAACACCGACTCCGACTACGACCGTGAGAAGCTCCAGGAGCGCCTCGCCAAGCTGTCGGGCGGCGTCGCGGTCATCAAGGTCGGCGCGGCCACCGAGGTCGAGCTGAAGGAGAAGAAGCACCGCATCGAGGACGCGGTCTCCACCACCAAGGCCGCCATCGAGGAGGGCGTTGTGCCCGGCGGTGGCGTGGCGCTGCTGCGCTCGCAGGCCGCGGTGGCCAAGCGGGCCGAGGCGCTCGTCGGCGACGAGGCCACGGGTGCCCGCCTGGTGGCCAAGTCGCTCGAGGCGCCGATCAAGCAGATCGCCGAGAACGCCGGCCTCGAGGGCGGCGTGGTGGTCGAGCGGGTCAAGCACCTCAGCGGCGCCGAGGGCCTCAACGCCGCGACTGGCGAGTACGAGGACCTGGTGAAGCTCGGTGTCATCGACGCCGCCAAGGTCACCCGCTCGGCGCTGCAGAACGCAGCATCGATCGCGGCGCTGTTCCTCACCACTGAGGCCGTGGTCGCCGACAAGCCGGAGGAGAAGGCCCCCGCCATGCCCGGCGGTGGGATGGAGGACTTCTGATCCGACCGGATCACACGAGCCAGCGAGTCGACGGGCCCGGGGTGCATGCCCCGGGCCCGCTCGCGTGCACTAGGGGGCCAGCGTCGCCAGCCCGGCCACGGGGATGGGGAACGACGTCGCCGACCCGTCGATCACGGCGATGATCGTGCCGGCCTGCGCGGCGCCGGTGGTGAGGTCACTGCGGTTGAGCACCAGCTCGCTGGCGCCGATCTCGAGGCCGGTGACGCCCTCGACCAGGTCCGGTGGCAGCGGCCCGTCGAGCTGGCGGCGACCGTTCGTGGCGTCGACGACCACCAGCGCGCCGTTCTCGATCCAGCCGATCCGGCGACCGTCCGGGCTGACGGTGAACAGGTGCGGGCACGTGGCGCAGTCGGTGTACTGGCCCTCGAGCCCGAGCGCGGCGGGGTCGATGAGCGGCGAGCCGTCCGTGCGCAGCATCAGCGGCCCGCTGGTGGCCTCGACGTAGTACTCACCGACGATCGAGCCGTCGGCGCCGAGGCTGAGCCGGCTGGTGCCAGCCTCCCAGCCGCCGACCGGGGCGACCGGCGTCACGGCGCCGTCGTCGAGCGCGACCAGCACGAGGTCCTGGCTCATGTCGTCGGGCGTGCTGCCGGAGTCGATGGTCACCAGCGCGTAGCCCTCGCCGCCAACGACGTTGACGTCGTGCAGTCGCAGCCACTCGCCGGCCTGCGGGGCGAGCAGCACGCCGCCGTTGGTGCGCCGGATCGTCGTGCTCGCGGGGTTGTTCTCGCCGCCCTCGGGCGAGTAGCGCCCGCTGCGGTCCTGCACCAGGAACCCGCCGTCGGGCAGCGCCAGCGCGATGGCCACCTGCTCGGCCACGCCGAGGCTGTCGCCCTCGTCGGTGGCCAGGTGGATCCCGTCGGCGGCGGCGATGACGACCCGCGCCCCGGGCGGCCATGTCAGCGGGGCGACGGTGGTGGAGGTGGTCGAGGAGGTGGTCGTCGTGGACTCCGTGGTGGTGGTCTCGGGGACGGTGGTGGTCTCGGGGACGGTGGTGTCGACGATGGTGGACTCGGCCGTGGTGGTGCTGGCCTCGGTCACCGAACCGGAGTCGTCGTCGCGCAGCCAGAAGACGATCACGCCGATCACGGCCAGGACGCCGATCACGCCGAGCGCCCACCCCCACCACGGCACCCCGCCACCGCCGGTCGGTGGTGCACCCGGGGTGGTCGGTGGTGGGCCGCCGGGGCCGGCCCCTGGCTCGGGACGTGCCGGGGCGCCCGGTGCCGGTGCACCGGTCGAAGCGCCGGCTGGCGTGAACGTGGGGATCACCTCGGTGGGTGGAGGCGTCGGGGCCGGCGGTTGCGTGCCGCCGGCCGGTGGTGGCGGTGGAGGGACGGACCCACCTGACGGGGCCGGCGGGCCACCCCACTCCCAGGCCGGTTGGCCCGGCGGGATCGACCAGGGATCTGGCTCGTCGGTGCTCACGGCCGTACCTCCTCGTCGTTGCTGCCGGGCTCCTCGCCGGCGTGCTCCACGGCATGGTCGACGGCGCCCACGGCCTCGTCGACGACGTGGTCGACCAGGTCACGCATGGCGGCAACGCCGGGGAAGAACAGCCCGGTGCCCTCGAGGCGGGTCTCGTCGATCATCAGCCACAGCACCACCCCGAGCACCGCGCCGAGCAGCGGCACGACGATGAACAGCGCCAGCTGTTGCAGCGCGTCGCTGGACA
Source organism: uncultured Ilumatobacteraceae bacterium (assembly GCA_964556225.1). Lineage (GTDB taxonomy): Bacteria > Actinomycetota > Acidimicrobiia > Acidimicrobiales > Ilumatobacteraceae > CAZKVJ01. The sequence goes on from CAZKVJ010000022.1 coordinate 5,920, forward strand.
GCTCGGCGTAGATCGCCGTGCCCAGGCTGCGGGCCGGGTTGACGCCGAAGTTGTCGACGGACAGCGTCACCAGGCACACCACGGCGTAGGTGAAGCCGACCGCGGCGGCGGTGATGCCGGTTCCCGGCCCCCGGCGCGACGCCACCAGCGTCACCACGACCACCAACGCCGTGAACACGAACTCGACCACGATCGCGGCACCGAGCCCGTAGCCGCCGGGCGACAGCTCGGCCCATCCGTTGGCGGCGAAGCTGCCCCGCTCCCAGCCCTCGAGGCTGCTTGCGATGGCCAGCACGATCGCCCCGCCGATCACGGCTCCGAGCACCTGGCCGATCCACGCCATGGCGGCGTGGCGGCCGTTCACCCGGTGGCCGATGAGCATCCCCATCGTGACGGCAGGGTTCACGTGGGCCCCGGAGATCGGCCCGATCAGGAACGTCACGACCAGCACGGTGAAGCCGAAGGCGACGGCGACTCCCAGCACGTTGATCGATGGCTGGAGGATCATCGCCCCTGGCCCGCCGAGCAGCACGATGGTGGTGCCCAACGTCTCGGCGCCCAGGATGCGGGCATCGTTCTGCATGCTGTGAACGTAGGTCACCGTCGACGCTCGCGGCCGTCATCGGTAGCGTGCGGTGATGGCGCGGGGACGCACGGAGCGGTTGCTGATCACCAGCGTCGAGCGTGGCGATTCGCCGCGGCGGCGCCCGGACGAGCTCATCGTCGAAGAACCGCTGTCGGTGCAGCTCGACGGCGCGCTCGTCGGCACCACCATGCGCACGCCCGGGCACGACTACGAGCTGGCCGCCGGCTGGTGCTTCAGCGAGGGGTTGCTGGCGGGGGCGCCGGTGACCGGCGTGCGCTACTGCGCGACCGGATCGGCCGTGGACACGGGCTTCAACGTGGTGACGGTGGAGACCGGTGGCCGGGCACCCGTTCCGACCCCCCGCCTCGGCACCACCACCTCGAGCTGTGGCTGGTGTGGCACCGAGGCGCTCGACGACCTGGCTGCCCGCCTGACACCGGTGGAGCCAGCCGGTGCCGCCCGGTTCGACCCCGGCGTGCTGGCGGACGTGCCGGACCGGGTGCTCGATGGCCAGGGGCTGTTCGGGGCCACGGGCGCGGTGCACGCGGCCGCCGTGTTCGACCCGTCCGGCGAGGTGCTCCTCGCTCGTGAGGACGTCGGGCGTCACAACGCCGTCGACAAGGTGGTCGGGCGGATGCTGCTCGATGGGGCCCTGCCGGCCAGCGACCTCGGGCTGTTCGTGTCCGGGCGGGCCAGCTTCGAGATCATCGCCAAGGCGTGGGCGGCCGGGTTCTCGGCGGTGCTGGCGGTGAGCGCGCCGACGGCGCTTGCGGTGCACACGGCGCGGCGGGCCGGGCTGCTGCTGGCCGGCTTCGCGCGCAGGGATCGGCTCAACGTGTACGCACCGGAACGCCTCGGCCCTGCCGCTGGGGAGCACCGATAGCCTCGCGCCGGTGAGCGACGACACGCCGAACCTCTCTTACCGCGAGCCGCTGGCCGACGATGCCGTGGCCCCGAGCGTGGGGCTGTCGGTGCTCCACCTGTTCGTGTCGACGACCCCGTCACTCGAGCGCGAGGCCGTGATCGCAGCCGTCAAAGCGACGGAGGCCGCCGGCGGCCAGGTGGTGGCGGCCGCCATGCTCGGCCACAAGTGCGATGCGGCGTTCATGGCGCTGCATCCGGACTGGCGCGAGCTGCTCCGGCTGCAGGCCGCGCTGCAGGGCGCCGGGCTCCGCATCGTCGACAGCTACGTGTCGCTCACCGAGGTCAGCGAGTACGCGGCGGGCATGCCCGAGGAGCACCTGCGCCACCGCCTGTACCCGCAGCTCCCCCCGGCCGGCAAGCCGGCGTTCTGCTTCTACCCCATGTCGAAGCGCCGCGCCGGCGGGGCGAACTGGTTCACGCTGCCCTACGACGAGCGTCGCGAGCTGATGAACGAGCACGGTCGCAGCGGGCGCAGCTTCGCCGGGCGGGTGCTGCAGGTGGTCACCGGCTCCACCGGGCTCGACGACTTCGAGTGGGGGGTGACGCTGTTCGCCGTGCATCCCGACGATCTCAAGCAGGTCGTCTACACGATGCGCTTCGACCGGGCCTCGGCCGTGTACGCCGAGTTCGGCCGGTTCTACGTGGGCGTGGTCACCCCGATCGACGAGCTGGTCACGGCACTGCCGTCACCGTGATCTGACCGGTCGTCACGTCACGGCCATCGGGCGTGAACGTGAACTCGTCGTAGACCGCGGTCGTCACGTCGCCGGCGGTGTCGAGGCGCATCAGGCCACCCGGGCCGTCGTAGTCGTAGCCGCGATCGCTCTGGAAGATGTCCCAGCACGATGCGATGTCGACGCACGGTGTGCCGTCGCGGCTCGCCGGCAGGATCCCGGCCGCGATCTCGCTCGGCTGTTCGGTCGGACCGTCCTGGCGCGTCGCGGCGGCGAGCACGATGAGGTTGACACAGTCGATCACCTCGGCGGCGTACGCCATCGTCGGGTCGCCGGCGGGGAGGCCGAGGTCGTCGGCTGGGGCGTCCGTGCGCATCGCCGCCGGCGACACCCCACGCAGCAGCGCGAGGTCCTCCGGGGCCAGCGCGGTGTAGATGTCGGGCGACGAGGGGCGCCGCAGCGCGCTGCTCACGACGATCGTTCGACTCGTGGTGTCGGTCTCGGTGAGCGCGGCAACCAGGCGCGGGCCGCTGTCGCTGTCGCCGATGACGGCGAGCATCGCCGGGTCACGGGTCAGCATCGTCGCCGCCTCTTCCCTGAAGCTCTCGTCCTCGGGGTCGTAGTTGAGCCGTCCGAGGATCTTCACCCGCCGGTCCAACGCGGTCGACAACGACGAGAACATGGCCCGCCCGTAGTCGTCGTCCGGGGTGGCGATGGCGATCTCGGTCAGCCCGGTTCGGGCGATCGCCTCCGCCATGGCCTGGGCTTCCAACGCGTCGGCACCGATCGTCCGGAAGAACAGGCCGCGGTCCGGGTAGGTGCTCAACGCGTCGGCGGTGGCGGTGGGCGAGCAGGCAACCACGCCAGCGGACACGAGCTGGTCGAGCACGGAGAGGGCGACAGTCGATGACGCCGGCCCGATGACGGCGTCCACCTGCTCGTCGTTCAGAAGCTCGTCGAGGGCCTGGCCGGCGGTACCCGGATCGCCGCCTTCGTCGCGCACCTCCCACTCGATGGGCTCCGGGTACGCGTAGTGCTCGTTCGCCTTGGTGAGCGCCCACTTGGCGGATTCGATCAGCGCCGCGCCGAGTGACGCGCCGGGACCGCTCTGCGGGAGCAGGATGCCGAGGCGCAGCACGCCGTCGTCGGCGCGGGGGATGGTGGTGGTGACGACGACCGGCGCCACCGAGGTGCTGGCGGCGACCGGCGACGCGTCGTCGTCGTTGCACGCCGCCAGCGCCACGGCGACCACGGCGGCGCTGCCGGCGGCGAGGAGACGACGGCTGGTCGCGCGCACGGACGGGCAGTGTACGGCCGGTGCTGGCATGATCGTCCGCGTGGAGACCGAGCTGCTGTACCTGCGCGATGCCGAGCTGCGAACGTTCGAGGCCACGGTGCTCGACGCCCGTGAGGGCGCGGTGGCCCTCGACCGCACTGCGTTCTACCCGACCGGTGGCGGCCAGCCCCACGACACGGGCCGCCTGGGCGGGTACGAGGTGACCGACGTGCGCAAGGAGGGCGGGCTGGTCTGGCACACGCTGGCCCTGGCCGGCGGCGCCACCGTCCCGGCCATCGGCTCCACGGTCGCCGGCGAGATCGACTGGGATCGCCGCCACGCCCTCATGCGCACGCACACCGCGCTCCACGTGCTGTGCGGGGTGATCTGGAACGAGTGGCGGGTGCCCGTGACCGGCGGGAACATGGAGCCGCTCTCGGCGCGGATGGACTTCGAGTTCGACCCGCTGCCCGAGGGTTTCGGGCCGCAGGTCGAGGCCCTCGTCAACGCCGAACTGGCGGCCGACCGGCCGGTGCGCGTGGAGTTCCTGCCCCGTGACAGCGCGCTCGCCGACGCCGACCTCATCCGCACCAAGGTGTCGCTCATCCCCGAGTCGGTGCGCGAGATCCGTGTCGTCGACATCGTCGGGCTCGACAAGCAGGCCGACGGTGGGACGCACGTGGGCAGCACGGGCCAGGTGGGCCGGATCCGCGTCGTCAAGCTCGAGAACAAGGGGAAGGGCAACAAGCGCGTCCGCCTGGAGATCGTCGACGCCTGAGGGTGGCGGGCCATTCGGCCCTGGACGTGGAAGCCTGGGTGGGCGCCACCATGGTGTCGCGCGCCCTGAACCAGGGAGGATCCATGCATGCCCTGCGGACCATCCCAGTGCTG
>CAZKVJ010000022.1:10370-39858 GCA_964556225.1 uncultured Ilumatobacteraceae bacterium
GGCCGGGCCGTTCGCCGTGAGCCTCGACCTGAGCGAGGCCGCTCCCGGTGACGTGGTGATGCTGCTCGTCCAGGGCGGTGTCGGCCTCGAGACCGACCCCGGCGAGTTCGGCGCCATCCCCGTCGTCATCGCCGGCTGAACCCCACCCCCCGCCCCTCCTCGTTCGCCCTGGAGGGGGTCAGGTCGTGGGCGCTCCACCCACGAAGCGCTTGCCGGGGTAGCGCATGACCGTGCCCATGTGGTGGAACACGCCCGACAGCAGCGCCTCGTTGTATGCGAGCTTGCGCGTCAGGTAGCTGTGCTGCTCCTTGGGATCCAGGTAGAGGTTGTACATCCGGGCGTACGTGTAGCGCTGCGTGACGCCGGTGAACCCTCCCGGTCCGGCGACGTCGGAGTCGTCGTCGGAGGTGGACACCACCATCATCTTGTACTCGCCGACGCGGATGGCGGACAGGTCGCCCAGGAGCCAGTAGTACTGGTACTTGCGGTTCGACAGGCCGTCGTCGGCCAGCAGGAACGACGTCTGGTCGACACCGTCGATGAATCGGTCGGTGGGGACGGTGTCGGGCGCACCGGCCAGCGTCAGCGCCGTGGGCAGCAGGTCGCTGAAGTGGAACAGGCCGTCGCTCGTCCGGCCCCCCTCGATCATCCCCGGCCAGGCCAAGATGCCGGGCACGCGCACCCCGCCCTCCCAGGTGGAGCCCTTGGCGCAGCGAAACGGCGTGTAGGCGGCGTCGGGCCAGTTCTCCATGTGGGGCCCGTTGTCGCTGGTGACGAAGATCAGCGTGTTGTCGGCCTGGCCGGTCTCCTCGAGCGCGTCGACCAGCCGGCCGACGATGTCGTCGAGCTCGACGATGGTGTCCTTGTAGGGGTGCTTCGCCGGTGAGCTGCCGAGGAACTGCTCGTGGGGGTAGTTGTCGAAGTGGGCGCCGCGGGTGCCGTGGTACAAGAACCACGGCCGCTCGTCGTCGGCCATGCGGCGGATGAAGTCGACCGAGTACGCGGCCCACTTGTCGTCGAGGCGTGACAGCGCCGGGATGTCGATCTCCTCGACCGGCTCGGGTTCGCCGCCGCGGGTCGCATGGACGAAGCAGCGGTTGAACGGCATGTTCTTGACCCATTCGGTGCGGGCCTCGGAGTAGACGATCTCCGGGAAGAAGTACGGGTCGCGCCACTCCGTGTACATGTCGCTCACGGACAAGAAGCCGTAGAAGTCGTCGAAGCCGACGTTCTGGGGCTGGCTGGCCAGGTTCTCACCGATGTGCCACTTGCCGACCGCCTGGGTGACGTAGCCGGCGTCGGACAGCAGCTGGGCGAGCGTGACCTCGCCGTCGAGCCCACCCGGCTCTCCGTACATCGGTGGGCGCTGCAGCCCGTGGCGCACGGGCAGCCGGCCGGTGAGCAGGGTGGCGCGCGATGGCGTGCAGCTGGGCTCGCTGTAGCACGAGGTGAGGCGAAGGCCCCGCGCCGCGAGGCGGTCGAGGTTCGGGGTTGGCGCGCCCACGGCGATCCCCCCGCCGTAGCAGCCGAGGTCGCCCCAGCCGACGTCGTCGAACACCAGCACCAGCACGTTCGGGCGCCGGCCGTGAGCGGCGAGGCGCGCCTGCGCCGCCTCGAGCTGCTCCGGGTGGACGAACACCGGCTCACGCGTCTCTCCGACCGGCGTGGTGGGTGAGGCGATCGGGTCGAACGCCATGGCGGTTCCTCCTGTCGGACGTGGGGGCCGCGGGCAGCCCCCACGGCTCAAGCGCTGGCGGCCTGGTCGGACGGGTGGGACCGAGCGGGCGGCCGACGAAGGGTACGTCGAGGCGCGACCACGCGTGACACCCAGCGGTCACGCAGCGTGTCGGCCCGGTAGCCGGCCAGCTCTCGCTCGGCCCGGGCGCAGACCACCAGGTCGAAGCACGTGGTGAGCAGCACCTTGGGTATCGCCACTGGCCGGCGTGCCAGCGGCATCGCCCACCAGGCGGCCAGGCGCCGCCAGCGCACCGGGCTTGGGACGAGCGGGTGCCGGTCGCGCGATGCCGCCACGTACAGGGCGGCGAACCAGTCGGGTGTGGTCTCGTTCAGCGCGGCGACCAGCTCGCCGGCGTGCTGGCCGGTCAGCTCCAACGGCAGGGCCTCGAACGCGGCGTAGAGGTAGCTCAGCGTGACGGTGTTGCGCACCAGCCAGGCCTCGTGGCGCACGAGTCGCTCGGGCGAGAGGTGGGCCTCGTACAGGTGGCGCACGCCGTCGATGTGGCGCACCCGCTCGAGCTGCTCGGGGCTGCGGAAGCCATCGGTGAGCACCATCGCCCGGATGAAGCCGTCCTCCACCTGGAGTCCGATCGGCATGTGGATCCGGCGCAGCACCTCGGCCCGCCCGGCGTAGAGCTGCCCGCACACGGCGTGCTCGTCGAGACGGGCGTCGGTGATGCGCGACGACAGCCGCTCGAGCAGTCCGCTGGCCTCGAGCTCGACGTGCTTCACGGGGAACGAGGTGGCGACGTGCAGCCGGGGGTCGTCGTCGAGTGCTCGGACCATGCGCCCGACGGTGTCGTCGTCGCCGAAGAGGATGTCGCAGTCGGCCAGCACCAGGTGGTCGGCGTCGGCTTCGGCGGCGTGGTGGACGAAGTGCTCCCACGCATGGCACTTGTTCGCCACCGCCAGCTCGTGGATGGCGAAGCGCCACCGCGGGTCGGCCTCGAGGCCCCGGATCGCCTCCAGCTCGGCGCGGGCGACGCCGGCCGAATCGTCGGTGCAGCCGTTCGCCACGATGTGCACGGACACGTCGGCCTCGTGCAGCAACCGCTGGCCGGCCAGCGAGCGCAGCGTCGGCCCCAGCGTGCCCGCGCCGTTGTGGACCAGGATCCCGATCGCGACTCTCATGTCGTTCGTCCGCCTCCGAACGCTTGCCCGAGCGCGCCAGGGTACTGAGGATCGGCCGGCGCGATGTGCACGCCGCCACCCTACGACCCCTGCGTTTGGTCGACTTGCCTGCAGAAATGCTGCCAAGTCGACCAAACGCGGAGGGGGTTCGTGCTCGGTAGCGTGCCCCGCCGTGGCCGTGGCAGCGCGAGAGCGGGTGATCGCCGACACCTCGTTGCGAGGTACCGCGCTGTGCCGGGCGCTGTCAGCGGCCACCGATGCCTGGCTCATCGAGCGGTTCCAGGCGGCCAGGGAGCAGACCGCGCCGAAGGGGGCGATCTCCCTGCTCGCCGTCGGCGGCTACGGGCGAGGCGAGCTGGCGCCGTACTCCGACCTCGACGTGCTGCTGCTGCACGCCGGGCGGTCGTCGGTGGGGGAGATGGCGTCGGCGCTGTGGTACCCGATCTGGGACGAGGGGCTTCGCCTCGGCCATGCCGTGCGCACCCCCAGTGAGGCCGTGCGGCTGGCGAGCGACGACCTCGACGTGGCGACCTCGCTCGTCACGGCCCGGTGGCTGGCCGGCGACGAAGACCTGGCCCGGGAGGTGATCGAGCGCGTCGGGGCGGCGTGGCGCAAGCGGGGCGAGGCCCGGCTCGCCGAGCTGGAGGAGCGGGTGCGGCGCCGTCACGAGGAATCGGGCGAGGTCGGCTTCCTGCTGGAGCCGAACCTGAAAGAGGGGCGCGGCGGCCTGCGCGACATCCACGCCCTGCAGTGGGCGGCCGAAGCGGGGCTGCCCCTCGACGATGACGACCGCTCGACGCTCTCCCGCGATCACGAGGTGCTCACCCGGGTGCGGGTGGAGCTGCACCGCACCACGTGCCGCGCCGGCGAGGTGCTGCGCCTCGAGGACCAGGATGCGGTGGCGGCGGCTGCGGGCTACGACGACGCCGATGCGCTGATGGCCGACATGGCGGCGACGGCCCGCAGCGTCGCCTGGGTGGCCGACGACGTGTGGGCCCGCCTGCACCGGCGGGGCCTCGACGGCCGGCGGGCGAGCGGGGTGGCACCTCGCCCGGTGGCCACCGGGGTGGTGCTCCGTGACGGCGAGATCCACCTGGACGAGCGGGCCGACCCGGCGAGCGACCCGACGCTCGTGCTGCGCGTGGCCACGGCGGCGGCGCGCCACCGCGCGCACATCGACCGCGACTCGCTGGACCGTCTCGCCCGGACGGCGGCTCGGTTCCCGTCACCATGGCCGGTCGGCGCCCGAGACGACCTCGTGGCGCTGCTCCTCGAGGGCCATGCGGCGATCGCGGCGTTCGAGTCGCTCGACCAGAAGAACCTGATGGTGCGGGTGCTGCCGGAGTGGGCGCCGGTGCGCTCCCGGCCGCAGCGCAACGCCTATCACCGCTTCACCGTCGACCGGCACCTGTGGGAGGCGGCGGCGAACGCGGCCGAGCTGGCCCACACGGTGCCGCGCCCGGACCTGCTGGTGCTCGGGGCGCTCCTGCACGATCTCGGCAAGGGCTATCCCGGCGACCACACTGACGCGGGTGTGAAGCTGGCCCGGCGCCTCGGGCCCCGCTTCGGGCTGTCCACCGCCGACACCGCGGTGCTCGTCGCGATGGTCCGCCACCATCTGCTGCTGGCGGACGTGGCCACCCGCCGCGACCTCAGCGACGACGCCACCATCACCGTTGTGGCCGAGGCCGTGGGCACGCCGTTGGTGCTCGACCTGTTGCACGCGCTCACCATCGCCGACTCGCTGGCGACGGGCCCCGCCGCGTGGGGGGCGTGGAAGGCCGGGCTGGTGCGCCAGCTCGTGGAGCGGGTGCACCACGTGCTCGGCGGCGGCGACGTGAAGGAGATCGCCTGGCGGCTGTTCCCGAGCGCCGAGGTGCTGGCGCTCATGGGCGAGGGACGCGTCGCGGTGGTCACGGCCGACGACCGGGTCACCGTCGTCACCCCGGACGTACCGGGCACGTTCAGCCGGGTCGCCGGCGTGCTGGCGCTCAGCGGGCTGTCGGTCCTGGGGGCGGAGGCGCACAGCGACGAGCAGGGCATGGCGGCGAGCGAGTTCACGGTCCAGGTGCCGGCAAGCGGACCGGTGGCGTGGGAACCGGTGGTCGCCGACCTCCACCGAGCGCTCGCCGGCCAGCTGGCGCTCGAGGCCCGGCTGGCGGAGCGGGCCCGCACCTATCGCCGCCGCCGTGCCCAGTCGGCGCAGGCGCCGCAGCTGGCCGTGCTGTTCGACGACCGGGCGAGCGACTCCACCGTGATCGAGGTCCGTGCGCCGGACCAGGTGGGCGTGCTGTACCGCATCACCAAGGCGCTGGCGGAGCTGGGGCTCGACATCCGCCACGCCCGCGTCCAGACGCTCGGCGACGAGGTCGTCGACGCGTTCTACGTTCGCACCCAGGCCGGCACCAAGCTCACCGACGGGTTCCACCGGGCGGAGGTCGAGCGGGCCGTCCTGCATGCCGTACATTCGCTGCTGTGAGCGACGCCTCACCGAACGACTTCACCCGAGACCTGATCCGCTGGAGCGAGACCCTGGCGGGCATCGCCCGCACCGGGCTCGGCTTCACGCAGAGCCTCTACGAGCGCGAGCGCTTCGAGGAGGTGCTCAAGGTCGCCGGTGACATCAAGAGCGCAGCCGACGAAGCGCTCGAGGTCCGCCGCGAGCAGGACCACTTCGTGCAGGAGTGGATGGAGTCGGTGGGCGAGGGCGTGCCGGGCTACGTGACCCCCAAGGTGGCGTGCGGTGCGATCGTCGGCGACGACCAGGGGCGGATCCTGCTGGTGAAGCGGGCCGACAGCGGCATCTGGCTGTACCCCACGGGCTGGGCCGACGTCGGCTATTCGCCGGCCGAGGTGGTCATCAAAGAGGTCGAAGAGGAGACGGGCGTGCACTGCGAGCCCGTCCAGCTGATCGCCGTGATCGACGGGCTGCGGATGGGCTTCACCCGCTTCGGCATGTACCTGCTGCTGTTCCACTGCCGAGCGACCGGCGGCACCCTGCAGGGCCATCCGCTCGAGACCGCCGACGTGGGATGGTTCGGGCCCGACGAGCTCCCGTGGCCCACCGCCGGGGTGCAGTGGTGGGGGCCGGCGGCGTTCGCTGCCATCAACGGTGAGACGATGATCACCACGTTCGACCCGCCCCGCGACCCGATCTGGCGGGACTGATCCGGGTCGGGCGGCTCAGGCGTCGCCCTGGTCGCGCAGGAAGCGCTCGACCTCCTCGACGAGCTGCTCGCCCTGCTCCGGCCCGAGCTCGGTCGCTTCGTCGTCGTCGCCTTCGTCGCCGTCCTCGTCGTCGTGCAGCAGCTCGAGCCGGCGCACGTAGCCGGCCAGGTCGTCGTCGGCGGCCACCAGGGCATCGACTCGCTCGAGGTACTCCTCGACGCCGGCCGTGAGATCGGTGCGCGGCGTGGGCGTGCCGATCAGGTCGCAGGCCCGGGACATCAGCTCCAGCGCCGCCCGGGGCGAGGGGACCTGCGCGGCGTACGCCGGCACGGCCGCCCACAGCGACGCGCTGGGCAGGCCGGAGCTGGCGCAGGCGTCGTGGAGCACGCCGACGATCCCCGTGGGGCCCTCGTAGCGGGAGCGCTGGAGCTGGTAGCGGTCGATGACGTCCTGGTCGGTGGCCGTGCCGATGAGCTGGACCGGGCCACGATGGGGCACGTCGGCCAGCAGCGCTCCGAGCGTCAGCACGAGCGACGCACCGAAGCGCTCGGCGACCCCGACGATCTGGTCGGTGAACGAGCGCCAGCGCAGGCTCGGCTCCGGGCCGAGGACGAGGATGACGTCGCCCCCCGGGGTGGCGGCGCTCCACAGCCCGACCGTCGGCCACACGATCTGGCGGGTGACGCCGTCGGTCAGGCGCACCTGGGGGCGGATGGTGGCGAAGTCGGTGTACTCCTCGGGGTCGATGTCGGCCAGCGCCTCTGCCCGCCACGCCTCGACCAGTGCCCGCACCGCGCCCGAGGCGGCGTCGCCGGCGTCGTTCCACCCCGAGAAGGCGGCGATGACCACGGGCGCGCGCAGTCGTGGGGTGCCCATCCAGCGGACGTGGTCGACGTTGCCCATCACCCACGACGCTACCCACCGGCGGCGCCGTGCGGGGGAGTCGTTGTCGGGGTGGCTCGGACCAGCGGGGGAGGCACCTGGTCGGTAGCGTGCCCGTTCCGATGAGCACCACGTACGAGATCCGTGTCGCCGACGCCGTCACCCCCGATCTGATCGAGGCGTTCCGCCGCCTCGTGCCCCAGCTGTCGAAGAGCTCGCCGCCGCCGACGGAGGCCCAGCTGGCCGAGATGGTCGCCGCCGAGGCCAACGACATCGTCGTGGCTCAGGAGCCGGATGGGCGCATCCTCGGCTGCCTGACGCTCATCACGTTCCGCATCCCGACCGGCATCCGCTGCTGGATCGAGGACGTCGTCGTCGACGAGGCCGCCCGCGGTCGCGGCGTCGGCGAGGCCCTCAACCGCTTCACGATCGAGCTGGCCCACTCGAAGGGGGCCCGTACCCTCGATCTCACCAGCCGCCCGTCACGCGAGGCCGCCAACCGGCTGTACCAGCGGCTCGGGTTCGTGCGCCGCGACAGCAACGTCTACCGCTTCGACTGGGGTGCCGCCGACTGACCTCGAGGTGCCGGACCCACGGGGAAATCAGGGGGTGAGGAGGTCCTCGGCGGCTTGGCGGACCTGCCAGTCGCGGTCGGTGAGGGCGCGCTGCAGGGCAGCGTCGACCTCGGGGCCGTCGAAGGGGGCGAGGGCCAGGACCGCCCGCCGCCGCACGGCGGGCTTGTCGGTGCAGCCGGCCAGGATCGCTGGCAGTCCGGCGGGGTCGCCGATCGCGCCGAGTGCTGCCACTGCGGCCTCGCGCACCAGCGGGTCGGTGTGGCCGGTCGCCAGGGTGGAGAGCCGGTCGACGACGACCGGGTCGGCGTGGCCGTGCTCACCGAGCGCCCAGGCGGCGACCTCGACCACGCTCGGATCGGGGTCGCCGAGCACCACCAGCAGGTCGACGTCCGGGTGCCGGGCGGCGAGCTCGGCGGCGCGCCGTCGAACCGACGGGTCGGCGTCGGCGAGCGCCCGCTGCAGCTCGCCGGTGCCGAGGACGCCCAAGCGCTCCAGCGCGCCGAGACCCACCGCGCGAACGGAGGCGTCAGGGTCGTCGCACGCGGCACGGGCCGTCGTGACGTCGCCGGTGTGACCGGCCACGGCTGCGGCCCGCCGGCGGGCCGCAACCGGCGACGTCACCGCAGACGTCCGGTGACCGTGGTGACGAGCCAGGCGACACCGACCGCGGTGGCCACCGCGGCCAGCGCACCGCCCACCACCGTGATCACCCCGAGCCCTCCGGCGGCGACGATCCGCCGCCACAGCGGCGTGCGGCGGTAGATCCGCGCGTCGCGATGGTCGACGGGTACCACCACCGGCTGTCCCCGATGGTTCAGCGCGATGGCGCGCCGGTCGCGTGGAGTCGGGCGCCAGGCTCTGGCAGGCTTTCGCCGCCCTGACAGCAGCAGGGCCACGATCGCCAGCCCGACAACGAGGGCGGCGCGGGTGGAGAGCTCGGTCATGGACACGTCGAACGAAATGGTATCCCCTGTTGGCGCAGCGCCCGGCGCGCCGGGAGCCCCGCCGGCCCCGGCCCGCTACGCCGACGACGCTCGCGCCCCGGACCACCGGCACCACTGGTGGGCACTGCCGGTGCTGACCATCGGCGGGCTGTTGCTGGTGGTCACCCTCGGGGCGGCGTTCGTGCCGCTGCAGCGCTGGGCCGTGGCACCGGGTTCCGCCCAAGCGGTGGCCGACCGGGTCGAGTTCGACGACGTGGCGCGCTACGAGTCCGACGGCGACGTCCTGTTCGTGACCGCGAGCGGCCCGCAGCTCAGCGCGCTGGAGTCCGTGGTCGGCTGGGTCGACCCGAACATCGAGGTGCAGACGTACGAGGAGAAGTTCGGACCACGCACCCCGGCCGAGCAGCAGGAGATCGGGTTCCAGGCGATGATCTCCTCCAAGCAGACGGCGGAGTACGTGGCCTTCTCCCGCCTGGGGTTCCCCACGGAGCTCGTCCCAGGACCCGCCGCCGTGTCCGAGGTCATCTGCCCGGACGTGAGACCGGAGCTGGGGGCGTGCAACGTTCTCGACGTCGGCGACACCATCGAGGCCATCGACGGCACCCTGACCCCGGTGCTCGACGACGTCCCGGCGGCCATCGAGGGCAAGGCACCCGGCGATCAGGTCGTGCTGACCGTGCGTCCGCACGCCGCCGACACCACCGAGGAGCGCACCGTCGAGCTGATCGCCAGTCCGGACGACCCGGCCAAGACGATCGTCGGCTTCGTGCCGGCCGACACCCGCACCGTCGAGCTGCCCTTCGAGGTCGACATCGACACCGACCGCATCGGCGGGCCGTCGGCTGGGCTGGCGTTCACGCTCACCCTGCTCGACGAGCTGACCCCCGGGTCGCTCACCGGCGGCGAGGTGGTGGCCGCCACGGGCACGATCGACACCGAGGGCAACGTCGGGGCGATCGGCGCCCTGCCGCAGAAGACCCTCGCCGTCATCGATGCCGGCGCGAAGGTCTTCTTGGTGCCGACGGCGCAGGGTGAGGAGGAGATCGCCCGGGTGCAGGAGCTGGCCGGTGACCGGCTGCGAGTCGTGCCCGTGGCCACCCTCGACGAGGCGCTCGCCGTGCTGGCCGAGCTCGGCGGCAACGCACTGGAGCTCGGTACACCGGGCGCCGACTGGCCCACCGCCTGAGCGGCCCCGGCGCCCGCCAGCGAGGAATGACACGTCTGGCATGCCCGGCGGGCCTACGCTCGGCGCGTGGCCGCATCCTCTCCGCGCCCTGATCCCGCCTCGCCGGCGTCGATCGCCGGAGCGTCGTTCGACACCGCTCGGAAGGGCTACGACACGCAGCGCGTCGGCGATTTCCTGAAGGCCGTCTCGCAGGAGATGACCCGTCTCATCGAGGCCAACCGCCAGCTCGAGCGCGAGGCAGCCGAGCTGCGCCAGCGCGTGCGCAACATGCCCGACGAGCTCGACGAGGCCACCGTCACCCGCCTGCTCGGCGAGGAGGCGGCGAAGATCCTGTCGGCGGCGCGCGAGGCCGCTCAGCAGACTCGGGCCCGGGCCGACGAAGCGGCGGCGCGTGTGGTGCGCGAGGCGACCGACGAAGCGACCCGCCTGCGTGAGGCCGCCGAGCTCGATGCGGCCCGCCGGCGCTCCGACGCCGCGGCCGACGCCGAGTCGGAGCTGGAGATGGCCAAGCAGCAGGGCCGCGAGATGGTGGAGGAGGCACGGGCGTACCGGGAGCGGGTGCTCAGCGAACTGGCGCGCCGGCGCGACCTGGCCCGCCAGCAGATCGAGCAGCTCGAGCACGGGCGCGATCGGCTCCTCGATGCCTTCCAGCGGGCGCGCGCGGCGGCCGACGAGGTGGTGGTCGAGGTCGGCGCGCTCCAGAGCGCGACCGACGAGGACTTCGACCTCCGCCCGACCACGGGCCCGGTGCCGGTGACGCCCACCGCCCGGCCGCCGGAACCCGAGGCCGAGGCTGCTGGTCCCGAGGCCGCCGAGGTCGAGCTGGTCGAGCTGGTCGACGAGGTCGAGGCGGAAGCCGTCGGCGGCTCGACGGCCGAGCCCGAGGCACCGGCCGAGATCTACGACGTCGAGCACGAGGCGCCGTCGGAGCCGGTCATCCCCACGAGCGAGGGCTTCGTGGTGGTCGAGGGCGTGGCGCCGCTCGAGGACACGACGGTCATCGCCATGCCCGAGCGTGACAGCAGCGGCGACGAGCCGCCGGGCGAAGGCCCCGTCGCCCCGGTCGTGTCGTTGTTCGCCGGCGAGGTCGACCGAGTCAGCGGCGAGCCGCGTGACGAGGTCGGCGACATCTTCGCCAAGCTCCGGGCCGCCAGCGCCGAGACCGTGGCGCGCGAGGCCAACGCCAGTGCCGGCGGGGTCGCCGTGGCCGAGGTGACGGCGGCCGAGGCTGCGGCGCAGGACGCCGAGGCGGCGCTCGAGGTCGACGCCGACAGCCCCTTCGCCCGGCGTGACGAGGTGCTCGTGCCGCTCATCGTCGGCATCGGTCGCAAGCTGAAGCGGGTGCTGGCCGACGAGCAGAACGAGGTACTCGACGCCCTTCGCCGGTCGCGCAAGGTGAGGGGCGTCGACGACATCCTCCCGGCTCTCGCCGAGCAGGTCGCCCGATACCGAGCGTCGATCGACGCCGAGCTGCGCAGCGCCGCCCTCGCCGGCGCCAAGTCGCTCTCGGAGCAGTCGGAGCGGTCGCTGCGAGCCACCATCGACAAGTCCGCTGCCCTCGCCAACCTGGCCGGGGCGATCGAGGCCGACGTGGTGGCGCCGCTGCGCGAGCGCGTCGAGCGCAGCGTCGAGCAGAGCGGTGGTGATCCCGACGATCTGGCCACCCTCGTGCGTGGGATCTATCGCGAGTGGAAGACGCAGCGCATCGACGAGGTCGTCGACGACCTAGCGCACACCGCGTACGGCAACGGGGCCTACGCCGTGCTGGCCCCTGGCACCTCGGTGTGCTGGCTGGTCGACCCCCACGGGCCGCCCTGCCCCGATGCCGAGGACAACGCGCTGGCCGGCGCCACGCCCTGTGGCGACGCCTTCCCCACCGGGCACTCGCACCCGCCCGTGCACGCCGGGTGCCGATGCCTCCTGGGCAACGCCCCGCAGTAGCCTCCGCCCCCGTGCGGATCCCCTCCGACCTGCCGCCCCGACGCCGTCCGCGCGCCCGCAAGCGGAAGCGCTCGAACACCGGCCGCATCGTCGTCGGTGTCGTCCTGTCGGCGCTCGTGCTGCTGTTCGTGTCCGCACGCGGGGTCTCGTCGTTCTACGTCGACTACCTGTGGTTCGACTCGGTGGGGCGCAACGATGTGTTCTGGGGCGTGCTGTGGTCGAAGGTCCAGCTGGCGTTGGGGTTCAGCCTGGCGTTCGTCCTGTTCGGGTTGGTCAGCACGATCGTCGCCGACCGCCTGGCGCCGAACGCCCTGCTCGAGACCGTCGACGACCGGGTGGTGGCGCGCTATCGCGCCCTGACCCGGCGCCAGCGGATGCTGCTGCGCACGCTCGTCGTCGCCGTGCTCGGTTTCCTGGCCGGGTTGCCGGCGGCGTCGCAGTGGGAGTCGTGGCTGCTGTTCCGCAACAGCCGCAGCTTCGGGGTCAGCGACCCGCTGTTCGACGTCGACGTCGGCTTCTACGTGTTCCGGCTGCCGTTCCTGCAGTTCCTGGTGAGCTGGCTGTTCGCGGCGTTCGTGATGGTGAGCCTGCTCACCGCCGGTGCCTACTACCTGAACGGCAGCATCCGGTTCCAGGGTGCGCCGCCGCGGGTGGCGCCGCACGTGAAGGTGCACCTGTCCGTGCTGTTCGCGGTGGCGGCGCTGCTCAAGGCCGCTGGCTACTGGCTCCAGCGCTTCGACCTGACCCGCTCCACGCGGGGCGTCGTCCAAGGCGCCACCTACACCGACGTCAATGCCCAGCTGCCGGTGCTGAACCTGCTGATCCTGGTGTCGCTCGCGATCGCCGTGCTGTTCCTCGTGAACATCCGCCAGAAGGGCTGGCGGCTCCCGGTGCTGGCCGTGGGCATCTGGGCCGTGGTGGCCGTGGTGGCCGGTGCGATCTACCCGGCGATCGTCCAGCGCTTCGTGGTGCAGCCCAACGTGTCCACGCGCGAGCTGCCGTACATCGACGACAACCTGGCCGCCACCCAGGCTGCCATGGACATCGCCGACGTCGAGACCGTGCCGTTCATGTCCGGCCAGGTCAGCTCGTCGGAGGTCGAGGCCGACCAAGCCGTGCTGCGCGACGTCCGGCTCCTCGACGCCGCCCAGATGCGCGACCGCTTCTCGCTCGACCAGGGCTTGCGGTCCTTCTACACGATCAACGACCTCGACGTGGACCGCTACGTGCTCGACGGCCGCGAGCAGCAGGTGATGGTGGCGGCCCGCGAGCTCAGCACCGCGAACATCCCCAACAACACGTGGGTGTCACGCCACCTGCTGTACACGCACGGATGCGGGCTGGTCGCCGCGCCCGCCAGCTCGGTCACCGACGACGGACGACCCGACTACGTCGAGCTCCCGATCGAGGAGCCGCGGATCTACTACGGCGAGGATCTGCCCTCCTACGCCGTGGTCGACACGGACCAGGCCGAGCAGCCCTGCCCCGGCGCCGAGACCCAGCGCTACGAGGGCCTCGGCGGCGTGGAGCTGAACAGCGTCCTGCGGCGACTGGCGTTCGCGATCGACTTCGGCGAGTACAACCTGTTCGGCAGCCGGCTCATCACCGGCGAGTCGCGGGTGATGATCGAGCGCGACGTGCGCGAACGGGTGCACGCCTTGGCGCCGTTCCTCGCCATCGATGCCGACCCGTACCCGGTCGAGCTCGACGGGCGGATCCTGTGGATCGTCGACACGTACACCACCACCAACCGGTACCCGTACGCGCAGCGGGCGAACACATCCCAGCTGAGCGGGGGCAGCGGGCTGGACACGTCGTTCAACTACGTGCGCAACAGCGTGAAGGCCGTGGTCGACGCCTATGACGGCTCGGTGACGTTCTACGTGGCCGACCCGAACGACCCGATCGTGCGGGCGTGGTCGGGGGCGTTCCCGGACCTGTTCACCCCAATGAGCGAGGCCCCCACCGGTTTGGCCGAGCACTTCCGCTACCCGGAGGACCTGTTCCGGGTGCAGACCAACATCTACGGCAAGTACCAGTTCGACGACCCGAACGAGTTCTTCAACCGCGACGCTGCGTGGAGCGTCGCCCAGGCGCCACCGCTGATCCCGGAGGCCACCAACGCCGCCGTCACCGACCCCGACGCCGTCGTCAGCGACTCGGTCGACGTGGCCGACCCGAACGTCGAGCGCTTCGAGCCCTACTACACGATCTTCCACCCGCCCGGGGGTGGCGACCCGGAGTTCTCGATGCTGCGGCCGTTCGTGCCGTTCTCCACCGATGACAGCCGCAAGGAGCTGCGGGCGTTCATGACCGTTTCGAGCGCGCCGGACACGTACGGCAAGCTCACCGTGTACTCGGTCACCGACCCCCTCCCGCCCGGGCCGGCCACCGTGGCCGCCGAGATCGAGTCCACGCCGGAGATCTCCTCGGCGATCACCCTGCTCGACCAGCAGGGCTCCGACGTCGTGTTCGGCACGCTCCAGGTGCTACCGGTCGGCGACGGCCTGATCTACGTGCGCCCCCTGTACGTGCGACCGGACGACACCAACGCCAAGCAGGTGTTCCTGCGCCGGATGATCGCCTGGTACGACAACAGGGCCGTCATCGCGTCCACCCTCAGCGAGGCGATCAACCGCCTGTTCCCGTCCGCCGAATTGGACCTCGGCGACGTGGTGGGCGGCGACGGCGAGCCTGTCGAGCCGGACACGCCGAGCGAGCCCGCAGGCGACGAGACCGCCGCCGAGCTGCTGCTCAAGGCCGACACGCTGTTCGAGGAGGCCGACGCCGCCCTCGCCGAGAACCCGCCGGACTTCGCCACGTACGCCGACAAGCAGGCCGAGGCCCGCGAGCTGCTCGAGCGGGCCCTCGCCCTTCTCGGCACCGACGCCTCCTCCTGACCCCTCCCCGTTCTGGTCCCAGGAAGTAGCGCTGAGCGCTACCACGTGCTGCCAGAACGGGAGGTGTCAGCTGGAGCGCTGGCGCAGCTGGTCAGCGAGAAGCGCAAGCTCCTCACGGAACGCGATCTCGTAGCGGGCCTGCTCGGCGGCGAGGCGGACCTGACCGGTGCGCAGGCTCTCGATCTCCTCGCTCGGCGCACCGGCGACGGTGGTGATCACCGTGGCCCGGCGTTCGTTGAGCGCCTGCTCGAACTCGCTGGCCAGCTCGTCGAGCTGGTGCTCGATCTCGGCGGTCATCCCGCTGAGGCGCGCCTCGAACGACTCGACCCGCTCGTGAGCCCGCCGGTTCTCGTCGATCTGCGACTGGACCTGCGCGGCGATGCGTTCGACGCGCTCGCGCAGCTCGAAGGTGCTGGTGAGTGCTTGCGACGCGACGGAGTGCACGTCGTCGAGCGATGTGCGCGGCGCCGGCGCCGGGAGGGTGTGCTCCAGCAGGTGGGAGCCCTGGAGGCTCGGCGCGGCCCAGATGTCGGGGCCATGGTCCGCCTCGGCGCGCTGTAGGGACTGCTCGAGGCCGTTGATGCGCCGGAGGAGCTCGATGCGATCGCCGTGGGCAGCGTGCAGCTCGTTGCGGAGCATGGCCATCTCGTCGCGGACTGCGGCGATCTCGGCGGGGTCGATCTTCGACTTGCGGCGGAAGGTCAGCATGGCGTCAAGGCGGGACGTTGGACCCGCCACGCACGGTAGTCATCGAGACGGCTGATCTGGTGGATGCTCACGGAGCGCGGGGTTGCGGGCCGCGGACGCCCTCGGTACCATCGACGGCACAACACGACGCGGGGTGGAGCAGTTCGGTAGCTCGTCGGGCTCATAACCCGAAGGTCGCAGGTTCAAATCCTGCCCCCGCCACCAAAGGCCCTGGTCAGACACCAAGTCTGAGCAGGGCCGCTTCGCGCTCCGGCTCGCTACCGTCCCGCTACCGCCGTCACGGGCGTGCCCTCCGCCGCGGGCTGCGCCACGAGTCGAGCGAAGCTGTTCGCAGCGTCGCGTTGCATGCCGGGCAGCACGTGTTGATAGACGGCCATCGTGAACGCAGGTGTCGAGTGACCGAGACGTTCGCTGACCACCTTCAACGGAACCCCGTGCTTCAACATCAATGTGGCATGCGTGTGCCGGAGGTCGTGCATCCGGATCGGTGGCACACCTGCGGCGCGTTGCAGCCGATCCACCGCCTGCGACAGCGAGTGCGGGTGAACTGATTGACCGTCAGGTCGGGTGAACACCGTCTCGTTCGCTGGGGCCATCCCGAACTCGGCGAGTTGGTCGTGCCGCCAGTCGCGCAGCACCGAGACGGTTCGTTGGTCGAGGTCGACCGCGCGGCGCGAGGTCCGGGTCTTGGTCGGGGTGGTGTGGACTTGGTAGCCGGTGCAGCTCACGGAACGGCGGATCGACAACGTTGCTGCGTCGAGGTCGATGTCGGTCCATCGCAGGCCGAGCACCTCACCGCGTCGCATCCCGGTCATCGCCGCCAACCAGATCGCCGGGCCGAGCCGATGGGTCATGGCGACCTCCAGGAACCGGCGGAGTTGGTGCTCGTTCCAGCACCGCTGCTCGGGCGCCGCACCGTGGCACGGCGGGTCCATGAGACGGGCGACGTTGCGCTGCACGAGCCCCGAGCGTTCGGCGTCGCCGAGCGCGGTGCGCAGGATCTGGTGCACGTTCAACACGGTCTTGGGCGCGAGCTGGCCGCCATCGTGGCGACCGCCGCGACGCAGGTGGGCGTAGAGCACCTCGAGGTGGGTGATCGTGAGGCTGCGCAACGGCACCCGACCGATGTGCGGGAGCACGTAGCGGTCGATCATCTGCTCGTACCGGAACGCCGTCGTCGGCCGAAGTCGATCCTGGCGGGTGGGGAGCCACCGGGTGCACAGGTAGCGCGACACGGTGATGCCGCGTGGGGATGGTGGGCGTGCTGATGGCAGCGTGTCGGCGAGCGAGCGGGCGGCAGTTTCGTCGCTGGTGCGGTGCCACCGGCGACGGTCACGGCCGGTGATCGGGTCGAGGCCTTCGTAGCCGACGGCGTACCAGCGGCCGTCGCGGTTGGTGACGCATCCCATGGTCGGTTCCTCCTGAAGCGGTAGCGGAACCGGTAGCCAATCCGGATATGGCGAGGCCACAGTCGCGCTGATGCACGTGGGGAACCCGAAGGTCGAGCGACCGTTGTGTCTTGGCTCCTGGCGAAAAGGGCCTGTGTCGAGTTGGGCGTCGGTCAACGCGTGGGCTATGAGTTGGGTCCTTCCTCATCGGTCGGCGCCGGTCGGAGCACGCCGTGGTCGTCGGTGACGATGGTGAGTCCTTTGGCGGCGAAGCGGGCATGGAGGGCCTCGGGACTGTCGGCGGTGGTGTCGGGGAGGTTGTAGTACTCCTCGAGGATCTGTCGTGCGATGGGGTCGTCGATGACGGTCGAGTCCCAGATGACCTCGTCGCTCGTCTCGTTGATGGTGAAGTCGAAGAACGCGCAGCATGCTTTCTCGCGTGCGGCGAGGTCGCGTACGTGGTCGGCGATGCCGGGGTCGGCCCGGAGCCGGAACCGGATTCCGGTGTCGGTCCGTTCCTTCGCGACGAGTGCGGTGTCGAACAGTTCCTGGTATTCGGCGAGGCGTTCATCTGGGGTGTCGGGTGCGGTGGTCATGTCGCACACGATCGGCGGGTTCTCGTGGGTGGTCATGGGATGCGTCTCCTGGTTGGTCGTGACGATCGGCAACCGTCATGGTCCGACCGTAGAGTCTTGACTTGGGTCCAGAGTCAAGAGAAGGTTGCGGGATGAAGATCGGGCAGGTCGCGAACGAGGCGGGCGTGAGTGTCGACACCGTTCGCTTCTACGAACGCCGGGGTGTGCTGCCGGCACCGGATCGGTTACCGTCGGGCTATCGCACCTATACCTCGGCAACGGTGCAACGGATCCGCCTCGCTCGCCGGTTGCAGGCGCTCGGGCTGACGCTCGACGAAGTGATCGACGCGTTGCACGCCTCCGATCGTGACGAGGTCTCGTGTGCGTCGCAGCGTTGGCGACTCGAAGCTGTCCTCGACCGGATCGACGCCAGGATCGCCGAGCTGCGTTCTGTGCGTCGCGACGTGGTCGGCGTGTTGGCTCGTTGTGACCGCGGAGCGTGCGTGTTCACCGAATCCGACATTCGCGCTTGACCTTCGACTCGGGTCGAAGCCGTACGGTCGAGCCGACAGCCACCCGCCCCCTGTGGTGGCCGAGCCGAGGAGCTTCGATGGTGATCCCAGTGAACGTTGATGACACCGACGACGATGCCTGCGCGGTGAACGGCAGCTGCGGGTGCCAGCCGACCGTGCCATCTGAGCTGGCGGAGGCGAGCAGTACCCGCCCGTCGGTCAACGTCACCGCCGCCACCGAGTTCACGCTGTTGGTGTGGCCGGTGAGGGGTTCACCGACCGGGCTGCCCGTGGCCGGGTCCCACAACCGTACCGTGTGATCCCAGCCAGCGGAGGCGAGCAGTACGCGCCCGTCGGTCAACGTCACCGCCGCCACCGAGTACACGGTGTTGGTGTGGCCGGTGAGGGGTTCACCGACCGGGCTGCCCGTGGCCGGGTCCCACAACCGCACCGTGCGATCCCAGCCAGCGGAGGCGAGCAGTACGCGTCCGTCGGTCAACGTCACCGCTGCCACCGATCTCACGCTGGTGGTGTGGTCGGTGAGGGGTTCACCGACCGGGCTGCCGGTGGCCGGGTCCCCCAACCGCACCGTGCGATCCCAGCTAGCGGAGGCGAGCAGTACGCGCCCGTCGGTCAACGTCACCGCTGCCACCGAGTTCACGCTGGTGGTGTGGCCGGTCAAGCTCGCGTGAGCGCGCACTTGAGGCCCGCGAAGCCACAGCAGTTCTTGCTCGTCCGGTCGGAGCGCCTGACCGAGTTGCGCCTGCACGTACCGTCGGGCGGCGCGGCGCTGCGATGGTGAGAAATGGTCGACTGCTCCCCCGGCGACAAGCAGCTGGTCAGCGACGATCGGGCGGTCTGGTGCGCCGAGGTAGCGCTCGTGGCATAGGCGCCGCAGGCTCGGTTGGTCGACGAAGTCGACGACGTTGTGGTTGAGCATCCGGTCAAGTTCGTGTGCGGCGGCGGCGTGTTCGCCCAGATGCATTTGCAGATACGGGCTGAGGTGCTCGAGCGGTTGGTTGGTTCCACACCGGCGACGTCTACCGGCTACGCGAGATGCGAGTCGCTGACATGGGTTGACGCGGGAGGTTGGCCGGTAGACGTCTACCGGCTGGCGGCGGCGACGAGCGTGGCGAACCGCTCGGCTGCGGCGCCGCTCATGCCCGGCAGGAGGTGCTGGTAGGTGGGCATGGTGAACGCGGGGTGGGCGTGGCCGAGGCGTTCGGACACGAGCTTGATCGCTGTGCCGTCGGCTACGAGCAGCGAGGCGTGGGTGTGGCGCAGGTCGTGGAACCGGACTCGTGGCAGGCCGCTGCGCTGCACGATGCGGTCGAAGAGTTGGCTGATCGACTCGGGGTTGAGGAACCGGCCGGTGGTGTTGCAGAACATCCAGTCGTCGGGCCCGCACGGCAACCCGTCGCGCCCGAGCTGTCGTCGCCAACGTCGAAGTTCGTCGAGGGTGGCGTGGTCGATCTCGACGCTTCGGCGGCTGGTGCGCGTCTTGGGTACGAACTCGACGGGGCGGCCGCCGACGTTCTGCAGGGTGCGTGATACCGACAGGCGGGAGTGGGCGATGGAGACGTCGGACCATTTGAGCCCGACGATCTCGCCGCGCCGCATGCCGGTGTGGGCGGCGAGGTGCAGCGCCGGGTAGAGCCGCTGGCCTCTGGCGGCGGTGAGGAACGTGCTGAGTTCGGCTGCGGTCCACGACCGCGCGACACCGCTGGCGGGTGGGCGTCGACGGCTCCGCGTGTCGCTGGCGACGTTGCGGTCGACGAGCCGCCGGGCCACGGCTTGATCGAGTGCCGCTCGGATGACGGCGTGGACCTCAAGGATCGTCTTGGGACCCTCGGCCGTTGCCGTCTGCGCCGCCGGTGGTGGCGAGGGTGTCGTAGAGGGTGTCGAGGTGATCGGCGCGCAGCCGACGGAGCGGGATGTCACCGACGGCCAGATTGATGTAGCGGTCGACGAACCACGCGTACCGGTACGCGGTCGTCGCGCGCACCTGGCGACGCTTGTGCGGGATCCAGGTGCTGGTGAGGAACTCGCCGAACGTCACCGGCCCGGTCGGTGCGGCAGGTGTGGCGTCACGATCGCGGTCGAGTCGGGCGGCGAGTTGTTCGGCTTCGGCTCGGTCGTGGCCGACGGGATGCCATCGTCGACGTTCCCGTCCGGTGAGCGGGTCGAGGCCGTCGTAGGCGACGACGTAGAAGCGGTCCTGGCGTTGCACGATGTAGCTCATCCACGATCATCGACCACTTCGACACCAAGCCGAATATCACACCCGCCTCGCCGTCGTCGCGGCTGGTGCTGGGCGTGGACTCAGCGCGTGGTCTTCGTGAACGTGATCAGCGCGAAGCGGTCGTTACTGGTGGTCAGGATGTCGGTGCGCTGCTGGGCGAGCCCGTGACGTTCGGCCGCCGTGGTGAGCTCGTGGACTCCTTCGTCGTCGGCGCCCCTTGGCCGGTGTCGGTGGGCTGGGGGTCCGTAACGTTCGGCGATGAGAAGGTGACCGCCTGGTCGGAGTACTCGGCTGATCTCGGTGAACCCCTTGTCGGGCGACGTCCAGTGGTGGACGGTGTTGATCGCCCAGACGAGATCGAACGCGCCGTCGTCGAGCGGGAGGTGTTCGGCGGGTGCTGTGAGCAGGCGAAGTGATCGAGTTCGCTCGGCGCGCCGTAGGCGTTTGCCGGCGAAGCGGATCATCTCGTGGGATTGGTCGATGCCGGTGAGGCTGGCCGGTGGTTGCTCGAGGCGTGTTGCTAGCCGGAGCGAGGTGCCTGGTCCGCAGCCGAGGTCGAGGACGTCGAGCCCTCCGGGGTCGATTGCCGTGACGACGATCCTGTTCGTTTCGACGTTGCTGCGCGACATCACGGTGGCGGCGATGTAGCCGAGGATGCCGTGGGGGCGACCGAAGTGCGGTCCGAGCGTGCGGAGCGCTCGTCCGGTGAGGCGTTGAGTCAGCGTTGGTGTGGAGTGGATGGTCATCGGCCGTCCACCTGGCGCGATGCCCATCGGATCGAGCGGATGGCGCCGCGGAGGCTGACCGCGAGCAGGGCGAGGCATGCTGCGTTCAGCGTGGGGGACCAGTCCCGGATCGATTGCTGCTGTCGATCGAAGGTGTCGTGGCTGTGAGGCCAGTGGCCGGCGCGGTCGCGCTCGGGCCAGGCGGCGGCATCGGGTCGGTGAACGGCGCTTCTTCTTGGAGGGCGGGATGGTGACGGTCGAGTCCAAGGTGTGGGATCCGGCGTGATGCTCACCAGTTGGCGGTGCCGAGGAGGCGCATGGCGGCGGGGACGAGAGCGGTGCATACTCCATGCGCCGAGCCGGCCCAGCGTCGAGCGTGCTGGTCGGCGGCTCATCGTTGAGTTCCAAGCGTTCCGGAGCACACGAGTGCCCGCCCGTTGACGCGGACGCCGTCATCGGTAACGAAGTCGGCCAGGGCTGCTTCGAGCGCGGTCAGCACGTTGGCGGGTGTGTCCGGAGGGAGCTCTCGCTGGACGAATGACATCACGTCCTGGGTGTCGACGCCGACGAAGACAGGCCGATCGATGGTTTCGATCCGGACCTCGGAGCAGCCGGCGATCCGGAGGAGTTCGGCGTTGCGGTCCGGTTCGGCGAGGCGGAACGGTGGCCCGCTCGGCGGCACCGGCGCGCCAGCGGCGGTGAACGGCAACGCGAACCAGTCGTTGGCTGCCGGTTCGGTCCAGGTCACGTAGCTCATCCGACCACCGGCTCGCACGAGCCGGCCCAGATGTGCGAACGCCGCCTCGGGGTCGTCGAAGAGCATCATGCCGAAACGGCTGATCAGCGCGTCGAACGACGCGACTGGCAAATCGATCTGCGAGGCATCTGCGCTCGTGAAACTGACCGACGCTTGGAGCTGGCGTGTCGCCATCCGTGCCCGGGCGAGCTCGATGAGCGCTGGGTCGCGGTCGACGCCGATCACGGCGCCCTGCCCCATTCGCTCGGCGGCCGCGAACGTGGACGCGCCTGCGCCGCAGCCAACATCGAGGACGCTGCAGCCGGGTTGGATCGCGGTGTCGAGCACGGCGTCGTTGAACGGCGCCAGCATGCGGTCGAATCGTGCAGCGTCGTCGTGCCACACGTTTGAGCTGTGCGAGGTGGGTTGGGTCATTAGGGTACTCCTTATCTATTGACTGACCGCTGGTCAGTAACTGTTACTGACTGGCGGTCAGTCTGTCAAGGGGGTATCGTCGCGTCTGTGGTGCGACAGGAGTCACGGCAGCCGCGGCGGCGGGCGCCCGATGAACGCGTCGAGCAGTTGCTCGACGCGGCCGAGCAGGTGCTGTTGGCGCGAGGGCTCGCGGCGACGACTGTCGCCGATGTCGCCGAGGCCGCCGGGGTGGCGAAGGGAACGTTGTACTTGTACTTCGAGTCCAAGGACGCGCTGCTCGCCGGGCTTCGAGCGCGCTATCTGAACCGGTTCACCGACGCCTTGGGAAGCAGTCGGGCCCGGTCGACTTCAGGTGCCACCGGCCGCCTCGATCGGTTCGTGACCGGCCTGTTCGAGTTCTCAGCGCAGCACGCCCAGCTTCATCACCTGTTGTTCCACGAAGCCGGGTTCAGCGAGGACGACGCGTTGGCCGGTGCACGAGCGATGCTCGACGAGATCATCTCGGCGGGTTGTGAGAGCGGCGAGTTCGACGTCGCCGATCCCTCGCGCAGCGCCGGCTTTCTGCTCCACGGATTGCACGGGTTGCTGCTCGACGCGCTCCACGATGGCGCGAACGTGAGCCGGACCGCTGCAGCGGCCCGCGAGATGGCTCGTCGATCGGTGGCGCGACTCAGCTCGTGACGCTGCTGTTGATGAGGTTGATGAGCCACTCGGGCGTCTCGATCAGGCTGTAGTGATGGGCGTGCGGCCAGATGGCGACGGTGCCTCCGGTTCGTCGGGCGAGGCGGCGGGTCGCAGCGGTGTTGATGTTGTGGTCGAGCGTGCCGGAGACGTGGAGCGCGGGGACCGGCAGGTCATTGATCGTGCCTCGGAGCAGGTTGGGTCCGTCGAGGAGGAGTTGACGGCGGGTGTATCGCAGCAGAGCGGTGCGTGTGCCGGGGATCCGGTAGGCGGTCTCGCGTTCGCTGCGCTGTTCGGGGGTGGGTGTGTGGTCATCGACTCGGCTTCGGGCGAGGATCAGCTCGCCGATGCCGGGGAGTGCGAGCGGGATCAGCATCGGGTCGATCGCGAGCCCGGTGCCGACGGTGATGATCGTGTGTGCCCGATCTGGGTGGCGTGCTGCGATGAGGCAGGCGATGATCCCGCCGAGGGAGTGTCCGACGATCGTGGCGTGCTGGACGCCGAGGTGGTCCATGAGCTCGATCGTCTGCTCGGACCACAGCTGGTAGCCGTAGCGGTAGTGGTCGCTGCGATCGGAGCGACCGCACCCGTAGAGGTCGACCGCGATGACGCGGTGTTCTGCGCCGAGTCGGTCGGCAACGGCGAGCCAGTCGGTGTGGCTCCGGCCGCTGCCGTGGAGCAGTACGACCGCTGGGCCATCCCCCCGGTCGACGAAGTGGGTCCGACCCGAGCGGAGTTCTGCGTATGCGCCCGAGTCTGTGGCTGGGAGGCGCGCCAGGTCGAGATCCTCTCGGGCGCCGAGGTGCTGAGGCCCGCCGGTGAAGCCCAGAAGTCGGCCGAGTCCACGCGGTTGACGCGTCGGGCTGACCCGCCCGTCAGCGGGAACGGGCGGGTCGTGCCGTCGTGCGGGTGGAACGGCCGAGAGGCCGTTCACCGCAGGACCTCGGTTGATCTGGGTGCGAGTGACCGACCTCGACGACTGCCGTCCGACCGAGGCCTACCTGACGTTCCGATGCTGGGATCCCGACGGCACCGAGGTCGAGGTCTTCTGGGAGACGTGAGCCCAACGTGCACCCAAGCACACGAGCGGTCAGTCGTACAACGGTCGTACAACACGACGAGCACCAGCGGGATCCCACCAACGCCTACGACGGCCCCGGTCGGCGGTATCGATTTGCTCGTTTCATCAGGGAGAACGCCCACGAGCGCCTACGCGCTCCCCCGGGCGTCGGCTCATAACCCGAAGGTCGCAGGTTCAAATCCTGCCCCCGCCACCAAAGGCCCTGGTCAGACATCATGTCTGACCAGGGCCGTTTCGCGTTCGGGGTCGCTACCGTCCCGCTACCGCCATCATGCGACCGCGTCGTCTGGATCGACGGGAGCGATGAGACGGGCGAAGGTGTTGGCGGCGTCGCGTTGCATGCCGGGCAGCACGTGTTGGTAGACGGCCATCGTGAACGCCGGTGTCGAATGCCCAAGACGCTCGCTGACGACCTTCAGCGGGACGCCGTGCTTCAACATCAACGTTGCGTGGGTGTGGCGGAGATCGTGCAATCTGATCGGCGGCACGCCAGCGGCGCGCTGCAGGCGTGCGACGGTCTGCGACAACGTGTGCGGGTGAACCGGTTGGTCGTCGGGTCGCGTGAACACGCTCCCGTCTGCTGCGGCCGCCCCGAGTTCCGAAAGCTGCTGCTGTCGCCACTCGCGCAGCACGTCCACCGTTCGCGGGTCGAGGTCGACCGCTCGCCGCGACGTGCGGGTCTTGGTGGGTGTCGTGTGGACTTGGTAGCCGGTGCAGCTGACCGATCGGCGGATCGACAGGGTCGCCGTATCGAGGTCGATGTCGGACCATCGCAGGCCGAGCACCTCGCCGCGGCGCATTCCGGTCATCGCCGCCAGCCAGATGGCTGGCCCGAGCCGGTGCGTCATGGCGACCTGGAGAAACTGTCGGAGTTGGTGTTCGTTCCAGCAACGCTGCTCGGGTGCGGCGCCGTGACAGGGTGGGTCCATCAGGCGGGCGACGTTGCGGTGCACGAGACCAGCGCGTTCGGCGTCGCCGAGCGCGGTGCGCAGGATCTGGTGCACGTTCAGCACGGTCTTTGGTGCGAGCGGCCCGCCGTCGTGGCGGCCGCTGCGTCGCAGGTGTGCGTACAGGGTTTCGAGATGGGTGATTGTGAGGCTGCGCAACGGCACTCGACCGATGTGCGGGAGGACGTATCGGTCGATCATCTGCTCGTACCGGAACGCGGTGGTGGGGCGGAGCCGGTCCTGGCGGGTCGGGAGCCAGCGGGTGCACAGGTAGCGCGACACCGTGACCCCTCGTGTCGTCGTCGGTCGCGTCGACGGCAACGCATCGGCCAGGGTCCGGGCGGTGGCTTCGTTGTCGGCGCGGTGCCATCGACGACGGTCACGGCCCGTGATCGGGTCGAGGCCCTCGTAGCTGACGGCGTACCAGCGGCCGTCGCGGTTGGTGATATATCCCATGTTCGGTTCCTCCTGAAGCGGTAGCGGAACCGGTAGCCAACCCGGATATGGCCAGGCCACGGTGGCGCTGCTGCACGTGCGGAACCCGATGGTGTCTGTCTGTACCTCGCCGTCGTGGAAGGCGCGCTTCGCCGATCACTGAAGGGCCGCACCAAGCCGCCGATCGCGTTCGGCATGGCCCGCTGCTGCTCGTCGTAGGGTGGGTCGATGCCTGCCACGCTGCGTTCGGTTCTGTTGTTTGCACTTGCAGCGGTGGCTGAGATCGGTGGGGCATGGTTGATCTGGCAAGGCGTTCGCGAACATCGCGGGGTCGCCTGGGTCGGCGCCGGCATCGTCGCGCTCGCCGCCTACGGGTTCGTGGCGACACTGCAACCGGACGCCAACTTCGGTCGGATCCTGGCCGCGTACGGTGGCATCTTCGTCGCCGGATCGTTGGCGTGGGGCCGGGTCCTGGACGGCTTCAAGCCCGATCGATTCGACCTGGCGGGGTCGGCGATCTGCCTGGTCGGCGTTGCGGTGATCATGTACGCACCTCGCTGACCAAAGATCCCTCTTGACCTTCAAGTCAACACGAAGGTTTATCGTGGGTCGCGATGACGACGACAGGACTGAAGATCAAGGAGGTCGCCGACGCCAGCGGCTTCACCGCGGCGACGCTTCGCTACTACGAACAGATCGGCCTGCTCCCGGAAGCCACGCGGACCCCGGCCGGCTACCGGATGTACGACCAGCGCACCTTGGACCGGTTGGCGTTCATCGCTCGCGCCAAACACCTCGGCTGCAGTCTCGACGAGATCACCGGCCTGACCACGGCCTGGGACGGTGGAGAATGCGGACCGATCCAAGATCAGCTCCGCCAGCTCGTGGCCGGAAAGATCGCCGCCGCCCACGACCAAATCGCCGAACTGATCACGTTCGCGGCCGAACTGCAGCAGGCAGCTACCGCGCTGGAACGGCATCGACCTGACGGCGCCTGCGACACAAACTGCGGCTGCGTCAGCGACCCTGACGACGCGGAACCCGTGGCAGCGACGATCCGGGCAGTCAGCCTGACGGCCAAACCGACTGCCGCTGGGGAGCCGGCGATCGCCTGCACGCTGTCGGCAGGGTCGATGAAGGGCCGGATCGCTGAGTGGCAATCGCTGCTCGGCCACGTGGCGCGGCGTGAACCGATCGACGGTGGTGTCCGATCCGTGTTCACCCCCTCAGTACCGGTCGGTGACTTGATGAGGCTGGTCGCGGCCGAGCAGGACTGCTGCCAGTTCTTCCGGTTCGCGATCACCGTCGACACGCGCGGCGTCGCACTTGAGGTACGCGGACCCCAAGACGCACTCGAGATCGTCGAGTCGATGTTCGGAACTCCGTCATGAACGCCAAGAAGAAGGAGAACGCTGCGATCGTCGGTGTCGGGGTGGCGGCGTGTGCTGTGTGCTGCGCAGGTCCGATCCTGGCCGTGTTGGCTGCGATCGGGTTGGGTACTGCCGCCGGGTTCGCGCTGTTCGGGACCGTGGCGGTCGTTGTCGGGGCGGTGCTGATCGCGTTCGTGGTCGTGCGTCGACGCCGACGTGCCGCCGCCTGCGCAATCACCCAGATGCCAGCCACCGTGGCGGTTGAACTCACCGACACACGGTTACGGTCCTGAACGTCGCCTCACCGGCGCATACTGAGACGACGGACAGGTCTTGCTGTCGACGGCTTTGACGTCCGTGGCCGTCCGGCGTGGCCACTACAGCTACGGGCGTTGCTTCTTCTCTTGCACGAGCAGGTCGACCATCTCGGCGATCCGTCGAGCTCGTTCGTCGGGGCGTTTCTTGGTGGCGTCGATCCAGCGCAGGTACGCCTGCCGATAGAACTGCGCCAACCCGTCGAAGAACGCTCCGGCGGAAGGCTGGGCGTCGAGGGCAGCGCGGATGTCGTCGGCGAGCTCTTCGCGTTGCGGTCCCTCAGGCGAGAGCACGACGTCGACGACGTCGCCCGGCGCGACACCACAATCTCTCCGCCAGGCAGGACCGAGCACGATCCCGAAACCGTCGCCAAGCGGTTCGACCGAGGCCCGGACGTTCATCCCGTTCACGGTGCCCTTGACTCGATGGTCCGACTTGGTGCCCCACACCGTGTCCGGATCGAACGGCACGGGCACCATCACGCGGTTGCGAACACCCGTCGTCACCACCGTCGAGTAGGAACGTGTCATGGGCACGTGGTCACGTCAGATCGCCGAACCTGACTCACGGTCGAGTGCTGCTGCGATCTGCTCCGACGTCGGTGATCCGGCGTAGCCGTCGGGTGTGAGGTAGATGCGGCACGACAGACCTATCGCTTCGTCACCCTCGGCGAAGGGGTCGACACCGTCGATCAAGATCGTCGGCGAACCACGGAACGAGGCGCGCTCAGCTTCCTCCTCGGTCGTCACCAACTGATGCTCGATCGACAGACCAAGGCGGGCCGCGACCTCGCCCAGGCGTTGCTCCGCCAGTGCCCAATGCGGGCAATCCGGAAAGTAGAGCAGCTGCAACCTGTGTGGGGTCTGTGGCATTGGTCCAAGCCTAAGCCTCGCCACGTCAACGCCGAACGGGCGCACTTCGAGTTTGTGGCCCGTGTTCGACGACGAGGACCGCTGGGTGCCGGTCCTTCTCGGACCGACGGCGCAGCCTGACCGGACGGTGTCTGCAGCGCGTCAGCGCAACTCGCACCCACCAAGGCAAACGAGCGTGCGGGGCCGGTCGGGAGCTGTCCCGTCCAACACCTCGTACAACACGACGGCCAGCGACGGGATCCCACCAGCGCATACGACGGGCCTGCTCCCCGGGCTTGCACCGTCCTGGCTGGTGCTGAGAGCCCCTTCTGTGCTTAGGAAGCCCACTCCGTGGTCCGTTCCCGCGACGTCTGACAATCGCGATGCGCGTGTCGTCAGAACATGCCGTTGTCGTTGGCGGATGCGTCGGGGATCATTTGGAGGACGTCCCAGTGTTCGACGACCTTGCCGTTGCTGTCGAGACGGAAAATGTCGATTCCGGCGTAGTCATGGTCGTTCGGCCAGGTTTGGTGGCAGTGGAGCACGACGTAGTCGTTCTCGGCGAGGGGAGGATGTCTCGTTCGCTGTTGAAGTTCGGTGGTGATCCCGAACTTGCTCAGGCGACCTGAGCGTAGTTGGTGGGTGTGTCGGGGTTGATGGCTTGGTGAAGGGCGGCGACGAAGGTGGGCATGTCGGCGTGTCCCTTGATGCGGCGGAAGGAGCGTTCGGCCTCGAGCATGCTGGCGGCGATCCACCGCTTCTTCATCGTGCCGTTCTTCCAGTGCTTCACCCGGCCGGTCCGGTCACGAGCGATGGAGATCATCGACTCGATGCAGTTCGTGTTCGTCAGCGTCGCCCGCAGCCGCTTCGGCACACCGAGGCGGGCCACGGTGAACATCTCGTCGAGTCCCTCCCGCAGCGAGGCGGCGGCGTCGGGATGATCCCGCTCCAGCTGAGCGGCGAGGTCCCGACAGGCCCGCAGTCCCTTGACCGGGTCGGGCTGGGCGAACGCCATCGCCAGACGCCGATCGATGGCGTTACGGGCGTCGACGGGCAGGTAGCCGGTCACGTTCCGTCGCTTGTGCAAGGTGCACCGCTGGATCAGGGCTCGTTCACCGAACACCTTGACCACCGCGGCGCGCAGCGCCTTCGAGCCGTCGAGCACAGCGAGGATGCCGTGCTCGAAGCGCAGCCCGCGGGCGACGAGATCGGCGAGCAGGTCGGTGACCACCACCCGGTTCTCGGTGTCCCCCAGCATCAACCCGACCGGCACCTTGGTCCCGTCGGCGCAGATCACCAGGGCCACGACGATCATCTGATCGGCCACGTTGAGCCCGTCGATCATCAGCACCGCCGTGTCCAGGCTGGACAGGTCCCGGGCCAGCAGCTCGGCCATCGCCGCCTCGGTGGCGGCGACGAACCGGCGGGACACCGCCGAGCGCGACAGGCCCTTCGCGTCGGCCCGACCGACCGGGTCAGCCACGTCCGCATACCGGCGGGTCGCCACCCCGGCCAGCACCCGCTCCACCACCACCTGGCGCAGCAGATCTTCACTGGCGAACGTCGACCAGGTGGCCAGCTCGATCTCCCCGCCGTCGCGGTAGCGGCCACGCGGCCGCTCAACGCTCACCTTGCTGCCCCCGAGCACGACCTGGCCGGTGGTGGTGCCATGCCAGTACCCGACCCGATCGGCGCCGAGCTTCGCATGCTTCGCGCCGACGATCGAGGCCAGCTCGGCGGCCAGCATCTGCTGCATCACGACCAGGCCGGCGGCGGTCGAGAACGCAAGCAGTCCCTCCCGCATCGCCCCGGCGACATCGGCCATCGCCACGGTCGCCTCCAACGGCAGACCAGCCAGGTCGATGGCCTCCTGCGGTGTCGTGATCTTCACGACAGGTACCTTCTTCTTCACGGTGATCCCTCTCCTTCGGAGTGTCTTGGTAGGACTCCCCGAACCCTGCCACCACGGCAGGACACGGGGGAGGGATCACCACCTCACTTCAACAGACCCCGGGACAACCTC
>CAZKVJ010000022.1:39958-51652 GCA_964556225.1 uncultured Ilumatobacteraceae bacterium
GCAGGACACGGGGGAGGGATCACCACCTCACTTCAACAGACCCCGGGACAACCTCCGGCGAGGGCACGCTTGATCTCGACTCGTTTACCTGGGTACTCCGCCGCCATGCGCTCGAAGTAGTCGATGAACGCCTGCTTGCCGTCACCGACGTGTGGATTGTGCTGGATGTAGACGTCGCCGGCGTAAAGCTCGATCGCTTCGGCTGGTCTGCATTGGTTGAACATCAGGTCGTAGAACGCGGCGACGTTCGACTTGTTCTGCTGGAGTTGATCATCCGTGGACATTTCGTGCGTCGACTCCTTGATGGTGGTGGTTCGTGCCAAGCAGAGGGCATGTGCCGGGCCTGTCGCGATTCGTTGGGGTTCATCATCTCAGCTCCGGCAACCGGTCGGGAAGGCATCGCGAGGAGAGCGCTGTGACATCGCCAACGACCTGACAGGACCCCGTCAGCAGGATGTCAGCACGACTCGCACCCACCAACGCGGACGAACACATCGACTCGGTGGGCGCCGCTGCGTACAACAGTCGTACAACACGACGAGCACCAACGGGCTCCTACTGGCGCCTACGGCAGCGCTGCTCGGCGGTCTCGATTCCCTCGTTCACTAGGGAGAATGCCGATGAGCGCCGACCAGGTCCCACGGGCGTCGGTGCACTCATAACCCGAAGGTCGTGGGTTCAAATCCCACCCCCGCCACCAACTGGAAGGCCCGGAAACATTGAGTTTCCGGGCCTTCTGCGTTGTCGGGCACGGATGACGTCTACCGGCCTCGTCTACCGGCTCGACTAATCGCGACGCTGTGACCTGGTGACTCGTGTTCATGATTCGGTAGACGTCTACCGGCCGCCTGTCACTGATGCATTCGTGCGCGCTCGGTGTGTTCGTCACGGTGGGTGGTGATGAGGTTGGCGAAGTCGATCGCAGCGCTGGCGCTCATGCCGGGAACGAGGTGTTGGTAGGTGGCCATCGTGAAACCGGGGTGGGCGTGGCCGAGTCGTTCGGAGACGACCTTGATCGGTGTGCCGGCCGCCACGAGCAGGCTGGCGTGGGTGTGGCGCAGATCGTGGAAGCGGATGCGCGGGATGTCGGTGCGGGCGAGGTGCCGGTCGAACAGTTGGCTGATCGACTCGGCATGGACCGGCTCACCGCGGTGGTTCGAGAAGACCGGATCACTCAGTTCGACTGGGTGGCCGTCGCGTCGTTGTGATCGGCGCCATCGTTCGAGCACCTGTTCGGTGCCGGGGTCGAGGTCGATGCAGCGTCGGCTCGTTCGCGTCTTGACGGGGAC
The DNA here is from genome assembly GCA_964556225.1 of uncultured Ilumatobacteraceae bacterium. Taxonomy (GTDB): domain Bacteria; phylum Actinomycetota; class Acidimicrobiia; order Acidimicrobiales; family Ilumatobacteraceae; genus CAZKVJ01. The sequence continues at coordinate 41,248 of CAZKVJ010000022.1, forward strand.
TTCGACTGATCGTCCGCCGACGACTTGTCGGCTGCGGGCGATCGAGACGCGATGAGTCGTCTGGTGCCAGTCGCCCCAGCGGAGTCCGGCGAGTTCACCGCGGCGCATGCCGGTGTATGCGGCGAGGTGCAGCGCTGGGTAGAGCCGTAGGTGTGCTGCGCTGGACAGGAACTGGCCGAGCTGTGATGCAGTCCAGGTCTCGGGTCCGCGGCGCGCTCGTGGCGTCGAGCGAGGGGCGTGCGCTGCGAGTGCGACGTTGACGTCGACGAGGTGGCGGCGGACGGCGTCCGCGAGAGCGGACCGGACGATGACGTGGACGTCGTAGACGGTCTTCGAAGCGAGTGGTCCGCCGTCTCGGCTGCCGGTGGTGAGGAGCGAGTGGTAGAGGCCGTCGAGGTGCTCGACGCGCAACGACCGCAAGGCGATGGCGCCGAGACGCGGGTTGATGTAGTTGTCGATCATCCAGCTGTAGCGATGGGCGGTGGTCTGGCCAAGTCGGGTGCGCCGCCGCGGCATCCACTGCTCGGACAGGAACTGCCCGAGCGTCGCCGGGATGCCAGCGATCGGCACCACCGGACTCGCTGTCCGCTCGAGTGTCGCGGCGATCGCTTCGGCGTCGGTGCGGCTGCTGCCGGCGGGGTGCCAGCGTCGGCGTTCTCGCCCGGTGAGCGGGTCGATGCCGTCGTAGGCGACGACATAGAAGCGGTGCTGACGTTCGATGATGTAGGCCATGCCGGAGAGATCGGCAGTCAACCTGTTCGGGACCAACCCGAAGATCAGCGCCTGTCGGTGTGCCGCGCCTCACACTCGGGGCAGCGAGGCGATGAGGCAGCTACGTTTGCGACGTGCTGGTGAGCGATCTTCGCCACTTCTTGGACATGCCGGAGGATTCGCCGGCGCCGGCGAAGCGGCTCGCTGTCCAACTGGCGGCGATCTTGCGGGCGGCGAGTGCGCATCCGGTCGGGTGCGGTGCGACGTCGGCGGTGGGGTGCACGAGGCGTCCGGGCCGACGACCGTGCGAGGGGTTCGTGATGGTGTTCCGCCGCGCGAACGGTGAGATCGCGTGGAGTTGTGACGTCTGTGGTGACGAGGGTGTCATCACCGGCTGGGAGGGTTCACCGAGCGACGTGTCCGGGCTCGATGACAGCTACGTCGACGGTGACCTGACCGCAGTCGTGATGGCTCGCGATGTGTTCGATGTGGTTCGTGGAGTGTTGTTGCTCGACGCGGCCTGTGAGTTGCTCGTCGCTCGGGCGGAGGGAACTTGCGCTGGGGTCTTGTTGGCAGGCCCGGCCGGGTCGTTCGCGGAACTGATCGAGTACGTCGCGTCGGAGTCGAACTTCGAGTCGGACCGGCGTCGGGTGCGACTGCTCGACGAAGCCTGCACGGTGCTCGAGTCAGCGCTGGGTCCGGGGTAGTGGTGTTCACGGTTCGGGGCACGAAGAGGTTCTTGGATCGTGTCGGTCGACCAGTTGCGGATCCGCCCGCGTCGTCGACGGTGCTCGGTGACTGGTATGCGAACGTGTTGTTCTGGCGGCCGCAGGTCGCGTTGTTCGTCAACGCGTCGTCGTTCGTGCCTGTGCTGGTGCCGTTGGCGCCTGCGGCGGGTGTGGTCGACCGGTTCCCGGCTGCGACGGCCGAGGTGTTCGCGGCGCTCGAGATCGACCCTCGCTTCGTTGCGACGGAGACGAGCGAGATGGCCTCGGCTGTGTTGGCGAAGACGGCGAGTCGTCAGGTTCTCGGTGTGATGAACGAGTTCGTGTTCATGGCCGAGCACACGATCAGCACCGGCCGTTCCGACCCTACGGACCTGATCGGTCTGTCGGTGTGGCTCGCGAGCACCATCGTCGGCCCGGTCGGCAAGGACGCCGGCTACACGCCGCTCGGCGCATTGCAGCAGATGGTCGCCACCACGCTCGACGGCTGACAGCGGCCCCTGACCGCCCGACGTAGAGCACCGCCGGGACCGGCGAGGTGGCAGCGATCCAGGATGTGTTCCGCGCCCTTGTCGAGGATGACACCCGCACCCAACAGGTCGCAGGAGACGTCGCAGCAGCCCGCTTCGACGTCCCCCGCCGTTGACGGTTCCGTCGGAGCGACGCCGTTCGCGGCTTGGTGATCGGTCGCTAGGTTGACGGTTGATGTTCGAGCCCCTCGCCCTTCGTGACGAACACGCTGAGCCGGGCTTGGTCGTCGTGCGCCTCGGTGCGCGCACGCTCGATGACGACCTGCTGCGACGATCGGTCGATGAGTGCCACGAGCGATGGGGGATCTGGGGCTTCTCGGTCCTCGAGGTGCCCGGCGGTGACTACGACCAACTGGTCCGGATGCGCCCGATCGTCGCCGACCGCCGGCAGTTCCTCGTCGCCGACGGCGAGTCGCTGATCGACGACGGGTTCCCGCTGCTTCCGACACTCGACTCGCCCCACTGGACCGTTGTGCTTGCCGCCGCCACGCCAGGGCAGTTCGAGCGGGTCCGAGCGCATTTCCGGGGGCCGCTCGACAACCCGGCCTACCGATCCGGTCGACGCTGATTTAGGCTGGTGGCGTGAGCACGATCGCCTACGACCTGTGGTACGACGCGACGAGCGTCGGGGCGGATCTTGTCGTGGAGACCTGGATCAGCCACGGGCCACGAGCGTCGGACAAGTCGTTCGATCCGCAACCCGGCGATTGGGTGCTCGTCGGCGACGACGAGGAGCCACCGTGCCGGGCGCGTGTCACTCGGCGCCAGGCCAACCACGTGTGGGTGCAACTCGAACTCGGTCTCGTCGCCAGCTCCGGCACCGCCGCAGCGTCCGAACGGCACTGACCGCCAGCCACCAGTTTGGTCCAGTCGAGCGCCTGCACGCTCGGACGAGCATCGCCACGCTCCGTGGCGAGCGTCGACCGTTCGGCATGTACCAACCATGTACCAGCACAGCGGTAAACACCGGGGACAAGCGGGGACCAAGGGGAACACGAAACAACCGCTGACCAGCGCAAACGCTCGCTGAACAGGTGGAGGACGACAGACCAGGAATGGGCTCATAACCCGAAGGTCGCAGGTTCAAATCCTGCCCCCGCCACCAAAGGCCCTGGTCAGACGCCATGTCTGACCAGGGCCGTTTCGCGTTCGGGGTCGCTACCGGCCCGCTACCGCGATCATGCGAGAGGCTCGAGAGGCTCGGGCGGTTCGACAGGGACGATGAGTCGGGCGAAGGTGTTGGCGGCGTCGCGTTGCATGCCGGGCAGCACGTGCTGGTAGACGGCCATCGTGAACGCCGGCGTCGAATGCCCGAGGCGTTCGCTGACGACCTTCAACGGGATCCCGTGCTTCAACAACAGCGTCGCGTGCGTGTGGCGGAGATCGTGCAACCTGATCTCCGGCACACCCGCAGCGCGCTGCAGGCGTGCGACGGTCTGCGACATCGAGTGCGGGTGAACCGGTTGGCCGTCGGGACGGGTGAACACAGTCCCGTCCGCTTCGACCGTCCGGAGCTCTCCGAGTTGGTGGTGTCGCCATTCGCGCAGCACGGCCACCGTTCGCGGGTCTAGTGCCGTGACCGGCAACGTTGGTGGGTCGCGCGTCCACCACTGAGGTGTCGGGATCTGTTTTCCTGTGTCGATGGCGCAGCGGGTGCAGGTCCGAGTGCTCTCCAACGACGACGGCCGCAAGTTGCTGGGAATTGTCCGGCGAGGGTCGGGGTCGGTGGTGCGATGGCGGCGAGCGCAGATCGTGTTGTGGTCAGCCCAGGGCATGGACGTGCCGGCGATCGCGAAGATCGCGTTCACCTCCGAGGATCGGGTGCGTGAGGTGATCCACAACTTCAATGCCGACGGCTTCGACTCCCTCGCGCCTCGTTACGCCGGTGGCCGCCCGGCGAAGTTCACCTTGCCCGAGCGCCAAGCGATCAAGAAGATCGCGTTGTCCCGGCCGACGGATCACGATCTGCCGTTCTCGACGTGGTCGCTGTCGAAGCTGGCCGAGTTCGTGGTCGCCGAGGGGGTGGTCGACGACATCAGCCATGAGGGCCTGCGCACTCTGCTCCGCGAGGAGGGCGTGTCGTTTCAACGCATCAAGACCTTCAAGGTGAGCAACGACCCCAACTACGAGGCCAAGAAGAACCGGGTGCTCGAGCTGTACGCGATCGCTGACGGCCACGCCACCGCAGGGCCGGCTGATCCGACGGTGGTGATCTGCGTCGACGAGTTCGGCCCGTTGAACCTGCAACCCCACCCCGGCCGCCACTGGGCCCCGGTCGCTGCTGGTCGCGGCGATCCGACCGCACCACGGCGACGACGGATGCGAGCCACCTACACCAGACCGCACGGCGTGCGGCACCTGCTCGCCGCCTACGACTTGTCGACCGACCGGCTCTACGGGCACATCTCGATCAAGAAGGACCGGCCGGCATTCAAGAAGTTCTTGCGCTACGTCCGTTCGCTGCACCCCATCGAGGTACGCATCGGGATCGTGCTCGACAACTTCGCCCCGCACGTCTCACGAGAGATCGCTGCGTGGGCCGACGCGAACAACATCGAACTCGCCTTCGTCCCGTTCTACGGCTCATGGCTGAACCGCATCGAGGCCCAGTTCCAGGCGCTGCGCTACTTCACCCTCAACGGCACCGACCACCCCGACCACGCCACCCAAGCACGAACGATCCGCCGCTACATCGCGTGGCGGAACCGACACGCACGCGACCGACGCCTCAACGAAATCGTCAACCGCGCAAACGTTGCCTGACGCGGCACTAGGTCGACCGCTCGCCGCGAGGTGCGGGTCTTGGTGGGTGTGGTGTGAACTTGGTAGCCGGTGCAGCTGACCGACCGGCGAATCGACAAGGTTGCTGTGTCGAGGTCGATGTCGGGCCAGCGCAGGCCGAGCACCTCACCGCGACGCATCCCCGTCATCGCCGCCAACCAGATCGCCGGGCCGAGCCGATGCGTCATGGCCACGTTCAGGAACTGTCGGAGTTGGTGTTCGTTCCCAGCAGCGCTGCTCCGGGGCGGCGCCGTGACAGGGTGGATCCATGAGGCGGGCGACGTTGCGGTGCACGAGCCCGGCTCGTTCGGCGTCGCCGAGCGCGGTGCGCAGGATCTGGTGCACGTTCAGCACGGTCTTGGGCGCGAGCGGTCCACCGTCATGGCGGCCGCTGTTGCGCAATCGTGCGTAGAGGTCTTCGAGATGGGTGACCGTGAGGCTGCGCAACGGCACCCGACCGATGTGGGGTAACACGTAGCGGTTGATCATCTGCTCGCATCGGAATGCAGTGGTGGGTCGTAGCCGATCGTGGCGGGTCGGGAGCCAGCGGGTACACAGGTATCTCGACACCGTGACCCCACGCGCCGAGGGCGGTCGTGCGGACGGCAACGCCTCCGCTCGTGCGCGAGCGTCGGCCTCATCATCAGCGCGGTGCCATCGACGACGGTCGCGGCCGGTGAGCGGGTCGACGCCTTCGCAGCTGACGGCGTACCAGCTGCCGTCGCGGTTGGTGACGTATCCCATGTTCGGTTCCTCCTGAAGCGGTAGCGGAACCGGTAGCTGATCGCGTCGGTGCTGCATGTGGCGCATGGGCTGACCGTCTCGATCCCGACGATAGGGCGGGGTGAGCGACGACGCTGGCGCGTTGAGGTCGCGGTTCAGCGGGCGCCGGCGGCGTCGAGCAGCATCTCCCATGTTGGTGTGCCTCGTGGGCCGTGTGGTGTGGGGTAGATCCGACACGACAGGCCGGTGGGTGTGTTGTCGGGTGCCCACGGGTCGCGGTCGTCGATGAGGATGGTGGGTGAGCCGATGAATCCGGCCCGTTGGGCTTCGTCGTCGGTGTCGACGACGTGGTGGTGCACCTCGATGCCGGGCAGCTGGGTCGCGAGGCGGTCGATGAGGGCGGCGGCATCGTGCCAGTGCGGGCATGAGTCGAAGTACAGCAGCGTGACGTTCACCGAACCGAACGCTACGTCCTTGTCCGGAGCGAGCGGGCTTGGTGCTGCGATCGGCGACACCCATCGGTCGTGGAACAGGCAGCGCTGTCGCGCCCAGGTCGGCGGCTCAGGTGTACGTACCGTTGCCGATCGGCCTCCGGCGGCGGCGTAGGTGGGGCGCGGTTGAATGGGGTGGTGACGATCCTGGTGGTGGTGGCGGCGACGTTCGCGACGGCGGTATTGAGCGCGGTGGCGGGGTTCGGTGGGGCGGTGTTGTTGTTGCCGGTGTTCATTGCGGTGTTCGGGACTCGTGATGCGGTGGCGGTGTTGACGGTGGCGCAGTTGGCGTCGAACTCGAGTCGGGTGTGGTTCAATCGGGCTGAGGTCGACCGGGTGCTCGTCGCCCGGTTCGGGTCGGGTGCGGTCCCGGCGGCGGTGGTAGGGGCGGTGGTGTTCTCGACGGCGCCGGTGTCGGGTCTGACTCGGTTGATCGGGGTGTTCTTGTTGGTGTCGGTGGTGTGGCGTCGGGTTCGACGCGTGCCGAGACCGCCGTCGGATCGGGCGTTCGTCGCGGTGGGTGCCGCGTCGGGTTTCGGTTCCGCGTTGCTCGGCAGTGTCGGCCCGTTGGTCGCGCCGTTGTTCTTGGCGCGTGGGTTGACTCGCGGCGCCTACATCGGGACCGAGGCCGCGTCGGCGGTGGTGATGCATGTGACGAAGCTGGTGGTGTTCGGCGCAGCGTCGGTCCTCACCGTACGGACGCTCGGTGTGGGGGTGGCGCTCGCACCGGCGGCCGCGGGTGGTGCGTGGGTCGGCAAACGGATCCTGGATCGGTTGCCGGTGGCGGTGTTCACGGTGTTGGTGGAGGTCGGTTTGGTGACGGCGGGGGTGTTGTTGATCGTGCGCGGCTGACCCGCCACGAGGGCGCTGTGGCTGGACGGTCGACCGGCCGGCGCTGATGCGTGGCCTCTGACCTGTCTGGCCGCGTGGGTTGCATACAACACGTGTACAACGGAACTGACCTTCGGGTCCGAACCCGAAGGTCAGTGAGCGAGGCATCACATGCCTTCGGGGCTCGCAGCACCACCCGAGCGTGGTCCGTGTTCTGTGTAGGAGGCGCGGGCCCCGGGGGACGGGTCCGTGATCCCGTTAGGGCTCTTTTCCGAGCGACAGAGCCTGTAATGACCGCGAATCGGGTGCGCCACAGGTCGGGTCTCCCGGTCGCGGGAAGAGATGTGCTGCAGGGTGGCCCGCCGACCGCGGCGCTGAGTGCCTCATCGCTCGGTGTCGTTGTGTTCGACCGCCTGGGCGAGGGTGTCGAGCAGCCATCGGTGAGATGGGTCGTGGTGGTGTCGGGCGTGCCAGATGGCGTCGACGTCGACGGTGGGGATCGGCACTGGTGCGGGGAACGAGATCAGGGTGGTCGGGGTGCCGAGCACTTTGACGAGTCGTTCGGGGGCGAGGGTGGTGAGGTCGCTGGTGAGGCACATCCCGATGGCGGCGCTGAACGACGGCACGACGGCGACGATGTCGCGTCGGAGGCCCCGGTCGGCGAGGAGGTCGTCGAGGGGGCCGCGAGCGATCCCGCGTCGGGAGGTGACGACGTGGCGGAGGGCGGCGAATCGTCTCGGTGTGATGCGGGTGTGCGCCATCGGGTGGTCGGCTCGCACGACCCCGACGAGTTGCTCGGTGACGAGGGTCCTGCGGTGGAGGTCGTCGGTGAGCCCGCCGTAGGAGCCGACGGCGAGGGAGGCGTCGCCTCGGCGGAGCGCGTCGAGGTCGTCGGGGGTCTCGGTCTCGAAACGCAGCTCGACCCCTGGCGCCCGTTCGGCGACGGTCTCGATCCATCGGCCGGCGATGGCGGCGAGGATCACCTCGTTGGTGCGGATCGTGAACCGGGCGCGCAGGCGGGCGGGGTCGAATGTGTCGGGTGGCGCAACGGTGCGTGAGATCGCTGCGAGTGCTGCGTCGAGCTCGGGGAGCAGCGCGGCGCCGCGGGGGGTGATCTCCAGTCGTCGACCGGCGCGGACGAGCAGCGGGTCGCCGAAGGTGAGACGGCAGCGTTCGAGTGCTCGGCTCGTCGCCGGCACCGACAGGTGGAGCCGTGCCGCAGCGCGGGTGACGCTGCGCTCGCTCAACAGCGCCTGGGCGGCCGGCAGCAGGTTCAGATCAATAGATTGCACCTGGCGCAATGTATATGTTGTCGATGTTGCAGTGGACGCAGTCCCTGTCGGTCCGTACCGTGCCATCCATGACTGGCACACTCACCGCACCACCAACCAGTGGCACCCCTACCCGAAGCGTCAACCACGTGTTCTTCATGCTGGTCCGCACGACACCCACCTGGCTCGCACTCACACCGACCGACCGATTCGCGTTCCACGGTGACGCGATCGCCCCGATCCTCGGACGTCACCCCGACGTCTCGATGCGGTTCTTCGACAGCGAGGCGTTCCACGCCGGCTACAGCGACGTCGTCATGTGGGAGACCGCCTCGCTGCTGTCGTACCAGGCGATCGTCGAAGAGCTCCGCGAAACCTCGTTCTGGGGCACCTACTTCGAGGTCGTCGACATCGTCGCCTCGATCGAGAACGCCTACGCCCTCCACTACGAGGTCGAACCGCTGTGAGCGCCTCCCTCAACGCGCCCACCGTCAGCGCCGTACTCGAACGACTCCACGCCGCTGCCGCTGTCAACGACCAGTCCGTCATGGAACGAGCGATCACCGCCGCCGCCGAACGATCAGCAACCAGCGACGCCGACATCGCCGACGTCCTCGCCGACGCCTACATGTGCGTCGACCCCACCAACGGTCGACTCCTCCACCTCCTCGCGCTCGCCCGCCGACCCGGCCGCATCGTCGAGTTCGGCTGCTCCATGGGGCTCTCCACCCTCTACCTCGCCGCAGCACTCGAACCCGACGAGCCACCGATGATCACCACCGAACTCGAACCCGCCAAGATCCACGCAGCACGAGCACACCTCGACGAAGCCGGTCTCACCGACCGCGTCGACTTTCTCCCCGGCGACGCCCTCGCGACCCTCGCCGACCTCGACACTCCGATCAGCCTGCTGTTCCTCGACGGCTGGAAAGCCCTCTACCTGCCCGTCCTGCAACTGCTCGAACCCCACCTCGTCGACGGCGCACTGGTCGTCGCCGACGACACGCTCCACCCCGCCCTCGCCCACCTCACCGTCGACTACCGCCAGTACGTCAACGACCCGAACGGTCCCTACCACAGCGTCGGCCTGCCCGTCGACGACGGACTCGAGCTGTCCCGCTACCGGCACGGTTGACGGACGCAACCCGGGGATGAATACCATCGCTCGACGCCTGCGCGCCAAGCTCGTGCCGACCGAGGTGATCGTCGAGGACGTCGCCACGATCGCCGATGCCCTGATCGAGCTCCGATGCGTCGCGCCGACACCGCTCAGCCCAGGTGACGTCGTGGCGGTCCGAGTCGACGGCCGTCGACGCACGGTGGGCGGGACGTGGCGCCGCTACACCGTCGCCGACACCGACGACTCGCTCTTCCGACTGATCATCGAACGGAACCCGCACGGTTCGGCTACCGACATCTTCGACGAAGTCCGAACAGGCAGCCGGTTGGTCGTCCGCGGGCCGAGCGCACCGGTGCTCCCATCACCAGGCACGGCGCCGATCGTGGTCGTGGGCGACCTGACCGGCCTGGCGACGATCGCCAGCGTCCTCCACACATCACGATGTAGCGACCCGAAACCCTGTGTCGAGGCCGCCGTGATCACCGCCCGCAGCGACCTTGCGCCGATCGCCATCGCGACGTGCCTGCGCCCCACAGCGAACGAGCTCACCGTCCACCACGACCACGACGAGCTCGCTGAATGGGTCCGAGATCGCTACCGGGCACACCCGGGTGGGATCCGATGCCTTGTCGTTGGCGAGCACGACCTGACCGTGAGGGTGCGACGCTCGGCGCAGACAGCAGGTGCACCACACGGCACCGTGCGGGCACGCACCTACTGGAAACCAGGCAAGCGAGGCCTCGAGTGACCACCCATTGCCGGTGATCCGGAGCGCCCAGCGCCGACGGTCTCAGCTCAAGCTGTCCCGCACAACAGGCGTACAACACGACGAGCACCAACGGGCGCCTACCAGCGCACACGACAGTGCTGCTCATCGGTCTCAAGAACGCCTCGTGACCAGGGAGAACACGGACGGACGCCGACCAGCTCCGACGGGCGTCTGTGCACTCATAACCCGAAGGTCGCAGGTTCAAATCCTGCCCCCGCCACCAACGTAATGCCCGTTCAGAGGCCCTATCCGAGAAATCGGAAAGGGCCTCTGGCGTTCCGGAGGTGGCCAGATGTCAGCAGATTGTAAGCACGCCGTGGCGAAGCTCGATTCGCCACGGCGTGATCTGTCGGCAGCGTCTGATGTCCTCAACTTCTGCGCTGCGCGTGCCGAGTGGCTGATGTTGACCCGGGATCTTGGACACGGGGTTATGTGAGATTCAGCCTTCGTGGC
>CAZKVJ010000023.1:0-45482 GCA_964556225.1 uncultured Ilumatobacteraceae bacterium
CTGCCAGAACGGGAGGGTGAACGCTTGGAGCGAACATGACGACGTTGATGCCGGGTGCCGAACCTTGGAGTCATCGAGGCGGCGCGTCCGGGGCACTGGTCCTGCACGGGCTGTCCAGTGCACCCGGCTCGGTGCGTTCGATCGCCGAGGCGCTGGCCACCGCCGGCTTCAGCGTCGAGCTCCCGCTCTTGCCGGGCCACGGCACCTCGGTGCAGGACATGGCGCTGACCCGCTGGGAGGACTGGGCCACCGCAGCGGAGAGCGCGTACCACGACCTGTCCTACCGCTGTGAGTCGGTGGTCGTCGCCGGGCAGTCGATGGGCGCGTCGCTGGCCCTGTGGCTGGCGGCCCAGTACCCGTCGATCGCGGGTGTGGCGTGCGTCAACCCGGCCACCCGCTCCCTGCCGGACCTCGTCCACCGGCTGTTCACGATGTCCGCGGCCGGCCACGACCTCGCCCCCGGCATCGCCGGTGACATCGCGGATCCGTCCGCAGTGGAGCCGGCCTACGACGAGATCCCAGTGGAGTCGGTGCTGTCCGCGGTGCGCCGGCTCTCGGAGCTCGAGTACGAGTACGGGCGGGTCACCTGCCCGCTGCTGCTGCTCACCAGCCCCCAGGACCACGTGGTCGATCCGTCCCACAGCGACTACGTGGCCGAGCACGTGGCGGGCCCGGTCGAGCGGGTCACGCTCGAGCGCAGCTACCACGTGGCCGCGCTCGACTACGACCGCGACCTGGTGATCGAGCGGATCGTCGACTTCGCCCGGCGGTGCAGCCCGGGCTGACCGGCCCCGCCTACGCCAGCTTCTCGACGAAGCCTTCGAGCTGGCGCAGGTTGCGGCACTCGTACACCCCGTCGGTATGGGTGCCGTACTCGCCGACGATCGAGTCGCCGGTGTTCCAGTAGCTGCGGGGCTCCGGGTTCAGCCAGTACACGTGGCGGGCCTTGTGGCGCATCTCCTTCACCACCCACGACTGGCTGGCGTGGTAGTTGTTCCGGGCGTCGCCGAGCAGCAGCACGGTGGTCTTCGGGCCCACGTCCTTGCCGTAGCGCTCCCAGAACACCTCGAACGCGTGGCCGTAGTCGCTGTGGCCGTCGACCCACACCACGTCGGCCTCGGTGTTGACGCGATGGATCGCGTCCGTGATGTCCTCGGTGGCCCGGAAGAAGTCGGTGACCTCGTCGATGCCGTCGATGAACACGAACGAGCGCACCTTCGAGAACTGGTTCTGGATGGCGTACACCAGCATGAGCGTGAACCGGGCGAACGCCGCCACGCTGCCGGAGATGTCGGCCACCACCATCAGCTCCGGCTTGGCGGGGCGCGGATACTTGAACTTCGGCTCAGCCGGCACGCCGCCGTAGGAGAGCGAGTGGCGCACCGTGTTGCGGAAGTCGAGCGGGCCCTTGCGCCCGTGCTTGCGCTTGCGGGCCAGGCGAGCGGCGAGCTTGCGGGTGAGCGGGTACAGCGCCTTCTTCAGCGACTGCATCTCGTCGCGGCTGGCGTGCATGAACTCGACGTCTTCGGGGAGCGGTTTGCGCAGCGTCTTCGCCATGGCCTCGGCACCGCGGTCGGCCACGAGCCGGCGGCGGATCTCGGCCTCGATCTCCTGCTTGAACTTGGCGATGCGATCCTCGTACTCGTCGCGCTCGAGGCGCTCCTCGAGCGGGGTCAGCTCACCGCCCACCTCTTGGCGGCTGGCATCCATCAGCTTGTCGAGCATCCCGTCGAGGTCGAGGTTGCGCAGCGTCCGGTAGAGGTAGTACGTCCCCCCGACCGGACGCCCGGGCTCCATGCCGGCGAAGCGCTGGACGGCCTGGCGGGCGAGCGCCCGCATCAGCCCCTGATCGCCCTCCATGAGCGCGCGCAGCAGCAGCTGCGCCAGCTCCTCGGGCGTGAGCGCCTCCATCCCCCCGGCCCCGGCGCGGCCCTCGCCCTGGCGCATGGCCTCCTGCATCTCGCGCCACAGCTCGTCGGCGTCGGCGTCTTCGCGCAGCTGGTACTCGGGGCCACGCAGGCTGAAGTACACCTCGAACACCGTCTCGAACGCTCGCCAGTGTGAGCTGTTCTTCACCATCGTGGCCCCGAGCGCGAACTTGAACGCCTCGCGGTCCTCGATGGGGATGTGCTTCACCGCCTCCATGGCATCGAGGTTCTCGGTGAGGCTCACCGGCAGGCCCGCGTTGCGGAGCTCCTGCACGAAGCCGGCCATCAGGTCGAGCATGCGACGTCCTCCGTCACTTGTCGACGGAGAGCTCCTTCGCCGCCTTCGCGATGTCGGTCTGGTACTTCAGCAAGATGTGCAGGGTCTCCTTGGCCTGCTGGGCGTCGATCTGGTCGATGCCGAGCAGCACCAGGGTGCGGGCCCAATCGAGCGTCTCGGACACCGACGGCGCCTTCTTCAGGTCGAGCTGGCGGATGCTGCGCACGATGCGGGCGACCTGGTCGGCCAGGTTCTCGCTGACGTCGGGAACCTTGGCGAGCACGATCTGCTTCTCACGCTCGAGGTCGGGGTAGTCGACGTGCAGGTACAGGCACCGCCGCTTCAACGCCTCGGACAGCTCGCGGGTGTTGTTGGACGTGAGGAACACCAGCGGGATCTGGGTGGCGGTGATGGTGCCGAGCTCGGGGATCGACACCTGGTAGTCGGACAGGATCTCGAGCAGCAGGGCCTCGGTCTCGACCTCGACCCGGTCGACCTCGTCGATGAGCAGCACGACGGGCTCTTGGGCGGTGATCGCCTCGAGCAGCGGCCGGGTGAGCAGGAACTCGTCGCTGAAGATGTCGTCGTGCAGCTGGCTCCACGAGTCGCTCTGCCGGTCGGCCTGGATGCGCAGCAGCTGCTTCTTGTAGTTCCACTCGTACAGGGCCTTGGACTCGTCGAGGCCCTCGTAGCACTGCAGGCGGATCAGGCGAGCGCCGGTCATCTCGGCGACGCTCTTGGCCAGCTGGGTCTTGCCGGTGCCGGCGGGCCCCTCGACCAGGACCGGCTTGCCGAGCCGGTCGGCCAGGAACACCACCCCGGCGATGCCCTCGTCAGCCAGGTAGTTGACGCCGTGCAGGCCCTCACGGACCTCCGGCACGGTCTCGAATCGCTGCCCCATCCCTCGCACCCTATCCATCGTCTTGACCAGGCGGTCAATCAGATGCGGGTCAGCGCCCGCCGATCGCCGCACGCCTACCATCGGCGGGGTGATCGAGGCAGGGCCGCTGGCCGAGGACGTCGACCGCTTCGTCGCCTCGGTGACCGACGTGCTGGCCGAGGTGTCCGGGCGCGATCCCGCCAGCCTCGAGGCCGACGTGGTGGTGGAGGCGTCCAACCTCGTTGCCGCCATCGCCGACGCCGATGGGCGGGCGAGCGATGACGAGCTGCGGGCGTACGCCGTCGACGTCGGGCCGCTGCTCGACCCGCCGCTCGTCGTGACGGTGGCCAAGCTGCGGGAGATGGGGGGCCTGCGCGGCCGGGCCCGCTGGCTCGACGAGCCGAGCGTGCTGTTCGACCTCCTGGCACGGGCGGATGCACGTGGCGGCGGACGGACCAGTCACCGCTATCACGACGAAGCGCTGCGGTTGGCCCACGCGGTCGCGGCGGTCGATCTGCTGCCGTCGCCCGGCGAGATCGACGCCATCGAGCGGTTCCGAACCATGCTGCTCACGACGATGGACGCGCTCGGCGTGGCCCGTCCGGGCCAGGTGGCACCGGCACGGACGACCGCGGCCCCACCCGCCGGCCACGCCGCGGCCCCCGCTCCCGCACCAGTGCCAGCGCCACGGACCCTCGACGAGCTGCTGGCCGAGCTGGACGAGCTGGTCGGCCTGGCGGCCGTCAAGCGCGAGGTCCGCCGCCTCACCAGCCTGCTGCGCATCCAGCGCCTGCGCAGCGAGCGGGGCCTGCCCACCGTCGAGACGAGCCACCATCTCGTGTTCACCGGGAACCCGGGCACCGGCAAGACCACCGTGGCCCGCCTGCTGTCGGAGATCTACCGGGCCCTCGGGGTGGTGTCGAAGGGCCACCTCGTCGAGACCGACCGCAGCGCGCTCGTCGCCGGCTACATCGGCCAGACCGCCACCAAGACGCGCGCCGTCCTGGAGACCGCGCTCGGCGGCACCGTGCTGATCGACGAGGCGTACGCACTGGCCCGAGGCAGCGAGGAGGACTTCGGCCGCGAGGCCATCGACACCCTCGTGAAGTTCATGGAGGACCACCGCGACGACCTGGCCGTGGTGGCGGCGGGGTACCCGGCGGAGATGGAGGCGTTCATCGCCGCCAACCCGGGGCTGGAGTCGCGCTTCACCCGCACGATCCACTTCGAGGACTACACCGACGACGAGCTGGTCGAGATCTTCCGGCGGATGGGCGACAAGGTCCGGTATCGACCCGACGACGGGGCGCTGGCGCGAGTGCGCGAGCTCGTCGCCGCCCAGCCCCGCGACCGGGGCTTCGGCAACGCCCGGTTCGTGCGCAACCTCTTCGAGTCGGCCGTGGCCCACCAAGCCGAGCGCCTGGCCCCCGGCGCCCCGCCCGACGACACCACCCTGACCACCCTCACCGCCGCCGACATCCACCCCTAGCCCCGCGTTTGTGCAACTTGCCAGCAATATCGCTGGCAAGTTGCACAAACGCGAAGGGTGGGGGCGGGGGCGGGGCCTCTACGCTGCGGTCGATGTGGTGGAGGCGCCTGGGGGCCGTCGTGGTGGCGGTCGTGCTGGTGGGCGGGGCACTGGCCATCCGGTCGTCGCTCGACGACGACGAGACCTCCGGCGGTCAGACGACCCGAGTCGTGTGCATCACCGAGCTCGCCGACGCCTGCCGCTCGGCGGCGTCCGGCCTCGGCGGCATGGAGCTGAGCATCGCCGATGCCGGCGACACCCTGGACGAGCTGTCCGCAGCCGCCGGCGACGCGCCCATCTGGGTGACGCTCGACCCGTTCCCGGCCATGGTCGACACGGCCCGCACCACGTCAGGGCGCGACGGCCTGTTCGCGTCACCCACCCTGGTCGCGACCTCCGACCTGGTCGTCACCGTGCCCGACGAGCGCATCGACGTCCTGCGGTCGCACTGCGGCGGCCAGGCGCTCTGGGGTTGCGTCGGGGATGCTGCCGGCGAGCCGTGGGCCGACATCGGCGGCGAGTCCGCCTGGGGCTCGGTGCTCCCCGGCATCGCACCGGCCGACCGGAGCGCGCTCGGACTGCTCACCTTCGCCGGGGCCGTCGGCGGCTACTTCGGCGACACGTCGTACAGCCGCACCCGCTGGGAGGCCGACCCGGGCTTCCTCCCCTGGGTGCGCCGGCTCACGTCGTCGGTGCCCACCGAGGTGATCGGCGACCGCTCGCCGCTCTCGGTGATGCTGACCCGACCCAGCGCGCTGAACGTCGCCGCCACCACGTCAGCCGAGCTCACCGCCGCCGGTGCCACCGCCGACCGGGTGGCCAGCGAATACCCTGCTCCCATGGTGCGCGCCGACGTCATCGTGGCAGCCACGAGCCCCGAGGCCGTACCGTCGCGCTTCATCGACCGCCTCGGTGAGGCGCTGGTCGACGCCGGCTGGGACCGCGGCGCGGCCGGCCCGTCCGCCTCGCCGTCCCCGGGCACGATGCTGGCGTTGCGCGACCTGTGGGAGCAGCTGACATGAGGCGGCGCCGCGCCACGCCGATCCTGCTCCTGTCCGGTGCCCTGGCCGTCGCCGCCTGCACCGGTGGTTCGGACTCCACCGGCAGCGGGTCCGACGATCCAGGCGACTGCATCGTCGTCGACATGGCCGTGAGCTCGGAGAAGATCGCCCTCCTCACCGAGCTGGCGTCCGACTTCAACGAGAGCGACGCGGCCGGAGTCGACGGGCGCTGCGTGTTCGTCCGGGTGGCGAAGAAGTCCTCCGGAGCGGCGGCGCAGCTGCTGGCCGAAGGCTGGCCGGACCCCGACACCAACGGTCCCGCCCCGGTGATCTGGTCACCGGCGGCGTCGGGCTGGGGCGCCATCGTGAACCAGCGGGTCGGCCGTGAGCTGGCGCCTGCGGGCACCCCGTTCATGCTGACGCCGCTCGTGATCGCCATGCCCCAGCCGATGGCCGAGGCGCTCGGCTACCCCGACGAGCCGGTGGGCTTCGCCGACATCGCCCGCCTGGCCAGCTCGCCGGAGGGGTGGGCGGCGTACGGCCACCCCGAGTGGGGCCCGTTCCGGCTCGGCAAGACCAACCCCAACTACTCCACCAGCGGCCTGAACTTCACCGTCGCCGAGTACTACGCCGCCACCGGCAAGTCCGCCGGGCTCACCGTCGAGGACCTCGCCCGCCCGGAGGTGGTCGACGTGGTCGAGCAGGTGGAGTCGGCGGTGGTGCACTACGGCGACATCACCATGACGTTCCTCAACAACTGGTTCGCCGCCGATGCGCGCGGCACGGCGCTGACCTACGCGTCCGCCGTCGCCGTCGAGGAGAAGAGCGTCATCGACTACAACCTCGGCAACCCCGACGGCGAGCTGTCCCCGGGTGAGGAGCCGCGGGTGCCCAGGGTTCCGCTCGTGGCGGTCTACCCCGAGGAGGGCACGCTCTACAGCGACAACCCGTTCATCGTCCTCGACGCCGACTGGGTCAGCGACGAGGCCCGCCAGGGTGCGGCGCTGTTCGAGGCGTTCGTCCAGCAGCCCGAGAACCAGGCCAAGGTGCTCCAGTTCGGCTTCCGGCCCAACAACCCTGCCGTCCCCCTCGCCGAGCCAATCGTGGCCGCCAACGGCGTCGACCCCTCACAGCCCCAGGCAGAGCTGCAGGTGCCCGACCCGGAGGTGCTCGTCGGCGTGCTCGACGGCTGGGCCGAGCTGCGCAAGACCGCCCGGGTCCTGCTGGTGCTCGACATCTCCGGCTCGATGGGCGACCCGGCCGGTCCCGACGGCGAGACCAAGCTCGACCTGGCCAAGCAGGCGGCGATCGCCTCCCTCGACCAGTTCAAAGACGACGACGAGGTCGGGTTGTGGGTGTTCAGCACCGACCTGGGCGGCCCCGAGCCGAGCTACGTCGAGGTGGTCCCCATCGGGCGGATCGGCGACCAGATCGACGACATCCGGGCGGCGATCGACCGCCAGTTCCCCACGAACGGTACCCCGCTGTACGACGTCGTCGGCGCGGCCCACGAGGCCGCCCTGGCCGGCTACGACCCCGAGCGCATCAACGCCGTGGTCGTGCTCACCGACGGGGTGAACGACGACGGCATCCCGGACGATGACGCCGACCAGTTCGACGCGCTGCTCAGCGGACTGCGGGCCGGCAGCGAAGGCGCCTCGTCCCGCCCGGTGCGGGTGTTCACGATCTCGTACGGCGGTGACGCCGACGTGATCACCCTGCGGGCCATCGCCTCGGCCACGAGCGCCGCCCACTACGACGCCAGCAACCCGGCCACCATCGAGCAGGTGTTCACCGCCGTCATCTCCAACTTCTGATGCCTCGCCGACGCTTCCGCGACCGTCTCCTGACGCCGCCCGTGGCCCGAGCCGTCATGTCCCCGCTCGGCATCGTGCTGTTCGGCGTCGGGGCGGCGGCCGGGATCCTCGTGGGCCTGCCGGTGGCCGCCGCCGCCGGCGTCGGGGCGCTGGCCTGGGGCGGGCGCGTGCTGGCGGCGGTCCCACGCGACGCGCCGGCACCCCGGATCGACGCCAAGGCGCTGGCCGAGCCGTGGCGTGGCTACGTCCAAGGCGCCCAGGACGCCAAGCGTCGCTTCGACCGCACCGTCGCCGCAACCGCCCCGGGTCCGCTGCACGACCGGCTCGCTGCGCTGAGCGCTCGCCTCCAAGACGGCGTCGAGGAGTCGTGGCGGATCGCCGAGCGCGGCGACGACATCGACGCGGCGCTCGCCCAGCTCAACACCGACGAGGCCCGGGCCGAGCTGGCGCAGCTGCGCGCCCTGCCCTCCGAGGGGCCGAACCCGGCTCGCGACGCCACGATCGCCTCGCTCGAGGCCCAGCTGGCGTCAGCCCACCGGATGCAGGCGGTGGCGGGCAGCGCTCGCGACCGGCTGCGCCTGCTCGACGCCCGGTTCGATGAGCTCGTCACCCGGGCGATCGAGGTCAGCCTCGGCACCGCCGACTCCGCTGGGCTCGGCGGCGACGTCGACGAGCTGGTCACCGAGCTCGAGGCGCTGCGCCTGGCGCTCGAGGACACCGAGCGGGCCACCGGCTCCTCGGCACTCCCGCCGCCGGAGACCGGTGGCATCGCCCGGTCGTCACCGTCGTGACCGAGCCGACCGAACCCATCGTCGCCCCGGCGCGCTCACACCTCGTCCGCTCCAACGTCGTCGTCGCGACGGGCACGGCGCTGTCTCGCCTCACGGGCATGCTGCGGGTGATCGTGTTCGGCATCGTGGTGGGTCAGACCGCCCTCGCCGACGCCTACGACGGCGCCAACAACTCCCCGAACTCGGTGTACGAGCTGGTGCTCGGTGGCGTGCTGTCCGCGACGCTCGTACCGCTGTTCACCCGCTTGCTCGTCGACGACGACGAGGACGCGATCGAAGCCGTGGTGAGCACCGCCATCGTGGTGCTCACGGCGGTCACGGCCGTGGCGATCGCGGCGGCACCGCTGATCTTCCGGTTGTTCGCCCTCAACCCGAGCTCGGCCGTCGACGCCGGCGACTACCGCTCCGTCGGCACCGCGCTGGCGCGGATCTTCCTGCTCCAGATCTTCTTCTACGGGCTGACCGCGCTGGCCAGTGCGATG
The DNA here is from genome assembly GCA_964556225.1 of uncultured Ilumatobacteraceae bacterium. Classification (GTDB taxonomy): domain Bacteria; phylum Actinomycetota; class Acidimicrobiia; order Acidimicrobiales; family Ilumatobacteraceae; genus CAZKVJ01. Next base: position 8,705 of record CAZKVJ010000023.1, read on the forward strand.
CTCAACGCCCGCCGGCGCTTCTTCGCCGCAGCATGGGCACCGGTGCTGTCGAACGTGGTGATCATCGCGACGCTGCTCGCGATCCCGTCGATCATGGACGGCGAGCAGCCGCTGCTCGACGACGTCCTCGACACCCCGGCGCTGAAGTGGACGCTGGCGCTCGGCGCCACGGCGGGGATCGCGACGATGGCGCTGGTGCTGCTCCCGGCGCTCCACCGAGCCGGGTTCCGGCTGCGGTTCCGCCCGGACTTCTCGCACCCCGCGGTGCACCGGCTGTTCCGGCTGTCGGGGTGGACGTTCGGGTTCGTGGTGGCGAACCAGGTGGCGCTCATCGTGGTGAAGAACCTGGCCGAGCCCGGCAGCGGCGGCCAGGACGCCTACACGAAGGCCTTCACGTTCTTCCAGCTGCCGCACGGCCTGCTCGCCATGTCCATCGCAACCACGTTCGTGCCCGAGCTGGCACGGGCGGTGGCCGCCCGCGACCGACCGGCGTTCGTCGATCGGATGGGGCTTGGGCTGCGCCTGGTGGCGCTGCTGACGTTCCCCGCGTCGGCGCTGTTCGTAGTGTTGGCCCGCCCGACGATCGGCGCCCTGCTGGAGCACGGGCAGTTCAGCGCCACCGCGGCCGACACCACCGCTCGGGCGCTGGCCGGGTTCGCCCCCGGCCTGGTGGGGTTCTCCCTCTACCTGTTCGCCCTGCGGGGCTTCTACGCCCATGAGGACACGCGCACGCCGTTCGTCGTGAACGTGGGCGAGAACCTGTTGAACATCGCGCTCGCGTTCGCGCTGGTCGGCCGGCACGGGGTGCTCGGCCTGGGCCTGGCGTTCGCGATCGCGTACCTGGTCTCGGCGGTCTGGGCGATCCGGGTGCTCGCCCGCAAGGTCCGCGCGTTCCCGCTCCGGCCGGTGTTCACCTCGCTGGGTCGGATGCTGCTGGCCGCGGTGCTGATGGCCGAGGTCGTGTGGATCGTGACCCGTCACGTCGGTGGCGACACCGGGTGGGGCGCCATCGCCCGCCTGCTCGTCGGTGGCGTGCTGGGCCTCGGCCTGTACGCCGGGCTGCTGCTCGCCCTGCGGGCACCGGAGCTCGATCAGCTCCGCGCTCGCCTCACCCGCCGGGCCGCGGCCTGAGCACCACTAGGCTGCGGCCATGTTCAAGGCCATTCGCAAGTGGTGGAAGTACCTGACGGCGAAGCTGAGCGGAAAGCTCGACGAGGTCGCCGATCCCAAGGTCCAGCTCGAGCAGGCGCTCACGGAGGCCCAGGAGCAGCACCGCCGGCTGAAGGAGCAGGCCGCGAACGTCATCGCCACGCAGAAGCAGGCCGAGCTGCGCCTCAACGCCAAGATGAACGAGCTCGAGAAGCTCAACACCAACGCCCGCCAGGCGCTCATCATGGCCGCCGACGCCGAGAAGGCGGGCGACGCCGCGAAGTCGGCGCAGTACGCCACCGCCGCCGAGACCATCGCGAACCAGCTGATCCAGGTCGAAAAGGACGTCGAGAGCCTCAAGCAGATGGTGATCAAGTCGACGCAGGCCTCCGATCAGGCCAAGGCAGCGGTGCAGCAGAACGCTCGCATCCTCCAGCAGAAGCTGTCCGAGAAGCAGAAGCTCCTGTCGCAGCTCGAGCAGGCGAAGATGCAGGAGCAGATGAACTCGGCGATGGCCCAGCTGACCGAGACCGTCGGTGGCGACGTCCCCACGCTGGCCGAGGTCGAAGAGAAGATCCAGGCCCGCTACGCGAAGGCGACGGCGGCCAGCGAGCTGCAGGCCGGATCGGTCGAGAGCGCCGTGCTCGAGGTGGAGCAGGCGACCGCGAACGTCGAGGCGCAGAGCCGCCTCGCCCAGCTGCGCGCCGAGCTCGGCCTCGCGCCTGGCCCCGCCGAAGCCGTCGCCACCCCTGCCCCGGCCGAGCCTGCAGCGGCCCCCGCCGCCGAACCCGCCCCCGAGCCCTGACCCGCGACATTCGCGACAGGGTGGCGCGAAACGCGCGGGGGATCAGGCAGGGAGGAGGACGAGGTCGTCGCGGTGGATGACCTCGTGGACGACGCCGTCGGGCAGGTCGCGGGTGTGGCGCCCGGCGACGGCGCGCAGCTGATCGGCCGCGACGAACACCATGCCGCGGGCGAACGTCACCCCGTCCGGGCCGCGGACCTCGATGGTGTCGCCCTCGTCGAAGTCGCCCACGACCGACACCACGCCCGCTGGGAGCAGCGACACGTTCCGCTCCATGAGGGCGCGGCGGGCGCCCTCGTCGACCAGCACGGCACCCACGGCTTCGGCCGCGAACGCGATCCACAGCTTGCGCGCCGGGAGCTGACGGTCGTGCGGCTCGAACGTCGTCCCCACGCCGGCGGCGCCGCCGACGGCGCCGACCAGCACGCCGGGACGGCTCGCCTGGGCGATGACCACCCGCACGCCGGACCACGAGGCGATGCGCGCCGCCGTCAGCTTCGACGCCATCCCGCCGCTCCCCCGCCCGGAGCCCGACGCGCCGGCCCTCACGGACATCAGCGGATCGTCGGCGGCGACCAGCGAGATGAGCCGGGCGTCGGGGTCGGCGCGCGGATCCGTCGTGTAGAGGCCCGCCATGTCGGTGAGGAGCACCAGCACGTCGGCGCGAACGTTGTGCGCCACGAGTGCGGCGATCCGGTCGTTGTCGCCGTAGCGGATCTCGTCGCTGGCGATCGCGTCGTTCTCGTTGATGATGGGTACGAGGCCGAGCTCGACCAGGCGGGTGAGGGTCTGGCGGATGTGCAGGTACTGGCGCCGATCGACGAAGTCGTGGGGCACCAGCAGGGCCTGGGCGCCGATCAGGCCGTGTCGCGCCAGCTCGGCGTTGTACCCCTCGACCAGACGGCTCTGCCCCGCGGCGGCCAGCGCCTGCAGCGTCGGCAGGTCGGTCGGCCGCCGCTCGAGACCGAGCGCCGCCACACCGGCCGCCACCGCGCCGCTGGTGACGACGAGCACCTCGTGTCCGGCGCGGCGCAATTCGGCCACCTCGTCGCACAGCTTGGCGATCGCCTCGCGCCGGATGACGCCCCACTCGTCGGTGAGCGACGACGTCCCGATCTTCGCCACGACCCGCATCACAGCTCCGGTACGTAGTCGAAGCTGAAGTCACCGATCCACACCACGTCACCCTCCTGCGCGCCGGCCCGCACCAGGAGCCGCGGAACGCCCATCCGGCGCAGACGCTCGTCGATGAACGCGAGCGAGTCCGGGGTGGTGACGTCGTTCAGGGCCACCACCCGCTCGGCCCCCCGTCCGTGCACCCGGAACGTGTGCTCGTCGAGACGCTCGATCCACGCTCCTTTGGGCTCGGGGCGGATCACCACCACGGACTCACGCTCCGGTTCGTGCTGGCGAGCCTCGTGCACGAGCGAGGCCATCGAACCCACCAGCGAGTGCACACCGGCACCGGTCACCGACGAGATCACCGGGTGCCGCCACTGGTGCAGCACCTCGGACGTCGCCACGTCGGCCTTGGTGCCCACCACCAGCCGGGGTCGCTCGATCAGCGCGGGGTCGTAGGCACCGAGCTCGGTGAGCAGGACCCGCTCCTGCTCCTCCGGGCTCACGCCGTCCATCGGCGCGAGGTCGACGAGCACGCACAGCACGCGGGCTCGCTCGATGTGGCGGAGGAACTGATGGCCGAGTCCACGCCCGTCGGCAGCGCCCTCGATGAGCCCGGGGATGTCGGCCACGACCAGCTCCGTGTCGTCGTCCACCCGGACGACCCCCAGGTTGGGTTCGAGCGTGGTGAACGGATAGTCGGCGATCTTCGGCCGGGCGGCCGAGATGCGGCTGATGAGCGTGCTCTTGCCGGCGTTGGGGAACCCCACCAGCGCCACGTCGGCCATCAGCTTGATCTCGAGCTTCAGCCAGCGCTCCTCGCCGTGCTCGCCCTGCTCGGCGAAGCTCGGCGCCCGCCGGCGGTTCGAGAGGAACCGGGCGTTGCCCCGCCCGCCGCGGCCACCGGCGGCCGCCAGCCATCGGTCGCCGTGGTGCACCAGGTCGGCCAGCACCTCGCCGGTGTAGAGGTCGCGGGCGACGGTCCCTTCCGGCACCCGGACCACGAGGTCGGCGCCGCGGCGGCCGTGGAGGTCCTTGCCCTTCCCGTGGGCACCGTCGCCGGCACGACGGTGCGGGTGGTCGCGGAAGGCCAGCAGCGACGCCACGTTGTGGTCGGCCACCAGCCACACGTCGCCGCCCTTGCCACCGTCGCCGCCGTTCGGACCGCCGAGCACCACCGGACCCTCCCGGCGGAAGCTGACGCAGCCGGCACCACCGTCGCCACCGCGCACGTTCAGCTGGCACTCGTCGACGAATCCGCTCATAGGGCCCCGCCCGAGGCTATCGGCGGCCCGCGGTGCGCGGCGGGTGGGCGTGCACCACCCCCTGCGTATCCTCCGGGGCGTGACCACGGACCCCGCTTCCACGCCCGATGAGCGGGCCCAGCGCTGGGCTGGCACCATGGCGGGCCACCCTCTCCACCGAGAGGCCGGCGCGCTCCGGCTGGCCCACGCCGACTCGTGGGCAGGGTCCGGCACGGCGGCGGTGCACGGCCGCGTCGAGCGCGAGCAGGCCGAGGACGCGGCGCTCTCCCCGCTCGCCACGCGGGCCTCTGGCGCCGGCAACCGGGCCCTGCCAGAGGATCCCGACCCCATGCGAACGTGCTTCGAGCGAGATCGCGACCGCATCCTGCACGCAGCGGCGTTCCGACGCCTGGCCGGCAAGACGCAGGTGTTCATCTTCCCCGACGACCACCAGCGCACCCGCCTCACCCACGCACTCGAGGTGGCGCAGATCGCGACGTCCGTCGCCCGAGCGCTCGGCCTCAACGAGGTCCTGACGGAGGCCATCGCGCTCGGGCACGACTGCGGACACGGCCCGGGAGGCCACGCCAGCGAGGACGCCCTGTCGCCGTACGTGCCCGGCGGCTACGACCATGCCGTGTGGGGTGCCGACGTCACGCTCACAGCGCTCAACCTGTGCGCCGAGACGCTCGACGGCATCCGCAACCACTCGTGGTCCCGCCCGGCGCCCGCCACCCCCGAGGGTGAGGTCGTGTCCTGGGCCGATCGCATCGCGTACGTGTGCCACGACTTCGAAGACGCCGTGGCCGCCGGCATCGTCACCGCCGAGATGCTGCCGGCCCTCGTGCGAGAGGTGGCCGGCGCGACCCGCGCCCGCCAGCTCGGGCGGTTCGTGTCGGCCATGGTCGATGCCGCACGCGACACCGGACGCATTGGCATGGCGCACGAGCCGGCCGAGGCTCTGGCCGAGTTCCGCCGCTTCAACTACGAGCACGTCTACCTCCGCCCGGCATCCCAGCAGCAGGCTCGAGCGGTGGTCGATCTGCTCCGAGCGCTCGTCGAGCACTACGCCGATCGCCCCAACCTCCTGCCCGACCATCGGGGCGGCCTCGACGCCGGCAGTTCGGACGCCCTGCAGGCGGCGGTCGCGTACGTCGGCGGGATGACTGACCGCTTTGCCTGCCGCCAGGCGGTCGCGCTGCTCGACTGGCCGCGCGACCGGCTCCCGCAGGGGATCTGAGTCGAGAGGGTTCCGCCTCATGAAGGATCAACGCAGATGAGCACGGAGGAGCTGGAATGATCGACCTGTCGATCTGGGATGGACGGTTCGACCTGGCTGAATGGGAGCACAACCCGTGCGGCCCGTGGCTGATCCTGCTCCAGGGCCCGCAGGGGACGGTGACCGCCACCTACGACGGCACCGCCGAGCAGGTGGCCCGACGGTTCTTGGAGATGCCTCGAGACGAGGGCCCAGGGTCGATGGCGGTGATCGTCGACTCGAAGTGCAAGATCGTCTACGGCCACATCTGGAAAGACGATCAGCCGTTCGCCTCCCTCGCCGGGTGCGCGTTGATGTTCTCGGCTGTTGCGAGGATCCGCCCCTTCGACGGGGTGGAAGCGCAGGTCGAGACCGCCTTCCACGAGATGGCGGCTCGCGGAGCGTTCGACGACCTGTTGGATGAGTCGTGACGGTCCGTCTGTCGCGCGAGGACCTCGGCGATGGAGCGCCGGCGCGAGCGCTCAGCCGACGGGCAGGACGTCGACGACCTTGCGACCCTTGCGCTCGCCGAACTTCACGCTGCCGTCGGTGAGGGCGAACAGGGTGTCGTCGCCGCCGCGGCCGACGTTGCGACCCGGATGGAACTTGGTGCCCCGCTGGCGCACGATGATCGTCCCGGCGGTGATGACGTGGCCGTCGAACACCTTCACGCCGAGGCGCTGGGCGTTGGAGTCACGGCCGTTGCGGGTGGAGCCGCCACCTTTGGTCTTCGACATCGCTCAGCCTTTCGCGATCGAGGTGATCTCGACGACGTGGTAGTGCTGGCGGTGGCCGTAGCGCCGGCGCTGGTTGGTGCGCCGCTTGTAGGTGAACCCGTTGATCTTGGGACCCTTGGAGCGCCCGACCACCCGGCCGGTCACCGAAACGCCCGCCAGCTGGGCCGGCGTGGCCAGGATCGACGCACCGTCGACGAGGAGGACGGGGGTGAACGAGACCTCGGCGCCTTCCTCGGCGTCGAGCAGCTCGACGGTCACCTGCTGGCCCTCGGCCACCTTCTCCTGCTTCCCGCCGGTTGCGATCACTGCGTACATAGCAGTTGGCCATGCTACCGGGGCGGGGACGAGCTCGACAATCGCCGTGGGAGATCACTCGAGCAGCGAGTGGTCGACCAGCACGCCCCGCCCCTCGCACTCCGGGCAGACACCGGTGAAGCTGGTGAGCAGCCCCTCGCCGATCCGCTTGCGGGTCATCTCGACCAGGCCCAGCTCGGAGATGTCGAAGACCTGCGTGCGGGTCTTGTCGCGCCCCAGCGCCGCTCGGAACGCCTCGACCACCTTGCGCCGGTTGTCGCGGATCTCCATGTCGATGAAGTCGATCACGATGATCCCGCCGATGTCACGTAGGCGCAGCTGGCGGGCGATCTCCTCGGCCGCTTCGAGGTTGTTGTGGAACACCGTCTCCTCGAGGTTCGAGGTCCCCACGTTCTTGCCGGTGTTGACGTCGATCACCGTGAGGGCCTCGGCATGTTCGATGATGAGCGATCCGCCGCTCGGCAGCCACACCTTGCGGTCGAGGGCCTTGTGCAGCTGCTCGTGCACGTGGTGGCGCTCGAACACGGGCAACCCCTCGGCCTCGGCGTCGTAGAACTCGATCCGGTCGGCCAGCTCGGGGTTGAACGCGCTCACGTAGTCGCGAACGTCCTCGTAGAGGCGCCGGTCGTCGATGACGACGCCGCGGTAGTCGGCGTTGAACTCCTCGCGGATCACCCGCACCGCCAGCTCCGGCTCGCGGTACAGCAGCGCCGGGCCGTTGGCCTTGGCGGCCTTCGCCTCGATCTCGGCCCACTGGTCGAGCAGGCGGGTCATGTCGGCGCGCAGCTCGTGCTCGGTGGCGTGCTCGGCCGCGGTGCGAACGATCAGCCCGTGCTGGGCGGGCTTGACCCGATCGAGGACGGACCGGAGCCGCTTGCGCTCGTCGTCGGGCAGGCGCTTCGAGATGCCGTACGTCTTTGAGTTCGGGATCAGCACCACGAAACGACCGGGCAGCGACACCTCCTGGGTGAGCCGCGCCCCCTTCGCGCCGATGGGGTTCTTGGTGACCTGGCACAGGATCATCTGGCGCGGTCGCAGGATCTGCTCGATGCGCGCTGCGCCCCCCTCGACGATGTCCTCGGCGTCGTACTGCACGTCGCCGCGGTACAGCACCGCGTTCTTCGGTGTGGCGATGTCGACGAACGCCGCCTCCATGCCCGGCAGGACGTTCTGCACCCGCCCCAGGTAGATGTTGCCGTGCAGCTCGGTGACCGAGTCGGCCGGCCGGCTCACGTAGTGCTCGATCAGGCTGCGGCCCTCGAGCACGGCGACCTGGGTGAGCGTGGGGCGCACCTGGACGCACATCAAGTAGCGCCCGACGGGGCGGCCCTTGCGCTCGCGACCGCGTCGCCGCTCGGCGATCTCGGCGTCGATCTCGGGCGCCACCGGGGTGGCCGTCGACGCCGGCTGCTTCGACCCGCTGCGCCCGCCCCGGCGCCGGCGCTTGCGTGCCGTCGACGCCGGCGCGTCCGATGGGGCCGGTGGAGCGGGTCGAGGTGGGGCGGGGCGCGTGTCGCCGATCTGGGGCTTGCGGGCGACAGGTGGAGGACCGGGGGGCGTCGGGCGCTCAGGTCCCGGTCGCGCCGGCGTCCCCGCCTGGTCACCGTTGTCCTCGTGGCCCTCGTCGACCTCGTCGTCGCCCGCTTCGCCGCTCTCACCGTTGGTGCCGGGCGCGCCACCGGAGGGCTTCTTGCGGCGCCGGCCGCCTCTCGACCCGCGGCGGCGCTTGCGGCCCGGGCGGCCCGGCTCGGCGGTGGCCGCCGCGCCATCGTCCTCCGGCGCCAGCTCGACGGCTGCCGCCTCGGTCGGAACCTCGGTGGGCGGTGTGCCCGCGTTCATCTCGTCCATCTGCGTCCCTTCATGCGCACGCCGCCGAAGCGGGTGCCGCGGCGGCGGTTGCGCCGACCGGGAGCAGCTCCCGGCGCGCACCGTCGCGATCGATCCATTGGTGGGTGCGCAGCACCCGTGACACCACGTCGAGGGGGTCGAGCTCCGGCACCAGGACGGCGGCCAGCTCGTGCGGGCGCAGTCCCCGACCCCCAGTCGCCAGCACCGCCACCAGCGTGACCGGCTCGCCGTCGAGCACCTCGATCGACTCGATCGCCGGGCGGACGTCGTCGATGCTGCGCTCACCCTTGCGCTCACGCTCGAGCGGGAGCGTCGGGGCGGCGAGCGCCCGCTGCACGGCAGCTGCCACGACCCCGCGATCCACCCCACAGAGCGTCAGCTCCCATCGGGTGGCCACCACGTCCTCTTGCAGCGACGGACCCCGCTCGCCGAGCACCTCGACCGCCGTGACCTCGAACCCGGCGGGCAGCACGGCAGTGAGGCGCGCCGGGATCTCGTCCGGGTCGACGTCGAGGCCCGATGCCAGCTCCACGTCGAGCAGCTCGGCGACCGACTCGGCACCCGTGGGGAGCGCGAGCCCGAACGACAGCCGGGGCCGTGGGGAGAACCCCCCCGTCAGGGCCACGGGGAGCTCGGCCTTGCGCAGCGCTCGCTCCCAGATGCGCGCCACGTCGCGGTGGCTCGTGAAGCGAACCTTGCCGAGCTTGGCGTAGCGCAACCGCACTCGCATCACCCGACCTCCGCCAGCGGTCGGGCGGACAGCACCACGGGCGTCTCGCCGGCCGGGCTCAGGTCCTGACCAGTGCCCTGGCTCCCGCCCGCGGGTGGAACCGGGGAGGCGACCACGTGCTCGATCCCGTACCCCGTGCACACCCCGCAGTCGTAGCAGGGAGTCCAGCGGCAGTCCTCGACACCACTCCCGGCGAGCGCTGCCCGCCAGTCCTGCCACAAGAAGTCCTGGTGCAGGCCGGCCCGCAGGTGCGCCCACGGGAGCACCTCGTCCTCGTCGCGATGCCGGTGCACGTACCAGTCGAGTGAGAGGCCCTCGGCCGCCATCGCCGCCTCCCAGCGCCCGACGTCGAAGCACTCGCTCCACTCCTGGAACGTGCCGCCCTCACGCCAGACCCGTTCGATGACCGCGCCCAGGCGCCGGTCACCTCGGCTCACGAGCCCCTCGATCAGGGTGGCCGCCGGGTCGTGCCACTTCAGCTGCACCCCCCTGGCGCGCTGCGTCGACTCCCGCACGAGGCCGATCTTGCGGCGCAGCTCGCCGGTGGTGTTCTGGCCGAACCACTGGAACGGCGTGTGCGCCTTCGGCACGAACCCGCCCAGGCTGACGGTGACGCTGGCCCGGTTGGTGTGGTGCCGCCCGATGGCCACGCAGCGCTGCGCCAGCTCGGCGATCCCCAAGGTGTCGTCGTCGGTCTCCGTGGGCAGCCCGGTGAGGAAGTACAGCTTCATGCGGGTCCAGCCCTGGGAGAAGGCAGCGTCCACCGCCCCGTACAGGTCGTCCTCGGTGATCAGCTTGTTGATCACCTGGCGGAGCCGCCACGTGCCGGCCTCCGGCGCGAACGTGAGCCCGCTGCGGCGGGCGTTGGACACCGTGGCGGCCAGCCCGACCGTGAAGGCGTCGACGCGCAGCGAAGGCAGGCTGATGCTGGTGCCGCAGGTGAGAGGATCCTCCACGACGCCGCGAAGGACCGGCTCGATCCCGCTGAAGTCCGCCGTGGAGAGCGAGGTGAGCGCGACCTCGTCGTAGCCGGTCCGGCGCAACCCCTCGCGGATCATCGTGCGCACCTGCTCCGCCGGTCGCTCGCGCACGGGCCGGGTGATCATGCCGGCCTGGCAGAACCGGCACCCCCGGGTGCACCCTCGGAACACCTCGACCGCCAGCCGGTCGTGGACCACCTCGGTGAGCGGGGCGATCGGGTGCTTGGGGTACGGCCAGTCACCCAGGTCGGCGACGGCGCGCTTGTCGACCGCCGGGGGGACGTCGGCGAACCGGGGTGTGACCGCCACCAGCCGCGGCCCGTCGTAGGCGACGTCGTACATGGACGGCACGTACACCCCGGGCACCTGCGCGAGCGCCCGCAGCACCGCCTGGCGCGAGCCCTCGGTGCGGCCGGACCGCTTCCACTCCCCCACCACCTCGGTGATCTCGCCGACGACCTCCTCGCCCTCGCCGAGCACGGCCACGTCGATGAAGTCGGCCAGCGGCTCCGGGTTGAACGCGCAGTGTCCACCGACCACGACGAGGGGGTGCTCCGGGCCGCGCTCGGCGCTGCGCACCGGCACCCCGGCGAGGTCGATCATGTTGAGGACGTTCGTGTACACGAGCTCGGCCGACAGGTTGAACGCCAGCAGGTCGAACTCAGCGGCGGCCCGGTGGGTGTCGACCGAGAACAGCGGCACGCCTCGCTCGCGCATCAGCGCCTCGAGGTCGAGCCAGGGCGCGTACGTGCGCTCGGCGACCGCGTCGTCGCGCTCGTTGACGATCTCGAACAGGATCTGCAACCCCTGGTTGGGCAGGCCGATCTCGTACGTGTCCGGATAGGCGAAGAGCCACGCGACCTTCCCCGGTCCGTGCCGGGGAGCCACCACGTCGTCCTCGCACCCGATGTAGCGGGCCGGCTTGCGCACCTTGGCCAGGAGCGGTTCGATCCGGGGCCACAGGCTCATGGTGTCCCGATCCTACCGTGACGACCGGCGCTGCCAGGTGGGGCCACCCCGGCCACCTCGCCCAACTTCAGCGCATCCGGCGCATGTAGACGCTCTGGACCAGGCCGATCATCATCGCCCACGCCACCGCCGACGACCCGCCGTACGACACCAACGGCAACGGCAGCCCGGTGACCGGCATGATCCCCATCGTCATCCCGATGTTCTGGAACACCTGCCAGAGCAGCATCGAGAACACCCCGGCACACAGGAACGTGCCGAGTGGGTCTCGCGACAGGTGGGCGATGCGCCAGATCCGCAGCAGGATCACCGCGTAGAGCCCCACGATCACCCCGCCACCCACCAGCCCGAACTGCTCGGCGACCCCGCTGAACACGAAGTCGCTCCACTGCACGGGGATGTAGCCACCGTTGGTGAGCGGGCCCTGCAGCCAGCCCTTGCCGGTCAGGCCACCCGTGGCCACCGCCCGCTTGGCGTAGCGGACCTGCAGCACCAGGTTCTGGAGGTCTTCGTCGACGCTGTTCTGCTTCACGAACGCCTCGATCCGGCGCAGCTGGTAGCGGTCGACGACCCCGGCGACCACCGCCGCCACGACCGTCGCCACGGACAGCACGCTGACGAGCAGGATGTAGCGGACCTTGGCCCCCGCGATGAGCATCACGCCCATCGCGCACGCCACCAGCACCGATGCCGAGCCGAGGTCCGGCTGGAGCACCACGAGCGTGACCGCCACCCCGACCAGGACCAGCCCGGCGATGAAGCGCTCGTAGGTCACCTGGTCGTCGCGACCGTCGGACAGGTAGCCGGCGAGGAGCAGCAGCACCGACACCTTCGCGAACTCGGCGGGCTGCACGGTGAGCGGCCCGAGGTCGAACGACAGACGGGCGCCACCGCGGATGGAGCCCACGATCAGCACGAGCACCAGCGCCAGGATGGTCACGCCGTAGAAGAAGCCGGCGCGCTCTTTCAGCCACTGGTAGTCGAAGGACATCACCAGCGCCAGCGCGGCGGCGGCGATGATCAAGAAGATGACCTGGCGCTCGGCGAACTGGAACGGATCGAGGCCGCGGCGGAGCTGAACCGGCCGGTTCGTGGAGTAGATCGCGGCCACGCCGATCGTGCTGAGGGCCACGACGGCCGAGAGCAGGATCCAGTCGATGTTGCGGCTGGGGGCGGCCGGGCTCGACCGGATGTTGCCGAGCCCTGAGTCGGGGCGGCGGGACAGGATCGACAGCGCCACCGGCGGGGCCTCAGTCCCTGATCGTGAGGTCCTGGCCGCCGAGGCAGGACGAGTCCGGCATGGAGCGCTCCGGTGCCGCCACGGTGCTGGTGGGATCGAGCGGGTCCGACAGCAGCACCGGGTGGAGCGGGACGTCGCCCTGCAGCGCCGAGAAGATGCACTTCGTCACCGGCGCCGCCGCGCGCGAGCCGTACCCGCTCTTTTCGAGGTAGGCGGCCACGGTGTACGGGGCCCCCAGGTCGAGGCTGAACCCCGCGAACGCCGAGGAGTCGTTCCAGGGCTGGTTCTGGAAGCCCTGGGCGGTGCCGGTCTTGCCTGCGATCGGGAGGCCGTCGTAGTCGTAGGTCTTGAAGAGCTTCTCGCCGGTGGTGGCGTGGTAGAAGTCGCTGGTGACGCCCCGGCCGGTGATCACCCGCTTGAGCCCGTTCACGATCGGCGTCAGCTGCTCCCGGGAGTTGTCGAGCCACTCCAGCACCTCCGGGTCGCCGAAGTCGTCGACGACCTCCGCTCGGAGCAGGTCGGCGAAGCCGGGCGCGTTCGGGGCGTCCGGGGTGCCGGGTGCCAGCACGGCCTTGGCGATGTGCGGGCGCAGCAGCAGCCCACCGTTGGCGAGCGCGGCATAGCCGTTGGCGAGCTGCAGCGGCGTCGCCGAGAGCAGGCCCTGGCCGATGGCCAGCTGGACGTTGTCACCGATGTAGTAGCCCTCGCCCTCCTCGTCGCTGATGGCGCCGGACTCGGCGAGCTGGCGCTTGACGGCCGCGTCGGGGACGGTGCCGTCGAACTCATAGGGGAGGTCGATGCCCGAGTCGCGGCCGAAGCCGAAGCGCATCACCTCCTCTTGGAGGACCGGAGCGCCCGAGTTGGCGTTGAAGATGTTGGCGCCCACCGAGTAGAAGAACACGTCGCTCGACACGGCGAGGGCGTCGGTCACGTTCACCCGGCCGTACTCGCACGGCTCGCCCGTCGAAGCGCACACCGCGTTCTTGTAGATGCACTTCACCAGCTGGCACAGCTCCGGGTCGACACCGTTGCCGGCGAGCGTGAACGAGCCCTGGTCGTCGATGCGGTACTCGACGCCGCCGGGCAGCAGGTCGGTGTTCAACGCGGCGTACGCCACGAACGGCTTGAACGTCGAACCGAGGTTGTAGCGCCCCTGGATGGCCCGGTTCACGAGGATCGAGCGGTCCGGGTCGTCGGTCTCGGGGAAGATCTGCTGGAACTTCGCGCCCGAGATGCCGGCGTTGAACCACCGGTTGTCGAACGTCGGGTAGCTGGCCATCGCCAGCACCTGACCGGTGTTGTGGTTCAACACCACCACCGAGCCCGCCGGCGCCTTGTACGTGACCTCCTCCGGGAACTCCGGGAAGGCGAACTCCTCGGTCTCCGGGTCGTACGGGTTCTTGGCCGTGGCCAGCCGGCGCTCACGCAGCTGGGTCTCCAAGGTCTCCTCGGCGAACTGCTGCAGGTCGAGGTCGACGGTGAGCCAGAGGTCGTTGCCAGCCACGGGATCGATCCGGCTCACCTCGCGCAGGATGTTGCCCCGCGCGTCGACCTCGTACACGACCGTGCCGGGGGTGCCACGGAGCTCGGTCTCGAAGCTCTTCTCGACGCCGAAGCGGCCGACCCGGTCGTTCGGTGAGTAGCCGGCGGCACGGTACTCGCGCAGCTCCTCCTCGAGGATGGCGCCCAGGTAGCCCACCACGTGGCTGGCCAGCGGGGCGTACGGGTACTCCCGGCGCCAGTCCTCTCGCACGTCGACGCCGGGGTAGTCCTCGGTGCGCTCGCGCAGGAAGAGCACCGTCTCCTCGGAGACGTCTTCTTTGAGGGGCAGGGGCTGGAGCGGGTCGTAGCGAGGGCTCTCGAAGCGCCGCTCGAGCTCCTCGATCGGCGTCTGCAGCGGGCCGGAGAGCCGGCTGAACAGCTCGGTGCGCACCGACTCGCGCTTGATCACGTCACGGTCGACGGTGATCGTGAGCACCCGCTCGTTGTCGGCCAGCAGGCGGCCGTCGGCGTCGAAGATCCGTCCTCGCTCCGGCGGCAACGTGACGGTCCGGGTGCGGTTGGCCTCGACCCGCTCCTCGAGGCCCTCGGCGTCGACCACCTGCAGGAACCAGAGCCGCGTGCCGATCAGGCCGACCAGCAACAGCGACACGACCCCGAGCACCGCCATCCGTGAGCTGCGTCGGTCGCCGGGCATGGCCACCAGTATGTCGAATCGGTTACGAGAACCCCACGCGCGCGCCTCATCTCTGCCGCCGGATCCCCAGGCACCACCGGCCCACCGGCACGGCCACCGGCGCCATCAGGCCGTTCGCGATCGCGACCACCGGCACCACGAGCAAGAGCCGGGGCTGGACCCACCCCTCGCGGCCCACGATCGTCTGGACCAGCGGGAACGCCAGCTCCCCGACGGCGCTGGCGCCGGCCACGAACAGCATCGACAGCCACCAGGTCGGATCGACTGCCACGCTCAGGGCGAAGCCTGCCACGTACCCGGCCAGCCCGCACGACAGGGCGGCCACGCCGAACGGGGTCGTCAAGATGAGGTCGTACATCAGGCCGAACAGGAATCCGGCGAGGGCCCCGCGCTCGGGGCCGCCGGCGACGCCGGTAGCGGCGGCCAGGAGCAGCATCAGCTGCAGCGTCACGTCGAAGGGCCGCAGCTGGGTCAGGAGGGTGGCCTGGATCGCCAGGCCGATCAGGCCGACCATCACGATCCGCACGACCGGGCGTGCGACGAGGCGGAGCACGGCTCAGCCCGGGGCTTCGGTGGCGGGCTGGTAGAGCAGCACGCGGACGAAGTTGAGATCCTCGAGGTCGGCGCTCAAGCGCACCTCGAGCAGCGGGCCGGCCGACCCCGCCCGCTCCACCACTCGCGACACCCGACCCACCACGATGTCCGGTGGCGCCAGGCTGGTCGCGCCACCAGCCGTGACGACCCACGCCCCGGGCGCCAGCTCCCCGAACCGGGGGTTGGGCTCGACCAAGCCGACCACCGGCGGGCGGGTCGGTCCGCGCCCAACGAGCGCACCGGTCTCACGCAGGGTCAGGTTCTGCAGATCGGCCACCGTCGTGGTGGTGGCCGACGGGACGGTGGTGACCGTGACCACCGGACCGAGGGGGTTCGAGCGCGGCAGCGTCGCCGCGGTGGTCGTGCCGGGGCCGGCCACCGTGGTCGAGGTGGTGCTCGTCGAGGAGGTGGACGTGGTCGCCGCCCCTGCTCCCGGCGCCTGGCCGTTCGGGGCCGTCACGGTCGTCTGCTCGGCGTCGGTGGTGTCCTCCGCGGCGACGCCCACCTTCACGCCGATCGCGAACTCCGGATCGGTGACGAGCATGACGATCGCCCGGTCCGGGTACACCTTGTGCACCTTTCCCACCAGGCCGGCACCGTTGACCACCGGCATCCCGACCTCGATCCCCCGGTCCGAGCCCTGGCTGATCTCGACGGTCTGGGAGAAGTTCGACGGTGACACGCCGACCACCTGGGCCGTCACGTAGTCGATCCCAGCGAGGGTCGGCAGGCCGTTCAGCGCGAGCAGCTCCTGGGCCTCCATCACGCTCGCCTCGGCGGCAATGGTGGCCCCCCGCTGGCGGTCGATCTCTTCCCGCAACCGCTCGTTCTCGGCCGCGAGGTCGTCGTAGTCGCGGATGCCCTTCCAGGCGTTCTCGATCGGGCGGGTCACCACCTCGACCGAGTCCCGGAACGGGGCGAACACGACCCCGAACGCGCCGCGGGCGCCATCGATGACGGGGTTGCCGCGCAGGTCGAGGGTGATCAGCAGGACCGAGGTCAGCGCCAGGATCGCGATGGCACGACGGCGGCTGATGGCGAACACGGACATGGCAGGGACGCCTCTGGGTCAGTCGTCGCCGCCCTGCGTGAGCAGTCCACGCATGGCCTCGATGTTCTCGAGCGCCCGCCCCGAACCGATGACGACCGAGTACAGGGGCTCGGGCGCCATGTTGATGCGCATCCCGGTCTCGTGGTTCAGCCGCTGGGCCAGCCCGGCCAGCAGCGCACCGCCACCGGTGATCGTGATGCCCTGCTCCATGATGTCGGCGGCGAGCTCTGGGGGGGTCTTGTCGAGCGTGGTCTTCACGGCGTCGACGATGGCCGCGACCGGTTCGGCGATCGACTCGCGCACCTGCTCGGTGGTGAGCGCGATGGTTCGGGGCAGGCCGGAGATCAGGTCACGGCCACGGATGTCGGCCGTGAGCTCCTCGTCGAGCGGCCAGGCCGATCCCATGTGGATCTTGATCTCCTCGGCCGTGCGCTCGCCGATCGCGAGCGAGAACTCCTTCTTGACGTACTGCAAGATGGCGTCGTCGAGCTCGTCGCCGGCCACGCGCACCGACTGGGCGGTGACGATCCCGCCCAGGGAGATGACCGCCACCTCGGTGGTGCCCCCGCCGATGTCGACGATCATGTTGCCGCTGGGCTCGTGCACGGGCAGGTCGGCACCGATGGCGGCGGCCATGGGCTCTTCGATGATGTGCACCGGCTTGCGGGCGCCGGCGTACTCGGCGGCGTCCTGCACGGCGCGCTGCTCGACCCCGGTGATGCCCGACGGCACGCAGATCACCATGCGAGGCTTGCTCCAACGGCTGGAGTGCACCTTCTGGATGAAGAAGCGCAGCATCTTCTCGCAGACCTCGAAGTCGGCGATGACACCGTCTTTCAGGGGGCGCACGGCGCGGATGTGCCCGGGGGTGCGACCCATCATGCGCTTGGCCTCGAGCCCCACCGCGACCGGGCGGCCGTCGCTGACGTCGAGCGCCACCACCGACGGCTCGTTGAGCACGACACCCTGGCCGCGCACGTAGATCAGGGTGTTGGCGGTACCGAGATCGATCGCGATGTCACGGCCGAGCGCGAGCGGGTTGTTGCGAGCCATGGCGAGGCCTCCTGGCGAGCGCACTCCGGTCGGTCATGGTACTCACCGCGCCCCGGGTGCTGGGTCGCGTCACAGGTTGGGGAAGAAGATGGCGATCTCGCGCTCGGCCGACGCCGCGGAGTCGCTGCCGTGCACCAGGTTCTCGGTGAAGAGGATGCCGAGGTCGCCGCGGATGGTGCCGGGCGCCGCCGTGCGCGGGTTGGTCGCGCCCATCATCGTGCGCACGACCTCCCAGGTGTCCTCCGGCCCCTCGAGCACGAGCGCCACCACCGGACCGCGCGACATGAACCCGATGAGGTCGGTGTAGAAGCCCTTGCCGTGGTGCTCCTCGTAATGGCGGGCGAGGGTGTCGAGGTCGAGCAACCCGAAACGCATCGCCACGATGTCGAGGCCCTTGGCCTCGAACCGGGAGATGATCTCGCCGACGAGCTTGCGCTCGACCGCGTCGGGCTTGAGCAGGACCAACGTGCGATCAGCCATGACGTTCGAGGCTAGGCCCACCCCTCCGTCTCCCCCAACCTCACCCCCCTCCCCGTTCAACTGCGGGGATGTCAGGGAAGCCTGCGGATGAGGTGGGGGCGGGCGGCGCCGACGGTGTAGAGGCTGCCGGCGACGAGCACGGCGTCATCGGGTCCGGCGTCGGCGAGGACCACGTCACACGCCGCCTCGGGAGTGGTCGACTCGACCACGTGGTCGCAGCCCAGCCGGCGCGCGGCGGCCACCAGCTGGGCAGCCGGCAGCCCACGGGCTGACGGCGCCGTGGCGCACACCACCATGTCGAACTCGTCGACGCGCAGCGCCGCCAGCAGCGCCTCCGGATCCCGTCCGGCCAGGCAGCCCACGACCAGCAGTCGCCGGCCCGCCGGATCGACGTCGTCGAAGAACACCTGGGCACACGTGTCGGCACCGGCCGGGTTGTGGGCCCCATCGACCACCACGAGCGGTTGGTGGCCGAGCACCTCGAAGCGCCCCGGCATCACCACGGACCCCAGACCCTCCTCGACGACGTCCGCCGCGACCGGGGCCTCGAAGAACGCCTCGACCGCCATGAGCGCGGCGGCAGCGTTGTCGCCCTGATGCCGCCCGGCCAGTGGCAGGTACACGTCGCGGTACAGCGAGGACGGGGTGCGAAGATCGAGCAGGCGTCCACCGACGGCCAGACGGTTGTCGACGCAGTCGAAGTCGTCGACGCGCCGGTACCAGCGCCGCGCCCCTGCGGCCCGGAAGATGTCGACCAGCTCGGCGTCGGTCTCGCCGATCACGAGGCTCGAGCCGGGCTTGGCGATGCCGGCCTTCTCCCTGGCGATGTCGGCCCGCGTCGGCCCCGCGTACTCCGTGTGGTCGAGTGCCACGTTCGTCACCACGGCGACCTTCGCATCGACCACATTGGTGGCGTCCCAGCGCCCGAGCATCCCGACCTCGATCACGGCGACGTCGACCGCCTCGTCGGCGAACCAGCGCAACGCCATCGCCGTGAGCAGCTCGAAGTACGACAGGTCGGTGCCGGCCATGACCTCGAGGTCCGTCACCGCCGCCAGCTCGTCGGCGAAGTCAGCGTCGCCGATCGGCACCGAATCGATGGCGAGGCGCTCGTTCACCCGCTCGAGGTGCGGGCTCGTGTACGTGGCCACCCGCAACCCGTGGGCCATCAGCAGCCGGGTGATCATCTGCGCCGTCGAGCCCTTGCCGTTGGTCCCGGTGACGTGCACGACCGGGCAGGCGTGCTGTGGGTCGCCCATGAGGGCGAGCACCTGCTCGATCCGCTCGAGGCTCGGTGACGCCACCCGTCCGGTACGCTCGTAGCCACCGCGCCGGTCCAAGAGCGCGAGCGCGTCGGCGTACTGCACGCGGGCCCGTCGGGTCAGCTGGCGGCGCGGCGCGGCCGTGTGGTGCGAGTGGGCTCGCGCGGCACCAGCGTCGGGTTGACCTTCTCGTCGACGGCAGCCGCGTCGATCACGACCTTGCCGATGTCGGTCCGGCCGGGGAGGTCGTACATGGTGTTCAGCAGCACCTCTTCGAGGATGGCGCGCAGACCGCGCGCGCCGGTCCCCCGCCGGAGGGCCTGGTCGGCGACGGCACCGAGCGCGTCGTCGGTGAGCTCGAGCTCGACGTCTTCGAACTCGAAGAACTTGCGGAACTGCTTGACGAGCGCGTTCTTCGGCTCGACGAGGATGCGCACCAGCGCGTCGCGGTCGAGGCTGTGGACCGCGCCCATCATGGGGAGGCGCCCGACGAACTCGGGGATCAGTCCGAACTTCAGCAGGTCCTCGGGGAGCACCTGCGCGAACAGCTCCCCCGGATCCTTCTCCTCACGCGAGCGGACCGTGGCGTGGAAGCCGATGCCCTTGTGACCGATGCGGTTCTCGATGATGGCCTCGAGACCGGCGAACGCGCCGCCGCAGATGAACAGGATGTTCGTGGTGTCGATCTGGATGAACTCCTGGTGGGGGTGCTTGCGACCACCCTGGGGTGGCACCGAGGCCACGGTCCCCTCCAAGATCTTCAGCAGCGCCTGCTGCACGCCCTCGCCGGACACGTCGCGGGTGATCGACGGGTTCTCGCTCTTGCGGGCGATCTTGTCGATCTCGTCGATGTAGATGATGCCGGTCTCGGCCCGCTTGACGTCGAAGTCGGCGGCCTGGATGAGCTTCAGCAGGATGTTCTCGACGTCTTCGCCCACGTAGCCCGCCTCCGTCAGCGCGGTGGCGTCGGCGATGGCGAAGGGCACGTTCAGCAGCCGGGCGAGCGTCTGGGCGAGATGGGTCTTGCCGCACCCCGTGGGGCCCAGCAGCATGATGTTGCTCTTGGCCAGCTCGACGTCGTCGCGGCGGGTGGTGCCGGCGCTCTGCTGGTACTGGATGCGCCGGTAGTGGTTGTAGACGGCGACGGAGAGCACCTTCTTGGCGTGCTCTTGGCCGACCACGTAGTCGTCGAGGAACGCCCGGATCTCACGAGGGGTGGGGAGCTCGTCGAAGCGCAGCTCGGTGGTCTCGGCCAGCTCCTCTTCGATGATCTCGTTGCACAGGTCGATGCACTCGTCGCAGATGTAGACGCCCGGCCCGGCGATCAGCTTCTTCACCTGCTTCTGCGACTTGCCGCAGAAGGAGCACTTCAGCAGCTCTCCCGAGTCACCGAACTTGGCCACGACGTCCCCCCTGCACCCGGCTCAGCGGATCGGACCCGTGCGGTCGACGGCCTGGCGAGACACGATCACATCGTCGATGATGCCATACGCGAGGGCCTCATCTGCTTCCATCACGAAGTCGCGGTCGGTGTCGGCGTGGATCCGCTCGACGGGCTGGCCGGTGTGGCGGGCCAGGATCTCCTCGAGCAGATCACGCATCCGCAGGATCTCCTTGGCGGCGATCTCGAGATCGGTGACCTGTCCGTAGCCGACCTGCCCGTAGGGCTGGTGGAGCAGGACCCGGCTGTGCGGCAGGGCGAGCCGCTTGCCCTTCGTGCCCGCCGCGAGCAGCACGGCAGCGGCCGACGCAGCCTGGCCGAGGCAGATCGTGGCGATGTCGTTGCGGATGAACGACATGGTGTCGTAGATCGCGAACAGTGCCGTGATGTCGCCCCCGGGGCTGTTGATGTAGATGTTGATGTCCTTGTCCGGGTTCTCGCTCTCCAGGTGGATGAGCTGGGCGCAGACCAGGTTGGCGATCGTGTCGTCGATGGGCGTGCCGAGGAAGATGATGTTCTCCTTCAGCAGCCGGCTGTACAGGTCGTAGGCGCGCTCGCCGCGGTTGGTCTGCTCGACCACCGTTGGGACGAGGTAGTTGCGCACCGGTTCGAGCAGCGGGCTCATTCGGCCGCCTCCCCCTGGTCGTGGTCGTGTTCATCATCGGCAGGTGTGCCGTGATCGTGATCGTGATCGTCGTGGGTGTGGCCCAGGATCAGGTCCCGATCGATTGGATGACCCTCCGGGTCGACGATCTCGACGTGGTGGACCAGCCAGTCGATGGCCTTGCCCTTGCGGATCGACGTGGCCAGATCGGCGATCGCGTCGTTGCGCTCGTACGCCCGGCGGACCTTCGCCGGCTTCTCGCCGACCTGGACGGCGATGCGCTGGATCTCGGCCTCGATGTCGTCGTCGCCAGCCTCGAGGCCCTCGGCAGTGGCCACCGCCCGCAGCGCGAGGTCGACCTTGACCGCCCGCTCGGCCTGGCCGCGCATCCCCTCGACGAAGGTGGCCGTGTCCTGCCCGGTGGCAGCGAGCCACTGGTCGAGGGCGATGCCCTGAGCCGCGAACTGCTCGATCGTGGACTGGACCCGGGCCCGCAGCTCGTTGTCGACCATCACGGCCGGGGGCTCGTCCTCGACCAAGGCGGCGAGCGCCTCCATCGTGCGGTCGACGATCTGGCCTCGGGCCTGGTTGAGCTTGATGGAGCCGATCCGCTCCGCCAGGGCGGCCTCCCAGCCGGCGACGGTGTCGTGCTCGGCGATGTGCTCGGCGACCCACTCGTCGGTGACCTCGGGCAGCACCAGCTCCTGGACCCGCTGCACCTCGATCGTGAAGTCGGCGGCGTCGTCGGTGCCGTTGGGCACCAGCGTGACCTCGACCCGACCGCCGGCCTCGGCGCCGACCAGCGCCTCGTCGAACCCCTCGGCGACCCAGCCCCGGCCGATCTCGTACGTCCAGTCCTCCGTGTTCAGCCCCGCGACGGGCTCTCCGCCGCGGGTGGCCGACAGGTCGAGGACCACGTGGTCCCCCCGGGCGGCCGGGCGGTCGACGTCGCCCAGCGAGCCGTGGCGGCGCCGCTCGGCCAGGACGGCCTCGGCGATGTCGTCCGAGGTGGCCTCGGGAGACGGCAGCTCGACGCGCAGCCCGCCGTAGCCGGCAACGGCGACCACCGGGCGGATCTCGCAGGTGGCGTCGAACTGCACCGGCCCGTCCTCGGCCCCGCCCGTGAGCTCGATCTCCGGCGTGGCCACGAGGTCGACGTCGTGGGCGCGCACGGCCTCGGCCAGGTAGTGCGGGATGGCATCACGCAGCGCCTGGTCACGAGCCGGGGCGAGCCCGATGCGGGCCTCGAGCACCTTGCGGGGCGCCTTGCCCGCACGGAACCCGGGGAGGCGCACCTCTCGGGCCAGCTTGCGGAAGGCGGCGTCGATGTCACGTTCGAACGTGGCCTCGTCGACCTCGACGGACAGCTTGACCTTGTTTCCCTCGAGGGGTTCGACCGTGCTCTTCACAGGCTCGGGAGTGTACCGGGGCACCCCGACCCGCCACCGACCCACCGACTCGCGCTTCGCGCTGGGCGGGCGGATCGGTCACAATGGGGACGTGCTCACCTGGAAGCCCGGCCCGCTGTCCTCCCCTGCGACCGACCAGCTCGCCCTGCGCCTCGGCGACAAGGTGCGTGCGATCACCGAGCTGCCCGGTGTGCCGGAGGGCACCGAGGGCACGGTCATCCTGGCCAACGGGTTCAACTGGCGCCGGCACCGGGTCCTGTTCTCCAACGGCGTCGAGCTTGGCAACCTCGACGGACGCAGCATCGAGCCCATCGGCTCGAGCGCCCGGCGCATCGCCCGGTCCAAGAACCGCCCCTGAGCGATGGCGCCGGCGCGCTTCCCCGGCGTCCGCAACGGCTGGGCCCGCTTCGACGGTCCGGCCGGCACCCAGATGGTCGACTCGGCCGCTCAGGCGATGTTCGAGTGGTCCACCGGCGGCGACAACGCCAACACCGGTGGTCCGTTCCCTGCCGCCCAGGCCTGCGACGCACTGCTCGAGCGAGCCCGCGCCACGGTCGGTCACCTGCTCGGCGCCGACCCGGCCGGGGTCTGCTTCGGCGCGAACATGACCACGATGACCCTCGCCCTCACCCGGGCGGTGGCCGGCACCTTGGGGCCCGGCGACCGGGTCGTCGGAACCCGGCTCGATCACGACGCCAACGTCTCACCCTGGCGGATCGCCTGCGAGCAGGCCGGCGCCGAGCACGTACTGGCCCCCTTCGACCCGGCGACGGGCCGGCTCGACCCGGCGAGCGTCCTCGAGCGCATCGACGCCCGCACCCGGTGGGTGGCGGTCACCGGGGCGTCGAACCTGATCGGCACCATCCCGGACCTCGCGCCGATCGTGGCCGCCGCCCACGACGTGGGTGCTCGGGTCTTCGTCGACGCCGTGCACCTCGTCCCCCATCGCGCCGTGGACGTGGCGACGCTGGGATGCGACGTCCTCGCCACCTCGCCGTACAAGTGGTACGGCCCCCACGCCGGTGTGCTGTGCATCGAGCCGGCGCTGCTCGACGAGCTCCCGATCGCCAAGGTGCGCCCGGCTGCCGACCGCGGGCCCCGCCGGTTCGAGACCGGCACACCCAGCTTCGAGGCCATCGCCGGGATCGAGGCGGCGGCCGCGTACCTGCTCGACGAGGGGCTCGACACGATCGCGGCAGCTGAGGCTGCGGTGTTCGCCCCCCTGCTCGACGGCCTGCTGTCGATGCCCGGCGTGACGGTGTGGGGTCCATCCTCCCACGAATGCCGGACGCCGACGGTCGCGTTCACCGTCGACGGGCACCACCCCGACGTCGTGGCGCAGCGCCTGGCCGAGCGGCGCATCGCCACCTGGGCCGGGCACAGCTACGCCGTCGAGGTCGTCGACAGCCTCGGCGTGGCGGCCGCTGGTGGCGTCGTTCGCGCCGGCGTGGTCCGCTACGTCGTCGACGACGACGTCGCCCGGCTGCTCGAGGCCGTGGGCGACATCGCCCGCAGCTGAGCCGCCGCTGCCGCCGCTCAGCTGTCGTCGCGGTGGGTACGGCTGGCGTCGAGCCGAGCGGCGAACACCGCGGCCTCGGTGCGCCGCTCCATCCCCAGCTTGGCCAGCAGGTTGGAGACGTAGTTCTTGATCGTCTTCTCGGCCAGGTTCATGTGCTGCGCGATCTGACGGTTGGTGCGCCCCTCGGCGATGAGGTCGAGGATCCGGCGCTCCTGGTCGGTGAGCCGCGCCAAGCGCTCGTCCTCGGCGGACGGCTCACGCAGGCGTCGCAGCACCCGGCCCGTCACCGCCGGATCGAGCAGGGACTCACCGGCCGCCACCCGCCGCACCGCCGAGACCAGCTCGTTGCCCCGGATCTGCTTGAGCACGTAGCCGGCCGCGCCGGCCATGATCGCCTCGAACAGCGCCTCGTCGTCGCTGTAGCTGGTGAGCATCAAGCAGGCCACCGACGGGTCGTGGCTGCGCACCTCGCGGCACACCTCGACCCCGTTGCCGTCGGGCACCCGCACGTCGAGCACCGCCACCCGAGGACGGAGGGCGTGGATCCGGGCGACGGCGTCGGCGGCGGTCGATGCCTCGCCGACCACCTCGATCCCGCCACTCGATTCCAGCAGCGCCCGCACGCCCTGACGCACGACCTCGTGGTCGTCCATCAAGAACACGGTGATCACGGCATCGCCGCGATCGGTGTCCGGGTGCGCGGCATCGCCGCTCGGGGCGGTCACATCATGTAGTGCAGCACATCTCGACTGCCGGTGCCAGGGACCTTCGGCCTGGCGAATGGTCCCCCGCCGGCCCGACCGGTACGCTGCGCAGTGCATGACGGTCGCAGCCCCGCACGAGCGGTCCCGCCAGCCGCGGATCGACGACGCCGTCATCCGAGCCGTCGTCGAGGGGTCCCCCGATGGCCTGCTCATCTGCGATGCCGACGGCCGGATCCTCTACGTCAACGCCGCGATGACCGAGATGACCGGCTACGAGCCGGACGAGCTGATCGGCGAGCAGGTCGAGGTGCTGGTGCCGACGGCGCTGCGCGAGATCCACCAGGACCATCGCAGCACCTACGCCGCCGCCCCTGCCATCCGGCCGATGGGCCGGGGGCTCGAGCTGGCGGCCCAGCGCCGTGACGGCTCCCAGCTCTCCGTGGAGATCAGCCTCAGCCCGGTCGCCGGCACGGGTGGCACCCTCACGATCGCCTCGGTCCGCGACGTCACCGACCGCCTGCAGGACCAGGAGCGCCTTCGCCTCGCCGACGAGCAGCTCACGCTGTCCGACGAGCGGGAGCGGATCGCCCGGGACCTGCACGACACCGTCCTGCAGCGCCTGTTCGGCCTGGGCCTCGAGCTGCAGGCAGCGGCGATGCGGGCCGAGCCGGCCGTCTCGGATCGCCTCGAGTCGGCCGTCGACGAGATCGACCGGATCATCCGCGACATCCGCACCACGGTGTTCACCCTCGGCGCGGCCCGCCGGCACGGCTCGCTGGGCCAGGAGCTCTCGGACGTGATCGCCCAGGCCAAGCGCGTCCTCGGCTTCTCGCCGGCGCTGCGCATCGACGGCCCCGTCGAGTCGCTGGTGGCCGATGACATCCGGGTGGAGCTGATCGCCAGCCTGCGGGAAGCCCTGGGCAACGTCGCTCGCCACGCCCATGCCCGCGAGGCCCTGGTGGTCCTGCGCTGCGACGACCACGTCGAGCTGCGCGTGGCCGACGACGGCGTCGGGCTCCCGGAGGGGTTCCAGCCCGGCGTGGGCAACGGCCTGCGCAACCTGGCGGCCCGGGCCGCCCGCCTCGGCGGCACCTGCAGCATCGAGAACCGGCCGGTCGGCGGGGCGCTGCTCACCTGGCGCGTGCCAATCACTCGCTGACGAGAGGGACCAAAGTCCCACCTTCGTGCCTCCTGCGGCCCTACGGCGCCGGGCCCACCACCCGGCAGGCTCGGGCCTCATGAGCAGAGATGACCGGACCGTGCTCGGCTGGGGCGCCTTCGTGGTTGCCATCGCCGCCCTGTTCCTGGCCGTGTTCGCCGTCCTCCACGAGGACGGCAGCGAGGCGTCGGACACCAGCAGTGGTGGAGGAGGCGGAGGCGGCGGCGCCGAGGTATCGAACGTGTCCGTGTCACTCACCGAGTTCAAGATCACCCCGGCCGAGATCACCGTGCCCGCGGGCGACGTGTCGATCACCGTGACGAACGACGGCACCGTGGCGCACAACTTCGCCCTTCCGGACCTCGGGGTGACCACGGCCGACATCCTCCCTGGCCAGTCCGAGACGCTCGAGCTGACCGTGGAGGAGGGGACGTACAAGACGGTCTGCACCATCGCCGGCCACGAGGCGGCGGGGATGGTCGGCACCATGGTGGTGACGGCGGCCGGTGACACCACGCAGACCACGGCCGGTGAGAGCTCCGGCGAGGACGGCGGCCTGCACGGCGGCTACGCGAACTGGCAGGAGATGGACTACGCCATGGAGGCCCGGGCCAAGGCCTTCCCGGCCGAGACCCTCGGCGGGCCCGGCGGCCAGATCCTCGAGCCCGAGATCGAGGCCGACGGCACGAAGGTCTTCCGCCTCACCGTGGAGGAGGTCGACTGGGAGGTCGAGCCGGGCAAGATCGTGCGGGCCAAGACCTACAACGGCACCGTGCCCGGCCCGGAGATCCGCGTCGACGTCGGCGACCGGGTGAAGCTCATCGTCACCAACAACCTCCAGGAGTCCACGTCGGTCCACTGGCACGGCGTCCGGGTGCCCAACCTGATGGACGGCGTCGACCCGTACACCCAGGCCCCGATCGTGCCGGGCGAGACGTTCACGTACGAGTTCACCACCATCGAGCCCGCCGTCGGCATCTACCACAGCCACCACGACGCGCAGGTCCAGATCCCCGACGGGATGTTCGGCGCCTTCATGGTCGGCCAGATGCAGATCCCGCAGGCGATGATCGACAAGGGCTACACCAAGGTCGACCAAGAGGTCACCATGGTGCTGAACGACGCCGGCGTCATCGGCCTGTCGCTGAACGGCAAGAGCTTCCCGGCCACGCAGCCGTACCAGATGATGGTGGGCGACGTGATGATGGTGCACTACCAGAACGAGGGCCTGCAGGGGCACCCGATGCACATGCACCAGCCGTCGGGGTGGATCATCGCCAAGGACGGCGTGCCGCTCGAGGTGCCGGTGCCCTCCGACACCATCTGGGTCTCACCGGGCGAGCGCTACACGGTGCTCTACAAGGCCACCGACCCTGGCGTGTGGGCCTGGCACTGCCACATCCTCAGCCACGCCGAGGGCCCGCAAGGCATGTTCGGGATGGTCACGGCCGTGATCATCACGCCCAACGCCGGCCCGCCGCCCGAGAACCAGCAGCCGCTGTCGCCCGTCGGGGCCTGAACGGCCTTTCGGGTGCGGATCCCCGCTATGAGAGCGGGGATTCGCACCGAGAAGGGACGTCCTGCCCGGCGCCACTGACGCGTCACGTCGGCGCCAGGTCGTTGCGCCGGTTGTACCCGCCCGTGTACGCGCCGATGTCGAGCACGAGGCCGAGGATCACGAACGCCCAGCCGAACCCGTTGATGCCGTCCTGCCAGTTGTCCATGAGGGCGTACATCAGCGTGGTGTAGGGCAAGAACAGGAATCCGGCGAAGCCGACCCAGAACGACTCGAACGCCTCGGTCAGGTAGTCGCTGAAGATCCACAGCAAGAAGATCGTGAACCTCGGCGCGACCGACCCGACCAGCAGCACCAGACACCCGCACATTGCGGCCCCCTCGCTCGAACGCGACCGCACGGTAGCCCAGTGCGGTCAGCCGGGTGGCAGGACGGCGGCCATCCCTGGGCGGTTCGGTCACCTCACGACGTCGTCTACGGTGAAGGTCGACCACCGAGGTGACGCCATGGATCGATTGAGCCCGCTCGACGCCACGTTCCTCCACATCGAGGACAGCTTGAACCACATGCACATCGCGTCGTGTGCCACCCTCGAGGGTCCGCCACCCTCGTACCACGAGGTGGTCGAGCACTTCGCCTCCCGACTTCCGCTGGTGCCGCGCTACCGCCAGCGGGTCCGGTTCGTGCCCGGCGCACTCGGCCGGCCGGTGTGGGTCGACGACCCGCACTTCCGCATCGAATACCACGTGCGCCACACCTCGCTCCCCCACCCCGGTGACGACGAGCAGCTGCGACGCCTGATGGGACGGCTGATGTCCCAGGCCCTCGACCGCGACCGACCGCTGTGGGAGGCATGGCTCGTCGAGGGCCTCGGCTCGGGTGAGTGGGCGCTGATCTCGAAGGTGCACCACTGCATGGTCGACGGCATCTCGGGGACCGAGCTGATGGCGGCCATCCTCGACCCCGATCGCGAGGGCCGCGACGTGCCGGACGACCACTGGACGCCGGCCCACCAGCCGAGTGGTGTCGAGCTGATGGCCGACGCGCTGTCCGAGGCGCTGGCCAGCCCGGCCGAGCTCGGCCGGTGGATCCGCTCCGCCGCCCGCCGGCCGCGCCGGATCGCCGCTGAGCTGTCGGAGCTGTTCAGCGGTGCGCGCTCCATGTCCCAGCGCTTGCGCCCCAACACCCAGCTGTCCATCGAGGGCACCATCGGGCCACACCGGCGCTGGGCGTGGGCCCGCACCAGCCTCTCCGAGGTGAAGTCCGTCCGGGCCGCACTCGGTGGCACGGTCAACGACGTGGTGCTGGCAGCCATCACCAACGGCTATCGAGAGCTCCTCCTGAGCCGTGAGGACCCGGTCGACGAGAGCACCGTGGTCCGTTCGCTGGTGCCGGTGTCGGTGCGCGCGAAGGGTGACGCCACCTACAACAACCAGGTCAGCGGCATGATCGCCGAGCTGCCGGTCGGCATCGCCGATCCCGTCGAGCGGCTCGAGTCGATCAAGGCCCAGATGACAGAGCTGAAGGAGTCGCACCAGGCGGTCGCCGCCAGCGTGCTGGTGGATCTTGCCGAGTTCACCCCGCCCGCCCTGATGTCGCTCGGAACCCGGGCGGCCACGGCGTTCACCCGCCGGGTGCCCCAGCGCAGCGTCAACACCGTCACCACCAATGTGCCCGGCCCTCAGTTCCCGATCTACCTGTGCGGGCGCGAGATGCTCGAGTACTTCCCGTTCGTGCCGATCGGCGGCGGCCTCCGCACGGGAGTGGCGATCCTCTCCTACAACGGCAAGATCGGCTTCGGCGTCACCGGCGACTGGGACACCGTCCCGGACGTCGAGGTGCTTGCCGGCGGAATCGAGCGGGGGATGGCCCAGCTGGTGGCCGCCGCGCGCTCGGGTGCCGCACCGACCGCGCCCAAGAAGGCTCGCACGGCCGGCGCCCAGAAGAAGCGGGCCGCAGCCCCCCGTGCGAAGGCGTCGGCCTGACTAGTCGTGCACCCAGACCCGGGCACCGAGCGGCAGGTAGCCCTGCGCCCAGATGAGGTCCATCACCGGGTTGATCACCCGCACACAACCGTGTGACGCCGGGTAGTTGGGCACGTTCTTCGCCCCGTGCACCGCCACGCCCCCAGAGAAGAACTTCGGCCGGTACAGCGTGCCGAGCGAACCCTCGTAGCGGGCGATGTCGGCTTCTCGATACACGCGGAAGTCGCCCGTGGGGGTGACGGCGACCCCGATGACCCGGGCGCCGGCGTTCTTCTGGTCCTCTTCGTCGTACGACTGGCCGTTGCCGGTCGAAACGTTGAACGTCCACACGACCTGGCCGCCGCGCACGACGTGCGCGATCTGCCGGCCCTTGTCGACCTCGAAGTAGTCGCCGGTCGGCCGACCCGCGCTCGGCCGGCACAGCGTCAGGTTGAGCGCGGTAGCGGTGACGTCGTCGACGCGAGACGTGGCGGGCAGCCGGGCCCACTTCTGGAACGCCATCACGGCCTGCGACGTCGACGTCCCGTAGCCCCCGTCCACGCCCAGGTGCCAGAAGCCGAGCTGGAGCAGCCGGTACTGGACGCGGGCCGTGGCGTCGGGGCTCGAGCCCGCCACGATGGCACGGGTCGGCGCAGCCGGGAAGCCGGTGCAGAACGGTGGAGTCGGGTCCACGTTGGCCGGGCCACCGAACGGTGCCGGGGCCGCCGCGCCCAGGTAGTAGCCGGCCACGTCGGCCAGCGCATGGCCGCCACCGTAGGTGAACACGTCGAAGCCACGAGACGACACCGGGACGATCGCGTGGTTCGCGAGGATCTGGCCAGCGCGCGTGGTGTTCGTCGTGGAGGTGGTGCGGGTCCGGGCGCCCGGGTCGTTGGCGCCGGCCGTCGTGACGCTCACGTAGCCGGCGGACAGCGCCTCGACGAGGGTGACGTTCAACGCCACCGCGGCCACGTCGATACGGGCCACTGCGGGATGCGTCGAGACCGGCACCTCGATGGCCCACCGCGGCAAAAGCGCCCGCGTGGTGCGGGTGACGTTGAGAGCGGCGTCACGGGTGTCGAGGAAGCGGGTCGGCGAGTCGAGCGGCACGAACAGCCCCGCCGTCGACGACGGCGCGCCGGCACCGGTGAAGACACCGACCAGGTCGACGACGAGGTGGCCGCCGCCGGGTGCCTCGACGGCGATGTCGCCGTCGGCATCGACGGGCACGATCACCTGGTTCGCGGCGATCGACAGCCCGGGCGCGTTGACGTTCGACGTCGCCGGGACGGGACCGCCCTCGGCGTAGACGCGCCAGTAGCCGGGCGCGAGCGACAGCACGGTCACGTTGAGCGCGACCGCCGAGGCGCCGGCGGCACCGGGGATCCGCACCGGCCGGGTCTCGCCGGGCGCGAGCATCGTCGACTCACGGGTGTCGAGCACTCGTTGTGGGGTGGGCCGAGGGACGAGACGCCCACTGGTGGCCGAGCCGGAGGGCACGTAGTAGCCGAACAGGTCGACCACGACGTGTCCACCGTGGGAGGCGTACACCTCGATGGCGCCGTCGGCGCCGACCGGCACGGTGACGAGGTTCGCCATCGCCAGACCCGCGCCCTGGAGCGAGGCGGTCTCGTCGACGTTGAGGTTCGAGGCGTTCGGCCGGTTCGCCCCGGACGGGAACACCGTCCAGTACCCGGGAGCAGCCGGACCCACGACGGTGAGGTTCACCACCGCCGCGACGGCGGTGCCCGGTGCCGGGCGCGGCGCGGTGCCGGTGACCGGGACCTTCACGGACGCTCCGCCCCAGAGCGCGAACCCCTCGCGGCTGTCGAAGAGCCGCTCGGGGGTGGCGAGTGGCACGTAGGCGGCGGTGCCGCCGGGCGCCGCCGCGCCGGGCGCCGGGGCCGCTTGCACCGCGTCGACCCCGACTGCCAGCACCGCCGCCAGCGTCAGCACGCCGAGCGCGCCAGCAATCATCCGCCTCGTCCCTGACATGGCCGGTGAGGCTAGTCCCAGGGCGCCGGTCGAGTTCGGCCACGACCGCTCTGAGGACGGGGCTCAAGGACCCGTCAACTCTTGCCGACTTCTCGACGCCTCAAACGATGACGGTTGGTCCGTCAAGAAGATCGAACACCGATATGCACCGCCCATCATCACGCTTCATGCTCGCCGCGCTCCTGCTGGCCTGCGTCACGCTCGCCACCGTGCTCGCCGACGGGTCCCCTGCGGCAGCGGGTCCGCCTCCCGTGATGTACGGCTACGTCCCCCTCCCCGCCGACGACATGCAGGGGGCGATGGAGTCCGTCAACACCGCCGCCACCACGACGCTCGACTTCACGGTCGGGATCACCAACGCGGCGCCGGGTTCGGTGATGTATTACGACCAGTGGGAGGACGGGTTCGAGTCGGATATCGCAAACCCGAGCCAGGCATCCACACTCGTGTTCGGCGACGCCAACACCGCCAACGGCAACGCGGCCACGTATTGCCCGGCCTGTGCGGGTGACCTGCTCCCGCAGGGCGCGCCGGTCATCATGCGCAACAGCATCACCACCCCGCGGAGCTCGGCCCAGGTGCGCTTCGACGGCGGCGACAAGGTCGCGTCCACGAGAGGGTTCGCGATCACGGCCGGCGGGTTCACCTCGCTCGGGTCGGTGCTCTCCGGAGTCGTGAGCGCTTATGACACAACGCTGTTCGCCACCGACTACACCGTGCCGGTCGGCGAGGACACGCCGGTTCCCGCGGGCACCAGCGACGCGTTCTCCTACACCGGCATGAGCGTCATGGCAGCCAACGACGCCACGACGGTCGAGGTGGACACCGACGGCGACGGCGTGGTGGACCTCACCGAGGTCATCGACGAGGCGGAGACGGTTTTCGTGAACGGGGGGCTCGCAGAGGGCGCACATGTCCGCTCGTCGGCGCCGGTGCAGGTGCACCTCGCGACCGGAGAGCGGGGGTCGTCGTACGAGTCCCGTTGGTTCACGCTGTTCCCGGACCACCTGCTCTCCGACGACTACCTCAGCCCGGCGGGCTCCGGCGTGGGCA
The DNA here is from genome assembly GCA_964556225.1 of uncultured Ilumatobacteraceae bacterium. Classification (GTDB taxonomy): domain Bacteria; phylum Actinomycetota; class Acidimicrobiia; order Acidimicrobiales; family Ilumatobacteraceae; genus CAZKVJ01. Next base: position 41,100 of record CAZKVJ010000023.1, read on the forward strand.
ACTTCCGCACGGTCAACTACCTCTTCAACCCGTCGGGATCGCCGATCGTCGTCACCCCCGGCTGCCCCAGCTGCTCCGGGACGATCAGCGTGCCGGCGGGCGCGAGCGCCGCGTTCCACTCCCCCATCGGCGAAGCCGTGCGGTTCACGTCGTCTGGTGAACCGTTCATCGCAGTCGCCGGTGTCGGCGCCCAGTCGGGAGCAGCGCCGGGCGGCGGTTCCGACCAGAGCGCGACATGGGACTGGGGCCTCACCATGATCCCGACGTCCCTGCTCACGACCCAGGTGGTGCTCGGGTGGGCCCCGGGCAACTCCAACAACCCTCCGTCGTCCCCGTCGGCGAACCGGGACGACGACCCGGTGTGGATCACCTCGCTCGCGGCCACGACCATCCGCGTCGACTTCGACGGCGATCCCACCACCGGATCGATCTCCACGCCGGACTGCTTCGGCGCTCGCCACGACCTCGAGCTCAGCGTGTCTGCACTGCTGTCGACCCGGATCCACGACAGCGTCGACGGCGACATGACCGGGTCGCGCATCTACACCTGCGACGGCACCGTGCTGGCCGGAGCCTGGGGCGAGGACCCAGCCAGCGCGCCGGCCGGATCCCCTGGGTTCGATGCCGGCTACACGATCATCCCGACGACCGCGATGATCGTCGAGAAGACCGCGGTGCTCGCCGACGACAGGAACGCCGACGGTGAGATCGGCCCAGGCGATCAGCTGACCTACGAGATCGCCATCGCAGACGCGAGCAGCCTGGCCTTCACCTCGGTGGTGGCCGAGGACGTGCTCCCGGCAGGGATGAGCTACGTGCCCGGCTCGACCACCTTCGACGACGGCGCGACGACGGTGGTCCTCGCCGACGACCTGGCACCGCCGGCGTCGACGATCTTCCCCCTCGACGAGGGCGGCGTCTCGCTGCCCGACGTCGCGGCCGGGCAGACCGTGTACCTGCGATTCGACGCGGCGATCGACGACCCATGGCCCGGCACCGGCGCCACCATCGGCAACACCGCGTGCGTCACGGCCGCCGAGGCCGCGGACTGCGACACCGAGTCCACCCACCTCGTGGAAGCCGACCTCTCCCTCGCCAAGACCGAGGTCGCGGGACCTGCCCGCGTCGGCGACGACGCGGTGTTCGAGATCACGGTGGCGAACTCCGGACCCGACGACGCCCCCGGCGTCGTGGTCACGGACCTGTTGCCGAGCGAGCTGTCGTTCGTGTCCGCGTCCCCGTCGGTGGGCACGTACGACCCTGTGACGGGCGTGTGGACGGTCGGGACCGTCAGCTCCGCCACGACGGCCACGCTCGTCCTGACTGCCACCGTCGGCAGCGCCGATCCGATCACCAACGTCGCCGAGGTGACCGCGGCCCAAGCCGTGGACCCCGACTCACAACCGGCCGAGAACGCCCTGGGCCCGATGAACCCCGCCGACCAGGATGACGAGAGCTCCGCAACGGTCGACGTCGATCCTCCACACGTGGACCTGTCGCTGACGAAGACGGTCCTCACCGCCCCGGCCCACGTGGGCGACATCGTCGTGTTCGAGCTGACGCTGGCCAACGCCGGTCCGTCCGACGCCACCGGCGCGGAGGTCACGGACCTCCTTCCGGCCGGTCTCTCCTTCGACGGCGCGCTGGCGACGGTCGGCACCTACGACGACGCCTCGGGCGTGTGGACCGTCGGCGACCTGGCCAGTGGCGCCACCGAGTCGCTGCTCCTCGCCGCCCGCACCGACGCTGGCAGCATCACCAACCACGCCGAGGTGACCGCCGTCGACCAACCGGACGCGGACTCCACCCCCTCCAACGGCGTCGCCGGCGAGGACGACCAGGCGAGCGCAGCGGTCACCGCCTCACCCCTCGCCGACCTGTCACTGTCGAAGGTGCTCATTTCGACGCCCGTGCACCTCGGTGACAGCGCCGTGTTCGAGCTGACCGTTTCGAACGCCGGCCCGTCCGACGCAACCGGTGTGGTGGTCAGCGAGCAGCTCCCGCCCGGACTCGCCCACCTGTCCGACGACGGTGCCGGCGCGTACGAGCCCTCCAGCGGGACCTGGGCCGTTGGCACGGTGCCGGCTGGTGGAGCGCGCACCCTGACGCTCACGACACGGGTCGACGCGCTCGCGGTCGACAACCTGGCGGAGATCACCGCGGCCAACGAGGACGACCCGGACTCGCAACCGGCCGAGAACCCGTTCGGGCCGTCCGACCCGGCTGACCAGGACGACGAGGCCGCAGTGAGCCTGACCGTCGAACCGCTCGCCGACCTCTCGCTCGCCAAGACCTCGACACCGACGACGGTGACCCAGCTGGACACCGCGACGTTCACCCTCGCTGTCTCCAACGCCGGACCGTCCGACGCGACGGGCGTCGTCGTCACCGACCTGCTCCCCGCCGGCCTTGCCTTCGCCGGGGCGACACCGAGCCACGGCACGTACGACCCGGGCACCGGCGCCTGGGCGATCGGTGATCTCCCGAACGGGGCCGCGGCGACGCTGACGATCAGCGTCCAGGTCCTCGACGCCGGCACCATCGTCAACATCGCCGAAGTGACAGCGGTCACCGAGGACGACCCGGACTCGTTCCCGGGGAACGCCGATCCCGCCGAAGACGACCAGGACGCGAGTGCGCTGTCGAGCGATCCGCTCATCGACCTGTCGGTCGCCGAGTCGGTGTCCGCGCCGGCGGCAGTGGTCGGTGGGACCGTGACCTACACGTTCACCGTCGCCAACGACGGACCCTCGGACGCCACCGGGGTGCAGCTCGCGGCGCTCCTGCCCGCCGGGGTCACGTACGTCGCTGATGCACCCGCGCAGGGCACCTACGATCCAGCGACCGGGCTGTGGGACGTCGGCGACCTCCCCGTCGGAACCTCGACCAGCCTCTCCGTGACCGTCGAGGTGCGCGTGGCGGGCCCGATCGACGGCTTCGTCGAGGTGATCGCCGCCGACCAACCCGACGTCGACTCGGCCCCAGCAGAGGACCCGCTGGGCGCCAGCTCACCGCCGAACCAAGACGACGAGGCAACTGCCACCGTGGTCGGGATCCTCGTCGACCTCGAGCTCGACCTCGAGTTCGACGCAGCCTCCGTACTCGTCGGCGGACCGGTCACGTCCACGGTCACGGTGACCAATCGCGGCCCCTCCGACGCGACGGGCGTGAACGTGACCGAAGTGGTGCCGGTCGGGCTGACGATGCTCACCAGCACACCGAGCCGTGGCACGTACGACCCGGTAACCGGAACGTGGACCGTCGGCGGTCTCGCCGCCGGCGAGACGGCAACACTGGAGATCGTCGCCGTCGTCGCCCAGGCCGGTCCGATCACTGCGCGGGCGGAGGTCACTGCGGCCAACGAGCCCGACGTCGACTCCACCCCGGCCAACGCCGGCGCCGGCGAGGACGACGTGGACACGGCGACCGTTGTCGGCGAGGCCGCGGACCTGTCACTGGACAAGTCGGTCGACATCACCGAGCCTGATCTCGGCGACACGGTGACCTACCGGCTCACGCTCACCAACCACGGTCCGGCCGCAGCGACCCATGTGGTGGTCCGCGATGAGCTCCCTACCGGAGTGACATGGCTCAATGACACTGCGGCCGGAGCCTACGATCACGTCAGCGGTCGCTGGAGCGTGCCCTGGTTGCCAGCCGGCGCGACCACGAGCGTCGACATCACCGTACGCGTGGGCCAGGCCAGCGCCATCGCCAACCGGGCCAGCGTGGACAGCGTCGACCAGCCGGACCCCGACTCTCAGCCTGGCAACGTCGCGCCCAGCGAGGACGATGAGGACACCGTGACGATCCAGCCCCGTACGGCGTCCCTTGCTGGCACGATCTGGCGAGATGACGACCGTGATGGGGTCCACGACCCGGGCGAGTCGGCGATCCCAGGTGTGGTCGTCGCGCTCTTGAACAGCGACGGCAACCTCGTGGCGACCGTGGTGACCGACGCGACCGGCAGCTACTCGGTCGGAGGGCTCACTCCGGCCACCTACACGCTGGTCGTCGACCCGAGCACGCTGCCGGCCGGTGTGTCGGTGCAGTCCGCCGACCCTGACGGTGTCAACGACCACCGTCACGTCCTCACGCTGGCCGCCGGCGAGAACGTCGCCGAGCTCGACTTCGCGTTCGCGGCGGCACCCGCCGCGCCCGCGACGACCACGACCTCGGCTCCCGCCGCCTCCACCGGCACCGACTTGCCCGGTGCGGGCAGCGATCCCCGACACCTGTTGACCACGGCCCTCCTGCTCGTCGGCGCCGGCGGCATCCTCCTGCTCGTGCGTTCCCGGCGCCGGCGGTGCTGACCGAGCCGGTACCATCGCCCAGTCACGGGGAGTGGCGCAGTGGAAGCGCACCTGCTTTGGGTGCAGGAGG
>CAZKVJ010000024.1:0-29280 GCA_964556225.1 uncultured Ilumatobacteraceae bacterium
AATCAGACGAGCACTACCGCTCCAAGTGGGGCCAGATCAGGAGAGCACACCCACCTCAGCCACGTCACCATGAAGAGAATCATGCGAGGATCCGTGTTGGCGAAGGCGACGATGCCGTCGCGCTTCGCTCCCTCCGCCGCATACAGTGCCGCGCCCGCCACCAGGAACTCCCTGTCCGAGAGCTGCCCAACTCGTCTGCGGCCGTCCAACTTGAGCTGCTCGATCTGTTCGCGTTTCCGAAGGCTCAGCGGACTCGGCGACTGAGAGGGATGGCCGCGGCTGCGTGGCGTCGGCGTGAACTCGACGCCCTGCACCCACAGGGACACCGACGACTTCGATACCCCCAGCTCTTCGGCGATCGAGAGAAGTGTTCGACCCTCGGCGCGCAGCTCGCGAGCTCGGACTCGCTGCACCACCTTTCCCGCGTTCCCCATGCCCCCAGCGTCGCAAGGGGGTGTGTCAGCGTTCGCGCCCCGTCACTCCAGCTCGAGGAACTCCTTCAGACGCTGGCTGCGCTGGGGATGGCGGAGCTTGGCGAGCGTCTTGGCCTCGATCTGGCGGATGCGCTCGCGCGTCACGCCGAACTCGCGGCCCACCTCCTCGAGCGTGCGGGGCTGGCCGTCGGCGAGACCGAAGCGCATCCGCACCACCTCCTGCTCGCGCGGCGACAGCTCGGCCAAGGCCTCCTCGACGGCCTGCACGAGCATCTTGCGGGTGGCGACCTCGGCCGGGGCCTCGGCGCTGGCGTCCTCGATGAAGTCGGCCAGGTTGGAGTCGTCCTCCTCGCCCACGGGCGAGTCGAGGCTGAGAGGGTCCTGGGCCATGCGCAGGATCTCGCGCACCCGCTCCGGCGGCATGGCGACCCTGGCCGCCAGCTCCTCGAGCGAGGGCTCGCGCTCGAGCTCTTGCTGCATCTGACGTTGGGTGCGCAAGACCCGGTTCATGTGCTCGACCATGTGGACTGGGATTCGGATGGTGCGGGCCTGGTCGGCGATGGCGCGGGTGATGGCCTGGCGGATCCACCACGTGGCGTAGGTGGAGAACTTGAAGCCCTTCGTGTAGTCGAACTTGTCGACCGCCCGCATCAGGCCCAGGTTCCCCTCCTGGATGAGATCGAGGAACTGCATGCCGCGCCCCGCATAGCGCTTGGCGATCGACACCACGAGGCGAAGGTTCGCCTGGATCAGCTCGCTCTTGGCCCGCTGGCCCATCTCGACGGCTCGGAGCAGCCGGCGCTGCTCGTTTGCGTCCAGCTCCTCGGGGTGGGCGTCGAGCTCGACCGCGGCGAGGTTGCCGTTCTCGATCAGACGCGCCAGGCGACGCTCGTCCTCGGCGCTCAGCAGGCTGACCCGGCCGATCTCCTTCAGGTACATCCGCACCGTGTCCGAGGACAGCGCCACCTCGGAGCGGTCGCCGGCGCGGAGGTGGCGGCGCTGCTGGCGCCGCGCCAGCGCGTCCTCGTCGCCGACCCGGTCGAGCTCGATCCGCACGATCTCGTCGGTCGAGTCGACGCCGTGGCTCGGCGTGTGGTCGTGGTGCTCGTCGACGGCCTCGTCGATCTCGATCCCGTGGGCCGAGAGGGCGTCGCGGATCTGGTGGAGCACGTCACCGCTCAGCTCGACGTGCCGCAAGACGTGGGTGATGGTCTCGGCGTGGATGACCCCGGCGGCGCGACCGCGCTCGACCAGCGCCTGCCACTCGGTCTCGTCGACTCCGGCGAACGGCGGTGGGCCCGCCGGTGCGGCCGTCCCCTGGTCGGTCACCCGCGCTCCTCGTTCCGTCGGTCCAGCCAACCTAGCAACCACTCAGCGGCGGCGGGTGCTCCTCCCGGGTCGTCGAGACGCTCGAGGACGACCCGGGCCTCGCGAGCCGCCGCGATGCCCGCCGCGTCGTCGATCGACAGCGGCTGGGCGACCTCGCGGCGCACGGCGGCGGCGATGAGGTTGCGGGCCTCCAGCTCCGGTTCGCCCTCCACGTCGGCAACCGCAGCCCGCTCGAGCAACTCTCGGGCCTGCGGGTCGGCCAGCTCCAGGGCCCGCTCGAGGTGCCCGCCGGCCTCGACCAACGCGACGAACCCCCGCCGGGTGGTCTCGTCGGCGAACAGTGCCTCGATCAACCAGGGCGCGATGTCGTCCCAGCGTTGCAGCAGCAGCGCCAGGGCCACGAACTCGGCGTTCTCGGCGCCCCCGACCCGCCGGGCGGCGGCGACCTGGATGGTCGGACGTCGGCTCCCTCGGTCGGCGACCGCCACCAGGTCCTGGGCCGGCAGCCCGACGTGAGTGGCCACTTGGCCGGCGTAGATGCGGCGCAGGTTGACGTCCGGGTGCTCGTTGACCACCGCCATCGCCGCCTCGGCCAGGCGGGCACGGTCCTCGGGCGAGCGAACGGGGCGACGGGCCATCAGCCGCTCGAGGCGAAACCCGAGGAAGGGGGTGGCCCCGGCCACGGCGGCCACCAGGGCGGCCGGGTCGGAGCCGGCGAGATCACCGGGGTCCTTCCCGTCCGGGAGGTGGGCGACGCTGACCTGCACCTCGTGGCGCTGTTCCCACTCGTAGAAGCGCTCGGCCGCGCCCTGCCCGGCGGCATCGGCATCGAACGCCAGCACCACCCGGCTGGCGAAGCGTTTGAGCAGACGGACGTGATCCTCGGTGAGCGCGGTGCCACAGGTGGCCACGGCGCGCCGCACCCCTGCACGGTGGAACCCGATCACGTCCGTGTAGCCCTCGCACACCACGACCTCATCGGCGGTGACGATCTCGCCCTTCGCCCAGTTGAGCCCGTACAGGGTCTTCGACTTGGCGTAGATGGCCGTCTCGGGCGAGTTCTTGTACTTGGCCGGATCGGTCGAGCCGGGCAGCACCCGACCGCCGAGCGCCACCGCCTCCCCGGTCTCGTTGAAGATGGGGAACAGCACCCGGGCCCGGAAGGCGTCCTGCAGCTTGCCCCGCTTGTTCGTGAACGCGAGCCCCGTATCGCGCAGCAGGTCGGCGGCCACGCCAAGGTCCCGGCTCAGCGCATCCCAGTCGTCGGGCGCCCATCCGAGCCGGAACATGCGGGCCACGTCGCCGTGGAGGCCGCGGCTACGCAGGTAGTCGCGTGCGGGGCGGGCGTCGGGCGCCGTGAGCAGGCGCTCGTGGTACCAGTCGACCGCCGAGGCCATGGCGGCGAGGAGGTGCTTGCGCCGCTGGCGGTCACGGCTCTCGCCGCCGGTGGTGTAGGTGAGCTGGATCCCCGCCTTGCCAGCCAGCTGCTCGACCGCGGTCACGAAGTCGACGTGCTCGATGTCCTGCACGAACCGGAACACGTCGCCGCCGGCGCCGCAGCCGAAGCACTTGTAGCGACCCGTCTCCTCGCGGACGTTGAACGAGCCGGACTTCTCGGCGTGGAACGGGCACAGCCCCACCCAGTTGCGCCCCACCCGGCGAAGGGCGACGTACTGCTGGACGACGTCGACGATGGAGAGCGCGGCCCGCACCCGCTCGATGTCGTCGTCGACGATGGCCATCGCGGCGAGGCTATCGGTGGCCCGGTGAGGGGGTCACCGCTCCTGGAACGGAGGGGGCTCCTCCTGGTGACCCACCGGGAGGCGGACCGACCGGCGGTGATCGCGCAGCGACAGCGCCCCGGACACCAGCAGGACCAGCGCGATGAACGCGAGCGAGATCCCCGTCGGCACGTGGTACCACTCGGAGATCAGCATCTTCACGCCGACGAAGGCCAGGATGATCGCCAGGCCCTGCTGCAGGTACTCGAAGCGGGCGCTGAGGTCGGCAAACAGGAAGTACAGCGCCCGCAGGCCGAGGATCGCGAACGCCATCGACGAGAACGCCAGGAACTGCTCGCGAGTGACCGCCAGCACGGCCGGCACCGAGTCGACAGCGAACACCACGTCGGTCACCTCGACCAGGATCAGCACTGCGAACAGTGGCGTTGCCAGCAGGTGACCGCCGCGCCGGGTGAACAGCTTCTGGCCGTCGAGCTCGTCGCTGGTGGGCAGGAACCGGCGGATCACCTTCATCGTCTTGGTGTCGGCCGGGTGGGCAGGAGCGTCGTTCTCGATCACCAGCTTCACGGCGGCGTAGATCAAGAACGCGCCGAACACGATCAGCAGGAACTCGAACTGGTTGAGCAGCGCGACACCGGCGAAGATGAACACCGCCCGCATCACGAGCGCGCCGTAGATGCCCCAGAACAGCACCCGGTGCTGGTAGCGGTACGGCACGGCGAAGTGGGACATGATCAGCGCCCACACGAACACGTTGTCGACGCTGAGGCTCTTTTCGATCAGGTAGCCGGAGATGTACTCCGTGGCTGCCTCACCGCCGAACGCGCCCCACACCACGAACACGAACGAGATGCCGATGGAGATCCACACCAAGGACTCGACGAGGGCCTCTCGCGTGCCGATCTCGTGCGCGTGGCGGTGGACGACCAGCAGGTCGACCGCCAGCAGCGCCGCCAGGAACGCCAGCAGTGCCAGCCACGCCCACAGCGGGACGTCGATGTCGATGAAGTGCTCGCTCGCCTCCGAGGCGAGGACGGCGAGCGATGCGCTCACTTCGTGCTCGTGGCCTGCTTGCCCCGCGCCGCGATGACCGCCTGCGCCGCGGCCAGGCGGGCGATGGGGATGCGGAACGGCGAGCAGCTCACGTAGTCGAGACCGCAGCGGTAGAAGAAGTCGATCGACTCCGGGTCGCCCCCGTGCTCACCGCAGACGCCGAGCTTCAGGTTCTTCTTCGTGCGCCGGCCGAGCGTCACGGCGATCTCCACCAGCGAGCCGACACCAGCCTGGTCGATCGTCTCGAAGGGGTTCCGCTTCAGCAGCCCCGCTTCGAGGTAGGCCGGCATCATCCGGCTCTCGACGTCGTCTCGGCTGAACCCGAACGCCATCTGGGTGAGGTCGTTGGTACCGAAGCTGAAGAAGTCGGCCTCCTCGGCGATCTGGTCGGCGCGCAACGCCGCCCGAGGCGTCTCGACCATGGTGCCGATGGTGATGTCGGGCTTGCGCTTCATGCCCTTGGTGGCCTCAGCGATGGCGCCCTCGACCCAGGAGCGGGCCAGACCGAGCTCCTCGCGAGTGACCGTCAGCGGGATCATCACCTCGACGATCGGGTTCTTGCCCTTCTCGAGCAGCACCCGGGCCGCCTCGACCAGCGCCCGCACCTGCATGGCGTACAGGCCCGGCTTGACGACGCCGAGGCGCACCCCACGGGTGCCGAGCATCGGGTTGAACTCGGCCCAGCTCTTGGCCGCCTTGAGCAGCTGCTCCTCCTCGGCCGAGAGCCCGACGGTGGCCGCCTTGATCTCGAGCTCGCCGATGTGCGGCAGGAACTCGTGCAGCGGCGGGTCGAGCAGGCGCACGGTGACCGGCAGGCCGTCCATGGCGTCGAGGATCTCGATGAAGTCGGCCTTCTGGACGCCGCGCAGCTCCTCGAGCGCCGCCGCCTCCTCGGCCGGGGTGCTGGCCAGGATCATGCGGCGGACCACGGGGAGGCGGTCCTCGCCCAGGAACATGTGCTCGGTGCGGCACAGACCGATGCCCTCCGCCCCGAACCCGCGGGCGTTCTTGGCGTCACCGCCGGTGTCGGCGTTGGCGCGCACCGCCAACTTGCCGGCGCGGACCTTGTCGGCCCAGCCGAGGATGATGTCGAACTCGGGCGGTGGCTGGGCGGAGGCGAGGCGCATCTCGCCCAGGATGATGTCGCCGCTGGACCCGTCGATGGAGATGACGTCGCCTTCGCGCACCACCGTCTCGCCGACCGAGAACTGCTTGCCCTCGATCTTGATGGCCTCGGCTCCGACGACGGCGGGCGTACCCCAGCCACGAGCGACCACGGCGGCATGGCTGACCAGGCCGCCGCGAGCGGTGAGGATGCCCTGGCTGACCATCATGCCGTGGACGTCTTCGGGGCTGGTCTCGTTGCGGACCAGGATCACCTTCTCGCCCCGCTCGGCGGCGTCGGCGACGTCGTCGGCGGTGAAGTACACCTTGCCCACGGCGGCGCCGGGCGACGCAGCGAGGCCCTTCGTGAGCACCTTGCCCTTGCTGGCGAACTGCGGGTGCAGCACCTGGTCGAGGTGTTCGGCGCTGACGCGCATCAGCGCGTCCTCGCGACTGATCTTCCAGGCGGCCTTGCCCTTGCCAGTGCCCTTCGTCATGTCGACGGCCATGCGCAGCGCCGCCGTGCCGGTGCGCTTGCCGACCCGGGTTTGGAGCATCCACAGTTTGCCCTGCTCGATGGTGAACTCGGTGTCGCACATGTCCTGGTAGTGGCGCTCGAGCCGGGCGAAGATCTCGAGCAGCTCGGCGTGGATCGCCGGGAAGTGCCGGGCCATGTGCTCGAGGTCCTCGGTGTTGCGGATGCCCGCCACGACGTCCTCGCCCTGGGCGTTGACCAGGAAGTCACCGTAGGGCTTGTTCTCGCCGGTGGCGGCGTTGCGGGTGAAGCCCACACCGGTGCCGCTGTTGTCGTCGCGGTTGCCGAACACCATCGTCTGCACGTTGACCGCGGTGCCGAGGTCGTGGCTGATGCGCTCGCGGACCCGGTAGGCGATGGCTCGGGCGCCGTTCCAGCTGCGGAACACGGCCTCGATGGCACCGCGCAGCTGGCGCATCGGGTCCTGAGGGAACGCCTTGCCGGTCTCGGAGCGCACGACGGCCTTGTAGAGCTCGCACAGCTCCTTCAGCTCGCCGGCGGGCAGCTCGGCGTCCGACGTCGCGCCGGTGCGGTGTTTGGCCGCCTCCAGCTCGCTCTCGAAGCGCTCGCCCTCGATGCCCAGCACGATCCGGCCGTACATGGAGATGAAGCGCCGGTAGCTGTCGTAGGCGAAGCGCTCGTCGCTGGTGGCCTTGGCCAGGCCCTTGACGCTGCGGTCGTTCAGGCCGAGGTTGAGGACGGTGTCCATCATCCCGGGCATCGAGAACTTGGCGCCGGAGCGCACGCTCACCAGGAGCGGGTCGGTCGGGTCGCCGAGGCGCCGGCCCATCTTCTGCTCGAGCTTGGCCACGTGCTTGGCGATCTCGTCGTCGAGGCCCTCCGGCCAGCCGGCGTGCATGTAAGCGCGGCAGGCGTCGGTGGTGATCGTGAACCCGGGCGGCACCGGCAGCTTCAGCACGCTCGTCATCTCGGCGAGGTTGGCGCCCTTGCCACCGAGGAGATCCTTCATCTCCATTGGGGGGCGACGGTGCGGGTGATCGAAGGCGTAGACGTACGGCACGAGAGCCGAGTCTACGTCCGGGCCCTGCGATCGACCCTGCCCACATTCGCCGACGGTTCGCCCTGACCGATCCCCCGTAGGATCCACGTGTGCCAGCGTCGACGGGGCTCCGAGTGCTCGGGTTCCCCGTGCACGTGCGCCCCGGCTTCCTCGTCTTCTTGCTGATCGTGATCTTCCTCTACGGCGGATCGCTCGGGCTGTGGGCGGCCGGCACGATCGCCGTGTTCACGCTCGTCCACGAGCTCGGCCACGCCCTCGCCGCCCGGGCCACGGGCGCCCGAGCCGAGATCGCGCTCGACTTCCTGGCCGGCTACGCCGCCTACCAGCCCTCCCGCCCGCTGGCCCGCTGGGAGCGCGCCGCCATCGCCGCCGCCGGGCCGTTCGTCCAGCTGACGTCGGCGCTCGTGGTGCTGCTCGTGATGGGCGTGGACCCGCTGTCGCGATCCGACGTGCTGAGCAGCGAGGCGGCCGCCACCATCTGGTGGGCCGGCTTCGCGCTGGCGCTGGTCAACCTGCTGCCCGTCGTGCCGCTCGACGGGGGCACGATCCTGGGCCTTGGCCTCGACCGCATCGTGCCGGGCCAGGGCCGCCGGCTGATGACGTGGATCAGCCTCGGGCTCACCGGGGTGATGCTCGTGGCACTGCTGGCGAACGATTCGCTGCGGCCCTTCACGTTCGTGGTCGGGCTGCTCATCGTGATGCAGGTCCAGCAGCTGAGTGCCCAACGGTCCCGCTCCCCCGCCGCGATGGCCCGCGATGCCGAGCGGTACGTCGCCATGGCCCAGCGCACGGAGTCCGAAGCCTGGCGAACGGGACGGCCGGGCGCACTGATGGCAGGCCAGACGCTGTCGCCGTGGTTCCGGGCCAGCCGTGCCCTCGCCGACGGCGACCCCGATCGTGCCCGAGCCGTGCTGGTCGCCGACCTCACCGGCGAGGATCCCGGCCAGTGGTTCCCGCCGGGACCCGACGTCGCGCCCGACGCAGTGATGGCCGGCTTGGTCGATCTGCTCCCCCAGCCGCCGCCGCACGGCAAGCGATCGAGCGAGGAGTACCTGGTCGGGCTGCTGGTGCGCCTCGGCCGCCTCCGTCCGGCCGCCGAGTACGGCGCGGCGTCGTTCACCCGTTCGCCGTCCACGGCGACGGCCGTGCACGTGGCCAGAGCCGTGGCCGCGCTGGGCGACGACGACCTGGCGGTCCGCTGGCTGCAGGCGGCGGCGTCGGCGGGTGACCGGCCGTACCTACTGGCGCAGAGCATCGACCATGCTCCGGAGCTGTCCCGGCTCCGGCCCCGGACCGAGGTGCAGGCGCTCCGATCGGCCCTGGCCGGGACGTCCGGTTAGCTGATCGGGGCACCCGGCTCCACGGCCGAGCGCTTCACCAGTGCGAGGGCGGCGTCACCGGCGACGCTGGTGAGCACGCCGACCTCGACGCCGTCCACCAGCACCGGATCCCCGGGCCGGGATCCCTCGGCGACGGTGAGGCGGCGCAGCGAGCGCGGCGCCGACGCGCCGCGGCTGTCCATCCGCTCGACGAGCTCCTGACCCGGGTAGCAGCCCTTGGTGAAGCTGACCGCCACCGACTCCAGACCCAGCTCGGCCGGGATCGTGGATGCCGTGATCTCGGCACCGGCGCTCGGCCATCCGGCGAGCACCCGCGCCCGTTCCAGGTCGTCCGGCGAGCCCTCCGGCACGCCCTCGGGTGGCTGCGGGGCCGGGCCGAGGAGGTCGACGGCGGTACCGTCGCCCCACCACGCAGGCACGACGACGGCGCCGGCGTTCGGGCGGATGGCGCCGGCGCCCTGGCCCCGCACGGCGAGGCAGCGCCACTCGATCCGGCTGATCTCGGCCTGGACGCGGATCTTGAAGCGACGGAGCCGCTCCTCGAGGGCGTCGCCGGAGCCGGCGTCGACGTCGACGATGGCCGCATGGTCGCCGCTGCGCAGCACCCGCGCCAGCGCCACCACCTTGCCGGTCGGCTCCAGCACCAGCGTCACCACGGCATCGCCCACCGGCAGGCCACGGAGATCCTGGCTCACCTGGGAGTGGAGGTAGTCGAGCGCGTCCCGCCCCTCGACCATCACGACGTCTCTCGGCACCGCACACCAGAACACGCCCCCCAGTGTGCCGCCCCGCCGACCCGCGTTTGTTCGACTTGCCAGCGAAAACGCGTGCAAGTCGAACAAACGGTCAGGCGGGGGTGCCGGTGGCGCGGCGGGCGGCGGTCATGCGGCGCGCGGCGGGGACGGCGGCGAGGAGCGCGGCGGCCTTGTTGCGGCACTCGAGGTCCTCGTCGTCGGGGATGCTGTCGGCGACGATGCCGGCGCCGGCCTGCAGCGACGCTCCGCTCGGGCCGATGAACATGGTGCGGATCGCGATCGCCGTGTCGAGGTTCCCGCTGAAGTCGAGGTAGCCGACCACGCCGGCGTACGGCCCCCGCTTCACCGGCTCGAGGTCGTCGATGATCTCCATCGCCCGCACCTTCGGGGCCCCGCTCACCGTGCCCGCCGGCAACGTCGCCCGCAGCACGTCGATCGGCCCCTTGCCCTCCACGAGATCGCCGCTGACCTGCGACGTCAGGTGCATCACGTGGCTGTAGCGCTCGAGCGTCATCAGCTCGTCGACGTGCACGCTGCCGAAGCGGGCGACCCGCCCCACGTCGTTACGGGCAAGGTCGACCAGCATGATGTGCTCGGCGACCTCCTTCGGGTTCTCGCGCAGCTCGCCGGCCAGGCGGCGGTCGTGGTCGTCGTCGCGACCCCGCTTGCGGGTGCCGGCGATCGGCCGGCTGATGACCCGGCCGCCGAGCAGCTGCACCATCGGCTCGGGCGAGCTGCCCACCAGCGTGACGTCCGGGTGCCGCAGGAAGTACATGTACGGGCTGGGGTTCACCTGGCGCAGCACCCGGTACACGTCGAACGGGTCGGCGTCGAGGTCGAGGTCGTAGCGCTGGGCCAGCACGACCTGGAAGATGTCGCCGGCCCGGACGTGCTCCTTGGCGACCTCGACGGCCTGCTGGTACATCCCCCCGGGCATGGACGAGCGCACCGCCGGCAGCTCCTCGCCCGGGACGGGCGGCTCGACCGGCGTGTAGGGCAGCGGCCGCGCCAGGTCGTCGACAGCGGCGAGCACGCGTCGGGCGGCGGTGTCGTAGGCGGCGTCGAGCGCTCCGTCCGCCAGGCCCAGCACCGGGACGCTCTCGATCAGGTACACCCGCTGGCGCCAGTGGTCGAACGCGGCGAGCGAGCCGATGACGCTCATCACGGCGTCGGGGAGCCCCCGGTCGTCGACCGGCACGTTCGGCAGCCGTTCCACCTCGCGCACCACGTCGTAGCCGAGGTAGCCCATCACCCCGCCGTGCAGGGGCGGCAGGTCCGGGAAGACCGGGCTGCGGTAGCGCGCCAGCAGGGCCTCGAGCGCCGCCAGCATCCCCCGGTCGAGGGGGATGCCGTCGGGCAGCACGCCGTCGGTCACGATGCGACCGTCGCGCAGCTCGAGCGTCGCCGACGGGTCACGGCCGACGAACGAGAACCGAGCCCAGCGCTCGCCGTGCTCGACCGACTCGAGGAGGAACCCGGTGCGATCGCCGACCAGCTTGGCGAACGCCGCCACCGGCGTCTCGAGATCAGCGAGCAGCTCGGTCCACACCGGCACGACGGTGTGCTCGGCGGCCAGCGAGTGGAACTCGGCCCGTGACGGCCGGATCGCCGGAGCGCTCACTCGCCCGTCCCGAACCGGCGGTGGAAGCACGTGCGCTCGCCCGTGTGGCAGGCGCCGCGGCCCTCCTGCTCGACGAGGAACAGCAGGGTGTCGCCGTCGCAGTCGTACCAGGCCTCGCGCACCAGCTGGCGGTCGCCGCTGGTGTCGCCCTTGCGCCACAGCTCCTGGCGGCTGCGGCTCCAGTAGACCATCTGCCCCTCGGCGAAGGTGCGGGCCAGGCTCTCGGCGTTCATCCACGCCATCATCAGCACGTCCCTGGTGACGACGTCCTGAGCGATGGCCGGCACCAGCCCGTCGGCGTTGAAGCGCACGGCAGCGAGCTGGTCGGGGGTGGCGTCGATGCGCACTCCGGTCGCCATGGCCGGGATCCTGTCAGAGGTAGAGCCCGGTGTGGGTCTCGATACGGCTCGACGCCACGGCATGGATGTCGCGCTCTCGCAGCATGATGTAGTCGGTGCCGCCGACTTCGACCTCGTAGCGGTCCTCGGGGCTGAACAGCACGCGGTCGCCGACCTCGACGCTGCGCACGTTCTGGCCCAGTGCGACGACCTCGGCCCACACCAGCCGCTTCGAGAGCTGTGCCGTGGCCGGGATGAGGATGCCACCCGAGCTGCGGCGCTCGCCGTCACGCTCCGGGATGCGCACCAGCAACCGGTCGTTCAGCATCTTGATCGGGAGCTTCTCGTCGTCGGCGATCGCCACGGCCGGGCACGGTACCGTCTGTTCGATGCGGATCGAAACCGTCGGCCTGCGCACCGGTGACGGGCTGCGCCTCGACGCCGACGTGGCCCGCGCCGACGTGCCCTCCGGCGCCGCCGTGATCACCCACCCGCACCCGCTGTACGGCGGCAACCGCCAGCACCCCGTGGTCGGCGCCCTCTTCTCCGCCCTGGCCGGGGCCGGGTGGACGGTGGTGCGATTCGACTTCCGCGGCGTCGGCGCCTCCGAGGGCCGCCACGGCGGCGGGGCCGACGAGCGGACGGACGTGCTGGCCGGCGTCGACCTGCTCGCCGCCGAGGTGCCCGGTGTGCCGGTGTGGCTCCTCGGGTACTCGTTCGGCGCCGCAGTCGAGCTGAACGTGGGCGACGACCGGGTGGCGGGCTGGGTCGGCGTCGCGCCCCCACTCGGCGTGCTCCCCGGCGCACCGGTGGCCGCCGCTGACCTCCGGCCGAAGCTGCTGCTCGTGCCGGAGCACGACCAATACACGTCGCCGGCCACGACGGCGGAGCTCACCGCCGAGTGGCACGCCACCACCGTCGAGGTGGTGCCGATGGCCGACCACTTCCTGACCGGTCACGTCGATCGGGTGGCCGAGCGCACGCTCATTTGGCTCCGCGGGCGCTGACCGCCCGCCACCGGCTCAGCCGTGGACGGCGATGCAGAACTCGTTGCCCTCCGGATCGGCCATGACCCGCCACCGAAACCCGGCGATCTCGTGCGACTCGAGGTGTGAGCCGCCCAGCTCCTCGATGCGGGCCTGGGCGACGTCGAGGTCGGCGACCCCGGTGTCGAGGTGGAGGCGGTTGCGCCCCGGCGTCGGGTCGGCCACCACCTGCAGTGCCACCGACACCCCACCCTCGTGCTGGGGCGCCAGCCAGCAGAAGCCGGGGAGCTCCATCGCCACGTCGACGCCCAGCACCGCACCCCAGAACGCCTTCTCCCGCTCCATGTCGACCACGTTGATCACCACGGATCCCACGGTTGCCACTCGCTCTGCCATGTCCTGGCCTCCTATCCGACGGCGTGCTCGATGCGCTCGACCACCTCGGGGGTGAGGAGCGGGACCACGTCGAGCGCAGCGAAGTTCTCGACCACCTGCGACGCCCGGCTGGCACCCGTGATCACCGAGGTCACATGGGGGTTCAGGGTGCACCAGGCCAGCGCCAGCTGGGCCATCGTGCAGCCCAGCTCGTCGGCGATCGGGCGCAGGCGCTCGACCCTGGCCAGCTCGGCCGGGTCGGTCAGACGCTTCGCCAGCCACCCGTACCCCGCCAGCGCGGCCCGGCTGTCCTCGGGCACGCCGTCGCGGTACTTGCCGGTGAGCAGGCCGCTGGCCAGCGGACTCCAGATCGTCGTGCCGAGCCCGATGTCCTCGTAGAGCCGGGCGTACTCCCGCTCGACGCGCCGGCGGGCCAGCAGGTTGTACTGCGGCTGCTCGACGACGGGCTTGTGCAGGTGATGGCGCTCGGCGATCTCCCATGCAGCTCGGATCTCGTCGGCGGTCCACTCGCTGGTCCCCCAGTAGAGGACCTTGCCCCGCGAGACCAGGTCGCTCATCGCCCAGACCGTCTCCTCGAGCGGTGTGTGGGGGTCGGCGCGGTGGCAGTAGAGGATGTCGACGAAGTCCGTGCGGAGCCGCTCGAGGCAGGCTTCGATCGACGAGTGCAGGTACTTGCGGTTCAGCGTCGTGCGCATGTTGGGGACCCCGTGGATGCCCCAGAACACCTTCGTCGACAGCACGTAGGACCAGCGCGGCCAGCCGAGCTGCTCGATGACCCGCCCCATGATCGCCTCGGACTCACCACCGGCGTAGGCCTCGGCGTTGTCGTAGAAGTTGCAGCCGGCGTCATGAGCGGCCTGCATGCACTCGAGCGCGGTGTCGTCCTTCAGCTGGGCATCGAAGGTGACCCACGAGCCGAACGACAGCACGGAGAGCTGGAGTCCGGAACGACCCATGCGGCGATACGTCATCGGGGTGGTCGGCACGCCCGCCGACAGTACCCGAGCCCACCCCCTCCCCGTTCTGGTCCCAGGAAGTAGCGCTCAGCGCTACTTCCTGGGACCAGAACCGCGAGATCGGGGGGCGGGGCGCACCGTGATGCCGGACGCGGCCATCAGCGCCTTGGCCTCGGCGATGGTGTGCTCGCCGAAGTGGAAGATCGACGCCGCCAGCACGGCCTCGGCGTGACCGTCGCGGACACCCTCGACGAGGTGCTCGAGCGTGCCGACCCCACCGCTGGCGATCACCGGCACGTCGACGGTGTCGGACACGGCGCGGGTCAGCGCCAGATCGAAGCCCTCACGCGTGCCGTCGCGGTCCATCGACGTGAGCAGGATCTCGCCGGCGCCCAGCTCGGTGGCTCGCACGGCCCACGCCAGCGCGTCGATGCCGGTCGGGGTGCGACCACCATGGACGAAGACCTCCCACCCCGCGCCCGGGCGCGCCTTGGCATCGATCGCACACACCACGCACTGGGCCCCGAACTCGCCGGCGATCTCGGTGATCAGCGCCGGACGGTCCACGGCCGCGGTGTTCACGCTCACCTTGTCGGCCCCGGCCCGCAGCATCCGCCGGGCGTCCTCGGCCGAGCGGATCCCGCCGCCCACCGTGAACGGGATGAACACCTGCTCGGCCGTGCGGTACACGACGTCCACCATGGTGTCGCGCTGGTCGGAGCTGGCCGTGATGTCGAGGAAGACGAGCTCGTCGGCGCCCTCCGTGTCGTAGCGGGCGGCCAGCTCCACCGGGTCGCCGGCGTCGCGAAGGCCGACGAAGTTGACGCCCTTCACCACCCGACCGCCGGTCACGTCGAGGCACGGGATGACGCGGGCGGCGATCACGGCGCCACCCCGTCGCCGCTCGGGGCCCGGGCGAGGACCCGCAGCGCGTCGGCCACCGAGAAGCGCCCCTCGTAGAGCGCCTTGCCGGTGATGACCCCCGCCAGCCCGGCCACGCCGGCGAGCGCGCGGAGGTCGTCGAGCGATGACACCCCTCCGCTGGCGATCACCGGGATCGGCGACACCCGCGCCGCAGCCGCCAGTCCCACGGTGTCGGGCCCGAGCAGCGTGCCGTCGCGATCGATGTCGGTGATCACGAACGCGTCCGCCGCTGGGTAGCGCGCGAGCGCGTCCTCGACGCGGACGCCGCTGCCCTCGGTCCAACCGTGCACGGCCAGCTCCCCACCGCGGTGGTCGAGCCCGACGGCCACCGGGAGGACCTGCGCCGCAGCATCGACGAGCGCGGGGTCGCGGACCGCGGCCGAGCCCATCACCACCCGAGCGACACCCGCTGCGGCGAGGGCCTCGGCATCGGCCACCGTGCGCACGCCGCCGCCCGTCTGCACGCTCGCCCGCCCGGCCACGGCGGCGGCGATGGCCGCCACCACCGGCCGGTTCAGCGGATCACCGCTGCGCGCCGCGTCGAGATCGACCACGTGGATCCACGAGGCACCCGCCGCGGCGAACCCGTCGGCGATGGCCACGGGGTCGTCCCCGTACACGGTCTCGCACCCGTAGTCACCCCGCAGCAACCGCACCGCCCGACCGGCGCGCACGTCGATCGCCGGGTAGAGCACCGGCCCCGCCCCGCTCACCGGCCGCCTCCCGCCGCAATGCGCACGAAGCTGGCGAGCAGCGCCAAGCCGACCGAGGCCGACTTCTCCGGGTGGAACTGGGTGGCGAACACGTTGCCCAGGCGAAACGCCGCGTTCAGCGGGCCGCCGTAGTCGCACGTGGCGGCCACGACCGCCGGGTCGTCGGGCACCCCGTGCAGCGAGTGCACGAAGTACACCCACGGCTCGGCGCCGAGACCGGCGAACATCGGATCGTCGGGAGCGGTGAGGTGCAGCAGGTTCCACTGCATCTGCGGTCGCTTCACGCCCGGGGGGATCCAGCGGATGGTCCCCGGGATGACGCCCAGGCCCGGCGCATCCGGGTCCTCCTCGCTGGCGTCGAACAGCATCTGCATGCCGACGCAGATCCCCAGGAACGGCCGGCCCGACGCGACGGCGTCGAGCACGCAACCCTGCAGCCCGGCGGCGCGCAGCGCGCGCATGCAGGCCCCGAACGCCCCGACCCCGGGGAGCACCACGGCGTCGGCGTCGGCGATGCGCGACGGGTCGTCCGTGAGCGCGGCAGCGGCACCGACGCGCTGGAGCGCCTTCTCGGCCGAGCGCAGGTTGCCGATGCCGTAGTCGACGACGGCGATCGCCGGCTGGGTCACAGCACACCCTTGGTGGACGGCACCCCGGCGCCGTCGACGCGCACGGCGTCGCGCAGCGACCGCCCAAGCCCCTTGAACGCCGCCTCGATGAGGTGGTGCACGTTGCGCCCGCGCCTCGACGTCACGTGGAGGGTGATGCCAGCCGCCGTGGCGAAGCTAGAGACGGCGTGCTCGGCCAGGCTGGGATCGAACGCCGGCTCACCGAGGGGCAGGCACTCGGGGAGCTCGACCTCCCACACCACGAACGGCCGCCCGGACAGGTCGAGGCCGATCTCGACCAGCGCCTCGTCGAGCGGGTAGAGCCCGCTGGCGAAGCGACGGATGCCCGCCTTGTCGCCGAGGGCCTCGCGAAACGCCTCTCCCAGCGCGATGGCGGCGTCCTCGACGGTGTGGTGGGTGTCGACGTGCAGGTCGCCGGTGGCGAT
This sequence comes from uncultured Ilumatobacteraceae bacterium, assembly GCA_964556225.1. Taxonomy (GTDB): domain Bacteria; phylum Actinomycetota; class Acidimicrobiia; order Acidimicrobiales; family Ilumatobacteraceae; genus CAZKVJ01. The sequence continues at coordinate 16,302 of CAZKVJ010000024.1, forward strand.
GAGCGTGAGATCGAAGCCGCCGTGGCGGCCGATCTGGTCGAGCATGTGGTCGTAGAACGGGATGCCGGTGGAGATCGACGTGGCGCCGGTGCCGTCGAGGTCGATCGACACCTCCACCGACGTCTCCTTGGTGGCGCGGGTGCGGCGCGCGGTGCGGTTCATCGGTTCACGACCTCCCTCAGGGCGGCGAGGAACTCGTCGTTCTCCGCCGGGGTGCCCACGGTGACCCGCAGGCAGTCGGTGAGTCGGGGCCAGCCGCTGCAGTCGCGCACCAGCACGCTGCGCGCCAACAGGCCGTCCCAGACGTCGCGCCCGGGCAGGGTCCGGGGGCGGAAGAGCACGAAGTTGGCGCCACTCGGCCACACGTCGACCGGCAGCGTCAGCAGTGCGGCGGTGATCCGCTCCCGCTCGGCCACCACCTGCGCCACCCGCGCCTCCATCTCGTCGACGTAGTCGAGCGCCAGCGTGCCGGCGATCTGCTTGGCGGCGTCGAGGTGGTAGGGCAACGTCACCTTGTCGAGCTCCGCGACGAGCCAGCGCGGACCCACGAGATACCCGAGCCGGGCGGCCGCCATCGACCACGTCTTGGAGAACGTTCGGGTCACCACGAGCGGACGCGCGTCGTCGACCAAGTCGATCGCGCTCCAGCCGGCGAACTGCCCGTACGCCTCGTCGACCACCACGAGGTGCGGCGCCACGCGCAGCAGCTCGTGCACGGTCTCGGGCGGCTCGACGAGCCCGGTCGGATTGTTGGGCGAGCACAGGAACGTCACGGCCGGGTCGGACGCCGCGACCACCCGCTGGACCTCGGCCAGGTCGAGCGAGAAGTCGCGGTGACGCTCTCCCTCGATCACGGTCGCTCCGGTGAGGCGGGCGATGTGGGCGTGCAGCTGGTAGGTGGGCTCGAACGTGGCCACGACCCGGCCGGGCCCGGCGTAGGTGAGCAAGAGGGTCTGCAGGACCTCGTTGGACCCGTTGGCGGCGAACACCTGGTCCGGCGCCACGTGATGCAGCTCGGCGATGGCCGCGCGCAGGCGTGTCGCGCTGCGGTCCGGGTACCGGTGCCAGTCGACCCGCGACAGCTCGGCGGCGAAGGCGTCCCGCCAGGCGGCCGGTGGCGGCTCGGGCGACTCGTTGGTGTTCAGCCGGACGCGCACGTCGACCTGTGGCGAGTGGTAGCCCTCGAGGGCCCTCAAGTCGTCACGCACGGGAACAGGTCGCACGTCGAGCGAGGCTACCGATGGCCCCGGCCGGGCCGCGAACGGGTTCGACGTCCGCCCGCAGTGCTCGAACCTCGGCCAGACTGGGCCCATGTCGAGCGCCACCACCACCGCCGCCGAGCTGGCCGCCGCCGCCGATGTGGTGGCGCGCTACCGCGAGCGTGTCGGCGCCCTGGCGACGGCCCACGTCGGCACGGAGCGCGACGATCTCGTCGCCGCCATCCACGAGGCGGAGCGAGCGTTGCGCGCCGCTCATCGTCAGCTGTTGCGGGCCGAGAAGCTCGCCGGCTGACCCCGTTCCCGCCGAGGTCCACACCTGGGCCGAACGGCCCAGGTGGTCAAGATCTCGCCACGGCGCGTGGCGGCCTTGACGAAGTCGGGAAAAATGGCGACGGCCCCCGAAGGGGCCGTCGCTCCTGCGACACCAAGCGGCGGATCTCGGCGTCGCCCTCAATCCAGGTGGCGGGAACCTGGTTGGTGACGTCATGTTACACGCATGGGGGGAGAATGCAAGTTGGACGTCAGCACCCGCTGTCCGCCTGCCGACCACGGTGCGTGGTCGCAACTCTCAACCGGTGGCGGCGCCGCGACGACCTCGCCGGGGGGCCCGGGGCAACGTCGATGACGGGCACAGGTCCTCGAGCACGCACGCCTCACAGCGAGGCCGGCGGGCGTCGCACACCCGCCGGCCGTGCAGGATCATCCGCAGGCTGAACGCTCCTCGCCCGGCGGCGGGCAGGTAGCCGTTCAGCTCCAGCTCCACCTTCACGGGGTCCTCGTGCACCGTCAGCCCGAGCCGGCGCGACAACCGGCCCACGTGGGTGTCGACCGGCAGCCCCGGCAGGTCGAACGCGACGCTGCGCACGACGTTGGCCGTCTTGCGACCGACGCCGGGCAGTGTCACCAGATCCTCGAGCCGCGTCGGGACCTCGCCGTCGAAGCGCTCGACGAGACCCTGGGCCATCCCGATGAGGTTCTTCGCCTTGGACTGGTAGAACCCGGTCGACTGGATGATCGCCTCGAGCTCGGCCGGCGCGGCATCGGCCAGGTCGTGCGGTGTCGGGTAGCGGGCGAAGAGTGCCGGCGTCACCATGTTCACCCGAGCGTCGGTGCACTGCGCGGACAGGATCGTGGCCACCAGGAGCTCGAACGGATTCGAGTGGGTGAGCTCGCAGGTGGCGTCCGGGTACTCGATGGCCAGTCGCCGGGCGACCTCGCGGGTGCGACCTTTCGGCGTGCGGGGGGTGGCCATCGCCGGGAGGCTACCCGCCGTCTCAGCACGGCTCCGGTGAGCACCAGTACCCTGGGGATGGATGCGCCGGCTCGACATCAAGCGAGAGATGTCGCCCACCGACCTCGCCCAGGTGCACGATCTGGTGGCGGCAGCCGAGCGCGCCGACGGCCACCGACCGATGTCGGACCACCTGTGGTTGGACCTGGCGAAGGGTGGGCGTCCCGGGTTCGCCGGCCTGGTCGCCACCGAGCCGGCACATGACCACGCCGTTGCGTACGCGCAGCTCTCCCGCAGCCACGAATCCTGGGCCCTGGAGCTGGTCGTCCACCCGCACCACCGCTACGACATGGCGGCGATCGGTCCGGAGATGCTCAGGGCCGCCACCGATGTCGTCGCGAGCGAGGGTGGCGGACACGTGCACTGGTGGGTCTTCGAGCCGACTCGACTCCACGACCGCCTGGCCGCCGACGTCGGACTGCACCCGCACCGGCGGCTGCACCAGATGCGCCGCCCGCTGCCCACGGGTGTGCCCTACGAGCTGATCACGCGACCGTTCCGGCCCGGCGCCGACGAAGACGCCTGGCTCGCGGTCAACAACCGGGCCTTCCACTGGCATCCGGAGCAGGGAGGGTGGGACCGAGAGGCGCTGCTGGCGCGACAGGCGGAGCCGTGGTTCGACCCGAAGGGCTTCTTGCTCCACGAGCGCGACGGCCGGCTCGCCGGCTTCTGCTGGACGAAGGTGCACGCTGACACCGTTCCGCTGCTCGGAGAGATCTACGTGATCGCCGTCGACCCGGACTTCCACGGCCTCGGACTCGGCCGGGCACTGACGCTGGCCGGCCTCGACCACCTGGCACGAGTCGGCGTCGACGAGGGCATGCTGTTCGTCGATGCGGACAACCGCGCTGCCGTCACGCTCTACGAGTCGCTCGGGTTCCGCGTCGGCCGCACCGACGTCGCCTACGTCGGCGACATCGCCTCCTCCGAGGCCTCGCCTCCCATCGCGAGAGAAGGGTCCCGATGACCGCCACCTTGCCGCACTGGTCCGTCACCGACGTCTACGAGTCGCTGTCGGGGCGGGAGTTCGGCGCCGCGCTCGAGGCGCTGCGCGCCGATGTGGTGCGCCTCCAAGGGCTCTTTGACGAGCACGGTGTTCGTGCGGTCGAACCCCGCGCGCCGACCGATGAAGATGCCGCCGCGACCGACGCCGTCATCCGCGCCTTCAACCAGGTCGAGTCCACGCTGGACATCCTCGGGGCCTACGTGTACGCGACCGTCTCCACCAACACCCGCGACGAGCGGGCGCAGGGTGTGCTGTCGGAGCTCGAGGTGCTCGAGGCCGGCATCCGCCCACTGCTCGCCCGGCTGTCCGAGTGGGTGGCGGCCCTGGGGGTCGACGAGCTGGCGGCCAAGAGCCCGGAGGCCGACGAGCATCGCGGGCCGCTCCACCGGCTCTCCGCTCGGGCCGAGCACCAGATGAGCGAGGCCGAGGAGCGGCTCTACGCCGAGCTGTCCCCGACCGGATCAGCGGCCTGGACCCGACTCCACGCGGATGTGACCTCGCAGCTCATGGGCGAGGTCACGTTCCCCGACGGTCACACCGAGCGACTGCCGATGCCGGCCGTGCGCGGGCTTGCCACACACGTCGACGCAGCGGTCCGGCGCAGCGCCTACGACGCCGAGCTGGTCGCCTGGCCCCAGGTGGCCGTGGCGTGCGCAGCGGCGATGAACGGCGTGAAGGGCGAAGCGAACGTGGTCAACCAGCGCCGGCGCTGGGACTCGCCGCTCGAGGCCTCCCTGTTCGCAAACTCGGTCAGCCGGGCGACGTTCGACGCCATGCACTCCGCGATCGTCGCCTCACTGGGTGACTTCCGCCGTTGGATGCGCGCCAAGGCTCGTCTGCACGGCCATGCCGGCGGGCTGCCATGGTGGGACCTCCTCGCCCCCCTGCCGTTCGCGCCTGCGTCGGTGTCGTGGGACGAGGGCATCGACATCGTGCGCCGCGCGTTCGCGACGTACTCCCCGGGGCTGGCACAGCTGGTGGATCGGGCCGTCGGCGGCCACTGGATCGATGCCGAGCCGCGCGATGGCAAGGTGGGCGGCGCGTTCTGCATGTCCTTCGTCGGCGACCGGTCGCTGGTCTTGTTGAACTGGAGCGGCAGCGCCGAGTCCACCCAGACGGCGGCGCACGAGCTCGGCCACGCCTATCACAACACCCAGCTCGCCGGGCGCACCGCGCTGCAGCGACACCTGCCGATGGCACTCGCCGAGACGGCGAGCATCTTCTGCGAGACGCTGGTGGTCGAGGCCGGGCTGGCCCGGCTCGACGGGACGGAGCGGCTCGCCCTCCTCGACGTCGACCTCCAAGGCTCGGCCCAAGTCGTGGTCGACATCCACAGCCGGTTCCTGTTCGAGACCGAGGTCTTCGCCCGCCGGCAGCGGCGAACCCTCGGTGTGTCCGAGCTCGACGAGATGATGCTCGCCGCCCAGGAGGCCGCCTACGGCGACGGTCTCGACCAGTCCACGGCCCACCGCCACATGTGGGTGGTGAAGCCGCACTACTACAGCTCGCACTACTACAACTGGCCCTACACCTACGGCCTGCTGTTCGGCCTCGGGCTCTTCGCTCGCTACCGCGCCGATCCGGACCGGTTCCGCAGTGGCTACGACGACCTGCTGTCGCGGGCGGGCATGGCCAGCGCCGAGGAGCTCGGCACGGCGTTCGGGCTCGACGTGACCGACGAGGCGTTCTGGACGGCGAGCCTCGACGTGCTGCGTGCCCGCATGGCCGACTACGAGCGGTTGGCTGCTGAGGTGGGCTCGTAGCGCGCCATCGCCCGGAACCGCAGCGGCCGCTCGCCCGCCTCCTCGGCCGCGTGTGCCAGCCTCGTGGGCGCGGGTGCTCGCACTCCCGTGCAGCCGTCCGCTGAGGACGGCCAGGCCGGCGAGCAGCGTCGCGTGGGGTTCGGCGCGGGTCGAGACGGCGACTCGGACCGCCAGGGTGGACGAGGCCAGCTCGTGATCGGCCAGCAGCACCAAGCACCGGTCCAGCGCTGCGACCAGTGCGTCGGACGGACGCCGGGCGAGCGAGCGGGCGACGAGCTCGGCCATCGACGCGTCCAGCGACCGGCGGGCGATCGACGGTCATGAGGTTCGGCCACGCCGTGTACCGGCGCGTGGACCCTCGCGCGGCGCTGCTGCGGCGCCTGGCGCTCGACGTGGGGGGCGAGCTGGCCGTGAGGGCCGTCGAGGTCAAGGGACGGATCGAGGCCACCCTCGACCGCCTCGAGCCCGGGCGGTCGCTCGCCACGAACGTCGAATACTACGCCGGCGTCGTCATGGCCGCCTGCGGCCTGCCCCGCGAGCTCTTCACGCCGACGTTCGCGGTGAGCCGGGTCGTCGGTTGGTGTGCACACGCGCTGGAGCAGGCCGCCGACCCGAAGCTGATCCGCCCGGCGGCGCGCTGCACCGGGCCGGCACCGTTCCGCCCTGTGCCCCCGGAGGCCGCGACCGACCGCCGGTAGCCTCGACGGGATGCCGACCCGCTACGACGTGACGCGCGACGAGCTCGCCGCGCTGCTTGCGGGTGAGCCCCGCTACCGCGTCGACCAGGCGTGGAGCGGCATGTACGGGCAGCTCGCCGACCCGCTCGACATGACCAACCTGCCCAAGCCGGTGAGGTCCCGGCTGGCGAGCGAGCTGCCGCTCGCGCTCGAACTGGTGGCCGAGCGGGTCAGCGATGCCGGCGACACGGTCAAGTCGCTGTGGGCCCTCGGCCCCGACGGCCGTCATCGGATCGAGACCGTGCTCATGCTGTACCCCGACCGGGCGACGGTCTGCGTCAGCAGCCAGGCCGGGTGCGCGATGGGCTGCGGGTTCTGCGCCACCGGGCAGGCCGGGTTCGACCGTCACCTCAGCACCGGTGAGATCGTCGAGCAGGTGGTGAGGGCGTCGCAACGGGCCCGGGCCACGGGCCGGCGCGTCGGCAACGTCGTGTTCATGGGGATGGGTGAGCCGCTGGCCAACGAGGCGGCGGTGTGGGCGTCGATCGAGCGGTTGCACGCCGACCTCGGGCTCTCGGCCCGGCATCTCACGGTGTCGACCGTGGGCATCGTGCCGGGCATCCGGCGCTTGGCCGAGCGGCCGCTGCCGGTCAACCTCGCCGTGTCGCTCCACGCCGCCAACGATTCGCTGCGCGACGAGCTGGTGCCGATCAACCGCCGGTACCCACTCGACGAGCTGATGGCGGCGTGTGCCCAGTACCTGCGGGCCAAGGGGCGCCGGCTCAGCTTCGAGTGGGCGCTCATCGACGGGGTGAACGACCGCGACGTCGACGCCGTCGAGCTGGCCGAGCGGGCCCGGGCCCTGCCCCTCGCCGCCCACGTGAACCTCATCCCGCTCAACCCGACGCCGGGCTGGCCGACCACCGGCACGCCGCCGGGGCGGGTCGCCGCGTTCCGGGCCCGGCTCGAGGCGCTCGGCGTCAACGCGACCGTACGGCGCAACCGCGGCACCGACATCGACGCCGCCTGCGGCCAGCTCGCCGCCCGCACCCCCCGCTGAACCGCGCAGATCGGTCGCGCTCAGGCGGGGGGCGGGAGCTCGGGCTCGTCGAGGGGTGGCGCGTCGACCTCCGAGCCGGGCATGGGCGGGAGGTCGGCGGTGGCGATCGGGTTCGTGAACAGCTCGGCCACCCCGGCCAGGGCCGGCAGCAGTGACGTGCTCCCGGCCGGCAGGTAGATCTTCGTCGCCCGACCGTTCGCCACCGCGGCGAGCGCCTCGAGCGTCTTGATGGCGATGAGGTCCGGCGTGGGATCGCCGTCGTGGATCGCCTGGTACACCTGACGAATGGCGTCGGCCTGGCCCTGGGCGACGGTCTGCTGGCGGTAGCGGTCGGCCTCGGCCAGCTGGCGCACGGCCTGGGCCTCACCCTCGGCACGCAGGATCTGCTCCTGGCGGTTCGCCTCGGCGCGCAGGATGACGGCCTGACGCTCGCCCTCGGCGATCGTGATGGCCGCCTGGCGCTCGCCGTCGGCGTTCGTGACGGTGGCGCGGCGGGTGCGCTCGGCCTTCATCTGCTCGTGCATGGCCGCCATGACGTCCGGCGGTGGGTCGATGCGCTGGATCTCCACCCGCTTCACCCGCACGCCCCAGGTGTCGGTGGCGTCGTCGAGGATCGCCCGCAGGCTGGCGTTGATGGAGTCGCGGCTGGTGAGGGCCTCGTCGAGCTGGAGGTCGCCCACCAGGTTGCGGAGGTTCGTCTGCGCCAGCTTGGTGATGGCGAGCATGAAGTTCGCCACGTTGTAGATGAGCCGCTGCGGGTCGGTCGGCTCGTGGTACACGACCGCGTCGACGCTGACTACCACGTTGTCCTTGGTGATCACCTCCTGCGGGGGGACGTCGACGACCTGCTCGCGCATGTCGACCAGGCGCATCTTGTCGACGAACGGGATGATGAGGCGCAGACCGGGGTCGACGGTGGCGTGGTAGCGGCCGAGACGCTCGACCACGCCGCGCTGGTACGGGCGCACGATCTTCACCGTCGAGGCAGCGAAGACCAGCACGAGCAGGAAGACGACGGCGAGGACGATCACCGGGACGGTCACGACAGATCCTCCGACGTGTGGGAATCGACCGGACGGACGACGACGGCCGTGCCGCGCACCGCAAGCACCACCACGTGGGTGCCGGATGCGATCCTCGTCGCGTCGTGGCTCTGGGCCCGCCACTCCTCACGGCCGATCAGCGCCATCCCCGACCCGTCCGGGCCGGCCGGCACCTCGACCTGCACCACCCCCTGCTGGTTGAGCAGACGGCGTGCACCGATCCCGTCGACCGGCTCGGCCCGGTCGAGCCGACGGCGCAGCGGCCAGAGTGCGGCCAGCGCCACCAGCGACACGACCACGAAGGCCGCCCACTCCCAGGCCACCGAGACGTCGAGGAAGGCCAGGACCGCTGCCACGGCTGCCCCGATCGCGAACGGGAGCATGAAGAACGACGCTGCCGTCGCCATCTCGCCGAGGAGGAACACCGCCGACGCGACGAGCCAGATCCACCGCCAGGTCTCGGGCGAGTCCACGCTGCGAGGCTAACCGCCGCTCACGGCACCTACGGTCGATCTGCGTAACGGGGGTTCGCGACGGCCAGCTTGTCGGCGACGCTCTCGCGCACGAGCGCGCGCACCTCGTCGAGCCGGTCGTCGAGGGAGCCGTCGCGGATCCGGGCCGCCAGCTCCGCCTCGTCGGCACAGCCCAGCACCGCCAGGCGTGCCGCATGGGCCTCGGCTTGCGCCGGGCCGAGCGCCAGCTCGCGCTCGACCATCGACAAGACGTTGACCGCCACCCGGGCGTGGAACTGGAGCCGGCCCTGCGTGCCGGTCATCACGTCGCGCTCGAGCCACTCGCGCACTGCCTCGACCAGCTGGGCGGCGGTCGGGGCGTCGTGCGGCGCGCTCACCAGCGGCCCTCCAGGGCGAGGAACAGGTCGTGCTCGTTCTCGCACACCCGTCGCCCGATGGCCGCCAGCTCGTGGCTGCGAGAGATCCCGCTCAGGTGCGCGTGGGCCTGCATCATGCACATGATCCCCCACTTCAGCGTGCCGAGCACCTCCCACCACCGAGCGGCCTCGACGTCGACGGCGCCACCACCAGCCGACGCGTAGGCCTCGAACAGATCGTCGTACCGACCCACCCCAGCCACCGGAAGCGCGGCGCCGAACCGCCAGGCCCGCACGCACAACCACCCGAGGTCCTCGAGCGGGTCGCCGATGTGGGCCAGCTCCCAGTCGATCACGGCGCGCAGCCCGTCGTGGCCGACGATCACGTTGCCGAGGCGGAAGTCGCCGTGGACGACCGTGCGCCGGCCGGGCGGCGGACGGTGGTGCTCGAGCCAGCGGAAGGCCAGCTCGAACGTGGGGTGGGGTTCGCCCATCAGGTCGAGCATCTGGCGGTACTCACGGAGCTGGTCGGACTCGGCGAGCATCGGCAGCTCGGCGGGGTCGATGGCATGGAGCCGGGCCGCGGCCCGGCCGAGCTGGGCGGCGAGCACCCGGCGCGCCGGCTCGTACTCGTCGTCGCGCAGGATCCGCCGGGCGATGGTCTCACCCTCGACCGCGCTCAGCACGAGGAACGGAGCACCGAGCTCGTCGGAGCTCGCCGAGTCGGCCACCACCTCGGCGGCCGGGACGCCCGCCGCCCTGGCCGCCCGGAGCACGGCGGCCTCGACCGTCATGTCTCGATCGGACCCGGCCCGCTGGCGTTGCAGGATGAGAGGCCGGCCCGCGAGGACGAAGCGCCAGGTCTCGCGCGACGCCCCTCCCGACAGGCGGGTCAGGTCACTGACCTGACCGCCCAGCAGCGTCCCCAGCCGGCTGGCGAGCTCGTCCACCGGCGAAGGATCGCACGCCGCGATGCTGCGGCGCGAAACCGGAGCGCCGTCAGCAGAAGGCGCGCACCGTCGGGTACGGGTTCACCGCCGCCCCACCGTTGGGATGGATCTCGAAGTGGAGGTGCGGGGTGCCCGTGGCGTTGCCGGTGTCGCCGACGTAGCCGATGACGGTCCCGGCCGACACCGCCCCCAGTGTGCCCCAGCTGTCGAGGTGGGCGTAGTAGTAGCGGTGGCCGTCGCTGCCCGCCAGGTAGACGGTGTTGCCGCCGAGGCGATTGGTCTTGGAGGCGGCAACACCGGACACCACCGCCACGAGCGGGGTGCCCCGAGGGCTGATCATGTCGACCCCCTGGTGGCGGCGGCCACCCGAGCGGGGCGCGCCCCAGGTGTCGGCGAAGGCGGCCGGCCCGGCCACGGGGCACTGCCACCCGGCGCTGCCGTAGATGGCACCGTTCCCGGACCCGACGGCCCCGGTCCCGCTGGCACCCACCGTTCCGCCGCCGCTGGGCCGCGACGTCGTGCCGCGGCCACCCGACGCGCCGTCGTCGTCCGTGCCGGCCGTGGCGTTCACCTGGGCGGCGGCCGCAGCCCGCTGGTCCGCCTCGGCCTTCTCCAGCGCCTGACGGCGCTCCTCGGCCTGGCGAGCCTCGAGGGCCTTGCGCACCGCCTCGTCCTGGAGGCGCTGCTCCTCGACCTCCTTCAGGCGCACGACCTCGGCCTCGGCGGCCTGGCGGGCGGCCTCGAGGTCACGCATGGCCTGCTCGGTCTGCTCCTGCTGGCGCTCGAGCTGCGCGCGCTTGGCCGCCAGCTCGTCGGACACGGCGTCGAACTCGTCGAGCGAGTCGGCCGAGGTGTCGGTGACGATCGACAGCAGGACGTCCGCCTGGGCCTGCTGGCTCGGTCCCTCGAACCCACTGACGAGGGGGATGTTGCCGGTGCTGCCCTGCACGAAGCGGTTGACGGCGATCTGCTCTACCGCCGTGCGAAGCTCGCCGGCCTTGGCCTCGAGCGCCACCAGCTCGGCTTGGGTCTGCTCCTGGGCCAGCTGCAGCTCGTCGAGCCTCGACTCGGCGGCGGCCCAGGCCTCGGCGGCCGCGTTCGCCTGCTCGCGGGCCTCGGCGATCTCACGAGCCGCCTTCTCGGCCGGATCCTCGTCGGCGGCGACCGCGCTGATGCCCACCGGCAGCACCGCGCTCACCAGGAGCGCGGCGACGGCGGTCCACAGACGGGGGGCGACTCGGGACATGACGGGCGCGAGCATACTGAGGTGTTGCAGTTCTGTTACGGCAGGCGGCTCCGGTACCGTCGCCCCGTGGACCACTCCATCGGTGCGATCGCGCTCGACTTGAGCGATGTCGGCGTGCGCCGAGCCCACCGCTGGATCCTGAGCGAGGTCACGTGGCAGGTCCGTGACGGTGAGCGCTGGCTCGTGCTGGGGGCCAACGGATCGGGCAAAACCACCCTGCTGCGGGTGGCCTCGCTCTACGAGCACCCCACGACCGGGGTGGTCGAGGTGCTCGGGGAGCGGCTCGGGCGCACCGACGTCCGCCGGCTCCGCCGCCGGATCGGGTGGGCCTCGGCGTCCCTGGCGGCCGAGCTGCGCCCCCAGCTCAGCGCGCTCGACGTCGTCATGACCGCCAAGCACGCCGCGCTCGAGCCGTGGTGGCACCGTTACGACGACACCGACCGGGCCCGAGCCCGGTCCTGCCTCGACCGGTTGGGCGTGGCCGGGCTGGCCGGCCGCTCGCTCGCCACCCTCTCGTCCGGGGAGCAGCAGCGGGTCCTCTTGGCGCGCACCCTCATGAACGACCCCGGTGTGGTCCTGCTCGACGAGCCGAGCGCCCGCCTCGACCTGGCGGGCCGCGAGCAGCTCGTCGGGGCGCTCGCCGAGCTGGTCGCCGACTCGGCGGCCCCGCCGATCGTGCTGGTGACCCACCACGTCGACGAGGTCCCTCCGGGCATGACCCACGTGATGCTGCTGCACCAGGGCCGGGTGCTGGCCGCCGGCCCGATCGACACCACGCTCGACGAGGAGCGCCTGAGCGCCTGCTTCGGCCTGGAGCTGCGCCTCGAGCGGCGCCGCGATGGCCGGCTCAGCGCGTGGGCGGCTCCAGCAGGCTGAGCAGCCGGTCGCGGCCACGGTCGATCTCGTCGGCGAGCACGCGCTCGAGCACACCACCGGTCCACAGCCGTCCGCCGTAATGGAGGTGCATGTGGAGGTCGGTGCTCGCACCGTCCGCCAGGACCAGCGCCCGCAGCACCCACGGCGCGTGCGAGCGCCCGTCGAGCTCACGGCGCTCGAACACGACCTCGCCGGTGCGGTCCGTGCCCGGTGGTTGGCGCAGGACCCGCACCATCCGCAACCGCTTGCTGCGAGCCAGCGGGCCGACCTTCGCCCGCAGCTCCACGGACCAGGCCGGGCCGGCCGGATCGTCGTCGAGACGGGTCACCGAGTGGGTCAGGCGGTTCCACTCCGGGTAGCGGTCCAGGTCGTCGACCCAGGCGAACACATCGTCTGGTGAGCGGGCGGTCGACAGCGACGAGCGGACGTCCACCCGTGCATTCTCACCCGAGATGTGTGCGCCCTCACACTTCGCTCACATCGGCGTCGCACGATGACCGTGGCGGACGAAGCGCCGACCGACACAGCGTCAGGAGGACGACATGACACAGCACAAGAAGACCTTGCAGCGGATCCTCGGCACCACCGTCGTGGTGACGGGGCTCAGCCTCACGCTCGTGGCCGGAGCGGCCTCGGCGTCCGAGGGCGACCCGGCACCCCCCGCCGGGTCCGGCCAGCGGGTCGAGGCGATCTGCGAGCACCATGAGCAGATCCAGCAGCACATCGACCAGCGCCAGGAGCGTCTGGCCACCTGGCACACCCGCCTCGAGGAGGCTCGGACTCGCGCCGAGAGCGCGGGACGCACCGAGCTGGTGGCCCGCATCGACCGGAGGATCCAGCGGGTCGAGACGGCCCAGGCCCGCCTCGCCGAGCGCGAGACGCGCCTCGCGACCTTCGTCGCCGAGCACTGCGCCAGCTGACCCACCCTCTCCCCTTGCTTCTGGTCCCAGGAAGTAGCGCTGAGCGCTACTTCCTGGGACCAGAACGGGTGGGTGGACCAGCCGGGTGGGTGGACCAG
>CAZKVJ010000024.1:29380-39126 GCA_964556225.1 uncultured Ilumatobacteraceae bacterium
CAGTCGGGTGGGCGGCGTCGGGTCGTGCCCCGAAAGGCTCGGGCCAGCAGGGGCGACCCGGCGTCGAGCAGCCCGCCGAGATCGTCGGCGTGATCGAACTGGGGCGTCCAGGGGATCGCCACCGTCTCGTCAGGATCCGGCACCTCCGCCACCTCGTCGAACAGCTCGGCGGGGCGGTGGCGCGCCGGGCGGCGGGAGCGACGCGGACGGGCAGTGGACGCTGTGTCGTCGACCGACGGCGCGGGCGGGCGGAACAGCCGCGGCGAGGGATCCCGCCGGTCGTCGAGGGTCCAACCCCTCGGCACCACCATGGCGTCGGCGTGACGGCGGCAGAGCGCCCCGGCCAGGAGCACCTCGCCCGGGATGGTGGCGTCGAGCCACACCAAGCGACGGTCGGGGTCGAAGCCGTACGCGACCTCGGCCGGGGCGGAGCAGCCCGGTCGCTCGCACAGCCGCGTCATGACCCGACGCTACTCCTCGGCGGTCCCCTACCCTCGCACCTGTGCCCGACCCGTGCGAGCTCACGATCCTCATGCCGTGCCTCGACGAGGCCGAGACGGTCGAGGGCTGCGTGCAGACCGCCACCGGCTTCTTGGAGCGGGCCGGCATCGACGGCGAGGTGGTGGTCGCCGACAACGGCTCGACCGACGGCTCGGTCGAGCTGGCCTCGGCGGCCGGCGCCCGCGTGGTGCCGGTCGAGCGCCGCGGCTACGGCGCCGCGCTCCAGGGAGGCATCGCCGCCGCGGCCGGCACGTTCGTGGTCATGGGCGACGCCGACGCCAGCTACGACTTCTCCCGGCTCGAGCCGTTCCTCGACGAGCTGCGCAGCGGCGCCGACCTGGTGATCGGGAACCGGTTCGCGGGCGGCATCGAGCCGGGCGCCATGCCGTTCCTGCACCGGTACCTCGGCAACCCCGTGCTCTCCTGGGTGGGCCGGCTGCTGTTCCGCGTGCCGGTGAAGGACTTCCACTGCGGGCTGCGGGGGTTCCGCCGGGACGCCATCGCCGGTCTCGGGCTGCGCACCGACGGCATGGAGTACGCGTCGGAGATGGTGGTGCGGGCGTCGCTGGCCGGCCTCGACATCCGCGAGGTGCCGACCCCGCTGCGCCCGGACGGGCGGGCACGCCGCCCCCACCTGCGCACCTGGCACGACGGCTGGCGCCACCTGCGCTTCCTCCTCCTCTACAGCCCCCGATGGCTGTTCCTGATCCCCGGCCTGGTGATGCTCATCGCCGGCCTCGTCGCCACCGCGCTCCTCGTGGCCGGCCCGGTCACCGTCGGCGACGTCAGCTTCGACGTGGGAGCGCTCGTGTACGCCGCGGCGCTGACGATCATCGGGTTCCAGGCGGTGCTCTTCGCCGTGTTCACGAAGGTGTACGCCGTCGCACGCGGGTTCCTCCCTCCCGACGGACGGATCGAGCGCCTCGCCGAGCGCTTCCGGCTGGAGCGGGGTCTCCTCGTCGGCGCGATCGTCCTGCTCGCCGGACTCGTCGGAGCGGTCGGCTCACTCGTGCGGTGGAGCTCGGAGGGCTGGGGGGATCTCGACCCCGGCCAGCAGCTCCGCGTGGTCGTCCCGGCAGCGCTGGGGCTGGTGCTCGGTTCGACGATCGTGCTGTCCAGCTTCTTCTTGTCGATCCTCGGCGTCGACCGGCGCATCGACCTCCCCGGGGATTCGCCCAGGTAGTTTGCCGCCGGTGCGCGCCGCGGGGGTGATGGACCGACGATTCTGGGCGTGCGTGCTGGCGCTGACCGCCCTGGGGCTGGCCGTGCGGCTCGCCTTCACCGTGGGCGTCACGATGGACCAGACCGTGATCGGCGACGAGCTGTACTACTCGGCGCAGGCGCTGCGCAATGCCGAGGGACGGTGGTTCGAGCAGCCCTTCGAGCGGGGGATGCCGGCGGCCGACCACCCGCCGCTCACCGCGCTCGTGCTCACGCCGGTCACCTGGTGGTTCTACGACGGCGACTTCGTGGACGCCCAGCGGGTGGTCACGATGCTCGGCGGCGTGGCGCTCGTGCCGCTGATGGCACTGGTGGGGCGATCCCTCGCCGGCCCGAGGGTGGGCGTGCTGGCCGCGGCGATCACGGCGGTGTACGCCAACCTCTGGATCAACGACGGGCTGATCCTGTCCGAGACGTGGGCGTCGATCGCCGTCGCCGGAGTGATCCTCGCCGGCGTGCGCCTGGCTCGCCAGCCAGGTCCCGCGAGTGCGGCGCTGGCCGGTGCTGCGGTCGGCGTCGCCGCCCTGGCTCGACCGGAGCTGATGGCGCTCACCGCGCTGCTGGTCGCGCCGCTCGCGCTGGTGGGCGCCTGGCCGGACGGGTTCCGCCGCGTCGCCGCAGTCGTCGGCGCCGGGCTGGCTGCGGCGGTCCTGGTCGTCAGCCCGTGGGTGCTCTGGAACCGAGCCCGCTTCGACGGGCCGGTGACGTTGTCGACCAACGACGGCTTCACGATCGCCGGCGCGAACTGCGACGACACGTACTACGGGCCGAACCTCGGTGGGTACAGCATCGACTGCGCGCTGGCGGTGCCGTTCCCGGACGGGCTCGACGCGTCGGAGGTGTCGGAGATCCACCGGACCGCCGGCACCGAGTACGCCCGCGACCACCTGGAGCGGCTGCCGCTGGTGGCGGTGTTCCGGTTCGCCCGCGTGTGGAACCTGGACGAGTGGAGCCGGGTCGCCGCCGAGGGCGTGTTCGAGGGACGCCCCGAGCGGGCCTACCGGATCGGCCTCGTCCAGTTCTGGCTGCTCGTGCCGGCCGCGATCTGGGGTGCCGTCCGCCTGCGGCCCTTCCGGATCACCTGGGTGCTGCTCAGCGTCCCCGTCCTGGTCACCATCGTGTCCATGGCCGTCAACGCGCAGTGGCGCGTCCGCGTGCCCGCCGACGTGTCACTCGTCGCGCTCGCCGCCGTCGGGATCGGAGCGCTCTGGCGCCGGGTCGAGCACTCGAGGCTGCGTCCCGGCTGACACCCGCCGGCGAGGTGGGGTCGACCCCTCGGACCGGCTCATGGCGCTCGTGAGCGCGACCAGGGCCGAACGTCCCTACCGGTTGCCGTCAAACGGCCATCGTCCCTTCATTTGTGACTGCGTAGATCATGGACCGACTCACGCAATGACGAAGGGGTGGCCCATGCCCATCCAACAACCGGGCGGTTCCGGCGAGCACGACCGTGAGGAGGTGACCCGCCGGGATCTCCTGGCGGCCAGCCCGGCGGTTCTCCTGGCAGCCCTGCACGGGCGGCTGCCGGTCTCGCGCGTGACGAGCCAGCTCACGATGCTGGCCCCGATCGACCCGACCCAGAACCCGCTCGAGACCTACCCCAACCGCGATTGGGAGCAGGTCTACCGTGACCTCTACACGCCCGACTCCACCTACCACTGGATGTGCGGGCCCAACGACACGCACGGCTGCCTCCTGAAGGCCAGCGTGAAGAACGGCATCGCCATCTACTCCGACCCGTCGTTCGGCTACGGCAAGGCCACCGACCTCTACGGGAACCAGGCCTCCCAGCGCTGGGACCCGCGGGCCTGCGTGTCCGGGCTCGCCTACATCCGGCGGGCCTACAGCGACCGTCGGGTGAAGGGTGCCTACGTCCGCACCGGGTTCCGCAGGTGGGTCGAGGACGGCATGCCCCGCGAGGCCGACGGCCAGCCGCCGCTCGAGTACCGCGAAGGTCGCGGCAAGGAGGACTTCGACAAGGTCACCCACGCCGAGGCGGCCGCGCTGGCGGCGAAGGTCTACGTGAACATCGCCAGCACGTACGGCGGCGAGGAGGGCGCCGAGCTGCTCCGCGCGCAGGGCTACTACGAGGAGGAGATGATCGAGGCCATGCACGGGGCGGGCGTGCAGGTCCTGAAGTTCCGGGGTGGCATGCCGTACAACGCGCCGTTCCGCGTCGGCGGGTTCTACCGCTTCGCCAACATGCTCGCCCTGCTCGACGTGGCCGTGCGGGGCGTCGAGCCGGCCGAGTCGTACGGCGGGCGGCACTGGGACAGCTACTCCTGGCACACCGACCTGCCCCCGGGGCACCCCATGGTCACCGGCCAGCAGACCCTCGACTTCGATCTCTGCACAGCCGAGAACGCCAAGCTCATCACCCTCTGGGGGATGAACTGGATCGCCACCAAGATGCCCGAGGGCCACTGGATCACCGAGGCCCGCCTGCACGGCGCCAAGCTGGTGACGATCGCCCCCGAGTACCAGTCGTCGTCGTGCAAGGCCGACCGGGCGATCATCATCCGACCCGGTTCCGACGGCGCCCTCGCGCTCGGACTGGCCCACGTGATCGTGCGCGACAAGCTCTACGACGAGCAGTTCGTGAAGACCCAGACCGACCTGCCGCTCCTGGTGCGCACCGACACCAAGAAGCTGCTGCTGGCCAGCGACGTCATCCCCGGCTACCAGAACGCCACGCTCACCACGGTCGAGCTGGTCGAGCCGGGCGCCAAGCTGCCGCCGGCGGCCGAGCAGCCACACCAGTACGCGCCGGCCGACCTGCGCGAATCCTGGGGCGATCAGATGGTCTGGAACACCCGCACCGGCGGGCCGGCTGTCGTGACCCACGACGACACCGGTGAGAACTTCCCCGCCGACGTCGACCCGGCGCTCGAGGGCGAGTTCACCGTGCGCCTCGTCGACGGGACGTCGGTGCAGGTGCGCCCGATCTTCGACGCCGTGAAGGAGCACCTCGAGGACAGCTGCAGCCCCGAGCAGATCTCGCAGGTGACCTGGGCGCCGGTCGACGCCATCGAGGAGCTGGCCAAGGACATCGCCGCCAACCCGACGAAGACCCTGTTCGTCGAGGGGATGGGCCCCAACCACTTCTTCAACAACGACAACAAGGACCGCACGATCATCCTGGTCGCCGCACTGACCAACAACGTCGGCCACTACGGCGGCACGGTCGGCAGCTACGCGGGCAACTACCGCCTTGCCACGTTCTCGGGCATCCCCCAGTACATCTACGAGGACCCCTTCGACATCACGCTCGACCCGGAGGCCAAGGCGAAGGTCAACAAGCGGCTGAAGGCCGAGTCGGCGCACTACTACAACTACGGCGACCGCCCGCTGAAGGTCGGCAACAAGATGTTCACGGGCAAGACCCACATGCCCACGCCGACCAAGTCGATGCAGTTCGCCAACTCGAACTCGTTGCTCGGCAACGCCAAGGGCGCGCACGACGTGATGGTGAACACGCTGCCGAAGATCGAGATGATCATCCACAACGACTGGTACTGGACGGCGTCGTGCGAGTACGCCGACATCGTGTTCGGCGTCGACTCGTGGCCCGAGCGCCAGCTGCCCGACGTCTTCGGCTCCGTCACCAACCCGTTCCTGCACGCCTGGCCCACCACGCCGATGGAGCGCATCTTCGAGACGCTCGACGACATGGAGGTCAACGCGCTCATCGCCCAGGCGCTCACCGACGAGACGGGCGACCAGCGCTTCGCCGACTACTGGCACTTCGTCAGGGAGGCGACGCCCGGCGTCTACATCCAACGGGTGTTCGACAGCGGCAACCCGACGCGGGGCTACTCCTTCGACGAGCTGCACGAGAAGAGCAAGCAGGGCACGCCCTTCTACATGATGATGCGCACCACCCCGAAGATCGTGGGCTGGGAGCAGACGAACGAGAGCAAGCCCTGGTACACCAAGACGGGGCGGCTCGAGTTCTACCGCGACGAGGACGAGTTCATCGAGTACGGCGAGAACCTGCCGCTGCACCGTGAACCGGTCGACGGCACTCCCTACGAGCCGGGGGTGCTCATGGCCCACCCGCACCCGCTGCTCGAGCCGGCCCAACCGGAGGACTACGGGCTCGACATCGACGACCTGAACGACGAGGTCCGCCAGGTGCGCCACGTCGTGCGCACCCCCGAGGAGATCGCGGCGTCGAAGCACCCGCTGACACCCGACGGCTTCTCCCACGTGCTCATCACGCCGAAGTACCGCCACGCCTGCCACTCGATGGGCGCCTCGGTCGACGCCGACGTGCTGATCTTCGGTCCGTACGGCGACTTCTACCGCCACGACACGCGCAAGCCCTGGGTGTCGGAGGGCTACGTCGACATGAACCCCGAGGACGCGACGGCGCTCGGGATCTCCGACGGCGACTACATCTGGGTCGACGGCGACCCGTCGGACCGGCCGTTCAAGGGCTGGCAGGACCGCCCGGACGACTACAAGGTGTTCCGCTGGCTGGTGCGGGCCCGGGTCAACCCGTCGATCGTGAAGGGCATCGCCCGGGCCTGGTTCCACTTCCACGTCGCCACCCACGGCAGCGTCGAGGGGCACGAGACCCGCCCGGACGGCCTGGCCCGCAACCCGCGCACCAACTACCAGGCCGGCTACCGGTACGGCAGCCACCAGTCCGTCACCCGGGCCTGGCTGCGCCCGACGCTGATGACCGACACGATGAACCGCAAGGACGGCGTCGGCCAGCTCATCGGCAAGGGCTTCGAGCTCGACGTCTACTGCGCCGACGGCGCGCCGAAGGAGTCCTTCGTGAAGATGGAGAAGGCCGAGGACGGCGCCGAGTCCACCGAGGGGCTCTGGTACCCGGCCGAGATGGGCTACCGCCCCGGCCACGAGAACACCGCAATGCAGACGTTCCTCGCCGGCGGCTTCGTCGGCCCGTCCGGAGAGGTAAGCAATGGCTGAGGTCTACAACTGGCAGCTCAACCGAACGATGGCGTACCCGTACGAGGAGGCCCGCCCCGTTCGTCAAGCCGCGGCGGTGTTCGACACCAACAAGTGCATCGGGTGCCAGACCTGCACCATGGCCTGCAAGACCTGCTGGACGTCCGGCCAGGGCCAGGAGTACATGCTCTGGAACAACGTCGAGACCAAGCCGTGGGGATCGTTCCCGCTGGCGTGGGACGTCCGCGAGCTCGAGCTGCTGGGCCCGCAGAGCTGGGACGGCGACACCTACGCCGGCCAGACCATCTTCGAGGCGGCACCGGCCGGCAAGAAGAACATCGGCTGGACGCCGACCGACATGGACTACGCCTATCCCAACAAGGGCGAGGACGAGGTCAACGTCACGCTGACCGTGCAGCGGTACCACCTGAAGCTGCCCCACGACATGTGGTTCTTCTACCTGCCCCGCGTCTGCAACCACTGCACCTATCCGGCCTGCCTGCAGGGCTGCCCGCGACAGTCGATCTACAAGCGGCCCGAGGACGGGATCGTGCTCGTCGACCAGGAGCGCTGCCGCGGCTACCGGGTCTGCTACGAGGCCTGCCCGTACAAGAAGATCTTCTACAACCACACCACCCGGATCTCGGAGAAGTGCGTGTTCTGCTTCCCGGCCGTCGAGCAGGGCTACCAGCCGCGCTGCATGCGGAACTGCATCGGCAAGATCCGCTCGTTCGGGTTCGTGAGCACCCCCCAGGAGGTGCGAGAGGACAACCCGATCGACTTCCTCGTGCACGTCCGCAAGGTGGCGCTGCCGCTCTACCCGCAGTTCGGGCTGGAACCGAACATCTACTACATCCCGCCGATCCACGTAGACAGCGACGCGTTCCTCACGATGCTGTTCGGCCCCGGCGCCCGCCGGGCGATCGAGACCTACCAGGCGGCGATGGAGGGCGAGGACAACGAGCTGCTCGGCGCCCTGCTGCTGGCCGTGTCGACCAACAGGATCATGACGAGGTTCAAGGTCGAGGGCGACAAGGTCGTCGCCTGGGCCGAGGACGGCGAGGAGGTCGTGCGGATGCCGCTGAAGGTGCCCACGGTCGAGCGCACGCCCTTCGACCCCGACCTCAACGTCTACCGGTACAACATCACCTGAGGAGCCGAGCATGACGACCACCCGCACCTCCTCGCCCGGGCTCTCTCGTCGCGGCCTGCTCGCCGGCGGCCTGGCCGGCGCCGGCACGCTCGCCCTCGCCGCCTGCGCCCCGGACGAGCCCGATGCCACCGCGTCCGACGCGGTCCAGGTCGCCCGGGTCCGCCGGGCGCCGGTCGACGACCCGGCATCGGAGACCTGGCGGTCGGCGATGCCGGCGGTCATCGCGATGGATGCCCAGGCCATCGCCCTCCCCTACCGCGAGACGCCACTCGTGCCGCAGATCTCGGTCCGGGCGGTGCACGACGGCGAGACCATCGCGTTCCGGCTGACGTGGACCGACACGGGGACCGAGGACCTCACGGTCAAGGTCGACGACTTCCGTGACGCCTGCGCGGTGCTCCTGGCGCCCGGCGACGGCGACCAGGCCGAGCGGATGATGGGCAGTGCCGCGGCGCCGGCCACGCTGCTGCAGTGGAAGGCCGACTGGCAGCGCGACCTCGACGAGGGAGTGCAGGGGATGGCCGCCGTCTACCCGAACCGCTCGATCGACGTCTACACCCCGCTCATCTCCGACGATCCGCGCGACCTCACGCCGGCCGACTACGAGGCCGCCGGGGTCACCCAGTGGCTGCCCGGGCTGCACGTCGGCAACCCCCTGTCGGGGTCGACGCGCACCACGTGCGTGGAGAAGCTCGTGGCATGGGGGTTCGGGACCGCCACCACCACCGCCACCCAGAACGCCATGGGTCGCGGCATGCGCGGCGACTCGGGGTGGGCCGTGGTCGTCGCGAAGCCGATGGCGGCAACGGACCCTGACGAGCTCGACCTCCACCCCGGACGCGCCTACACCTGCGCGTTCGCGCTCTGGGCCGGCAACGAGGCCGACTCGGGGGGGCGCAAGACGCCGAGCAAGCTCGCCCACCGTCTCCTGGTGGCGGGCTGACATGGCCGCCACCACCGCCTCCCGCCACGACGTGCTGGTCGCCCGCGCCGTGGCGTACGCGCTCCTCGCCCAGCTGCTCGGCCCCGACCCCACCCCGCTGACCGACACCGAGCACCTCGACGCGCTGCGCGAGGCGCTCGATCGATCCGGCGACACACGAGCCGCGGCTCGCCTGGCCGACGTCGGGCCCCGCCCCGCCGGCGAGGTCACCGACCTCACCCGGCGCTGGATCCGCTGGTTCGACCACGGCCGCATCGCGCCGTACGAGTGCTCGAACACCCCGCCCTCCGCCGGTGGCCACACGCCACGCCTCGCCGACGTGGCCGGCTTCTACAAGGCGTTCGGCATGGCCGTGTCGCGGGAGCGGCCTGACCACGTGGTGGCGGAGCTCGAGTTCGCGTCGGTCGTGTCGCTCTCCGAGGCGCAGGCCCGCGAGCGGGCCGACGACGAGGCGGCCGACGTGTGCGCTCAGGCGGCGAGGGTGTTCCTGCGCGACCACCTCGGCGGCTGGCTCGACACCTGGGCGGCGCGCATCGGCGAGACCGACGTCCTGGCGCCGTGGGCACCGTTCGCCGCCGCGGCCGCCGACCTGGTCACCGCCGACGCCGCCAGCCGCAACGTCGTGCCGGTGCGCTCGACGGCGGCGTTCACCGACGCCGTCGAGCCGTTCGACGACCAGGCCCCGCTCCCCTACTGCGGCAGCGACTCCGAGGATTGAGCCGCGATCACGGCCGTCAGGAGGCGATCGGTGACCAGTCGCTGATGACGATGCCGCAGTTCACGGGGGCGGCGCAGCCGTTGTAGAGGCCGTCCTCGCCGGGTGCCGTCTCGGCGCCCGCCGCGGTGACCCGCACGACGTGCACCTGGTCGGCCATGTACGCCTTGTCGGGTGCGAGCGTGCCGGTGCCGCCACTGGCCAGCGCGATCGGCACCTCGCCGAGCGCCAGCATGGCTTCCATCATCGAGTCCCGCGTGGGGTTGACGCCGGCGCTCGTCAGCGCGGCCTCG
>CAZKVJ010000025.1:0-38755 GCA_964556225.1 uncultured Ilumatobacteraceae bacterium
AGCGCTCAGCGCTACTTCCTGGGACCAGAACCGGACTCAGAAGGGGCGGGGGTGGCGGCGGTGCGGGCGGCGTCGATCTTCGCGGTGGTGAGACGGGAGCGGCCGAACAGGAACAGCCCGAGGTGCACCGCGGCGTTGGCGAACCACGTGGCCCGCAGCGCGACGTCGCGGTCGGCGACCAGCCCGACGGCGGCGACGATGAGCCCGCCGGCGGCCGCCCCGACGGGCATCATCCCCCAGGCGAAGAACCGGTAGACGCTGTTGACCCGACCGAGCAAGTGGGCCGGGATGACCGTCTGGCGCAGGCTCACCGTGATCACGTTCCAGATGATGCCGAGCAGCGCCTCGATGCCGAACAGCACGAACACGACCGTCCACCAGCTGCTGAGCCCGATGAGGAGCGCGATCGCCGCGGATCCGCCCAGCGTGATCGCCAGGCACGTCCCGGGCCCGAGCCGGCGCGACAGCCACGACGCCAGGCCTCCGCCCACGATCGAGCCGACCGCGCCGCCCATCCCGATGATCGTGAACACCACCGGGCCGGCGTCGAGCACCTCCTGGGCGAAGAGCACGAAGGTGGCGCCGCTGATCATCGCCGCCGCGTTCATCAGCCCGAGGATGATCGCCATCGACCGCAGCAGCGGGAACGCCCACAGCCACCGCACCCCTTCCGCCAGCTCTCGGCGCCAGTGCGGTGGCGCCTCGCCGTCGGGCCGCTCGGCGCGGAACGTGCCGGGGATGGCGATCACCAGCGCGGCGGCGGCGAAGAACGAGGCGGCGTCGAGGAAGATCGGCAGCGCGAACGCGACGGCGAGCAGCAGCGATCCCAGCGGTGGGCCGACGAAGGTGTTGGCGGCCGCTTCGGCGCTCCACATCCGCCCGTTGGCGCGCTCGAGGTCGCCGGCCGCAACGATCGCCGGCAGAATCGTCTGGGCCGAGTTGTCGCGGAGCACCTCGGCCATGCCGAGCAGCAGCGTGGCCACGAGGACCACCAGGTACAGCCCCGTCCGGGTGCCGGTCACGTCCCGCACGGCGTCCGGGGCCGGGAGCACGTCCTGATTGACGACGACGGCGATGCCCACGACGGCGGTGAGCACGAAGCGCAGGGTGTCCATCGCCGCCATGGCCCGGCGGCGGTCGACCCGGTCCGTGATGACGCCGGCCGGCAGGGTGAAGACGAGCCACGGCAGCCGTTGGGCCAGCGCGATCAACGCGATCAGCATCGGGTTGCGGGTGACGGCCGAGGCCAGCCAGGGATAGGCGATCGTGCCCATCCCGTCGCCCAGGTTGGAGATGACGCTCGCCGCGAACAGCTTGTGGTAACTCCGCCCGAGCGCACCGCGCCGCCCGCGGCTCATGACGGCTGCCGGGCACCGGACCGGGGGCTCACCCGCCGGTTGGTGGGGAACAGCCCGATGAGCAGCGCGTACTCCTGGTCGCCGTCGCGCGGCGAGGCGCTGAACTCCAGGGCCAGCTCGTCGAGCCGGGCCAGGAACGCGGCGGCGGTCTCGGCTGGGATGCGGGCGTGGCGCAGCGTGAAGCCGCTCGGTGTCTCCTCGTCGCGCATCCGCTCGACGTCGCACTCGGCGATCGCCTCGTCGAAGAACGGCAGCCCCCCTCCGCCCGTGGACTCCGGGTAGGCGATGGTCCGCGCCGTGCGGCCGTAGGAGCGCTCCTCGATGGCGCGCACCTTGCGGCGGCGCACGACTCGCAGCAGCCCGGCGTCGACGAGCACGTCCACGTGGTGGGCGACGGTGCCCTTGGCCTTGCCCACCCGCTCCGCCAGCTCGGTCACCGTCATGGCGCGCTCGAGCACGAGGTCGAGGATGAGCAGTCGCACCGGCGCGCCGAGGGCCTTGAGGCGCTGCGGCGTGTCGGCGGCGATGACGTCGTCCAGCTCGTAGTCGATGATGTCCGACATCTGTCGAACATTAGACAGGTGTCGGACACCAGGTCCACGCAGGGCCGGACGTCGGTAGGCTCGGCGCATGGCGTTCGAGCGACCGGCCCCCGACATCGACAAGATCCTCGCCGCCTGGGACGAGTGGGAGCGTGGCGAGGAGACGCCGGGCAAGGTGCTCACCACCATGAAGACGGCTGGCCTCGATCAGGTCCTGCGCCAGCTCGTCGCCAGCGGATGGACGCCGCCCGCCTGAGCGCACGTCCCGCGGTGTTCCTGGCGTGAGCGACGGGTCCCCGCAGCGCCGGCGCGGTGGTGACCAGCACATCCCGCGCCCCGCGAGCGCCGTGCCGGGCGGATCGGCGCCGTGGCGTGGTCACGACACGTCGGTGCTGCGCCGCACCGACGACGTGCTCGCCAGCCTCGAGGCCCATGCCCGCCTGCTGCGCCCCTACTCGCCGGACCACCCCGACTCGCGCCTGTCGGCCGTGCTGGTGGCGCTGGCCGACGGCGAGCACGGCGCCGAGGTGCTGGTGACCCGCCGGGCCATGCACCTGCGCGACCACCGCGGCGAGATCAGCTTCCCGGGTGGCCGGCTCGAGCCTGGGGAGACCCCGGTGCAGGCGGCGCTGCGCGAGGCCCACGAGGAGGTGGGCCTCGACCCGTCGCTGGTGGAGCTGTTCGGCGAGCTGGGCCACCTCAACACGTGGGTGAGCCGCAGCTACATCGTGCCGGTGCTGGGCCGCCTTGACCGGTGGCCGGATCTGCACCCGGCCACCGGTGAGGTCGACCGCATCCTGCACGTCCCACTCGTCGAGCTCGTGCGCGACGACACGTACCACGCCGAGATCTGGGGAGTGGCGGCCGACGCCCACGAGCTGCACTTCTTCGAGCTCGACGACGAGACCATCTGGGGCGCGACCGGGCGGATGCTCTACGAGCTGCTGACCGTCGTGCTGGCCAGCTGATCTCCGCCGCTAGGGCCCGCCCATGGCGCGCACCGCGCCGTAGAACACCTGGGCCCAGCCCCAGCAGCGCTGCCGATCCCACCACGGTCGGGTGCCGCAGTGGTCGAACATGTCGAGCAGGAACCGTAGGTCGACCCAGCGTCGTCGCTCGGCGTTCCAGTACACGCTCCGGCGGGGCCCGCCGGGTGGGCAGTACTGACCGGGCGGACGAGCGGGGCAGGAGTACCGCTGGTCGAGCAGCTTCAGGTTCCGGTAGGCGAAGTCGTGGCGCCGGCACGGTCCGCGGAAGTCGAAGCTGCGTCCGACGCTGCCGACCAGCGGCGCCGAGCACAGGTCCGTCGTCCAGTCGAATCGTGGGTCCGCCGCCCGGTCGGCGAGCACGAGGAACGCCGGCAGCGAGGCATGGAACACGAGCCGCTCGATGTCGGCGAGGTCGGTGGCCGGGTCCGGCACCGACGAAGCAGCGGTCAGGACGCTCGTGACCGCGACGAGCACACTGAGGAGGATCCCCATGCGTGCCCCCTTTCGAGGGGGCTGAGTCTGGCGGCCGTGACCGGCCGCACCAACCTCGGCTCAGACGCCGAAGCGGGCGTCGCGCATGGCGGCGACCAGATCGTCGGGGCCGACGAGGCCGACGTTGGCCACGGCTTGGCGCCCGTACACGAACAGCACCAGCTCGCCCACCGGGCCGCTGACGTCGACGTGGGGCTCACCGGACTTGGCCGTGATGGCCGCCTCACCGGTCGGCATCAGCACCAGGCCGCCGGGCGCCTTGCGCACCAGCAGCTTCGCCATGCGCCGCAGCGCCGCGCTCAGGTCAGCCTCGAGCGCCGGGTCGAGCTCGCGGGGCTCCCACCCGTCGCGGGCGCGACGGACGTCCTCGTGGTGCACGAAGAACTCCACCGTGTTGGCGATCCGCTCGATGGCGTCGATGCGGGTGGGGTTCCAGATCGGCGGACCGGAGCGGACCCGGGCGACGAGGTCGGCCCACTCGCGGCGGCCCTCGCCTTCGCGCACCCGCTCGCCGTACGACGCCAGCGGGGGGATCAGGATGCCGGTGGCAGCGTCGGGCCGGCGCTCCCGCACCACGAGGTGGGCGGCGAGGTCGCGCGTTGTCCACGTGCCGCACAGCGTCGGTGCGTCGGGGCCCACCTCCAGGAACAGGTCGCACAGTGCGTCGCGCTCGGCGGTGGCAGGGGTGCTCATGGCTCGAGCGTACGGGCCCAGCAGCGCCGGCGCTACGGTCCCGGCGATGACCTTGCGGTACGAGCCGACCACCGCCTCGCTGGCCACCCACCCACTGCCGGCCTGGTGGTCGGACGCCAAGCTGGGCATCTTCGTGCACTGGACGGTCGCCTCGATCCCCGCGTTCGCGCCCGTCGGTCCGGATCCCTTCACGCTCAACCGCGAGCGGGGCGAGCGGGCGGCGTTCGTCGAGACGCCCTACGCCGAGTGGTACCAGAACTCGCTGCAGTTCCCGGACTCCCCCGTGGCCGAGCACCACGCCGCCACCTACGGCGACCGCCCCTACGACGCCTTCGTGCCGGAGTTCTTCGCCGCCTCGGCCGGGTGGGATCCCGGCCGCTGGGGGCGGCTGTTCGCCGCCGCCGGCGCCCGCTATTGCGTCATGGTGACCAAGCACCACGACGGCGTGCTGCTGTGGCCATCCGCCACGCCCAACCCGAGCCGCGGGACCGCGTGGTCCTCGCCGCGCGACCTGGTCGGTGACTGCGCCGGCGCCGTCCGTGCGGCGGGGCTGCGCTTCGGCGTGTACTACTCCGGCGGGCTCGACTGGACGTTCCAGGGCCTCGGCATCGACAGCTGGTCGTCGCTGCTCGCCGCCATCCCCCAGGACGACCGCTACCACGCCTACGCCGACGCGCACTGGCGAGAGCTGATGGCCCGGTACCGGCCCGACGTGTTGTGGAACGACATCGGCTACCCCGGCTTCGGGGCGGGTGCCGCGGCGCTGATGGCCGACTTCTACGAGGCGAACCCCGACGGCGTGGTGAACGACCGCTTCGACCTCATCGGGGTGCTGCACGGCACGTCCCACGCCGACTTCACCACGCCCGAGTACTCGGGGCACCCGCTGGCCGTCGGTCGTGCGTTCGAGGTGTGCCGGGGGATCGGCTCGAGCTTCGGTTACACGACGCTCGAGGGCGAGCACACGTACCTGCCGGTCGACGAGCTGATCACCATGCTCGTGGACGTGGTGGCCGACGGCGGCAACCTGTTGTTGAACGTCGGGCCGATGGCGAGCGGTGAGATCCCGTGGGCGCAGCAGCTGCGGCTGCTGATGCTCGGCCAGTGGCTGTCGGTGAACGGCGCCGCCATCTACGCCAGCCGCCCGGGTGAGCCGTCGAGACTCGTGACCGAGGAGGGTCTGCCGGTGCGGGTCACCGTGGGCGCCGACGGCGCGACGTACGCGATCGTGTGTGGCCGGCCGGACGCGGCGACGGTCAGCATCGACGGCCTGCCGGCCGGGACGGTGAGCATGCTCGGCCATCGCGGCCCGATCACCCGCCGGGCCGACACCGTCGTGCTGGCGTACCGGCCCGACGACACGCCGGCGTTCACGCTGCGCATCGAGCGGGGCTGAGGCGTCCGGGGGTACGTTCCGGCGATGCGCTTCTCCATCTGGCCCTCGTTCCAGCGCCCGTGGCCCGAGCTGATCCACCTGGCCCACCATGTCGAGCGCCAGGGCTGGCACGGCCTCTGGTACGCCGATCACTACATGGTCGACACACCCGACGGTGCGCCGTCGGACGACGCCGCCCTCGAGTGCTGGAGCGCGCTGGCCGCGCTGGCCGGCTCCGTGCCCCGGCTGCAGCTGGGCTCCCTGGTCTCGCCGAGCTCGGTGCACCATCCGGCGCTGCTGGCGAACCAGGCGGGCACGGTCGATCACATCAGCGGGGGGCGCCTGGTCCTGGGGCTCGGGGCCGGCTGGCAGGTGAACGAGCATCGGGCGTACGGCTTCGAGCTGGCGGCGCCGAAGGAGCGGGTCGATCGCTTCGAGGAGTTCATCGCCATCGTGTGGGGCCTGCTCCACGAGTCACGCACCACCTTCGCCGGCCGCTGGTTCACCGTCACCGACGCGCCGTGCGAGCCCAAGGCCGGCGGGGCGGTGCCGATCCCGATCCTCGTGGGTTCCGGCAGTCCGCGCATGCTGCGCCTCACTGCGCGCTACGCCGACGCGTGGAACCTGTGGGGCAACCCCACCGTGGTGCGAGAGCGGTCCCGGGCGCTGGATGCAGCGTGCGAGCGGGAGGGCCGCGACCCGTCCACACTGCGGCGCACCGCCCAGGCCCTGTTCTTCCTGGTCGACGATCCGGCCACCGCGGCCACGATCCGTGAGCGGGTGCCGGAGGACCGGTCGGTGGTCGGTGGGCCGTCGGAGATCGCCGAGCAGGTGCAGGCCTACGCCGACGCCGGAGTCGACGAGCTGATCGTGCCGGACTTCACCCTCGGCGCCACCGCCGAGACCCGCCGCGAGAGCTACGACCGCTTCTGGTTCGAGGTCCTTCCCGGCCTCCGCTGACCGACCCCCGGGCCGTACCGGGACGGAGCGTCAGATCGACAGCTGGGCCATCAGGCGGTCGCGCTGCTCCTCGAACGTCTCGTGGTCGATCTGCCCGTCGTCGAAGGCGGCGTGGAGCTGGGCGATCTGCTCGATGAGATCGTCGTTGGAGGGTCCGGCACCGTCGCGGGGTACGTCGGGCGTCTCGGCGCTGGCCCGCTCGAGGCGGCGCTCGCGCTTGGCGGCCGCCCGCTCCTTCTTCTGCTTCTCGCGCTCGCGCTTGGCGAAGCTCGCTCGCTGGTTGCTCATCACGGCCTCCGCCGGTGGGTGGCCCCGCCCCGGCGCTGGCACCCGTGCGGGGCGCACCGAGCGAGGCGCTCGAACACCCTCCAGGCTACGGCCGCGACCGGCGGTTTCCTGCCTCAGCGGTCACCTTGGTCGCGGCGGTGGTCGCAGCGTGGTTGCGCACCCAGACCCGGGTCGCCGCCGGGTGGGCACCACGCGCCGGTCGGGCGGGGTGGGAACGGTGCACGAACCGGCAGGCTCGGGCCGCCAATGGGCTGCGATGTGTCGCACCGCAGCACGCGCAGTGGATCAGGTGCATGAGGCCGCCCTCCTCGTTGGATCCGCCATCCGCCGTGTGGTGTATCGGACCACGCTGACGAGCAGTTGACCAGGAACTTGAGCAATACTTGACTGGTGGCGAGCAGGGCGGGTGGCGATCATGACCACGATTCGTGGTCGAGTGACCGCGCAACGGCGGAGAGGGGCCGAAGATGCGCATGACGAAGCCGGTGAAGATCTTGGTGGTGTCCACGGCGACGGTGTTCGGCCTGGCCGGGGCCGCCGCCGCCGCGACGGGCCCGTTCACCCCGTTCGAGGGCGATGACCCGGTGCTCGAGACCACCACCGTGCCCACCACCGAGGCACCGTCGCCGGAGTCCACCGAGGCACCGCCGGAGTCGACCACGGCCCCGGAGTCCGAGACCACGGCCCCGACGCTGGCGCCCGAGCCCGAGTCGGAGTCCACCGAGGACGATGCCGACGCCGAGGAGGAGGAGTCGACGGAGTTCGAGTGCCCCGAGGGCGCGGCGAACCACGGCGAGGTCGTCAGCTCGGTGGCGCGCGAGACGCCGCCGGGGCCCGGCCACGGAGCGGCCGTGAGCGAGGCGGCCAAGAGCGACTGCGGCAAGCCAGAGGTCGATGACGAGGCCGACGACGAGACCGAGGAGGGTGCCGACGACGACGCCGTCGAGGACGAGGTCGAGGGCGACGACGCCGTCGAGGCCGAGGCGGGCACCGTCGACGAGCGGGGCTCCTCGCACGGCAAGGGCGCCGGCCACGGCAACGCCAACCGCGGGCAGGGCAAGGGCCGCGGCCGCGACTGAGCGCCCACGGCGCCCGCCTCCCACGATCCACCTGCGACCCGACGTCACCCGGCCTAGCGTGGGCCGGGTGACGTCGCGTCTCGGCGGGCTCGACCGGCTGCCGGCCCCCAGCCCCGCCCGGCTCGCGGTGCGCGTCACCGCTGACGCCGCCCGCCAGATCCGCGGTGGCCACCCCTGGGTG
Organism: uncultured Ilumatobacteraceae bacterium; assembly: GCA_964556225.1. Taxonomy (GTDB): domain Bacteria; phylum Actinomycetota; class Acidimicrobiia; order Acidimicrobiales; family Ilumatobacteraceae; genus CAZKVJ01. Next base: position 7,958 of record CAZKVJ010000025.1, read on the forward strand.
TTCGAAGGGGCGATCACCTCGCTCAAAGGAGCGTCCGATGCGTCGCCCGGTGATCTCGCCGTCGTGTTCGACGACCGGCGGCGGTTCATGGCCATCGGCCTGTACGACCCTCGTTCACCGATCCGCCTGAAGATCCTGCACCATGGCCACGCTCGTCCCATCGACGAGACCTTCTGGCGCGACCGGCTGCGCACCGCCATGGCGCGCCGCGAGGTGCTGGCCCGCTCCGGTGACACCACCGCCTACCGGGTCGTGCACGGTGAGAACGACCGGTTCCCGGGTCTGGTGGCCGATCGCTACGGCGACGTGGTGGTGGTGAAGCTCTACTCCGAGATCTGGTTCGCCCACCTCGCCACCGTCGTGGCGATCCTGGTCAGCGAGCTGGCACCGGCCAGCGTGGTGCTGCGCCTGTCACGGGCGGTGCAGCGCCACGAGCCACCGGGCGTCCACGACGGCATGACCCTGGTCGGCCCGTCGCCCACGGCACCGGTGCCGTTCCTCGAGCACGGCCTGCGCTTCGAGGCCGACGTGGTGCACGGCCACAAGACGGGCCACTTCCTGGACCAGCGCGACAACCGGGCCCGGGTTCGGGCGATGGCGAAGGGCGCGAGCGTGCTCGACGTGTTCGCGTGCACGGGCGGCTTCTCCGTGGCGGCTGCGGCGGGGGGCGCCACGGCCGTCACGATGGTCGACCTCAGCGCCCCCGCGCTGGCGGCGGCCCGGCACAACCTGGACCTGAACCGCCACCGGGCTGGCGTGCGGGCGTGCCGCGCGCACACCATCACCGGCGATGCGTTCGAGGTGATGGCGCACCTCGCCGGCGAGCGGGCGCGCTTCGACCTCGTGGTGGTCGACCCACCCTCGTTCGCCGCGAACCGTGAGAGCGTCGGTCGCGCGCTGCGCGCCTACGAGCGCCTGGCCGAGCTCGCCGTCACGCTCGTGGCCCGGGGTGGGACGCTGGTGCAGGCCTCGTGCTCCAGCCGGGTCGACCCAGAGTCCTTCGCCGAGGCCGTGCACGCCGGCGCCCGACGGGCCGGGGCGCGCCTGGTGGAGCTGGCGCGCCCCGGCCACGCCGTTGATCACCCGGTCGGCTTCGCCCAAGGTGAGTACCTGAAGGCGCTGTTCGCCCGGGTGGAGCGGCCTCAGACGAGGCGCCGCCAGACCTCGGTCCGGGCGCCCGGCTGATAGCAGTCGCCGGCCCGGCCGAGCAGCTCGAGCCAGCCGGCATTGCTCATGAGCGCTGCCTCCGACGTCTCGAGGGCGGTGAGGTCGGCCACACCGGTCAGCCACGCGCAGCCGGCGTAGGGCCCGGTCACGGCGTGGACGAACATCGTCGGCAGGCCCGTGATCGCGGTGGCCGTCTGCGCGAGCTCGATCCCGAGCTCGATGCCCCCGACCAGCGCATCGGCGCGGGCCTCGGCCATGGTCACCGTGGTGTACGACGGGATCTCGTCGCCCGGCACGCCGTGGACGACTTGCAGCAGCGCGTCCTCGGCGGTGCCGAGGAACATGCCGGCGCCCTTCTCCACGAAGTCCCCGTAGCCGTTGTCGGCGCCGAGCTTGTCGAACGTCGTCTCCAGCTCGTCGAGGTGCTCCAGCCACGTGGTGAACGCGAAGCGGTTGGTCGGGCCGGAGAACGCAGACACCCAGGTGTGGATGTCACGGCCCGTCAGGACTCTCACCCGCTCCGTCACCTCCCTGGCGAAGGCGGTGGCTGCCCTCCCGGAAGCCGGGTTGGCGATGCGCTGACGCGAGAACAGGTACATGTCCTCACCCCCCGGTGGTGACGAGCACGCCCGGCGCACGGGCGTACTGGGCGACTCTCGCGCCGATGGGTCGAAACGTCAACGGGACGGCGGTTCGCGTAGGTTCTCGCTCCATGAGGGGACGAGGCCGTGCCGTCGCGATCGCGCTCGTGGCCGTGCTCGGGCTGGCCGCGTGCGACGACGCAAGGGACCGTGCCCAAGCCACCTTCCGGCCCGGCACGGAGGGCGTGCTAACGGTCGCGGCCGACCTCCCCTCGCCCGGGTTCTGGGACGGTGAGGACCCGGCCACCGTCGACGCTGGCTTCGAGTGGGGGCTGGCCGTCGCGCTCGCCGACGAGCTCGGCTTGGACCTCGAGGTCGTGGCCGTGCCGTTCTCACGGATCGTCGACGACGGCGACCTCGGTGGAGCCGACCTGGCCCTGGCCGAGATCAGCAGGACCTCCGAACGTGAGCAGGTGCTGTCGCTCTCCGACCCGTACTACTCGACGGATCTCGGCGTCGTACGCCGAACGGGCGAGACGGTACCCGACCTCAAGACGGCGCGTGAGCTGATGTGGGCGGTGCGCGACGAGACGACCTCGCAGGAGTTCCTCTCCGACGTGGTGCGCCCGAGCGACGACGTGGTCGTGGTGGCGTCGGAGATCGACGCGGTGCGCGCCGTCCAGGAGGGGCGGGCCGACGCGGCGCTGATGGACACCACCGAGGCGCTGATCCTCGCCAACGATCGCAGCGACGTCGCAGTGGTGGCGGCGTTCTCCTCGCCGCAGCACTACGTGGCCGGCCTGCCGAAGGGCTCGCCCAACGTGGAGTCCGTCAACCGGGCCCTCCGAGCGCTGGCCGCGAACGGCACGTTCGAGGAGCTGATGGAGACGTACCTGATCCCACGCCTCGGGCACCGGCCCGAGGACATCCCCGTCATCCGCTCCCGCTGAGGTCGCCGATGGACCTGTTGAACGTCTCCGCACCCGAGGGCACCGCCTGGGAGCTGCTCACGGTGACGCTCGTCATCATCGCCATGCCGATCCTGGCCGAGCGCCTGCGCCTGCCCGGGATGATCGGTCTCCTGCTCGGCGGATGGCTGCTCGGTCCGAACGGCCTCGGGATCAGCGACGGCGTCACCGGGGTGCTGAAGGAGCTCGGTGACGTCGGCCTGCTGTACCTCATGTTCATGGCCGGGGTGGAGCTCGATCTCAATGTCTTCCGCCGCTACCAGCGCCACGCGCTCGCGTTCGCACTGCTGACGTTCGCCTTCCCGATGGGGCTCGGCTACGCCGCCGGCATCGCCCTCGGCTACAGCCCGGCCGGGGCGGCGCTGCTCGGCTCGCTGTTCGCCTCGCACACGCTCGTCATGTACCCGGCGATCCGCCGCCTCGGCCTGGCGGCCAACCGCGCCGTCGCCACCACGGTCGGGGCCACCGTGCTGACCGACACGCTGGCCCTCGTCGTGCTGGCGATCGTGGCCGGGTCGGCCACCGGTGACGCATCGGGGCCGGAGCTGCTGGGGCAGGTCGTGATCGGCTTGGCGCTGGTGGCGCTGTGGTGCTTCGGCGTGCTGCCGCGCCTCACCCGCTGGTTCTTCACCGGGCTCGGCCAGCAGCGCGGCGCCCGCTACATCTACGTGCTGGGGGCGATGATGTCGGGTGCGGTGCTCGCCGAGGTCGTCGGGGTGGAGGCCATCGTCGGCGCCTTCTTCGTCGGGTTAGCCCTCAACCGCTTCGTGCCGAACGAGAGCACGTTCATGGAGCGCATCGAGTTCTTCGGCTCGTCGCTGTTCATCCCCATGTTCCTGGTGTCGGTGGGCACGGTGATCGACCTCGCCGTCATGGCCGACCTGGGCACGCTCGGCCTGGCCGCAGTGTTCTGCGCCTGCTGCGTCGGCGGCAAGCTGATCGCCGCCACGCTCGCCCGGCCCTTGTTCCGGTTCAGCTGGGACGAGGTGGGCGTGGTGTTCTCGCTCTCGGTGCCGCAGGCCGCGGCCACGCTGGCGGCCACGTTCATCGGCCTGCAGATCGGCCTGCTCTCGGTCAGCGCCGTCAACGCCGTGATGATCCTCATCGTCGTGTCGCTGGTGCTGGCGTCGCTCGCCGCCGGGCGCTACGGGCCACGGGTCCCGGCGCCGCCGGTCGACCTGACCCGCATCGGGCGCAGCGTGGTCGTCGACGTCACCGAGGGCGAGGGGCTCGACGTGCTGGCGGCGCTGGCAGCCCGCCTGGCCGAGGTCGACGGCGGCGTCGTGCGCCCGGTGGTGGTCACCCCCGACGGCGCCGCGGCGGACCCGGCGCGAGCCGAGACGGCGGAGGCGATCATCACCCAGCTCGGCGTCGACGTCGAGGTCGAAGTCCGCCGCGACCGCTCGCTGACCGATGGCTTGGTCCACGTCGCCGCCGAGCACGGCTCGCTGCTGATGAGCGGCCACGTCGGCGACGGGTGGCTGCCGACCCTGCTCGGGGGTGGCCAGCACGAGCTGGTGGTGGCCGCGCCGGTGCCGGTGGCGCTGGTGCGGGTCGGGAACGGACCGCCGGCACGGGTGGTCCTTGCGCTGTCGGCCCCGCACGTGCGCCGGCCGGGAAGCGCGACGGAGCTGGCGGCCCAGGTGGCGGTCCGTCTCGCCCGCGGCGGGCTGCCGCTCGTCGTGGTGTCGGCGGCTCCGCTGCCGGCTCCGGTGGGCGCCCTGCTCGCGAAGGCGGAGGCGGAGCACGTCGTCGCCACCCCGTCCGATTGGCTCGCCACCAACGCGGCCACCACCGACGTGGTGGTGCTCCCTGGTGGGCGCAACGGTGCGTTGGGGAGCGCTCGCGCCAGCCGCCGGGCGAGCACCTGCGGTGCGACCGTGATGACCGTCGCCGACCGGCGCTCGGTCCTGGCGGGCGATGCGAGCCTGAGCGGCGTGGGTCTGGTGGGACTCCAGGACGGTGCCGCGGGAGCAGCCACCCCGGATCCGGCCTGAGCTGCTCAACTGCGGGCATCGGCGAGCCGATGGTGAGTCGTGGCACGACGCGCGACGCCCCGCGCTCGGCAGATCGCCGGCCTCTCGCTGGGCCTCGGCGCGCTCATGCTCGGCTGCCAGGCCGAAGAGGCCCGGCTCATCGCCGGTGAGCCCACCCCCGGGGCCACGGTCGCTCCGGCGGTCACCCCCGCCGCCAGCACCACCGTGTCGGCCCATCTCGTGTCGTCGTGCGTGGAGTACGTGGGCGTCACGGCGATGGCCGGCGACGGCGTTGCGCTGGCGATCTTCGAGCAGGCCGGGGGAGCGGTCGAGGGGGTGCAACGCTGGTGCGAGGAGGCGGCGGGCACCGACCCCGCCTCGCTGCGCCGCATGGGCAAGCAGCTCACGGTGATCCAGGAGCTGACCGGCGCGGCCCCGGCTCCCACGTCGACGGTGCCGGTGGACACCGTGGCGGCGGCGACCCTGCCGGCGACGACCGTGCCGGCCACCCTCCCATCGGGTGGCCCGCCGGTGGCGCCCCCGGCACCCACGTCGACCACCTTGGCGCCGGTGGTGATCCTGGGCGAGGGCTGTGACCCCAACTACACCGGCGCGTGTGTGCCGATCGCCGTCGACGTCGACTGTGCGGGGCGGGGTGGCAACGGTCCGGTGTACGTGGTCGGGCCGGTGCGCGTGGTCGGCGAGGACATCTACGGCCTCGACGGCGACCGGGACCGCACCGGCTGCGAGTGACCCCCGCGTTTGTTCGACTTGCACGCGCTTTCGCGCTCAAGTTGAACAAACGCGAGCTCAGCAGATGCGGGGGAGCTGCTCACCGACGGGACGGTCGACGATTCGGGTGGCGCCGAGCGCGGTGCGGGCGACCACCACCCCGGGGTGAGCGTCGACGACCCGTCCGATCACGACGCTGCCCCGTCCGGCGTCGTGGGCCACCATCGCCGTCAGCACCTCGTCGGCCACCTCCGCCGGCACCATCGCCACGAGCCGGCCCTCGTTCGCCACGTGCATCGGGTCGAGGCCCAAGAACCCGCAGGCCGCCCGCACGGCGTCGGGCACCGGGATCGCCGGCTCGTCCAGGTCGATCCCCAGGCCGGCAGTGTCGGCGATCTCGCACAGCGACGCCGCCAGCCCACCGCGGGTGGGGTCGCGCAGCACGTGGACCTCACGCGTGACCCCCAGCATCGCGGCCACCAGGCCGTGCAGCGGGGCGGTGTCGGAGCGGATCTCGGTGCCGAACTCCAGACCGTCGCGCACGCTCAGCACGGCGATGCCGTGGAGGCCGATCGGTCCGCTCACGATCACGGCGTCGCCCGGCCGGGCCCGCTCCGGTCGCACGTCGACGCCGTCGGGCACCAGCCCGAAGCCGGTGGTGCTCACGTACAGCCCGTCGCCGTGCCCCTGCTCGACCACCTTGGTGTCACCGGTGACCAGGTCCACCCCCGACCGCTGCGCCGCTGCCCCCATCGCCGTGGCGACCCGGTGGAGCACCTCGAGCTCGAGGCCCTCCTCCAGCACGAACCCGGCGGACAGCGCCACTGGCCGGGCGCCGACCATCGCCAGGTCGTTTACGGTGCCGTTGACGGCCAGCTCGCCGATGCTGCCGCCGGGGAAGAACAGCGGGCGCACGACGTAGGTGTCGGTGCTGAACGCCAGGCGCAGCCCGCCGCCCAGCTCGACCACGGCCGCGTCGGTGGCGGTGGCGGTGGCGGCGGCCGGGCCGAACGCCGGCAGGAACAGGTGCTCGATCAGCTCCGCTGACAGCTGCCCGCCGCCGCCGTGGCCGAGCACGATGCGCTCGTGGTGGCGCAGCGGCAGCGGGCAGGTCCAACCGGCGAGGTCGACGCCGCCGCCCGCTGGCTCAGCCACCGCGCACCTCGGCCCGGCGGTACGTGTAGTACGCCGCGCACGCCCCCTCGGCCGACACCATCGTCGCCCCGAGCGGGGTGCGAGGCGTGCACTCGGTGCCGAAGCACTCGCACTGGTCCGGGCGCAGCAACCCTTGCAGCACCTCGCCGGCGCGGCACCGGCTGGGCTCCTCGGCCACCACGTCACCCACCTCGAAGCGGCGTTCGGCGTCGAAGTCGGCGTAGTCGGCCCGGAGTCGCCAGCCACTCCCCGGGATGGTGCCGACCCCACGCCAGCGGCGGTCGCACACCTCGAACACCTGGGCCAGCATGTCCTGCGCCGGCCGGTTGCCGTCCGGCTGCACGGCGCGGGCGTAGGCGTTGTCCAGCTCGGCCCGACCGGCCTCGAGCTGCAGCACGCAGCGGCGGATGCCGTCGAGCAGGTCCAGCGGCTCGAACCCGGTGATCACGATCGGCACCTGGTGTCGCGCCACCAGCGCCTCGTACTGGGCGGCCCCCATCACGGTGCACACGTGGCCGGCCGCCAGGAAGCCGTCGACGCGGGAGCCCGCCCCGGCCAGGATCGCCTCGATCGCCGGCGGCACCAGCACGTGGCTCACGAGCATCGAGAAGTTGCTGAGCCCCCGCCGGCGGGCCTGGAACACCGCCATGGCATTGGCCGGGGCGGTGGTCTCGAAGCCGACGGCGAAGAACACGACCTGGCGGTCGGGGTGCTCGGCGGCCAGCTGGACCGCGTCGAGGGGGGAGTAGACCACCCGCACGTCGGCGCCGCTCGCCTTCACGCTGAACAGGTCGTGGTGGCTGCCGGGCACGCGGAGCATGTCGCCGAACGAACAGAAGATCACCCCGGGGACGGCGGCGATGGCGAGGGCCCGGTCGATGGTCTCCAGCGGGGTGACGCACACCGGGCAGCCGGGGCCGTGGATGAGCTCGATCTCGGGCGGCAGCAGCTGGTCGATGCCGTGGCGGATGATCGAGTGGGTCTGGCCACCGCAGACCTCCATGAGCGCCCACGGGCGGGTGGTGGCGGCCTCGATCTGGTCGAGCAGCGCCCGGGCCAGCGCCGGATCCTGGAACTCGTCGCGGTACTTCACGGCGCGCCCTTCGGGTCGGTCCCGGTCGTGTCGTCGAGCGCGCCCATCTCGGCGAACAGCCGCAGCGACTCCTGGGCCGACTCCTCGTCGAGGCGGGCGATGGCGAACCCGGCGTGGACGATCGTGTAGTCGCCGACCGCGGCGTCGGGGACGTACGCGAGGCACACCGACTTGGTCACCCCGCCGAAGTCGACGGTGGCCATGGGGATGCCGTGCTCGTCGTGCACGTCGAGCACCTTGCCCGGTACGCCGAGGCACATGGGCGGTCACCTCCTCCGTTGGCGGACAGCCTGCCGGGTCACGCCGGCGATCACAGCCTGCCCCAGCGACAGCCCTCCGTCGTTCGCGGGGACGAGCCGGTGGGTGAGCACCTCATGACCGTCGTCGCGCAGGGCGGCCACCGTCAAGCGGGTGAGCAGCGCATTCTGGAACACCCCGCCGGTCAGCGCGACGGGCCGGCGGCCGGTGATGGCGACGGCGCGGCGTACCGAGTCGGCCACGGCGCGGGCGATGGCGTGGTGCAGCTCGAGGGCCACGTCGGCGGGGTCGTCGCCGGCGAGGACCATGCCGGCGGCGCCGCGCAGCACCGGCTCGGGGTCGATGACGCCGTCGTCGCCGACCGTGAACGACCATCGCGGCTCGGTGGGGTCGGCGTGGCCGCGCTCGGCCTGCGCCTCGAGCTCCATGGCCGCCTGCGCCTCGTAGCTGATCCGGTGGCGCACCCCGGCCAGCGACGCCACGGCGTCGAACAGCCGGCCCATGCTGGTGGTCGGCGTGCAGCTCCCGCCATGCGCCACCTGGCGACGCACCACGTCGAGCTCGATCGGGTCGCAGGCCGCCACCGCCGGGAGCGTCGGGTCCAGGTCGATGCCGAGCGCCGTCAGGTACGCGACGGCGATGCGGCACGGGTTGGCGACGGCGGCGTCGCCACCCGGCAGCGGGAGCGGGCGCAGGTGGCCGAGGCGGCGGAACCCGTCGTAGCCGGCCAGCAGCACCTCGCCACCCCAGATCTCCGGGGCGCCGTCGTCGCCGACGCCGTAGCCGGTGCCGTCGAACGCGATCCCGATGACGGGCTCCCGCCCGTCGAGGCCGTGCTCGGCCATGACCGCGGCGACGTGGGCGTGGTGGTGCTGCACCTCCACCACGGCGTCGGCGGGCGCGACCCGCAGCGCCCAGCGGCGCGTGAGGTAGCCGGGGTGGCCGTCCACGGCCCAGGCCTCGGGCTCGATCTCGTACATGCGCCGGAAGCCCTCGACACCGCGGGCGGAGGCGTCGAGGGTCTCGAGGGTCCCCATGTCGCCGACGTGCTGACTCACCCACGCCCGCCGCCCGCTGGCGATGCAGAACGTGTTCTTCAGCTCGCCCCCCACGGCCAGCGTGGGGACGACGTCGACGGGCAGCGCCACCGGCAGCGGGGCGTACCCGCGGGAGCGCCGCACCGGCTGGACGGCGCCGTCGATCACCCGCACCACCGAGTCGTCGCAGGCCACGTGGATGGGGCGGTCGTGGGTGAGGAAGGCGTCGGCCAGGCCGGTGAGGCGGGTGCGGGCTTCGGCGTCGTCGGTGCAGATGGGCTCGTCGGACACGTTGCCGGACGTGAGGACCAGAGCCCGCGGCGGGGGCGGCCCCCCGCCCGGCACCGGCAGGAACAGCAGGTGGTGGAGCGGGGTGTACGGGAGCATCAGGCCGATCATCGGGTTGGCCGGCGCGACGAGCTCGGAGAGCGCCGCGTCCGGGCGCCGGCGCACCAGCACGATCGGACGAGCCGGCGACGTGAGGGCGGCCTCCTCCGGGCCGTCGATCAGCGCCAGCGCGTGGGCAGTGGCGAGGTCGGGGACCATGACGGCGAACGGCTTGTCGATGCGGCCCTTGCGCCGGCGCAGCTCCGCGATGGCGTCGTCGCGGCGGGCATCGCAGGCCAGGTGGTAGCCGCCGATGCCCTTCACCGCCACGACGCCGCCGCGCCCGATCTCGGCGTGGAGTGCGCCGATCGCCGCGTCCGTGCCGGTCACCATGGTGCCGGTGGCGGTGCCGGTGCCGGTACCGGCACCGGTCCGGTCGACGAAGGCGAGCCGGGGGCCACACGCAGGGCACGCGATCGGCTGGGCGTGGTAGCGGCGGTCGTCGGGGTCCTCGTACTCGGCTCGGCAGGCCGGGCACATGGTGAACCCGGACATGGTGGTGAGGGGCCGGTCGTAGGGGAGGTCGCGGATGATCGTGAAGCGCGGCCCGCAGTCGGTGCAGTTGGCGAAGGGGTAGCGGTGGCGGCGGTCGGCGGGGTCGAGCACCTCCGCCAGGCAGGCGTCGCAGGTGGCGACGTCGGGCGGCACCGCCGTGCGCTCGCCCCCGGTCGCCGACGAGACGACGATGCGAAACCCGGTGGTGCCGTTCGGGGGCGCGGTCTCGGTCTCGACGGCGGTGATGACGGCCAGCGGCGGTGGGTCGGCGCTGAGCTGTGCAGCGAAGCGGTCGAGTGCGTCGGGCGGGCCCTCGACCTCGATGGTCACCCCACCGGGGTCGTTGCGCACGAAGCCCGCCAGCCCGAGCTGCCCGGCCAGGCGGTGCACGAACGGCCGGAACCCGACCCCCTGCACGACACCGCTGACTCGCATGCGCCGTCGCTCCACCCCCGCAGTCTGTTGTCTTTTGAACGGCATTCATCGCTCGGGGAGCGACAAGTGCCGTTCAAAAGACTGGGGACCGGGGACCGGGGACCGGGGGGATGGCGCTCGGTGGGCCGTGCGGTTCCCGAGCGGGTGGGGCGGTGGGGCATGATGGGGGCGTGGCGGACCTGCGTCCCTCGCTCGGGGGGCTCGACCTCCTGCCGACCGCGCTCGACGACGGTGAGCGCCAGGTGGCCGAGGCTCTCGCCGGCCTCGACGACGGCTGGACCGTGTACGTGAAGCCGCGTCTGGGCCTCGACGTGGTCGACTTCGTCGCCGTGCACGAGCGGCACGGCGTGTGCGCCATCGCGGTGCGCGACTGGCCACGCGGGGACTACCGCCAGCTCGACGACGGGGTGCTCGAGCACCGCCGGGAGGGGGAGTGGTACCCCAGCACGGACCGCCCTCGCTACCAGGTCGGACGAGCCGCTGCCACCCTGTACGACGCCCACCTCGCGCTGCCCGACGATCCGGTCGATGCCCCGGACACCGTCCGCGCCGCGGTGATCCTTCCCCGGTACTCCACCGACGACGCCCGCTTCCTGCTGCGCCGCCCTCAGGCCGCCCGCCAGGAGGAGCGGGTCGAGGTGTGGGGCGGCGACGCGTTGCGCTGCATCGGCGACGTGGTGGGGGCCGGCGGTCGCGCCTCTCGCGCCGCTGAACCTGCGGCCCTCGCCCGCCTCCGGGCCCATGTGGTCGAGGCGCAGATCGACATCGAACTCGGCCCCGGCACGCCCATGAGCAGCGGCGTCCGCGAGATCGCCACCAACCCGCGTGGCGTCGCCATCCGCCGGCTGCGGGGGCCGGCCGGGAGTGGCAAGACGCTCGCCCTCGCCGCCCGGGCGGCGGCCCTCGCCGGCCACGGCCGCAGCGTGCTGGCCCTCACCTACAACCCAGTCGCCGTCCACCACCTGCGGGCGCTCGTCACGGCCCAGTGCCGTGAGCAGGCGGCGCACCCCACCCTCGTCGCCTGCACCAGCTTCCACTCGTTCTGTGCCCGCGTCGCCGACGATGCCCGCAGCGACGGGATCCGCTTCGACGCCCCGCCGGGTGTCGAGTGGGCCGACGCCCAGGTGCTCGCCGCCGAGCACGCGTTCGAGCAGGGATCCCGCCCCCGCTACGACGCAGTGCTCGTCGACGAGGGCCAGGACTTCACACTCGAGTGGTGGGACCTGCTCCGCCGTCACGTGTGCGCACCCGGCGGCGAGATGCTGCTCGCCTGCGATCCGACCGCGGCCACGACCGACCACTGGGAATCGGTGAGCGAGGGTCGCCTGCTCGACGCCGGCTTCCCGGCCATCTGGATCGAGCTCGAAGGCTCGTACCGGATGCCGGCGGACATGGTGCCCATCGTCGACGAGCTGGCGTCGCGGTACCTGGTGGGTGAGCGCCTCACGGTGGCCGTGGGTCGCGACCGTCTCGGGGCCGGCCGACCGGGGCGCACCGTGCGCCGCTGGCACGACGGCCTGGCGCCCAACGAGCTCGGCCAGGCGATCGGCGCCGAGGTGCTGCGGCTGCTCGAGGAGCACGAGGACCTGCGCCCGGCGGACATCGTGTTCGTGTGCGAGCGCCACGACCAAGGGCTCGCAGCGACGGACCTCATCACAGCGGCTGGTGTCGACGTGCACCACCTCTTCAGCGAGGATCCTCGCGACCAGCCACGCCGTCGTCGCCGGTTCTGGCCCGATGCGCCGGCCGTGAAGGGCTGCACGGCGCGGGCGTTCACCGGGTGGAGCTCGCGAGCGGTCGTCGTCGGCATCGGCGGCGAGGCGGACGCCGACCGGCTCGCCTACGTCGCGCTGACCCGGGTCGCGGCCCCGGCCGACGGCGCCGCAGCGTACGCCATCGTGTGCAACACCGCGCCGCGTCTTCGACCGCTCGCCCAGGTCTTCGAACGACGGTTGGCGTGACGGCACCGTTCTACGATGTCGCCATCATCGGGGCCGGCGTGGTGGGTTGCACCATCGCCCACGAGCTGGGCCGGTACCGCACGCGGGTGGTGCTGCTGGAGCGGGCGACGGAGGTCGGCTTCGGCACCAGCAAGGCGAACAGCGGGATCATCCACGGCGGGCACCAGGCCGCGCCGGGCACGGTGAAGGGTGACCTGGAGTGGGCCGGGAACCAGATGTGGGGCGACCTGTGCTCCGAGCTCGGGTTCGGCTTCGCCCGCATCGGCGGGCTGACCGTGGCGCTGTCCGAGGACGACCTGCCGGCGCTCGACCGGCTGGTCGCCCACGCCGGGGCCAAGGGTGTTCCCGGTGTCGAGCGGTGGGACGGCGCCCGGGTCCTGCGGGCCGAGCCCCGGCTCACGCCCGGCGTGGTGGCGGGCGTGTACGCGCCGACCACCGCCGTGATCAACCCGTACGAGGCGTGCTTCGGGCTGGCGGAGAGCGCGGTCCACAACGGCGTCGAGCTGCGCACCGACTGCCCGGTCGAGGCGCTGTCCACCGATGGCGACGTGTGGACCGTCGTCACCCCGACCAGCGTGGTGCACGCCCGATTCGTGCTGAACGCCGCCGGGGTCCACGCCGGGCGCATCGCGGCCATGGCCGGCGCCGGCGACTACCGGGTCCACGCCCGCAAGGGCGAGGAGTACCTGCTCGACAAGCGCCTGCGGGGCCTCGTCGGCCGGATCATCTACCCGTGCCCGTCACGCACCAGCAAGGGCACGCTCGTCATCCCCACCTACGACGGCACCATCATGATCGGCCCGACCGCCGACGAGGTCGACGACCCCGACGACGTCGCCACCACCGCCGATGGCGCGGCCCGGGTGCTCGCCGCCGCCCAGCGGCTGGTGCCGGGGATCACCGAGCGCGACGTCATCGCCGAGTTCGCCGGGGTACGGGCGGTGCTCGACGGCGAGGACTTCCGCATCGGCCCCACGGAGGCGCCCGGGTTCTTCGACGTGGCCGGCATCCAGTCGCCCGGGCTCACCGCGGCGCCGGCCATCGCCGTGATGGTGGTCGAACTGCTGCGCCGGGCCGGACTCGAGCTCGAACCGCTCGACGCGCTCGCCATCGTCCCCCGCCCGGTCCACTTCGCCTCGCTGTCACGGGAGCGCCAGGCCGAGCTGGCCGCCGCCGATCCCGGCTACGGCCGCATCGCGTGCCGCTGCGAGCTGGTCACCGAGGCCGAGGTGTCGGCGGCGATCGCGCGGGGCGCCCGCACGCTCGACGGGGTGAAGTTCCGCACCCGGGCCGGGATGGGTCGCTGCCAGGGCGGGTTCTGCACCTCGCGGTGCATGGAGGTGCTGTCGCGCGAGATGGGCGTGCCGTTGACGGCGATCACCAAGCGCGGTGGCGGGTCGTGGCTGGTGCTCGACCGAGACGACATCGCGCCGGACGGCCCAACATGATCGACGGTCGGCCTCAGCGGCTGCAGCCGGCCTACGACGTGGTGGTGGCGGGCGGAGGACCGGCCGGCCTCGGCGCCGCGCTGGCCGCCCGGGCCGAGGGCGCCGAGCGGGTGCTGGTGGTCGACCGCGAGCCCGAGGCCGGCGGGGTGCTGCTGCAGTGCATCCACTCCGGGTTCGGCCTGCACCACTTCGGCGAGGAGCTCACCGGACCCGAGTACGCCGAGAGGGTGCTCCACGACGCGCTCGACCACGGGGTCGACGTGCTGACCGACGCCTACGTGCTCGACGTCGGCGCCGACCGTTCGGTCGCGCTGATGTCCGCCGAGCACGGCGTGGCCACCATCGGGGCCCGGGCGGCCGTGCTGGCGATGGGCGCCCGCGAGCGCACGGCGGCGGCGATCCGCATCCCCGGCGACCGGCCGGCCGGCGTGTTCACCGCCGGGCTGGCCCAGCGGCTGGTCAACCTGCACGGTGTGCTGCCGGGGCGGCGGGTGGCGATCCTCGGCTCGGGTGACATCGGCCTGATCATGGCCCGGCGCCTGAGGCTCGAGGGGGTGGAGGTCGTCGGGGTGTTCGAGCTGCTCGCCCACCCGAATGGGTTGAGCCGCAACATCGTCCACTGCCTGCACGACTTCGACATCCCGCTGCACCTGTCCACCACGGTCGTGGGCATCCACGGCCGCGATCGGGTGGAGCGGGTCACCGTCGCCCCCGTCGACGACGAGCTGCGGCCGGTGCTGTCGCGGTCCTGGGACGTCGCCTGCGACACGCTGCTGGTGTCCGTGGGGCTCATCCCCGAGAACGAGCTGTCCCGCCAGCTGCGCCTGCGCCTCGACCCGGTGACGCAGGGCCCGGTGGTGTCGAGCGCGATGGAGACGTCTCGTGACGGCGTCTTCGCCTGCGGCAACGTCGTGCACATCCACGACCTCGTCGACTTCGTGAGCGCCGAGGCCGAGCTGGCGGGCCGCCATGCCGGCCGCTACGCCAGCGGCCGTCCCCCGGCCGACGACAACGTGCGCCTGCAGCCGGCTGCCAACGTCGCGTACTGCGTGCCCCACACTGTGTCCACCGACCACGAGCACGTGGTGTATCTGCGGGTGCGCCGGCCGATGGAGCACTGCGTGCTGCGGCTCAGCACACCCGACGGTGCCACGGTGCACGAACGGCGGCTGCGCTACGTGGTGCCGGCGGAGATGGTGAACCTGCGCCTGCGCCCGGCGCTCTTGGAGCGGTTCCATGGTGACGCGCTGCTGGTCGAGGTGGTCGAGCGATGACCACGACGTACACGTACCTGTGCATCGGCTGCCCGTTCGGCTGCCGGCTGGAGCTCGACGAGTCCGCCGACGGCGACATCGTCGAGGTGCGCGGCTTCCACTGCAAGCGCGGTGACGAGTTCGCCCGCCAGGAGCACACCGACCCCCGACGCGTGCTCACGACCACGGTGGCGATCGACGGCGCCCGCTGGCCGCGGCTGCCGGTGAAGACGGTGGCGTCGATCCCCAAGGCCCTCGTGGTCGACGTGTGCCGGGCGCTTCGCACGGTGCGGGTGCCGGCGCCCGTTGCGGTGGGCGAGGTCATCGTGGCCGACGTGCTCGGCACCGGCGTCGACGTGGTCGCCACCCGCTCCATGTCCGCCGCCCCCGACGAGGTCACGTCATCCCGCGCCGATCGCGGGATCGGGTGACCTCGTCGGGTCTACGACGTCAGCCCGATGGCCGTCCGCACCGTGTCGACCACGTAGTCGGGGTCGCCGAGGACCATGGTGGTCGTGAACTCGATGACGACGAGTCCCTCGCGGATCTGGAGGTGGTTGAGCCGCCGGGCGGTGCGCTCGCGGTCCCGATCCGACGTGTGCCCGAAGCGACCGCTGACCTCGGCGACCACACGTGCCGGGGTCCACTCGAAGTCGACCCTCGCCGCCGTGCGACCGTCGGCGCGGTGCACGACCTGGCAGCTCGGCAGTGGGATGCCATGCGTGCGCATCAGCCGCAGGAACGCCCGCTCCAGCACGCTGTGGCCGCCGCTGTCGAGCAGCAGACCGGCCAGCACGCTCGATCCCGCCCGACCGCGACTGCGCAGCGCCCGGAACCGCCGCGTCAGGTGAGCGACGGAGGTGAGGTGCTGGCGGACGGCGTCGTCGATCGCTGCCCCGAGGGGCTTGGGCGGGATGTCCGCGCCGGCGAGGTCGATCAGCGTGCGCGTCGGGCTGGTCACGCGGAACGGCCCGACGGTCCAGACGTCGGTCGGGGGGAGGTGACTCGTGGTGTGCACCGTCCACGGTCCCTGCACACTGCGGCGCGGCCGTGGCACGGTCAGCTCCACGGGGCCGGGGTCGAAGCCGTCGAGGTGGTGGATCGCGGCGCCGGCCCGGTGGCTCACCGCGGCCCGGGGCCCGAGCCAGCCCAGGGCGGCGGTCAGCTCCGACTCCCAGGTCACCGGCGCGCCGGCGATCCGGTAGACGCCGGGTGCGACGTGGCGCCAGCGGCCCTGGCGGAGCCGCTGTTCGTGGAAGCGAGCGGGTACGCCGAGCTCGCGGAGCTGGGCGAGGGTCACGATGCCGTGTTGGCGCTCGGCAACGGCGTTGGCGAGGCGGTCGGGGGACGTGTGGTGCGTTGAGGTGCTCATGCCCGTGATGTGTGCACGAGGTGTCGATGTCGGAAGCCGCGGCGACGATGTGCCCGACGAGGTCATCTCGGCCCGCGCTGGTCACGGGATTCGATGACTTCGTCAGGGGGAAGCCGGTCGCGCCGGATGACGCGTCAGGCAAGCTCGCCGATATCGCTCATGAGCGCCACCAGACCGAGCACGGCGACAGCCAACCAGGCGGTGCGCACCGCGAGCCGCCAGGGGCCGGCGGCCCGGAGGCGCTGGATCGGTGCGGTCGCTCGCACGGGGGGTCCACATGGCCAAGACGGCGGCGGCGACGGCCACGATCGGCACGAGTTGCGGGAAGCAGGTCACCAGCACGAGGGGGAGCACCCAGCGGCGGCGTCCCTTCCGGGTCCACGAGTCGGGGCGATCGACCGCGTCGACAGCGACGCCGATCACCACGCCGAAGCACGCCGGCAGCATGACGAACAGGCCGACGGCGAGCCAGGTCGGTTGCAGCACCGTGAAGTCGATGCCGTCGGAGTGCACGAGCATCGAACCGACCACGACCGCGCTGGCGAGGCCGACGGTCAGCCTGCGGAACCAGTGTGGGCCGATCAGCCACGGGCGTACGAGCTGGTAGACCGCGGCACCGATGATGCCGACCGCCGCACCGATCAGCAGCAGGTTGTAGGTGCCGGCCAGCGTCACCTGGCCGATCGTGAAGCCGTCGTCACTGACGAGCCGTTCGTTCTGGTCCCAGGAAGTAGCGCTCAGCGCAACTTCCCGGGACCAGAACCGGGGGAAGTGGTTCTACGCTGGTCGGCGTGCGGGTGTTCGGATGAAGGTCTGGTACCTGCTCGACAGCCTGGCCGGGGGCGGGGCCGAGTACTCGACCGCCCGCTTGGCGCCGGCCGTGCGCGACCTCGGTGTCGACACGTGCGTGGTGACGTTGCGGCCTGCACCGGGCGACGCCAACGAAGCGCACCTGCGGGCCGCAGCTGTGGATCACCGCGTGCTCGAGGCGACCAGCCACGCCGGCCGGGTTCGCGAGCTGCGAAAGATGCTGCGTGCCCAGCGCCCGGATGTCCTCCACACGGCGATCTTCACCGCCGACCAGGTCGGCCGGGTGGCGGCCTGGGGGACTCGGACCCGAGTCGTCTCAAGCCTGATCAGTGTGCCGTGGCGGGTGCGGCGCGACATGGACGACGGCCCGGCGGGTATCAGGTACCGGATGGTGATCGCTGCCGACGCCGTCACCTCGCACCTCGCCGTCGACCACTTCCACGCCGTGTGTGCCGGCGTGGCGGCGATGTGGACCAGCGCGCTCCACCTGCCCGCGGACAAGGTGACCGTCGTGGAGCGTGGGCGCGACCGAGCGGAGCTCGGCGCTCGCACGCCGGACCGCCGCGCCGCGGTTCGGGCGCGACTCGGTGTCCACCCCGAGGCCCCGGTGGTGCTGGCCGTCGGCCGTCAGCAGCCGCAGAAGGGCCACGCCGTCCTGATCGACGCGGCCGTCGTGCTGGCCGACACCCACCCCGACCTGGTCGTCCTCGTCGCCGGTGGCGAGGGCACGGAGACGCCCCGGCTGCAGTCGATGGCGGCCGACCCTCGCCTCGCCGGAAGGGTGCACCTCCTCGGCCACCGCACCGACGTGGCGGACCTGCTGGCCGCGGCGGACGTGATGGCCCTGCCGTCGCGCGTCGAGGGCACGGCCGGCGTGGCGCTCGAAGCGATGGGAGTCGGCACGCCGATCGTGTCCAGCCGGCTCGACGGCCTCGAGGGCATCCTGGTCGACGGCTACAACGCGCTGCTCGTCCCGCCCGGCGATCCGCACGCCCTGGCCAAGGCGCTGGCCCGCGTGCTCGACGATCCGGCGCTGGCCGCCGAGCTGGCGACGGCCGGCGCCCGGGAGTTCGAGCGCCGCTTCACCCTCGCCCGCTCGGCGGCGGCGATGGTCGCCCTCTACCGGCACACGCTCGCCGGCTGACGCCGCCTTTCGGTCGACATCCACGCTGCCAGCGCGTGGATTCGCACTCGAAAGGCGGCCCAGCCGCCCTGAAGCCCGGCACATGTCCGGCGGTAGTGTCCGACCATGGCCGTCGTCCCCCCGACCCCGCCGCGGCCGTGGGCGCCGCCGCCGATGGACGGGTATCGCCCCATGATCGTCAACGTCGCGCTCACCGGTGCCGTGCCGACCAAGGCCGACAACCCGAACGTGCCGCTCACCCCGGACGAGATCGCCGCCGACGCCATCGCCTGCGCTCAGGCGGGCGCAGCCGTGGTCCACCTGCACGTCCGGGCCGAGGATGCCACGCCGGTGCACCGCCGTGACCTGTACGAAGCAGCGATCGGCCCGATCCGTGACAAGGTGCCGGAGCTGATCGTGTGCGTGACGACCAGCAGCCGGGTCGGTCCGGACCTGGCCAGCCGGATGGTGGGCCTGGAGCTCGACGGCGATCTGCGCCCGGACATGGCCAGCCTCACACTGGGCTCGTTCAACTTCCCCCGCAGCGTCAGCCACAACCCGCCGGACCAGATCGTCGCGCTGCTCGAGCGGATGGGTGAGCTCGGGATCCGCCCCGAGCTCGAGGTGTTCGAGCTCGGCATGGTGAACACGCTGCACGCCCTGCGTGACCGGGGTCTGATCCCCGAGCCGCCGGTGGTGAACGTGCTGCTCGGCTCGTTCGGCTCAGCCCCGGCGTTCGTCGGCGACCTCGGCCACCTGGTCGAGCGGCTGCCGGCCGGGACGGAGTGGGCGGCGGCGGGCATCGGCATCTACCAGCGGCCGATGACGATCGCTGCCGCGGTGATGGGTGGCAACGTGCGCACCGGGCTCGAGGACGATCCCCGGGGCGATGGCACGCCCGGGTGGTCGAACGTGGAGGCGGTGCGCCTGGCGGTGGCCGGCGCCGAGCTGGCCGGGCGGACGATCGCCACCCCGGCCGAGGCCCGCCGCCGCTTCGGCCTGGCGCCCCGGGACCCACGATGACCGGCTGGATCGTCTACGCCTGCCGCACCGCCTACGCGCCCGAGGTGGCCGAGATCGTGTGGCGCCGGGGCGAGGAGCTGGTGGCGCTGGTCGACAACCTGCCGGATGGTCCGCAGCCCTCGCCCGCCGGGCCGACCGTCGGCGCGCACCAGCACCTCTTCGTCGATGACCAGCCGATCGTCGTCCCGCAGCTCACCCCCGGTCACCGGTACGCCGTCGAGCAGGAGGTGCGCCGGCTCGGCGGCACGCGCTTCGACCCGCTCGTCGACCCGACCGCCGTCGTCGCCCGCACCGCCTCGTACGGCGAGGGCACGGTGATCAACGCCGGCGTGGTGGTGGGCGCGCTCACCCGGCTCGGGCGGTTCGTGCACGTGAACCGCTCGGCGTCACTCGGCCACGACGGCGTGCTGGAGGACTTCACGACCGTCGGCCCCGGCTGCGTGCTGGCCGGCCACGTGCACCTCGAGCGGGGTGCCTACCTGGGCGCCGGCGTGGTGTGCGCGCCCAAGGTGACCGTCGGTGCCAACGCCGCGGTGGGCGCCGGGGCGGTCGTGGTGCGAGACGTCCCGGCCAACACCGTGGTCGTGGGCAACCCGGCCCGGGTGATCAAGGAGGCCAACCCGGGCTACGGCGGGGTCGGGGTGCCGTGACCGAACCGTCTGCGGCGCCGAGGGTCACCGTCGTGGCGCTCACGTACAACCACGGGCCGTACGTGGAGGAGTGCCTCGACGCCGTCGCCGGCCAGACCGTCCGGGACTACGAGGTCATCGTCATGGACGACGCCTCGACCGACGGCACCGCCGACCGCATCCGGGCCTGGTCCGCTCGCTCCGGCTTCGCTGCGAGGTACGTGTTCCACACCGAGAACCGGGGTGTGTGCGCGTCGCGCAACGAGGCGCTGGCGATGGCCCGGGGCGACTACCTGGCCAGCGCCGCCGGTGACGACGTGTACGAGCCGGACCGGCTGGCGCGCCAGGTGGAGTTCTTCGACTCGATGCCAGCGGACGTGGCGTTGATCTTCAGCGACGCCCGGCGCATCGACCAGCATGGCACCCAGCTCAGCCCGTCGCTGCTGCGCGACACCGCCAGCTGGCCGCCGGTGGAGGGCCGCGTCTTTCACCGTCTGCTGCGCAAGAACATGGTCGTCGCCTGCACCGCCATGATGCGTCGCCAGGCCGTGCTCGACGTGGGTGGATGGGACGAGGACGTCGTCATCGACGACTGGGACCTGTGGCTGCGCCTGGCCGAGCGCTTCGAGGTGCGGTACTGCCCCGGAGTGCTGGCGAGCTACCGGATCGTGCCGACGTCGCTGGCCCACGACCCTGCCCGGGCCGCCCGTCGCTACCAGAGCCGGGCGGCGATCCTTCGCAAGTGGGCCGACCACGACGCGCAGGCCCGCTGCATCGTGCGGCGCGCCCTCGTGCGCAACGGCCTGAAGGCGTATCACGAAGACTCGGCGGCTGGCCGGGATCTGCTGCGCGAGGCGGCCTCGCTCGGCCGGCGCCCCCACCTGCGAGCGCTCGCCGCAGCGACGGCGGTTCCGGGCTTCCCGACGCTCGCCCGCCTCGCCGCGTCCGTCGACTACCGCTGGACGCACCGCACGGCGGTGTGGTCGTGAGCGCCTGGCGGCTGCTCCGCTTCCCCGAGGTGGTCGAGCCCCGGGGGGCGCTCGTGTGGGCGCAGGCCAGCGACGTGCTGCCGTTCACGCCGCGGCGGTTCTTCTTCATCCACCGGGTCCCCGAGGACGTGGTGCGGGGCGCCCACGCGCACCACGAGCTGCACGAGGTGCTGGTGGCGGTGGCCGGGGAGGTGACGCTGGAGCTCGACGACGGCTGTGAGCACGCCACCGTGGTCCTCGACGATCCGACGCGTGGGCTCTACCTGCCGCCGCTGGTGTGGCGCACCCAGCGCCGCTACGCGCCGGGGTCGATGCTGCTGGCGCTCGCCTCGCACGACTTCGACCCCGACGACTACGTGCGCGACCACGCCGAGTTCCTCCGCCTGGTGGGCCGGTGAGCCCGGCGGTGCCGTTCCTCGACCTGCGCGCCGCCGCCGCCGAGCTGGCGGGCGCGCTCGACGCCGCCGCCCATCGGGTGATGGCGAGCGGCTGGTACCTGCTCGGCCCGGAGCTCGAGGCGTTCGAGCACGAGTGGGCGGCGTACAACGGGGTCGCCCACGCCGTCGGGGTCGGGTGCGGGCTCGACGCGCTGACCCTCACGCTGCGGGCGCTCGACGTCGGGCCCGGCGACGAGGTGGTCGTGCCGTCGCACACGTTCATCGCCACCTGGCTGGCGGTGTCGGCGGTCGGGGCGACGGTGGTGCCGGTCGAGCCGGACGAGTCGACGTTCGTGATCACGCCCGAGGCTGTGCGCGCCGCGATCGGCCCGCGCACCGCGGCCGTCGTCCCCGTGCACCTCTACGGCCGGCCGGTCGACGTGATCGGCATCGACGAGGTGGCCGGCCGGGCCGGAGTGCCGGTGCTGTTCGACGCCGCCCAGGCCCACGGCGCCGTCGCGGCCGGACGCCCGATCGGGTCGTGGGGTGCGGCGTCGGCGTTCAGCTTCTACCCCGCCAAGAACCTCGGCGCGCTGGCCGACGGGGGAGCGGTCACCACGAACGACGCGGCCCTGGCCGCCCGCCTGCGACGGCTGCGCAGCTATGGGTCGGAGCAGAAGTACGTCCACGCCGAGCGGGGGGCGAACAGCCGCCTCGACGAGCTGCAGGCGGCGCTCCTGCGGGTGAAGCTGGCCCACCTCGACGAGTGGAACGAGCGGCGGCGTCGCGTCGCCCGCCGCTACGAGGAGGCGCTGGCGGGGCTGGCGCTCGACCGGCCGCCGATGGACCTGGTCGACGAGTCGGCGTGGCACCTGTACGTCGTGCGAACGCCTGAGCGGGACGAGCTCCAGTCGGCGCTGCGCGCCGCCGGCGTGGAGACGCTGATCCACTACCCGACCCCGCCCCACCGCCAAGGTGCCTACGCCGACGACCCCGTCAGCGCGCGGTCGCTCCCTGTGGCCGAACGCCTCGCCGCCGAGGTCCTGAGCCTCCCCATCGGCCCCCACCTCACCGACGCCCACCTACAGACGGTGACCCATTCTCTCCGAACGGAGGGAGGGGGACCCGCCCCGGCACAGCGGGTCCGCGCCGTCACGTAGCGTGGCGACATGTCCGGGTCGGGGTATCTCCGGCGGCCACGGCTCGTCAACCGGATGCTCACCGCACGTGTGACGGTCCTCGTCGGTCCCGGAGGCTACGGGAAGACCTCACTCGCCGAGGAGCTGGCTGAGCACGTCGAGGGGCGGCTGCTCCGGTTCACCGTCCCCCAGGGTGCCGACGAGGACCGTCTGGTGGCACTGGTGCACCGCACCACCATCGCCCACGGTCTCTCGCTTGGCGACCCGGCTGCGCTGGACGATCTGGCGGAGACGGGTCGCCGTCTCGTGCGCTCGATGGCGGATCATCCCCCCACCGTCGTTCTCGTCGACGACTGCCACGCCTCACCGGTGGTTGCAGGTCGCCTGGTCGAAGCCCTCGGCGATCTGGCGTCCCAGCACCGTCTGGTGGCGGCCGGGCGTCGGCCACCAGACGTCGACGCCGGTGACGCGCTCGTGCTCTCGTACGAGGAGCTGGCCTTCACCCCCGAGGAGAGCGCGCGGTTGCTCGGGGGACCCTCGGCCCAGTGGTTCGCCGAGGCGGTCCACGGGTGGCCGCTCGCCGTCGCGTTCGGTGCCGCCACGGCGCTCCCGCGAATCGGTGCGGCGCCCTTCGACGCCGAGCGGATCCTCGACGAGCTGGTCGAGCGGTTCCTCGCCGACTGCGACGGGCACGTGCAGGCGCTGCTCGGCCGGGTCGCCCACCTCCCGGTCCTACGGCCAGGGCTGGTCGACGCCGTGGCGGGTCGCGGCGCGTGGGACACGCTGCTCAACAGCGGCCTCCCGCTCGTTGCCCGAGCCGGCTCGCTCGTGCTGAGCGAGCCGATCCGTGAACGCCTGGCTGCCCGGTACGCGCTCGGCGAGGCGACGGCGCGGACCATCGCCACGGGTCTCGCGGCCGAGGGACGCACCGCCGATGCCGTTGACGTGCTGGTGCGGACCGGAGCGGCGGTGGATGCGGCCAACCTGCTCGCGGGCATGCCCCTTCACGAGTTGGAGCAGCTGTCGGCCGTTGAACTCCGGGCGCTGGCGAGCGTCATCGCCTCGCGGGCGGGCAGTCCCGATCCACGTGTGCAGCTGCAGCTCGCGCGGTTGTGCGATGTCGAGGCGCGCATCGTCGAGCGCCAAGCGATCCTCCGACATCTCGCTGGCGCCGAGGGCCCAGCGCTGCTCGAGTCGCCTCAGGGCCGGGCGGTCGCTGCGGAGCAGGTGCGCGACCTCGTCCGGCAGAGCGACGTCGATGGTGCACTTCAGCGAGCGCTCGAGGTGCTCAGGGCATGTGACGGCTCCGAAGCGGTGACGCGTGCCCGCACGCTCTCCGCAGTCGGCCTCGCCGAGGCGTTCGGGCAGCGGCCGGGCTGGGTCCACCGCGCCGCCGATGCGCTGGTCGAGGCAGCGACGCTCGCCCGAAGCGTTGGAGAGCGCCACATGGCGGCCGAGTCGATGATGTGGCTCGGCTACTGGGTGCAGCTCGCCGCCGGCCTGGTCGACCCGGCCCTCGAGTCATTGCGGGCGGCACTGGATGCTGCCGTGCCGGGCAGCCGCCGCCGCGGGGTCGCCGCCGCCTTCCTCGGTGACGGCTTCGTGCGGGTCGGACGGGCCGACGAGGCCGAGGCCGCGCTCGACGAAGCGCGGCGGATCGGTCGATCTCGCTGCGATTCGCTGACGCTCGCGTACGACGCTTGGCTGCGAGCGGAGGCCGCCACCGTCCGCGGGGACGAGGCGGCCGTGGCGCTGCTCCTCGATGAGGTTGAGCAGCACCGCACCGACTGGTGGGACCACTCCACCGGCGCTGACTTCCTCGCGGCGGCGGCAGAGATGTGGCGGCGGGTCGGGCGCCCGGCGCGCGCGGCCGAGGTGCTCGAGCGCGCGACGGGCCACGTGGAGGGCACCATGCCCACGGTCCGCCTGGCCGCAGCGATGCTGGAGGCCGAGCACGGCGATGCTCGTCGGGGCGCCGAGCTGCTCGATGAGCTCCTCGACCGGGATGCGCTCTTCGCCACCGACCGTCTGCGGGCGCTGGCCGTTCGGGCGGTCGCCGCCCGCAGGGCCGGTGATCCGCAGGCCGGCCTCGCCCTCGACCGTCTCGTACGGGCCGAGCAGGACCTCAGGCTTCCCGGTCTGACCACGCTGCTGGAACCACATGCCGCGGTGGTGCTCGGTCTCGCGCCCGCCACGCCGCCCCACGACGGCACCGATGGGCGCGTCGAGGTGCGACTGCTCGGTGGGTTCGCCATCCTCAGGGATGGCTGCGAGCTGGAGCCGCCGCCGCCGATGATCGGCAAGCTCGTGAAGCACCTCGCGCTGGCGGGAGGGCCAGTGCCGGTCGAGGAGGCCATGGAGATGCTGTGGCCCGCTGAGCACCCCGAGACGGCTCGCCGGCGGCTTCGGAACACGATGAACCGGTTGCGTACCACGGTCCCGGTGCCGCTCGTCGAACGGCTCGACCACGTGCTGCGGTTGCGGACCGATGTCGACGTCGACGTGCGGCGCTTCTTCCTCTGTGCGGAGCGGGCGCTCGGCGCCGACGGTGAGAACGGGATCAGGTGGTGCCGCGAGGCACTGTCGCTGCACGACTCGGGGCTGCTCCCCGAGGACCGCTACGACGACAGCTTCTCGGCGCCGCGGGAGCGGGTCGGCGCCCGTCGGGTCCAGCTCCTGGAGCACCTCGCCCACCTCGGGGCAGCGGCCGGTCGCAGCGACGTCGTGGTCGCCGCGCGCGCCGAGCTCGTCGATGTCGAGCCGTTCGAGGAGAGCCGCTACGTCGATCTCGCCCGAGCCGCGCTCGATGCGCAGCTGCTCGATCGAGCACGCGATGTGGTCGCACGAGCACGTCAGGTTGCGGCCGACCTCGGCGTCCAGCCCAGCACCGCGCTGCGCGCGATGAGCGCCACGCTCGACAGCCGGTTTGCGCGGATGCCGGGGGCGCGCACCTCGGGGTAGCGGACGCTCAGCGGACGGGTACCTCGCAGAATCGCCGGCATGCTGCGAGGTCGATCGCCACTTGGACGTGAGCGGTCCGTCGGCCGCCTGCTCGTCGGGGTGCTCCTCGTCGTGGGGGTGTTGGGCGGCGCGCTCGCCGTGCCGTTCCCATCCCGGCCGGCCGTTGCGGACGAGCCACTGATCGGCGTGCCCTTCCCGGCGACGTACTTCACCGGATCGACGGCGCCGGACCAGCCACCGGGCCGGTGTACCGACGACACGCCCTCGAGCGTCTACTGCCTGGAGCCCGACAAGGACATCACGGTCACCCTCTCCGCCGACTCGATCTTCGTCGGGGAGACGATCACGGCCACCGCGACCACGTCGCGGCCTGGCACCATCACGTGGACCCCCAACAGCTTCCACGTGTCCGGCTGCGGTCCCGGGGACACGACCTGCACCTTCAAGCCCTACAGCACTGGAACGTCCTGGGCCTCGGTCGGCGCGTACATCGACGACGGGACCGCCAGCAGCGTCAACGACTACTGGGGGACCGCCGCTTACCACGTCGGCGGGTTCTTGATCGAGGGCGACGCGCTGATCGAGGACGGCTCCGCTCCACCGATCGCCACCGAGCCGGTCCCGTACCCGACGGTGTCGCTGCGACTGATCCGCACCGACGCCAACGGCCAGCCCACCGAATCCCCCTATGACGGCCTCTACAACGCGTCCGGACAGCTCGTCGACACCCCACCGAGCGTCGAGGCGATGGGGGCGTGCTACTTCTGTTCGATCGACCTCCGGGGGTTGATCTGGCTGGACGCCGCGACGGGGCGGTTCCGCGGCTTCGTGCCGGAGGGCACCTACACGCTGATGGCCATCCGCTCCCCCCAGTACGGTGAGTTCCCGAGCAGCACCCCGCTCCCCGGCTGGGGGACGCCCATCACGTTCACGGTTGACCGGGACACCGAGATCCACCTGCGCCGTGATCTCACGACCATCGAGGGGCGGGTCACGGCCCCCAACGGGCAACCGCTGCCTGGGGTCCGGATCTTCGCCAGTCCCCTCGGCGCCACGGGCGCCGGGCAGGGAACCACCGACGCGCAGGGCCGCTACACGATGCTCGTCGAGCGTGGCACCTACCGGCTGCTGCCACCCACGACGAACGGTCGCTTCCAGCCCACCTCGCGTGACGTGGACACCTCCCAGGGGAACGTGAGCGATGCCGATTTCGTGCAGGAGACGACTCGCGTCGAGGGGTGGCTCTACAGCGACAGCGGGACGGTGCCCGACTGGCCGGTCGAGGCGATCGGACCGACCACCGAATCGGCCCGCAGCGACGCGGACGGGTACTTCCTCTTCGAGCTGGCCCCGGGAGCGTCCTGGAACGTCGGTCCCGTCGGAGGGGTCTGGGACCCGCCGAACCAGCAGATCCAGCTGGGCTCGGCGCCCCAACAGGCCAGCTTCACCTGCCTCGACGACGAGCAGTGCAGTGTGCCGAGGTTGTCGATCTCGTACGTCAGCGGACCGAGCCGGCTGGAGATCAACCAGTCGGGGACGTTCCGCTTCGCCATCACGAACCACACGGAGCAGGCCATCTCCGATCTCCTGCTGAGCGGGCCGGACCCCGTCAGCGGCTCGGGGATCATCTCGGTCGTCTCGGGGCCGACCCCGGAGCCCCCGACCGAGCTGGCGGCCAGCGAGACGATCGAGATCGAGTACGTGGTCACCGCCGATGCGCCCGGCGCGGCGCGCTTCTCGTGGAGCGTCACGGGCACCGCCGACGGGGAGAGCGTCGTGGACTCCGTGGCTCGGGACCTCCAGCTCGGTGAGCCACCGCTCGTCGTGACGGTCACGGTCGACCCGCCAGGCATCGGCTCGCTCACCTACGACGACGAGTTCCAGTCGGTGCCGCAGCCGGTCACGGCGACGGTCACCTTGACCAACGAGGGGCCGGACCCGATCGAGAACATCGACGTGGGTGCGGCGCTCGGCCTCGAGTCCCTGACCGGACCGGTCCCGGGCCTGTTCCCGCTACGGCCGGTGGCGGGCTCTGAGCCGTCACCCTCCCGGTATGTCGATTCGCTGGCCCCGGGCGCGTCGGTGCCGGTGACGTACCAGCTCGAGGCCGTCGCGCCCGGCGTCATCGAGATCAGCGCGCTCGTCACCTCCGGGGTCGGCACGGTGACCGGGTCCACGACGATGAACATCGCCAGCCCGCACGACCTTCTGTACCGGGCCGAGCTCGTGGGTCGTCAGAACGGCGACACGGTCGAAGCGGGCACCTCGTGGGAGGTGCTGTTGACCCTCAAGAACGTCTCCGACGACACCCTCGCCGTCCGGATCGGCCCGGCCACGTCCGGCAACGCCGGCGGCGGGGTGCCGCGCGCGGACGCCATGGACGCGCCCGACTCGGCGGTCGGCATCCGCATCGAGCTCCCGGCCGACTCGAACCCCGTGGTGTTGAGCGCCACGATCGACACTGCGGCCGTGGGCGGAACCCTCAGCGGCGCGAGCTGGACACCGCACGTGAGCGTCGTGCCCGGCGACGGGTCGCCGGAAGTGGCACTCGATCCGGCCCGCGTGCTCGTCGCCGAGGGCTCCGGGCCGTTCCTCATGAAGGTCGCGCCGCCGTCGGTTCCGCCACCTCCACCTCTCGACGTCGGCTCGGGCCTGTACCTCTGGCTCGAGAGCATCGGCGAGGGGCTGGTGAAGGTCGCCCTCACGTGCGATGCACTCGGTCGGGCGCTGATGGACGAGGAGCAGCCGACGGTCAAGGAGTACCTGATCGGGTACTACGCCGCGCTGTGGACGATCGCCCGCGACCTCACCGCCGGCGAGTGGGCCATGGTTCGCGACTACGCCGTGGAGGGCATGGTGGCGAGCGGGTTTCAGGCCGAAGAGGCGTACACCGCCGTGGACCAGTTCATCTACGGGACCATGCTCGAGCTGGTCGAGGGGTACTACACCTGGGGCTGGCGCGAGCTGATCCGGTTCACCGGCAACTTCGTCGGTGAGAACTACTTCGACATCGTCGGCTCCGTCGGCGCGGCGGCCTCGGTTGCCGTGCTGCGGAGCACGGTCAGCCCGGACCTCGGTCTGGTCGACAACGTCCTGGCCCGCCAGGCGGCGGAGCAGGAGGCGACGGTCGCCCAGCGGATGGCCCAGGGCGTCAACCTCCTCGACGCTGCCGACCCGATCGACTTCGCCGGCCGCAAGCGCCTGTGGGGGGTCGACCCCGACATCGACGCAGCACTCCTGCGGATCTCCAAGAAGTGGGGGATCCTCATCGGCATCCGCGCCCGGGCGATGGCGGCGGCCGAGTGGGTCGGCGGCATTCCCAAGCCGCCGGCGCTCAACATGATGAAGTCGGTCACGGACATGGACGTCCGCTTCCTCGGCTACGTCGACGAGGGGACGCTGGTGCTGCGCCCGCCCCGCAACCTCGACGACGCGCTCGCCGCCGCCGCCGGCGAACCGCAGGAGGTGCTCGACGAGATCCGGCGTCTGCACGCCGTTCGGACCCAGGAGTGGGAGGTGCATCGCCTCGTGCTCGAGGAGTACCAGCGCAACGGCATCGACGTGCCGCTGCCCGACCGCCTCGATGGCGCCCACAACTCCGTTCCGAACTTCGACGCCAGTGTCTACGGGCGTCGTGAACTCCGACTTCGCGAGATCGACGTCCCGGAGGGGGACGGGTTCGTGAAGGGGTACGCCGTGGAGATCCGTGATCCAGCGGGTGAGTTCCAGCGGGTGGTGAGCGACGTGGATCTCGCCTACATCGGCTATCCGGGCGGCCGCATTCCGAGCCCGGCGATCAGGGCCGCCATCGGTGAGGACCTCGCCGCCGCCGGCATCCAGCACTTCGAGACGTACACGTACCTGAAGCAAGGGACCCGCGACGACATCTTGCGCCCCTTCCTCAACCAGCCGGGCAACCCGGCGCTGCTGGTCTATCACCCGAGTGGGAGCACCAGGGCAGCTCGGTTCGATCCTGCGAAGAGCATCTTCGGGGAGGACCCCGGTGAGCCGTCGTTCGTGTACCTCGACGGTGCGGAATGGAGACCGGCGGTGCCGGACCCGTCGATCGTGATCTCTCCACGTGACGTCACCGCGCCGCCGACCTATGTCTCACCGTCATCGATCCACCCCTCGTCGGGTCCGACCGGCCTGGAGTTCGACCGCAGCCCGGACGCCGTCGTGGCCACTCTCGGCGACGGCATGGAGCTGGCGACGTGGACCGAGGCGGACGGGTGGCAGCCGCTGACGGACGCGACGCACGACGGCCTCGCCCTGCCGACGTTGCCGCAGACGTCGCTGTCGGCCGATGTGCCCGCCGGGGCGACGGAGCTGCCCATCAACGAGCTGGCGGCCATCGCGCCCGAGTGGGCCGCGTCGGGGGAGGACATCGCGTGGTTCGAGGAGGGCGACGTGATCGTCCTCGACCCGGGTGGTGCCAACGAGGAGCTGGCCACCATCGCGGGGTTCGGGTCGCTCATCCTGGCGGAGCCCACAGAGCGGGCGCACGAGCGAGGAGAGATGGTCAGCGTGGTACCCAGCGTCGTCCCCGACACCACCCCGCCATCCGTCAGCTGCGCGCCCGCGCCGACCACATGGAGCAACCAGAACGTGAGCATCGACTGCACCGCCACCGACGAGGGCTCAGGGCTCGCCGACCCGTCCCAGGCGAGCTTCGCCCTCCAGACCCAGGTTCCGGACGGGACCGAGACCGCAGACGCTGCCACCGGCTCGGCAACAGTGTGCGACGTCGCCGGCAGCTGCACGACAGCAGGCCCGATCTCAGGGGTGCGGGTTGACCGGGCACCGCCGACCATCGATATCAGCACCCCACAGCCCGGCGCGCGACTCCTGCTGGGTTCGACCGTGGCTCCGGTGTTCGAGTGTCGCGACGGTGGCTCCGGGGTGACCGACTGCGCCGGCCCGGCCACGCTCGACACGTCGACGCTCGGAAGACGCGAGCTGGTCGTCACCGCCAGCGATGCGGTGGGGTACCGGACGTCGGTCAGTGTCGAGTACGAGGTGGTCGCTCCCTCGCCGCGGCTCATGATGTCGTTGTCGGCACAGCACACCGTCGCCGTGCCGCTCACCGGGCAACGGCTCACGGCGCCGACGTACATCTTCGTGGAGCGCCTCGACGCCATCGCCAGGGTCGACTTCCGCCTCGATGCGAGCCGGGTGCGAACGGTGGATCGGAGCGCACCGTGGAACTTCCTCGAGCTGTTCGGCATCCCGCTGCCGCTCCTGCCGACCACCTTGTCACGCGGCACGCACACGATGACCGCCGTGGTCACCTACGTCGGCGGCCGCACCGAGACGATCACCGCGACGTTCCAGCGCTGAGGTGTCGCCCCCCACCCCACCCCCACCCGCCTCCGTTCTGGTCCCAGGAAGTAGCGGTTGGCTCAGGTGGTGGACGCAACAAGCTCGGC
>CAZKVJ010000026.1:0-38456 GCA_964556225.1 uncultured Ilumatobacteraceae bacterium
CTCCACCAGTGGCACTCGCAGCTCGTCCGGGTTGGCTCTCGATCAGGATGAGGACGAGCAGCCCGGCGGCGACGATGGCGAGCGGCACCACCGGTGACCATTCAGGCAGGACCACGACCACGGCCGCCGTGATGGCGGTGATCACGATGCGGGGGCCGAGCAGCGTGCCGCGCAGGCGCCAGTAGGCGAACGCCGTGGACCAGTTGAACAGCGCGACCCCGCCGGCCAGGGCGACGAGCACCCGCCGCGATGCCGGATCGCCGGGGTGGACCACGATGGCCTCGATGGCGGTCGCGTACCCGACGATCCCGAACACCAGCGGGAAGTGGGCGAGGCTGTAGGCGTCGCGAACGGACGGCCCGAGCGCCGCCGGCGGGACGCTCGCCAGCGCGTGCTCGAGCGCTTCTTTGAACCAATCGAAGTAGGTCCACCACAGCAGTGAGGCGACGACCAGCGCGGCGGCGCCGGCGGCGACGAGCTCTGCCGTGCGGTCGTCACCGGAGACGGCGGTGCCGGCCACGATCAACGACTCGCCGAGGGCGATGATCACGAAAAGGCCGTGTCGCTCCGAGACATGGGCGGTGGACAGGTCCCACACGTGGCCGCGGCCGGCGTAGGTGGCGGCACCGAGGTCGAGCAGCACCGCCAGCAGCCACAGCCAGCTCCGAGCCGGTGGATCGACGAGCGCACCGGCGAGCACGGCGAGCAGTCCGAGGCACGACGCCGCCGCCCAGCGCTGCACCCCGGCGGCGCTGCGCTGCTCCTGCTCGAGGTCGATGCGGACCTGCAGACCGAGGCCGAGCAGCCGCACGACGAGGTACGGGACCGCGAACCAGAGCGCGTCGTCGGTGTACGCCCTCGGCACCGATGACGCCATCACGAACGCGGCGCCGGTGGCGACCAGGGTGATCGCCTGGACGATGCGATGCGTGGTGTCGGCCGGGTTCAGCGTCCAGGTGAACTGCGTCCACGCCCACCAGATGAGCCAGAACAGCAGCAGCGAGCGCAGCATGTTCGCGACGTCAAGGTCGCTCGCGGTCGAGGCCGTGATCTGCGTGACGGCGAACACGAAGACCAGGTCGAAGAACAGCTCGACGAACGTGACCGGCTGGGACTCCGGTGCGTGAAGGCGGGTGGGCGGCACGCAGCGATCGTAAGTTGTCGTGTCTGCTGGTCGCGGCGGAGGCTCACGGCCAGCTCAGCATCAGGTCCTTCACGTGGCGCAGGCCGGGTGGGTAGTGGAGCTCCTCATGGCCGGGCGTGAGCCGGTACTCAGGGATCCGGCGGTGCCACTCGGTCAGGGCGATGCGCAGCTCACGGCGGGCCAGGTGTGAGCCGAGACAGCGGTGCACGCCGCCTCCGAACGCGAGGTGACGGTTGTGCTCCCGGTCGAAGCGGACCTGGTCGCCGTCGGGGAACTCGGCCGGGTCGATGTTCGCGGCGCCGTACATGACGGTCACCACCGTGCCCTCGGGGAGCGTCACCCCGTTGGGGAGCTCGACCTCTCGGGTGGCGATGCGCGGCACCCCGAAGGGCACCGGGGACTCCCAGCGGAGCATCTCCTCGACCGCGCTGGGGATGATCTCCGGGTGCTCGACGATCTGGCGTCGATGAGCGTCGTTCGTCGCGAGGAACGCGAACATGCAGGTCAGCGAGTCGCTCACGGTGTCGAGGCCGGCGATCAGGAACAGGTAGCAGAGGTCGAGGATCTCCTCACGCGACATCCGCTCACCGCCGACCTCGGCGGTCAGGAAGTGGGTGAGGATGTCGTCGGTGGGAGCCGCCGCTCGAGCGTCGAGCTGCGCGTCGAAGTAGGCGTAGATGCGCTGGCCGGTGTCGTCCAGCACCCGCTGGCGGACCAGCGGATCGACGAGGGCGGCGGGGTCGACCTTCTCGGTGTGGAGGACGCCGTCCCGGAGTGAGAGCAGCGTGTGGAGCTCCTCCCAGGGGAGGCCCATCAGCCCGAGGAACACCGCCGACGGGAAGAGCTCGGCGAACTCCTCGGTGAAGTTGCACCGCCCGCGGTCGGCGAAGGCGTCGATGAAGCGGTTCGCTCTGGCGGTCACGTCGGCCTCGAGCTCGTCCATCCGTCGAGGGGCGAACAGGGGGTCGAGGATCCGCCGGTACATGGAGTGCTGCGGCGGGTCGACGTTCAGCGGGATCAGCGGGCGGACGTTGCCGAGCGGCAGGTTCACGGCCGAGGAGAACAGCTCGTGGTGGCGCAGCACGTAGTCGGTGAGGTCGCGCCGGAACGCGACGGCGACCCCCGGCATCGGGCGCTCGAGCCCGCCCTCGGCGATGAGCGCCAGGTAGTCCGACTGGGGACAGGCGAAGTTGACCTCGCGCATCGGTCGCTCAGGCTCCTGCCGGGGTGGCGGGACTGGCCGGCGAGCTGGACGCCGTCACCACGCTGACCGGAACCTCGAGCCGTCGGGACAGCTTGCGAGGCAGGTCCTGGCGCAGCCAGCGAGACAGCCGGCTCGGCAGCGTCGACACGAGCACCTCGTCGATCCCGCCGCGTTCCACCACGGCGCACACTGCGGCGACGGCATCGGTGGTGCCGATCTCGCCGTCGGCCGTCGCGCCGAGGCGAGCGAGCCAGTCAAGGCCAGTGGCGAGCCGGGCGGTGGCGACCTCGCGCTGGTCGGGGATCTCGGTGAGAGCCGGCGCCGACTCGACCGCTGCCAGGCCCACGGCGATCACCGAGGGTGGCAGCGGCGGAACCGGGACCAGCAGGTGGAACCGGCACTCACCCTCGGCGAGGCGCGCCCTCACGGCGGCTTCGAGCTCGCTCCCTCCGATGGTCTGGTTGGCGACGATCAGTATCGTGCGCACCGTCGATCCCCTCGTGCCGGACGTCAGGTCCTGACGAACCGTTCTGGTCCCAGAAGGTAGCGCTGAGCGCTACTTCCCGGGACCAGAACCGTCAGGGGGTGAGGCCGTTGCGGGAGATGAGCTGGCGGACGATGACGTTGTGGAGCACCTCGTTGGTGCCTTCGCCGACGATCATCAGCGGGGCGTCGCGGTAGTAGCGCTCGACGTCGAACTCGGTGGAGTAGCCATGCCCGCCGTGGATCCGGATCGCGTCGAGGGTCACCTTGGCGGCCATCTCGGAGCAGAACAGCTTGGCCATGCCGGCCTCGAGGTCGGCGCGCCGGCCCGAGTCGATGCAGTCGGCGGCGTGGTAGTTCAGCTGCTGGCCGGCACTGATCTGTGTGGCCATGTCGGCGAGCAGGTTGCCGACGGCCTGGTGCTGCCAGATCGGGACCCCGAAGGCATGGCGGTCCTGGGCGTAGGCGAGCGCGTCGTCGAACGCCGCCCGGGCGACGCCGATCGCCCGCCCGGCCACCTGGATGCGACCGGTCTCGAGGCCGGTCATCATCTGCGAGAACCCCTTCCCCTCGACGCCGCCGAGCAGCGCCTCGGCCGGCACGTGGCAGTCGTCGAAGTGCAGCTCGCACGATTCGACGCCCTTGTAGCCGAGCTTGGGCAGGTCCCGTGACACGGTGAAGCCGGGGCCCTTTTTGACCAGCAGGATCGAGATGCCGGCGTGCGGTGGTGTGGCCGCAGGGTCGGTCTTGCACAGCAGCGCCACCAGAGCGGACCGGCGGGCGTTGGTGATCCACGTCTTGGACCCGTTGACGACGTAGCCGTCGCCCACCGGCCGGGCGACGGTGCGAATGGCCTGCAGGTCGGAGCCGCCGTCCGGCTCGGTGAGCGCCATCGCGGCCCGCAGCTCGCCGGTGGCCATGCGCGGCAGGTACCGCTGCCGCTGCTCTTCCGTGCCGAACCGGGTGATCAGCTTCGACACCACGGAGTGCCCGCCGAACGCGCCGGCCAGGGACATCCAGCCACGGGCGATCTCCTCGGTCACCCGGGCGTAGCAGCGGGCCGACACCGAGACGTCGCCGTACGGCTCGGGGATGGCCAGGCCGTACACCCCCATCTGCTTCATCTGCTCGATGAGCGCTTCGGGGTAGGTGTCGGCGTGCTCGAGCTCGTTCACGACGGGCCGGACCTCGTCGTCCACCCACCGGGCGACGACCTCGACGATCGTCCGCTCTTCGTCGCTCAGCCCGATCACTGGCCCGCCTTCATCCCACCGTCGACGCGGATGGTCGCGCCGCTCGTGAACGACGACGCCGGGCTGGCCAGGAACAGCGCGGCGGTGACGATCTCCTCGGGGCGCCCCGGCCGGCCGAGGGCGTTGTCCGCCCGCTCGCGCGCCTCGGGGGCCCACGCCTTGGAGATGTCGGTCAGGAACGGCCCGGGGGAGAGGGTGTTGACCCGGACCTTCGGGCCGTACTCGGCGGCGAGCGAGCGGGTCATGGCGTTGAGTGCGGCCTTGGCGCTGCCGTAGGGCACCACGGCGGGAAGCGGCACCAGCGCCCCGGACGACGACACGTTGATGATCACGCCCCCGTCACCCTCGCTCATCCGCTGCGCGACCAGGCTGGCCAGGCGGAACGGGCCCTTGAAGTTCAGCCCGAGCACGCTGTCGAAGAGCGCCTCGGTCACCTCGTGGCTGCGCATCGGCGGGCTCATCCCGGCGTTGTTCACGAGGATGTCGATCCGCCCGAACGCCTCGTACGCCGTCTGGATGAGCTGGTCGATCGAGTCCCACTTGGCGGCGTGCACCTGCACCGCCAAGGCCCGGCGCCCGAGTTCCCGCACCTCGCCGGCCACGGCCTCGCAGGCGTCGAGCTTGCGGCTGGCGATGATCGTGTCGGCGCCGTGCTCGGCGAAGGCTCGCACCATCTGGTAGCCGAGGCCGCGGCTGCCACCGGTCACGAGTGCCACCTTGCCGGTCAGGTCGAACAGCGGATCGATACGGGGACTGGAGCCGTCCATGGTGTGAAGGTAACCGGGCACATCGCGCCGGCCGTCACCGTCACGTCAGCCGGCGTGGCGTGCGATGCTGCCTCCATGCGTCTGGGCATCCACCTCCCGCAGTACGGCCGGGCCGCCTCGCCCGCAGCGATCCACGATGTGGCCGTCAGAGCCGAGCAGCTCGGCCTCGCCGACGTGTGGGTGAGCGACCATCTGGTGATCCCCGCCGACCAGGGCTACCCGTCGCCCTACCTCTACGACCCGCTGCTCACGCTGACCTGGGCGGCGGCGGCCACCGAGCGCATCGGCCTCGGCACCAGCGTGCTGGTGGTCCCGCAGTACCACCCGCTGCACCTGGCCAACAGCCTGGCCAGCCTCGACCGGCTGAGCGGCGGTCGTGTCACGGTGGCCGGCGGCGTCGGCTGGTCGGCGGGGGAGTTCGCCGCCCTCGGCCAGGACTTCGCCACCCGTGGGGCGCGCATGGACGAAGCCCTCGACATCATGCGCCTGGTGTGGTCGACGGACCCGGCCACCTTCCACGGCCGCCACTACTCCTTCGACGAGATCCGGGTCCAGCCCCAACCGGCCCACCCGATCCCGATCTGGATCGGCGGGTCGAGCCCGGCCGCGCACCACCGCGCCGCGACCCGGGGCGACGGATTCCAGGCCATCAGCACCTCACCCGAGGACCTGGCGCCCATCGTGGCGGCGCTGCGCGAGCAGCGACCCGAGGACGATTTCGTGATCTCCTACCGCACGGGGTGGGACCCCCAGGGCATGGACCCGGCCCAGATCCGTGACGAGCGCGACGCCTACGCCGCCGTCGGGGTGCAGCACGTGCTGTCGGCGCCGTGGCGCAAGGACACCGACTCGTGGATCCGTTCCATGGAGATGCTGATCGAGATCGTCGAGCCGGACCCACCCGCCAGCCTCTGACCCTTCCCCTCCTCGTCCCTATTCTCATTCTGGTCCCGGGAAGCAGCGCTGAGCGCTACTTCCCGGGACCAGAACCGATCGCGTCGACCTCGGCGCGCAGCGTCGCCCGGCCCACCTCGGTGGCGCCCGCAGCGGTGGTGACCTGGTTCCGGGCCGCGCCGTCGAGCACCGGGCCGGCGGGGGCGGGGATCATGTCGACGTGGCTGGTGCGCCGGATGGACCCAGCCCGGCGGGGGACCGCCGCGCAGGACGGCAACGTCATCGCCGCCGGATGGCGATCCGTCTTGTCCGGTCTCGGCATCGCTCGGGACAATAGGTGTGACACCGAGGAGACGGCATGTTCGAGACCTCCCGACCCGGGCCGATGTACGAGGACTTCACGGTGGGTGCGGTGCTGCCGGCGCTGCCCTCGCTCGTGATGACCGAGGCTGACAACGCCATCTACCGGGCCATCACCGGCGACCAGCACGCCTTGGCGGCCGACCCCGGGCTCTACCGCCGAGTCGGTGGCCGCACGGCCCTAGCGAACCCTGCGCTGGTGATGCAGGTCTCGATCGGGCAGACGACGATGGCCACCCGCCAGGCCATCGCCAACCTGTACTACCGCAGCGTGCGCCTGCTGCGCCCGGTCGACATCGGCCAGACGCTCACCACGGTCACCCGCGTGCTCGGCCTGGCCGACGCCACACCGAAGGGCGCCCAGCATCGCGGCAAGGTGTGGCTCGGCATCACGACGAGCAGCGAGGAGGGCCCCGTCGTCCAGTACGAGCGCTGCGCTCTCGTGCGCGGTCGCGGTCCCGAAGCGCCGGGGCATGCGTCGGAGATCCCCGGCCCCTCGGCCGCCTCGCCCCTCGCTGAGCTGGTCGAGCTGGTCCCGGACTGGGACCTCACGTCGCTCCCCTCGACCACGTGGCCGATCGGGGAGCGGCGCGTCGATCCGTTGCGCGACCACATCGACCTCGCCGCGCCGCTGGCCCGGCTCACGTTCAACCAGGCGGCCGTGCACCGCGACGCCACCCTCACCCCCAACGGGCGCCGGCTCGTCTACGGCGGCCACGTGCAGGGGCTCGCCCAGGCGTCCCTCACTCGGATGCTTCCCGGCCTGGCCACGGTCGTCGCCTGGGATGGCTGCAACCATCTCGGCCCCGCCCACGAAGGCGACCTGCTCGAGATGTGCCACACGCCGGTCGAGGAGCTGGCGGCCGGGTCGGGCCGCCTGGTGCGCTTCGAGGTCGTCGGCTCGGTCGTTCCCGACGCGGGCGACCCGGTCGAGGTGCTGCGCTGGACGCCGATCGTCTGGGCGCCCCGGTGAGGCTCAACCGGGGGTCGTTGCGTCGCGCTTGGTGACCAGCTGCTGATGCACACCACCGCCGACAAGGACCCCGACGGCTCGATCCGCATGGGCGCGGTCGGCAAGATCATGGTGCTGTTGAACGACCTCATCCAGGACCGCCTCGCCAACCCGCGCGACGACATCGCCGGCACCATCGTGACCGCGCCGATCGACGGCGAGCCGATGCCGCGCGAGCACGTGTTGCAGATGGCGTTCCTGCTCTACATGGGCGGGCTCGACACCGTGGCCGGTGAGCTCGGCTGCTTCTTCCGGCACTTCGCGCTGCACCCGGAGGACCGGCAGTTCGGGGTGGACCACCCCGAGAGCATCCCCGACGTCGTCGAGGAGCTCCTGCGCGCCTACTCGATCGTCAACACGGGTCGGATCGTCACGGGCGATGCCGAGTGGAACGGGTGCCCGATGAAGCAGGGAGACCGCACCTTCTTCAACCGCGAGCGCAACCGCCACATGGCCTTCGGGGCCGGCCCGCACCGGTGTCTGGCCTCGTACCTCGCCCCGGCGGAGCTGGCCATCGCACTGGAGGAGTGGCACCGGTGCATCCCCAGCTACTCGCTCGCCGACGGCGAGCCGCTCGGCTTCCACGCCGGAGGGTTGCGGGCTAGGACCGGCTGCCGCTGGTCTGGTGAACGAGGAGCGTTGATGAGAGTCGTCGTGGATCGCTCGCGCTGCATCACCGTGGTCGACTGATCGTCAGCGGGGTGCCAGCGCCGCACGCAGGCGGTCGTTCACGATCGCCTCGGCCTCGCTGATGATCCGCTCGATCAGCTCCTGCACCGTCGGGATGTCGTGGATGAGCCCCTGCGCCATGCTCGCCCAGTAGAGCCCGAGTGAGAGGTCGCCGGTGCGCATCACCTCCATGCCCTTATCGCCGCGGACCAGCTCGACGACGTCGGCGAAGGTGGCACCGGGTTGCGACAGGCGGCGCACCACCTCGTCGGAGACCTCGCTCTTGGCCACGCGGGCCGTGTTGTGGAGGCTGCGGAAGATGAGGTTCGTCGAGCGCTCGTCGTTGTCGAGGTAGGCCTGCTTGACGTTCGGGTGGATCGGCGCCTCGACGGTGGCGCAGAAGCGGGTGCCCATGTTGATGCCGTCGGCACCGAGCGCCAGCGCCGCGACCAGGCCGCGGCCGTCGGCGAAGCCGCCGGACGCGATCATCGGGATCGACACCTTGTCCGCGGTGCAGGGAACGAGGACGAGCCCGGGGATGTCGTCCTCGCCGGGGTGGCCGGCGCACTCGAAGCCGTCGATCGAGATGGCGTCGACCCCCTTGCGCTCGGCCGATGCGGCGTGGCGCACCGCGGTGCACTTGTGCACGATCCGCACCCCGTGGGGCTTGAGGTACTCCCAGATCTCGGCGATGGCGGCGGTGCCGGCCGTCTCGACGATCGTGACCCCGCCCTCGACGATGGCTCGCGCGTAGCCGAGGTAGTCGGGGGAGTGGCGTGTGGGGAACACCGTGAGGTTCACACCGAACGGGCGGTCAGTCATGGCCCGGCACCGCTCGATCTCGTCGCGGAGGGCGTCGGGTGTCGGCTGGGTCAAGCCGGTGAGGATGCCGAGGCCGCCGGCATTGGAGACGGCGGCAGCCAGCTCGGCGACGCCCACCCCGGCCATGCCACCCTGGACGATGGGGTGCTCGATCTCGAGCAGCTGGGTGATCCGTGTGGTGAACGGCATATCGGCTCCCGGGTCGAGATGGCAAACAGTGTAATGATCTGAGACGACCGGGTAGGGCCCGACGGCTCAGACGGCGAGCCAGACGGCGGTCCGGCGCCCGCACCGCTCGGCGAGGGCGCAATCGCCGAACTCGTCGACGTTCCGGACCTCGAGGTCGCCCGAGCTGATGTCGGCGGACACCTTGGCGAAGCTGGCGCGCGAGCCTTCGCCGAGCACGAGGGCGCCGACGACCCCGACTGCCCGACGAAGGTCCTGGTCCTCACCACCTTCGACCTCGACGAGTACGTCTTCGCGGCCATGCGCGCCGGCGCCAGCGGGTACCTCCTGAAGGACACGCCGGC
The DNA here is from genome assembly GCA_964556225.1 of uncultured Ilumatobacteraceae bacterium. GTDB lineage: Bacteria > Actinomycetota > Acidimicrobiia > Acidimicrobiales > Ilumatobacteraceae > CAZKVJ01. The sequence continues at coordinate 9,139 of CAZKVJ010000026.1, forward strand.
CAAGGATCTCGTCGCCGCGGTGCGGGTGGTGGCCCCGGGCGACGCGCTGCTGTCGCCGTCGGTGACCCGGCGCCTGAGCGAGGAGTTCGCCCACCGCCCCGAGCCGGTCGTCGCCCCGTTGCCCGTCGAGCTCACCGACCGCGAGCGCGAGACGCTCGAGCTGCTCGCCCGCGGGCTGAGCAACCGCGAGATCGCGGCGGCGATGTACATCGGTGAGGCCACGGCCAAGACCCAGGTGAGCCACCTCCTCACCAAGCTCGGCGTGCGCGACCGGGCCCAGGCGGTGGTGTTCGCCTACGAGTCCGGCCTGGTGCGCCCCGGCGTGACGCCGGACTGATCAGCGCTCACCCGAGGGTGACCGACCCATCCTCGTGAATCGGCCACGCCGGGTTGTGCGCCACCTCCCAAGGGTGGCCCTCAGGGTCGACGAACACCCCCGAGTACCCGCCCCAGGCGGTCGGTGCCCCGGTCCGGGCGATCGTCGCGCCAGCGGCGCGTGCGGCCTCGATCACCTGGTCCACCTCGGCTGGCGACCTCACGTTGTGGGCGAGTGTGATGCCACCCCATCCGCCGCCGTCGGTGACAGCGGTGTCCGCTGCCAGGAGGTCGCGCCCCCACAGGGCGACGACCATGCCGCCGGCTTGGAAGAACACGACGTTCCCGTCGGGCGACGATCCCTCCCAGCCGAGCGCTTCGTAGAAGCGTCGGGCGCGCCCGACGTCCCGGACGCCCAGCGTGACGAGGGAGATCCGCTGTTGCACCGGCGCAGTCTCACACGTGCCCTTCACTCGAAGTCGATGCGCATGACGACCCTGCGTTTCGTCGGCTGGCTGACCTCGGTGAACCCGGCCCGGGCGAACACGGACCGGCTGCCGACGTAGAGCTCACCCCAGGCGACGTCCTCGTCGGGATGGGTGATCATCGGGTACGCCTCGATCGCACGGGCGCCGCGCTCGCGGGCGAAGTCGACCGCGGCGCGGGCGAGAGCGGTGCTCACGCCCCTCCGGCGGAACCCGCTGCGGGTCACGAAGCACGTGACGGACCACACCGTGGTGTCGCGGCGGTCCTCGGACCGCCCGGCCCAGGGGATGCGCTTGGTGAGCAGTCGCGGGTACTCCGTGCGCGGCTCGACCGCGCACCAGCCGGCGGGCTCGCCGTCGAGGTAGGCGACGAGGCCCGAGGTCGTCGCCGACTCCGGGTGGCCGCACTCGGTCTGCTCGCGCAGGCGATGGGCCTTCTCCTCGACGGGGACCGAGCGCCAGTCGCGGTTGGGGATCTTGAACCACTGGCACTGGCAGCGGGCCGGGTCTCCACGCGTGCCGAACACGGCTTGGAGATCCTCCCACGAGGCTTCGTTGGCCGGGACGACCACGATGCCGTCGGCGCTGTCGCTCACGGCGACCGACGCTAGTCCGCCACCGTGTTTGGTCGACTTGCACGCGCATTTGCTGGCAAGTCGACCAAACGTAGGGGTCAGAATGTTGAGGTCGCGGCCGGCTCGACCAGCTCGACTGCCACCTCCAGACCGTGAAGGAGCCGTGATGACCACCGCCGTCGACCCGACGCTCGACCTCGTGCTCGAGCGCGTCGTTCCCATCGCTCCAGAGCACGTCTGGGCGGCATGGACCCGACCCGAGCACCTCACCCAGTGGTTCACGCCCGCACCGTGGACCACGCCCGAGGCCGAGATCGACCTGCGTCCGGGTGGGATCTTCCGCACGGTGATGCAGTCGCCGGAAGGCGAGCGCCACGACAACAGCGGCTGCTACCTGGAGGTCGTGGACCAGCGGCGCCTGGTGTGGACCTCGTCGCTGGGCGCCGGCTACCGGCCCAACGACTTCGCCGAGGGCGGCTTCCCGTTCACGGCCGAGATCACGTTGGAGCCGGTCGACGCAGGGACCCACTACACGGTGACGGTCAGGCACGCCACCGCAGCGCACTGCACCGAGCACGCCGAGATGGGCTTCCACGACGGCTGGGGCGCAGCGCTCGACCAGCTGGTGGCGTACATGAGCGCCCGGTCGTAGGGCGGTCAGCGCGCCGCCGTCGCGTCGCGAAGGGCGGCGACCATCCGGTCCGTGAAGTCCTGCATCGAGGGTGCGCTCGGTGCCATCCGGTCGGCGGCGTGGTACATGCCGGGTACGACGTACAGCTCGCATGGCACACCCGCGGCGCCGAGACGGTGGGCGTAGTCGACGCACTCGTCGTGGAACAGGTCGATGTCGCCGACGCCGATCCACGCCGGCGGGAGGCCGCGGAGGTCGTCTCGGCGCGAGGCCGAGGGCATCGGCGTTGGCGTGGGTCCACTCGAGGGCGGCGATGCAGTCATCCAGCCCGGCAGGGAAGGGGTTCTCCGGGGCGAGCCGGTAGTCCACGCTGATCACGACGACGCTCGCGTCGGCGGCCATGCGCTGGCACTGCTCCGCCGACTGCTCGGGACGGCCCATCACGAGTCCGCCGCCATGGATCCAGACGAGCGCGCCGCGCAGCTGCACCCGAGCCGGGTCGTCGTGGACCAGCAGGCGCACGGCCGGCCGGTCGGCGAGGCCGGCGAGGGCGGTGAGGAGCGCGACCGGGCGGTGGCTCGTGACGGGTGGGCGTGGCACAGTCGCACGCTATGCAGGGTTCAGATGGTGGACCGGTGAGGATCACGACCTTCGAGGACGCGCGGCGCGCGGTCCACGACGGTGCCGACGAGGTCGAGGTGGCGCGGCGCCTCGTTGCCCAGCTCACGCCGGAGGAGCGGCTGTGGTGCCTGGACGGTGATGCCCCCACGTGGGCCGGGCTCGCGTTCCTCGGCGAGGGTGGGTACCACCAAGCACCGTTCCTCGCTGCGCAGGTGGAGCGGGTCGGGCTGCCCGGCATCGCCTTCGCCGACGGGCCTCGCGGCAGCGTCATCGGCAACGGCACCTGCTTCCCCGTCTCGATGGCCCGGGGCGCCTGCTGGGACCCGGCGCTGGAGGAGCGCATCGGCGACGCCATCGGTCGCGAGCTGCGTGCGGCGGGCGCCACGCTCACCGGCGCCGTGTGCGTGAACGTGCTACGTCACCCGGCGTGGGGGCGGGCCCAGGAGACCTACGGTGAGGACCCGCACCACGTCGGTGCGCTCGGCGCGGCCTTCACCCGGGGCCTGCAGCGCCACGTGCTCGCCTGCGCCAAGCACTTCGCGTGCAACTCGATGGAGAACGCCCGCTTCTCCGTGGACATCGAGGTCGACGAGGTGGCCCTGCACGAGGTGTACCTGGCGCACTTCCGGCGCATCGTGGACGAGGGCGTGGCGTCGGTGATGTCCGCCTACAACTCCGTCAACGGTGAGTGGTGCGGCCAGAACCGCTCGCTGCTCACCGACGTGCTCCGCGACGAGTGGGGCTTCGCCGGCTTCGTCATCAGCGACTGGATCTTCGGCCTGCGCGACGCGGCGACGTCGCTGGCGGCCGGCCTCGACATCGAGATGCCGTACCGGATGGTGCGCGCCCAGCACCTGCCCGGCGCGCTCGAGCGGGGCGACGCCTCGTGGGACGACGTCGACACGGCGGTGACCAGGGTGGTGGCCACGCTGTTGCGCTTCGACGACGTGCTGTCGGCGCCGTCACCACCCGGTGACGTCATCGGCTGTGCCGAGCACCGGGCACTGGCGCGAGAGGTCGCGGCGCGCTCGGCGGTAGTGCTGCGCAACGAGCACGTCGACGGCGCGCCGGTGCTGCCGTTGCGCCCGGATGCCCGAGTCGCGGTGATCGGCCGGCTCGCTGACGCGGTGAACCTGGGCGACGGCGGCTCGAGCGACGTCTGGGACCACGACTGTGACACCGTGCTCGCCGGCCTGCGCGCCGCCATGGCCGGCGTCGTCCACGACGACGGCTCGGACCTGGGGCGCGCAGCTGCCATCGCCGCCGGCGCCGACGTCGCGCTGGTGGTGGTCGGCTACACCGCGCTCGACGAGGGCGAGTACATCGGCGACACCGACCCGGAGCTTGGCCGGCTCTTCCCCGACGCCGATGAGCCCGACGTCGTCGCCCGGTTCCAGGCTGCGCTCGCAGACCTGGTGCCGATGCCTCGGCCGCAGCGGCTGGCCGCCCGCCCGCGAGGGTTCAGCGTCGGCGGTGACCGTGCTTCGCTGCGCCTGCCCGATGGTGACGTGGCGCTCATCCGGGCGGTGGCCACCGCCAACCCGCGCACCGTCGTCGCGATCCAGGCCGGCAGCGCGGTCGTGATGACCGAGTGGGTCGACGGCGTCGCCGCGGTGGTCCAGTCGTGGTACGGCGGCTGCCGCGCCGGTGCCGGCCTGGCCGACGTCCTCGTCGGTGCCGTCAACCCGTCGGCCCGGCTGCCGTTCTCGATCCCGGTCACCGAGGCTGACCTTCCCCCGTTCGACCGTCACGCCACCCGGTTCCGCTACGACCGCTGGCACGGGTGGTGGCACCTGCGCCGCACGGGTACCCAGCCGGCGTTCCCGTTCGGCTTCGGGTTGTCGTACACGACGTTCGCAGTGGACGGCGTCGAAGTGACCGTCGACGGCGACGCGCTCGCCGTGCGCGGCTCGGTGCGCAACACCGGTCCACGGGACGGCGCCGACGTGGTACAGGTCTACGCCATGCTCCCGGACGCCGAGGCGCCCGAGCGCCTGGTCGGCTTCACCCGCGTGGAGGTCGCGGCGGGGGAGTCTCGGCCGTTCTCGCTGCGCGTTCGCGTCGACCGTCTCGCCACACGCGACCCGGTCGCGCATGTGTGGCAGGCGCCGGCCGGTCGGTATCGCATCACCGTCGGGCGCCACGCCGGCGACCCGGCCGCCGCCATGGTCGACGTCGAGATCTGAGCGGTGGGATGTGGGGTCGGGGGGTGAGGCGGGGTGGCGGTCAGGCGATGTCGTACGTCACCGGCAGACGCTTGAGACCGCCGACGAAGAGGGTCTGCATCTCGGCGGGCTCGCCGGCCAGCTCGATGGAGCGCAGCCGGGGGATCAGCTCGGTGAGGAGCGCTTTGATCTCCATCCGGGCGAGCATGGCGCCGAGGCAGTAGTGCACACCGAACCCGAACGCCAGGTGCTTGTTGGGGGAGCGCCCGACGTCGAAGCGGAACGGGTGATCGAACACGTCCTCGTCGCGGTTGGCGGACGGGTACGAGAGCAGCACGGCGTCGCCGGGTCGGAACGTGTGGTCGCGCAAGGTGTACTCGGTGGTGCAGTTCCGCATGAAGTGCTTGACTGGTGTGACCCAGCGGATGATCTCGTCGACCGCGGTGGGGATCAGCGACGGGTCGTCGCGCAGACGGGCGAGCTGGTCGGGGTGCTCGATCAGGGCCTGCATGCCGCCCGCCATCGCCGAGGCGGTGGTGTCGTGGCCGGCGGTGGCGACGATCACGTAGTACGAGATCTGCTCCATGATCCCGATCGGCACGCCGTCGATGCTGGCGTTGGCGATCACCGACGCCAGGTCGTCGGTGGGCGCTGCCTTGCGGGCCTCGGTGAGCGCGGTGAAGTAGACGAAGAAGTCCTGGATGACCGCCATCAGGTCCTCGAGCGACGTCCCGCGCGACAGCTCCGGATCCGAGGAGCCGAACAGCTCCTGGGTGAGCTGCAGCATGCGGGGGTAGTCGGTCTCGGGCAGGCCCAAGATGGCGAGGATCACCTGCAGCGGGTACTGCATGGCGATGTCGCGTGCGAAGTCGCAGCGGCCGCCGAGCTCGACCATCCGGTCCGCCGAGAGCTGTGCCAGCGTCGCGAGACGGCCCTCGAGCTTGGCCAGGTTCTTCGGCAGGAACCACTCGGCGGCGAGCCCGCGATAGTTGCGGTGGTCGGGATCGTCCATGTGGATGAGCGTGCGGAGGAGGTCGCCCTGCTCCTCGCGGATGCGGTCGGCCTCCAAGGGGCCGAGCACCGGACGCGGCGCGTTCTCCCACTCCTTGTTGTGCAGCTCGATCTCCAGCACGTCGGCGTGCTTGGTGAGGGCGTAGAAGGGTGGGAACTCCGGGTGCTCCACGAGGTGGATCGGGTCCTCGCGGCGCAGGACGGCGCAGGCCTCGTGGAACCACTTCGGATCGGCGTACGCCTCCGGCGTCACGAAGACCAGGCCGGCTTCAGTCGGTGTCATCGTCTCTCCCGTGTGTCGCAATCCCGCGGTGAAGGTAACTGCCAGGCAGCGGCGCAGTGTTACTTTGCGGCCATGTCGCTCAGCGGGCGGTGCCTCTGCGGTCAGGTCAGCTACGAGATCGCCGGCGACGTGCTCGCCACCGTCGTCTGCCACTGTGACCACTGCCAGCGACAGAGCGGTGGCGCCTTCTCGGTCAACCTGATCGTGCACGAGAGCCAGATGTCGGTGTCGGGCGCGCTCACCACGTTCGAGGACCGTGGTGAGCACGGCGATGCCGTCTACGTCCACCGCCGGTTCTGCGGTCAGTGCGGCTCCCCGATCCTGTCGGCGCTGGTGGAACCGGCCGGGGTGCTGGCCGTGAAGGCGGGGACGCTCGACGACCGCTCGGAGGTGTCGCCCACCGTCGAGGTGTGGTGCGACCACCGCCAGCCGTGGGTGGAGCTCCCCGGGATGGTGACGTCGCTCGCCAGGGAGTGACGCCCCACCCGCAGGGCCACCGTCACGCCCGTCAGCCCGGTGCACCGGCCGGTCGGCTCGCAGTGCGCCAGGATGAGAGGGATGGTGCGCTCGTTCCCCGACTCCGCCGTGGCGTGCGGCGAGGAGGCGTCGGACCCCCTCGTGCTGCACGGCGGTCGGGAGGTGCGCGTCGACGAGCTGGCGGCGAGCGGCCACCTCGAGCACCTGGATTCGGACCTGGCGGACGTGGCACGTCTCGGGGTGCGGTGGTGGCGCTACGGGCTGCCGTGGCGGCTGACCGAGCCGGCACCTGGCGAGTACGACTGGACGCTGTGGGATCGAGCCCTGGCCGCCTGCGAGCGCCACGGCCTCGAGCCGGTGGTCGACCTGCTCCACTTCGGCCTGCCGGCCCACTACGCCGGATTCTGTGACGGTGCCTGGGTCGAGGGGCTCGTCCGCTACACCGAGGCCTTCCTCCAGCGCTACCCGGAACCGGCGTTCTTCACCCCGGTGAACGAGCCGATGATCACGGCCCTGTGCTCGGGGTTCCTCGGCATCTGGAACGACCGTCGGGCCAGCCGTCACGACTACATGACGGCGCTGGGGAACGTGACGCTCGCCAACCTGGAGGCGCTGGCCCGCATCGACGCCGGCCGGCACCCGCGGGTGGTCGCCGGTCACGACGTGTACCCGGTGAGCGTGACCGTGCACGGCCGGCGCGACGGGCCGCTCACCATCGACGAGCGGGCAGGCGCGTACGAGCTGGAGGCTCGCGCCTGGTTCGCCCGCTACGGCCGCCCGTTCTGGGTGGCGGAGACGTCGAACCCCTCGGGTTGCTCGTCGACGAGGGGCCGGCGTGGCGGGCGCGGCTGGCGGCCGCCGTCGAGGGCCTGCGCGCCGACGGGCTGGCGGCTCGTGGGCTGTGCTGGTACAGCCGGGGCGACCAGTACGACTGGCACACCGTGCTCACCGCCCCGTTGGGGGAGGTCACCGAAGTGGGCCTGTTCGACACGCAGCGCCGGGAGCGACCGGTGGCGGCCATGATGTCGGCGCTGGCGCAGCGACATGCCGGCGAGGTCGAGCCCGGCACCGGCGATGTTCGTCCTCGTGCAGGTGGGCGTCGCGCTGGCGGCGTTCGTGACGAGACGGTTCACCTACCCACGGAGCGTGTGACATGACCATCCCCGAGAACGCCCCTCACGACCGTCCGTGCGTGCTCTTCGTGTGCGTCCACAACGCCGGCCGCTCGCAGATGGCCGCCGGCTGGCTGCGCCACCTGGCCGGTGACCGGGTCGTCGTCTACTCGGGCGGCTCCGAGCCGGCGGAGCGGATCAACCCGGCCGCGGTGACGGCGATGGCTGAGGCCGGCATCGACATCACCGCCGAGTCCCCGAAGCTGTGGACCGAGGACGTCGTCCGTGCGGCCGACGTGGTGGTGACGATGGGCTGCGGCGATGTGTGCCCGGTGTTTCCCGGCAAGCGCTACGAGGACTGGGAGCTCGACGACCCGGCCGGCCTCGACGTGGCCGCGGTGATCCCCATCCGCGACGCCATCCGGGCCCGCGTCGAACAGCTCCTCGCCTCCCTCACCCCCGCGACGAACGCGCCACCCTGGCGCGGAGGTCGCGAATAGCGCGACATTCGCGCCAGGGTGGCGCGAGTGTTGCGATGGGCGGACAGTTCGAGCTGGTGGCCGACCGGCGGGCTGGTGATGCCGTCCTTGCGCCGGCGCTCGCCAGGCCGCCCGAATGGGCGCCCCGGTACCCGCGACCTGGTCCGTTCGGTGCGGCGCCGTGGCGGCGATCCGCTCCGTCACCGGGTGAGAAGCCGCACGTTCGTGCGATCATCGTCGGATGGGTGAGGCGATCGGGGCTGTCGTGGTGTTCGCGGTGGGGGTGGGGCTCAGCCCGATCCCGGTCATCGCGGTCGTGCTCATCTTGTTCTCGGCCCGGGCGAAGGTGAACGGGCCGGTGTTCCTGGGTGGCTGGGTGCTCGGGCTCTCCACCGTGTTCGCCGTGATCGCCGTGGTGGCCAGCGCACTCGACCTCGGGTCGAGCGAGAGCGCCGACGACGGGGTGAAATGGCTGAAGCTGGCGCTCGGCGCGCTGCTCCTCGTCGCTGCGGCACGACAGTGGCGCGCTCGCCCCAGGGACGGTGAGGCAGCGGAGCTTCCCGGCTGGATGAGCCGCCTCGACGACCTCACGCCGTCGCGGGCGCTCGGCATATCGCTGCTGCTGTCGGCGAACCCGAAGAACCTGGTGCTGGCGGCGGGCGCAGCGGCGAGCGTCGCCCAGCTCGGTGTGACGGCAGCGGAGTGGGTGGTCGCCGGGGGTGTATTCGTCCTGATCGGCAGCGCGATCGTGATCTTCGCCGTCGCCTACGATCGCTTCGGCGGTGCGCGCTCGCGCCACACGCTCGAGGAGCTGCGGGCGTGGATGACCGCGCACAACGCTGCGGTGATGACGGTGCTGTTCGTCCTGTTCGGCGCGGTGCTCATCTCCCAGGGTCTCGGCGCGCGCTGACCCGACGACGTCTCGGCCGACGATGTACGACCGCTACCTGATCGCACGCCTGTTCATCACCGCTTGCGACGGGTCACTCCCCGGGAGCCGCCGTCTATCGTTGCGGCGTGGGTCTGGGGCAGCAGGCGATGACGCTCGACTGGTATGACTGCGCGACGTTCCGGCTGCGCACGGCCGGCCTGCCCGGTCACAGCCACTTCGACCACCTCGACGGCGCCGAGACGATCGTGGCCAGCTGCTCGAGGTCGGGTACCTCGATGCGACCCCGATCTTCACACCCAGCCCATCCTCTTGAGGAGCCCTCGCATGTCGATGACTGAGCTGCCCGAGATCCCCGACGGTGTCGACGTCGACGCCACCATCCGCTACGTGCACGACCACGCACCGCGCACGTTCCTGTGGGATTACGAGCGCTCCCGGCCCCAGCTGGTCACGCTCTACAACAAGGCGATGGCCTCGCAGTGGTCGAGCGTCACCGACCTCGACTGGTCGATCGAGGTCGACCCGGAGCGGGCCGTGCCAGCCGGCTCACCGATGCTCCAGCTGGCGCGTGCCGCCGCCCAGCTGCCCGGATCACCGATCGCGTCCTGGGGCGAGAAGGAGTTCACGGCGCTCGGCCTCGAGGCGTTCAAGGCCCAGCTCAGCCAGTTCGTGCACGGCGAGCAGGGGGCCATGCTGGCCGCGGCGAAGATCGTCGAGACGGTGCCGTGGATCGACGCCAAGTACTACGCCGCCACGCAGACCATGGACGAGGCCCGCCACACGGAGGTCTTCCAGCGCTATCTGTCGGAGAAGATCGGCGACGGCTACCCGATGGGGCCGTACCTCCAGGGCCAGATCTTCGGCCTACTCGAGGACTCGCGCTGGGACATCGCCTACCTGGGCATGCAGATCATCATCGAGAGCCTGGCGCTCGCCGCGTTCGGCGAGATGCTGCGACGCACCGACGAGCCGCTGCTCACCAAGCTGCTCCGCTACGTCCTGGCCGACGAGGCCCGCCACGTCGCGTTCGGCATCCTGAGCTTGCAGGAGCTCTACGCCGACATGACCGAGGCCGAGCTGAAGGAGCGCCAGGAGTTCCTCGCCGAGAACACGCTCCGCAGCCAGATGCGCTCGGCCACCCCCGAGATGTGGGATCGCCTCGGCGTCGACATCAACCAGCTGCTGCCGTTCCTGCTCGAGGCGGCGCGCTCGCAGGGCACCGAGCCGACCGCCGGCTTCCAGCGGGCGTTCTTCTCCAAGCTCGTCCCCAACGTGGGCAAGCTCGGCCTGCTCGACGCGAATGACGGCTACCTGCGCCGCCTGTGGGGCGAGGCGGGCCTGCTGCAGTACGAGCACGACGACGACACCGCCACGGACTACGCCGCCTACGACGCCGTCGCCCAGGACCGGGCGGCGGCGCGGTCGGCAGCGCCCTGACAATCGCGCCTGGGCGGGCCACTTCTCCGGCGCGATCGGGAGTCCACCGGTCTGAGGTGGCTGGCCGACATGTGCGGGCTGCCGGCCACCAGCTCGGGGGTGTTCACCAGCGGCGGGTCGAGCGCCAACCTCATCGCGCTCGGCGCTGCCCGCCAGTGGGCGTACGAGCAGGTCGGCATCGACGCGTCCGCCGACGGGCTGGCGCTGGCCGTGCCGGGCCGGGTGTACGCGTCGCGCTTCGCCCACCGCACGATCCACCGTGCCGCCGGTGTGCTCGGCCTCGGACGCGAATCCGTGGTCGAGGTGGCCGATGACGGATGCGGTCACATCGACCCTGCGGCGCTCGGCGACGCGCTGGCGCGGGGCCGCCGCGACGGCCTGCTGCCGATCGCCGTGGTCGGCGTCGCCGGTACCACCGACTCCGGTTCGGTCGACCCGCTGGATGCGCTGGCCGAGGTCGCCCAGCGACACCACACGTGGCTGCACGTCGACGGGGCCTACGGCCTGATCGGTGCCGCTTCGCCGATGCTCCGGCCGCGCTTTCGGGGTATGGAGCGGGCCGACTCGTGGATCGTCGACCCCCACAAGCGGCTGGCGACGGGCCTGGGCGTCGGTGCGGTCTACGTGCGTGACGGCGAGGTTCACCGGCGGGCGTTCATGGAGGGGCACGCCGCGTACCTCGAGGGGTCGTTCGAGAGCGATGGCGAGCTCGTGTCGCAGTTCGACTCCTTCGGCGGTGAGTGGGCGGACCCCGGCGAGCTCTCGGCGCCCCCGCGCGGTGTGCTGGTGTGGGCCGTGCTGCGCGAGATCGGTCGTGCGGGGGTGATCGATCGTGTGGAGCGTCACGCGGGCTTCGCCCGTCACCTCGCAGATCGTGTGCGCACCGAGCCGCGCCTCGAGCTCCTCGCCGAGCCGGAGCTGTCGATCGTGTGCTTCCGTCACCGCTTCGATGGTCGCGACCAGGATCAGGCCAACGGGCTGCTGCTGCGGCGGCTCCGGCGGGAGACGCCGTTTGCGCCCTCGAGCACCGTCGTGAACGGTTGTGTCGCGCTGCGCAGCTGCTACATCAACCCGCGGACGACGCTGGCGGAGGTCGACGGGTTGGTGGACGCCGTCCTGCGACTGGGTCGAATCATCGACCGGGACGGCACCGGCTGAGCTGGTGGTGCTCGCCGGCACGGCACGTGCTCACCAGGTCATCTCGTCGCAGTCTCCGCACCCGGTGTGCTCGACCTGGAGTGTGGCGTGGGTCAGGTGGAACCGGTCGGCGGGCATCGCACGCGAGCGCTCCAGCACCGACTGTGAGTCGGTCCCCTCGGCGATCCCGAGGTGCGCCGTCAGCACCTCCATGTCGCTCGTCAAGGTCCACACGTGGAGGTCGTGGACGTCGACGACGCCATCGACATCGGCCAGCGCCGCGGTGATGGCGCCGACGTCGGCGCCGGCCGGTGCGGCCTGGACCAGGATCCGCACGGCTTCGCGTCCGAGCGCCCACGCTCGCGGCAGGATGAACAGCCCGATCGCCGCACCGATGACCGGGTCGACCCAACCCCATCCGGTCAACCACATCAGCCCGGCGGCGACGATCACGCCGATCGACCCGAGCGTGTCGGCGATTACCTCGAAGTACGCGCCCCGCACGTTCAGGCTCTCGGCAGCGCCGGCGCGCAGCAGCGCGAAGGCCACGAGGTTGACCGCCAGCCCGACGATGCCGACGACCAGCACGGGCACCGAGGCGACCTCGGGAGGGTCGTCGATGCGCCGGGCGGCCTCGATCAGCACGTAGGCGGCGACCCCGAAGAGCAGCACCGCGTTGGCGAGCGCGGCGAGGATCTCCAGTCGGTAGAGGCCGAACGTGCGGTGTTGGGCCCGCGTCGCCCGGTTGGCGGCGACGATCGCCGCCAGCGCCATCCCGAGCCCGAGCGCGTCGGTGGCCATGTGGCCGGCGTCGGACAGGAGGGCCAGCGAGCCCGTCGCCACGCCGACCACCACCTGCACGACGAGGAACCCGGTGATCAGTGCGAACGACCACCACAGCCTGCCGGCGTGGCGGGCTCCGGCGCGGAGCTCGACGTGATGGTGGTCGTGGCCCATCAGCGGTCTCCGACGCAATGGCGGAGGTGCTCGCGTCCGATGTCGAGCAGCATCCGGACGTGGTCGTCGTCGAGGCGGTAGAACATCATCTTCCCTGAACGGCGGGCCCGCACCACCCCGGTGCCGCGCAGCCAGCGCAAGGCGTGGGACACCGTCGACTCCGGCACGTCGACCGTCGCCGCCAGGTCGCCGACGCAGATCTCACCTGCCTCCAGCACGGCGTAGAGGATCCTCGCCCGGGTCGGGTCGCCGAGCACCTTGAACCAGTTCGCCAGCGCGTCGGTCTCCCGCACCGACGGCAGCCGATCCCTGGTCGCCGCCAACCGGTCAGGGTCGACGAGACGTGACTCGCCGCCTGCCGGCGCCTCGGCCGCCAGCACGCTCGAGTGACTGGAAGTCATCTGCATGACTGTACAGATGACAGGATGAAGGCACAAGGGCACCAGCCGAACACCGCCAGACTGGGCCGATCGTTCGGCGAGTGCCCGGCGGACGGTCGAGTCGGGTGACCGGGTGCCGGTGGCACGGGCGCAGCCAGCTCTCGGGCGGGAGGATCTGCACGAACGAGCCCGGTGGTGCCGGACGGTCGTAGAAGCTCTCCCACCGCCGTCCATCCCGGCGGCGAGGTTCCCTGGCGTCACAGCACGAAGATCCTGCCGGCCGGGAGCTGCGTGCGGGTCGAGCCGGCGGGGGTGACGGCGTAGATGCGGTTGTCAGCGCTGGAATACGAGTCGGCACTGATCAGCCATGCACCGGAACGCACACCGATGAGGCTCTCCGTGCACGGGTCGGCGAGGTCGGGCGGCATCCACGTGGTGACGGCGCCGTCGGGGGCGATCACGACGACGTCGTCCGAGCAGCCGTCGCCGCCGACCTGGGCGGCGATCCAGTCGCCGAGCGGCGCCGCGTCGACGTAGCCCGACCAACACGAGAGATCCCCGTGCTTGTCGAGCGAGATCGCGAGCGTTCGTGCCGGCGTGCCGTCGAGGGGCACCAGCCAGAGCCCGCTCGTGTAGCACTCCTCGGGGCCGGGACGCCTGGAGGGGCCGAGAGCTCACCTGGGGTCACCGGGCACCACGCCAGGACGCTGCCGGCGTCCCAGGAGCGCGCGAGGTGGCAGCTCGTGTCAGGGGCGTCCAAGCGCCGGATCTGCGCACCACGGGCGTCGCGGAGCCAGATCCCGTCCGGCGTGGAGGTGACGAGCTGACCGCTTCCGACCTCGATCACGCTGATCCACGACCCGGCCCGCCGCGCCGGCGTGCTCGCGTCGATGGGCTCGTCGAGGATCGTGCTCCAGGTACCCGACGTGACCTCGACGCGGCTGAGCCGCACTCGCGTCGCGTGGTTGAGGTCCGAGGTTCGCCAGGTCTCCGACACCAAGATCCCCTGTCCGTCCGTGGTGAACCGAACCTCGCGGCTGAAGCCGAGGGGACCGCACACGGACACTTCCACGGGGTCGATGATCGGTCGCGCAGAGGAAGCCCGCAGATCGAGCAGCGCGTACCTGGACACCTGCGTCATGGTCGCCGCATCGTCGGGGCAGCTGCAGCCGGAGGTGCATGCGGAGTCGCTGCGGTGCAGCAGCACCATCCGTCCGTCGCTCGACGCTGCCGCGATCCCGCTCCCGTCCGCCGGAAGGGCCGACACGCCGTACACGACGTCGTCCGGTGACAGGAGGTACAGCCCCCGCTCGTCAGGTGACGCCGGATCGGCGTACATGGCTCCGTGGTCGATCAGCGCCCAGCCGCGGCGGGTGCAAGGATGAGCCGATGGCCACCGCGCTGGTTGCACGATGACGGTGCGGCTCGTGGCGATCGCCATCGACGCCGTCGAGCCCACGGCGCTGGCCCGGTTCTCGGCGCGGGCGCTGCGGTGGGACCTCCACGACCTCGGTGACCACGCCGAGCTGACGCCGACCGACGCCACGACGTTCCACCTGCTCTTCCGGCCGGGAGGGTCGGCGAAGACCGGCCAGAACCGGATCCACTTCGACCTCACGACCACCTCGCCCGGCCATCAGACCGACACGGTCGCCGAGCTCCTGGCGAGCGGGGCCCGCCACGTCGACGTGGGTCAGGGCCCGGACGAGACCCACGTGGTGCTGGCCGATCCCGAGGGCAACGAGCTGTGCGTCATCGAGCCGGCCAACCGCTTCCTGGCCGGCTGCCCGCGGCTGGGGGCGGTCAACTGCGATGGCACCCGTGCCCTCGGCCACTTCTATAGCCGCGCCCTCGGATGGCCGTTGGTGTGGGATCAGGACGAGGAGACCGCGATCCAGGCGCCCGACGGCACCGGCCCGAAGATCACGTGGAGTGGCCCGCCGCTGCTACCCCGGCCGAGCAGGGAGCGGTTCCACCTCCACCTCGCCCCCTTCCCGGGGGTGAGCCGGGATGAGGCGGTCGAGGAGCTGGTGGCCCTCGGTGCGGTCCTGGCACCTGTGGTCGACGCCTGCCGCGGTGCCATCGCGCTCGCCGACGTCGACGGCAACCATCTCTGCCTCGTCGACCGGTAGGCCGAGAGGCCGTTTCGCGTGCGATTCCACGTCGTCAGCGCGGGGAATCGCACCGAAAAGGGCGATCAGCGGTCCATCAGGGCGAAGACGCCCCAGCCGAGATGCTCACGCGTCGCGCGCGCGTAGCGGGCGGGCTCGCTCGTCAGCTCCTCGCGCACCTCCGGCGCCAGCTCGTCGTGCGGGTTGGCGTCGAGCCAGCGGCGCAGGTTGAGCCACTGGGCCGCGACGTACCGATCCCAGCTGTCCTGCCCAGCCAGCACCATCTCCACGACGTCGTACCCGAGGCCCTGGAGCTGACCGATCAGGTCCGGCAGTGGGACGAAGCCGGCGATGGCGGAGGCGTGGCAGTCCCTCGCGGTGTCCTCGTCCGGAGGGATCAGCCGCCAGTAGGGCTCGCCGATCAGCAGCATGCCGCCCGGGCGCAGGCTGCGGCCAAGCAGCTCGGCCGTTCCGGCGACGCCGTTGCCGATCCACGTGGCGCCGACGCACGCCGCCAGATCGACGGGTTGGTCCGCCACGTCGCCGGAGGCGTCACCGTGCACGAACTCGACGCGGTCGTCGACACCGAGCTCGAACGCGCGGGCACGTGCCTGCTCGGTGAAGGCCGTGCTGATGTCGACACCCGTTCTTGGCCGCCGTCAACGGGTTGTGGATCCGGTGACTGCTCTCGCGGATCGTGAAGATGCGGGGGAGGGGGCCGGACGTCGCCGACCGCGGTCATCTTCGCGGTCCGTCGCACGGCCGGTGCCTCCGTCAGCGGCGGACAAAGGGCCCGTTCGGGAGCAGCTCGGCGACCGTCGACTCGCTGATCGGGGCGTCATCGCCGACCGAGCTGGCGTAGATCGGCATCGCCGGACCGCCGAGCTCGAGTGCGACCTGGAGGCAGGCGCCGCACGGCCAGGTGAGGTCGTCGCCGGTCCGGGGTGCGACAAGGGCCAGCGCACTCGGTCTGGCACCGAGTGCCACCGTAGAGAACAGTGCGACGCGCTCGGCGCACATCGCCAGACCGAGTGAGACGTTCTCGACGATCACGCCGGGAACGACGTGACCCTGGTCGGTGTGGACCGCGGCTCCGGCTCGGAACCTGGAGTAGGGAGCGTGTGCGTTGGATCGACAGCTCCGGGCGGCCGCGACCAAGGCGGTCGGCGTCATGGCCGGCAGCGTAGCGAAAGGGGCCGCAATCGGTTCGTGCGCCGCCGTCGGAGCAACTGGCTGTGGGCCCTCAGAGTCCTTGGGACGTCAGGAATTCGTCGATGGTCGCGTTGGGGTACAGCTCGTTGAGGATCGACCAGTAGACCAGGTCCTGGCCGGAGCACACGTTGGAGGCGAAGGCGAGCGAGACACCGGTGTCGGGGTCGTGGAGCACGAGCGTCTGCCAGCCGATGGCTTCGCCGGCGTGCCCGTACCAGTTGTCGCCGAGCTGGAACATGCCGAGGGCGTAGATCTCCGGTCCACCGATCGGGGAGTCCGCGACCAGGCGTGCTTCCTGGAGCTCGGGGCTGAGGAAGGAGCTCCCGCTGTTCGAGTCGGCCCACACGCCGAGGTCGGCGAGCGTGGAGGTCATGCCGCCGCCACCCTGCGCGTAGGAGATCGTCCAGTCGGTGGGGTCGGTGGCGGTGTCGACGCCGACGGCACCGTCCCTGATGAGCTCCTCGACGCATCCGTCGTTCAGGTGTCCCGACGCGTACGGTTCCGGAAGGCTCGGGTCTTCGATCGGCAGGGAGCTCTCGGTCATCCCGAGGGGGTCGAGCAGGCGCGCTTGGATCAACTCGGGCAACGGGGATCCTTCGATCGACTCGGCGATCAGCTGCAGGATGATGTTGTTCGTCGTCGAGTAGCCCGACGTGCCCTGCGGTGACACCTCGAGCTCCAGTGCGGCGTCGATCAGCTCCCGTGGGTCCCAGACCCGTGTCGGGTCGGCGACGATGTCGGCGACGACGCTGCCCGAAACGTTGAGGTAGTCCTCGATGCCGCTCTTCATGCGCAGCAGCGACTCGATGGTGATGCCGGCGATGTCCGGGTGGGATTCCGCGAGATCTGGCAGCAGGTCGCCGATCGTGTCGTCCAGGGTCAGCTTCCCCTCGTCGATGAGCTGCAGGATGACCGAGGCGGTGAACGTCTTCGTCGTGCTGCCGATGCGGTAGTGGTCCTCCAGCGTCGCGGGCTGTCCCGGCTGAGCCTCACCGCGGGCGCTCAGGTAGGAGCCGGTCTCCGGATCCCAGACCCCCACGTACAACGCCGGTGGCTCGAGATACCCAGCGGCTGTCGTCGCCCGTTCCAGCCCGGCCGAGATCGCCGCTTCCACCCTCGCCTGATCGTCCGGACTCATGTCGGACGTCGTGTCCGCGGACGTGTCGGCTGGTGCCTCGGTCGTTCCCGGTGCCGCCTCAGTCGTCTCCGAAGCGGCCTCGGTCGTCTCCGGTGCCACCTCGGTCGACGTCGCTGCCGAGTCCGAGTCGTCGTCGCTGCCGCACGATGCGATCAGCAGGGTGGCGGCCGCAACGAGCGCAATCACCGCTGCTCGGTTCGCGCGCCCGCGTCGACGATTCATGTACGTGAACATTCGCTGGTGTCCTCTCGGTTCAGGGGAACGGCGCCGGACGTCGACGATCCGAGCCGACGGTCGGTTGGCGCCGGGACGCTCAGGTCTCGGATCGCCGGGCCAGGCGAACGGCGACCCCTCCGCCCATCAGCACCATCATCGCGACGACGACGATCGCCCACGAGAGGCCGCTGGTACCGACCGTCGGCAGCGTGCGACCGCCGCTTGCGGTTGCCGTCGTCGTCGCTGGTGCTGCGGTCGTCGGTGCCCCCGTGGTCGGTGCCGCGGTCGTGGACGGCGCAGTCGTCGTCGACGGCGGAGGCGCCTGGACCGTCAGCGTGGCGGTGCCAACGGTGCGGGTGACGATGTCGGGCGCCGGCGTGCTCGGGTCATCACCGATGACCACGGTGGTGATCTGGAACGATCCTGCGGCGGAGGCCGACGCGCTGGCGGTCAAGGTGGCCCCACCCGACGTCGACCCGACGGTCCACAGACAATCGGACTCAGTGGGGTCCGGCGGCACACAGTTGAGGTTGGACGCCCCCGACAGCGTGGAGAACTGGACGGTGCCGGTCGCGCCGGCGCCGGCCGTGATGGTCGTGATGACCTGGGTTCCACCGAGCACGGGAATTGTCTCGGTGACGCTGACGGTGACCGAGGTGGATCCTCCCGGTGCGACGGTCGTCGCGCCGAGCGTCACCGAGCCCGAGAGTGCGGCGCTGGCCGGCGATGCGGCGAGCAAGCCGATCGTCGAGCCGATGAGTGCTGTGGTGGCGAGTGTTCGAAGCTTCAACGTGAGGTCCTTCCAGAGAGGTCGATGGTCGTGGCCGCTCGGCCCTGGTGGGTCTCGCCGGGTGAGGTGAGCATGTGGTCGTCGCACCCGCCGGAGAAATGGAGATCGACGAGCTCGAGACCGAAGTCGCGGATCCGTGTGAGCAGGCCGTGGAAGGCGGCGGCATCGGGGAGCGAGCCCGACAAGACGGTCTCGGTGCGCACGTCGACGTCGTCGAATGCCGCCCGGATCACGCTGCCGACGCTGCCCTTCACCCGGATGTGCACCTCCACCGCACCACCCTGACATCGATCGCCCCTGGATCGCATCGCTACAACGGGGCGAATCTCGTGGCTCATCCCGATCGGGTGATCGGGGGGATGGACCCTGACGGTCAGCGTGCCGGTTCGGGTGAGGCGTCAGCCCAGGACTGCAGGTCGCGGATGTCGGCGGCCAGCTCACGTGCTCTGTCGCTGTCCGCACCGTCCTCCATGACCGACTGGACGTAGCGCAGCTGAACCTGCTGCAGGCGCTTCTGGACCCGGCCCGCGATCCGTCCTCCCGATGCCCTGGCCGCACGACGTGCGGCTCGGCGGCCGCGTTGGTCCAACAACGCAGCGCGGTCGTCCACGGGGACCAATGACGGGTCGATGCTGTCTTCGACGAAGGTGCTCCAGACCGTGCGCTCGTGATGGCGACCCCACCGTAGGATCAGGAGGAGCACCACCAGGGCGGGAGCACCCTTCAGGAGGATCGTCGAGTAGAAGGCGAGGTTGCTGCTCGAGCCCCAATCGACGAGGATCGGCGAGTCCCACAGGAAGTGCATCGTCCAGGCGAAGGCGAACAGTCCGACCGCCACGCCGATCCGAGCGGCCATTGGTCGGTCGCGACGGGTGACGAGATAGCCGATGCCGAACCCGACGAGGCCGGTGTACACCGCATGTGCCCACAAGCCGGCGACGACGCCCCGCAGGAAGAGGAAGCCGATCACGTCGTTTGTCGTCGTCGACTGGCCGACGGTGTACGTGTAGTCCTCGACGACCTGGAAGCCGAGTCCGACCATCATCCCGTAGTACCAGCCGTCGAGCGTGCTCCTGACCCGGACGAGCGGCAGGAGCACCAGCACCACCAGGCCGAGCGCCTTCAGGATCTCCTCGTTGGTTGCGCCGGCGACCGCCAGGCCCCACTCAGCGTTCCACTCCGGGGAGATCACCTGCGTGAAGATGTCCTCGAGCGCCTGGTCCGCCTCGATGGCGAACCACAGTGCCACCAGACCGCCCCAGGCCAGCGCGGCGAACGTCAGCGACAGCGGACGCTTGACGAACAGCTGGTGGCGGTACACGACGACCAGGAAGATCGTGGCGTAGAACGCCCATTGGACCAGTGCCAGCCATGCGACGGCGGGCACGAGCAGCGGGTTGTCGGTGACCCAGTGGTAGAGGTGCACGCCGCTGAAGACGACCGCGCCGGCGAAGAGCCAGAAGACCAGCGACTGGGTATCGACCAGCTGTGGGCGTCCGGAGGGCTCCCGCGTCGCCGGATCTGTCGCCGTGGTGTCGCTCACGACCCGCCCCCCGACACGGTGATCGACGCGGCCATGTCGTTCAGGTCGTCCTCGACGCTGTCGAGCGTGGCGGAGGAGCCCTCGGCGAACAGCTGCGCGAAGTCGTCACCATTGGCGACCAGATAGCCGATGAATGCGTCGGTCGCTCGGTGGGTCTCCCACCTCACTCCGTGCTGACCCGCCGTCGTGACGAAGGTCTCCAGCTCGCCGACCTGCGCGCTGGGGTCGTCGCCCTCGTCGCGGAGGACGGCGGCATAGTCCTCGAGGGTCTGGCCGGGCTGGAGGATGAGGCCGCCGACGAGCTTCATCTCCCACCCGTTCCGGTGCGCGACCACAGCGACGCCGTCAACGGTCTGGGAAGGGTCGGATACCCAGTCCGCCGCCGGTGTGAACGTGGTCGTCGGCGTGACCGCGACGGGCTGGCCCACGGCAAAGCTGCTCTCGTTCCTGACCGCCTCGGCGACCATGCGCAGGCCGAAGCCGAAGACGCAGAGGACCGCCAGGACTGCGACGGCACCGATCAGAGAGCGGGGTTCGAACAGGTCCCGGAACTCTCCGCGGCGCGTACTAGCGGTGGCCATGGGTCGAGGGTCGCTCGTCTGACATTGGGGTTCCTTCGGTGGAGCACCGCGTTGCGACCGAGGTCGGCTCCCGGTCGGTCGTTCGGACGATACGCCGGAAGCGCTCGTGCGACATCGCCCCAGGTGGGCTGTTGTGACCTACTTCGCGACCATGGTGTCACCCGATCGGTGCGATGCGCCGCCGATACCCTGTCGGCGTGCCCGAGGCATCCACGGCGATGAATCAGACGCACCGGTCGAGCGACCCGGTGCTGCTGCCGCCCCGGCCACTCGTCGACGTGGTCCTCCGACCGCACCTCGAGGCCCGGCTCGGACCCCGATCGGGTGCCACGTGGTCCCTGGTCGTCGGGCCACCCGGTGCCGGGAAGACCACGCTCGTGCGGAGCTGGCTGGAGCATGCCCCCGAACGCTGGAGCTGGATCGCCATCGCACGCGCCGTCGATCGAGGTGTCGATCTGGTCGAGCTCATCGTGCGGGCCATCCAGCAGACCCTCGGCGACCTGCCACTCGACGTCCTCGACTCGCTCGACATGGACGAAGACGCCAGCTCGACGCTGATGCGGGTGGTCGACGAGCTGCACGCGCAACCTCCCGAGACCCGCCCCGGCATCATGGTGCTCGACGACGCTCACCTCCTGTCGGTCGAAGAACGAGAGCTCGTCCGCTGGCTCGTCGAGCACCTTCCCCCGGCGTTGCACGTGGTGATCGTCAGCCGGACCGATCCAGCCATTCCGCTCGCCCAGGCGAGAGCGAGTGGGCGCGTGACCGAGGTACGCAGTGCGGACCTCGCGTTCACGCTCGAGGACACCGAACAGCTGCTGGGACGGACGGCCGGTCGCGAGATGCCTGACGTCGCCCGCTCGCTGCAGGAGCGCACCGAGGGGTGGGCGGCCGGAGTGCGCCTCGCCGCGATTGCCATCCGCAGCGGCGCCGATCCCGAGGACCTCGTCGAGGGCCTGGCGGCCGGCTCGACGTCGGTGGCCGAGTACCTGCTGGAGGAGGTCCTGGACCGGCTCCCCGACGATCGCCGTGAGTTCGTGCGATCCTGCTCGGTCCTCGACGTCGTCGAACCCGACATCTGCGACGCCATCAGCGAGAGAACGGACAGCGCCGAGATCCTCGCCGGCCTCGCTGCCGACGGGTTGTTCGTGACGAGGATCGGCTACGGCCGCGAGCGCTACCGCTTCCATCCGTTGCTGGGCGATCTGCTCAGAGCCGAACACCAGCTGCACGATCCAGCGAAGGCGGCCGAGGCTCATCGACGCGCGGCGGAGTGGTTGATCGCCCACGACCGGGGCGTCGAGGGCGTCGAGCACCTGGTCGCGGCGGGCGAGCATTCGCGCGCGCATGCGATCGTGGTGGAGAACTTCCGTTCGTTGTACGTCAGCGTCCATCGACGGGACCTCGACCGCTGGCTGACCGCCATCCCCGACGACGTGATCGCCTCGTCCCTCGATCGGTCGATCGAGCACTGCATCGCGCTGGCGTTGCTCGCTCATCCCGAGGCGACCAAGTGGTGGGAGCTCTGTGCCACCAGCGTCGACCCGGACGACCGGTGGGTGCGGAGCCGCCTGGAATGCGCGACCGCGCTGCACTTCGCCGTGCGTGCAGACCTCGAGCCGATGTTGGAGCACTGGGATGCCGGGCGACGTCTCCGGCCACCTGATCGGACCGATCCGTTCGACGAGATCCTCGAGACCTGGCACGTCCGGATCGAGTCGCATCTCGGTGATCCCTCGAGGGCCGTCGAGATCGCCCGCGCCATGCGGCCGGCGCCGAATGCGTGGCTCCTGGACGAGTCACGGCTGAGCACGCTGGCCGGCGCGCTCGAAGCGGCCGGCGAGCTCGACGCATCCGTGGCGATCTCCACTCGGGCCCTCGAGCTCTGGCGAGCGAGAGGAGAACCCGAGCTGCCGAGCATGGTGGATGCACTCGTCGTCCAAGCCGCCGCGGCGCGCCGGGCTGGTGAGCTCGACACCGCCGAGGAGCTCGTCGACCTCGCGCTCGCGCTCCCCCCGCCGCGCACGGGACCTCATCTGCTCACCTCGATCGCGCTGATCGAGCGAGCCCGCATCGATCACGCTCGCGGCGGGGACGCCTGGAAGCAGCAGCTCCTCGTGTTGGCAGCAGAGCTCCGTGTCATGGGTTCGACGCCCGCCCTGGCCGACTGGGTCGAACGAGAGGCTGCTGCGCTCGCGCCAGACCGGACCGGCCCCACGCCGTCGCCGGCGGCGGCGACCCCGTCACCCCGTTGGTCGACCGTCGACAGCACGGTCGCAGCACTCGCGGCGGACCTCACCGAGCGCGAACGAACGATCCTGACCCTGCTGGCGAGCCACCTCAGCTTCCCGGAGATCGGGGCCGAGCTGCACATCTCTCGCCACACGGTGAAGTCCCACGTGCGTCACGTGTACGAGAAGCTCGGCGCGTCGTCCCGGTCAGGGGCCGTTCGCATCGCCCGACGCCGTGGCATGCTCCCCGACGGTCTCGGGTGATACCGGCACACCGCACCCGCGCGACCGGGGCCCTCACCCCGTCGGGAGGACGATGATTCCTGTCGCGGGAGCGAGAAATCGGCACGTTGGGACGATGCGGTGGGATCTGATCTCGGCTTGGCTGTCCCTCGTTGTTCGCGCGTCCGCCACTCATCGCGCCCGTGATGCGACACACGTTCCGACCGCCAACTGCCACCACATCTGTGAACGAGGAGCCCCGATCATGCGTCATCGAACGGTCATCGCCGTTGCCCTTGCCAGCCTCGCATTCGTCGTCGTCGGATGCGGCTCCGACAGCGACAGCGACGGCGACGCCACCGTCCAGGAGAAGCTGTCTGCGGCCGTCATCGATCAGTTCAAGGAGGTGGGCGGCATGAAGATCGACGAGGCGTGCATCAGTGACGCCGCGGCAGCACTCTCGGACGCCGACGCACAAAGCTTGCTCGACAACCTGGACGCCGACCCGGCGACGCTGTCCGCCGGACAACAAGCGTTCGTCGACGCGTCAGGAGCGTGTGTCTCGGTGGGTTGACCACGACGGCCGGGCTGGCCTGAGGCCTCGCATCGGCCTGTCACGGCGCTGTCACGCAGTTGGGTTGTGATCGCGGCATGCACACCAGTCACCACACGCGGACTCGCCGCCATCGGTTCCTTGGGCTCTCGGTGGCTTGCTGCAGCGCGCTCGTGCTCGTGCTCGCGGCCTTCGCGGACGACAGCGGCGATGCAGCGACCGCACAATCTGCTGGTGCCGGCAGCACCTCGATGGTCACCGCGTCGACCGGCACATCATCGAACGTCGCACCGGCGACGAGCACCACGGCTCCGACCGCGCCGACCACGTTGTCGCCCGACTACGACTTCTCCGCCGTGTCGCCGATCGTCGGTTCGTTCGTCGACGACCGTGGCCTCAACGGTGCCGAGCTCATCGTGGTCGACCGAGACGACGGCGTCGTGTACGAGGAGTACTGGGGGGAGTTCGACGCCGACCGGATCTCGCTGATCGCATCGTCGAGCAAGATGATCTCGGCGGGGGGTCTTGTTGCGCCTCCAGGACCAGGGGCTGCTCGACATCAACGCTCCGGTGGCTGAAGCTGTCGAGTGGGGGCGGGGGAATCCCACCATCACGCCGGCTCAGCTCCTGTCGAACAGCTCCGGCCTGGTCGGCCTCCTCCCCGACTACATGTATGCGCCGTACGAGTGCCAGTGGCAGGTCTCCGGCTCGCTGCAGGAGTGTGCCGCGGCCATCTTCACGACGCCCGGCGACGACGCCGACGTCGTCGCTCCCGACCCCGAGCTCCGCTACGGCGGCGCCCAGTGGCAGGTTGCGGGTGGAGTCGCCGAGGCGGTGTCGGGCACGTCCTGGGACCAGCTCGTGCGAGAGACCTACATCGAACCCTGTGGCCTCGAGACGCTCGGCTCCAACAATCACTGGCTGCAGGTCCCGCCCGACGGGGTCGACCATCCGACCGCGTTCGACAGCGACCCGTCGACGCTGACAGCGACCCTGAACCCGAACGTCGAAGCCGGCGCGTACATCACCACCGGCGACTACGCCAAGCTCCTGCTCATGCACCTGCGGGGCGGGAGGTGCGGAGACACCCAAGTGCTGTCGCAGAGGCGCTGGATCAGATGCACACCGACCGGATCGGCGCCGCGTACGACGGTTCGGCCACGATCGCCCTCCAGCCCATGCCGAACATGGGGTACGGCATGGGGTGGTGGATCCACCGGGAGAGTGGTCGTCGCGTCGATCCGGGCGCCTACGGAGCGACGGCGTGGCTCGACCTCGAGGGAGGCTACGGCGCCTATCTCGTGCTCGAGTCGAACATGGCCACCGGGGCGGAGCTGGCGACGCCGCTCTACGGCCCGGTCGAGGATGCGGTCGGCGCGATCGACTGAGACGCCAGTCGATCGGTCGATGCACAGCTTCCGAGCGACCAATGGGAGCTGCCTTCAGGACGCCCTCCGGGTTGCGCGAGACTTCGGCGACCACGGCGAGAGGGGGCCTGAGTGTCAGCGTCGAGTCACGACTACGAGAGCCTGTTGTGGGCCGAATCGTCGGATCTGGGGTCGTTGCTCGACGAGCTCGACGACGCGGACTTCGATGCGGCCAGCTTGTGCGAGGGATGGAGGGTGCGCGACGCGATGTCGCACATGGTCCTCGGTCATACGACGCCGATGCCGCGGATGATCGCTCTGCTGGCGAAACACGGGTTCAACGTGCCCAAGGCCTCGCGTCAGCTCTCGGTGGAGTACGGCTCCGCGCACTCACCCGATGAGATCCGCGCCACGTGGCACGGCGTTGTCGATGGGCAGGTGGCGAAGGGCATCACCAGGATGATCCCCAAGAAGGAGGGGTTCGTCGACCACCTGATCCACCACCAGGACATCCGCCGCCCGCTCGGGCGGCCCCGAACCATCCCTGCGGATCGGCTCGTCGCAGCGCTCGATGTGATGCCGACCCTGGGTGGCTTCGTGAAGTCGAAGCAGCGCATGGACGGGCTCCGGTGGGCGGCGACCGACGTCGACTGGACGGTTGGTTCCGGGCCGGAGGTGACCGGGCCGGCGGAGGCGCTCATCCTGCTGGCCAGCGGCCGTCCGGCGCCGATCGGCGAGGTGACCGGCGACGGGGTGGCGACGCTCAAGGTGCGATTGGGCGTCTGATCGGCCGCACGGCGCCGCTGTCAGCGTGGCGGCGCCTTTTGCGGCCGGGGCATAGCGGACCACACCGGCCGTGAGCTCAGCTGGCGCGCCCGAGCTGGGGGAACGAACTACCGTCAGCGTGTCCTCGTCGCTCGTGGTCAGCAAGGATCTCACCTGCTCAGCAGCGGTTTCCGAGCGACCGAGAGTGCCCGCACATGTCCGTGAGAATCGCTGCCGAGGTCCGGCTCAACGTCGACGACGGCGGACGACGGCGTCGGCCATCTGGATGACGATGCGCTCGAGCAGCGGTCTGCTGGTGGCGAAGTTCAAGCGGACGAACCCGTTGCCGGGTGGGCCGCAGCGGGCTCCGTCGATCAGCGCCACGCCCGCCTCGTCGACGAAGAATGCGGTCACGTCCGTCGGCAGGTGCAACGACCGGCAGTCCAGCCACGCCAGGTAGGTCCCCTCCGGCGGGGTGTAGTCGATGTCGGGGAGGTGGGCGGCGAGGAGCTCGGCCAGCAGGTGGCGGTTGGTGTCGAGGTACGCAAGGACAGCGTCGAACCAGTCCCGTCCGTCGCGGTAGGCGACGGCGTTGGCCAGTGCTCCGAGCGTCGACGTGCCGTGGGAGATGGTGGTACCGAGCTTGGCGACGCGCTCGCGGTCGGTGTCGTTGCTGACGATGAGCTGGCCGCACTTGAGGCCGGGGAGGTTCCAGCCCTTGGAGGCCGATGTCGCGGTGACGGTGTGACCGGCCGTCGCCGGCGAGATCGATGCGTACGGGACGTGGCGGTGGCCCGGATAGATCAGTGGGGCGTGGATCTCGTCGGAGAACACCCGCCCGCCGTGGCGCTCGACGACCTCGGCGATCGCGATCAGTTCGGCGCGCTCCATCACCCGCCCGAGAGGATTGTGGGGGTTGCACAGCACGAGCAGGTCACCGCCGGCGGCGTAGGCGCGCTCGAGGGCGTCGAGGTCGTACACGTGACGCCTGCCGTCTCGGACCATCGGAACCTGGATCGTGTCGCGCCCGTGGATCGACGGCACGTCGAGGAACGGCATGTACGCAGGCACCGGCAGGATGACCGGGGAGCCGGGCCGGGAGAGGTGGTCGATCGCCACCTCCATCCCCTTGATGACGTCGGGCAACGGCGAGACGTCCGAGGGATCGATCGGCCATCCGTAGCGGTCGGCATGCCATGCCGCGCAGGCTGCGGCCATGTCGTCGGCGACGGCCTTCGGGAGGTAGCCGAAGAGGGCTCGATCGACGGCGTCGTGCAGGGCAGCGGTGATGGCCGGTGCGGTGCCGAAGTCCATCTCGGCGACGAAGGCGCCCAGACACTCGGACCCGTACTTGGTCCACTTCAGGTGCCCGGCCGCGACCAGCGACTCGTGGGTCACCGCGTCGAGCTCCACCGCGAGCTGCGCCGGTCCAGCGGGCGTGGTGCAGCCTCCGCCCCGAACACCCTGCTGCTCGCCGACATCGCCGTTCGACGTCTCCGGCGTCGTCGTCATCGAGCCTCCCGCTGCCGTCGTGGAGGGTATCGCCCGTGCCCTCGGTGGTGGGGCGGAGCTTCCCAGGCTCCGCTCTGCAGAGTCGGGGTCACGAGAGCGTCACGGGTGGCTGCGTGAGGTCGTAGTCGAACCAGACGCGGTCCCACAGACGAACGCCGTCGACCACGATCGGATCGCGATAGCCCGTCGCAAGTGTGAATGCATCGCGTTCGATCATGAGCATCCGAAAGCCGCAGCGCTGATAGAAGCGCAGGTTGCCGACGTCGGCTGCACCGGTCGACACGAGCACTCGGGTGCACCCGCGCTCACGAGCTTCCGTCACGCACGCTTCCACCAGGGCGCGACCGATGCCCTGCCGTTGGTGCTCGTCGTCGACGGCAAGGACGTTGATCTCCCAGTCCTTGTTCATACCGGTCTGGGTCATCTGGAGGACTCCCACGGGTCGCTCCTCGAGCACCGCGACCAGCACGTCGCCCTCGTCGATGTAGCCGTCGAGGTTCTCCTCGGAGTCCTCGGCGATCTGGAACAGCCATCGCACCTCGGTCCGAGGACCGTCGTAGCGTTGGACGCGGACAGCATCCGGCACGCCGGTCAGCGTAGGTGGCCGTGACACTGAGAGGCGCCAGCTACTGGCTCCGCAACCGCGCCCACTCGCGTCCTGAACGCGCAGTTGCATCGCGCTCGCATCGACCACTCATCGTGGCGTGGCCAACGAGCCGGCCAATTTGGAGGCAAGTTCCTCCACTGTTCAGGGTTTTCTGAAAACTATGAATAAGAGTTGATAGTCTTCCGTCATGGAGTCGCGACGAGCCGCTCATCGGGGCGACTTCGGGAGCCGCCCGCGTGATCCTGCCACGTCGACAGCCTGGCCGGCGGTCGAGTACAAGGAACACGCGTGGACCAGTTCGCTCGACATCCCGCGTCGCTGGCAGTCGACGTTCTCCGGTCCGTATCGGGCGGCCGTCGTCCCCGAGATCTCCGGGCTGGATCTCATCCTGCCGGCAGCCACGGTGGCGCTCGCCGACGAAGCAACCGCCGAGCTGGCGCGCTTCGACGCCGAGATGGGAACTGAGATTGCCCCATTCGGCGCGATCCTGCTGCGGTCGGAATCCGCGGCCTCGTCACGCATCGAGAACCTGACCGCCTCGGCGACGGCGGTCGCGCTCGCCGAGCTGGGGGACACCTCGCGGCGCAACGCCGCCGAGGTCGTCGCCAACACGACTGCGATGCAGGCAGCGATCGAGCTCGCCGGCCGTCTCGATGCTGCCGCCATCCTCGCGATGCACGCTGCGCTGCTCGGTCAGCACGACCCGAAGATCGCTGGCAAGTGGCGCGATGGCCAGGTGTGGATCGGTTCGAGCAGCTACGGGCCTCATTCGGCGACCTTCGTGCCGCCGATCCACTCGCGAGTGCCGGCGGCGATCGACGATCTTGTGGAGTTCATGCGGCGCGACGACCTGGCGGTGCTGCCACAGGCGGCGCTCGCTCACGCCCAGTTCGAGACGATCCACCCGTTCCCCGACGGCAACGGCCGCACCGGGCGGGCCCTCGTGCACTGCCTGCTGCGAGGCAAGCGCCTCACCCGCCAGGTGACGGTGCCGGTCTCGGCCGGTCTTCTCACCGACCCCGATCGATACTTCGATGCGCTCACGGCCTACCGGGCCGGAGACATCCAGCCGATCGTCGAGCGCTTCGCTGAAGCGGGCGTCGACAGTGTGGTCAACGGCCGCCAGCTCGTCAGCGAGTTACGCACCATCAGGGAGGCGTGGAGCGCTCAGATCACGAGCCGTCGTCAGGCGACGGTCTGGCGAGTGCTCGACGTGGTCTTCCAGCATCCCGTGCTGGACAACGCGCTCGTTCAGCGCGAGCTCGGGGTGTCGGTGATGGGCGCCGACGCGGCGATCACCGAACTCGTGGGGATCGGCGCGTTGCTGGAGATCACCGGTGGCCGTCGCAACCGGCGATATGCGGCCGTCGAAGTGCTTGCTGCGCTCGACGCGTTCGCCGAGCGCGCCGGTCGCCGTACATCCTGAAGCGTGCTCGACGCCAACGAGGCGCACATACCCTGGCCTGGGCATATACGCCTCGAAATGCGTGGAGCTGGGGGGAATCGAACCCCC
>CAZKVJ010000027.1:0-35647 GCA_964556225.1 uncultured Ilumatobacteraceae bacterium
CGTGAGGGTGGCCGTACCGTGGGTGCGGGCCGCGTCACCAAGATCATCAAGTGAGCTGACGGACCATGGCCCAGAGCATCCGCATCCGCCTGAAGGCGTTCGACCACGAGATCATCGACCAGTCGACGCGCAAGATCGTCGAGACGGTCACCCGCACCAACGCCACGGTGCGAGGCCCGATCCCGCTGCCCACGGACAAGCATCGCTACACGGTCATCCGTGGCCCCCACATCGACAAGGACTCGCGTGAGCACTTCGAGATGCGGGTGCACAAGCGCCTGATCGACATCGTCGACCCGAACGCGAAGACGATCGACAGCCTGCAGCGCATCGAGCTGCCCGCCGGCGTCGACATCGAGATCAAGATCCAGAGCTCCTGACCCTCTGCGATTGTTCGACTTGGGCGCATTTTCGCGCCCAAGTCGGCCAAACGCAGGGGCGACGGGGATCTGGGGCAGGGCGGCGGTAGACATCTGTCCCATGGATCCGCTGCCCGGGCTCCCCGAGCCGCCCTCGCCGGGCCATCTCCCGGCCCCGTCGGCCTACCCGCCTCCGCCCCCCACCGCGCCTCGCCCACCCCGGCGCGCGTGGCCGGTGCTGGTGGCACTCGTCGCCGGTCTCGTCGGTGGCGTCGGAGGCGTGCTGGCCGGCGTGTGGATCGCCGACCGTGACGACGCCTCGTCCGGGGCGTGGCGCGGGCCCTCCTCGCTGCCGGTGGCGGTGGCCGAGGAGCGCCCGGACGAGGCGCTGCTGAGCCGCCTCGACGTGGCCAGCGTGGTCGCCACCATGGCGAACAGCGTGGTCACGGTGTTCGCCGATGTCGACGGCCCGGACGGCCAGGGCACGGCGACGGGCACCGGTGTGGTGCTCACGAGCGACGGCGAGGTGGTCACCAACGCCCATGTCGTCGCCGACGCCACCGAGGTTCGGGTTCGCCTCCCTGGTGAGAGCGAGCCCCGGTCCGCCGTGGTGCTGGCCACCGACCCCGGCAACGACCTAGCCCTCGTGAAGGTCGACGCCACCGGGCTGGTGCCGGCCACGTTCGCGGCCGACGGCTCGCTGCGCCTGGGCGACGAGGTGGTCGCCATCGGGTACGCGCTCGACCTCGACGGCGGCCCCTCGGTCACGCTCGGCATCGTGTCGGGCCTCGACCGCACCATCACCACGGACGCCGGGGCGCTCGATCGCCTGGTGCAGACCGACGCGGCGATCTCGTCCGGGAACTCCGGCGGTCCGCTGGTCAACGGCCTCGGCGAGGTGGTGGGCATCAACACCGCCGTGGCGCGCGGCGACACCACGACCGCAGCGAACAACATCGGGTTCGCCATCGCGGCGCCGGAGGCCGTGCGGGTGATCGACCAGCTGCGGGCTTCGGCCGGGGGTGAGGCCCGCACCGAGGGCTACCTCGGCGTCGGCCTGGCCAACCGCGAGGACGGCGGGGGCGGGGCCATCGTCACCGAGGTGGCGCCCGGCTCGCCCGCCGAGCTCGCCGGGATCGAGGTCGGCGACGTCATCGTCGCCGTCGACGGGGCGGCGGTGGAGGGCCAGGCGGCGCTGATCGCTGCCATCCGCGACGCCGAGCCGGGCGACGACGTGGAGATCAGCGTCGTGCGCGACGGCGAGGAGCTGACCGTCACCGCCACGCTGGTCGAGCGGCCCGAGTCCTGACCCCGGCGGGGAGACGGCCGCGTACGATGCGCGGCCGTGCAGGACCTCGACATCCACCTCGGCGCTCGGCGTCCGTTCGGCCTGAGCTTCTGGCCGCTGCCGGAGGACGACCCCGGGGTGGAGATCCCCCGCGAGTCGGTGCGGCTCGTCGCTCCGGACGGGGCGCTGGTCCGGGGGCTGCTGTGGCTCCCGCCCGGTGGACGGCCGTGGCGCACGGCGGTCATCCTCAGCCACCCACGTGGCGACTTCACGGTGCACTACGCCTGTCCGCTCCTGGCCGCAGCGGGGTACGCGGTGCTCGGCTTCGCCACCCGCTACCTGAACAACGACACCGACTGCCTGCACGAGAGCTGCATCGTCGACGTGCGGACCGCGCACGACTTCATGGTGTCGAGGGGCGCCGAGGCCGTCGTGCTGCTCGGGAACTCGGGTGGCGGGTCGCTCATGGCCATGGCCCACGCCGAGCTCGGCATCGGCGACGGGTGGGTCGGGATGGCGGCCCACCCGGGCGAGGGCGTGTTCATGCTGCAAGTGATCGACCCGTCCGTGGCCGACGAGCACGACCCGTTCAGCCGGGTGCCCGAGCTCGACATGTACGACCCGGACAACGGCTGGCGGCCATGGCCGGAGCCGTGCCGCTACGACCCGGTGTGGCTCGACCGCTACCGAGCCGCCCAGGTCGAGCGGGTGGCGCGCATCGACGCCATCGCCCGGCAGGCCATCGCCGACAGCGACGAGGCCGGACGGCTCATCGAGGGCGTCGACCAGCGCAGCGACCCCCGCACCTGGCGTGACCTGCGGGCCCGGCGGGTGTTCTCCCGGTACCTGACGATCTACCGCACGCTCGCCGACCCGGCGTACCTCGACCTCACGATCGACCCGGACGAGCGTCCGCTCGGCAGCCTCTTCGCCTTCCCCGATCCGCTCGACGCCAACTACGGCCGCGGTGGCCTCGCCCGGACCATGACGGCGCGCGGCTGGCTGAGCACCTGGTCCGGGCTGTCGAGCCGGGCCCGGCTGGCCGACACCATGCCGCACGTCCGCGTGCCGACGCTGCTGGTCCACCCCACCGCCGACACCGAGATCCGCGTCCGCCAGGCGAAGGAGATCGTGGCCAGCGCCGGGGCCGAGGATCTCACCTACGTCGAGATGAAGGGCGCTCCGCACTACCTGGAGGGCCACCGCCGGGAGGCGCTCGGCATCGTCGCCGAGTGGCTCGCCGCCCGGTACCCCTGACACCGGGAGGACTGCGACCGGCGCGCTTGGCGATCGGCCGGGTACCAGGTAGTCTTTCCTCCTTGTGCGTGGCGGGTCCTCCCCGCCAGGCGCCGAGACTCGATCAACCGACGTCCGTGCGCGCCCACCTCGGTGGGGACCTCACGGCGACAACCGATCCTGGTGCTCCGCCGGCTCTGCCGTGCGGAGCATCTGCGTGAAGGACCGCACCAGGGCCAGCGCCCCGGACAACGAGACAGAGGCAGCCGCTATGGCGACGAAGGCAATCGTCGGCGAAAAGGTAGGGATGACGCAGGTCTGGG
Source organism: uncultured Ilumatobacteraceae bacterium (assembly GCA_964556225.1). Taxonomy (GTDB): domain Bacteria; phylum Actinomycetota; class Acidimicrobiia; order Acidimicrobiales; family Ilumatobacteraceae; genus CAZKVJ01. The sequence goes on from CAZKVJ010000027.1 coordinate 3,207, forward strand.
CCGATGACAACCGGGTCATCCCGGTCACGGTCCTGCGCGTCGAGCCGGCCCGCGTCGTGCAGGTGAAGACCACCGAGCGCGACGGCTACTCGGCCGTACAGGTCACCTACGGCCACAAGGACCCCAAGAAGCTCAACCGGCCCGAGAACGGCCACTTCGCCAAGGCGGGCGTGGCGCCGGGCAAGCGTCTCGTCGAGCTGCGGCTCGACTCCGTCGACGGCTTCAGCGTCGGTCAGGAGATCGGCGTCGACACCCTCGGTGCCGGCGAGCGCGTCGACGTGACCGCGGTCAGCCGGGGCAAGGGCTTCGCCGGCACGATGAAGCGCCACAACTTCGGTGGCCAGGGGGCCAGCCACGGCAACCACAAGAAGCACCGGGCGCCGGGCTCGATCGGGCAGTGCTCGTTCCCCGGCCGGGTGTTCAAGGGCGTGCGCATGGCCGGCCAGATGGGCAACCAGCAGGTCACCACGCTGAACCTCGAGGTCGTCGAGGCCGACGCCGAGCGCGGCCTGCTGCTGGTGAAGGGCTCGGTGCCCGGTCCCAACGGCGGCGTGGTGATCGTCCGCAACGCGGTGAAGGGGAAGTGATGACCTCCGTGACGGTGAAGAGCGCGACCGGCGCCGAGAAGGGCAGCGTCGAGCTCGACGAGCAGACCTTCGGCGTCCAGCCGAACGTGCCGGTGATGCACCAGGTGGTCGTGGCCCAGCTCGCCCACCGCCGGGCCGGCACCCAGAGCACCAAGACCCGCGCCGAGGTGTCCGGCGGCGGCCGCAAGCCGTACAAGCAGAAGGGCACCGGCAACGCCCGCCAGGGCTCCATCCGGGCGCCCCACTTCAGCGGCGGCGGCATCGCCCTCGGCCCCAAGCCCCGCAGCTACTCGCAGCGCACCCCGAAGAAGATGATCAAGCTCGCCCTGCGCTCGGCCCTGTCGGACCGCGCCGCCGAGGGCCGCGTCGCCGTGGTCGACGAGTGGGGCTTCGACACCCCGAGCACCAAGTCCGCCCGTGCGGCACTCGGTGCGCTCGGCCTCGAGGGCCGTGTGCTCGTGGTGGTCGGCCGCGACGACGTCACCACGATCAAGAGCTTCCGCAACCTGCCCGAGGTCCAGCTGATCGAGGCCGGCGAGCTGAACGCCTACGACATCCTCTGCAACGACTGGATCGTGTTCACGCAGGCCACCCTGCCCTCCAGCGAGAAGAGCGCATGATGAAGGACCCACGCGACATCATCATCGAGCCGGTCGTGTCCGAGAAGAGCTACGCGCTCATCGAGACCGGCGTCTACACCTTCCGGGTCCACCCCGACGCCAGCAAGCCGGAGATCCACGACGCCGTCGAGGCCATCTGGGGCGTGCAGGTGCTGAAGGTGAACACCCTGAACCGGCCGGGCAAGAAGACCCGAGCCCGCAAGTCGAGCCGCCCCGGGCGGCGTCCCGACACCAAGCGGGCGATCGTGACCCTGGCAGCGGGCGACGAGATCCCGCTGTTCGAGAGCTGAGGCAGCACCCGCCATGCCCATCCGCAAGCGCAAGCCCACGAGCGCCGGCCGCCGGTTCCAGACGGTCTCCGACTACTCGGAGATCACCCGGACCGAGCCCGAGCGCACCCTGCTGGCCCCGACCCCCAAGAGCGGCGGCCGCAACGTGTACGGCCGCAAGACCGCCCGCCACCGCGGCGGCGGCCACAAGCGCCAGTACCGCATCATCGACTTCAAGCGCACCAAGGACGGCGTGCCGGCCCGGGTCGCGTCGATCGAGTACGACCCCAACCGCACCTGCCGCATCGCCCTGCTCCACTATGCCGACGGCGACAAGGCGTACATCCTGGCGCCCAAGGGGCTGAAGGTCGGTGATCAGGTGGCCAGCGGCCACGGCGCCGACATCAAGCCCGGCAACGCCATGCCGCTGCGCTACATCCCCGTCGGCACCGTGGTGCACAACGTCGAGCTGCGTCCCGGCCAGGGCGGCAAGATGGCCCGCTCCGCCGGCACGGCCGTGCAGCTGGTCGCCAAGGACGGCGACTTCGCCACGTTGCGCATGCCCTCCACGGAGATGCGCCGGGTCATGATCGACTGCCGGGCCACCGTCGGTGAGGTGGGCAACGCCGAGCACGAGCTCGTCAAGGTCGGCAAGGCCGGCCGAAACCGCTGGAAGGGTGTGCGCCCCCAGACCCGTGGCGTGGCCATGAACCCCGTCGACCACCCCCTCGGCGGCGGCGAGGGCCGCACGTCGGGTGGCCGTCCGGCCGTGTCGCCGTGGGGCAAGCCCGAGGGCCGCACCCGCGACCGGAACAAGCCGTCACAGTCCCTCATCATCCGCCGGCGCCGCACCGGCAAGGGTCGCCGGTAAGAGAGGATCGAGATGTCCCGCAGCCTGAAGAAGGGCCCGTTCGTCGACGACCACCTGCTGAAGAAGGTGGACGAGCTGAACGAGAAGGGCGAGCGCAAGGTCATCAAGACCTGGTCGCGTCGCTCCACGATCATCCCCGACATGGTGGGTCACACCATCGCCGTGCACGACGGCCGCAAGCACGTGCCGGTCTACGTGACCGAGGCCATGGTGGGCCACAAGCTGGGTGAGTTCTCGCCGACGCGGACGTTCCGCTACCACGCCGGCCAGGAGAAGAGCGCGAAGGGTCGCCGCTGATGACCGGACCGAAGCTGAACGAGGGCTCGTTCGTCGCCGGCGAGCGCAGCGGCACCAAGGCCAGCGCCCGCTACGTGCGGGTGTCGGCGTCCAAGGCCCGCCAGGTGCTCGACCTGATCCGTGGGCTCGACGTACGCCGCGCCGACGAGGTGCTGCAGTTCTCCGAGCGGGCGGTGGCCCGCGACGTGCGCAAGGTGCTGGCCTCCGCGGTGGCGAACGCCCAGCACAACGACGGCCAGGACCCCGAGGAGCTCTACGTCAAGGCGTGCTTCGCCGACGAGGGCCCGACGCTGCGGCGCTTCAAGCCGCGTGCTCGTGGTCGGGCCACCCGCATCCGCAAGCGCACCTGCCACATAACGATCGTCGTCGCCCGCATGAGCGACGACCGTCTGGCCGTCATCGCCCAGCGCGATGCGCGCCGGGCCGGCGGTCCGGCCGGCCGTCGGGCCGCCGGTGGGGCAGCCGCTCGCCGGGCCCGGGTCGAGCGCAGCCGCCAGCGCGCTGCCGAGCGTGCCGGCGCGGCGACCACGGAGACGGTCGAGGCGGAGCCCACCGAGACCGCGGACGAGACGGTCGAGGCGGCCCACGAGAGTGTCGAGACCGTCGAGGCCGAGGTCGTGGCGACCACCGAGACGGTCGAGACGGAGCCCACCGAGGCCGCAGCGGCCGAGGCCAGCGCCGACGACGAGACGGAGAGCAACTGATGGGTCAGAAGGTCAACCCCTACGGCTTCCGCCTCGGTGTCACCACCGACTGGAAGAGCCGCTGGTTCAGCGATCGCGAGTACAAGGACTACCTCACCGAGGACTGGAAGATCCGTGACTACATCATGGGTCTGCTGCCCGAGGCGGCGATCAGCCGCATCGAGGTCGAGCGCACCCGTGACAAGGTTCGCGTCGACGTGCACACCGCTCGCCCGGGCATCGTCATCGGCCGTCGTGGCGCCAAGGCCGACGAGCTGCGCGCCGGGCTCACCAAGATCACCGGCAACCCGCGCGTGCAGCTGAACATCGTCGAGATCAAGCAGCCCGAGCTCGACGCGGCGCTCATCGCCCAGGGCGTCGCCGACCAGCTCGCCAACCGGATCGCGTTCCGCCGCGCCATGAAGCGGGCCGTGCAGAACGCCCAGAAGGCCGGCGCCCTCGGCATCCGGGTGCAGACCTCGGGCCGCCTCGGCGGAGCCGAGATGAGCCGCCGCGAGTGGTACCGCGAGGGCCGCGTGCCCCTGCAGACCCTCCGGGCCGACATCGACTACGGCTTCCGCGAGGCCCGCACCGGCAGCGGCCGGGTCGGCGTGAAGGTGTGGCTCTACAAGGGCGACATCCTCCCGTACAAGGCGCAGGGCGAGGACAAGATCTCCCGCGAGGCCGCCATGGCCGTCGGCGAGACGTCCGGTCAGGCCCGCCGGGTCGTGTCGTCCGCCGCTCGGCGCCGGGCCGAGGAGGCCGAGCCGGAGGCGGCGCCGCTGCTGAAGGAGGCCGACCCGGAGCTCGAGCGCCTGCTGGCCGAGGAAGAGGACATCGAGCGCCGCATCCACGAGTCGCACGAGACGCCGCACTTCCGCGGCAACGAGGACTGATCCGCCATGTTGATGCCACGCAAGGTCAAGCACCGCAAGGTCCAGCGCGGTCGCACCAAGGGCATGGCCAAGGGTGCCAGCTCACTCGCGTTCGGCGAGTACGGCATCCAGGCCCTCGAGCCCGGCTGGATCACCGCCCGCCAGATCGAGGCGGCCCGTATCGCCATGACCCGCCACATCCGCCGTGGCGGCAAGGTCTGGATCAACGTGTTCCCGGACAAGCCGGTCACCAAGAAGCCGGCCGAGACCCGCATGGGCTCGGGCAAGGGCAACCCGGAGTTCTGGGTTGCGGTCGTCAAGCCCGGCCGGATCCTGTTCGAGCTGTCGTACCCGAACCCCGAGACCGCTCGGGCGGCCATGGAGCGCGCCGTGCAGAAGCTGCCGATCAAGGCGCGGGTCATCTCCCGCGAGGAGGCGATCTGACATGGCTCGCAAGAACGCCGAGCTGCGCGAGCTCGACCTGCCGGCACTGGTGGAGGAGCTGCGGGCCACCAAGCAGGAGGCGCTGAACCTGCGCTTCCGCAACGCCACCGGCCAGCTCGACAACACCGCCGAGATCACGCGGGTGCGCCGTCAGATCGCCCGCATCAACACCCTCATCCGCCAGCGCGAGATCGCGGCGGCCGAGGCCATTGGGAAGTGAGTGAGATGTCCGAAGTCGCCGAGCGCGCCGCCCGCAAGGTCCGTGACGGGGTGGTCGTGTCGTCCAAGATGGACAAGACCGCCGTGGTCGCCGTGGTCGAGCGGGTGCGCCACCCGAAGTACGCCAAGTTCGTGCTCCGCACGAAGAAGCTCTACGCCCACGACGAGGCGAACGACGTGCAGGTGGGCGACCGCGTGCGCGTGATGGAGACCCGCCCGATGTCGAAGCAGAAGCGCTGGCGCGTCGTGGAGATCCTGGAGCGTGCCCGATGATCCAGCAGGAGTCGCGCCTGCGCGTCGCCGACAACAGCGGGGCGAAGGAGGTGCTCGTCATCAAGGTGCTCGGTGGCACACGCCGCCGCTACGCCTCGATCGGCGACATCTTCATCGCCACCGTGAAGGACGCGATCCCGGGCGCCGCAGTGAAGAAGGGCGACGTCGTGAAGTGCGTGGTCGTGCGCACGAAGAAGGAGAAGCGTCGCCCGGACGGCAGCTACATCCGCTTCGACGAGAACGCGGCGGTGCTCATCAAGGACGACATGACCCCGCGCGGCACGCGCATCTTCGGCCCGGTGGGCCGTGAGCTGCGCGACAAGCGGTTCATGCGGATCGTGTCCCTGGCCCCGGAGGTGCTCTGACCATGAAGCTGCGCAAGGGCGACCGCGTGGTGGTCATCGCCGGCAAGGACAAGGGCGCCGAGGGTGAGGTGCTGACGGTCCTGCCGAAGGAGAACAAGGTCATCGTGTCCGGCGTCAACATCGCCAAGCGGCACACGAAGGCGCGCTCGGCCCAGACGCCGGGCGGCATCATCGACAAGGACATGCCCATCGAGGCCAGCAACGTGATGCTGGTGCACAAGGGCAAGCCCACTCGCGTCGGGTACCGGATCGAGTCCGACGGCACCAAGGTGCGCGTCGCCAAGCGCACCGGTGAGGTGATCTCATGAGCACCGCGACTGCGACCAGCCCGCGGCTCAAGCAGAAGTACGACGCCGAGGTCCGTCAGGCACTGATGGAGCGCCTCGAGCTCACCAACGTCATGCAGGTGCCGCGCTTCGAGAAGATCGTCGTGAACATGGGTGTCGGCAAGGCCACGCAGCAGCCGTCGCTGCTCGAGGGGGCCGTCGCCGACCTGACCCGGATCACCGGCCAGAAGCCGATCGTCACCAAGGCCAAGTCGTCCATCGCCGGCTTCAAGCTCCGCGAGGGGCAGTCGATCGGCTGCAAGGTCACCCTGCGGGGCGACCGGATGTGGGAGTTCTTCGACCGGGTCCTGTCCGTCGCCATCCCGCGCATCCGTGACTTCCGCGGGCTGAAGGCGACGTCCTGGGACGGCCGGGGCAACTACACGTTCGGTCTCGACGACCAGACCGTGTTCCCCGAGATCGACTACGACAAGGTCGACACGCTGAGAGGCATGGACATCACGATCGTCACGACGGCGCTCGACGACGAGGGCGGCAAGGCGCTCCTCGAGGCGTTCGGCTTCCCGTTCAAGCGAGGTGGCGAGGATCTCGGCCTCGAACCCCAGAAGGTCAGGCGTCGCGGCCAGGTCCGCGGTGGCAAGGGCGTCAAGCCCGCCAAGAGGAAGAAGTGAGGGCAGGAAGCCAATGGCCAAGAAGGCGTTGATCATCAAGGCGAGCCGCACCCCGAAGTACAAGGTGCGCGCCTACACGCGCTGCCGTCGCTGCGGGCGACCCCGCTCCGTGTACCGCAAGTTCGGCCTCTGCCGGGTGTGCCTGCGCGAGCTGGTGCACGCCGGCGAGATCCCCGGTGTGACGAAGGCGAGCTGGTGAGGACGAGATGCTGACGGATCCCATCGCCGACATGCTGACCCGCATCCGCAACGCCAACGTGGCGATGCACGACGAGGTTCGCATGCCCGCGTCCAAGCAGAAGGTGGCACTGGCGAAGGTCCTCGAGGCCGAGGGCTACATCGCCGGGTTCTCCGTTGCCCCCGCCCCCCACGGGCCGGGCGATGTGCTCACCATCCAGATGAAGTACTCGTCCGATCGTGCCCGCACGATCTCCGGGCTGAAGCGGGTGTCGAAGCCCGGCCTGCGGGTGTACCGCAACGCCGGCTCGGTGCCGCGGGTGCTCGGTGGTCTGGGCGTGGCCGTGCTGTCGACCAGCCAGGGGCTGATGTCCGACCGCGAGGCGCGCAAGCGCCACGTGGGCGGCGAGGTCCTCTGCTACGTGTGGTGAGGAAGGCCCGACATGTCGCGAATCGGTAAGACCCCCATCGCCGTGCCGAGCGGTGTCGACGTGCAGATCGCCGGCGGCACCGTCACCGTGAAGGGCCCCAAGGGCACGCTGAGCCGGGACATCCCCGGCGAGATCACCGTCCGCCAGGAGGAGGGCACCCTCCTCGTCGAGCGCCCCGACGACGAGCGCCAGAACCGTTCGCTGCACGGCCTCACCCGCACGCTCGTGAGCAACATGGTCGTGGGGGTCACGGACGGCTTCACCAAGGAGCTCGAGATCATCGGCGTCGGCTACCGCGCCGAGGCGCTCGGTCCTGCGTCGCTGCGCCTGGCGCTCGGCTTCTCGCACCCCGTCGTGGTCGAGGCACCCGAGGGCATCACCTTCGAGGTGCCGGCGCCCACCCGCATCGTCGTGCGTGGCATCGACAAGGAGCGCGTCGGCCAGGTGGCCGCCAACATCCGGTCCATCCGCAAGCCGGAGCCCTACAAGGGCAAGGGCGTTCGGTACCTGGGCGAGAAGGTGCTGCGCAAGGCCGGCAAGACCGGCAAGAAGTGAGGAACAGGTCATGAGCAACATGTCCCAGGCCCGCCGCGAGGGCCGGTTGCGCCGGCACCGCCGGGTGCGCAAGAAGATCCACGGCACCGCGTCGCGCCCCCGCCTGGCGGTGTTCCGCTCGAACAAGCACCTCGTCATGCAGGTGATCGACGACGAGGCCGGCCGCACGCTGGCCGCGGCGTCCACGCTCGAAGCCGAGCAGCGCTCGCAGGGCAGCGGCTCCACCGTCGCCGCGGCGGCGCGTGTCGGTTCGCTCGTGGCCGAGCGGGCCAAGGCGGCCGGAGTGTCCCAGGTGGTGTTCGACCGCGGTGGGTTCCTCTACCACGGTCGGGTGGCGGCGGCGGCCGACGCTGCCCGTGAGGCAGGTCTGGAGTTCTGATGTCCAACACTTCGAGCTACTCGAGCGCCACCACTGACGCGAGCGGACTTCGCGAGTCGCGGGTGATCGCCATCAACCGGGTCGCCAAGGTCGTCAAGGGCGGCCGCCGCTTCTCGTTCACCGCCCTCGTGGTGGTGGGCGACGGCAACGGCCGCGTCGGCCTGGGGTACGGCAAGGCCAAGGAGGTGCCCCTCGCCATCCAGAAGGGCACCGAGGAGGCCAAGCGCAACCTGTTCTCGGTGCCGCTGGCCGGTTCCACCATCACCCACCCGGTGCTCGGTGAGATGGGCGCCGGCCGGGTGCTGCTGAAGCCGGCTGCCCCCGGTACCGGCGTGATCGCCGGTGGTGCTGCCCGGGCCATCCTCGAGGAGGCCGGGATCCACGACGTGCTGGCCAAGTCGCTCGGCTCGTCGAACCACATCAACGTCGCCCGCGCCACCATCGCCGGCCTGAAGGCGCTGCAGCGTCCCGACGAGGTGGCCAAGCGTCGGGGCCTGCCCGCCGACTCGTTCGTCCCGAAGGGCCTGTTGCGCGCCTACACCGAGCGCGAGCGGGCCGTCGCCGCAGGAGAGAGCCACTGATGGCCACCGAGCGCACCCCGTCAGCGGGGACCATCACCGTCACGCAGGTCCGATCCAAGATCGGCGCCAAGCCCAAGGCCGTCGGCACGCTGCGCGCGCTCGGCCTCGGGAAGATCGGCGACACGAACACCCTGCCCGACCGTCCTGAGATCCGCGGGATGATCGCCCGCGTGCCCCACCTCGTCGAGGTGGAGGAGAACGCCGGGGCCTGAGCGCCCCAGAAAGTTGGAGAACGATGCGAGTCGACGAGCTCTCCCCGGCGCCTGGCGCCACCCGGCGCAAGAAGCGGGTTGCGCGCGGCATCGGCGGCCGTGGCGGCAAGACCGCTGGCCGCGGCACGAAGGGCCAGCACGCCCGCAACACCGTGGCCCCCGGCTTCGAGGGTGGCCAGATGCCGATCAAGCAGCGGGTGCCGAAGCTGAAGGGGTTCAACAACCCGTTCCGCATCGAGTACCAGGCCATCAACCTCGACACGCTCGCCCGCCTCGAGGAGGCCGAGGTCACCCCCGAGGTCCTCGCCGCCCACGGGCTCGCGCACAAGGGGGCGCTCATCAAGGTGCTCGCTCGGGGCGAGATCGGGCGCTCCGTCGCGGTCTCGGTCCACGCCGTGTCGAAGGCTGCTGAAGCGGCCATCGTGGCGGCAGGGGGTAGCGTGACGATCCTGCCCCTGCCCTACAAGTCCGGCCGGCCCCCGGCCCGTGGCAACCAGTTCACGAACCGCTGATCCACCGACCGCTGATCCCGGTCCGCCGGTGACGGCGGCCGCCCGGCCCCCGGCCCGACCCAGGAGACCCCCGTGCTGTCGAACCTGAAGAACATCTTCAAGGTCGAGGACCTGCGGAACAAGATCTTCTTCCTGCTCGCCATGATCGCGGTGTACCGCCTCGGCACGGCGATCCGGGTGCCGGGCGTGGACGGTCAGGCCATCCGCCAGCTGCGAGAGGCGGCCCAGAGCCAGGGTGCCCTCGGCTTCTTGAACCTGTTCTCCGGCGGTGCTTTCGCCAGCTTCTCGATCTTCGCGCTCGGGATCATGCCCTACATCACGGCCAGCATCATCATGCAGGTCCTCACCGTGGTGGTCCCCAAGCTCGAGGAATGGCAGCAGATGGGGGCGGTCGGGCAGCGCAAGATCACCCAGACCACCCGCTACCTGGCGCTCGGCATCGCTATGTTGCAGGGCGCCGGGCTCACGTTCATCTTCGGCCAGGGCCGGGGCTCGGCGTTCTTCGGTGCATCGCAGAACGCGCCGGACGTCGTGCTGCTCGACCCGTTCATGCCGCGGGCGCTCATCGTGATCCTCTCGCTGGTCACCGGCACGGCGGTCCTGATGTGGATCGGCGAGATGATCAGCCAGCGCGGCATCGGCAACGGCATGTCGATGCTGATCTTCGCCAGCGTCGTGTCCGACCTGCCGTACAACTACTACTCGATCCTCCAGGACAAGAAGGTCGTCGCCTTCGTCGTGCTGATCGCGATCTCCGTCGCCATCCTGGTCGCCGTCGTGCGCGTCGACCTCGGCCAGCGGCGCATCCCGGTGCAGTTCGCCAAGCGGGTCGTCGGGCGGCGGATGTACGGCGGCCAGAGCACCTACATCCCCCTGAAGGTCAACCAGAGCGGTGTCGTCCCGATCATCTTCGCCAGCTCCGTGCTGCTGCTGCCCGTGCTGCTGTCCAACGTGCTCGGCAGCGGGGAGGGGTGGCGGGGCAGCCTGGCCGAGATCGTCGACCAGTACCTCGTCAACAGCCGCAACCTCGTCTACATGACGCTGTTCGCCCTGCTGATCGTGGCGTTCGCCTACTTCTACAACTCCATCGCGTTCGATCCGGTCCGCCAGGCCGACCAGCTCCGCCGCCAAGGCGGGTTCATCCCGGGGATCCGGCCCGGTCCGCAGACGGAGCGGTTCCTCGCCAAGGTGGTGAACCGCATCACCCTGCCGGGCGCGCTGTTCATCGCGTTCATCGCCATCCTGCCCTACATCGTGCTGTGGGCCGCCGACGTGCAGTCCTTCCCCTTCGCCGGGACGACCGTGCTCATCGCCGTCGGTGTGGCCCTCGAGCTCATGCGCCAGATCGACGGCCAGCTCATGCTGCGGAACTACGAGGGCTTCTTGAAGTGAGCGCCGCCCGTCGCGTGGGCGGGTGTGGGAGCGGTCGATGATCCCTGGGGCACGCCTCGTCATCCTCGGTCGGCAGGGGGCCGGCAAGGGCACGCAGTGCGTCCGCCTCTCGCGCCACTACGTGGTGCCGCACATCTCCACCGGCGACATGCTGCGCGCCGCCGTGCGCGAGGGCACCGAGCTGGGAGCGATGGCCAAGGCGGTGATGGATGCGGGCGGGCTGGTGAGCGACGAGATCATGGTCGGCGTGGTGCGCCAGCGCCTCGAGCGAGACGACGCCCGTACCCGGGGCTACATCCTCGACGGCTTCCCGCGCACCGTGAACCAGGCCGAGGCGCTCGATCGCATCACGCACGAGCGCCCACTCGAGGCCTGCATCGACCTGAGCGTCCCGCGCGAGCTGGTGCTGAAGCGGATCTCGTCGCGCCGGGTGTGCCAGGACTGCGGCACCAACTACACCGCCACCGGCCACGAGCGTGAGCCCTGGATCTGCGACGTGTGCGGCGGCGATGTCGTGCAGCGCGACGACGACACCCCGGAGGCCGTGAGCCGGCGCCTCGACCTGTACGAGACGCAGACGGCGCCGCTGATCGACTACTACCAGCGTGACGGCCGCCTCGCCGTCGTCGACGGGGTCGGCCACCCCGATGCTGTGTTCGCCCGCCTGACCGCCGTGGTCGACAGCCGTCGCCGCCGCTGATGCGAGGCCTGCGAGCTCGCGAGCGCGACGAGCTGCGCGCCATGCGGACCGCCGGGCGGGTGGTGGCCGAGATGTTGGCGACGATCCGGGACGAGATCCGCCCCGGGGTGAGCACCGAGGCCCTCGACCTCGTCGCCCGACGGGTCCTCGAGCGGCGCGGCGCCACCGGCAGCTTCCTCGGCTACCACGGCTTCCCGGCGGTGATCTGTGCCAGCGTCAACGACGAGGTGATCCACGGCATCCCCGGCCCGCGGGTGCTGCACGAGGGGGACATCGTGTCGATCGACGCCGGCGCGATCGTCCACGGGTGGCACGGCGACGCAGCGATCACCACCGGGGTCGGCGCCATAGGGCCGGACGCGCAGCGTCTCATCGCCACGGCCGAGGCGGCGCTGGCGGCAGCGGTGGCCGCCATGCGACCTGGCGGGCACCTCGGCGACGTGGGCGCAGCGGTGGAGCAGGTGGTCGGCGCTGCGGGCTACGGGTCGCCCCGGTCGTACTGCGGCCACGGCATCGGTCGGTCGATGCACGAGCACCCGGACGTGCCGAACCGGGGCCGGCTGGGCCACGGACCCAGGCTGACCCCCGGCGTGGTGCTGGCGATCGAGCCGATGCTCATCGCCGGCGGCACCGACGCCGTCGTCGAGCTGGACGACGGATGGACGGTGGTCACCGCCGACGCCAGCCTGGCCGCCCACGTCGAGCACACCGTCGCCGTCACCGAGCACGGCCCGGAGATCCTGACCCGGTCCTGACCGGGAGTGCCGGGTCCTGACCAGGGCGTTCGCGGCGCAGCGAGGATCCCGGCGTCACCGACGCCGGCTTGCTACGGTGACGGCACCGCCGACGAGAGCGGGGTGGGACATTCGCGGCCTCGGGCTTGGCGTCGGCTCCCTCCGGCGGTAGCATTGCCCCTCGGCCCTGCGGACGTTTCGCGCGTTCGTGGTGTCGTGTCGTCGTCGTCGAGGAGGCCGCCCTGCCCAAGCCGAAGGAAGACGCGATCGTGCTCGAGGGCACGATCGTCGAATCGTTGCCCAACGCCATGTTCCGGGTCGAGCTCGAGAACGGGCACAAGGTGTTGGCGCACATCTCCGGGAAGATGCGGATGCACTACATCCGGATCCTCCCCGGCGACAAGGTGCAGGTGGAGCTCACTCCCTACGACCTCACCCGAGGTCGGATCACGTACCGCTACAAGTGACCCCGAGAATCGAGAAGTTCGGATGAAGGTCCGTCCCAGCGTCAAGAAGATCTGTGAGAAGTGCAAGGTGATCCGCCGTCACGGGCGGGTCATGGTCATCTGCGAGAACCCGCGCCACAAGCAGCGCCAGGGCTGAGGAAGAACGAATGGCACGCATCGCCGGCGTCGACATCCCCCGCGAGAAGCGGCTGGAGATCGCGCTCACCTACATCTACGGGATCGGCAAGCCGCGAGCGCAGCAGATCTGCGCCAGCCTCGGCCTCGACCCCAACACCAGGGTCCGCAACCTCACCGAGGAAGAGGTCAACCAGATCCGCGTGTACGTCGACGGCAACCTCACCGTCGAAGGTGACCTGCGCCGCGAGGTGCAACAGGACATCCGTCGCAAGATCGAGATCGGGTGCCTCCAGGGCGTCCGCCACCGCAAGGGCCTGCCCGTGCGGGGCCAGCGCACCCACACGAACGCGCGCACCCGCAAGGGCCCGCGCAAGACCGTCGCCAACAAGAAGAAGGCCGTGAGGAAGTAATGGCGAAGCCGAAGCCGGGCGGTCGCCGCCCCCGCAAGCGCGAGCGCAAGAACATCAGCAACGGTGTCGTGCACATCAAGAGCTCGTTCAACAACACGATCGTCACCATCACCGACACCGAGGGGAACGTGATCTCCTGGGCGTCGGCGGGCTGCGTCGGGTTCAAGGGCTCCCGCAAGTCCACCCCGTTCGCCGCTCAGATGGCCGCCGAGAAGGCTGCCCGCGCCGCGATGGAGCACGGGCTGCGCCGGGTCGAGGTGCTGGTGAAGGGTCCGGGCTCGGGACGCGACACCGCGCTGCGCTCCATCCAGAACACCGGCATCGAGGTCTCCTCGATCAAGGACGTCACCCCCGTGCCCCACAACGGCTGCCGTCAGCCCAAGCGGCGGAGGACCTGACCATGGCTCGCTACACCGGCCCCAAGGTCAAGCTCACGCGTCGGCTGGGCACCAACATCTTCGAGAACGAGAAGGGCCGCAAGGCCCTCGACCGCCGGCCGTTCCCGCCAGGTGCCCACGGGCGCACCCGCCGTCGCACCAGCGGCAGCGAGTACCTCGTCCAGCTGCAGGAGAAGCAGAAGGCCAAGTACATCTACGGCGTGCTCGAGCGGCAGTTCCGCCGCACCTACGAAGAGGCCAACCGCCTTGCCGGGCCGACCGGCGAGAACCTCCTCCGCCTGCTCGAGTCGCGCCTGGACAACGTGGTGTTCCGCGCCGGCTGGGCCGCCACCCGCCCGCAGGCCCGCCAGTTCGTCAACCACGGGCTGGTCAAGGTGAACGCCAAGCGCGTCGACATCCCCAGCTTCCGTGTGAAGAAGGGCGACGTCGTCACGCTGTCGGACAAGGCCCGCAACATGATCGTGATCCAGCACAACATCGACGTGCTCGACCGCAGTGTGGTCGGCTGGCTCGAGACCGGCGACGGCGGCAAGCAGGTCACCGTGCGCGACCTCCCGCAGCGCGAGCACATCGACGTGCCCGTGCGCGAGCAGCTCATCGTCGAGCTCTACTCCAAGTAACCCCGTCCGGAAGCCATCGAGGGAAGCCCCATGCTCGTCATCCAGCGCCCCACCGTCGACATCGTCGGTGAGGAGGAGAACAACCGGCAGCGCTTCGCCGTCAGCCCGCTCGAGCCGGGCTTCGGTCACACGATCGGCAACTCGCTGCGCCGTACGCTGCTGTCGTCGATCCCCGGCGCTGCGGTCACGACCGTGCGCTTCGACGACGCCCTCCACGAGTTCGACACCCTGCCCGGGGTCGCCGAGGACGTCACCGAGATCATCCTGAACATCAAGGACATCGTGCTCACCAGCACGTCGGAGGAGCCGGTGGTGCTGCGCCTCGACGTGCGCGGTCCGATGGAGGTCACTGCGGGCGACATCAAGTGCCCGGCCGAGGTCGAGATCCTGAACCGAGACCTGCACCTCGCCAGCCTCAACGCCAAGGGCCGCCTCGCCGTCGACCTCACCGTCGAGCGGGGCCGGGGCTACCTGTCGAGCGATCGCGAGTCGCAGAACCGCACCATCGGGATGATCCCCGTCGACGCCATCTTCTCGCCGGTCCGGCGCGTGATGTTCACCGTCGAGCCCACCCGCGTCGAGCAGTCCACCAACTACGACCGCCTGGTGCTCGACATCGAGACCGACGGCTCCATCTCGCCGCGCGAGGCGCTGGCGTCGGCCGGGGCCACCCTGCGGTCGCTGGTCGACCTGGTCGCCACCCTGTCCGACGAGCCCCAGGGGCTCGAGCTCGGTGAGGTGCTCGGTGCCAGCGCCGGCTCCCCGGACCTCGACCTGCCGATCGAGGACCTCGACCTGTCGGAGCGGCCCCGCAACTGCCTGAAGCGGGCCCAGATCAACACGATCGGCGAGCTGCTCAACAAGACCGAGGACGACCTCCTCAACATCACGAACTTCGGGCAGAAGAGCCTCGACGAGGTGAAGGCCAAGCTCGACGAGCGCGGTCTCACCCTGCGGGGCTGAGCGGCCCGGACGCACGAGGAAGCGAAGAACCATGCCTGCCACTCCCCGTCGAGCCCGCAAGTTCGGGGGCGATGCCGCCCACCAGCGGCTGATGATGGCCAACCTGGCCGCATCGCTGTTCGCCGCCGAGGGCATCGTCACCACCGAGGCGAAGGCCAAGGCGCTGCGCCCGATCGCCGAGAAGCTCATCACCAAGGCCAAGAAGGCCCAGGACGATGAGCCGCTGCGCGTGCACCGTATCCGCCAGATCCAGGGCTACCTGAACGACAAGGAGATGACCTGGAAGCTGGTGCACGAGGTGGCGCCGCGCTACCTCGAGCGCAATGGTGGCTACACCCGGATCCTCAAGCTCGGGCCGCGCCAGGGCGACAACGCCCCGATGGCCCGCATCGAGCTGGTCTGACCCGGCCCCGGGAGCACCCCGGTGACCGAGCCCGTCTCCGAGCCCGCCGCCTTGCGGCGGGCTCGCCTGTTGGTGGCCTACGACGGCGCCGGCTTCCACGGCTTCGCCGAGAACCCTGGCGTGGCCACCGTGGCGGGCACGCTCGCCACGACGATCGCCCGGGTGGTGCGCCGCCCGGTCGAGCTGACCGGCGCCGGGCGCACGGACACCGGTGTGCACGCCGTGGGCCAGGTGGTCAGCTGCGACCTTCCGGTCGACACCGACCTCGAAGGGCTGGTGCGCCGGGTCAACAAGATGTGCGCGCCGCGCCTCGTGGTCCGCTCCGCGCAGTGGGTCGCCCACGACTTCGACGCTCGGCACTCGGCGCAGTGGCGCCGGTACCGCTACACGGTGCTCAACCGGGCGGTGCCCGATCCGTTCCTTGCTGCGACGTCGTGGCACGTGCCCCAGCCGCTCGCGATCCGGGCGATGCAGCTCGGCTGCGACCCGCTGATCGGCGAGCACGACTTCTCGTCGTTCTGCCGCCGGCCCAAGGTCGAGCCCGGCACGGCGCCGCCCTCACTGGTGCGCCGCGTGCTGTCGGCGTCGTGGCACCGGGCGCCGGCGGAGCTCGGCGAGGACGTGTGGTGGTTCGAGATCCGGGCCACGGCGTTCTGCCACCAGATGGTGCGCTCGATCGTCGGCACGCTCGTCGACGTCGGTCTCGGGCGCCTGCACGCCGGCGAGATCCGCGGGATCCTGCTCGCCCGCAACCGCTCCGCTGCCGGCCAGGTCGCCCCACCCCACGGCCTCTGCCTCCTCGACGTCGCCTACTGACTCCACCCCCACCTCTCCCTCCGCTCCCCTCTGGTTCTCCTTCCCGTGGCGCTTGCCGATTTCGGCGTGCAGCCCGTATCCTTTCCCGGTTCCCCGGCGGCACCGCAGCGGTGCCCCACACAGGAAGTTCCCCGATGCGCACGTACTCCCCGAAAGCCAGCGAGATCCAGCGCGCCTGGTACGTCATCGACGCCGACGGCATGGTGCTCGGCCGGTTGTGCACCGAGGTCGCTCGTGTGCTGCGCGGCAAGCACAAGCCTGTGTTCGCGCCCCACCTCGACACCGGCGACCACGTGATCGTGGTCAACGCCGACAAGGTGGTGCTCACATCCGGCAAGGCCGACCGGCACATGGTCTACCGCCACAGCAACTACCCCGGCGGCCTCAAGTCCGAGAGCTATGCCCAGCTGCTCGCCCGCAAGCCCGACGACGCCATCCGGCGCTCGGTGAAGGGCATGCTCCCGAAGGGTCCGCTCGGCCGTCAGCAGATCAAGAAGCTGAAGGTCTACGCCGGCCCCGACCACCCGCACGCCGCCCAGTCGCCCCAGCCGCTCGAGCCGGCGCACGCCAAGGCCCGCTGACGAACCCCGCCGACGAGGGAGAAGAAGGACACATCGTGGCCACCAAGCCGCTCACCCAGACCACCGGCCGCCGCAAGGAGGCCGTCGCCCGCGTTCGGCTGCGCCCCGGCACCGGCAGCGTCACCATCAACGGGCGCACCTTCGAGTCGTACTTCCCGACGGCGGCCCAGCGCATGGTCGTGAGCGAGCCCCTGCGGGTGACCTCCACCGACGAGGTGTACGACGTCGACGCCACCATCGACGGCGGTGGCGTGAGCGGCCAGGCGGGGGCGCTGCGCATGGCGATCGCCCGTTCGCTGGCCGAGATCGATCCGGAGATGCGCCCCGCGCTCAAGAAGGCTGGCCTCCTCACCCGCGACGCGCGGAAGAAGGAGAGCAAGAAGTACGGCCTCAAGAAGGCGCGCAAGGCGCCGCAGTACACGAAGCGTTGATCGAGGGCGGGCGCTGAGCCCGGCGACCATGGCGGTTCGATTCGGCACCGATGGGGTTCGCGGGCTCGCGGTGGCCGAGCTCACCCCGGAGTACGTGCTGGCGCTCGGTCGGGCAACGGCCGCGGTGCTCGGCGGCGAGCGGATGCTCGTCGGGCGCGATACGCGGCGGTCCGGGCCGCTGCTCGAGGCCGCCTTCGCTGCCGGGGTCGCGACCGAGGGGGTCGACGTCGAGCTGGCCGGTGTCCTGCCCACGCCGGCGATCGCGCACCTGGCGGCGGTGGAGGGGACGGCGGCCGCCGTGATCACGGCATCGCACAACCCCTTCGCCGACAACGGCGTCAAGGTGTTCGGTGCCGGCGGTCGCAAGCTCGACGACGACGCCCAGGCCCGGATCGAGGCAACCCTCGAAGCGCTCGAGCCGCCTGCGCGGTCCGGTCTCGACGTCGGCGCCATCCGTGCACTCGAGGGCGCTGGTGCTCGCTACGTCGCCGACCTCGCCGCACTGCTGGCGCCGGGCGCGCTCGCCGGGCTCACCGTGGTGCTCGACTGCGCCAACGGCGCCACCAGCGACGTCGCCGGACCGGCGTTCCGGTCGCTCGGGGCCGAGGTCGTGGTCGAGCACGCCTCCCCGAACGGGGTCAACATCAACGACGGCTGTGGGGCCACGTACCCCGGCCCCCTGGGGGAGCTGGTGGTGGCCCACGGTGCCGATCTGGGCTTGGCGTTCGACGGTGACGGTGACCGTGTCATCGCCGTGGACCACCTCGGGCGGGTCGTCGACGGCGACCGGCTGATCGCCCTGTCCGCGATCGACCGCCGCCAGCACGGTCGGCTGGCCGATGACACCGTCGTGGTCACGGTCATGGCCAACCTCGGGTTCCACCGGGCGATGGCCGCGGCAGGGATCCGGGTGGTCGAGACGCCGGTGGGCGACCGGCACGTGCTCGCCGCGCTCGACGCGGGCGGCTACTCGTTGGGTGGCGAGCAGAGCGGGCACGTGATCCACCACGACCTCGCGACGACGGGCGACGGCGTGCTGGCCGGGATGATCCTGGCCGAGCACGTGCGCCGCAGCGGGCGACCCCTCGCCGAGCTGGCCGACGAGGTGATGACCTCGTTCCCCCAGGTGCTCGTGAACCTGCGCACCGAGCGCCGCCACGCCGATCCGGCGGCGCTGATCGGCGCCGAGCTGGACGCTGCCCGTGGCCGCCTCGGCGACGATGGTCGGGTCCTGGTGCGGGCGAGCGGCACGGAGCCGCTCGTGCGGGTCATGGTCGAAGCGCCCGACGAGGCGCTCGCCCGCTCGACCGCCGACTCGCTCGTCGACGCCCTCCGCGCCGCCCTCTCCTGACCATTTTCCGCAGGGAGAGGCGACGGGAGGGGTGGGACGAGGGTCGGTAACCTGTGCGTCATGTGCGGGATCATCGCGGTCGTCGCCCGTCCCGGGTCGAGGCCGGTTCCGACCGCGGCCGAGCTGGTGAGCGGGCTCGAGACGGCGCTGGCGGCGCGCCCCGACCTCCGCGTCGTGGCCGACCACGTCGCCGCCGTCGACCGGGCGCTTCGCGGCGAGCCGGGTGTGCTGGCGCTGGCCGCGTCGGCCGATCTCGCGGCTGCCCTGGTGGCTCGTCTCGACCAGCTCGATGCGTTCGCGGCCGATGTCGAGCGGGCTCTGGAGCTCGACGACGGCCACCTCCGCCACGAGGACCTCGAGGCCACCAGCGCTCAGCTCATCCGCCTGCGCGACGCGCTGTGGAGCATGCGCCAGGACCGCCTCCGCACGGCCCGTGAGGTCGAGGCACTGGCGGGACGCGAAGCCGGCCGGGCGGCGCTCGCCGGCTACCTGTCGATCCAGCAGGCGCTGAGCGCGCTCGACCGCCTCGAGGTGCGTGGTCGCGACTCGGCCGGCCTGCACCTGTTCGTCTGGGGCCACGGCCTCTCACCCGACGACCCGGCCGTCGCCTCGCAGATGGCCGCTCGTGGCGTCGACCCGCTGTTCCAGAGCGGCTCGGTCCGCTTCGTCGACGGGGTGCTGAGCTTCGTCTACAAGGCGGCGGCCGAGATCGGCGAGCTGGGTGACAACACGCGGGTCCTGCGGGCCGGGGTCGCCGGTGACACACTCCTGCGGACCGCGCTGCGCGACCCCCACGCCCGGGTCGCTGTCCTCGGTCACACCCGCTGGGCGAGCGTGGGGATCATCAGCGAGCCGAACGCCCACCCGCTGAACAGCGAGGAGGACGCCAGCGCGGGCGTCGCCGGACCGTACGTGGTGGCCGCACTCAACGGTGACGTCGACAACCACGCCGACCTCATCGCCGACCACGAGCTGTGCCTGCCGACCGCCGTCACCACCGACGCCAAGGTCATCCCCACGCTGGTCGCCCGCCAGGCCGCCCACACCGGTGGTGACCTCGTCGAGGCCTTCCGCCGCAGCGTCGCCAGCTTCGAAGGCTCCGTGGCCATCGGCGCCGCCGCCGCCGAGACACCCGGTCGGGTGATGCTGGCCCTGCGCGGCAGTGGGCAGGCGCTGTACGTGGGCTTGGCCGAGGACCGCTTCATCGCGGCGAGTGAGCCGTACGGCCTCGTCGAGGAGACCGAGCGCTACGTCCGCATGGACGGTGAGACGCCGGCCGATCCCGACCGGCCCTCCAGCCGGGGCCAGGTGCTCGTGCTCGACGCCGAGGGGGCCGGCACGCTGGCCGGCATCCGGCGGCTGGCCTACGACGGCACGGAGCTCCCGCTCGCCGACGCTGACGTGGTCACCGCCGAGGTCACCACCCGCGACATCGACCGTGGGGACTTCCCGCACTTCCTCCTGAAGGAGATCAGCGAGGCGCCCGAGAGCCTGCGCAAGACCCTCCGAGGCCGCATCGCCGGCGATGGCCTGCTGCGCGCCGACGTCGGCGAGCGAGCGCTGCCTCCCTCGGTTGCCGAGGGGCTGGCAGCGGGACGCTTCCGGCGGCTCCTGGTGATCGGCCAGGGCACCGCCGCCGTCGCCGGGCGGAGCATGGCGGCCGTGCTCGCCGAGCTGGTCGACGGGGCGCTCGACGTCGACGCCATCACGGCCACGGAGCTCAGCGGGTTCGGGCTGCGCCTCGACATGAGCGACACGCTCGTCGTGGCCGTCAGCCAGAGCGGCACCACCACCGACACGAACCGCACCGTCGACCTGGTCCGCTCACGCGGGGCAGCGGTGCTGGCCATCGTGAACCGCCGCAGCAGCGACCTCACCGACAAGTCCGACGGGGTGCTCTACACCAGTGACGGCCGTGACGTGGAGATGAGCGTGGCGTCCACCAAGGCGTTCTACGCCCAGGTGGCCGCCGGGGTCCTCCTCGCCTGCGCGATCTGCGACGCTGCCGGCATCGGCCGCCCGGAGCGCCGCCACGACCTGCTGGCGTCGCTGCGCGAGCTGCCCGAGGCGATGCGCACCGTGCTCGCCCGCCGGCCGCTGATCGCCGAGGCCGCCCACCGCTTCGCCCCACCCCGGCGGTACTGGGCGGTGGTGGGCAACGGCCCGAACGTGGTCGCCGCCCAGGAGGTGCGGATCAAGCTCAGCGAGCTCTGCTACAAGTCCATCGCCTGCGACGTCACCGAGGACAAGAAGCACATCGACCTGTCGTCGGAGCCGATGATCCTGGTGTGTGCCGCCGGGCTCGTCGGCAGCAACGCCGACGACGTGGCGAAGGAGGTCGCGATCTACCGGGCCCACAAGGCGGCACCGGTGGTGGTGGCCACGGAGGGCGAGGACCGCTTCGGCGCCGCAGCGTTCGTGATCCCGGTGCCGGCGGTCGACCCGGCGGTCGCGTTCGTGCTGTCGGCGATGGCCGGCCACCTGTTCGGGTACGAGGCAGCGCTGGCGATCGACGCGCTGGCCCGGCCGCTGCGCGAGGCCCGTGAGGTGGTCGAGCGCGCCGTCGCCGACGGCGGCAGCGGAGAAGACGTCCTGCGCCACGTGCGCGAGGGGGTGCGCCCCGTGGCCGAGCGCTTCCTCGACGTGCTGCGCACCGGCGCCTACGACGGTCATCTCGAGGCATCGACGGCGGTGCGCCTCGTCGGCGTGCTCGACGATGCGCTGGCCGACCGCCCGCTCGAGGCGTACCAGGCCGGCAGCGGCAAGGTCGGCACGCCGGCGACGCTGATCGACGACCTCACCGCCGCCGTGACCCGGGCCATCGAGGAGCTGACCCGCCCGATCGACGCCATCAAGCATCAGGCGAAGACGGTGACGGTCGGGATCAGCCGCAGCGACGAGGGTGTCCTCGATCGCCGTCTGGTGCAGGAGGTGCTCGCCGCTGGTGCGCCTCGTGACCGGCTGACCTACCGCACGCTCCGGGTGCTCGCCGACCTCGACCCGGCCATCGAGGCGGTCGTCGGCTACACCCGCTACCGGGTCGACGGCGACCCCGACTCGCACGACGCCACCGTCACCGTGGTCGACCGCGGTGGGATCTCGCTGCACCTGCCCTCGCGGGTCGAGACCAACAGCCGGCTGCTGGGCACGAAGCGCCGGGTGGCGGCCGAGCGCGAGGTCCTGGTGAGCCGGGGTCGCAGCGACGGCCGGACGGTGGTGATCGTGCCGGAGGTGAA
Organism: uncultured Ilumatobacteraceae bacterium; assembly: GCA_964556225.1. Lineage (GTDB taxonomy): Bacteria > Actinomycetota > Acidimicrobiia > Acidimicrobiales > Ilumatobacteraceae > CAZKVJ01. The sequence goes on from CAZKVJ010000027.1 coordinate 25,134, forward strand.
GGGCAGCCTGGCCACCGGCATCACGCTGCTGCACGTGCGGTTCCACGACCGCCTTCCGGCGGCGACGATGCGCAGCGTGCTGCAAGGCTACGACCGCCGCTACGACCGCCTCGTCGACTGGGTCACCGAGACCGAGGGCATCTTCCGCGACGACCGCCTCGGCGAGCTGTCGGTGGCCGACTTGCTGATCGAGCCGATCTCCGACGCCGCCGACCACTGGCGGAGCTGAGGCCCGGCGGACCGGCGTGTCCGGACCCGGACCGGCGATCGGCGTGGGCATCGACGCCGTCGACGTCGAGCGCTTCCGCCGCTCGCTCGAGCGCACGCCGACGATGCGCGAGCGCCTCTTCACGCCGGTGGAGCTGGCCTACGTGCGCCCGAAGGTGGACCCGGTGCCCTCCCTCGCCGCTCGCTTCGCGGCGCGTGAGGCGGTGATGAAGGCGATGGGCGTGGGCCTCGGCGCGTTCGGGTTCCACGAGGTCTGGGTCGAGCGGGCGGCGTCGGGCGCGCCCGCGCTCGTGGTCACCGGCGCTGCCGCAGCACTGGCAGCCGAGCGTGGCATCACCGCCTGGCACCTGTCGCTCACCCACACCGCGCACACCGCGATCGCGGTCGTCGTCGCCAGCTGACGGCCTCCCGCGCACCCTTGGCGGTCGTACGCTGCGAGGGTGCTGCCGATCGTGACGCCGGAGGAGATGGGAGCCATCGATGCCGCCGCGCCGGAGCCGGTCGAGGTGCTCATCGAACGGGCCGGGGCAGCCGTGGCCCGCACCGCGCTGCGCATGCTCGGTGGCGGCTACGGGCGCCGCGTGATCGTCGTCGCCGGCAAGGGCAACAACGGCAACGACGGCCGGGCTGCGGCCGCCCGCCTGGCCCGGCGCGGGGTGCAGGTGGTGGTGCTGCCGGCGGACCGGACCCCCGACGTCCTCGCCCCGGCGGACCTGGTGATCGACGCCGCCTACGGCACCGGATTCCGCGGCGAGTGGTTCGCCCCGGACCCCGGCGGGGCACCGGTGCTGGCCGTCGACATCCCGAGCGGCGTCGACGGCCTGACCGGTGCTGCCGGGCGTGGTGTGCGCCCGGCCGATCGCACGGTGACGTTCGCCGCGCTGAAGCCCGGGCTGGTGTTCCCGCCCGGCGCCGTGCTGGCTGGTGCGGTCGAGCTGGCTGACATCGGCCTCGACGTGTCGTCGGCGCGCGCCCACCTGGTGCAGCAGTCGGACGTGGCGGCGTGGTGCCCGCCCCGTCCGGTCGACGCGCACAAGTGGTCGGCCGGCCTGCGGGTGGTGGCCGGCAGCCCCGGGATGGTCGGTGCTGCGCACCTGGCGGCCGCGGCGGCCATGCGCACCGGAGCCGGCATCGTGCACCTGTCGAGTCCCGGGATCGCTCACGACCCGGTCGCCCCGACCGAGGTGGTGCTGCGGCCCCTGCGGGCGCTCGGGTGGGCGACGGAGGTGCTCGATCAGCTCGACCGGTTCCGGGCGCTGGTGGTCGGGCCGGGCCTCGGGCGCGACGACCTCACCACGGCCGAGGCCCGCCGCCTGATCTGCGACGCCCCGCTGCCGACCGTGGTCGACGGCGATGGGCTGTTCGCGCTGGCCTGGAACCCGGAGGGCGCCGCACCGCTGCTGCGGCGCCGGGCGGCACCCACGGTCATCACCCCTCACGACGGCGAGTACGCCACGCTCACCGGGTCGGCCCCTGGCGCCGACCGGCTGCTGGCGGCCCGCCGGCTGGCGGCGGCGACCGGGGCCGTCGTGGTGCTGAAGGGGCCGGCCACGATCGTGGCCGACCCACGCGGCCGAGCCCTCGTGGTGACGGCCGGTGACGAGCGCCTGGCAACCGCCGGCACCGGCGACGTCCTGAGCGGGGTGATCGGCGCGCTGCTGGCGCGCGGGGTGCCAGCGCCGAGGGCCGCGGCGGCCGGCGCGTGGATCCATGCCCAGGCGGCGCAGCTCGGCCCTGGCGCCGGTCTGGTCGCCGGCGACCTGCCGGGCCTCATCCCGCAGGTGCTGGAGCACCTCGGATGAGCAGCCCGGGGCCCGGGCGGTGGGCCTGGGCCGACGTCGACCCGAGCGCGATCGTCCACAACGTCGGGGTGCTGCGCCGGGTCGCGGCGCCGGCGGCGGTGTGGGCGGTGGTGAAGGCCGACGGCTACGGCCACGGCGCGGTGACGGTCGCCCGGGCGGCACGGGCGGGGGGAGCCGCGGGCGTGTGCGTGGCGCTGGTGCAGGAGGGCGTGGCGCTGCGGCGCGCCGGCATCGACGGGCCGATCCTGGTGCTGAGCGAGCAGCCGCCCGGACAGCTCCACGAGCTGGTCGCCCACGACCTCGTCGCCACCGTGTACTCCACCCCGGGTATCGAGGCGCTGGCCGCCGCGGTCGGCAGGGCCGGGCGCCGAGCGCACCCGGTGCACCTGAAGGTCGACACCGGCATGCACCGAGTGGGCGCCCATCCCGGTGCGGCCCGGCAGCTGGCGGCCGAGATCCTGGCCCGACCGGAGCTGCGCCTCGGCGGGGTCTTCACCCACCTCGCCGTGGCCGACGAGCCGCACGACCCTCGGACCGGCCGGCAGCTGGACCGCTTCGACGCCGTGCTCGACGAGCTGCGCACTGCCGGTATCGACCCCGGACTGGTCCACGCGGCCAACAGCGCCGGCGCGCTCGCGCACCCCCGCGCCCGCCGCGACCTGGTGCGGGCGGGGATCGCCGTCTACGGCATCGAGCCCGGCCCGGGGGTGCGGGAGCTGTGCACGGATCTGCGCCCGGCGCTGTCCTGGCGGGCCCGAGTGTCGTTCGTCAAGCGGGTGGCGGCGGGTGAGGGGATCAGCTACGGGCTGCACCACACGTTCGAGCGCGAGACCACCGTGGCCACGGTCCCCCTGGGCTACGCCGACGGTGTCGCCCGGCGGTGGTCGGCGCTCGGTGGCGAAGTGCTCCTCGGTGGGGTCCGCCGTCCGGTCGTCGGCGTCGTCACCATGGACCAGCTGATGGTCGACTGCGGCGACGATCCGATCCAGGTCGGCGACGAGGTCGTGCTCATCGGCTCGCAAGGTGACCAGCTCCTGTGCGCCGAGGACTGGGCCGAGCGCCTCGGCACGATCGGCTACGAGGTGGTCTGCGCCATCTCGGCCCGGATCCCGCGCCATGAGACCGCCGCAACGAGCGGTCAGTAGCATCGGCACCGGCCCGTCCCATGACGGCGCCCCTCGACGATGCTGCTCCTGAGCCTTCCCTCTCTGGCCGCGACTCGTGCCCTGGCCGCGGCGCTCGCACCGCTGGCCCGTGCCGGCGACGTCATCGTGCTCTCCGGCGAGATGGGGGCGGGGAAGACCGCGTTCGCCCAGGCCTTCGCGACGGCGCTCGGGGTGGACGAGCCGGTCACCTCGCCCACGTTCACGCTGGTCAACAGCTATGGCGCCGGGCGCCTGACCCTGTACCACGCCGATCTGTACCGCCTCGAGCGCATGGCCGAGGTGACCGATCTGGCGCTCGGCGAGCTGGTCGAGACCGACGGGGTGCTGCTGGTCGAGTGGGGTGACGTCGCCGCCGGCGCGCTCGGGGACCACCTCGAGCTCCACCTCGACATGGTGGCCGAAGACGTCGAGGCGCGGATGGCGACGCTGCGCGCCGTGGGCCGGTCGTGGGCGGCGCGCTGGGAGCGGCTCGAGGCGGCTGCGCACGAGTGGGTGGACCGGCCGTGCTGATCCTCGGCATCGAGACGGCCACCGAGCAGGTCGGGGTCGCGATCGGCGGCCACGAGGGCGTGCTCGGGCTGTTCGAGGTCACCCGCGGCCGGCGCCACGCCGAGATCCTGACCCCGGCGATCGAGTTCCTCTGCCGTCAGTCCGACGTGGCCCTCGCCGACCTCGGCCTGGTCGCGGTCGACATCGGGCCCGGGCTGTTCACCGGCATGCGGGTGGGGATCGCCGCCGGCAAGGCGCTGGCCCAGGCGCTGCGGGTGCCGATGATCGGCATCTCCAGCCTCGACCTGCTGGCGTTCCCGTTCCGTCATCGCGACAAGGTGGTGGCGGCGGTCATCGACGCTCGCCGCGGGCAGCTGTACTACGCCTTCTACCGGCCCGCGCCGGGCGGCGTGCAACGGGTGAGCGAACCCCAGGTGGGCGATGTCGACGACTTGGTGGCCGACCTGATCGCCCGCGGGCAGGACGTGGTGTGCGTGGGCGACGGCGCGCTCCGCTACCGCGACGAGATCCTCGACGGCTACCGCTGTGAGATCGCCGAGCAGTGGCTGGCCCACCCGTCGGCGGCGCCGCTCGTCACGCTGGCGCACGCCCGGGCGCTGCGCGAAGACTGGGTCAACCCGTGGGAGCTGTCGCCGCTGTACCTGCGCGCACCCGACGCCCAGATCAACTGGTCCGTCCGCGAGGGCACGTCATGAGCACGTTGTCGCGACTGCTGCACCGCGACGGGGGCGACGATCCGCAGTCGCTCGTGGTCGAACCGATGCGACGCCGGCACCTGCGCGACGTGATGGCCATCGAGCATCAGGTGTACCCCCGCCCGTGGGGCATCAACGTGTTCCGGGGCGAGCTCGACTGGGTGCGCCACGGCGAGCGCTACTACGTCGTCGCCCGCCGCCTGGGCCGGCTGCAGGGGTACGCGGGAGCGATGTTCACCCTCGACGAGGCCCACGTCACGAACATCGCCGTCGATCCGGCGGTCCAGCGCGGCGGCGTCGGCACCCGGCTGCTCGCCGACCTGTCGTGGGAGGCCCGCCGGAGGGCGTGCCGGACGATGACGCTCGAGGTCCGTCACACCAACATCGCCGCCCAGGAGCTGTACCGGCAGTTCGGGTTCGTGCCGGCCGGGGTGCGCCAGCGGTACTACGAGAACACCGACGACGCCATCATCATGTGGTGTCACGACATCGACCGCCCGGAGTTCGTGGAGCGCCTGGAGCGTCTCGACCCCATGGCGAGACGTGAGCGACCGTGAGCGAGCACACGGTGGGTGAGCCGGTGTACGACGAGTCCACGGTGGTGCTCGGCATCGAGACCAGCTGCGACGAGACCGCGGCCGCGCTGGTGATGGGCGGCATCGACGTGCTGAGCTCGGTCGTCTCGTCGCAGGTGGACCTGCACGCGCAGTACGGCGGCGTGGTGCCGGAGATCGCCAGCCGGGCCCACCTCGAGCTGCTGAACCCCGTCGTGGCCCGGGCGGTCGTCGAGGCGGGGGTCGACGAGTCCCGCATCGACGCCGTGGCCGCCACCGTGGGGCCGGGTCTCATCGGGGCGCTGCTGGTCGGGGTGTCGGCGGCCAAGGCGCTGGCCCTGGCCTGGGACGTGCCGTTCGTGGGGGTGAACCACCTCGAGGCGCACCTGTACGCGGCGTTCCTCGAAGAGCCGGCGCTGGAGCTGCCGGTCGTGGTGCTGCTGGTCTCGGGCGGTCACACGATGCTCATCGAGATGCGCGAGCACGGTGACTACCGCCTCCTCGGGCGCACCATCGACGACGCTGCGGGCGAGGCCTTCGACAAGGTCGCTCGGTTCCTGGGGCTCGGCTACCCCGGCGGCCCGGCGATCGACGCGGCGGCGCTCGAGGGCGACCGGACCGCGGTCGCCTTCCCGCGGGCGATGCTCCACGACGGGCTCGACATGAGCTTCAGCGGCCTGAAGACCGCCGTCGTGAACCACGTGCGCAAGCACCCGGCTGTGTCCACGCTCGACGTGGCGGCGTCGTTCCAGGAAGCGGTCGTCGACGTGCTGGTCGCCAAGGCCCGGCGAGCGGCGCGAGAGGTTGGGGCGCGGGGGCTGGTGCTGGGTGGCGGCGTGGCGGCGAACTCCCGGCTGCGCCGTCGGGTGCTCGAGGCGTGCGACGAGGACGGCCTGGCGAGCTTCTTGCCGACCCTGGCGATGTGCACCGACAACGCAGCCATGATCGCGTCGGCTGGCTGGCACCGCCTGCGCCTCGACGGGCCGACGCCGCTGACCGTCGGCGCCTCTCCGAACCTCCGCCTGCCGCTCCAAACACGATGATCGCGCCAGGGTGGCGCGTTGGTCGCGGGGGTAGCGTCGGGCGGGCGATGTTGCGGATCGGACCCCACGCCCTCGAGACGCCGGTGGTGCTCGCCCCGATGGCCGGCGTCACCAACGCGCCGTTCCGGGCGCTGTGCCGGCGCTTCGGGCCCGGGCTGCTCTACGTCAACGAGATGGTGATGGCCGCTGCGGTCGTCCACCGCAACCCCAAGACGCAGCGGATGATCGGGTTCGGCCCGGACGAGTCGCCGCGCAGCCTGCAGCTGTACGGTAGCGACCCGGCCCTGGTAGGTGAGGCGGTGCGACGGCTGTGCGGTGAGGGGCGCGTCGACCACCTCGACCTGAACTTCGGCTGCCCGGCGGCCAAGGTCACGCGGCGCGGTGGCGGGGCGGCGGTGCCGGCCAAGCCCAACCTGCTGCGGGCGGTGCTGCGGGCGGCGGTCACGGCCGCCGAGCCGTACGGCGTTCCGGTCACGTGCAAGTTCCGCATCGGCATCGACGACCGGATCGTGACGTTCCTCGACACCGGGCGGATCGCCGAGGGTGAGGGGATCGCCGCCGTGGCCCTTCACGCCCGCACGGCGGAGCAGCACTACGCCGGACAGGCGCGCTGGGCGGCGATCGGCGAGCTGAAGGCGGCCGTCACCACCATCCCGGTGCTCGGCAACGGCGACATCTGGGAGGCCACCGACGCGCTCGCCATGGTCGCCGCCACGGGGTGCGACGGCGTGGTGGTCGGCCGCGGCTGCCTCGGCCGGCCGTGGCTGTTCGGCGAGCTGGTGGCGGCGTTCGCCGGGCAGGCGGTGCCGCCCCCGCCGTCGCTCGCCACGGTGGCGGCGGTGATGGCCGAGCATGCTGTCCTGCTCACGGAGCACATGGGCGGTGGGGCGAAGGGGGAGTCGCTCGCCATGCGCGACCTGCGCAAGCACACGAGCTGGTACCTCACCGGCTACCCGGTCGGGCCGGAGCTGCGCCGGCGGTTCTCGCAGGTGTCGACCCGAACCGAGCTCGACGAGCTGCTCGCCGCCCTCGATCCGTCGCTGCTCCCGGTGCCCGGCGGTCAGCGGATCCGCCGTGGGCACACCAACGGGCCGATCCGGGTCAGCCTGCCCGAGGGCTACCTCGACCACCTCGACGACGTCATCCCACCCGACGACGCGCACGTCCTGGCCCTGTCGGGGGGCTGAGCCCCGGTGCACCTGGTCCTCGCCTCGGGGTCGCCGCGCCGGCGCGAGCTGCTCGCGCTGCTCGGCTGGGACTTCAGGGTCGTGGTGCCCGACGTCGACGAGTCCTCCCGCCCGTCCGAGGACCCGATCTCCTACGTGCGGCGCATCGCGCACACCAAGGCGGCCGCCGTCGAGGTGGACGCCGGCGCCGTGGTGGTGGCCGCCGACACGACGGTCGAGCTGGACGGCCGGATCCTCGGCAAGCCCGCCGACGCCGACGATGCGGTGGCGATGCTGCGGGCGCTGTCGGGCCGCACGCACCGGGTGCACACCGCCGTGGTAGTGCGCCATGCGGGCGACGTGCGCGACGACGTGGTCACGACCCACGTCACGTTCGTGGTGGTGCCGGAGCCGACGCTCGCCTGGTACGTCTCGACCGGCGAGCCGATGGACAAGGCCGGTGCGTACGCGCTGCAGGGAGCGGGCGGGGTGCTGGTCGAGCGGATCGACGGCAGCGCGAGCAACGTCGTCGGCCTGCCCCTGGCCCAGCTCACCGCCCTCCTCCGCCCCCTGCTGGAACTGAACGAGAACCATGGCGCTGGGAGCGATCATTCCCGCAAAGAACCGTGAGCGGCGCGCGTGCTGACGCACGTGTGACCGACGACGATTAGCACTCGCGGGAACCGTTTGCTAACGACGCCGCCGCAGGGTTAGCCTTGGCACTCGTACTGGCCGAGTGCTAACCGCCAACGGAGGCAAGCGCACCATGAACCTGAAGCCCCTCGATGACCGCATCGTCGTGAAGCCGAACGAGGCCGAGCAGACCACCGCGTCGGGTCTCGTCATCCCCGACACCGCCAAGGAGAAGCCCCAGCAGGGCACGGTGCTCGCCGTGGGTCCCGGTCGCTGGAGCGACGACGAGGGCAAGCACTTCAAGCTCGACATCAAGGAGGGCCAGACCGTCCTCTACTCGAAGTACGGCGGCACCGAGGTCACCGTCGACGGCGAGGACCTCCTCATCCTGACGAGCCGCGACGTGCTCGCGATCGTCGAGAAGTGAGGCACCGGCCCACATGGCAAAGATTCTGAAGTTCGACGAGGACGCCCGCCGGGCCCTCGAGTCCGGCGTGAACAAGCTGGCCGACGCCGTCAAGGTCACGCTCGGGCCGAAGGGTCGCAACGTCGTCCTCGACAAGAAGTGGGGCGCCCCGACCATCACCAACGACGGCGTGTCCATCGCGAAGGAGGTCGAGCTCGACGACCCCTTCGAGAACATGGGCGCCCAGCTGGTGAAGGAGGTCGCCACCAAGACCAACGACATCGCCGGTGACGGCACCACCACCGCCACCGTGCTGGCCCAGGCCATGGTGCATCTCGGCATGCGCAACGTGGCCGCCGGTGCCAACCCGATGGGCCTGAAGCGGGGCATCGAAAAGGGCGTCCAGGCGGCGGTCGAGGCCATCAAGTCGCAGGCCAAGGACGTCGACGACAAAGCCGACATCGCCAACGTGGCCACCATCTCGGCGGCCGACCCGGCGATCGGTGGTGTCATCGCCGACGCCATCGACAAGGTCGGCAAGGACGGCGTGGTCACCGTCGAGGAGTCGAACACCTTCGGCATCGAGCTCGAGTTCACCGAGGGCATGCAGTTCGACAAGGGCTACCTCTCGCCCTACTTCGTCACCGACCCGGACCGCCAGGAGGCGGTGCTCGAGGATCCGTACATCCTCCTCCACAGCGCGAAGATCTCGACGGTCCAGTCGCTGCTGCCGGCGCTCGAGGCCGTGATGAAGTCCGGCCGGCCGCTGGTCATCATCGCCGAGGACATCGAGGGCGAAGCGCTCGCCACGCTGGTGGTCAACAAGATCCGGGGCACGTTCAACAGCGCCGCCGTGAAGGCCCCCGGCTTCGGCGACCGCCGCAAGGCGATGCTGCAGGACATGGCCGTCCTCACCGGCGGCCAGGTCGTCAGCGAGGAGGTCGGCCTCAAGCTGGAGAACGTCACCCTCGACCTGCTCGGTCGGGCCAAGCGGGTGATCATCACCAAGGACGAGACCACCATCGTCGAGGGCGCCGGGTCGGAGGACGACCTCAAGGGCCGCATCAACCAGATCAAGACCGAGATCGAGAACACGGACTCGGACTGGGATCGGGAGAAGCTGCAGGAGCGCCTGGCCAAGCTGGCCGGTGGCGTCGCCGTCATCAAGGTCGGCGCGGCCACCGAGGTCGAGCTGAAGGAGAAGAAGCACCGCATCGAGGACGCCGTCTCGGCCACTCGGGCAGCCATCGAGGAGGGCGTCGTCGCCGGTGGCGGCACGGCTCTCGTCCGCTCCCGTGCCGCGGTGGCGGCAGTGGCCGCTTCGCTCGAGGGCGACGAGGCCACCGGTGCCCGCCTGGTGTTCGACTCGCTCACGGCCCCCGCCCGCCTCATCGCCGACAACGCCGGCATGGAGGGCGCGATCATCGTCACCCAGGTCGAGAACGAGACCGGCGCGACGGGGCTCAACGCGGCCACCGGCGAGATCACCGACCTGGTGAAGGCCGGCATCATCGACCCCGCCAAGGTCACGCGGGCGGCGCTGCAGAACGCGGCGTCGATCGCCGCCCTGGTGCTCACCACCGAGGCACTCGTGGCCGAGAAGCCCGAGCCGCCGTCGGCCGCCCCGGCGATGCCGCCGGGCGGTGGCATGGGGATGATGTGATCCGGATTCCTCGCTGAGTCCTCACGTGGTGGGAATGTGACCCGGGTCCACCGGGTTGCATCCAGCATCCCCCGCACGAACGGCCCCGGTACCGTGCCCGGGGCCGTTCGTGGTTTTCCGGGCAGAATGAGCCCGTGGCCGCCTCGGACGCTCCGACCAAGCCGGTGGCGCGCGGGTTCTGGCTCCACCAGGGCGCCGAGTACGTGCTCGGCATCGTGCTGATCGCCGCCGCCACCCAGACGCCCGAGCCGCTGTACCTGGCGCTCGCCGGTGGGCTCGTCATCCTCAACGCCGCAATCGCCGACGGCCCGCTCGGCGCCTACCGGCTGGTCGGCCGGCGCCTCCACCGGGTGCTTGACTGGGTCGTGGTCGCGATGCTGGCGGCCGGCGCGGTCATGCCCGGACCGGACCCCGTCGCCCGGATGGTGCTCGGGGCGATGGCCGTCGTGCTCGGCGTGCTGGCCTGGCAGACCCGGCCCACGGCCCGGTCCGCACTGGCGGCCGATCCGGCGCCGCCGCCGACGACCGCGGCTGGTGCCAAGGCCGTGGCGTGGGGCCGGGCCGCCGGCCGCATGGCTGGCAAGAGCGCCCGAGCCGTGCGTGATCGCACCTCCCAGTAGCCTCCATCCCCGTTCTGGTCCCAGGAAG
>CAZKVJ010000028.1:0-34595 GCA_964556225.1 uncultured Ilumatobacteraceae bacterium
TGATGTTGACCCGGGATCTTGGACACGGGGTTATGTGAGATTCAGCCTTCGTGGCTGGCTCGCCAGCGGGCAAGGTACTCCGCTGGGGTGAGGTGGTCGAGGCCGGCTTGGTGTCGTTGCCGGTTGTAGAACACCTCGATGAACTCGAACAGGTAGGCGTGGGCTTGTGCTCGAGTCGGGAACCAGTTCGACCCGCCTCGGATCCAGGCGATCTCGACCTTGAGACGTGCCCAGAACGACTCGATCGCTGCGTTGTCATAGGCGTCGCCGACGCTGCCGAACGACAGCCGCACGTTCGCGTTGCCGGCCGCGACGGCGAAGTCGAACGACGTGTACTGACTGCCGTGGTCGGCGTGATGCACGACATCGTCAGGGCTGCCGGTGCGGGTCCGCGCCATCGTCAACACCGACACCGCCAGCATCGTGTCCTGGGTCTCGCTGGTGTCCCAGCCGACGATGCCGTGATGGAACAGATCACGGATCCCGGCCAAGTGCAGCTTGCCCTCGCCGGTCGGGAACATCGTGAAGTCCGCGACCCACCGCTGGTTCGGGCTGGTCGCGGTGAAGTCCCGGTTCAGCAGATCCTCGGTCGGTTCACCGTCGGGGCGGACCTTTCGCCAGCGTCGAGGCACGTGAGCGCCTTTCCAGCCGTTGGCACGCATGATCCGCGCCACCCTGGAACGGGCGACACGGATCCCGCGACGGTGCAGTTGGCCGAGCACTCGTGGCACGCCATACGTGCCGCGGGACTGCTCCCAGATCTCGCCGATCACCACAGCGAGGTCGGCGTCGGCACGCTCACGCGCCGACGGCACATGGTTGAGCCACGCGTAGAACGACGACTTCGGGATCTCGACGGCTTCGCACATCCGCTTGACCTCGAACTGGTCCCGGTGGTCCTGGACGAAGCGGAAGCGGATCACCGCATCATCTCTCGGGCGAAATACGCGGCCGCCCGCCGCAGGATCTCTTTGTCGGTGCGGAGCTCGATCACCTCCTTGCGCAACCGTTGCAGCTCGGCCCGCTCGGACTCGCTCAACGCCTCCGGGTCACCATCGCGAGCCCGCCTCGCTCGGGCGTCACGGACCCAGTTCCACAACGTGCCCTCGCTGATCGACAACGACCGGGCGACCTCCGCGATCGAGCGACCCGAGGTCTCCACCAGCTCCACCGCATCACGACGGAACTGCTCCGGATACTTCGCTGGACGGGCCATCGGCCCTCCTTCCTACACGGTCTCCCGCGTAATCAGGTGTCCAGGAATCCGGGTCAACATCAGTTGGCATCCTGAGACGTTCGGTCCGCCGCCGCCGTCGACGACGTGCTCCAGCGACCATCCAGGGAACGTTTGCGGAACGCGCGCCGTGGACGATGGTGGCGTGACCGGCGCCATGTCGTCCGCACTGACCCGATCGGGCGCTCTCAAGCCCCTGCTCGATGCGGTGGCGGACTCCGTCACGCTCAACCCGCCGCAGTCCCTCGTCAGGTTGCGGGCGGAGTGCGACCTCGTCGGCGCGTACGAGGTGGAGACCCGAACCACGACCGGTCACGCCATCTGCTGCGACGAGCCCGCGTCGATCGGTGGGCGAGGCGCTGGCCCCAACCCCCTCGAGCTCTTGCTCGCCGCCGTGGGCTCGTGCTGGTTGATCACCTGCCGGATGTGGGCGACCCGGGGTGAGATCCCACTGGACTCCGTGTCGATCGACGTGCGGACCACCTTCGACATCGGCGGGCTGCTCGGTGTGGACGGTGCGCCCGTGGCGCCTGACACCGTGCATCTCCGAGTCACCCTCGCCGGTCCGGCCGATCCGACGACCTACGAGCGCCTGGTCGAGCAGGTGACGGCCCACAGCCCGGTGGGCGTCCTCGTGGGTCACGGCGTCGACATCTCCACCGAGGTGGCCGTCGCCGCACGATCCGGGCCGGTGGATGCCGACCGTCGCTCGAACCTCAGCTGACAACGAATGGACAAAGGAGACGTCATGGATCAGCCGTCACTGTTCGACCGCCTCGGCGGGCGCGAGGGAATCTTCGACCTGGTGGGCCAGGTGATCGACAACCACCTCGCCAACCCGGCGGTGAGCACCCGCTTCGTGCACGCCAGCATGAGCAGAGAGGAGCTCATCGCCAGTGGCGCCGAGTTCTTCTGCACCGGGCTGTCGGGGGTGCAGACCTACGAAGGGAGGTCGCTTGCCGACGCCCACGCCGGGATGAACATCAGCGATGCGGAGTTCAACGCCGTCATCGACGACATCCTGGCGGCGATGGTCAGCAAGGGCATCGGTGAGCTCGAGCAGGCCGAGGCGCTCAAGATCCTGTGGGGGATGAGGCCTGACGTGGTCGCGCGGTAGGTTCAGCGTGTCCGCCGGGGCCGCGTCCCCGTGACGGCACGGGGGCCTTGGCGGACGCGGATGGGGGACATGGGGACCGCGAGGCAGACCGTGTGCATTCGCCTGCTCGGCGCCTTCGCCGTGCAGATCGGGGAACGCGTCATTGACGAGTCCGCGTTCCCCGGCCGGCGCTCCGTCGAGCTGGTCCAGTACCTCGCGCTCCAGCCCCGGTGCCAAGCGATCCGCGACCAGGTGATCGAGTCGCTCTGGCCCCATCTCGACCTCGACGCCGGTGCGGCCAACCTGCGCAAGGCCGCCCACCACGCACGCATCGCGCTCGGAGCGGGCGACGCCGTGGTGCTGCAGAGTGGCCGAGTGACCCTCTTCCCCGGCGCATCGCCCGACGTCGATGCGGTCGCGTTCGATGCGGCAGCGAGGGCTGCGCTGGTGGCGGGCGACCAGCGCGCATGCGCGGAGGTGGCGGCCACATGGCAGGGCGAGCTGCTGCCCGGAGCGATCTTCGAGGACTGGACCCAGCAGCAAAGACGTCAGCTGCACGACCTGCAAGCGGCGCTGCTCCGTGCCGCCGCTCGTTGGGAGGATCTCATCGGGCTGGAGCCAGCCGAGGAGCTCGCGTACCGGCAGCTGATGGCGCAGGCGCTGGCCAGCGGCGCGCGGTCAGCGACGATCAGCTGGTACGGCCGGCTCCGGGCCGAGCTCGCCAGTCTGGGCCTGAGCCCCGATCCGGCCACCTCCGAGCTCTATCGACGAGCCATCGACGGGTTGGCCCCGTCCTCCATGCCCTTCCTCGTCGGGCGAACGATCGAGCAAGCCCGGCTCGACGCCGCTCGCCTCGACGCAGCGTCGGGCAGATCCGTGGCGGTCACGCTGCGTGGTCCAGCCGGCATCGGGAAGTCGACCCTCTGTCACTGGCTGTGCCGCCAGCTGGAGCGCGACGGCTGGCTCGTGACGATGGTGACCGCCAGCGAGGCGGATCGACCGTTCGGCGTGATCGTCGACGTGGTGGAGTCCATGCTCGACCACGTTCGGGACGGGCTCGACGAGCTCCACCCCCACGCGCGGTCCGTGCTGGCATCGCTCACGCCGACGGCAGGTCTGGGCGATCCTCTCGACGGGCCGCTCTCACGCCACCAGGTCGTCGGCGCCCTCACGGCGCTGGCCCGATGCGTGGGGGGCAACGGGGCCGTCGCGTTCGTGGTCGACGACGCGGACCTCGCCGACGGCGCCGGGCTCGAGGTGATCACGCAGCTCGCGCTGTCGGTCCCCGGAACCTTCGTGGTGCTGGCCCACCGCGACGCGACGGTCGGGCCCTTGCTCGAGAGGTGCCGCAACCGCTGGGAGCGAGCGGGTGTGCTCGTCGACATCTCTCTGCCGCCGCTCGACGTCGGCGATGCAGCCGCGCTCGTCCGGCGGGTCGCGACGGCGGACCTCGAGGACGCAGACGTCGAGCTGCTGGCCCGGCGCGGCGAGGGGAACCCCTTCGTGATCAGCGAGCTGGCCCGGATGGTCGACCCGGCAACGCCGCGAACCCTGCCGAACGATGTGTCGAGGGCCATCAGGGGCCGGCTCGTCGTGGTCGATCCGGATGCGCTGGCGGTGCTTCGGCGGCTGGCGGTCGCTGCGGACGATCTCGATGCGTCGACGGTGGTCGTGCTCACCGGTTACTCCGAGGCGGGCGCGCTCACCATGCTCGACCAGGCACTCGGCGCCGGCGTCTTGGTGGTCTCCGGAACCCGCTACCGGTTCCGACACGACGTGGTGCGCCAAGCCCTGGTGGACGAGGTTCCGCCCCACCAGCGTCGGGCCATCCACCGCGACGTGGCCCGGCGGCTCGCCGCCGCCAACGGCCCGCCGGCCGACATCGCCCGACACTGGTTGGCCGCCGGGGAAGGCCGTGAAGCGGTGCCCTGGCTCGTCGCCGGAGCACAGGACGCGTTGCGTCTCGGAGCGTTCGGTGACGCCGCCCGGCTCGCTGATGCGGCGCTGGAGCACGCCGACGGCGATCCGGTCGCGCGCCGCGTGCGCGCCGAGGCGCTCGACCTGCTGGGTGATCCGGCGTGTCTCGCGGCGTACGCCGCGGCCATCGCGGTCTCGGATCCCACCTCCCGAGACGACCTCGTCGCGATGCGCGCCCTCGCGCAGCTGAAGCTCGGCGACGGGCCCGGTGCGCTCGCCGCGATCGACGGCGCCCGTCCCACGAGCGTCGGCGGGCGTCTCAGCCAGGCTCTGACCTATGCCGGCGCGGCCGCTCTGGGGTTCACCGACCCCGCCGAGGGGAGCGTGCTGGCCGCTGAATGCCGCCGGCTCGCGCTCGAGTCCGGCGACCGCGCCGCCATCGTCGTCGCCTCGTGGGCTCAGGCAGCTGCGGCGCACGCCAGGGGAGAGCTGCGAGATTCGGTCCTCGCCGACCTGGCCGACACCAAGGACCTCCCGGAGCTCGCAGTACGGATCTTCGACGGTCAGCTCTGCGTGACCCAGCGGTTCCTCTACGGGGCGCGCCCCTACGACGAGGTGATCACGTTCGCTGACCAGCTCGCTGCTGAAGGCGAGCGCCTCGGAGCCGCCCGGGGCCAGGCGTTCGGCGTCACGCTCCGAGGGGAGGCCGAGCTGCTGTCAGGACAGCTGGCCGCGGCAGAACGGGACCTGACACGGTCGGCCCGGATGCACCGGGACATCGGAGGCGCCACCGGGGAGGCGCTCGCACTCCAGCGACTGGCCGAGCTCGAGCTTCGGCGTGGCAACCGGGACCGGGCCCTTGACCTGCTGGACGCCGCCCTCGCTCTCGCACGGGTCACCGACATCGGGTTCCACCTTCTCGACCGCATCTACGGCACCCGGATCGAGGCCGCCGATACCCCAACGCAGGCGCTGGCGGCGGTCGACGAGGCGGAGGAGTCGGTCCGGGGGCCTCTCGAGACGTGCCCCGGGTGCCGGATCACCTTCGCTGTCCCCGCGGCCATCACGCTCGCCCGATTCGGTGACCTGGATCGTGCTCGTGAGATGGTCCAGGCCACCGACTACCTCGCCCACGTCGTGATGCGATTGCCGGCATGGGATGCAGCCCACGCGGAGGTGTGCGCGCACCTGGCACGTCGCGAAGGTGACGATGCGGCAGCCGGACGTCTCTTCGCTCACGCGGCGGGCGGCTTCGAGCGGGCTGGCCAGCCCTGGGACCGCGACCGGTGCGCGGCGTTGTCACAACGCTGACGCTGCCCGGCCACGGCCCCGGTCACCACATCCCGGCGGGGAACCCCGCGGACGGCTCGCCGACGCCGGCGTGCCCACCGTGCCGGGCGCTGGTGCGCCACCAGCACGAAGCTGCGGCCGAGACCACCGCTGTACGCGAGCAGTCCCCAGTAGCGTGCGGCTTCTTCGAGGAGTCCGGCGTTGTCGAGACCGCTGATCTCGACGGCGTCGAAACCCATCTCGGTCGCCAGTCCGGCGACGAGGCGACGTGCCGAGTCGTCGTCAGCGGCGACCGGCAGGAGCGGTCGATGCGCCCCGGATGTCACCCGCCACGCCGAGCCGTCACCAGCCAGGTGGCCGAGCCGAACACCACACCGTCGCCGGTCTCGTGGGCGGCCATCGCGGCCAGGAGGTTCTCCGTGGCCTGCGCCCGCCCGTCGTCGTCGAGGCCCTCGAGCATCCAGCCGAGCTGGCCGAGGACGAACTGGTGGGCATCGCCCGCGTCGGCGCCGAACCACATGCCGGCCCGCTGCGAGGTCACCTCGATCTCGCCGAAGCCGGTGTCCCCGAGGAGGGACCGGACGTGGTCGGGGT
Source organism: uncultured Ilumatobacteraceae bacterium (assembly GCA_964556225.1). Taxonomy (GTDB): domain Bacteria; phylum Actinomycetota; class Acidimicrobiia; order Acidimicrobiales; family Ilumatobacteraceae; genus CAZKVJ01. The sequence continues at coordinate 6,132 of CAZKVJ010000028.1, forward strand.
CCGACTGGGAGAACGGTGGGGGCCCGCTCGGCGGTGCCGGTAGGTCGCGCCCGGCCGACAGTGCGGCGACGAAGGTCCCGAACCACTCGTTCTCGGCTGACGGCTGCCAGACCAGCAGGGCCAGGCGTCCCCCGTGGCGCACCGCCGCCGCGATGTTGGCGAACGCAGCGCGGTGGTCGCCGAAGAACATGGTGCCGGTGCGGCTGAGGGCCACGTCGAACGATGCCGGTTCGAACGGATGCACCTGGGCGTCGCCGAGGACGAAGGAAGCGTTGCCGACGCCCTCGGCGCTGGCGCGCCGGCGGGCGACGTCGAGCATGGCCGAGGAGAGGTCGATCCCCAGCGCCGAGCCCTTCGGGGCACACCGGGCTGCATCGATGGTGGTGCGTCCGTTCCCGCATCCGATGTCGAGCACGCGGTCGGTGATCTCGATGGCAGCGGCATCCAGCAGTGGTCGGTCGTAGGCGGCAACGGCCCGGTCGTACCGGTCGGCGTTGGCAGCCCAGAAGGCACCTTCCGGACCATCCCAGGCCTGGCGTTGCTCGGCGTTCGGCGGCGCTGGCTGATACTCTCCCATTGAGAGAATAATTTTTGTCCCTAGGGGAGAACATGTCAAGCGGCCCGGCCCTGTCGACGACCTCGTTCGCCGTGCTCGGCCTGCTGGCCGTGCGGTCCTGGACCACGCACGAGCTCGTCCGGCAGGTCGACCGAAGCCTGCGTCGCCTGTGGCCCAGGGCGCAGAGCAAGCTCTACGAGGAGCCCAAGAAGCTCGTCGCCCAGGGGCTGGCCAGCGCCACCGACGACCCCGTCGGGCGACGGCGGCGCACCCGGTACACCATCACCGCCAAGGGCCGGCGGGCGCTGGCCGACTGGCTCCGGGAGCCCGGTGCCGGCCCCCAGCTCGAGTTCGAGCAGCTCTTGAAGATCCACTTCGCCGACAGCGGGTCCAAGGCCGACATCGCTGCCAACCTGGAGGCGGCGAGGGCGTGGGTGCTGGCCCAGAACGAGGAGAACCTGGCGGCAGCCCGGGCCTACCTGGCCGGCGCGGGGCCGTTCCCCGAGCGGGCCGCCATCAACCTCCTCGTCGGCCGCTTCCACACCGAGTTCTACGCAGCCGTCGCCGACTGGATCGTGTGGGCGGAGGCGCTCGTCGAGTCGTGGCCGAACGACGTGAGGGCAGCGCCGTACGACCTGGCCGCCGCCGAGCAGTCCGTCGCGCTGGCCGAGTCGATCGAGTCGATGCTCCGCCGCGGAGTGGTCGCCACCGACGCCAGCCGGACCGAGGCGGCGGGATGACGGTGCGTCGTTGGCCTCAGCCGTGCTGGACGATCACGGTGGCCCCGTCGACGAGGTTGTCGAACACGGCCTTCGCGTTCTCGTCGGCATGACGGATGCATCCGTGACTGCTGGGGGCCTGCCCGAGCGGCGTCGGCTCGGGAACCCCGTTGATGCGCGGCACGTTGTGGAAGCCGATGCCGCCGTTGAAGCGGACCATCCACTTCATCTTCTCGGCTGGGTTCCTCGAGTAGAAGGTGTCAGCCGAGCGGTTGTAGACCTTGAAGGTGCCGGTCGGGGTCAGGCCGTTCACGCCGGGGGAGTTGGGGAACGACGCAGTCCGGTTCCCGGCGGCATCGAAGAACTCGCTGCGGAACGAGTCGAGGTACACGATGGCCTTGGTCCAGCGGCCGCCGCCTCCGCTGGCAGCCGGCGCGTGCCCGGCGGCATCGCTCGGCGCACTCGATGACACACCGCGCGTGCTCGCCGTGCGGGTGACGATCGGCTTGGGGTTCTCCAGCGCGTCCCACGTGTAGCGGCCCACGACGCCGTCGGTCTGGAGGCCCTGCGACCGTTGGAACGCCAGCACCGCCGCCAGCGTCACGTCGCCGTACCAGCCATCGACGCGACCGATGGAGAAGCCCAGCTCGACGAGCCGCCGCTGAAGCGTCTCCACCTCCGCGCCGGTGTCCTGCGGGCGCAGCACCCGACGGCCCTTGTCGTCGCGCTGGACCGTCGTGCTCGTCGCCGGCACGGTGGTGCCGACGGCCGTGCTGGGGGTCGCGGGGGCTGGTGTGGTGGCAGCGGCCGGTGTCGTGGTGCTCGTCGTGTCCGGCGTGTCCGGGGCCGTGCCGTTGAGCTCCTGCTGGACCCCGACCACCAGCGCTCGCAGCCCCTCCGCCGATGCGTCGAGCAGCGCCTCGCCGTAGTCCTTCGTGTCGTCGAACATGGCGTCGCCGGTCGGGATCAGCTCGGCCCCCTGCAGGCCGCCGATCTGGTCCTGGATGGCGGCGATCCCGGTGTTGTAGCCGCGGCCGTCGACCTGGGCCAGTGAGACGTCCGGCTGGAGCATGAGCTCGATGAAGGCGTGGGCCGCTTCAGGGTTCTGCGTCGCCGCTGGGACGGTGAAGCGTTCCATCCAGACGCCGGTGATCGGCCCGCCGATGGCGTAACCCCAGCGGTCGGGATCCGACAGCACCAGCTGGCGACCCTCTCCGTTCCACATCTGGGCGAGCACGACGTTGCCCTCGAGCATCCGCACCGAGGCACCGGAGTCGAGATCGAGCAGGTGCGGGACAAGGCGCGTCCGCAGGTCGTCCTCGGCGGCCGCGACGTCGATCTCCTTGGGCGTCCGCTCACCGCGCGACCAGTAGCTGAGCGCGAGGAGCTCTGCTCCTTCCGCGAGGGCGGTCACCCGGCCGGAGACCTCCGGTTGCGCGGCCTTGGCGAGGAAGTCGTCCCACGACGCCACCCCATCGGGCAGGACGGTGCGATCCCAGGCGTAGCCCGTGTAGCCGACCTCCTTGCCGACGCTGTAGGTGCTGTCGGGGTCGAACGGGCTGGCGAGGACGCCGGGGAGCTGGCCGGCGAGGCTCGGGATGAGCGCCTTGTCGAGCGGCGAGAGCAGCCCCTGCTCGATCGCCGCGGGGAGGAAGGCGCCGGGGACGACGATGAGGTCGTAGGCGTACTCGCCCTGTTGGGCGAGCAGGCGGTCGATGACGAAAGCCGGGTCGGCATAGACCTCGACGACGACCGGAGCTCCGAGCGTGTTGGCCGCGCGTTCGAACACCTCGCTGCGCACGCTCTCGGGAGGGAGCAGGACCCGCAGTGGGGTGGTGTTCGCGGGACTGGTGGTGGGTGCGGCGGTCGTGGTCCCTGCCGGTTGAGTGCTGGTCGACGGCAGGAACACCGTGGTCGTCGAGGGGGAGGTGCTGCCGTTGCCGCTGCTGCACGCGGCGAGTGCCGCCGCACCGCCGCCGATGAGGAAGGCTCTGCGGGAGATCTGGCTTACTGGAAAAGATACTGTCACGGATTGCAGACAATAACGAATGTCATCCTCCGCGTGGTGTCATCGACGCTGCGTGCCGGCCGACGTGCGCCCGGGTGAGACGAGACGATGCGGTGAGCCGCTCATGCCCGCGGGAGCCCGTCGATGGCAGCGAGCGTGTCGAGCGCGGCGAGGGCCGCCTCGGACCCCTTGTTGCGGTCGTCGTCCCCGCTGCGCACCGTGGCCTGCTCCTCGTCGTACACCGTGAGGATGCCGTTGGTGACCACCACGTCCGTCGACATCGACAGCTGCATCAGCCCGGCGGCGCTGGCGTCGCACACGACCTCGAAGTGGTAGGTGTCGCCCTTGATCACGGCGCCGAGCGCCACGATCGCGTCGTGGTGGCCGCGGGCGGCCACCTCCCGCGCCACCTGCGGCACCTCGAGCGCCCCCGGCACCCACACGACGTCGATCGCGTCGTCGGCCACACCGTGCGCGAGCAGCGTCCGGCGTGCCCCTCGGACGAGCCGCTCGACGACGGCTTCGTTGAACCGGCTGCACACGATGGCGATCGAGCGCCCCGTGCCGTCGACCGTCTGGCGGCTGCTCGTGGCGGATCGCCGGTCCACGCTCACGGCGTGCCCTCCAGCGTGGTCGCCTCACCGGCGGAGGGCTCCAGATCGAAGACCTCCGGCAGCAGGTGCCCCATCCGGTCGCGCTTGGTGCTCAGGTAGCGCTCCGCCTCCGGGTGCACGCGCAGGTGGATCGGGACCCGCTCCACGATGCTGAGGCCGAAGCCGTCGAGGCCGCTGTACTTCTCCGGGTTGTTCGTCATCAGCCGGATCCGCCGCACACCGAGGTCGGCGAGGATCTGCGCGCCGACGCCGTACTCGCGGGTGTCGACCGGGAACCCGAGCTCGACGTTGGCGTCGACGGTGTCGAGGCCCTGGTCCTGCAGCTCGTAGGCGCGCAGCTTGTGGGTGATGCCGATGCCGCGGCCCTCGTGGCCCCGCAGGTAGACGACGACGCCCCGGCCCTCCTCGGCGATGCGGCGCATGGCCTCGTGCAGCTGCGGCCCGCAGTCGCACTTCACGCTGCCGAACACGTCGCCGGTGAGGCACTCGCTGTGCACCCGCACGAGCACCGGCTCGTCGCCGGCCACGTCGCCCATCGTGTAGGCGAGGTGGGTCTCGCCGTCGAGGACGCTCTCGAACGAGTGGCACTGGAACTCGCCCCAGTGGGTGGGCACCCGGGCGGAGGCCGCGTGCTCGACCAGGCGCTCGTGGCGGCGGCGATGGCGGATCAGGTCGGCGATGGACACGAGCAGCAGCCCGTGCTCGTCGGCGAACCGGCGAAGGTCGGGGCCGCGGGCCATCCGGCCGTCGTCGAGCACCACCTCGCACAGCACACCCGCCGGGACGCGTCCGGCGAGCACGGCAAGGTCCACGGACGCCTCGGTGTGGCCGGCGCGCTTGAGCACCCCTCCTGGACGGGCGCGCAGGGGGAACACGTGGCCCGGCCGGTTGAAGGCCCGGGCGTCGGCGGCCGGGTCGGCGAGGGCGCGGATGGTCAGTGCCCGGTCGGCAGCGGAGATGCCTGTGGTGGTGCCCTCGCGCACGTCGACGCTGACGGTGAACGCCGTGCCCTGGGCCTCGCTGTTGTCGTTGGCCACGACCATCTGCGGCAGGTCGAGCTCGGCGCAGCGAGCGCCGGTGAGCCCGACGCAGATCACGCCCGAGGTGTGGCGGACGAAGAAGGCCATCGCCTCGGGCGTCGCCAGGTCGGCGGCCATGATCAGGTCGCCTTCGTTCTCGCGCTGCTCGTCGTCGGCGACGACCACGATCGCGCCGCGGCCGATGGCGGCGATGGCGGCGTCGATCGGGTCGAACTGAATGGCCGGACGGTCGGTGCTCATGCGTCGTCTCCTCGGGTGGTGAGGGCGGGGTCTGGGCCCGCCGGGCGGCTGCCGGGCAGGTAGGCGGCGACCAGGCGCTCGACGTACTTGGCCATCACGTCGACCTCGAGGTTCACGGGGTCGCCGGGGGCCTTGGTGCCGAGCGTGGTGACGGCCGCGGTGTGCGGGATGATCGCGACGGTGAAGCCGTCGTCGAGGACGTCGACCACCGTGAGGCTGACACCGTCCACGGTGATCGACCCCTTCTCCACGATGTAGCGCAGCAGCTGCCCTGGTACTCGGATGCGCAGGTCCGGGCAGGGTGCGACCACCTCGCCGACGCCGTCGACGTGGCCCTGCACGACATGGCCACCCAAGCGGTCCGAGACGCGCACGGCGCGCTCGAGGTTGACGGGATCGCCGGGGTGGCTGCGGGCGAGGCTGGTCCGCGAGATGGTCTCGTCCGACACGTCGGCCGACCACCAACCGTCGCCGTTGGCGACGACGGTGAGGCAGCACCCGTTGACGGCGATGGAGTCGCCGAGAGCGACGCCGTCGAGCACGCGCGTGGCGGCGATCCGCAGCACACCGTGCTCGAACGAGTCGATCCGGCCGAGCTCCTCGACGATGCCGGTGAACATCAGGTGGTCTCCTCGGACTGGAAGGTGGTGGGGGCGGCGGTGCGCGATGGCGGGACGACCTCGAGCCGCAGGTCGTCGCCGATCCGCTCGACGGACTCGAAGCGGCCGCGCCAGAGCGCGTCGATCGTCGGTGCCGCGTGCCCGGCGATGGCCGGGAGCCCGCCGGGGCCGCCGACGAGGGCCGGCGCGACGTAGAGGACGTAGCGGTCGACGAGGCCGAGGTCGTGGAGCGAGCCGGCGACGTGGGCGCCACCTTCCACGAGGAGCTGCACGACGCCGCGCCGTCCCAGCTCGTCGAGGAGCGACGCCACGTCGTCGGCCCACTCGAGACAGGGGTGCACCTTCGCCGCCACCGGTGCGGCGCCGAGCACCACGCGCAGCGGGTCGCGGCCCTCGACGTGGCGCACGGTGAGCGCCGGGTCGTCGGCGCGGACGGTGCCGGCGCCCACGAGCACGGCGTCGCTCTCGGCGCGCAGCCGGTGGGCGTCGCGGCGGGCGGCCTCGCCGGTGATCCACTGCGAGGTGCCGTCCGGCGCCGCGGTGGCGCCGTCGAGCGTGGTGGCGAGCTTGCACACCACGTAGGGCCGGCCCGTGCGGCGGTGGTGGAGGTATGGGGCGAGCTGGCGGGCGACGGCGTCGGCGCGCACGCCGATCACGGTGTCGATGCCGGCCGCCCGCAAGGCGGCGACGCCGCGACCGGCGACCTGCGGGTCGGGGTCGAGCACGCCGATCACGACGCGGCGTACGCCGCTGGCGATGATCCGGTCGGTGCACGGCGGGGTGCGCCCGTGGTGGCAGCACGGCTCGAGCGTGCACACCAGCGTGGTCCCGGCGGCGTCGCCGACCGCGTCGAGGGCGACGATCTCGGCGTGACGGCCGCCGGGCGGTTCGGTGGCCCCGGTCGCGACGACCGCGCCGTTCGCGTCGAGCACCGCCGCGCCGACCCAGGGGTTGGGCGAGGTGCGCGTGCGGGCGAGCGCGCCGGCGGCGATGGCTGCGTCCATCGCTGCCAGTTCGGCGGCTGTCGTGTCGCCCATGTCGTCCTCGCTCGTGGGCGGGGCGCGATGGGAACGCACGACCACGGCCGAGCGCGTGTGCGCGGCCTGTACGCGGTCGTCGACCTGCTCCCATCCGGACTGTGACCGTCGGCCCCGGAGTTCCACCGGGTCAGCCCTCCGGCCGAGGCCGAAGGGGTCGCGGGCTCTCACCGCCGGTCGGGACTTCCACCCAACCCCGCAGGTTCAACTCGATTGTCAGCGCGACTGTACCGGCGCACCCAGACCGGCGTCCCACCGGGCTTCGCCCGGCAACCAAGGGCGTGAACCGCTGGCGGGGCCGTGGGCGACAGTTGACCTGATGGGGTCGGCCCGTGGCCCGTGACCGAGGTGATGACGATGCCCTCCCAGCTGCCCCGGCCCGGCGGTCCGCTCGTGCAGATGCGCGCGATCCGGCGGCTGCTCCGCGACCCGATCCCGGCGCTCGACGACCTGCCCGGCGACTGCCGGCGCGCCGGGTTCGCGAGGCGCCGCCTCGACGGATGGATCCCGGTCATCATGGAGGAGGCCGACGCGGCCGCCGACCGTGCGCTCGCGACCGAGGACGGCCGACCGGTCGACCTGTAGCCGATCCTGCGGCGTCTGGCGCTCGGGGTCGCCGTGCGGGTCCTGTTCGGTGAGCGGATGGCCGCACGCGTGGACGAGATCTCGGCGAGGGAGCCGTGACCGCCTTCGCCGACGCGTGGGACGGCCGAGGACATCGACGATCTCGGCGGCTGCACGATCCCCACGGGCACCCTCGTGATCTGGTCGCCCCACCTCGCCGGCCGCGACCCACAGACGTGGAGCGATGCCGAGCACTTCGACCCCGACCGGTTCGTGGACGGGCCACGCACCGCGCCCGGATGGATCCCCTTCGGCGGCGGGCCCGGAGCGTGCATCGGCAGCGCGCTCGCGCAGCTGCAGATCACCGTGGCGATCGCCCGTCTCGCGCAGCGCCTCGAGCTCCGCCCGACCGGCCGCGACCGCCGAGACCGCGCGGCCTCGTGGTGAACCGGCCTGCTGGCGGCGTGCCGATGACGGTGCACCCCCGCCCCCGCAGACCGGTGCGTTTCGAGTGCGAATCCCCGCGCTGGGAGCGGGAATGCGCACTCGAAAGCCCGCTCGAGGCCGGCACTCCGCGGATTAGGTCGGTGCGAGGCCCAGCTCGCCCAGCTCGACGGGGCGGCCCTCGTCGATGGAGCGGTGGGCGGCGACGCCCATGGCCACCGACCAGAGCCCGTCCTCGACGGTGACCTCCGGCGGCGACTCGGTTCGGATGGCGTCGCAGAACCGGGCCAGCTCCAGGTAGCTGGCACCGTGGTGCCCGCCGACGTAGCCGATCTCGGGGTCGTCCTCGACGGCCTGCACGTCGACCGGCCAGTCCGGGCCCCGGTTGCCGACCACCAGCTCGGCCCGGCGGCCTCGGGCCAGCTCCATGAACCCCGGCAGGCAGGCAGCCAGCTTGCCGGTGTCACCGACCACCGTCAGCTCCTGCTCCCACCGCGACCCCTCGGCGAACATGCACAGGTCGAGCAGCGCCCTTGCACCGCTCGGGTAGTCGACCACCACATAGGCGTTGTCCAAGATGTCGGGCGCCTCGCCGTCGTAGCGCTCGTCGAGGTGGTTCACGTCCTGGGCGCCGCTGGCGAACACCCGCACCGGCCGCTCGTCGAGGGCCAGGTTCATGAGGTCGAAGAAGTGGCAGCACTTCTCCACCAGGGTGCCGCCGGTGTTGCGGTTGAACCGGTTCCAGTTGCCGACCTTGGCCAAGAACGGGTACCGGTGCTCGCGGATCGACACCATGCGGGGCCGCCCGGCCTCACCGGCGCGGACCCGCTGCAACAGCCGGGCGACGGCCGGCATGTAGCGGTACTCGAGCCCGACCCACACCAGACCGTCGTGGCCGGCGGACCGTTCCTGCACCTCGCGGCAGTCGTCGATGGTGGTGCACAGCGGCTTCTCCACGAACAGGTGGACGCCGCTGCCCCACCAGTCGTCCAGCACGGACCGGTGGGTGTGGTTCGGCGAGGCGACGATCACGGCGTCGAGCCCGCCGGCGGCGAGCAGGTCGCGGTGGTCGCCGTGGACCGCCACGTCGGGCCCCGCCAGTGCGGCGGCCTCGGCCCGGGACCGGTCGTCGGGATCGGCCACCGCGGCGACCGTGGCCCCGGGCAGCGCGACGAGGTTGCGGATGTGCTCGCACCCCATCATCCCGGTGCCCACGACCCCGAACCGCAGCTCGTCCATGGCGCGCGGACCCTAGTGGTTCGGGACCCGCGGTCCGACCGTCAGCGCGCCGACGACACGGCGGGTGCGATGTCGGCGAGGACCTCGAGATGTCGATCGACACCCACCAGCCCGGCACCCATGGTGTTGATCGACACGTGGGTTGCGCCGGCGTCGCGCCACCTGCCGACGTGGTCCACGACGCGCGCCAGACCGGCGTCGGTCCACGACACGTTCCCCTCCATCCCCAGCGCCTCAGGGTCGCGTCCGGCGCCGACGGCCGCGTCGGCGACCATGGCTCGGGCCTCGTCGAGCCGAGGGCCCGGGGGTGTCAACGGGAACCAACCGTCGGCCAGCAGCCCGATCCGGCGATAGGCGGCTTCGGACTGGCCACCGATCCAGATGGGCACCGGATGCAGTGGCAGCGGTGCCAACCCGGCCCCGGTGATCCGGTCGAACTCGCCGACGTGGGTCACGGCTCCCTCGCTGAGCAGACGGCGCAGCAACGGGATCTGCTCCGACATCCGACGGCCCCGCCGGTCGAAGGGCATGCCCAGCGCTCGTACTCGACGGCGTTCCAGCCGATCCCGACGCCGAGGCGGAACCGTCCCTCGGTGAGCATGGCGGCCTCGGCCACCTGCTTGGCGACGAGTGCCGTCTGGCGCTGGGGCAGGATGATGACGCCCGTCACCAGCTCGAGCGCGCTGCAGGCGGCGAGGAAGCCGAACAGCACGAACGGCTCTCGGAACGTGGTGGAGCTGTCGTACGGACCGCTCCACGGCGCGTGGACCGAGGGATCCGCGCCCAGGACGTGGTCGTAGGCGAGCACATGGACGAAGCCGAGCTGTTCGACCGTCGTGGCGTATCGGCGGATGTCTGCCACGGACGCGCTCCCCAGCTCGGTCTCGGGAAGACCACACCGACGCGCACGCCGCATGTCTACTCGGCGGCGGGCCGACCGTTCCGCACGACAGAGGGGAACGCCCCGACCACCGTGCGCGACCCGGTCAGTACTGGTGGAGGAGATCGAGCAGCAGGCGCACGCCGAACCCGGTCGCGTCGCCCGGGTGCTCGTGGCGGGGCTTGTCGACCCAGGAGGGGCTGGCACAGTCGATGTGAGCCCACGGTTGTCCCTTCGGCACGAACTCGCGCAGCATCGCCGCAGCCAGGTTCGGGTGCAGCATCAGCTCGGTCGCGTTCTGGTAGTCGGCGATGCTCGACCTCAGCTCGTTCGCCAGGTCATCGCCGAGGGGGAGGCGCCACACCCGCTCCCCGGTGGCCGCCGCCGCGGACTCGACCCGGCGGGCGGTGGCGTCGTCGTTGGAGAACAGCCCGGCGATCCCTCGTCCGAGGCTCACGAACAGCGAACCCGTGAGGGTCGCGATGTCGAACAGCACGTCGGGGTTCGCCTCGGCGGCTCGGCCGATGGCGTCGGCCAGGACCACCCGACCTTCGTTGTCGGTGTCGAGCACCTCGATGGTCGCGCCGTTGTAGGTGCGGACCACGTCGCCGGGCTTGAGCGCGTCCGGACCGCTCATGTTGTCGGTGAGCGGGATGAATCCGAGCACCCGCTGGCGGACTGCCGACCCGGCCAAGGTGCTGAACAGGCCGAGCACCGCCGAGGCGCCGGCCATGTCCTTCTTCATCCGGGTCATGTCCTTGGTGTTCTTCGCGTTGAGGCCACCCGAGTCGAAGGTGACGCCCTTGCCGACCACCGCCACGGTGCGCTCCGCACCGGCGGGCTCGTAGGCGAGCTCGAGGAAGCGGGGCTCGTTCGCCGAGCCGCGATTGATGCCGAGCAGGCCGCCCATGCCCATCGCCTCGATCGAGGCTCGGTCGTGCACCACGACCGAGAACCCCCCGTGCGCGCCCGCGGCCACGGCACGATCGGCGAAGGCGGCCGGTGTCAGCACACTTCCCGGTTCGTTCGTCAGGTCGCGGGCGAGGCACACCCCTGCCGCGACGTGGTGTGCTGTTCGGGAGACGTCGGCGTCGAGGCCTGCGAGGTGCACGGTGCGCAGATGCACCGGGCGCGGCGTGCTCCGGTAGGCGTCGAAGCGGTAGGAGGCGAGCAGGATGCCTTCCACCAAGCCCTGCTGGTGCACGTCTCCCCAGCGAGCCAGGTCGCTCGACAGCGAGACGGCGTCGGCACCGGCGCGCACCATCGCCGCGCCCACTCGGGTGGCGGACACACGGTCGGTCGCGCCGTCGCCCACGCCGACGAGCACGGCCATCGTGGCGTCGGTCATCGGGGCGAGCACGGCGTCGCCGACCTGCGCCGTGAACCCGATGCGCTCCCACCACCCGGCGTGCACGCCCTCGGGCCGTGTCCCCGATGCCACCGCGATCGCCGGCAGGGCATCTCGGCCGACGGCACCGGACTCGACGGTGGGCCATTCGGGACGGGTGAGGACGGATCTGCGGTCCCGTACCTGGCCGAGTCGATCACCCCCGATGACACGCTGACCAACTGGACCGTCACGCTGCGCGATGGGGTCCTCTTCCATGACGGCACACCCGTCGACGCGGACTCCCTCATCGCCACGTTCGAGGGACAGCTGGCCGACCCGGTGGTCGGGCTCACGGTCGCGCCGCTGTTCGCTGCCGACAACATGATCGAGAAGATCGACGACCGTACGGTCGTGTACCACCTGACGTCGCCGTCGTCGGTGTTCCCGCCGCGCCTGACCCAGCAGCTCGGCGTGGTGGCGTCGAAGGCCTGGCTCGACGAGGTGGCTGCCGACCCCGACAAGGCCCAGGAGCCGGTCGGCAGCGGTCCGTTCGTGTTCGACAGCCGGACGAAGGACTCCTTGACCCGCTTCGTGCGCAACGAGGACTACTGGGCCGGCGAGGTGTACCTCGACGCCGTCGAGTTCTATCCCGTCCCGGACTCGCTGACCCGCGCCGACCAGCTCTCCGTGGGCGACCTCGACATGCTGCACGCCCCGGGCAAGCTGCCCGACCTCCCCGACGACGACGTCATCCAGAGCGCCTACGACCTCAACGGTGAGGAGGGCTACCTGGCGATGAACACCTCCGCGCCGCCGTTCGACGACCTGCGCGTCCGCCAGGCGTTCACCTACGCCTTCCCGCAGGAAGCGTTCGTCGAGCTCATCACCGACGGCGACCAGAGCCAGTCGGCGAACCAGATGTTCGACACCGAGTCGCCGTTCTTCAACCCCGACCTCGAACAGCTCACCGATCACCCCGAGCTGGCCGGTGACCTCGTCGCCGCCTACTGCGCCGACGTGCCGGACCAGTGCACGGACGGAAAGGTCAACGTCACCTACAGCGACACCGGTCCGTCGACGTCGGGCGAGCGGAACTTCGCGGTGGCCGACGAAGGCTGGAGCCCCTTCTTCAACGTCACGCCTCGCTGGGTGGCACAGGACCAGTTCATCATCGCGACGATCACCGGCGACTTCCAGGTGACCCAGTTCCGCCTGTTCGGCGGCATCGACCCTGACCTGGATCGGGTGTACCTCCTCTGCGACAGCATCGGCGGGGTCGCCCTGAACGTGCCGCGGTACTGCGACCCGGAGATCGACGCGCTCCTCGCCCAGCAGGCGTCGAGCACGGATCAGGCCGAGCGCGTCGGCATCTGGCAGGACATCAGCCAGCGGATCGCCGACAACTTCACGACGATTTGGGAGGCCCACGCCAGATGGCGGGTGGCCTACGACTCGACGCGTGTCCACAATTTGTGCGGGGCGGTGAGCCCTGAGGGGGTCCCGCTGAAGTGCGTCGTTGCCGGGCACACCCCGCTCGCCCAGGTCTGGCTCGCGGAGTGACCACTTGCCCAGGCTGATCGCCACCCGCCTGGTGCGCCTCGTCGCAACGGTGCTGACCGTCACCTTTCTCGCCTTCGCAGCGATGAACGTGATCGGCGAACCCCTGGTCAACATCCTCGGTGCGGCGGCGCTCGACCCGGAAGGCCACGCCGACGACATCGCCGAGGTCACCGAGCAGTACCACCTCGACGACCCGCTCGTGGTGCGCTACGGCTACTGGCTCGGCGACGTGGCCACTGGCGACTTCGGCCGGTCGTACATCAACGAGCAGTCGGTCTCGGCCGTGCTGGCGGAGAAGCTGCCCGTCACGCTCTGGTTGGTGCTGCTCGCCCAGGCCATCGCTCTCCTCGTCGCCGTGCCGTGGGGGGTGCTGGCCGCGTCGCGCGACGGTGGGTGGCGGGATCGGGCCTCGACGGTCGTGTCGTTCGCGCTCATCGCGATGCCGGCGTTCGCCGTCGGGGTGCTGCTCTTCTACCTGCTGGTGGTGCGCTGGCAGTGGTTCCCCAGTCGCTTCGATCGCAGCAACCTCGGCGCACAGCTGCACAGCCTGATGGCCCCCGCGATCGCCCTGGCACTCCCACTGGCCGCCGTGTACCAGCGCGTGCTGCACACCGACATGACCTCCGTGCTGCGCTCGCAGTACATCGCGTTCGCTCGCGCGAAGGGGATCTCGCCGCGGCGCCTGCTCTGGGTGCACGCACTCCGCCCGTCCAGCTTCGGGCTCCTGACGACGTTCGGCGTGAACACGGGCGCCCTCATCGGCGGGACGCTCGTGATCGAGCAGATCTTCAGCGTGCCGGGAGCGGGCTCGGAGATCGTGCGCGCCATCGACCGCGACGACTTTCCCACCGTGCTCGCGTTCGTCGTGGTCATCTCCGTGACGTTCGTGCTGGTGAACTGGCTGGTCGACACCCTCTACCACGTGCTCGACCCGAGGATCCGTGTCACATGAGGGTTCGAAGGAGGGATCGGCGGCGCGGCACCGCATCCTTCGGCTTCCGGCTGGCCATCGTCTGGATGGCCGTCGTGGTGGCCGCTGCCGCCCTCGCCCCGTGGCTCCCTCTCGCTGGGGTCGACGACACCGATGTCGCGGCCAGGGAGCAGGGCCCGTCGTTGGCGCACTGGTTCGGCACGGACAGCGTCGGCCGTGATGTGTTCGCTCGTACCGTGTGGGGGGCGCGCGTCTCGCTCGTGGTGGGCATTGCAGCCATCCTGATCGGGTTCCTGCTCGGAGGGGCCCTCGGGTTGGTCGCGGGCTTCGTGAGGGGCTGGACCGACAAGGTCGTCTCGGCCCAGTTCGACGTGCTCCTGGCCTTCCCCGCGATCATCTTCGCCGTCCTCGTCACGTCGCTCACCGAGCGGAACCTGCTGTGGGTGACGCTCGTGCTCGGCGCCCTGACCGTCGCGCCGCTCGGCCGCCTGGCGAGGGCCAGCACGCTGTCGGTGGCCGACGAGAACTTCGTGACCGCCGCGCAGATGATGGGTGCCACCTCAGGGCGCATCTTGAGGCGTGAGCTGTTGCCGAACGTGGTCGCCCCGCTCGCTGCGTTCGCCATGATCGGCTGCGGGATCGCGATCGTCGCGGAGGGGAGTCTGGCCTTCCTCGGCCTGTCGGTCGAGAACACCGTCAGCTGGGGCACCATCATCGTCGACGGTTCCAGCGGTCGCACGCTCCGGTCGGCGCCACACGTCGCCCTGTGCCCCATCGCGGTGCTCTTCCTGACGATCCTCGCCCTCAACTGGATCGGTGCCGTGCTGCAACGGCGTGCCGACAGGCGAGCCAGCAACCTGTGAGGTGTCCGTGACCCCGCCGACCATCGTGACCTGCGCGATCACCGGGTCGTCACAGAACTTCCGGCGGAGCGCGGCGGTGCCGATCACGCCCGCGGCGATCGCCTCGTCCGCCGTCGATGCCGCCCGCGCCGGTGCACATCCATGTGCACGATCCCGACACCGGCCGGCCGGCCACCGACCTGCACCTGTACGGGGAGGTGGTCGACCGCATCCGCGACACCGGCGTCGATGTGATCATCAACCTGACGACGGGCTATGGCGCCCGGTTCGTCCCGGGCGACGACGACGTGCGCGTCGCCCACCCCGACTGCAACTTCGCCCCACCGGCCGCGCGCACGCGTCACATCATCGAGCTCAGGCCGGAGGTGTGCAGCCTCGACGTGGCCACGTTCAACTTCGGAGACGACGCCTTCGTCAACACGCCCCGCATCGTGACCGAGATGGCTCGCTCCATCGTCGCCGCCGGCGTGCTGCCCGAGCTGGAGGTGTTCGAGGTCGGCCACCTGCTGCTGTGCCGGCATCTCATCGAGACCGGGGTGCTGCCGCCACCCGGCCACTTCCAGTTCTGCCTCGGCATCAGGTGGGCCATGCCAGCCACCGCGGCGGCCATCGACTTCATGCGAGCCCTGCTGCCGGCGGGCGCCACCTGGTCGGCCTTCGGCGTGGCGCAGCACCAGTTCCCGATGGTGGCCGCAGCGGTGGCGGCCGGTGGCCACGTGCGCGTCGGGCTGGAGGACAACCTCTACGTGTCTCGTGGTGTGCTGGCGCCGTCGAACGCGGCGCTCGTGGAACGGGCCTGCCGCATGGTGGAGGACCTCGGGAGCACCGTGGCGAGCGTCGCAGAGGCCCGGACCATCCTCGGACTCGGCGGCCGGTCGTGAACCTTCGCACCATCACCGACCGCCTGCGCTTCCCCGAGGGGCCGATCTCCCTGCCCGACGGTGAGTGGCTGGTGGTGGAGATCGCTGGAAGGGCCCTGACACGAGTGCACACCGACGGCTCGGTCACGGTGGTCGCCAACCTTGAGGGCGGCCCCAACGGTGCGGCCCTCGGCCCGGACGGCTGGGTCTACGTGTGCAACAGCGGGGGCTGGATCTACGAGCGACGCGCCAACCTCACCTGGCCGCTCGGTACCGCCGAGCGAACCGGGTGGATCGAGCGGGTCGAGCTGACCACCGGTCGCCACGAGGTGCTCTACACGCACTGCGGCGACCTCCCACTGCGATCGCCGAACGACCTCGTTTTCGACTCGTCAGGCGGCTTCTACTTCACCGACGTCGGCAAGCGATCGGACCGGCACGTCGACTGGACGAGCGTCTACTACGCGGCGGCCGACGGCTCGTCCATCCGCGAGGTGATCCACCCCATCATCACCCCCAACGGGTGCGGGTTGTCGCCCGACGGTCGTGAGCTGTACGTCGCCGAGACGTTCACCGGAAGGCTGTGGGCGTTCGAGGTCGTCGGACCGGGCGTGCTGGCCACCGGGTCCAGTCTGGCCCCGCACAAGGGCCGCCTCGTCGCCGGTGTCGACGGCTACCGCCTGTTCGACTCCCTCGCGGTCCACCCGTCGGGCCTGGTGTGCGTGGCCACCCTGTTCCAGAGCGGCATCACCGTGTGCCACCCGGTGCAGGGTGAGGTGCGCTTCGTTCCGCTTCCCGACGTCTACACCACGAACGTCTGCTTCGACGCGCAGGGACGCGACCTGGCGTACGTCACCCAGTCGTCCACCGGATGCCTGGTGGAGCTGCCGGCCTCTGCGCTGGTAGGTCGGTCGTGAGCGCCTACGACCACGCCCTCGCCGAGGCCATCGCGGCCTACGAGGCGCGCACGCCGCGCAGCGGCGCCGCGTTCGAGGCCACGTGCCGCCCGCTTCCCGGTGGGAACACGCGCAGCAACCTCCACTTCGCGCCGTACCCGCCCCTGCTCGCCAGCGCCCACGACGCGGTGCTCGTGGACATCGACGGCAACGAGTACGCCGACTTCAACAGCGACTACACCGTTGCCATCGCCGGGCACTCACACCCCCGGCTGGCGGCCGCCACGTTGGACCAGCTCGGCCGAGGCACCAGCTGGGGTGGTCGCAGCGCCGCCGAGGCGCAGCTCGCCAGCGCGATCCTCGAGCGCTTCCCGCACGTCGACCAGCTGCGGTTCGTGAACTCCGGTACCGAGGCGAACCTGATGGCGCTCGTGACGGCGCGCCACGTCACGGGCCGGGAACGGGTGGTGGTGTTCGACGGCGCCTACCACGGGAGCCTGTTCTCGTACGTGGCCGAGCAGCCACGCATCAACCTGCCCGGTGACGAGATCCGGCTGCCCTACAACGACGTCGTGGCGCTGCGAGCGGCGTTCGCGGAGCACGGCGACGAGATCGCCGCGGTGTTCGCCGAGCTGATGCTCAACAGCGGCGGCTGCATCCCGACGGAGGACGAGTTCGTGCGGGCGGTGCGCGAGGAGTGCACCGCGCATGGCTCGCTGATGGTCGCCGACGAGGTGATGACCGCCCGTCACGGCTACCGCGGCCTGCAGGGCCGCTACGGAGTGGATGCCGACATCGTCACCCTCGGCAAGATGTTCGGTGGCGGCTTCCCCATCGGCGCGTTCGCTGCGTCCGGCGCGACCATGGAGCTGTTCGACATGCGCCGTCCAGGTGCTGTGGGGCACGGTGGCTCGTTCAACAACGAGGTGTTCTCGATGCACGTCGGCCTCGTGGCCTGTCGCGAGGTGCTCACCGCGCCGGCGCTCGAGGTGCTCTACGAGCACGGCGAGCGGTTGCGGTGCTCGCTCAACGACGTGCTGGCCCTTCACCGACTTCCGCTGGTGTTCTCCGGACTCGGGAGCACGATGGCCCTTCACCCTTGCTGCGAACCGCCGCGGCGCGCCGTGCGATCGGGCGTCGCCGACCGGCTGCGACGGTTGTTCCACCTGCGTCTGCTCGCCGATGGGCAGTGGGTGGCGGGGCGGGCGATGATCGCGACGTCGCTCGCCACCTCCGACGCCCAGTGCGAACAGCTCGTCGAGGCCGTCGACCGATGGTGTCGGGTCGACGCGGCTGCCATTCGTGAGGAAGTCGGCGCGGCATGAAGATCCGCTCCATCACGCCATTCGTCGCCGGCCACTGGACGTTCGTGAGCGTCGAGACCGACGAGGGGCTCCGCGGCTCGGGTGAGGCCACCTGGTTCACGCATCCCCTCGCCTGCGCCGCCACCATCCGCGACCTCGAGGCCGACCTGGTGGGTCACGACGCGATGCGCGCCGAGTTCCACCATGGTCGCCTGCTGAAGCGCCATGCGGCGCGCGACGGGGCGGAGGCGGCGGCGCTGTCGGCCATCGACCAGGCCCTGTGGGACATCAAGGGTCAGGCGCTCGGTGTGCCCGTGTGGCAGCTGCTCGGCGGGCGCGTTCGCGACCGCGTCCGGGCGATCCTGCTCCTCGAAGCCCCGACCGCCGACGGCATCGTCGAGGCGGCGACGGCCGCCGTGGCCGAGGGGTTCACCGCGCTGAAGGTCAAGCCGTTCGTGGGCGACTGGGCGAAGCACTCGACGGCGCGCGCGCTGCGGGACGCCGCCGACATCGTCGGGCGCGTGCGCGACGCGATCGGGTGGGACGTCGATCTCGCCGTGGAGGTGCACCGCAACCTCGTCCCGGCCGACGCCGAGGTGTTCGCCCGCATGGTGGCGGACCAGCTGCTCTACTTCCTCGAGGACCCGATCCTGCCGTTCGGCACGGCGGCCAACCTCGCGGTCGCATCGCGGATCGGTTCGCCACTGGCGATCGCCGAGCGCAACACGAACATCTGGGAGTTCCGCGAGGTGAGCGACTCGTTCGACGTGGGCTTCCTCCGGCCCGACTTCGGCATCGCCGGTGGGTTCACCGGGCTGCGCAAGGTCGCGGCCATCGCCGAGTCGCGCCATCAGCGGATCATCCCCCACAACTTCACCAGTCCCGTCGTGACCGCCTGCCACATCCAGATGGCGGCGTGCACCCCCAACTGGGACCTGCAGGGGTACGTGCGCGAGCAGCGCAGCCCCTGGACCGAGGTCACCGACCGGATCAACACCTTGCGCGACGGGTTCCTGGAGATCCCCGAGTCGCCGGGCATCGGGATGGCGCTCGACCTCGACTATTTGGCCCAGGCGGCGTTCGTGCCGTTCGGCGACAAGTTCCTGCACGGTGTGGCCATCGCCGCCGACGGGGGTGTGCGGCTCCAGTGAACCCGGCCGAGATGCTCCGGCGCGGCTTCGACGGTGCCGTCGTGCTGGTGGTCGGTGGTCACGGCGACATCGGCAGCGCCGTGTGCCGGCAGGCGACCGAGCTCGGCGCGCACGTGGTCGCCGCCTCGCGGCGCGGCGGGGCAGGCGCCGGCCCACCCGCACCCGGCACCGCAGTGTCGGTCGTCATCGACATCACCGACCTGTCGTCGGTCACGTCGGCGCTGCGCATGGTGGAGGAGTGGTTCGGTCGCATCGACGTGCTCGTCAATGCCGCCGGCATCACGCACTCGGTGCCCGCCCACGATCTCCACCTGCTCACCGACGAGCTGATCGGCGAGGTGTTCGCCTCGAACGCGATGGCGCCGATCCGGCTGTTGCGTGAGTCCCTCCCGCTGCTGCGGCAGGGGACCGATGCGGTGGTCGTGCAGGTCTCATCGGTGGCAGCGCGCACGGGCCAGGGGTCGAACATCGCCTACGTCGGCGCGAAGGCCGCGCTCGATGCGATGACGGCGGCGTGGGCGCGATCGCTGGCCCCGGTCCGCTTCGTCTGCGTCGCCCCGAGCGCGCTGTCGAACACGTTCGTGCCCGGCCGCCCGCCGGAGTTCTTCGAGCGAACCGTTGCCGCGACCCCTCTCGGGCGCCTCGCCACGGCCGACGAGGTGGCGGCGGCGGTGCTGGTCGCCGCGCGGGCGATGCCGATGACCACCGGGGTGACGATCGCCGTCGATGGTGGTCGTCACCTCTGACGCGACGCGACCGCGCCTCTCCCGTTCGAGGGGTGGGGTCAGTCCCGCAGTCCCTTGCCGGCGAGGATCCTCGGGGCGTACCTGTCGATGCGGGCGAGGCGGGTGCTGGTCTGCTTGGCGCCGGCGATCGCGAGGTGGTACTCGCGCCGGCGCCCGGGGGTGAGCGCCTCGAACGCGGTTCGCAACGCCACATCGCGATCGAGGCGCTCGCGAAGCTCCGGCACCAGCTCGACATCGGCCGGGGGCGCCACCGTCAGGCCGGCCTGCTCGACCCGGATCGCCTCGGCGACGAAGGCCGCGATGGCATCGGCATGGAGGCTGATCTCCGCTGCCGAGGTGAACTGCAGCCGCCTCGCCGAGCGTGAGTTGGGACCCTGGTCGTGAAGCAGGCCGTCCGGGTCGTCGAGCAGGGAACCCTTGAAGAACATGAGCGCGAGGAACGGCTTCATCTCCTGGAGGATCACGATGTTCGAACCGTCGTGCGAGTAGCAGGGCTTGCCCCACTTGAGCTGCTCGGTGAGCCTGCATCCGAGGAGCACCGACCGGGCGGCGCGCAGCTCGGCCGGCCAGAGTCTCGAACGGTCGATGTACGCGTCCACCTTCGGGTCCACGAGAGCTCCTCTCCCGGTCGCAGGCGACGAGTCAACCACAGCGTGACCGTCGGCGCCGGGCGTACGATCCAGCACGACACAGGGGGATGTCGAATGACCGCCACGCTCTCGTACGCCATCGGTCCGGCCGCGCCGGCCGTGCGTGACATCACGCTGGGAGGGTTGCTGCGCGAGGCGGCGGCCGCAGAGCCGGACCGGGTCGCCCTCGTCGCCGGCGTGCCCGACGTGGCCCGGCGGCGGACCTGGACGTATGCGCAGCTGCTCGACGAGGCGGAGCGGATGGCGCGTGCCCTGCGGACCCGGTTCGAGCCGGGGGAGCGGCTGGCCGTGTGGGCGCCGAACTACCCCGAATGGGTGATCCTCGAGTTCGCCTCGGCCCTCGCCGGTCTGATCCTGGTGACCGTCAACCCGGCCTTGCGCCCAGGGGAGGTGAAGTACGTCCTGACCCAGTCACGCTCGGCGGGCGTGATCAGCGCAACCGAGTTCCGCGGCAACCCGATGCTGGCCACGGTGAGAGATCTGCAGGCCGAGTGCCCGGAGCTGCGCGAGGTGCTGTCGTTCGGCGACTGGCCCGAGCTGCTCGACGAGGCGGCCACGTTCGACGGCGAGCTGGTCGACCCGGCACCGACCGACCCGGTGATGATCCAGTACACGTCGGGCACGACCGGGTTCCCGAAGGGCGCGCTGCTCCACCACCGGGGCCTCGTGAACAACGGAGCGCACACGGCCGATCGGATGGGGCTCCCCGAGCACGCCGTCTCGATCGGCGTCATGCCGCTGTTCCACACGGGCGGCTGCGTGTGCACGGTCCTCGCCGCGGTGTCGAAGCGCGCGACGCTCGTGCTCGTCGAGGCGTTCGACCCGGGGCTGACGCTCGAGCTGTTCGGCACCTATGGCGGCAGCGCCATGCTGGGCGTCCCCACGATGCTCGTGGCGCTGATGGAGCACCCCGACTTCGCCACCACCGACCTCTCGAACCTCCGGGCGATCTGCTCGGGTGGGTCGCTGGTGCCGGCACCGATGGTGCGCCGCCTCGAAGAGCAGCTCGGCGCGCCGTTCACGATCGTGTTCGGCCAGACGGAGTGCTCCCCGGTGGCGTCGATGACCCAGCCCAGCGACACCATCGACGACAAGGCCGGCACGATCGGTCCGCCGATGCCGGGCGTCGAGGTGAAGGTGATCGACCCGGCCACCGGCGACACGGTGCCGGTGGGCACGGTGGGCGAGTACTGCACACGCGGCTACCACGTGATGCACGGGTACTTCGAGAACCCCGAGGCCACCGCGGCGGCAATCGACGCCGACGGTTGGCTGCACACCGGCGACCTCTGTGCGATGGACGAGCGTGGCTACTGCACGGTCGAGGGCCGGTTGAAGGACATGATCATCCGTGGCGGCGAGAACATCTACCCCCGCGAGCTGGAGGAGGCGCTGTTCGCCCACCCGCATGTGGCCGAGGTCGCCGTCGTCGGGCTGCCCGACGAGCGATGGGGGGAGACCGTCGCTGCGTTCGTGCGGCCGGCGCCCGGCTGCACGGTGGACAAAGACGAGCTGTTCTCGTACATGCGCGAGCATCTCGCGCCGCACAAGACGCCCCGGCACTGGTTCGCCGTGGAGGAGTTCCCGCTCACAGGGTCCGGGAAGATCCAGAAGTTCCGCCTGCGCGAGCAGTGGCAGGCCGGCGAGGTGCACGAGCTCTGAGACGCCAGGCCTCGGTGCGGCGTCTCAGACCCCAGCCTCGGCGCGGCGGAGATCGATGAGGGTGCGGACGAGCTCGGCCGGGAGCGGGTTGTCGACGGCCATCTTCAGGGCGCCTTTCGACGCCGTGAACCCCTGCAGCTGCTCGGCGTCGAGCGAGCTGAGGATCGATCCGCTGTGGGGGAGGTAGCTGAGGTGGTGCTTGGCCGCCGAGAAGCCGGCGATGGGCTTGCCGCCGATGCGGAACACGGGCACGCCGTACGACAGACCCTCCTCGGCCTCGGGGATCTCTGCCGCGATGCGCCGGCGCAGCGTCTCGAGCGTCGAGCGCCTCGGCTCGTCGAGCGTGGCGAGATACTCGTCGACCTCGTGGCGCGCCATGCGTGCTCCCCTTCCATCGTCGAGGGCGTGCCGATCGTACGGCGGACGGTCGCCGCCACGCGCTGGTCCTGCGGAACGGGATGGCAGGTGCTGGCGATCGTCGCCACCACCAGGCTCTGAGCGAGGACGGCGGCCGGCCGGCCCTCCCTCACGTTCCTGCGGTGACGAGCACGGGCAACGTCTGCCAGCCCCGCACGGTCGACGTCGACGACAGCGTCATGTTGTCGACGTCGAGCTCCCAGTCGGGGAAGCGGTTCAGGACCTCGTCGAGCGCGATGCGCCCTTCGAGGCGGGCGAGTGACGCGCCGAGGCAGAAGTGCGTCCCGTACCCGAAGGTGAGATGCGCGGTGATCCTGCGGTGGATGTCGAAGCGGTCGGGCTCGGGGAATCGGCGGTCGTCCCGGTTCGCCGCGCCGACGAGCAGCAGGATCGCACTGCCCGCGGGCACGGTCTCGCCGTGGATCTCGACGTCGCTGGCCACGTACCTGCCCACGTACATCGGGATGGGCTCGTAGCGGAGGATCTCCTCGATGGCGTTCGGGATGAGCGACCGGTCCTCGACGAGCTCGCGTCGCTGCTCGGGGTGCTCCCCGAGGATCTTGCCGGTCCAGCCGATGAGCCGCGTCGTCGTCTCGTTGCCGGCGCCGGCCACCACGGCGACGTAGGTGAGCAGCTCCTGGCGTGTCAGCCGGCGCACCGTGCCGGTCTCGTCCTCGAACTCGGCGTTCAGGAGCTCGGTCATGATGTCGTCGGAGGGGTGCTCGGCGCGCCAGTCGATGTAGTCGGCGAACAGGTCGCCGCCGCCGTCGAGGTGGTCGTCGCTGATCTCCATCGGACGGCCGGGCTCGGTGCGCAGGCGCGCATCGGCGTTGTCCCGCACGGCCGCCTGGTCCGCTTCGGGGATGCCGAGCAACATGCCGATCACCCGCATCGGCATCTGGGCGCCGAGGTCGGCGATGAAGTCGAACCGGTCGGTGCCGACGAGCGGGTCGAGGCTCCGCGCGCAGAACTCGCGGATCTGGGGCTCCAACGCCGCGACACGCCTGGGGGTGAACGCACGTGACAGCAGCCGGCGGTGGATCGTGTGCGTCGGCGGGTCCTCGAAGATCAGCGTCCCCGGGGGGAGATCGATGTCCGCCTTGATGATCTCGAGCACCGCGCCGCGTCCCGAGATGAACGTCTCGTGGTCCTTGAGGCAGCGCTCGACGTCCTCGTAGCGGCTCACAGCGTAGAAGTCGTGCTGCTCGTTGTAGTAGAGGGGTGCCTCGTCGCGGAGTCGGCGGAACACCGGGTACGGGTCGGCGTTGATGCCGACGTCGAAGGGGTCGTAGTAGAGATCGCTTCCCGTCGTTCGAGCCACGAACCACCCCCCGGTATCGCTCGTGCGCGCAACCTCGCACCATGTCGGCCGGTCCGTCAACTCGCGGGGCCGGCGGCCCCCGTTGTGGCACCACCAGGTAGCGCTGAGCGCTACTTCCTGGGACCAGAAGCGCAAGGGCTCGGTTCTGGCACCACCAGGTAGCGCTGAGCGCTACTTCCTGGGACCGGAACGGCAGGGGGCTACTCCACGCCGGCGGGGACCGGCTCGCCGGCCGACTCGCTGTCCGACGCGCCGGTCGACTCGTCGTCGTAGTCCTCCGGTGGGGCGTGGCCCTCCACGTCGAGGTCGGGGAGCAGCCGGTCGAGCCAGCGGGGCAGCCACCAGTTGCGGTCACCGAGCAGCTCCATCGTGGCGGGCACCAGCAGCATCCGCACGATGGTGGCGTCGAGCAGGATGGCGGTGGCGAGGCCGATGCCCATCATCTTCATGGTGCGCTCGTTCTCCAGCATGAAGCTGCCGAACACGACCACCATGATCGCCGCCGCGGCGGTGATCACCTTGGCGGTGGCCGCCAACCCGTCGGCAACCGACGTGCGGCTGTCGCCGGTGCGCCGCCACTCCTCGCGCACCCGCGAGAGCAGGAACACCTCGTAGTCCATCGAGAGGCCGAACACCACGGCGAACAGCATCATCGGCACCCAGGTCTCGATCGGCCCGGGCTGTACGCCGGTCAGGCCGCCGAACCAGCCCCACTGGAACAGCGCGATGGTCACCCCGTACGCCGCCCCGATGGACAGCAGGTTCATGATCACCGCCTTCAAGGGCACGAGCAGCGACCGGAACACCAGCATCAGCAGTAGGAACGACAGCGTCAGCACGGCACCGAAGAAGATCGGCATCCGCTCGGCCATGTAGTCCGACATGTCCTTGTTGGCGGCAACGAGGCCGGTGACGAGCACCTGCGTGCCGGTCGCCGCCTCGACGGGTGGCAGCACGTCGGACCGCAGGCGGTTGACGAGATCGGTCGTCGACTCGTCCTGGGGGCCGCCGACCGGTGTCACCAGCCACCGGACCGCGGTCGGGTTCGTCGGGTCGTCCGGCTGGGGACCCATGACGGACTCGACGTCGGGGTCGGCCAGCACCGCCTCGTTCACTGCCGCCAGCGCGCCGACCTGTTCGGCTCCTTCGATCGTGGCCACCAGGTAGATCGGGCCGGTGGAGCCCTTGCCGAAACCCTCGACGACCAGGTCGTAGGCCTGCTTGGTGGTGGTGTCGTCGGCGTAGTTGCTCTCGTCCGCGAAGCCGAGCCGGAGCTGGAGCGCCGGCAGCGCCAGGAACAGGAGCACGGCCGTCGCGGCGATGGTGGCGGTCCACGGACGGCGCTGGATGACGCGGCTCCACCGGTATGCCGCCGTCTCCTTGCGGGGCTTGGGTGGGCGGCGTCGCACCTCGCGCTTCAGCGGGGCGAAGAAGAACCCGGCCACCAGCGTCACGAGAGCGAGCGTGAGCCCGAGGAACGACAGCGCGGGCACCTTCAGGCCGGCGCCGACGAGGGCGACGGCCACCAGCCCGGCGGCGATGAGTCCTCGCCACTTGGTGCGCTCGATGTTCCCGCCCGCGAAGCCGAGCAGGGCTGGGAGCAGCGTCACGGTGGCGACGACGGTGGCAGCGACCGTGAGCGACGCCGTGATGCCGAGCCCGCCGATGAACCCGATGCCCATCAGCAGCATCCCCAGCAGCGAGATCACCACGGTGGCGCCGGCAAACACCACGGATCGCCCGGCGGTGTCCATGGCGATCACCACCGACTCGCGCACGGTGTGGCCGTGGTGCAGCTGCTCCCGGTGGCGGGTCACGATCAGCAGCGCGTAGTCGATGCCGACGCCGAGGCCGATCATCAGGCCGACGAAGGGAGCGAAGTCGGGCACCTCCATGAGGTGGCTGGCCAGGATCACGAATGCGCCGCCGATGCCGATGCCGAAGAGCGCGACGGCGACCGGCAGGCCCATGGCCAGCACCGACCCGAAGGCGATGATCAAGATGATGATGGCGAAGGCCAGCCCGAACAGCTCCGCCGAGGGCTGCTCGAACTCGGCGAACAGGAACCCTCCCAGCTCGACTCGCAGCCCCTCCAACTCGGGGACGAGGTCGCGGATCTCGCCGCCGATGTCGGCGGCGCGGGTGAAGTCGATGTCCTCGGGCAGGTTGACGACGGCGTAGGCGATCTTGCCGGCCGCATCGCCGCGGCTCGAGATCTGGAACTCGCCGCCGGGGGCGTAGGGGCTCTGCACTGCGACCACGTCGTCGATCGCCGCCACGTGCGCCAGCATCGCCTCGACGGCCGCCGTCACGTCGGGGTCGTCCATCCCCTGCGCGGCCTCGAAGACGATCTGGCCGGTCTGCGGCGAGCC
The DNA here is from genome assembly GCA_964556225.1 of uncultured Ilumatobacteraceae bacterium. Classification (GTDB taxonomy): domain Bacteria; phylum Actinomycetota; class Acidimicrobiia; order Acidimicrobiales; family Ilumatobacteraceae; genus CAZKVJ01. The sequence continues at coordinate 32,156 of CAZKVJ010000028.1, forward strand.
ACTGCCGTCGGTGAACGCGGCCTCGACCACGGCGAACCCCTCGGTCGACTCGAAGCCCTCGAGGGAGAAGTCCTGGCGGTAGGCGTCGCCGACGCTGCCGGCGACGCCGTTGGCCAGCACCAGTGCCACCGCCCAGCCCGCCAGGACCAGACGGCGATGGTCGTGGCACCACGCTCCGAGACGACTGAACATCGACGTACTCCCCTGTCTTGACCGAACCCACACCGCGAGCGAACGGAGCGGCGACGCACCTGAGACCCCAGCAGCTCGGCGCGACAGCAGCCTAGGTGTGTCCACGCGAGCGCCGCCGAGCGTTTGCCGCCGCCGGTGCACCGCCCCTAGCGAGCCTCCAGCTCGGAGGCGTGGCGCTGGCGCAGCTCGTCGGCCCAGATGGCCCGCCCGGTCGCCCGCAGCCGCTCCACGTAGGCGGGAAGGTGACCACGAACGTGGAGCGGCCCGCCCTCGCGGCGCACCACGTCCATCGGATCCTCGGCCCCGCCGGCGCGGCGGAGCTGCTCCCCGGTCCACGCTTCCAACCGGGCCCGGCCCTCGCGAACCACCTCCGGCGTCGTCGGTGCCAGGTCGGTCGTCTCGTGCGGGTCGTCGGCGACGTCGAAGAGCATCTCGTCCGCCCAGTGCGCGTGGTAGCCGTCGTGCCAGGTGCGCAGGTAGAGGTGATCACCCCACCGCACCCCGCGCTGGCACGACCAGGCACCCTGTGACAGCACGAGGTGTGAGCGGCCGGCGCCGCCGATGTCGATCGGCTCGCCGTCCCAGCCCCGTGGCACGGCGACGTCGGCCAGGCGCAGCACCGTGGCGGCGACGTCGAGGTGGTACTGGAGACCGTCGTGCACCTGCGGCGCGATTCCAGGCCAGCGCAGGACCGCCGGGATGTGGCAGGTTGCCTCGTCGGCCGCCTGATGGTCTGCGTAGACGCCCAGCTCGCCGAAGGCCTCTCCGTGATCGGAGCTCACGAGGATCGCCGTCTCGTCGAGCACGCCGAGGTCGTCGAGCTTGTTGAGCAGGACGCCGAGGGCGTCGTCGGCGTAGCGGATGCCGACGTCATAGCCGTCGAAGATCCGCTTGACGTCGTCCATCGAGCTGGCGTCCCACGGCTGGCGCTCGGGCGGCTGACCCCACTCGTCGGGGGTGAAGCCCCATGGTTCCTGCGCAGAGTGCGGCCCGGAGAGCTGCCAGTTCCGCCGGCGAACCTCCTCGGTGTGCCAGGCCGGGGGTGGGTCCGTCTCGAACGGGTTCCCGTACGAGCTCGGTGTGTTGTAGGGCGTGTGCGGGTCCCACAGGTGCACGTGCAGGAACCAGCGGTCGGCTCGGCCGCGCCGCTCGAGCCAGTCGAGTGCGCCGGGCAGGACCTCGTCGGCCCGCTCGCCGCCCATCCCGCGCATCAGGTTCATCGCCTCCTGGAAGCCGAAGTTCCACCACGAGGCCGAGTGCCGGAACGCGAAGCTGGACAGCGACGCGGTGTGGAAGCCGGCGAAGTAGAGCGCGGACGCCCACGAGCGGATCTGCCACGTGCTCCAGAACCCGCGAGCGGCGCCGACAGGGCGGAGGTCGGCCGCGAGCCCGCCATGGTTCACCACACCGTTGCGGATGCCGAACGCGCCGGTGATGAGCGCCGTCCGGCTCGGCAGGCAGGGCACGTCCGACGCGTACACGTTGCTGAACCGGACGCCCTGTGCAGCGAGCGCGTCGATGTTCGGTGTGGTCCGGCGGTGATAGCCGGCGCAGCCGAGGTGATCGGCGCGCAGGGTGTCGATGTCCAGGTACAGGATCCTCATGGCGGTTCCCCGGTCCCGCGTCGCAGAGGTCCGCCGGCGCGGTCAGGCGCCCGGTTCGGCGGCGTGCACCGGGTCCTCGCTGGCCCAGTGCCAGTGCAGGCGGCCGTGGTCGGCGTTGGCGGCGAGGATCCCGCCGACCGTGCCGTCGGCCCACGGTGCACCCGGGACGGTCGAGGTGAGGTCGTCGTCGCTGAGCTCGGCCAGCAGCGCGAGCGTGTCGGCACGCGTCGCCAGCCCGATGCGGGCCAGCTCCTCGAACGGCACACCCTCGTGGCGCGCCTTCCACTCCTCGGTCCACTCGTGGACGTCCGCCATGATCTCGTCCATCGACTGCGGCGTGCCGTCGGCGCGCCGGCGTGCCGGCAGGCCGCGAGCGCCGCTCAGGTGCCGGCGGATCATCTCGTTCCAGCTCTGCTCGATCAGCGTCGTGTGGATGAAGTGGTCGGCGTACGACCAGGTGCTCCGAGAGTCGTGCTCGCTGACGGTGCGTGGCGCGCGCAGCTCGTCGGCGGACATCTGCGACAGGCGTTCGAGCAGCCAGGCCCGATCACGGTTGAGCCTGATCTCGATCTCCACCCGGTCCATGGCCGCGCACCGTACCCGCGCCAGGCGCCCCACCCCTCCGTTCTGGCAGCACCAGGTAG
>CAZKVJ010000029.1:0-31760 GCA_964556225.1 uncultured Ilumatobacteraceae bacterium
AGCGCTCAGCGCTACTTCCTGGGACCAGAACGAGGAGGGGGAACTCCATCGAGGCGACAGGGGCGCGACCGTAGACTTGCGGCGCCATGGACAGCGTCGACCAGATCACGATCACCCTGCCGGACGGTTCCACTCGCTCGTACCCGGCGGGGACGACCGTCGCCGACGTTGCCGCATCGATAGGGTCGCGCCTGGCGAAGGCGGCGGTCGCCGGCGTCGTCGACGGCGCCGAGGTCGACCTCACGGTGCCCGTCCGCGACGGGGCGTCGGTCGCCGTCGTGACGGCCGACTCCGAGGCCGGCCGTCACGTGCTGCGCCACTCCACCGCGCACGTCATGGCCCAGGCTGTCACCCAGCTGTTCCCGGGCGCCAAGTTCTCCATCGGGCCTGCGATCGAGGACGGCTTCTACTACGACTTCGAGCTGCCCGGTGGCGCCACCTTCAGCGACGACGACCTCGCCGCGATCGAGGCGCGGATGCGCGTCCTCATCGCCGCCGACCAGTCCTTCGAGCGCGCCGAGCTGTCCCCGGCTGACGCGCTGGAGGTGTTCGCCGACCAGCCCTACAAGCGCGAGATCATCCAGCGGGTGACCACGGGCTCCGCCGACGGTGCCGACGCCGGCGAGGTGGGTGGTGGCGACGTGGTGAGCGTCTACCGCAACTCACCGGAGTTCGTCGACCTGTGCCGGGGCCCGCACGTGCCGTCCACGTCGCGACTCGGCCACTTCAAGCTGATGAAGGTTGCTGGCGCCTACTGGCGCGGCGACGAGAAGGGCCCGATGCTCCAGCGCATCTACGGCACCGCCTGGGAGTCCAAGGCGGCGCTCGACGAGCACCTGCACCGTCTCGCCGAGGCCGAGCGACGCGACCACCGCCGCCTGGCCGTCGAGCTCGACCTGCTGAGCTTCCCCCAGGAGCTCGGCGGCGGCCTGGCGGTCTGGCATCCGAAGGGTGCCATCGTGCGCAAGCTGATGGAGGACTACAGCCGCCAGCGCCACATCGACGGTGGCTACCAGTTCGTGTACACGCCCCACCTCGCGAACGGCCAGCTGTTCGAGACCTCCGGCCACCTCGACTTCTACGCCGACGGCATGTACCCGCCGATGGAGATGGACAACGGCGTGTACTACCCGAAGCCGATGAACTGCCCGATGCACTGCTTGGTGTACCGGGCCCGACAGCGCAGCTATCGCGAGCTGCCGCTGCGGTTGTTCGAGCTCGGCACGGTGTACCGCTACGAGCGGGCGGGAACGCTCCACGGCTTGATGCGGATCCGCGGCTTCACCCAGGACGACTCCCACATCTTCTGCACGCGCGAGCAGATGGCCGACGAGATCACCTCGTTGCTCGATTTCGTGCTGTCGGTGCTGCGCGGGTTCGGCTTCGAGGACTTCGAGTTCGAGCTCTCCACCCGTGACCCGGCCAAGAGCGTCGGCACGGACGAGATCTGGGTCGATGCCACCGAGGCGCTCGGAGAGGCGCTCGAGCGCCACGGCCTCCCGTACGGCACCGACGACGGCGGGGCGGCGTTCTACGGCCCGAAGATCGACATCAAGGTGCGCGACGCCATCGGCCGCAAGTGGCAGCTGTCGACGATCCAGGCCGACTTCACCCTCCCGGAGCGCTTCGACCTCGAGTACGTCGGCGCCGACAACGCCCGCCACCGCCCGATCATGCTCCACCGGGCCCTGTTCGGATCGGTGGAACGGTTCTTCGGCGTGCTGCTCGAGCACTACGCCGGCGCGTTCCCCACCTGGCTGTCGCCGGTGCAGGTCCGGGTCCTCCCGGTCGCCTCGGCCCACGAGGCGTACGCCGGCAAGGTGGCCGACCGCCTCGCCGGCGAGGGTCTGCGGGTCGACGTGGTCGACGCGTCCGACCAGCTCGGCAAGCGGATCCGCGCCGCGAAGCTCGACAAGCTGCCGTACGTGCTGGTCGTCGGCGACGACGACATGGCCGATGGCACCGTCGGCGTCAACCCGCGCGGCGGCGAGGTCGAGCGGGGCGTGCCGGTCGACGACTTCGTGCAGCGAGTGCTCGGTGAGATCGAGCCCGACTGATGCTCGAGCGGATCTGGAACGGCTGGCGCGCGTCGTACGTCGGCTCCGGTGGCGAGGTCGGCGGGGTGGGTCCTGACGACGAGACGTCGGTGTTCACGCGCATCCTGGCGAGCGGTCTGCCCGATGAGGAGACCCACATCGTCCACCGGGGGCGCCTCACGTTCGCGCTGTTGAACGCCTTCCCGTACTCCACCGGCCACGTGCTCGTGCTGCCCTACCGCGAGGTGGCCGATCTCGAGGCGCTGACCGGTGACGAGACGGCGGAGCTGTGGGCGACCACCACCGACGCGGTGCGGGCGGTGAAGGCTGCGTACCGGCCGGAGGGCATCAACGTCGGGCTGAACCTCGGACGACCGGCGGGGGGCAGCGTCAGCCAGCACCTCCACGTGCACGTCGTGCCGCGCTGGACCGGTGACGCCAACTTCATGACCGCCATCGCCAACACCCGCACCATGCCCGAGGCGCTGGTGGAAACGGCGACGCGACTTCGCGCGTCCTGGCCGGCGCCGTAGCCTGGTCGGCGATGCCCGGAGACGACCCCCAGCCGACCGATGCGGCCGAGCTTCGCGACGAGCTGCCGGACGACCTGAACGCCGCGGAGTTCGTCGGGCCGTACCAGTTCCCCGACAACAGCCGGCGGCGCATCCCGGGCATCATCTACCTGGTGATCGCCGCGATCTCGCTGGCCTTGTGGGTGAAGGACCAGAACGATCCCACGCCGCTGGTCAACGACGGGATGCTCTACGCCGCGATCCTGCTGGCGGCCGTCGGGATCTACAGCATCACGTCGGGCTGGCGGATGCACGTCGACGAGCAGCAGGCGCTGGAGGCGTCCACGGCGGCGGTCGGCTTCCCGGTCGGGCACGCCTCGGCCCAGCAGGTCTGGCGCGGGCTGCGCAGCCGCCCGACGTGGCGGGTGCTGTGCTACTCGATCGAGGACCCGCCGCGGATGCGCGGTCTGGTGCTGGTCGACGCCATCGACGGCCACGTCGTCGAGCAGCTCGTCGAGGAGAACCCCGACGCCGCCCCCGAGGCGCCCGCCCCCTGACCGCGACCGACGCGCCAGGGTGGCGCGCTGGTCGCGATGATCGCGACATCCGCGACAGGGTGGCGCGATTCGCGTGGTCAGCGGTCGGTGTCGGTGACGTCGGCGAGGAGCCGCAACAGCCGGCCGAGGTCGAGCGCATCGCGCCGCAGCGCGTCGAGGTCGGCGTCGGTCCACGCGTCGGCGGGACGGTCGTGGATCGCGTCGGCGATGGCCGCCGGATCGGCCGGCACGTGGAGCCGGTCGGCGGCTTGGCGGACGACCGCGGTGATGTCGGCGAGGATGGCGTGCACGTGCTCGTCGTCGGGTGAGGCGTCGCCGAGCGCCTCGGTGCGGCGGCGGCCGAGCGAGCGGAACGCCACCGCCAGGTCGCTGGGCGAGCTCTCGGTCATGTGCTCAGGACTTTTCGGCCGCGGCGCGGGCGGCCTTCACGGCGTCGACGAGGTGTGCCGGCAGCACGTCGTAGTGGTCGTGCTCGACGCGGAACCGGCCCCGACCACCGGTCATCGAGCGGAGGTCGATGGCGTAGCGGAGCACCTCGGAGGTGGGCACCAGAGCGGTGACACGGTGGGTCCCGCCGTCGAGGGCCTCCGTTCCCTGCACGCGTCCACGCCGAGCGTTGATGTCACCGAGCACGTCGCCCTGGAACGAGGCCGGGACCTCCACCTCGAGGCGCGAGATCGGCTCGAGCACGACGACGCCGGCCGCGGCCATGGCGTCCTTGAAGCCCTGTGACGCTGCGGTCTTGAACGCCATCTCGGACGAGTCGACGCTGTGGTACTTGCCGTCGTAGCACTCGACGCGCACGTCGACCACCGGGAACCCGTTGACGCCGCCGGATCCCATCGTCTCTTCGACACCCTTTTGCACCGCAGGGATGTACTGGCGGGGGATGGCGCCGCCGACGATCGAGTCGACGAACTCGAACCCGGCGCCCCGCTCGAGCGGCGCGACCCGGAGGAAGGCTACGGCGTACTGACCGTGTCCGCCGGTCTGCTTCTTCACCTTGCCCTCGGCCTGACCCGTGCCGACGACCGTCTCCCGGTACGCCACTCTCACCGGTGCGGTGTCGACGTTGACGCCGAACTTGCGCCCGAGCCGCTCGAGGGTGACGGCGACATGGGTGTCGCCCACGCCGCGCAGCAGGGTCTGGTGGGTCTCCTCGTCACGCTCGACCACCAGCGACGGGTCCTCGGCCTGCAGCCGCCCCAGCGCGGTGCCCAGCTTGTCCTCGTCGGCCTGCGTGCGGGGCGTGACGGCGACCGGGTACACCGCGGGTGGCGGCGTCGGTGGTTCGACGCGCACCGGGCTGCCCTTGGGGGCGAGCGTGTCGCCGGTTCGGGTGTGGGTGAGCTTGGCGACGGCGGCGATGTCGCCAGCGACGACGGCGCTGACCGAGGTCTGATCCTTGCCCCGCAGGGTGAACAGCGCGTGCAGCCGCTCGTCGGTGCCTGAGGTGCTGTTCACCAGGTGATCGTCGGCCTTGACCGTGCCCGACAGCACCTTGAACAGCGACAGCTGGCCGACGAACGGGTCGGCGAGCGTCTTGAAGACGTAGGCGAGCGCCTGGCCACCGGCGTCGGCGGCCACCTCGACCACGGTGTCTCCTGCCGTCACGGCGACGGGGCGGTCGGCGGGGGAGGGGCCCAGCTCGCAGATGAAGTCGGCGAGGCGGTCGATGCCGACGCCGGTGAGCGCGGACCCGAGCAGGACCGGGAACTCGGTGCCCTCGAGCACCTCGTGGGCGAGGGTGCGCTCGAGCTCTTCGACGGTGGGAACCTCTCCGGACAGGTAGCGCTCGAGCTGCTCGTCGTCGCCGGACACGATCTCCTCGACCAGCTGGTCGTGCAGCTCGTGCTCCTCGTCGGCGACGTCGGCCGGCATGGCCTCTGCGTGGTGGGTGCCGCCCGGCTCGTACTCGAAGGCCTGGTCGGTGAGCACGTCGGCGATCCCGTGCAGCGCAGCCTCCTCGCCGAGCGGGAGCTCCAGTGCGGCGAACCCGCTGCCGAGGGTGGTCCGGAGCTGGTCGAGCACCCGGTGGAAGTCGGCGCGCTCTTTGTCCTCCTTGCTCACGAAGACCATCCGGGGGATGCGCCGGTCGGCGCAGTACCGCCAGAGGACCTCCGTCTGCACCTCGACGCCCTCGACGGCGCTCACCACGAACACCGCCAGGTCGGCGACCGCGAGCGCCGCCTCCGCCTCGCCGACGAAGTCGGCGTAGCCGGGCGTGTCGATCAGGTTGACCCGAAAGGAGCGGCCGTCCTCGAGCGTCCAGTCGAAAGGAGCGAGTGCGAGCGACAGTGAGATGTGGCGCTTGTGCTCCTCGGGCTCGGTGTCGAGCACGCTCGTGCCGTCGTCGACCTTCCCCGCTCGGTTGAGCACCCCGGCCCGCACCAGCAGCGCCTCGGCCAGCGTGGTCTTCCCGGACCCGGAGTGGCCGACCAGCGCCACGTTGCGGATCTGCGTCGTCGCTCGGCTCACGGCATCTCCCTCGACTGGACCTGTGGTCTCACTGCCCGGGACTGTAGCCATCAGCGCGAGTGAGCGCCGCTGGCGACGGCGCGGGGAGTAGCCTTGCGGCGATGTTCGACGGCCGCTTCCGGGCCCCCATCGAGAAGGCCGTCAAGCCGGTCGGCAACGGTCTGCGCAAGACGGGTTTGACCCCCGACCATCTCACCATCCTCGGGCTGGTGGTCGGCGTGGGCGCCGCGGTCGCCATCGGCTCCGGGCATCTCGGCTGGGGGCTGGTGCTGGTGATCCTGGCCGCCGTGCCGGATCTGCTCGACGGCGCGCTGGCCAAGGCGTCGGACTCGGCGAGCCAGCGGGGAGCGTTCTTCGACTCGGTGATCGACCGGGTCACCGATGCGCTCCTGTTCGCCGGTGTGGCCTGGTACCTCGCCACCGGCGACGAGCCCCTCGAGGCGATGCTCCCGTTCGGCATCATGGCCGTCTCGGCGATCATCTCCTACGAGCGTGCCAAGGCCGAGTCGCTCGGGCTGTACGCCAAGGGTGGGCTCATGGAGCGGGCCGAGCGCGTGATCCTGCTGTGCGTCGGCCTGCTGTTCAGTGCGCTCCTCGTGCCGATCCTCTGGGTGATGCTGGTGCTCACCGCGGTCACGGCGATCCAGCGCTTCGTGCTGGTCTGGAAGCAGGCCGCGGTCGCGCCCGTCACCGCGGCCCGCATCGAGATGCGTCGCTCGCGGCGTCAGTCGCGCCGCGCCGTCCGTGCTCACCGGCGCACCAGCGTGCGCCGCGGCCGTCGCAGCTGAGCGGGCCGGGCCCGGCCATGGCACCCACCAGGACCGTCGGTCGGGACGCGCTCACGCTCGGGACCTACCGACTGGGCGCCGCGATCGCCCGGGCGCTGCCGGGACCGATCGCCACCGGGACGGCGACGGCGCTCGGCGCCACGATGGCGACCGCCATGGTCGAGCGGCGCGACATGGTCGAGCGGCACCTGCGCCGTGCAGATCCGAGTCTGCGCGGCTTCGCGCTCCGGCGGGCGTCGCAGCGGGCGTTCGACTGGTACGCCCGCTACTGGGTCGAGAGCTTCAAGTTGCCGACCATGTCTCGCCGCACCGTCGACCGGTGGTTCAGCGTCGACGGCTTCGACCGCATATCGGCCGGGCTCGAGCACGGCAACGGTGTGATCCTCGCCCTGCCGCACCTCGGGGGGTGGGAGTGGGCGGGGCGGTGGATGTGCGACCAGGGCTACTCGCTCACCGTCGTGGTGGAGGCGCTCGACCCGCCGGAGCTGTTCGAGTGGTTCGCCGACCTGCGCGCCGACCTGGGCATGAACGTGGTGCCACTCGGCCCCGCAGCCGGCCCGGCCGTGGCGAAGGCGCTGCGCGACAACCACGTCGTGTGCCTCTTGTGCGATCGCGACCTCGGCGGCGGCGGGGTGGAGGTGGAGTTCTTCGGGGAGCGCACGCGGCTGCCGGCCGGGCCGGCCACGCTCGGGCTGCGCGCTGGTGCCCCGGTGCTGCCGACCGCCGTCTACTTCACCGATCGCGGAGGGTACGGCCATCACGCCATCGTGCGCCCCGCACTGGACATGACGCGCAGCGGTGATGGCCTGCGGGCCGACGTCGCTCGGGTCACCCAGGCGCTGGCACACGAGCTGGAGAGGTTGATCCGCCGGGCCCCCGACCAGTGGCACCTGTTCCAGCCGAACTGGCCGAGCGACCCGGGCTACGAGGGCTGACGGCGTCATCTCGCGCGGGCTCTCAGATGCGATTCCCCGCGCTGGGAGCGGGAGATGCACCACGGAAGCGGCCTCGTGGCGAGTAGGGCATGATGTCCGCCATGTCGGGGACCGAACCTGGGGGCACGTCCGGCGATGCGCCACCGTACGCACGTGACGCGGACGGTGTCGTCGCTGCACTCGGGTCGAATGCGACCGACGGGCTGACGGGCGCCGAGGCCGCCGCCCGGCTGGCCCGATGCGGGGCCAACGAGATCACCGGCGAGCAGCCGCCGTCGGTGTGGGCCGTCGCCCTCGCCCAGCTGCGCGACCCGATGAACCTCATGCTCGTCGCCGTCACCGTCGTGAGCTTGGTGATCGGGGAGGTCTCCACGGCCGTGATCGTCGGGTTGCTGATCGTGCTGAACATCGTGCTCGGCTCGCGCCAGGAGCTGAAGGCACGCGCCAGCGTCGACGCCCTCTCCAAGATGCAGGTCCCCCAGGCCAAGGTGGTGCGCGACGGGTCGGTCGTGCTCGTTCCGGCGCTCGACGTGGTGCCGGGTGACCTCGTCCAGGTGGAGGCGGGTGACATCGTCCCTGCTGACGGGCGCATCGTGCGCTCTGCGACGCTCGAGACCCAGGAGGCGGCCCTCACCGGCGAGAGCGCTCCGGTCGCGAAGGACGCCGAGGCGCTCGACCGCGCCGACGTGCCGCTGGGCGACCGGTCGAACATGCTGTTCCAGAACACCGCGGTCACCAGGGGCACGGCGGCGATGGTGGTGACCGCCACCGGGATGGGTACCCAGATGGGTCAGATCGCGACGATGTTGACGTCGGTCACGAGGACCCGCTCGCCGCTGCAGAAGGAGCTCGATGCGCTCACCAAGGTGCTCGGGCTGGTGGCGTGGTCGGCAGTGGCCGTGATCGTGCTGGTGGGCCTGGCCCGCGGCCAGGACGCCGACGAGGTGCTCCTGCTGGGCACGGCGATGGCGATCTCGGCCATCCCCACCGGTCTGCCGGCATTCGTGTCCGGGCTGCTGTCGATGGGCGCCAAGGAGCTGGCCGACGCCAAGGCGGTGGTGAAGAACCTGACCGACGTGGAGACGCTCGGGGCGACGAGCGCCATCAACACCGACAAGACCGGCACCCTCACGATGAACGAGATGATGGTGTCCGTCATCTTCGCCAACGGCTCGTGGTTCACGGTCGAGGGCGAGGGGTATGGCATGACGGGCGCCATCCGGTCCGTGGCCGGGGTCCCGGTCCCGGACTTCACCCGTCTGGCGTACGGCCTGGCCCTCGACAGCGACGCCACCGTCAGTGCCGACGGACAGGTGGTGGGCGACCCGACCGAGGCGGCCCTGGTGGTGCTGGCGGCCAAGCTCGGCGTCGACGCCGACGAGACCCGCCGGGCCTACCCCCGACTGGCCGAGGTGCCCTTCGACTCCGAGTACAAGTTCATGGCCACGTTCCACCGGGTGCCGTTCGAGGGGAGCGAGCGGGTGATCCTCCTCGTGAAGGGCGGCCCGGACGTTGTGCTCGACCGGTGCAGCGAGTCCGGTGGCCCGTTCAGCGGCGCCCAGGTGCCCATCGCCGACGCGCGGGCCGACATCGACGCCGCCAACGAGCGCATGGGTGCGAAGGGCCTGCGGGTGCTGGCGTTCGCCGCCCGGACCGTCGGTGCCGACGAGCTCGACGCGATGGCCGACGACCCGATGTCGCTCGTGCACGACCTGGGCTTCGCCGGCCTGGTCGGGATGATCGACCCGCTGCGGCCGGAGGCCAAGGGCGCGGTGAAGGTGGCGCTCGGGGCCGGGATCGACGTGCGCATGATCACCGGCGACCACGCCGTCACCGCCCAGGCGATCGGCGAGACCCTCGGCCTCGGTCCGGGAGCGATCAGCGGCGCTGAGCTGCAAGCGATGACCGACGACGAGCTGGCCGCCCGTCTGCCCGAGCTGCACGTGTTCGGACGGGTGTCACCGGAGGACAAGCTGCGCCTGGCGCGGATCATGCAGCAGCAGGGCCTCATCGTGGCGATGACCGGTGACGCCGTGAACGACGCCGCCGCACTCAAGCAGGCCGACATCGGCGTGGCGATGGGCAGCGGCAGCGAGGTCACCAAGCAGGCCGGCCGGATGATCCTGACCGACGACAACTTCGGCACGCTCGTGCACGCGGTGGAGATCGGCCGGAGGGTCTACGACAAGGTCGTGTCCTACGTGCGCTTCCAGATGACCCAGCTGCTCGGCATGGTGATCCTCTTCCTGCTGGCAACGATCTTCAACCTGAACGAGGGCACCGCGCTCACCCCGACGATGATCCTGTACCTGCTGTTCTTCGCGACGGCGGTCGGGGTGGTGGTCATCGCCGTCGACCCCGGCGACCCGGACGTGATGCACCGCCCGCCGCGCGACCCGAAGGTGCCCATCACCAACCGCGCCGCCGTCACGATGTGGCTGCTGTACGGCGCGACGCTGAGCCTGGCTGCGGTCGTGCCCCTCGCCTTCGGGCCGGACGATCCCAGCACCGAGGTGGCCAGCGCCTCGCTCACCATGACGTTCGTGGTGATGGGCCTCGGCACGGCGATGAACGCGGTCACCAACCGGCGCGATCCGACGACGGGTCTGGCACCGCCGATCCTGAAGGCCACCGCCATCGCGCTGATCACGGTGGTCCTCATCATCCTCGGCACCGAGCTGGCCGGGCTCCAGCGGGCCCTGATGACGGCGCCGCTCACCGGCCTCCAGTGGCTTGCCAGTGTCAGCCTTGCCACCGTGCTCCCCGTCGTCATCGAGACCAGCAAGTGGCTGCGTCGCCGGCGCACGAGCGAAGTCGGCGTGCTCGACGCCCGCCGGGCGGTCACGCCGGCTCGGGCCCTTGCGGAGGCGTGACGAGACCAGATCCCCACGACCATGATCCCGAGAGGTGGCACGCAATGGGCAAGAAGAAGAAGGGCACGAAGGACCGCCAGCACGAGGACCCGGTGCTCGTCGACACGTCGGGACCGACCGAACCACCTCCCAAGATGAAGGAGAAGGAGTACCAGCGCGAGCTGCGCCGACTGCACGGCGAGCTGGTGGCGCTGCAGGAGTGGGTCAAGGCCACCGGCGCCAAGATCTGCGTGGTGTTCGAGGGGCGGGACACGGCCGGCAAGGGCGGCACCATCAAGGCCATCACCGAACGGGTCAGCCCCCGCGTATTCAGAGTGGTCGCCCTGCCCGCGCCCACGGATCGGGAGAGGTCGCAGATGTACCTGCAGCGCTACGTCTCGCACTTCCCGGCCGCAGGAGAGGTCGTGATCTTCGACCGCAGCTGGTACAACCGGGCCGGCGTCGAGCGGGTGATGGGGTTCTGCTCGCCGGAGCAGACGGAGAGGTTCCTCGAGGGCGCGCCGCTGATCGAGCGGGCGATGACCGAATCGGGGATCCACCTCATCAAGTACTGGCTCGAGGTGAGCCCCGAGGAGCAGACCCGACGGCTGCAGAGCCGCATCGACGATCCGCGCAAGTACTGGAAGCTGTCGGACATGGACCTCAAGTCCTACAGCCGCTGGTTCGACTACTCGCGGGCCCGAGACGCGATGCTCGCCACCACCGACACGGCGTGGGCGCCGTGGTACATCGCTCGGACCGACGACAAGAAGCGAGCGAGGCTGAACATCATCACGCACCTTCTGGGCCAGATCCCCTACGAGCCGCTGCCCCCACGCCAGGTGTCCCTGCCGAGGCGTCAACCGCGTCGCGGCTACGAGGAGCCGGCCCTGTCCCTGCGACACATCCCGACACCGTTTTGAACCAGCCGGCGCCTCCCGACACGCTGGCGATCCTGCGCAGGCGCGGCTTCGTCGCCCTCCTCGTGCTCGCCGCCATCGTCGGCGTCGTCGTCTCGTTCGTCGGGTGGGCCTTCCTCGAGGCGGTGCACCGCACACAGGAGTGGGTGTTCAGCGACCTGCCCGATGACCTGGGGTGGGACACGGTCCCGGCCTGGTGGTACCTGGTGGTTCTCGGCCTCGCCGGGATTCCGGTGGCGGTGGCGATCCATCGGCTGCCGGGCCATGGCGGCCACGTCCCGGCCAAGGGTCTCCAGATGGGAGGCAACGAGCCCCCGATGATCCCCGGCATCGCCCTCGCCGCGTTCGCCACGCTGGCCCTGGGGCTGGTCCTCGGCCCCGAGGCACCTCTGATCGCCATCGGTGCCGGGGTCGCCACGATGATCGTGCACCGAGTCCGTCGGGACGCTCAGCCCCAGGTGGTGACGGTGGTGGCGGCGGCCGGGAGCTTCGCTGCCATATCGGTCATCTTCGGGTCGCCGATCGTCGCCGCCGTGCTCGTGATCGAGGCCACCGGTCTCGGCGGCGCCATGCTCCCGCTGATCCTGATCCCCGGTCTCATCTCGGCTGGCATCGGCTCGCTGGTGTTCGTCGGGATGTCGAACTGGAGCGGCCTCAGCACGGCCGCCTACTCGCTGGTGCCGCTCGAGCTGGAGCCGCTGTCCGCGGTGACCTGGGAGGAGATCGGCTGGACGGTCCTGCTCGGCGTGGCCGCCGCGGTCGTCACCGCCGGAGTGCGGGCGATGGGGGTGCGGGTGGCGGACTGGGTGCCGTTGAGGCCGTACGTGCTGGTCCCGGCGGCCGGGCTGGTCGTCGCCGCGCTCGCCATCGTGTTCGAGGCCACCACCACTCACGGGGCCCAGGAGGTGCTGTTCTCCGGGCAGGACCAGCTGCCCGGCCTCGTCGCCGACGCCGGCGGCTGGTCGCTCGGCGCTCTGGCGATGGTGATGGTCTGCAAGGGGTTGGCGTGGGCGGTGTCGCTCGGCAGCTTCCGGGGTGGTCCCACGTTCCCGGCGATCTTCATCGGGGCGGCGGGAGGGATCGCTGCCGGGCACCTGCCGGGGCTGTCGACCACCGTCGGGGTGGCGGTGGGGATGGCGGTGATGGTCGCAGCGTTCTTGAAGCTGCCGCTCACCGCCACGGTCATCGCCACGGCGCTCACGGCCTCGGCGGGCTTGGCCGTCGGGCCGCTCATCATCGTCGGTGTCGTCGTCGCCTACCTGTCGACGCTCGTGGTCGAGGACCGCCTCGGTCAGCGGTACGCCGCGAACAGCTCTGAGACCGCCGTGAGCTGACCCCCGGACGTCGACGACATGACGGCAATCGGGGTGATGCCCATCTCGGCGCACGCCTCGAAGCCGTCGCGCACCTCGTCGACCGTGCCGTACAACGACACATCGGCCAGCCAGCGATCGCTCATCAGCGAGGGGAGGCGGTCCCGCTCGCCAGCGTCGAGCGCCGCCTCGATGGCGTCCATCTCCTCCACGTAGCCGGCCGCGCGCCAGTAGCTGCGGTAGTTGGGGAGCCGCACGTAGGTGGTCATCGTCCGTCGGTTCACGGCCGCCGCGGCGGCGCGGTCGTCGTCGATCACGGTCGGGATCATGTTGGCGCGGAACAGCCCCGGTCGTGCCGCCTCGGGGACCCGGGCCAGCTGGCGGGTCAGGTCGCTGCGGGCGGCGTTGGCCCAGATCACGCCATCGGCGATCTCCGCGGCGAGGGCCAGCATCCGGTCTCGCATCGCCGCCAGGTAGATCGGTGGCAGCGGCCCGGAGAACCGCTCGGCGGCGCGCAGAGCCTCGACGTACGCCCGGGTGTCGGCGAGCGGGGTGCCGAGCTGGGCGCCGGGGATCCGCCGGTTCATCGCCTCGTGGCTGACGCCGAGACCGAGGCCGAAGCGGCCCCCGCTCGTCTCGGCCACGTACGCCGCCGTGAGACCGACCTCGTTCGGGCTGGCCAGGTAGATGGGCTGGATGGCCGTGAAGAACCGGATGGTCGAGGTCACGTGCGCGAGCGACGCGCACAGCGCCAGCGAGGCGCCCAGACCCGGCGAGGCGATGGCCGGGATGCCGAGGCGTTCGGCCTCGATGGCGGCTTCGAGTACCGCTGCCCGCTTGCCCGGGCTGGCGACGAGGGAGAGCACGGGCCGCAGCTCGGGTGACACGCCGTCGGTCATCGACAGGACCGTACTCCGGGCGGGGCTCCGGTCCCGATCGGAGTCGACGGCTACCGTGCACCACATGTCTGGCCGCTCGCACCGCTTGTTGAGGATCGGTCTCGTGTGCCCGTACAGCCTCACGATCCCCGGCGGTGTGCAGGGTCAGGTGATGGGCCTGGCCAGGGAGCTGCGGGCGATGGGCCACGAGGCGCGGGTGCTCGGACCCTGCGACGGGGCGCCGCCGGCGACGTTCGTGACCCCGCTCGGCAACAGCCTGCCGACGGCGACGAACGGCTCGATCGCGCCGCTCGCCCCCGACGTGCCGGCCGCGCTGCGAACGATCCGGGCCCTGCGTGACGAGGACTTCGACGTCGTGCACCTGCACGAGCCGGCGGCGCCGGGGCCGTCGATGACGGCGATGCTCGTCAAGTCGGCCCCGGCCGTCGCCACCGTCCACCGAGCCGGTGACAGCAGCGTCTACCGGCTCATGCAGCGGGCACTGGCATGGGGTGGTCAGCGGATCGACCGCTGGGTTGCCGTGTCGAAGGACGCCGCCGACCTGGCGGAGCGGTACTTCGGTCGGGAGTGCACCGTGCTGTTCAACGGCGTCGAGCTCGACCGCTACCGGCCGAAGGGGCCGGCGCTCGGCCGGCGCGAGGAGGCACCGACCATCTTCTTCTGCGGCCGCCACGAGCCACGAAAGGGCCTGGACGTGCTGTTGCGATCCCTCGCCGGCCTCCCCCCGGAAGTGCGCTGCTGGGTGGCGAGCGACGGGCCCGAGACCGAGCGGTTGCAGCGGGTGCACGCTGGCGACCCCCGTGTCGAGTGGCTCGGCCGGCTGAGCGACGCCGAGAAGATCGACCGGCTGCAGCGGGCGTCGCTGTTCTGCGCACCGTCGCTGCACGGCGAGAGCTTCGGGGTGGTCCTCATCGAGGCGATGGCCGCCGGGACGCCGGTGGTGGCGAGCGCCCTCGACGGCTATCGCAACGTGGCCACCTCCGGGGTGGACGCCGAGCTGGTCGAGCCGGGCGATGTGGCTGGGCTCACGTCCGCGCTGGCGAGGGTGCTGTTCGAGCCCGGGGTGGCCGACCGGCTGCGCCGGGCGGGCGAGCAGCGGGCGAGCGAGTTCTCGATGCGCACGCTGGCGCTCCGCTACCTCGAGATCTACGAGGAGATCGTCGACGATCCGCTGGCGACGCAGTCGGTGATCCGGGCGGGGAGCTTGCCGGCGTGGCCGCTCGAGCTCGGGGAGTCCACGGATGACGGCGTCCGCGGCCGTACACTGCGGGCCGCTCGTCGGTTGGGCGCGCGTCACGGGTGAGCGACCCGGCACCCCGGCCGAGCGCCGCTCGCGAACGATGACCTCCTCGCCCCACACCACCGCCACGTACCGCCACGCGATCCTGCTGTCCACGATCGCCGCGGTCGTGCTCGTCACCGTCGGGCTGGTCGCCGGAGCGCTCGTCGGGGCCTGGTGGCTGGGCGCCCTGGTGGGACTGCTCGCTGCGGGTGCGCTCATCGCGTTCGCCTACCTCCGTGGGGAGCAGCTGGCCCTGCGCTCGGGACGGGCCGTGTGGGCCGACCAGGAGGCTCACCCTCGCTACCACAACCTGGTCGAGGGGCTCTGCGTGAACGCCGGCCTCCCCAAGCCGGATCTCTACGTCGTGGACGACGCGGCCCTGAACGCGTTCGTGGCCGGCCGTGGACCGCGGCGGGCATCTGTTGCGGTGACCACGGGGTTGCTCGAGCACCTCAGCCGCGTCGAGCTCGAGGGCGTGGTCGCGCAGCTGCTGGCGCAGCTGCGCAGCCCCCAGCTGCTCACGTCCACGATGGCGGGCACGCTCGCCGGCGGCATCCCGACGGCGGCCGACCTGGCCCGACGCCGCCCGGGGACCGCATGGCTCGGCTCGCTGCTCACCCCGCTCGTGGCGCTGTGCGCGCCGCTCGTGCGGGCGGCGGCGCCCATGCGCCGAGTCGAGCTCGCCGACGTGGCCGCCTGCCGGGTCACCCGCTACCCACCGGGGCTGTCGGCGGCGTTGGAGAAGCTGGGTGACGCCACCACGGCCGTCGCGTCGGCCACGATGGGGACGGCGCACCTGTGGTTCGCCCAGCCGATGCCCGTGGGCGACACCGGCGAGCTGTCCGGTGCTCATCGCCGCTTCGACACCCATCCACCACTCGATGAACGAGTCGCGCTGCTCAGGGAGCTCTGATGCGAACCCCCCGCCTGTGGTTCCGACCCCTCGCTGGCCTCCTGGCCGTGTCGTTCGTGCTCGTCGCCTGCGGCGGCGGCGACGACGACAGCGCCGACACCACCGCTGCCGCCACCACCACCACTGAGTCGACCGAGGCGCCGACCACCACCCGCAAGGCCACGACCACGACCGAGGAGGCATCCACCACGACGGCGGTGCCCAAGCCGGTCTCGCCGCTGACCGGGCTCGAGCCCTTCGATCCCACGACGCTCGACCGACCGGCGCTCGTCGTGAAGATCGACAACCACCCCGTGGCCCGCCCGCAGACGGGCCTGAACCAGGCCGACCTCGTGTTCGAGGAGAACGTCGAGAACCTCACCCGGTTCGCGGTGGTCTTCCAGTCCGCCGACTCCGATCCGGTCGGACCGATCCGGTCGGGTCGCACGCAGGACATCGACCTGCTCGGCTCGTTGAACCGGCCGCTGTTCGCCTGGAGCGGCGGCAACGGTCGGGTCACCGCGGCGGTGCGGGCGAGCGACCTCATCGATGTCGGGGCATCGCGCAACTACCAGGCCGGCGGGTACTTCCGCAGCGAGCGCCCAGGTCCGCACGACCTGTACGCCACGACGCCGAGGCTGTTCGCGCTCGCCCCCGCCGACGCCGCCGCGCCGCCGCCACAGTTCACCTACCGGCCGCTCGGCGAGGACTCCAGCCAGGGGGAGCCCGCCGACGGGGTGCGCCTCAGCATGGACGGCGTGAAGGTGCAGTGGCTCTGGTCGGCCGACGACGAGCTCTACCTGCGCTGGCAGGACGGCAAGGAGCACATCACACTCCCCGAGGAGCAGGTGACCTCGGCCAACATCGTGGTGCTGTACGTCGACTATCGGCGCAGCGCCGCCGACGCCGGGAGTCCGGAGGCGGTGACGGTCGGCGAGGGTGAGGCGTGGGTGTTCACGGACGGGCGCTGGGTGCCCGGCCGCTGGACTCGTCCCGACCGGCTGGTGCCGTTCACGCTCACAGCTGCCGACGGCGAGGTGATCGAGCTCACCCCCGGCCGGACCTGGGTCGAGCTGGCGGGCAAGGGCGAGGGCGCCGTGATCCCCCAAGGCGCCGACCCCAACTCCGTCCCCTACCCCTGACCTGCTCCCTCTCCCTCTCCCTCTCCCTCTCCCTCCCGTTCTGGTCCCAGGAAGTAGCGCTCAGCGCTACTTCCTGGGACCAGAACCGGTGGGGAGGGCGGCGGGCGCGTCGATACGATGGGGATATGACCGAGCAGGCCTCCCGCACCGGCCGCGCCACCGGCACGTTCCAGGTGAAGCGCGGCCTCGCCGAGATGATGAAGGGCGGCGTCATCATGGACGTCGTCACGGCGGACCACGCCAAGATCGCCGAGGACGCCGGCGCCTGCGCCGTCATGGCGCTCGAACGTGTGCCCGCCGACATCCGCCGCGACGGCGGCGTCGCCCGCATGAGCGATCCGGAGCTCATCGAGGCGATCAAGGTCGCCGTGAGCATCCCGGTCATGGCCAAGGCCCGCATCGGCCACTTCGTCGAGGCGCAGATCCTCGAGGCGCTCGGCGTCGACTACGTCGACGAGTCCGAGGTGCTCACCCCGGCCGACGAGGCACACCACATCGACAAGTGGGCCTTCACCGTGCCGTTCGTGTGCGGTGCCACCAACCTGGGTGAGGCGCTGCGGCGCATCAGCGAGGGCGCGGCGATGATCCGCTCGAAGGGTGAGGCCGGCACCGGCAACATCGTCGAGGCGGTGCGCCACCTGCGCTCCATCGTCGGCGACATCCGCAAGATCACCCAGGCCGACTCGGCGGAGCTGTTCGCATGGGCCAAGGAGCTCAAGGCGCCGGTGCCGTTGGTGCAAGAGATCGCCGAGACGGGCTGGCTGCCGGTCCCGCTCTTCTGCGCCGGGGGGATCGCCACCCCGGCCGACGCGGCACTGGCGATGCAACTCGGCGCCGAGGCGGTGTTCGTCGGCTCGGGCATCTTCAAGAGCGACCAACCCGAGCGCCGGGCGAAGGCCATCGTCGAGGCCACCACCCACTTCCGCGACGCGCACATCCTGGCGAAGGTCAGCCGGGGCCTCGGGACGCCGATGACCGGCATCAACATGGACCAGGTCACCGAGCGCTACGCCGAGCGCGGCTGGTGATGGTGCCGCGTCGCTAGCCTGTCCGCCGTGCACGGACGTCGGAGGCCCCCAGGTGGGCCAGCACCCGTCCCCGCTGGTGGGCGTGCTGGCCTTGCAGGGCGCGTTCGCCGCGCACGAGCAAGCGCTCGCTGACGCCGGCGCCCGCAGCCGCCAGGTCCGCACCCCGAGCGACCTGGCCGGTCTCGATGCCCTCGTGCTGCCCGGCGGCGAGTCCACCACCATGTCGCGCCTGCTCACCACGAGCGGGCTGTTCGACGAGGTCAAGGCCCGGCTCTCGGACGGGCTTCCCACGTTCGGGACCTGCGCCGGAATGATCCTGCTCGCCACCGATGTCCTCGACGGCCGGCCCGACCAGCGCAGCTTCGGCGCCATCGATCTCGTCGTGCGCCGCAACGGCTACGGCCGCCAGGTCGACAGCTTCGAGGCCGACCTCGACGTCGACGGGCTGGACCGGCCGTTCCACGCCGTGTTCATCCGTGCACCGCTCGTCGTCGAGGCCGGACCCGGTGTCCGGGTCCTCGCCCGTCACGAGGGTGTGCCGGTGCTCGTCCGTCAGGGCCACGTCACCGTGGCCGCCTTCCACCCCGAGCTGACCGGCGACGGCCGGCTCCACGCGCAGTTCCTCCAGGAGGTCTGAACCGATGTCCGGCCATTCCAAGTGGGCCACGATCAAGCACAAGAAGGGCGCCGCCGACAAGGCGCGCGGCAAGCTCTTCAACAAGATCGCTCGCCAGCTCGAGGTGGCGGCGCGCGAGGGGGGTGGCGACCCCGCCTCGAACGCCACGCTGCGCACCGTGGTGCAGAAGGCCAAGGCAGCGCAGATGACCAACGACGCCATCGAACGGGCGATCAAACGGGGTACGGGCGAGAGCGACGGCGGCACCTACGAGTCGATCACCTACGAGGGGTACGCGCCGGGCGGGGTGGCGATGCTCATCGACGTGCTCACGGACAACCGCAACCGCACCGGCTCCGACGTCCGGGGGATCTTCACCAAGCTGGGTGGCAGCATGGCCGAGCCGGGCGCGGTGAGCTGGCAGTTCAGCCGCAAGGGCGTGGTGCTGGTGTCGAGGTCGGTCCCCGAGGACGACGTGATGCTGGCGGCCCTCGACGCCGGTGCGGAGGACATCAGCGACCAGGGCGACGTCTGGCAGATCACCAGCGAGCCGAACGTGGTGTACGAAGTGAAGGCTGCGCTCGAGGCCGCCGGCATCGAGGTGCAGTCGGCCGAGAGCACGATGATCTCGTCCGTGACGGTCGCGGTCGACGACGTGGACGACGCCCGCAAGATCCTGCGGATCATGGACGCCCTCGAGGACAACGACGACGTCCAGGACGTCTACTCGAACTTCGACATCTCCGACGAGCTCATGGAGCAGGTGGGCTGAGCCTCCTCGAACCCGTCCCGCAGGTGCCCGAGGATCACCCCGCGGACGGCAGCGACGATGTCGCGACGGGCGTCCGGGAGCTATGCGAGGTGCTCGGCAACGGTGCGACAGCGCTCTGCACGGTCAATTCTCGCGCTGCGTCGCGAGGGGCGGCGACCCCGGCCGGTGCGTCTCGTACATGCGCCCGGCCACGACGAGCCCGCACAGCGCCGTCAGTGCCGCCACCGCGTAGATGGCGGCCGTGATCGACACCAGGTCTGCGACGATGCCGGCCAGCAGCGCGCCGACCGCGAAGCCGAGGTCGCGCCACAGCCGGTAGATCCCGACCGAGCGGGCCCGCCACAGCGGGTGAGCCACGTCGCCGACCGCCGCGGGAATGGCCGGGTACACCATCGCCGTGCCGGCGCCGAGCACGAGCGCCCCCGCCCCGAACCCGGTGGTGGCGGCGATCCGGGCGATGGCAGCCGCCCGGGCCGAGCGTGGCGTAGGCGAGGCCGAGGAAGAACGGCGCCGGGCGCAGCCCGTGCTGCTGGGCGATGAACCCGGTGGCGAGCGCCGTGAGGGCGACGGCCCCGTAGCCGGCGGCCTCGTTGAAGCCCATGGCGAGCCCGCGCCGGGCCGGACCTTCGTGATGACCGTCGTGGACCAGGTGCGGCCCTGGTTCACCCCGAGCAGCAGGTTCGCGACGACGACCCAGCCCCACGTCGGTGCCCACATGATGAGCAGCGGCACTGGCAGCCCGATGAGCCACCCGGCGACGAGCAGCGAGAACTGGGCCAGGTTCTCCCGCAGACCGAGACGTGGTGGAACGGCCATCCGACCGTCCCCGACGCTCAGCCTCGGACCCGCTCGCTGGTCGGGTCGTACATCGGTCGCAGCGAGACCGTCGCCGGGACCAGCCGGCTGGCCACGTCGACCTCCCAGCGCGTCCCGGCGATGGCGGCGGCGTCGATCGGCTCACCGAGGTCGACCATCGCCAAGCCAACGGCTCCGCCCAGCGTGTGGCCATAGGACGCCGAGCGCACGTAGCCGACGGGCCGCCCGTCACCGTGGACGACCTCGGCGTGGAACAGCAGCGGTTCGGGGTCGAGGAGACGGACCTGGACCAGCCGCCGGCTCGGCGGGCCGGCGGCGAGTTGCGCGGCGACGGCGTCGCGGCCCACGAAGCCCCCCGGCTTGTCGAGTGCCACGGCGAAGCCGAGGCCGGCCTCGATGACGTGATCGGTGGGGTCGATGTCGTGGCCCCAGTCCCGGTAGCCCTTCTCCTGGCGCAGGCTCGCCAGGGCCTTCAGCCCGGCGTGACGCAACCCGAAGGTCTCGCCGGCTTCCACGATCAGGTCGTGGACGTGGACGGCCTGCTCGGTGGGCACGTACAGCTCGTAGCCGAGCTCGCCGAGGTAGGTGATGCGCACGCACCGGACACGGGCGTAGCCGATCTCGATCTCTCGGGCAGCGCGGAACGGGAAGGCCTCGTTCGAGAGGTCGGTGCCGGTCAACGTCTGCAGCACCTCGCGCGACCGAGGGCCCTGGACGTTGAGCTGGGCCAGGCCGGAGGTGATGTCGGTGACGGTGGCCCGGCGGCCCTCCAAGTGCCGGCGCAGGTGGGTGAGCACGTGACGGTGGGCGGTGTCGCTGGCGACGACGAGGAGCGCGTCCTCGGCCAGCTTGGTGACGGTGAGGTCGGCCTCGATGCCGCCCGCGTCGTTCAGCCACTGGGTGTAGGTGATCGTGTCGCACGGGCCGTTGACCCGGTTGGCGGAGATCCACTCGAGCACCGGCCCGGCATCGGGGCCCTGCACGAGGAGCTTCGACATGAACGACATGTCCATCATCACGACGCCCTCTCGCGTCGCACGGTGCTCCGCGGCCCAGTGCTCCCACCACGCCGGCCGGCCCCACGTCAGCGGCCCCGGGTCCGGGGTGCGGCCGGCGCCGGCGTACCAGTCGGCCCCCTCCCAGCCGCTGACGTCGCGGAACCACGCCCCGTGCGCGGCGAGGCGATGGTGCAGCGGCGAGCGCTTGGCGCCTCGAGCCGTCGTGAGCGAGCGGTTCGGGTAGTGGCACTGGTACACCATCCCGAGCGACTCGACGGTGCGGTGCCGCCGGTAGGCGGCGGTGGCCTGGAACGGCTGCAGCCGGTCGATGTGGATGCCGGTGACGTCCACGTCGGGGCGACCGTCGACGATCCACTGGGCGACGACGCGCCCGATGCCGCCCCCGGTGAGGATGCCGATCGAGTTCAGCCCGGCGGCCACGAAGTAGCCGCGAAGCTCGGGCGCCTCGCCGACGATCGGGGCGAGGTCGGGGGTGAAGCTCTCGGGACCGCAGAAGAAGGTTCGGATGCCGGCGTCGAGCGATGCGGGGACGCGCTGCATCGCCGTCTCCACGTACGGCCCCATGCGGTCCCAGTCGGGGGCGAGCGAGGTGAACGACGCGTCGGGTGGGATCCCCTCGACCCGCCACGGTGCGCAGACCGGCTCGAACAGCCCGATCATCAGCCCGCCGGTCTCCTCGCGGTAGTAGCCGTACGACGCCGGGTCCTCGATCACCGGCCACGAGCGGTCGACACCCTCGATCGGCTCGGTTACCAGGTAGTAGTGCTCCGCCGCCTGCAGCGGGACCGTCACGCCGTGGCGCTCGGCGAGCTGGCGGGCCCACATCCCGGCGCAGCTCACGACGATCTCCGCCTCGACCGGCCCCTGGTCGGTGAGCACGCCGGTGACCCGACCGTTCGCCGCCGTGACGTCGAGCACGCTCACGCCCTGGACGATCCGCACGCCCTGCTGGCGGGCTCCGGCGGCGAGGGCCATCGTGACGTCGACGGGGTTCACCCGGCCGTCGCCCGGAACGAGGAAGCCGGCGAGGACGTCGTCGGTGCGAGCCAGTGGGAAGCGCGACGCGACCTCGGCGGGGGAGATCTCGTGGACGTCCACACCGCAGTGGCGGTTGAAGGCGGCGACCCGGCGGAACTCCTCGAGTCGGTCCTTCGACGTGGCCAGCTCGATGAACCCGACCGGGGCGAACCCGGTCGCCTGGCCGGTCTCGGCTTCCAGGCGGGCGTAGAGGTCGCGGCTGTAGCGCCGCAGCGCCGTCGAGGTCTCGCTCGTCGAACCGAACGTGACCATGAGCCCGGCGGCGTGCCAGGTGGTGCCCGAGGTGAGGCGGTCGCGCTCGACCAGCAGCACGTCACGCCAGCCGAGGTGGGCGAGGTGGTAGGCGACAGAGGTGCCGATGATGCCGCCACCGATCACCACGACCCGAACCCGGTCGGGAAGCGCGGACATGGGGCGGCTCATGTGGGCCCGGCGGTTTGGAGGAGCGCGTCGTCGATCGCCCGACGGTAGTGGGGAGAGCGGGTGACGGGAATCGAACCCGCATAGCCAGCTTGGAAGGCTGGAGCTCTACCATTGAGCTACACCCGCGTTCCCGCCGAGGCTAGCGGCGCCGCCCACCGCCTCACCGTTTGTTCAACTTGCCGGCGTATTTGCCGCCAAGTCGACCAAACGCAGGTGGGCCGGGAGGCGATCGGACCAGCGGACGCGGTCGGCGGTGATTACGACGGGCTCGTAACCGGGGAAGCGGACCAGCCACTGGGGTGTCTCGACGCCGCTGGCGAGGATCGCGGTGGCCAGGGCGTCGGCGGTGCCGAGCTCGGGGCCGACCACGGTGACGCTGCGCAACGGGCCGGACTCGCCCCACACGTGCGCGCCGCGCTCGTAGCGAGCGGAGGTGGCGACGGCAGCGTCGGCGACCTCGAGCACGGCCGCCACCGAACGGGGGTCGTCAGGGTGGCGGACGCCGACGCGCCACGCCGACGAACCGGCCGGGGGGAGGCCGCAGCGAACGTCGCCGCCGGCGTTGATGCAGTACGAGCGCACCCCTCGGAGCTGCAGGAGGAGCGCCACCCGGTCGATGCTCCACCCCTTGACGAGGGCGTTGGGATCCAGCGGGCGGTCGGGCCGTCCAGGCGGGCGGTGGTCGAAGGCGCCTTCCGTCAGCGCCCGGAGTTCGTCGCAGCGCACCAGCACCTCACGCACGTCCGGCGCCGCGTCGTCGGGGTGGAGCTCGCCCCGGCCGATCCGGCTGATCTGCGACGTCGGGCGGAACACGCTGAACGTCGCCTCGATGCGGTGGAGCCAGGCGAGCGCCTCGTCGAGCGCGGCGGCGGCCATCGACCGGTCGATGCATCCGCGCACATCGACGCTGACGACGGTTCCCATCAGGCGCTCCACGCGCCGTACCGGCGCCGCGTGGTGGTCGATGCCCGTCATGACCCGACCTGCGGTGCGGACAGGTCGCCGGCGAGTGGCAGCACCAGCACGAACGTCGCCCCACCGCCGGGCGTCGCTCGTGCCGACACGGACCCACCGTGGGCGCTCGCCACGGCCGCCGTGATGGCCAGGCCCAGCCCGCTGCCTCCAGCGGCACGCGAGCGCGACGGGTCCGCCCGGTAGAAGCGGTCGAACACCTTGTCGGCGATCGCCGGGTCGAGACCGCTGCCGTGATCGGCCACCGCCACCTCCGCCGTGCCGTCGAGGCGGCGCACGCTGACATCGATCGGCGTGCCCGGTGGAGTGTGGACGCGGGCGTTGGTGAGCACGTTCGCGACTGCCTGCTGGAGGTGGTGGCGATCGCCCTGCACCGTGGCCGCCTCGCCGGCGAAGGAGATGGTCCGGAGTGGGTCGACCACCCGAGCGTCCTCGACGAGCGCCGCCACCAGCTCCGACAGCTCGACCGCCTCCCGCTGGAGGGGCAGCCCCTCGTCGCTCCTAGCGAGGAGCAGCAGGTCCTCGACGAGGCGGCTCATCCGCGCCGACTCCTCCTCGATGCGGCCCATGCTGCGGTCGACCTGCTCCGGGGTGTCGCCGCCACGGCGGTAGAGCTCGGCGTACCCCCGGATGGAGGTGAGGGGAGTGCGCAGCTCGTGCGACGCATCGGCGACGAAGCGGCGCAGCTTGGCCTCGCCGGCCCGCTGGGCGTCGAAGCTGTCCTGGAGGCGGGCGAGCATCTCGTTCAGGGTCGAGCCGAGCCGTCCCAGCTCGGTCCGCTCGCTCGGGTGCTGAACTCGCTGGCCGAGGTCGCCGGCGTCGCTGATGGACGCAGCGTCGCGCTCCATGCGCCGCAAGGGCTCGAGCCCGAGGCCGATCAGCAGCCACGCCATCAGGCCCAAGGCGGCGAGGGTGGCCGCGCTGGCCAGCGCCACGATCCAGGTGACCTGCGCCGTCGTCTCGTCGACGTCGGACATCGGCAGGGCGACCACCAGCGAGCCGTCCAGGGCGGCGAGCGGCCCGTCCAGGTCGTCGGCGCCGGTCACCTGCACCCGCCAGCGCCGGGGATCGTGCCCGTCGACGGAGTCGACCGTGAACGGCTCGTCGTGGTCCGTCGTGAGGGGGTCGTCGAGTGCGGGCACGCTGAGCCCGGTCGCCTCTGGATCGACGAACCCGCCGGTCACGAACGCGCCGTCCGGGTCGCGGATCTCGACGTAGACCTCGCTGAGCGCCACCGGCGTACGACCGGGTTCGTCCGGGCCGGGACGGTTGTCCTGGGTGAGCAGCTCGACGATGGCACGGTACCGGGCCGCTTCCAGGTCCTCGTCGAGGCGTTCGGTGAGGGAGTCCTGGACGAGGCGGGGGATGACGAGCCCGAGCACCACCAACCCGATGCCGAACGCGGCGACGGTGAGCAGCGTGAGGCGCAGGCGCAGCGACATCAGCCGTCTGCCCGCGCCGCCCCCGCCTGGGGTCGGATCGCGTAGCCGACGCCGCGGACGGTCTGGATCAGCGGCGGGTGCCCGGTGTCCACCTTGCGGCGGAGGTAGGAGATGTACGTCTCGACGATGTTGCCGTCGCCGCCGAAGTCGTACTCCCAGACGTGGTCGAGGATCTGGGCCTTGGACAGGACGCGGCGGGGGTTGCGCATCAGGTAGCGGAGCAGCTTGAACTCGGTGGGCGTCAGCTCGATCTGCTCGCCCGCCCGGTGGACCTCGTGGGTCTCCTCGTCGAGCTCGAGGTCGGCGACCACCAGGCGGTCGGCGGTGAGCTCCGTGTGCGTCCGGCGGAGCACGGCGCGGATGCGGGCGACGAGCTCGTCCAGGCTGAACGGCTTGGTCAGGTAGTCGTCGCCGCCGATGGTGAGCCCGCGGACCCGGTCCTCGACGGCGTCGCGGGCGGTGAGGAACACGACGGGGGTGCGCAGGCCGCTCTCGGTGAGGCGCTGCTGCACGTCGAAGCCGTCGAGGTCGGGCAGCATGACGTCGAGGACCACGAGGTGGGGCCGGAAGCGCTCGACCTCGGTGAGCGCGTCGCGACCGGTCTCGGCCGCCGCCACCTCGAAGCCTTCGTAGCGCAGGACGGTGGTCACGAGCTCGCGGATGGCCGGCTCGTCGTCGACGACCAGCACTCGGGTGGCGGGCGCATCGGTGTTTCGCGAGGTCACGGCCACAGTCAACCAGTCGACGCTGGGGGCCGTCTGGATGCTTCCTGAGCGCGCGCTGGGCGCCATCTCACGCGCCGACCGAGTCGAGGATCGCCTGGAGCGACTGGCGATAGGCGCTCGACGTGTAGGTGGCCCCGCTCACCGTGTCGATGTCGGCGTCCTGGGCCGCCAGCGTTGCCTCGATGAGCGTCGGGAGCGCCCGCTGGTTGATCGACACGGACCTGGGGTCGTCCGAGGGGTACTCCAGCACGTCGACGTCGCAGATCGTGCCGTCCGCCGACACCGAGGCGGCCACCTGCACCGGTCCGAACCGGGTGTCGATGCTCGGCCCCTCGACGGTGGTGCACGTCGTGGCAGTGGCCGCCGCCGTGGTCGTGGTCGACTCGGCGGTCGACCCGGTGGTCGACGACGTGTCGCCGGCGACGGGGGATCCAGGACCGGCCGGACGGTCCAGGCCCATGAGGAGGGCGCCGGCCGCACCGCCGATCACGAGGGCGGGGAGCGCAGCTCGGGTGAAGGGGGTCATCGGGTCACCACCAGGGTCGTTCGAAGCGGATGTGCTCAGGGGCCATGCCGGCCGCCCGCAGTCCGGCTCGGGCCGCATGCAGCAGGCGCTCCGGGCCGCACAGCACGGCGGTGCGGCTGGCGAGGTCGGGGACCAGCCCGCCCAGGACGGGTGCGGCGTAGGGGTCGCGCACCGCCAGCGTCGCCGTCGGGCCGGTCAGGGTGTAGACGGCGCCGCCTCGCTCGAGCGCCAGCCCACGCAGCTCGTCGAGGTGGACCAGGTCGTCATCGCGGTGGGCCCGGTACAGCACGATGGGCGCGCTGGCCGGCCCGAGGCGCTCGAGCATCGCCTTCGCGGGGGCGACGCCGACCCCGCCCACGATGAAGAGCACCCGGCGGTCGCCCACCACGTCGGGGGTGCAGGCGCCGTACGGTCCCTCGATGACCACCTTCGCCCCGACCGGCAGCTGGGTGAACGCCCGGCTGGCGTCGCCCCGGTCCTTCACCGTGAAGCGCAGGCCCTCGGTGGTCGGGGCGGCCGAGAGCGAGAACGGGTGCGCCTGCCACCACAGGTCCCGTCGCACTGGCCGGAGGAGGACGAACTGGCCAGCGTCGGCGCGCAGGGTGCGCAGGGCCGGTCCGGCGAGGGTCAGCTCGGTGGTGGCCGGGCCGACCGAACGGCGGGCGACGACCCGCAGCGGCCGCAGCGCCGCCGTCACCGTGCGCCCGACGCGTCCCCACAGCACGAGCGCGACCGCCCCGAGGTGGAGGGCGATCCACATCCATCGGGCCAGGACGTCGTCGGCGAAGTCGCCGCCGAGGACGATCTGGTGGGAGAAGGACAGCGCCAGCGCGCCGTACGCGAGGAGGTGCGCGAAGTACCAGGTCTCGTAGGCGAGGCGTCGACGGATCGACCGCAGCGACGACACGGTGACCACGCCGATCAGCAGCGCGCCCACGGTGGCCGTGGCCATGTACGGCTGGCGGCCGGTGAGGTCGACGACGGCGGCGGCCACGCCACCGTTCGACCAGGCGACGATGCCGGCCACGACGTGGGCGCCGACCAGCACCGCCATCGTCTCGCCGAGGACGCGATGCCACACGAAGAGGCGGTCCAGGCCGAGGCGCTGCTCGAGCGCTCTCGGCCGAGCGATCAGGACGAGGCCGGCCAGACCACCGAGTGATGCGAGCAGGCCGGTGAGCTGCGTGAGGCTCGTCCACGCCGAGCCCCAGCCGGTCCACAGGGCGGCGAGGCCGCCGTGGCGGACCCAGATGCCGACGACCACGGCCGTGATCCCGACCGCGGCGGCGGCGATGTCGCTGCCGTTGAGGCGGGTGCGGACCGGGGTCGGCAGCGGTCGCGCCGGGAGCGTCGGTCGGGCGGTGGGCTGGCGGCTGGCGCTCACGTGCACGGCTGCAGCGTGCACCGTGTCCCGGAGCGGGCCCTGGGGACGACCTGGGCAGTTCCTGTGCGCGCTGCCGTCGTCCCCTCAGGGTGATGCACCGGCATCGCCGGGCGTGCTGCACTCACTCGAGCACGGAGGGGAATGGGACATGGCCATCGTCCCGACGAGTTCGTCGTGGCCGTGCTGACCGCCGCCACGGTGGTGGTCATCGGCGTCGAGCAGGTCATCGTGCTCGCCATCGTCGCCTCCATCCTGGACCATCTGCGACGCTCGTACCGGCCGTCGAACACTGTGGTGACCGAGGGCCGCGACAGCGGGCTGCACTCGACCCCGGCCACACCCGAGGCGCGCACCGAGGACGATCGACCTGCTCGGTGCGGATGCGGTCTACGAGACGCTCCCGGACGTGGTCGCCGCTTTCGAGCGGACACGGCAGGGTTAGCAACGTCGGCCTGCGATGATGGGGCCCGTGGAACGGTCGGATTCGGACGTCACCAACGACGCCGGCGCCGACCTCGGCCGGATGCGCGACTACGTGACCAAGGCTCGCTCACGGGCCGGCGAGGTGGCCAGCCGGCTCGCCACTGCGCTCGAGGAGTGGCGCACGACGGTGCCGGCACTCGATGTCGGTGTGCGGTTCTACGAGCGCGACCGGATCGCGGTCGGCAGTGTGCTCGGCTCGGCGATCGCGTTCCGGCTGTTCTTGTTCTTCGTGCCGCTGACGCTGTTCCTGATCGGCCTGCTGAGCCTGGTCGTCGACTTCAGCGTCGAGACGGTGTCCGACGAGGTGGGTTTGAGCCAGAGCGTGAGCGAGGAGATCGCCAACTCACTGTCCACCGGGGCCACCACCTCGTGGATCGCGATCTTCCTCGGGTTCTGGGGTACCATGTGGGCCGGCCGGTCGCTGGCCAAGGTCCTCATCGCAGTCTCCGCACTGTCGTGGCGCCAGGACCGTCCAGCTCGTACCGCCTCGGTGAAGGTCATCGGAGCCGTCATCGGATTGATCGCCGCGCTGATGATCGCGTTCGCGGTCGTGAATCGCATTCGCATCGCGGCCGGGCCGGCGATCGGCACGACGGCGATCCTCGTGGCGTCGCTGCTGTACGGCGCGGCCTGGTTCTTCGTGAGCCTGGCGCTGCCCAGGGCGACCCGTGACCCGAGCGCACTGCTGCCGGGAGCGGTGCTGGTGGGGCTCACGGTCGGCGTGCTGCAGTGGTTCACGCAGTTCTACCTGCCCCATCGCATCAGCGAGTCGTCGGCGGTGTACGGCGCCTTCGGCATCGCCGTGGCCTCGTTGGGCTGGTTCTTCATCCTCGGGCGCACGCTCACGGTGGCAACGACGATCAACGCCGTGATCTTCGAGCGCTTCGGCAGCATCGCGCTGTTCGTGTTCGGGCTGCCGCTGGTGCGGGCGATCCCGCGCAAGTTCCCGTCGGTGGCACGCTTCTTCGACCTCGACCGGGTCAGCGACACCGCCTCACCCGTAGGGGGTGATGAGCCGTCGCCGCCGACCTGGCTACGGTGATCAGGGACCGTCCGAACCCCCCGACCCCGAGGAGCACACATGCGCACCCACCGACTCGTCACCGTCGCCGTCGCCGGCCTGCTGGTGCTGGCCGCCTGTGGTGACGACAGCTCCTCCGACGGCACCGAGGCCCCGGCAGCCACCGAGGCTGCGGCCGGCGACGTGTGCACCGCCCGCGAGAACCTGAAGTCGGCGATCACCGACCTGGGCGACATCAACGTGGTCCAGGACGGCACCGATGCCCTGCGCCAGTACGTCGACCAGGTACAGGCGGCCGTCGACGACCTGAGGACCGCTGCCAAGGACCGGTACACAGAGGAGACCGCCGCCGTCCAGGACGCGCTCGACCGGGTGAAGACCGCATTGGACGGCGGCGTGTCGGTCGATGCGCTCCGCGAGGCGGCGAGTGCCGTCGGCGACCTGGTGACGTCGCTCGGCGGGCTCGTCTCGGCCATCGAAGAGGCCTGCTGAGCCACGTGGCCCACCGCCGCAGCGTCCGCGAGCAGCTGCGTGTCCGGTCGGGTTCGCGGCTGGATCGGATCGACCCCGGCGGGGTCGTCGCCGGACCGGGCGATCGCGACCGTGCACGCGAGCAGATCGCCGCGCTGGAGGAAGAGGCCACGACGCTCCACGAGCGGCTCTGGGCCGAGGCCAAAGGAGGTGGGCAGCGGTCGCTCCTGATCGTGCTCCAGGGGACCGACACCTCCGGCAAGGGTGGAGCGACGAAGGTCGTCGACCGGCTGCTCGACCCGCTCGGGTTCTCGGTGTCGTCGTTCGGCAAGCCGACCGACGAGGAGAAGGCTCACCACTACCTCTGGCGGATCGAGCGCCAGCTGCCCGAGCCCGGCCGGGTCCGGCTGTTCGACCGCTCCCACTACGAGTCCGTGCTCGTCGAGCGGGTGCGCCAGCTGGTGCCCGAGTCGGTCTGGTCCACCCGCTACGACGAGATCAACGAGTGGGAGGCCGATCTCGCCGCCCGCGGGATCACCATGATCAAGTGCATGCTGCACATCTCGCGAGACGAGCAACGCCAGCGGTTGCTCGACCGTCTCGACGATCCCACGAAGCACTGGAAGTACAACCCCGGCGACGTCGACGAGCGGGCGCTGTGGGACGACTACCAGCAGGCCTACCAGGAGGCGCTGGTGCGCTGCTCAACGGACGTGGCGCCCTGGTACGTGATCCCCGCCGACCGGAAGTGGCACCGGGACTGGCTGATCGCCCACCTCCTGATCGAGACGCTGCGGGAGATGGACCCGCAGTACCCCCCGGCGAGCTTCGACGTCGAGCGCGAGCGGATCCGCGTCGAAGCCTCTTGACGGTCGCGCCGAATGGCGCGTCAATGGACGCTTCCGTTGCACTGGGGGTGCTGCGATGGCGATACCGGAGACACGCGCGTTCGACGATCCGGACGAGGTGAGGGAGATGCCCTTCGCCCGTGCCGAGGTGGTCAAGATCGGTGGTGGGGAGGTGATGCGGATGACGCTGCAGCCCGGCTGGCGCTGGTCCGAGCACGCCAAGCCGAGAGCGGGCACCGAGCTCTGCGAGGCGCCGCACTTCACCTACATGGTCTCCGGCCGGCTGCGGGTCCACATGGCCGACGGTACGGAGTTCGAGCTGCGAGCCGGCCAGGTGAACACGACCCCGCCGGGCCACGACGCCTGGGTGGTGGGCGACGAACCCGTGGTCGGGATCGACTGGGGCGGCGCCCACGTCTGGGCCACGCCGACCTGAGCCGCCCGACCGCCTGCCCGCGACCGGCGCGCCAGGGTGGCGCGAATGTCGCGGGGTTCGGAGGTTCAGCCGGCGGCGCCGTGGGCGAGCAGGCCCTGGTGGGCGTGCTCGTGCAGGGTCTGTTCGGCCTCGTGGTGGGCCGGCATCAGGTCGAACACGACGTGGCGCACCGTGCCGGTGAAGGCGTACGGCGCTCGGTCCTCGTAGTCGAGGTCGACGACGAGACCGTTGTCGCGCCCGACGTCCATGCCCGAGTACGACGAGAAGGTGATCGGCACCGTTCGCGGCATCGTGCCCGAGCCGATCGGCTCGTCGTTGGCGTACAGCGTCACCGTGCCGCCGCTGCCCGGCGTGGGCTGCTCGCTCTCGAAGAGCATCTTCACGGTCACGTCGCCGGTGGGGATCGGGCGGTCCGAGACCTGCTTGTAGGTCTCGACGCCGAGCAGCGAGTATGTGTGGCGCAGCGTGCCGTCGCTCGCGACCCACAGGGCGTAGCCGCCGATGAAGTCGGCGTTGGCGACGATCACCCCTTCGGCCCCGCCCTCGGGGACGTGCAGCTCGGCCTCGATCGCGTACGAGCGCCCGTAGATGCGCGGCACCATGCCCCGCTGCACGTTCTGGACGTCGCCGGCGAACGTGTGCCGGGTGACGGTGGGCATCGGCGGCAGGATGCCGAACATCACGCTGGCACCGCCCCAGAGCGGCAGCACGCGGTTCCGGTCGGCCTCCGCCCACCACAGCTGACGAAGCTCTTCGACCTTGTCGGGGTGCTCGGCGGCCATGTCGTGGGCCTGGGAGAAGTCGTCCGGCAGGTAGTAGAGCTCCCAGCCGACGTCGCGGTCGGGATCCCATCCGGACCCGGGGCCGAACTGACGCAGGGTCTCGGGGGAGAAGTCCCACGGGATGCGGTTCGGGCGCGATGCCGCCCACCAGCCGTCCTTGTACATGGCCCGGCTCCCGAACATCTCGAAGTACTGGCTCGTGTGGCACTCGGGCGCGTCGGCGGCGGCGAACGTGGACAGGAAGCTGGTGCCGTCCATCGGCTCTTGGGCGATACCGTCGACGGCCGTCGGCTCGGGCAGCCCGGCCGCTTCGAGGATCGTCGGGGCCACGTCGATGCAGTGGGTGAACTGG
>CAZKVJ010000030.1:0-25049 GCA_964556225.1 uncultured Ilumatobacteraceae bacterium
GCTGCGCTCCCGGGTGCTGACGTCCGGCCACCCTCCCGGGACGGGGCCCACGGCTAGCATCGCTCGATCGTGGCGTCTGCTTCCCCCCGTCCCTGCCTGTGCGTCGTCGTCCCGTGCTTCAACGAGGAGGCGACGATCCTGACCCTGTTGGGGCGCGTGCTCGAGTCGCCGTGGGTGGCCGAGGTGATCGTCGTCGACGACGGCAGCACCGACGGCACGCGAGCCCTGCTGGCGGGTGTCTCCCACGACAAGGTTCGGGTGGTGCTCCAGCCGCACAACCAGGGCAAGGGCGCGGCCTTGCGGCGAGGGTTCGTCGAGGCCACCGCCGATTACGTGGTGGTGCAGGACGCCGACCTCGAGTACGACCCCTCCGAGTACGGCGAGCTGCTGGCCCCGCTCGAGGCGGACCTGGCCGACGTGGTGTTCGGTTCGCGCTTCCTCGGCGGGCGTCCGCACCGGGTGCTGTACTTCTGGCACTCCCTCGGCAACCACGTGCTCACACTGCTGTCGAACATGCTCACCGACTTGAACCTCACCGACATGGAGACCTGCTACAAGGCCT
Source organism: uncultured Ilumatobacteraceae bacterium (assembly GCA_964556225.1). Lineage (GTDB taxonomy): Bacteria > Actinomycetota > Acidimicrobiia > Acidimicrobiales > Ilumatobacteraceae > CAZKVJ01. The sequence goes on from CAZKVJ010000030.1 coordinate 563, forward strand.
TCAGGCGTGAGGTGATCCAGTCGATCGAGCTGAAGGAGGACCGCTTCGGCTTCGAGCCCGAGGTCACGGCCAAGGTGGCGCGCGGCGGCTGGCGCATCTACGAGGTCGGCATCTCGTACTCCGGACGCACCTACGCGGAGGGCAAGAAGATCGGCTGGCGCGACGGCGTGCGGGCGCTGGTCTGCATCATCAAGTACTCGCGCCCCGCCGAGCGGCTCCGAGCGACGAGCTGAGCCGTCAGCGGCGGTGGCGCAACGCCCGCCACCGGTCGCGCAGGCCCCACTCGGTGACGAGCAGCATCGACTCGCGCACGATGTGGAACGACATCTTCGAGGTGCCGTGCTCACGGTCGACGAAGATGATCGGGACCTCCGTGATCCGCCAGCCCCGGCGGTCGAGGCGCCGCACGAGCTCGGTCAGGAACGCGTATCCCTCGGCGCTGGTGGAGCCGGGGTCGATGTCGGCCAGCGCAGTGGCCCGATACGCCCGGAAGCCGCTCGTGCAGTCGCGTGCGTGCAGGCCGAGCACGAACGCCGTGTAGCGGTTGCCCCAGCGCGACAGCAGCCGCCGGTGCAGCGGCCAGTCCTTGGTGCCGCCGCCGGGCACGTAGCGGCTCCCGATGACGGCGTCGGCCCCTTCGTCCAGCCGGGCGAGCATCGTCGGGATGACGGCAGGGTCGTGCGAGAAGTCGACGTCCATCGACACCACCGCGTCGTACCCCTCGTCGAGGGCGACCTGGAAGCCGTGGCGGTAGGCGCTGCCCAGGCCCTGCTTGCCGGGACGGTGGAGGACCTTGATGTGGCCGAGCTCGGCCGCCGTCGACTCCGCCAGCTCGCCCGTGCCGTCAGGGCTGTTGTCGTCGACGACCAGGATGTCGGCCTCAGGGACACAGCTGCGCACACGCGCCAGCAGCGCACCGATGTTCTCGGCCTCCTGGTAGGTGGGCAGCACGACGACCACGCGCACGGCCGACCAGGCTACCCGTGCGCTCAGGCCAGCGGCGGGACGACCGTTCCCGGCTCGGCGACGAAGACCGCCGCTGGCTGGCGCAGGTCGACGTACTCGCTGACGATCGCCAGGACGTCGTCGGGCAGCGGGGGCACCCCGAACAGGAGCCGAGCCTGTCCGTACTGCTGGTCGATGGCGGCGACGAGGTCCTCGCGGCCCAGCTCGACCAGGCGCTGCTCGAGCAGTTCGCGCAGCTCGGCGGAGCGGGTCCGTTCGGCGTCGGTGCGCAGGTCGTCGTAGGCCAGCTCCGTCAGCCCCTCGATCTCGCGGGCGCGCTCGATCGCCGCGTCGCCGAGCACCACGTAGAGCACCTGGGCCGCGGTCTCCTCCGGCATCACCCGGTGCGGGAGCGCGCCCGCCGCGAACTGCTGGTCGACCCCGGCGCTCACCCCCCGCCGCTCCAGCTCGAGCACCAGCCCGAAGCCGGTGGCGCCGAGCACCACCGGGTCCCACCACCGCACCAGCGTGCGCCCCTCAGGGTCGATCCCCTGCTCCACGTCGTCGACGAGCGCGCCCACGACCTGGGAGTCCTCGAACCCGGTGACGAGGGCCCGGTCGGCGAACTGGACGGTGGCGACGGCGACGACGCCGAGGGTCGCGGCCACGGTGCCGGCGAGCGCCCACCGGCCGCTTCGCTGGTCAGCGCGGCGGGCCGCCAGCTCCCCCCAGAGCGACCACGCCGAGGCCACCACGACCAGGCCGACGAGCACCCAGAACCATCGCACCGTGTACTCGAAGTAGAAGCCGAAGATCCGCGAGACCGACACCACGCCGGCCGCCACACCGACGGCGAGCAGGCCGTGGAGCCGCAGCTCGGACCCGGCGCGCCGCCGCCACGCCGACCACGCCGCCGCAGCCCAGCCGGCCAGGAGGAGGAGCGTGCCGATGACGCTGACGCCGGTGGCATCGGGGCCGAGCAGCCACGGGCCGAACAGGCTCACCTGGTTCGCCACCGCGTCGACCACCTCGGACACAGCCAGGTAGGGCTCGTTGGGGTACCGGAAGTTCTGCCACAGGATCGTCAGGTTCCCCGGGTCCCGGCGGAGCTGGTCGATGACCGGTGGCAGCCAGGCCAACGCCGCCACCCCGAGCGTCACCGCACCCCAGCGCCACATCGGCCGGCGGTCTTGGCCCCACGAGCGGACCACCCCGGTGGCCGCGGCTGCGGCCAGCAGCGCCCCGACGACGAGCAGGTAGCCGCTGTGGCTCTGGATGGCGTGGCTGCCGGCCAGCACGGCGATCGGCGCCATCGGCCAGTCCCGCTCGGTCACGCTCCACGCCGCCAGCACGAAGCTCAGGAAGGGCATGATCGCCAGCCACGGGTTCCACGGCTCGGTGAACACCTCCGGCCCGCTGGCGCGCACCAGCAGCGCCGTTACCCCGGCGAGGATCGCGGCCAGCGCCCAGCCGCCCCTCCGGATGGCGATCCACAGCGCGACCGCCATCGCGACCACGTTCACCGACGCCACGGCCGCCATCATCGACAGCGACGTCTGCCCGCCGAGCACGTACACGGGGTACATGGCGAGCCAGAGGCTCGGCCCGGGGTGCGACCCCTGGACGCCGTCACGGCTCACGATCCGCCCGGCAGCCCCGACCAGCGGCGGGTGCGACCAGAACCCGCGCAGGTGCAGCTCGGCCTGGGCCATGTCGCCGGTCGGGTACCAGGTCGGGTCGGCGAGGACCACGAGCGCGGCGATCGCCGGGACGATGAGCACCAGCGCCACGCCGATCGGCACCGCCCACGAGCGGATGCGGTGGCGTGGTTCGACCGGGGGTGCCTCGGTGCCGGTCGCCGTCACGGCAGGACCCCGACCAGCACCCGGGCCACCCGCTCGCCACCGGCGGGCGTGAGCGCGCCGGCATCGTCGCGCACGGCGATCTGGCCGTCGGGCTCGCAGTCGTCCCACCACTGGCAGGACAGGCGCACGGCGGCGACGTCACCGAGGAGTCGGGTCGGATCGGCCACGGTCAGCCCGAGCGCCTCGGCCTCGGCTCGCACCTGCGGGTCCTGGGCTCCCGGCTGCACGAGCGCCACCACGGTGGCGTCGCCCGCCGCCTCGACGCCGTCGGCCAGTGTGCATCCGGTGCCGGTCGTCGTGGGGCTGAGCACCACGATCGTCGGGTCGTCGTCCTCGACGCGCCGGCCCAGCTCGTCGAGTCCCTCGCAGAAGCTACCCGGATCGGTGGCGACCACCGCCACGGAGAACCCCTCCTCGCGGATGCGACGCTCGATCTGCTCCTGCGCATCGACGACGTGCGTGTCGCCGACGACCACCACGTCGAGTCGGTCGGCCGAGCGCCCGACCGAGGGCCACCACCACCAGAGGAGGACGACGGCGACCGCCACGCCGATCGCGATGGGCGGGCCGAGTCGACGGGGCGAGGTCGCAGCGGCCATGACCCCGGAATGCTAGAGGGACGGCGGTCGAGGCTGGCACCTCCCCGTGGCGGGGTGGTGACCGGCGTGCCCCCTGCAGGTGGCACCCCACCACTAGGCTCCACACCCCGTGACCACCCCCGAGCCGCGGCCGCCGAGGCCATCGACCGTTGGGCTGTGGTGGGTGGTGGCGGCCGCGTCGCTCGCCCTGCTCGTGGCCGAGGCGTCGATCATGACGGGCCTGGTCAGCGAGGGTGTCCGGGGTCGGATGCTCTCCCGGCTCGACCTGGCAGGGTCGGCGGTGATCGCCGTGGCGGCGGCGCTCGCCGTGCTCGCCCTCGCCGGACGGACGGCCGTGGGCTGGGGCACATGGCTCGGCGGGCTCGCCCGGCGGGTGTACCCGATGTGGTGGCTGGCCGTGATCGGGGCGATGGCCGTGGCCCGCCCCGGCGCCTCCCCTCGCCAGCTGATCTCGTACGCCCTGGTGTTCCGCTCACCCGGCGACAGCGGACCGCCGGCCGCGCTGAGCGTCGGGTGGATCCTGGCCGTGGCCGTGCCGGCCGTGGCCCTCGCCCCGCTGTGGTGGCGGTGGGCGACGGCGCTCCCGGGCCGGCTCGCCACGAGCGCCGTGGGCGCGATCGTGGTGGCGGCCGCCTTCCGGTGGGGCTGCCAGCTGCTCGACGTCGACTCGCTCCACGGGCCGTTGAGCTGGCTGCCGGCGCACCTCGACACCCTCGTGATAGCCGGGAGTCTGGCCGCGCTCGTCGTGCGGCCCGACCTGCACCGATGGGGAACCTGGGCCGCAGCCAACCACCACCTCGCCTGGTCCGGCGCGGCGCTGGTCGGCGGGGCGTGGCTGCTCGACGTCATCACCGGGCCCAACGGCCCCCTTGTGGAGCACGTGTTCCAGGCGGAGGTGCACCACTGGGCAGGCGTCGCAGCCGGGGCCGGGGCGGTCGCGCTCGCGCTCGCCGTCGGTCGCTCCCGGATGCGGCACTCCGGTGTGGTGCGCTGGCCCGCCACCCCCGCGCTCGGGCTGCTGCTGTGGTGGGGTCCGGCGCTGGTGCTCATCGCCCGCCAGTACCGCGAGCGCTACGTGATCACGATGGACGGACGGTTCCTCGACGGCCCCGCCCTCCCCCCGATCCTGTGGGCCGCGCTCGTTGCGCTGGGGATCGCGTTCGCCACGCTCGTGGCCGTCCAGCTGCCAGCGGCCGGCTGGCGGCAGCGGGCGGCCTGGCTGCCCACTCCGTTCGCGCTCGGCGCCGCCGCCGTCACCGGCGGGGCGTTCGCCTGGCGGGTGGTCGCGCTGTTCACGATCGCCCCGGAGCGCACCGACGGCGGGGACCCGCTCTTCTACCACACCACCGCGAACCTGCTGGCCCAGGGCCGGGGCTTCCTCGAGCCGCTGAACTGGATCGCCTACGGGCGCACCATCCCGAGCGCGCTCCACGGGCCGCTGTACCCCGTGTACCTCTCGTTCTTCGCCCGCCTCGGTGGCACCACCTACGTCGACAACAAGCTGGCGTCGTGCCTGGTCGGCGCGGCCGTGGTGCTCGTCGCCATCCTCATCGCCCGGCGCCTCGCCGGGCCATGGACGGGGCTGGTCGCCGGGGTCCTGGCCGCGGTGTACCCCAATCTGTGGGTGATCGACGGCGTGCTGTTCCCCGAGGGGCTGTTCGTGCTGCTGTGCGGGCTCGCCATCCTCGCCGCCTACCGCTGGCGCGACCACCACCGCTGGGCGGCGGCGGTGGCGTTGGGAGCCTTCATCGGCCTGGCCACACTCACCCGAGGCGAGGGCCTGTTCCTGGTGGTGCTCCTCGCCGCGCCGTGGATGCTGCTCGACCGCTCGCTCGCGCTCGGCCGGCGCCTCGCCCACCTCGTGGCGGCCGGCGCCGCCTGCCTGGCCGTCCTCGCACCGTGGATGGTGCACAACCTGCGCAACTTCGAGGTGTTCGTGCCGCTGTCGACGAACGGCAACGAGCTGCTCGTGTACGCCAACTGCGACGAGACGTACAACGGGAAGTTCCTGGGCTTCTGGCTGTTCGACTGCCAGGAGCAGATCCGGGCCGAGGAGGGTGAGCCGCCGGGCGACGAGGCCGAGAAGTCCGTCTACTGGCGCAAGGTCGGCGTCGACTACGCCCGCGACCACCTCGACGAGCTGCCGAAGGTGATCGCCGCGCGGGTGCTGCGCCAGTGGGAGCTGTTCCGTCCGGGGCAGAACATCGACTTCGCCGCGATCGAGGGGCGTGACACCGACAGCGTGCGGATCGGGCTGTTCATGTACTACGGCCTCGCCGCGCTGGCGATCGCCGGGGCCATCCGGTGCTGGCGGCGCAAGGTCCCGATCTGGCCGCTCATGGCCCAGGTAGTCAGCGTCACGGTCACCGCCGCCTACGCCTACGGCACCACCCGGTTCCGAGCGCCGGCCGAGCTCACACTGTGCGTGCTCGCCGCCGTGTCGCTGACACCACTGCTCGGCAAGGTCGGCCGGCGACTCGCGCCCCGACCCCTGCCCCAGCCCTCCGGCGACCCGGGTGCGTTCGTGGCCGGCGCGCCCGGGTGGTGGCACCCACGGCGCTGGCACTGGGCCGGGGTGGCGTCGCTCGGGACCGTGCTGGCCGTGGTCGCCCTGCCGCTGCGGGGCATGTACCGCTCGCCCGGCGCGCCGATGGAGGAGGGCTTCATGCTCACCTTCCCGGAGCGGGTGCTGGCCGGTGACGTGCCCAACGTCGACTTCTTGCACCTGTACGGGCCAGGGTCGCTGCACGCGCTGGCCGGTGCCTACCGCGTGTTCGGCGTCCATCTCGAGGTTGAGCGCACGGTCGGGCTGGTGCAGCACCTCGGGATCGTGCTCGCCATCTACGCGCTGGCCCGTTCGTGGGGGCGCCTGGCAGCCGCCGGGTGTGCGATCCTCGCCGCCGTCATGGTGCTCAGCCCCATCGGGCTCAGCGCGCTGGCGTGGAACGGGGCGGTGGCGCTCGGGCTGTGGAGCCTGGTGCTCGCGCTGCGGGCCAGCGCGCCCGAGGTGTCGCATCCCGGTCGCTGGTGGGTGGCCTCCGGAGTGCTCGCCGGGCTGGCCCTCACGTACCGCCCCGACGTGGTGGTGGCGCTGGCGTTGGGGCTCGGGGCGGTGGTGTGGACCCGCCGGACGATGCTGTGGCGGCGCTTCGCCCCCGGGTTCGCGGTGGGGCTGATCCCGATGTTCGTCCACCTGGCCATGGCCGGCGTCGGACCCTCGGTCGAGGGGATGCTGCTCGACCCGGTGTTCCGGCTGCGGCCCGGGCGTGAGCTGCCCCGCCCACCGTCGTGGGACCACCTCGACGGGGCGCTGCAGGTCATCGCCGAGAAGTTCCCCCCGTACTGGCCGTTCCCAGCGCCCCGAGCGAGCGAGCAGCTGTTCGTGTGGTTCTTCCTGCTGCCGGCGGTGGCGTTCGGCGTGCTGGCGGCGGCGATCATCGTGCGCCGGCGCGATCGCAGCGCCCGGACCCTGACGCTGCTCGGGGCGGCGATGTTCGGTGTCGGCCTGCTCCCCCAGGCCCTCCAGCGCCCCGACAGCGCCCACTTCCTGTGGGTCAGCTGCGTCAGCTTCGCGATCGCGCCGCTCGCCGTCATCGAGCTGGTGGCCCGAGCCCGGCCGGCCTGGCCCCGCACCTCACGGGTCCTCACGGGCCTCGGGACGGTGACCGCGGTGCTGCTGGTGGTGCTGCCCTTCTACACGTTGCGCACCTACCTGCTCGGCGTGCGCCAGACCCTGGGGCAGCTCCCGCCGGGGCTGCTCGTCGAGCGCGCCGGCCGGAGGTTCTATCTGGGCGACGTGCCGCCCTGGCTGGCGTCGACGGAGCTGGTCAGGGATCTCGACGCCATGGCCCAGCCGGGTGAGCGGCTGCTCGTGGGCCCGGTCGACCTGCGCCACACCAACTACAGCGACGTGGTCTTCTACTACCTGTTCCCCGAGCTCGAGCCGGCCACGCAGTTCATCGAGATGGATCCCGGCATGGCCAACGCCGAGGGCTCCTCGCTCGCCGACGACGTCGCCTCGGCCGACTGGCTGATCCTCACCCGCTTCTGGTCCGGCTGGATCGAGCCGAACGACTCGCGGGTGTTCGGCCCCGACGACCCGAACCGGGTGGTCGAGGAGCAGTTCTGCCTGGTCCGCAGCTATCAGCACGACCTGGCCCGGCTCTACCGGCGCTGCGAGGGTGGGGGCGCGCCGGGCCCCTACGACGGTCCCTACGAGCCCGCGTACGACCCCGCCGTCGAGGTCAACGTCGACATCCCACCCCGCCCCTGACTCCGCTCAGAACGGGAGGCGGCGCCAGATGGCATGGGGGAGGTGGCGGAAGACCACGAACACCCAGCGCAGGATGCCCGGCGCCCACACGACACGCGAGCCGCGCCGCAGCCCGCGCACGGTCACCTCGGCGACCGCCTCGGGCGTGGTGGCGAACGGAGCCGGCTTCAGCCCCGCGGTCATCCGGCTCGTCACGAACCCGGGCCGCACGATGAGCACCGAGGCACCGCTGCCGGCCAGGGAGTCCGACAGGCCCTGGGCGAAGCCGTCGAGGCCTGCCTTCGACGAGCCGTACACGAAGTTGGCCTTGCGCACCCGCTCGCCCGCCACCGACGACAGCACCACGAGCCGGCCGTGCCCCTGGCGACGCTGCTGCTGGGCCACCGCCAGCCCGGCCGACACCGCACCGACGTAGTTCACCGTGACGTCAGCGGCCGCCTGGGCCGGGTCGACGTCGATCCCCGCGCCGTGGCCCAGCACGCCGAACGCCAGGATCACCAGGTCGAGGTCGCCGATGGTCGAGGCCAGCTCGGCCACGAACGCACCGTGACGGTCCGCCTGCGTGGCGTCGAAGGCCACCGACTCCACTCGGATGCCGCGCGCCGCCAGCTCGGCGGCGAAGGCATCGGCATCGTCGGGGCGGCGGCTGGCCAGCACCACCGTGGTCGTGCCGGTTCCGATCGCCCGCCGCACGATCGCCTGGCCGATGTCGCTGGTGCCGCCGAGCAGCACCACGGTCTGGGGGTCTCCGAACGCGTTCTCCATCACCGGTCCTCGATCGCTTCGACGTTGCCCAGGTCAGCCCACCAGGCGCAGCCGGCGGGCCAGGTCGCTGACCCACACACCCGTCGGATCGGCCTTGTCGCGCACCGCCCGCCACTCGTCCAGGCGGGGGTAGGCGGCGCCCAGCGCATCGGGGCGAAGGTGGGCGTCCTTGGCCAGGTAGTGGCGGCCGCCGGCGTCGAGCACCCACCGGTCGAGCTCGGCGAACATCTCGGGCACCCCCCGCCGCCCCGCCGCCAGGTCGAGCGCCAGCGTCCAGCCGGGCATCGGGAACGACAGCGGCGCCGGGCTCGACCCGCCGAAGCGCTTCAGCACCGCCAGGAACGACGGGGCGTGGCTGCGCGACAGCCGCTCCACGACCCGGCGCAGCACGTCCTCGGCGCCGAAGGGCACGGCGAACTGGTACTGCACGAAGCCGTGCCGGCCGTACATGCGGTTCCAGGAGCGCACCAGGTCGAGCGGGTGGAAGAAGTAGCCGATCGACTCGAGGCCGGTGTGCGGCCCCCTCGGCGCCTTGCGGTACCAGACCTCGTTGAACGCCCGCACCGTGACCGGGTTCAGCAGCCCGTCGGGCACCAGCGGCGGTGCAGTCACCAGCGCGCTCGGGCCGTACGCCAGCGGCGACTGCCGGTCGCGCGCCGGCAGGTCGGCAACCTCGGCGTGGTCGCCGCGGGTGAGCACCCCCCGGCCGAGGTGACGGCCGGTGGCGAGCAGGTCGATCCAGGCGACCGAGTAGCGGTACCGGTGGTCGCCCTCGGTCATGCGGGCACACAGGTCGTCGAGGTCGGTGGTGCGCTCGGTGTCGATGAGCATCCGGCTCGTCGTGATGGGGAGCAGGCGGATCGTGGCCTCGAGGATCACCCCGGTGAGACCCATGCCGCCCACGGTCGCCCAGTAGAGCGCCGGCTCCTGCGCGGGCCCGATCTCGTGCACCGAACCGTCGGCGAGCATCAGCTGCATGGTCGTGACGTGGTGGCCGAAGCTGCCGTCGCGGTGATGGTTCTTGCCGTGGATGTCGGCCGCGATGGCGCCGCCGATCGTGACCGCCCGGGTACCCGGCGTCACCGGCACGAACCAGCCCCGTGGCACGAGGTGGCGCAGCAGGGCGTCGAGGCTCACCCCGGCCCCGACCCGCACCGTGCCCTCGGCCGGGTCGAGCACCATCGGGCCTTGGTCGTCGGCCAGCTCGAGCACCAGGCCACCGGCGTTCTGAGCCGGCGCCCCGTACGAGCGGCCGAGCCCCCGAGCGATGGCTCCCCGGTCGTCGGCGAGGTGGAGCGCGGCCCGGACCTCGGCCTCGCCCCTGGCCGGCACCACCCTGGCCACGGTGGGCGCGGTGGCGCCCCACCCGGTGACCGGTTGACGTCGCACGTGATCCGCCATGGCCCGCCAATCCTACCGAGCGGGTCCGCCCCGACGGGGGTGCCGGGCGACGGCGAACAGCACCAGCGTCGAGGGATCGACGTGAGCGTCCACCCGGAAACGGGCGTCGGTGATGGCCGGGCCCCCGCTCGCCCGGCGGTTCACCAGCGGGTACACCAGCCGGCGGCCGGCCGCGTGCAGCTGCACGTACCACGAGCGCGGCAGCCGGTGCCGCCATCCGAACGGGTCGAGGCGCAGCAGCCGCGCCCCGGTGCGCCGGCGCCGCTCGAAGTCGGCCTTGACCACCTCGTCGCCGTCGAGACCGAGCACCTCGACCTCGTGGAAGTGCCGTCCGAGCAGCTCCGTCAGCTCCGGCGACTCGAAGAGGTGCACGTGGTAGGGGTTCTCGAAGTCGGCCGGGGCGTTCGGGGTGATCACGAACGCCGTCCCGCCGTCACCGAGCACCCGCGCCAGCTCGGCCACGTGCCCCTCCGGCTGGTGGAAGTGCTCGATCAGGTGCGACGAGCACACCCAGTCGGCGGCACCCGTTCGCAGCGGCAGGTGGGCCCCGTCGCCGCAGACGGCACCGAGCGACGTGGCCGCAGCGGCGATCGCCGCCGTCGGTGGGTCGTAGTCGACACCCAGCACCCGGCGCCCCGGCCCCTCGAGGCGCGCCGACTCGGCACCCACCCCGCAGCCGATGTCGAGCACCAAACCGGACCCCAGGCGGGCGATGACCTCGCGGTACCCGGCGTCGTGCAGCGCGAGCAGCGCCGGCGGGGTCTGGTCCTGGAGGGGGCGTTCGCCCGTCAGCTTCATCGGGGCCCTCGTGATGCGGGATGGCGGTTGGCGGGCAAGCGGCGCCCGTAGTGTACGAACCCGTGCCCGGGACCGACCTGCACCCTCTCGCCGACGAGCTGATCTCGCTCGGGGTGCGTCGCATCCACTCCTTCGCCTGGCGCGACCTCGACGACCCTGACGCCGGCGGTTCGGAGGTCCACGCCGACCACGTCTTGCGGCGGTGGGTCGAGGCCGGCCTCGAGGTGGTGCACCGCACGTCCACCGCCGACTCGCCGCGGCGCTTCTGGCGCAACGGGTACGAGGTGGTCCAGCGGGGCAGCCGCTACGGCGTGTTCGGGCGGGCGGCGGCCGCCGAGGTGGCCCGGCGCGAGGGCCGGCGCGACGCGGTGATCGAGATCTGGAACGGGGTGCCGTGGATCTCGCCGCTGTGGGCCCGCTGCCCCCAGGTGACGTGGTTGCACCACGTGCACGGCCCGATGTGGGACCAGGTGCTGCCCGGGCCGGCCGCCGGTCTCGGCCGGGTGCTCGAGACCCGGCTGGCCCCACCCCTGTACCGCGGCCGGCCCGTGGTCACGCTGGCCGACGCGTCGCGCGACGAGCTCGTCCACCTCGGCTTCGACCCCGCGTTCGTCCACGTCGTCCCGCCCGGGATCGACCCCTCGTTCAGCCCTGACGCCTCCCGGCGCTCCGCCACCCCGCTCGTCGTGACGGTCGGACGCCTCGCACCGGTGAAGCGGTTCGCGCTCGCGCTCGCCGCCGCCGAGGCGGCCCACCGCCGGGTGCCGGAGCTCGAGGTGGTGGTCGTCGGCGAGGGCCCCGACCGCCCCGAGCTCGAACGCTGGATCGCCGACCACGACGCCGGCGGCTGGGTGCGCCTGGCTGGGCGCATCGACCACGACGAGCTGATCGACCTGTACCGCCGGGCCTGGGTGGTGCTGAGCGCGTCGCTGGCCGAGGGCTGGGGCATGACCCTGACCGAGGCCGGGGCGTGCGCCACCCCGGCCGTTGCCACCGACGTGGTCGGCCACCGTGGCGCCGTCGTGCCGGGCGTCACCGGCGAGCTCGTCGAAACCGTCGCCGACCTCGGCATCGTCCTCGCCGACCTGCTGGCCGATCCCGTCCGCCGAGAGCGCTACGGCCGCGCCGCCGCCGAGCGGGCTCGCGCCCTCACCTGGGACCGCACGGCCCACGACACCTTGGCGATCCTCCTGAGCGAGACCCGCCGCCGCGCCCTCGCTCCTTCCCGTTCGGAGGGGGAGGTGGCTAGCCGGCGTAGACGCCGAGGCCGAACGTCACGGCCCACGTGAGGCCCAACAGCTGGATCACCCGGTCGGAGACGAAGATCTCCTCGGGCGCTCCCCCGTGGCCCTGTTCGAGCACCAGCAGGTAGCGCAGCAACGCCGCCAGCATCGGCACGATCGACAGCTCGTACCAGGGGAACGTCGTCTCGGCCAGCTCACGGGTCTCGAACGCCCACAGGCAGTAGGCCACCAGCGCCGCCCCACAGCTGATGGCGAGCACCGTCTGCAGGTACGTGAGCGTGTAGTCCTCGAGCGTGGCCCGGGTGGTGGCCGCCGCCTCGCCCATCTCGCGCAGCTCGGCGTAGCGCTTCCCGGTGACGATGAACAGGGAGCCGAACGTCACGACGAGGATGAACCACGTCGACATGTCGACCTCGGCGGCGAACGCACCGCCGATGGCCCGCAGCACGAACCCGCCAGCGATGGCGACGAGGTCGAGCACGGCGATGTGCTTCCAGATCGAGCTGTACGTGAGGGTGAGAGCGACGTACACGGCCAGCGTGAGCGCGGTCTTCGGGTTGGCGACGAAGCCGATCCCGACCCCGCCGACCAGCGCCAGCGTGCCCACCACCCGCGCCACGCCGATCGAGATCGCTCCCGACGCGATCGGCCGGTGGCGCTTGGTGGGGTGCGCGCGGTCGGCCTCGACGTCGAGCACGTCGTTCCAGTAGTAGGTGCCGCTCGCCGCCAGGCAGAACCCGACGAACGCCACGATCGTCAGCCCCAGCTCCTTGGGGTCGTCGAGCACACCGGCAGCGGCCGGGGCGGCGAAGACCAGCAGGTTCTTGAGCCACTGCTTGGGCCGGGCCTCCTTGACGAGCGCGCGGATCACACCGCCACCTCGACCGGCCGGTGCGACAGGACGACGCCCTTGGCCCAGACGGCCTGGTCGGCCATGGCCAGCAGCTCACGGTCCCCGGACGAGTCGCCGTACGCCCAGATCGTCGCGCCGTCGAGGTCGTGCTCGGCGAGCCATTCGCGCAGACGGCGCTCCTTCTCCGGCCCGCGACAGTTCGGGCCGTCGAGGCCGCCGGTGCAACGTCCGGCCGCGTCGACCGCGATCCGCGTGCAGAGCACCGCATCGACCCCGAGTCGACGGGCCAACGGCTCGAGGTAGCTGGTGAGCGAAGCGCTGACCAGGACGACCAGGTGACCCTGTTCCTGGTGCCAGCGGAGCCGGCCGAGCGTGTCGGGGCGCAGCCAGCCGGAGTAGATGACGTCGGCGTGCAGGGCACCCAGGCGATCGACCTCGGCCCGGTCGCGTCCGGTCACCGCCGCGCCGACGCCGATCACCTTCAGCGCCTCTCGGTCACGACGGATCAGGGCCCGGGCGACGCCCAGCGGATGGCGGCAGACACCGAGCACGAGCCGGGTCCGTCCGGCCAGGCGCGCGAGAAACGGCACGACGCAGTCGCGCGTGGTCAGGGTCCCGTCCACGTCGAACGCAGCAACCACGGCAGGCGCGTTGGGCACCGGCGAATCGTGGCACGGCGGGCCCGGCGTCGAGTGGATGGCGGCGTCCTCCATCGTCACGCGCCGCTCAGCGCGTCGAGCGCCTCCCAGTACCGGGGCCAGCTCTTCGACACGACGTCGGGCGCGTCGATCTCGACGCCGGGGACGACCAACCCGACGAGGGCGACCGCCATCGCCAGGCGGTGATCGTGGTGCGTGTCGATCCGCCCACCGTGCAGCGGCACCCCGCCACGGACGGCCAGCCCGTCCCACTCCACCTCGACCGAGGCCCCCAGGCGAGCCAGCTCGGCCGCGAGATCGCCGAGGCGGTCGCTCTCCTTCTCGCGGATGAACCCGACACCGGTGATGCGGGTGGTGCCCGACGCGAACGCCGCCACCACGGCGAGGGTGGGGACCAGGTCGGACATCTCGACCATGTCCACCTCGATGCCCCGCAGCGCCTCCCCGTCCCGCTCGACGACGGTGCGCGAGGGATCGATCCGCGCCCGGCAGCCCATCTCGGCCAGCAGCGCGCCGAAGCGGGCGTCGCCCTGCAGTGAGTCCGACCCGAGACCGGGCACCTCGACCCGGCCTCCCACGATGGCCGCTGCCGCCAGCGGGTAGCTCGCCGACGAGGCGTCGGGCTCCACGGCATACACCGTGGGTCGGTAGGCGCCGGGCGGGACCGCCACCAGGCGCTCCTCGACCACGATCCCTGAGATCCCGAACGACGCCATCACCGCAGCGGTCATCTCGACGTATGGGCGCGAGACCAGCGGGCTCGTCAGGTCGATGCGCAGGCCACCCTCGAGCAGCGGGGCGATCATCATCAGCGCGCTGACGTACTGGCTCGACACGTCACCGGGCATCGAGACCGTGCCCCCGCGAAGGGCACCCCGGGTCACCGTGACGGGAAGGTGGCCCCAGGTCTCGCCCGCCTCGACCCCGGCCCCGAGCGCCGCGAGCGCGTCGTGCAGGGGCGCCATCGGCCGGGCCCGCAGCGGCGGCTCACCGTCGACGACGTAGGGCCCCGGCCCGAGTGCCGCCACCGCCGTCACGAAGCGCGACGTGGTGCCCGCCAGGTGCGCCGGCAGGCGCAACGGCCCAGGAGCCAGCTCGCCGCCGGTGCCGTGCACGGTGAGCGACCCTGCCTCGTCGAGCGCGCCGATGCCGATACCGAGGCGCTCGAGGCAGTCCACCATGGCGCCGGTGTCGTCACCGGGCGCGATCCCCACGATCGTGCTGGGGCCGGGGGCGAGCGCGGCGCACACCAACGCCCGGTTGGCGATGCTCTTCGACGGTGGGACGGCGACGACGGCGTCGAGCGGCCCCCGTGCCGGGCGGATCCTGCGGGTGGCCATCAGCTCAGGTGCTGCACGGACGGGCGGTAGCCGCGCGCCATCAGCCCGCCCCGATACAGCTCGGCCGCCGCGGTCTCCACGAGCACCACCGCCACACCCCGCTGGCCCTCCACGCTGTGCACCACCTCGAAGCTGGCGATGTTCACCCCCAGCTCGGCGGCGAGCGTGAACACCTCTGCGGCGGCGCCGGGGCGGTCCGGGATGGGGATCCGCAGCTCGGTCAGCTCCGACAGCTCGCGCACGCCGGTGGGGAGGTTCGCCCGTGCCTCGCGAGCGTGCTTCAGGCGCTTCAACAGCGCGGGGCGGTCGTCATCGGCGACGATCTCACGCATGTCGGACAGACCCTCGATGAGCCCGTCGAGCGCACGCACGATGGCATCGCGGTTCTCGGCACAGATGTCGATCCAGATGGCCGGGTGGCCCGAGGCGATGCGGGTCATGTCGCGAAAGCCCCCGGCGGCCAGGCGCAGCAGTGCGGCGTGCTCCTCGGCCCGCTCGCTGGCCAGGCCCATGAGCGTCGCCGCCGCCAGGTGCGGCACGTGGCTCACCACGGCGACGAGCTGGTCGTGGCGCTCCGGCGGCATCGCCACCACGTCGGCGCCGAGGTCACGTACGACCGCGGCCACGGCGGCGAACGTGGCGTCGTCGGTGACGGCTGTGGGCGTCAGCACCCACACCGCCCCCTGGAACAGCGCGGCGTCGGCGCCGTCGAGCCCTTCGAGCTCGCTGCCTGCCATGGGGTGTCCACCCACGAAGCGCGCCGAGGCGATGCTCGCCGTCACCCCGACCTTCACGCTGCCCACGTCGGTCACCACCCCGGCGGTGCCCTCGAGCGCGCGCCGGACGGTGTCGACCAGCGCCAGGACCGGCGTGGCCACGAACGTGATCTCCGCCAGCGGATCGAGCCCGGCGACGTTGACGATGCCCTCGTCGAGCGCCCGGGCGGTGCGGTCCGGGTCGACGTCTTCACCGGCGACGTGCCAGCCCCGCTCGCGCAGGCCGAGCGCGATCGAGCCGCCGATCAGTCCCAGGCCACAGACGTTGGCGCGGCGGGGCGCAGCGGTCGCTTCGGTCACGGCGTTCGATCGTACCGACGCGACCCCTCGGCGACCGCCTCGCTGAGCGCCTTCACCTCGGCTCGGGTCAGCGCCCGCCACGATCCCGGGCGCAGGGACCGGTCGGTGATCGGTCCGATGCGCACCCGTACGAGACGCCGCACGGGGTGGCCGACCGCCTCGCACATCCGGCGCACCTGGCGGTTGCGCCCCTCGTGCATCACGATCCGCAGCACCCCCGGCGACGGCTGCGACACCCGTGCCGGCGCGGTGCGACCGTCCTCGAGCTCGACGCCCTCACGCAGCCGCCGCAGCGCGCCCGCCGGCACCGGACCGCCGGCCACCTCGGCAAGGTACTCCTTCTCCACGCCATGGCGGGGGTGGGCGACCAGGTTGGCGAGGTCGCCGTCGTTGGTGAGCAGCAGCAGCCCCTCGGTGTCGACGTCGAGGCGGCCGACGGGGAACACCCGCGGCTCGGCGGGCACCAGCTCGACCACGGTCGGACGGCCCTGGGGGTCCTTCGCCGTGGTGACGACCCCGGTCGGCTTGTTGAGCAGGTAGTGCACCAGGTCGGCGCGCACGCCGACGGGCACACCGTCGACCTCGACGTGGTCGTGGTCGGGGTCGACCCGCCGCCCGAGCCCGGCCACTTCGCCGTTGACGCGCACGCGGCCGGCTGCGATCAGGTCCTCGCACGCCCGCCGGCTCCCCCACCCGGCGCGAGCCAGCACCTTCTGCAGGCGCTCACCCTGGGGCAGCGCTGCGGACCGGGCCGCCATCTGCTCCCACAGCGGTGGCTCGGGTACCCGGCCGGGGTCAGGCATCGAGGTCGGGTGGATCGGTGCCGTCGATCGCGCCGCCGGTGGCCCCCGCAGCACCCGGTTCGGTCGCCGCTGGCGCCTCGGCCGGGGTGATCCGCAGCCCGTGCTCGAGCGCCTCGACCACGTCGGCGCCCGGGACGAACTCGGCGATCGGGGGGAGCTGGTCGATGTGGTCGAGGCCGAGCTTCTCGAGGAACAGCGCCGTGGTGCCGAACAAGACCGCCTGCCCCGGCCCCGGGTCACGGCCGACCTGGTCGATGTAGCCCCGCCCCTGCAGGGTGCGCAGCACCCCGTCGGGGTCGACGCCGCGGATGGCGGCCACCTGCGCCCGGGAGATCGGCTGCTTGTAGGCGACGATGGCGAGGGTCTCCAGGGCGGCCGCCGACAGGCGCGCCCGCTGGCCCTCGAGCACGTACCGCTCGACGTATGCGCTGACGTCGGGGTGGCTCTGGTACCGCCACCCGCCGGCGACGCGCACCAGCTGGAACCCGTGCCCGGCCGCCTCGTACGTCTCGGCCAGACGCCGGCACAGATCCTCCACCACGGCGGCCGGGCGCTCGAGCAGCTGGGCCAGCACGTCGGTCGGCACCGGCTCGGTCGACACCAGCACCACCGCCTCCAGCGCGCGCACGTGCTCCGGGTCGATCTGGCTGGCGTCCGCCGGCTCGGCGGTCGGGTCGCCGGGCTCGCTGCCCGTCATGGGTTCCATCGCTACCCCTCGTAGTCGTCGATCGTGAAGCCGTCAGCCGCCATCGCCGTGTCGCCCACCCATTCGATCTCCAGGTCGCCGAAGCGCTCGGCCTGCCAGAGCTCGACCAGGCCCTGCTTGAACAGCTCCAGCAGCGCAAGGAAGCGCACGATCACCTCCAGCCGCTCGACCAGCTCACCGGTCAGGCGTCGGAACGTGATCCGCCGGACCCGGGGCAGCTCGTCGAGCAGCTCGGCCACGGCGTCGGCCACGCTGACCCGGATCGGCGCGACGTGGAACAGATCGATGCGCGGGATGGGCTTGGGAGCCAGCGCCCGCACGTAGGCGTCGTGGATGCGCTGCGGCGTGACACCCTCGAGCAGGTCCGGCATCAGCTCGGCGAAGCGCTCGTCCGGGCCGGTGATGCGGGGAACGGACCGGTCGGCGTCGGCGGCCAGGGCGCCGAACACGATGGCGACGTCCTTGAACGTCTTGCACTCGAGCAGCCGGGCCAGGAGCAGGTCGCGCTCCTCCCACAGCGCCAGCTCCTCGTCGACGTCGACGTCGTCGCGCCCGGGGAGCAGGCGGCGCACCTTCAGCTCGACGAGCGTGGCGGCGATGAGGAGGAACTCGGTGGCGACCTCGAGGTCGAGGTCCTCCATGCGGTCGAGCTCGGCCAGATAGGCGTCGACGATCGTGGCCAGGGACACCTCGTGGATGTCGACCTGCTCACGCAGGATGAGATGGAGCAGCAGGTCGAACGGTCCCTCGAAGACCGGGGTGCTGACCTCGTACGCCATGGCCGAATGAGGCTACTGCCGCCCCGGCACCCCCCGGTAGCCTCGCCGGCCATGACCCGTGTCCTGTCGTGCATCCAGCCCACCGGTGCCGTCCACCTCGGCAACTACTTCGGTGCGCTGCGGAGCTGGGTCGACAACCAGCACACGTGCGACGCCTTCCACGGGATCGTCGACCTCCACGCGTTGACCGTCACCGAGACCCCCGGCGTCATCGGTCAGACGACGCTCGAGCTGGCTGCCATGCTGTTCGCCGTCGGCCTCGACCCCGACGTCGCCACGGTGTTCGTGCAGAGCCACGTGGCCGAGCACTCCCAGCTGGCCTGGGTGATGGAGTGCACGGTCAGCTACGGCGAGCTGTCGCGCATGACCCAGTTCAAGGACAAGTCGGCCAAGCGCGAGCACGTATCCGCCGGGCTGTTCACCTACCCGGCGTTGCAGGCCGCCGACATCCTGCTCTACGACGCCGACGAGGTGCCCGTGGGCGAGGACCAGCGCCAGCACGTCGAAATCACCCGCGACATCGCGATCCGCTTCAACCACCGCTTCGGCGAGACGTTCGTGGTCCCGAAGCTCGTCACGCCGAGAGCCGGAGCCCGGGTGATGGATCTGCAGGAGCCGCGCTCGAAGATGTCGAAGAGCGCCGACACGGACGCGGGGCTCATCTCGCTCCTCGACGAGCCGGCGGTGATCGCCAGGAAGTTCAAGCGGGCGGTCACCGACAGCGAAACGGAGGTCCGCTTCGACCGCGAGGCCAAGCCGGGCGTGAGCAACCTGCTCGAGATCCTGGCCGCCGCCACCGGGCGCTCGCCGGAGGAGGTGGCGGCGGGGTACACGCAGTACGGACCGCTCAAGGCCGACGCCGGCGAGGCCGTGGTCGAGCTGCTCACGCCGATCCAGGCCCGGTACCGCGAGCTGATGTCCGACCGGGCCCAGCTGGCAGCGCTGCTGCGCACCGGCGCCGACAAGGCTCGCACCGTCGCCGCAGCGACGCTCACCCGCGCCTACGACGCCATCGGCTTCCTCCCCCCCACCTAGACCCCACCCCCTCGGTTCTGGCAGCACGTGGTAGCGCTGAGCGCTACTTCCTGGGACCAGAACGGGGAGGTGGTGGGGTCAGAAGCGGCCGTGGCCGCCGCGGCGGGAGCCGCTGCCGCCGAAGCCACCCGGTCGTGCGCGCCCCCCACCGAACCCACCGGGGAGGCCTCCTCGGTAGCCGCCGCCGCGTCCGCTGCGCAGGATCGTGTCAAGGAGGATCCCGCCGAGCACCACCGAGCCGAGGCTGCTGTCGCCACCGCGCATCCGCTGGAAGTCCTCGACGTCGTCGCCGGCTTGGCGGACGGCCGCCTCGGCCAGCCCGGCCGCCCGCTGCGCGTCGGCCAGCGCGCCCTCCGGATCAGCGCCGCGGCGGGCCTCGGCCGCCTCGAGGCACCGGCGGGCCTCGGCGACGTTGGTGCGGGCGTCGGGCCCGACCGCTCCGCGCCGAGTCGTGATGTACCCCTCGACGGCGCTGATCCGTGAGCGGGTGGCCCCGATGAGCTGGTCGAGCGCCGCCTGGGCTTGCTCGATCCGGTCGGTGAGCGCATCGAGCGGCACGGCGGCGGCGCTCAGGCGCTGCACGGCTCCGACGGGGTCGAGGGTGCCGGCGGTCCGCTCCGTCTCGATCGCCGCGAGGGTGTCGCGGGCCACCGCCAGCGGACCGGCCAGGTTCGCCCCTCCGCCGGCCGCCACGACCGCCTCGGCGGTGGCGATGTCGCCGCGCAGCTCGGCCATCGCGCTCTCCAGCGCGCTGGTTGCGCCCCGCAGATCGTCGTCAGTGCGAGCGACGGCGTCGAGGAGTGTGGCCGCCTGCTCGATCGCCTGCTCGGCACCCCGCGCCACCAGCACCGTGCGGTTGCGATCGCCAGCCGCCAGGGCGGCGTCGGCTGACGACAGCGCCTCGGACGCGAACCCCATGCGGTCGTGCACCTGGCGCACGTTGTCGACGACCGTGCGCAGGGCCGCCTCCGGGTAGCGGTCTCGAAGCGCCGACAGGGTCGCTTCGGCCTGTGGGAGGTGCTGGCCGACCCCGGCGAGACGGCGGCGCAGGGCATCGAGCACCTCGGGCGCGCGCTCACGGTCGTCGCGCAGCTCGTCGAACTCCGCCGCGCGGGCGTCGAGCGCTGCGTCCGCCCGCCGGCACGCGCGCACCACGTCGGCCAGCGCCGTGCGGGTGGCCGCCTCGTCACGCGGCGCCGGCCCGGGCGGTGGCTCCGACAGCGAGTGGTAGGCCGCGAACCCCTGATCGAGGCTGGCGCGAGCCTCGTCGAGCGCCTGGCGGAACGGGGCCGCCGCGCCGGCGCCGAACTCGCGCTCGGCGAGAGCGACCTCGATCTCGCTGGTCTTCAACGCATCGTCGAGCTCGACGAGCAACGACCCCGCCTGGGTGCGCAGCTCATCGATGGTCATGGCGTCGAGCGGGTCGACCGGCGCGGACGCAGCGCTGACGGCCCGTCGACGGCGCACGTAGAGCACCCCGACCACGGCGGCACCGACGACCGCGAGCCCGACCAGGACCCACACCCAGACCGACGACCCTCTCCCTGATGCTCCGCCGGAGCTCCCACCGCCGAGCGCCTCGGCCAGGCCGTCGGCCCCTTCGATCACCGCACCATCCCACTCGGCGTCGCGCAGGTGGGGCTCGACCCGCGTGGTCACCACGTCCGCGAGCTCGTCGTCGCTGAGCGGGAAGTCGGTGTCCACGCGGTACGCGTACTGGCGGTCCTCCACGGCGACGGCGAGGAGCATGTCGTTCTGGCCCAGGCCGTTGCCGGCCGCCGTGTCGTCGGCCCAGTCCTCACTCGCCCGTCCACCGAAGCTGTCGACGAACACGACGAACAGCTGGACGCCCTCGTCGTCGGCGAGGCGCTCGAGCGCCGCCTCGACGGCCTCCGGATCGTCGATCACGCCCGCCAGGTCGGTGAGCTGTCCGCCGCCGAGCGTCACCGGCGGCTCGTCACTCGAGCTCGGCGCCGCCAGCACCTGGCCCGCAGCCGCCCAGGCGACGAGCCCCACCGCCAGGGCCACCCCCCACCGACTCGTCCGGCCCTGCATCGGCGCCGATGCTACGGGCTCAGACGTCGTCGGCGGCGGCCAGCGCCGCGGCCGCACCGGCGGGTCCCTCTCCGCCGACCAGCGCGACCGTCAGCTCGTCGCTGCCCGCGGCCGCCAGCATCTGAGCCCCGATCGCCACGTGGTCGTGGTACCGGCGGAACCGGTCCGTACGCGGCCCGACCAGCGTGGCGACCACCCGCATCACGGTGCCGAGCCCGGCGTCGAGCTTGCCGACGTCGTGCAGCAGCGCCGCCGCCATCTCGGGGCGCGCCGCCGCTGGTCGCAGCGCGTGGAACCGTCGAGCGACGGTGATGGCGTGACGGCGGTCCGGGTTGGCCATCTGCTGCCACAGCTCGACCTCGCCGGCCGTGAGCTGCGACGTCGCCCACGCCTCGTCATCCGGCGTGGGCGGCGCCGGCGAGAGCGCGCCGAAGAACCGCCGGGCCAGATGACCGATCCGCTGGCTCACGGCCGGGACCGTGCGCCCGCCGGGTCCGCCCGGCGCGCTCGAGGGTGGCTGACCTGGTACACCTGCCAGAGCCGGTCGTCGGACACCTTCGTGTACACCTGCGTCGTGGTCACGGACGCGTGGCCCAAGAGCTCCTGCACCACCCGCAGGTCGGCGCCGCGGTCGAGCAGGTGCGTGGCGCAGCTGTGGCGCAGCACGTGCGGCGACAGCCGGCCGGCCAGCCCCACCCTCGTGCCATGCGCGCGCACGATGGCCCACGCCGACTGGCGGGTCAGGCGAGCACCGCGCCGGTTCAGGAACAGCGCCTCTTCGTCCGTGCGCCGCGCCCATCGCGTCGGCGCCAGCGCGCCCCGCCCCTGCGGTGCGAGCCACCGCTCGAGCGCCACGGCCGCCGCGCGTCCGTACGGCACGATCCGCTCCTTGGCCCCCTTGCCGAACAGGCGTACCAGCCCGGCACCGGCGTCGACGTCGCCGAGCGACAGGGCGCACACCTCCCCGATGCGGGCCCCGGTGCCATACAGCAGCTCCAGCAGCGCCCGGTCGCGCCGGGCCAGCGGGTCGTCGCCCACGACTCCCTCGATGAGATCGGTCACCTCGGCCTCGGTGAGCGGCTTGGGCAGCCCGGCCGGGACCCGCACGCCGTCGAGGTCGTCGCTCGGGTCGTCGGCCCGGCACCCCTCCTCGACCATGAAGCGGTGCAGCATCCGGATGGCCGCCAGCTGGCGGGCCACACTCGCCGGTGCCGCCCCCGCCCCGCGCCGCTGGGCGACCAGATGGGCCAGGTCGTCGGTCGACACGTCGTCGAGGGTGCGCCCGTGCTCGGTCAGCCAGGCGCAGTAAGCGGCAAGGTCCCGCCGGTACGCGGCGAGCGTGTTCGGCGAGCGACCTCGCTCCGACGCGAGCCAGGCGAGCAGCTCCTCCACGACGAGCGGCGTCACGGCCCGCCGCGCTCGAGGTGGGCCGATGCCAGCAGCAGCCCGATGATCGTCTTGGCGTCCCGGATCTCCCCGGTGCCGACCAGCTCGATCGCGCTGGCGAGCGGGACGTGCAGCACCTCCAGGTGGTCCTCCTCCGGGCCGTGGGTGCGCCGGGGCGCCGGCGTCAGGTCGGTGGCCAGGAAGATGTGCGTGACGGCGTCGGTCATGCCGGCCGCCGGGTACATCGCCACCAGCAGCTCCAGGCGTCCCGGCGACCAGCCGGCCTCCTCCTCGAGCTCTCGCCGGGCGGTCTCCTCGGGCGGCTCGCCCGGCACGTCACGCATGCCGGCGGGGATCTCGACCACCATCTCGTCGAAGGCCGGTCGGTACTGGCGCACGAGCGTCACGACGAGCGTGCCGTCACCGTCGGCATGAACGGGCACCGCGGCCACGGCACCGGGCGAGCGCACCACGTCACGCTGGAACGTGGTGCCGTCGGGTGCCTCGAAGTCGGCGACGACGACCCGCCAGATGTGCCCCTGGTGGACGAGCGCCTCCTCGAGCCGCCGAAAGCCGCTCACGGTCTCCCGCTCTCGGCCGCTCGGGCCAGCTCGCTCCGCTCACTCACGGTCGCTCAGGCGACGGAGGTGGGCTCGACCACGGTCAACCGGGCCGGCTCGGCGGCCGTGTCGACGTCGCGGCCCCGACGGCGACGATGGGCGAGCGACGCCGCCACCAGCTCCCGGAACAGCGGGTGCGGGCGGTCCGGGCGGCTCTTGAACTCGGGATGGGCCTGCGTGCCCACCCAGAACGGGTGGCCGGAGAGCTCGATGAACTCGACGAGGCGCTTGTCCGGCGACGTCCCGCTGCACACCAGCCCGGCCGACTCGAACCGGGTGCGGTACGCCGAGTTGAACTCGTAGCGGTGACGGTGGCGCTCGCTCACCACCGGCTCCCCGTACGCCTCGGCAACCTGGGTCCCCGACTGCAGCACCGCGTAGTAGGCGCCCAGGCGCATCGTGCCGCCCTTGTCGGTGATGTCACGCTGGTCGAGCATCAGGTCGATCACCGGGTGCTGGGTGGCCGGGTCGAACTCGGTGGAGTTGGCGTCGGCGAGCCCGAGCACGTTGCGGGCGAACTCGATCGTCATCACCTGCAGGCCCAGGCACAGCCCGAGGCAGGGCACCCCCTCGAGGCGGGCGTGCTGGGCGGCGGCGATCTTGCCCTCCACGCCCCGGGGCCCGAACCCGCCAGGGATCACCATGCCGTCGAGGTCGGCCAGGCGCCCGGCGGCGAGCAGCCCCTCGACCTCCTCGGCCTGGATCCAGTCGATCTCGACCTTGGCGCCATGGTGGAACCCGGCATGCCGCAGGCTCTCGGCCACCGACAGGTAGGCGTCGGCGAGCTCGACGTACTTGCCGATGACGCCGATGCGCACGGGCTGGACCGCTGCCTCGACCCGCGCGACGACCTGCTCCCACGAGCTGAGATCGATCGTCGACTCCAGGTGGAGCACGTCGCAGACCACCTGGTCGAGCCCCTCGTCGTGGAGGATCAGCGGCAGCTCGTAGATGTTGCGGGCGTCGGCGGCGTTGATGACGGCACGCTCCTCGACGTCGCACAGGTTGGAGATCTTCCGCTTCAGGTTCTCGCTCAGCGGCTCCTCGCTGCGGCACACGATGACGTCGGGTTGGATGCCCCGGCTGCGCAGCTCGGTGACGCTGTGCTGGGTGGGCTTGGTCTTCTGCTCGCCGGACGGACCGATGAACGGCACCAGCGTGACGTGCAGGTAGCACACGTTGTCGCGCCCCGCGTCCTTGCGGAACTGGCGGATGGCCTCGAGGAACGGGAGGATCTCGATGTCGCCGACGGTGCCGCCGATCTCGGTGATCACGACGTCGACGT
>CAZKVJ010000031.1:0-24400 GCA_964556225.1 uncultured Ilumatobacteraceae bacterium
GCCGACACCTACGGGCTGCTGCGCGCCGCGATCCAGGACCCGAACCCGGTGGTGTTCGTCGAGAACCGGCTGCAGTACGGGATGAAGGGCCCGCAGCCGGCCGACGACCACGTCATCCCCATCGGCACGGCGTCCGTCGTGCGCCGCGGCGCCGACGTCACGCTGGTGTCGATCTCGCGGATGGTGCACGACTGCCTGGCCGCCGCCGACGCCGTGGCCGCGGACGGCATCTCGGTCGAGGTGGTCGACCTTCGCACGGTCGCCCCGCTCGACACTGCGACGGTCCTCGAGTCGGTGCGCCGCACCAGCCGCCTCGTGATCGCCCACGAGGCCGTCGTGCCGTTCGGCATCGGCGCCGAGATCGCCGCCACCGTCGCCCGCGACGCGTTCTGGGACCTCGACGCACCGATCGAGCGCGTCGGCGCCGCGCCGACACCGACGCCGTACGCACCGGAGCTGGAGCGGGCCTGGCTCCCGGACGCCGAGGCGATCGCCCGAGCCGTGCGGCGCAGCGCCGGCGCGTGAGCACCGAACGACACGAGGAGACGACCATGGCCAAGCGATGGGTCAACCGCCCCGAGGGCTCGACGTGGGGTGACTGGGGCGACGACGACGAGCTGGGGCGCATCAACCTGCTCACCCCGCAGAAGGTGATGGAGGGCATCCGCGAGGTCGAGCACGGCACGACGTTCTGCCTCAGCCTCCCGCTCGACTACCCCGGCGGCACCTCGCTGAACCAGCGGCGGTACCCACCCCGCCTCGCGCCCACCGAGGACATGGCGGGCACCCCGGAGGCGTTCTTCAACGTACCCATGGCGTCGATGGGACCGGAGGCGTCGCACGCCCGCTACGTGGACGTGTGGGCCGACGATGCCGTCACCTTGTGGCTGCAGTACTCCACGCAGTGGGACGCCCTGTGCCATGTCGGCGCGCAGTTCGATGCCGACGGTGACGGCGTCGAGGAGCCGGTCTTCTACAACGGGTACCGCAGCGGCGTCGACATCGTCGGTCCCCACCCCGACGCCCGCGGCGACGGCCGCGGCCACGCCAGCTTCGCCCATCACCTCGGCCTCGAGCACATGGCCGCCCACGGCGTGCAGGGCCGGGGCGTGCTGGTCGACCTCGCCCATCACCTCGGCCACGAGTACCGGGGCGTCGACCTGGCGACCCTGCAGGCGATCATGGACGCCGACGGCGTCGCCGTGGAGCCGGGCGACATGCTGTTGTTGCACACCGGCTTCGCGACGAAGGTCCTGGAGTGGAACCGCGAGCCCGACCCGCGCCAGATCCACATGATGTGCGCGTGGCTCGATGCGCGCGACCCGGCCCTGCTCGACTGGATCGCCGGCTCCGGCATCTCCGCGCTGATCGCCGACAACTACGCGGTCGAGGGGATGATCGTGCCGGGCCGCGAACCCGACGAGAGCCGCCACTCGTACCTGCCCATCCATCACCTGTGCCTGTTCAAGCTGGGCGTCCCCCTCGGCGAGCTGTGGTATCTCCACGAGCTGGCGACGTGGCTGCGCGAGCACGGCCGCAACCGGTTCCTCCTCACCGCGCCGCCGCTGCGCCTGCCCGGGATCGCCGGCTCGCCGGTGACGCCGATCGCCACCGTCTGACGGACGGTCAGCGCGGTGTGGCGGCCGGCGCTGCGGACAGCTCGAAGGTGGCGTAGCCGGACTCGACGGCGGCCGCGATCATCGCCTGGAGCTTGGGCCGGCCGCCCGGGTTGAGCAGGTAGCGCGTCGGCTTGCCCGGCACGTTCGTACCGAAGAAGTAGCTCTTCTCGTTGAACGGCGAGTACTTCGCCCACTCGTCGACCATGGCCGTCCACGCGTCCTGGGCGTCGGCGCGCACCTCCACCACGTCGAACCCGTGGTCGCGGGCATGCACCAGCAGGTCCGTCACGAAGTCGACCTGATCGGCGCCGTAGCGCGGGTTGTTGCCGGTGGAGCCGTGGGGACCGCCGGGGAAGTAGAGGTTCGGGAAGCCGCGGGTGACGATGCCCAGGTAGGTCGACGGCCCGTCCGCCCACTCGTCCTCGAGCGCCCGGCCATCGCGCCCCCTGATCCCCATCCGGGTGAGCGCACCCGTCCCGAAGTCGAAGCCGGTCGCCCACACGATCATGTCGAAGTCACGCTGGCCGTCGGTCGTCTCGATCCCGGTGCGGGTGACCTGCACCATCGGCGTGGCCCTCAGGTCGACGAGCGACACGTTGGGTCGGTTGAACGTCTCGTAGTACCCGTTGACGAACGGTGGGCGCTTCTCGGCGTAGCCGTGGTCGCTCGGGATGAGCTTCTCGGCGGTCTCGGGGTCGTGCACGATCGAGCGGATCTTGGCCCGGATGAACTCGCACCACTCCTCGTTGGCCGGGCCGGCGCGCAGGACGTCGGTGTAGTTGCTCGTGAGCTTGGTGAACCCGGGGCTGTTCCACATCGCCTCGAAGAACGCCTGGCGCTCCTCTGCGGTGTCGTCGGTCGTGGCCCGGGTGCACGGCTCGTGGAGGAACCCGCTGGCCGAGGTCTGGAGGATGTCGCGCATCCGTTCGAAGCCCGCCTTCAGCTCGGCCTGCTCCTCGGCCGTGATCGGGCGGTTGTTGAGCGGCGTGCACCAGTTGGCGGTGCGCTGGTAGACGGTCAGGGACTCGGCCTGGTCGGCGATCGCCGGGATGATCTGCACCCCGCTGGAACCCGTGCCGACGACGGCCACCCGCTTGCCGGCGAAGTCGACCGGCCGGCGGGGCCACCGCCCCGTGTGGTACGACTCGCCGGCGAAGGAGTCGCGACCGGGGACGTCCGGGAGGAACGGGACCGACAGCACGCCGGTGGCAGCGACGAGGTGCCGGCAGCTGAGCTCGAGCCCGCGCTCGGTGTGCACGCGCCACCGGCCCGTCGCCTCGTCGAACACCGCCGAGTCGACCCGAGCCCCGAAGGTGATGTGGCGGCGCAGGTCGAAGCGGTCCACGGCGTGGTTCATGTACCGCTCGATCTCCGGCTGGCCGGCGAAGTGCTCGGTCCACTCCCACTCCTCGAACAGCTCCTTGGAGTGGAGGTAGGCGTACGTGTAGCTCTCGGAGTCGAAGCGGGCGTCGGGGTAGCAGTTCCAGTACCACGTCCCGCCCACCCCATCGCCGACCTCGAGCAGCCGGGCCGTGAACCCGGCCCCGATCAGTCGGTGGAGCTGGTGGATGCCGATGATGCCGGCGCCCACCACGACGACGTCCACGCTCGAAGGATCTTGGTCAGCCATGCGTCAGAAATTGTACCGATCGGTCAACTCTGGCGCGAGCCCGGCAGGATCAGCCGACGACCATGGGCATGGAGTCCCACCCCCGCACCGTTGACGTCGACGACAGGCGAGCCCCGCTGAGGTCCACGTCCCATTCGGGCCAACGGTTGAGCAGCTCGTCGAGCGCCACCCGCCCCTCGAGGCGGGCGAGGCTCGCGCCGAGGCAGAAGTGCAACCCGTAGCCGAACGTTAGGTGCTGGCCGTCGGTGCGGTGAACGTCGAACTGCTCGGCGTTCCGGTAGCGGCGCTCGTCCCGGTTGGCCGCGCCGACGATCAGCAGCACGGCGCTGCCCTCGGGGATGGTCGTCCCGTGGAGCTCGATGTCGTGGGCGACGTAGCGGGCGATGTGGGGCCCGGTCGGCTCGAACCGCAGGGTCTCGTCGATGGCCGCCGGGATCAGGCTCCGGTCGTCGTGGATCGCGCGACGCTGGTCCGGGTGCTCGGCCAGCACCTTGGCCAGCCAGCCGATGAGGCGCCCCGTGGTCTCGTTCCCCGCCCCGGCGAGCACCTGGGTGTAGGTCAGGACCTCCGCCCGGGTGAGCTTCCTCGTGGTGCCCGTCTCGTCCTCGAACTCGGCGTTGAGCAGCGCCGTCATCAAGTCGTCGGACGGGTGCTCGGCACGCCACTCGATGTACTCGGTGAACATCTCGCCGTTGGCGATCTCCTCCTGCTTCACCTGCATCGGCTGGCCCCGCTCGGTGCGCAGGTTGGCGTCTTGGCGGTCGCGCACCTTCACCTGGTCCGACTCCGGGATGCCCAGGAGCATCCCGATGACCCGCATCGGCATCTCCGCCGCCAGCTCGGTGACGATGTCGAACCGGTCGGCGCCGACCAGCGGGTCGAGGCAGGCGACGCAGAAGGCGCGCACCTGATCCTCGAGCGCGGACATGCGCCGCGGGGTGAAGACCCGGGACATCAGCCCCCGGTGCACGGTGTGCACCGGTGGGTCCTCGAACATGATGACGCCCGACGGCAGCTCGATGCCCGATTGGATGATCTCGAGGATGTCCCCCCGGCTGCTGGAGAACGTCTGCCAGTTGACGAACGCCGCTTCGACGTCGGCGTGACGCGACAGCGCCCAGAAGCGATAGCGGTCGTTGTAGTAGACGGGCGCCTCGTCGCGGAGCCGGGCGAACGTCGGGTACGGATCGGCGTTGATCGCCCGGTCGTACGGGTCGTAGTAGATCGCGGTGGTGTCGACGGTGGACATGACGCTCAGCCCAGTCGAGCGGTCATGCCGGCGTCGACGGGGATGATGGCGCCGGTGACCAGGCTGGCGCGGTCGGAGGCGAGGAAGCACGCCACCTCGGCCACCTCCCCGGGCTGGCCGGCCCGCTGCAGCGCGTTCCGCTCGATCATCTGCGGGAAGCGTGCTCCCGCACCCGGTCCACCCGACATCTCGGTCTCGATGAAGCCGGGGCAGATCGCGTTGGCGCGGATGCCCTTCACTCCGTACTCGATGGCTGCCGCCTTCGTGAGCGCGATCACACCCGCCTTCGACATGCTGTAGATGCTCGTGCCCGGGGAGGCGTTGACCCCACCGATCGACGACCAGTTGGTGATGGTCCCACCGCCCGTCGGCACCATCGTGCGGATCGCGTGCTTCGTCCCCAGCAGGACGCCCTTCAGGTTGACGGCCATGATCCGCTCGTACTCCTCGAGCGGGGCGTCGGCCAGCATCCCACCGCTGGCCACGCCGGCCACGTTCAGCACCGCGTCGACCTTCCCGAACGCGCGGAGCGCAGCAGCGAACATCGCCTCGACGGCCGCCTCGTCCGTCACGTCGCACTGGTGTGCCACGACCGCGCCGCCGAGGGCCGCCGCCGTCTCCTCCTGGCGTCCGCTGATGTCGACCGCGAGCACCCTCGCGCCCTCGCGGACGAACACCTCCGCCGACGCGCGGCCCATGCCGGATCCGGCCCCGGTGATCACCGCCACCTTGCCGTCGAGCTCTCCCATGCCCCCTCCTCGACCTCGTGCGGGCCCGAGACACCGGCCACGCGGACGCTGTGCGGTCGCTCAGCATATACGCTGGAGCGAACGGCGTCGCGACGACGATGGGGGTGCAGCGTGGCGATCAGGGTGGTGCAGTGGACGACGGGCAACGTCGGCAAGCAGTCGGTGAAGGCGATGGCGACCCATCCCGAGCTCGAGCTCGTCGGGTGCTACGCGTGGTCCGACGCCAAGGTTGGCGTCGACGTCGGAACGCTCGCCGGCATCGACCCGATCGGCGTGACGGCGACCAACGACGTCGACGCGCTGCTGGCGCTGCGGCCCGATGCCGTCGTCTACAACCCGATGTGGCCGTCGGTCGACGAGCTGGTCCGCATCCTCGAGGCCGGTGCCAACGTGGTCACCACCGCCGCGTTCATCACGGGCGGCCGGCTCGGCGACGACCGGCACCGGCTGGTCGAGGCGTGCCAGCGCGGCGGCGCGTCGCTGTTCGGCACCGGGGTCAGCCCGGGCTTCGCCGAGCTCGTGGCCATCACGATCGCCGGCATCTGCAGCCGCGTCGACAAGGTGACCGTCACCGAGACCGCGGACACCACGTTCTACGACTCACCCGACACCGAGCGGGTCGCCGGGTTCGGACATCCGATCGACCACCCGGGCCTGCACGACATGGCCACGGAGGGCACCGCCGTGTTCGGCGAGGCGGTGGCGATGGTTGCCGACGCGCTCGGCGTCCAGCTCGACGAGATCGTCTGCGAGGCCGAGTTCGCCCAGACGACCGCGGATCTCCCGATGGCGTCGTGGACGATCCCCGCCGGTCACGTCGCCGGCGTGGCCGCCAGCTGGCAGGGCCGGGTCGGTGGCCGCACCGTGGTCGACCTGAACGTGCGCTGGAAGAAGGGCTCGACGCTCGACCCGAACTGGGTGATCGAGCGGGACGGGTGGGTGATCCGGGTCGACGGGCTCCCGACCGTCACCTCGTCGCTCGACTTCCTCCCGCCGGCCGACTTCCAGGCCAAGACCATCGAGGAGTTCATGGCGATCGGGCACATCATCACCGCGGTGCCGGCACTGAACGCCATCCCGGCCGTGGTGGCCGCCCCGCCCGGGATCGTCACCTACGCCGACTTGCCCTTCCCGATGCCGCGCGGCTGGGTGCGCGCCGGGGGTGACGCCGATCGCTGACGGCAGCGGGGTCGTCGGCGCGAGGGCCATCCATGAGCTCGATCGCGTGCTCGACGAACGCGACGGTCTCGTCGTGGCCCTCGGTGATCCCCAGGCCGCGCTCGATCGCCAGCACCTGGCCGATGCCGGTCATGATGACGAGCGCCACCATCGGCGGCATCTGCGCCGTGGAGACGCCGGCGCGCGCGAGGGCGGCCCCGAGCGACTCGAGCTGGGCGGCGCGGAACCGCTCGGCGTACCGGGCGATCTCGGCGCCGATCTCCTTGCGGTGGTTGGCGAGCGCGGCGAACTCGAGCATGAACGCCGAGCCCCGCCAGTCGCCGTTGATCCGCCAGAGCGTCTCCAGCGTCGGCGCAGCGGCGATCGCCCGCTCGAACCTCGCCAGGTTCGCGTCGGCTCGCCGCCGGAACACCTCGATGAACAGGTCGTCCATCGTGCGGAAGTAGTAGTGCACCAGCTGCGGCTTGAGTCCGGCAGCTGCCGCCAGCCGGCGAGACGTGACGGCCGCGTAGCCCTCGTCGAGCATCAGGCGCTCCGCGGCGTCGAGCAGCAGTGTGCGCGTCCGGGAATCCGGCCGTCCGATGCGGCGGGGTGACGGGCTGTCCACGGCGACACGATGCCACGCTCCGTGGAGGTCGACTAGGATGCTGAGCGGTCGCACAGCGGCCGGGGGACGCGCGACGAGGTGCAACGTCGCGGGGAGGGGCACACGATGGGCGACTGGAGGACGACCGACTTCTTCAACGACCCGTCGCTGGTCGAGGACCCGTACGACTACTTCGACCAGCTGCGCGCCGAGTGCCGGTCCTCCCGCTCCCCCACCTCGGTGTCGTGGCGGTCACCGGCTACGACGAGGCGTGGGAGATCTACCGCGACACCGACCGGTTCTCGTCGTGCAACTCGGTGATCGGCCCGTTCGCCACGTTTCCCGTCCCGCTCGAAGGCGACGACATCTCCGACGTGGTGAGGGAGTACCGCCACACGCTCCCGATGCACGAGCACCTCGTCACCATGGACCCGCCCGAGCACACCCGCGAGCGCGGCCTGCTGTCACGCCTGATCACGCCGCGACGCTCCAGCCGGGCGAGAACCCGCTGTCGTGGCTCGACGGCTGGTTCTCGCACTACATCACCGAGCGGCGCGCCAACCCGCGCTCCGACGTGCTGACCGACCTCGCGCTCGCCACCTACCCGGACGGGAGCACGCCCGAGGTTACGGCCGTCATGCGCACCGCCACGTTCCTGTTCGCCGCCGGCCAGGAGACCACGGCACGCCTGCTCGCGTCCGCGGTCAAGCACCTGGCCAAGCACCCGGAGCTGCAAGGGCTCCTGCGGGACCAGCCGGCGCTGATCCCCGACTTCATCGAGGAGGCCGTGCGGGTGGAGAGCCCGGTCAAGACGGACTTCCGCCTGACGACCAAGACGTCGACGGTGGCCGGCGTCGAGATCGAGGCGGGCACGCCGCTGATGGTGCTCAACGGCGCCGCGAACCGCAACGAGGGGCGCTTCGAGTGCCCGGCCGAGTTCCGCATCGACCGTGAGAACGTGCGCTCCCACCTGGGCTTCGGTCGGGGTGCCCACGCCTGCCCGGGCGCCCCGCTCGCGCGCGCCGAGGGCGCCATCAGCGTCGAGCGGATCCTGCACCGGATGCGCAACATCCGCCTGTCGGAGGACCACCACGGCCCACCCGGCAACCGCCACTTCGCCTACGCGCCGACGTGGGTGCTGCGCGGGCTCAGCTCGCTCCACGTCGAGTTCGACCCGGCGTAGCGCCGTCCGGCCCGCCGATCACATCGCCCGCTGGGCGCCGCCGAGCGACTCGGGCGGCGCCGCGAAGGGGCGCACCATCGCCTGCACCGTGTAGCTGGCCAGGAGCCGTCCGTCGATCGAGTAGACGCGGCCGTCGCCCTGCACCGATCCGCGGCCGGCGTAGATCGCCGGGTTGACGTACAGCATCCACTGAGTGACGTCGATCTCGTCGTGGAAGGCGATCGACGCCGTGAGCGGTCCCGTGGAGACCGTGAGGTGCGCATCGGCCTCGGTGATGCCCTCGTGCGGGCGCATCGCCGCACCGATCGTCCAGTGCGTGGTCGACTGTGCCACGAGGGCCTGGTGAAGGTGCTGCTCGGCGGGGGCGGTGCGGTAGCGGGCCCACACGTACACCTCTGGCGGACCGATCACGTCACGGTTAGCGAGGTAGCACCCGCCCACCTCCCGCAGCTCGCGGCCGATGACCGCCATGTCGAGGAGCGGGCTGTCGTCCGGGCCGGCCACGTCGGGCATCGGCGCCGTCGAGCGCAAGAGGTCCTCGCTGCCGACGTCGAGCATCGCCATCCCCGCGCACCGCAGCGACCCCGACTGGCTGAGGCGCGCCTCGACGGTGGTGACGGAGCGGCCGGCGCGCAGCACGTCGACGTCGATCTCGATCGGCTCGTGGAACGACGCCGCCTTCAAGAAGACGGCGTACGCGGACGTGACCCGCTTGGTGGGGTCGGTCTTCGACGCGGCGACGATGAGGTCGCCGAGCAGCTGGCCGCCCTCCACGACGTTGCGCGCTGCGAGCTGCTTGGCCGTCTCGAAGAACGTGCCGTGGGGCGGGTCCGGATGCGTCGGGGCGACGAAGCGGTGCTCGCCCACCGGGCGGACGTCCATCATCCGCACCAGATCCTCGGCCGAACCCCACGCCGGGAAGCGGTGGGTGAACGGGTCGGCGCCCCACCGCTCGGTGAGGGTGACGTCGACGCGGTCGTCATAGAACGCGACGTACCCGGCGAGCGCCGCAACCTCGTCGAAGGGATCCTCGTACGACCACGCGGCGTTCTCGGCCGTCGCGCTGGCACCGGTCACCGACCAGTAGCGGGCGTGGCCCTTGAAGGCGCACACGGTGCGGTGGTCGGTGGCCTCGAGGTGCTCCCACCGCACGTCGGCGGCCGGGAAGTACAGCCGGTCGACGTGGTCCGACTCGGTGACGTAGAGGCAGTGCTCGCTCTCGGCGACGACGACGCCGTTCAGCGATGCCCGCCCGATGCCGTCGAACGGCGTGGCGGCGATGACGTAGCCGGGGAACTTCGGCCAGGCGGGTTCGATATCGGTGGGCGGCATGGTGAGGTCCGAACCTACCGCGCTCCGCACGGGTCACGGGATGGCGTGCAGCCCCCCACCGGGTCGGCGTCGACCACCCACCCCTGCTCACGCGGAAGTTCACGGTCACGCATCGCTCCGTCGACGGGGTGACACCCGCCCACCCGCGACGATCGCTTCGGCGCGGGCCTTGATGCCGAGCAGCATCCGGCGCGTCATCACGAAGCTCGCCGGGCCGAGCGGCGCCATCAGGACTCGGGCGAGCGGCCGGCCGAACGCCACGCGCTCGCGCACCAGCAGCCGGGTCATGCCCGCACCTTCCGGCCGCAGCGCAAACGTCCACTGGAACTCCCAGTACGGCAGCTCGTCACGGCGAGCGGGTCGGCCGGCCTCGAGGTTCGCCACCTGCAGCACCAGCGCCTCGTTGGGGCGCAGCTCCACGACGTACCACCCGCCCGTCCCCTTGCGGTTCGCCCGCACGACGTCGCCGACCTCCAGGGCCTGCCACTCGTCGACGATCTCGGGGGCGCTGTGGATGTCGAGGCCGAACAGGTTCTCCAGCCAGTCGTAGCTGTAGAAGCCGCCCCGGTCGGCGCCGAGCTGGACGATCCACGGCCACACGGCCTCGGGCGGCGCAGCGATCGTGATCGCCCTCGTGAGCTGGGCGGCCGGCTCGGCCAGCAGCTCGTCGCCGGGAAGGCGCAAGGTCCGCTCGTCGGGCCCCGCGCCCCACCCCTCCTGCCACGGCCGCCCCCACCGCTCGTAGGCCACCATCGCTGCGGCGGCGGCCGTCCCCACGGCCACGGCCATCAGTCCCCGCTTCATGGCGCGTCACCTCCGAGCGTCGGGTCTCGCACCCATCGTCAACCCGGGCGCCGGGCGGAGGGAAGTGCCGGACGTCCTGCGCTTCGCCGGCGGATCCACTCGGGAGCTGATCCTCAGGTGGTCGATGGCAGCGGTTCGATGCGAGCCGGGACGTGCTTGTGGAACGGCGTGCCGGCGATCGGGTCACGGTGGTCGCTGGAGGTGAGCTCGTTGGGTGACACCCCGAACGCCCGCTCACCCGGGGTGTGGGTGAGTCCGTAGCCGTTCGGCAACGAGACGTGCCCAGGGCGCATCGTGGGGCTGACCTCGACCGTCACCCGGGTGCTCCCCCGGCGCGTGGTCAGCACGGCGCCGTCGCCATCGCCCAGCCCGAGTGCCGAGGCGTCGGCCGGGGAGACCCGCAGGGCGCCCTCGGCGTCGCGCTTGCGCCACGCCGGGTCGCGGAAGATGGTGTTGGCCGTGAACGACCGCCGCTCGCCGGCGCTGAGCACCAGCGGGAAGTCCGGATCTGTGCCGGGGCGCGGCGCCGTCGCGAGCCCACCGAGCGCGTCGAGCATCGGCTCCACGTCGAAGCTCAGCTTCCCCGTCGCCGTGCGCACCCGCGACCAGCTCACCTCGGGATCGTCGACGCTGAACGTCACGCCGCTCGGACTGGAGACGATGGTGTCGAACAGCTCCTCACCGAGGCCGACCCCCTCGGCGGTGAAGCCGGCCCGGCGCACGCTGGGCTCATTCGCGGCCGCGCACTTGTGGGCGGCGGCCCAGAGCACGGCGGCGCTCGCTGCGCCGTCGGGCAACGTCGGCCCGAGCGTGCGGTAGAGGACGACAGGCGCCAGCGGGCCGAGCTCGGGGTGGTCGGCCATCAGCTGGAAGAACGCCGGGCCGAACGCCGCCCGACCCTCGCGTGCGGCGGCGGCCAGCGGCTCGAGATCCACGTCGTCGAACGCTCCGAGCGCCTCCACGATGCGGGCGTGGATCTCGGGCTCGGCCAGCGTGCCGGGCAGCGGACCGAGCACCGGCCGGCGCAGGTGGAAGGTGTTGTGCGGGAACTCGAAGTTGAAGAACGTGGCCTCCCACTTCTCGAACTGTGACGACGCCGGCAGCACGTAGTGGGCGTGCTGTGCCGTCTCGGTCATGGCGACGTCGATCACCACGACGAAGTCGAGCGCCTCGAATGCCTCACGCATCCGTGGGCTGTCGGCCAGCGAGTGGAGCGGGTTGGCCGACTCCACCAGGATGGCCCGGTAGCGGTCGGGGTGGTCGGTGAGGATCTCGTCCGGGATGACGTTGCACGGCACGAGCCCGGTGATGATCGGCGCGCCGACCACCGGCGAGCGTCGCTCGCCGTGCGGGCGGGGTACCGAGGCGCCGCCGCCGGCCAGAGCCATCAGGCTGGTCGAGACGTACTGCCCGCCGGGGATGGCGAAGTTGCCGGTGAGGAGCCAGAGCAGCTTGTCCAGGTAGCTGCACAGCGTCGAGTTCAGCGACATCTGCACACCGAGGTCCTCGAACACCGCCACGCTCGACGCCGTGGCGATCCGCCGAGCGGTGCGGCGGATCAGCTCCGGATCGAGGTCGCAGATCCCCGCGTACTCGTCGACGTCGATCACGGCGAGCAGCGGCTCGACCCGCTCGAGACCGACGGTGTGCTCGGCGAGCCAGGCCCGGTCGGCCAGGCCCTCCTGGACGATGACGGCCGCCAGCGCGGCGAGGCACCAGGCGTCGGTGCCGGGCCGCAGCGCGAGGTGGTAGTCGGCGAGCTCGGCGGTCTCCGTGCGTCGGGGGTCCAGCACGACGATGGACCGGTTCGGGTCGCGCGCGATCTCCTTCAGGGTTGTCCGCGCGTGGGGGATGCTGTGCGACTGCCACGGGTTCTTCCCGACGAACACGGCGACCTCGGCGTGCTCCACGTCGCCGCGGACGCCGGCGCCCACGACCCTGCCGTTCACCCAGAACTCACCCGTCTTCTCCTGCGCCAGCGCGTTCGAGCGGTAGACGCTGCCCAGTGCGGCGCGAGTCGCCGTGGCGTACGCGCCCCCGAGGTGGTTCCCCTGCCCGCCACCGCCGTAGTAGAAGATCGACGCCCCGCCGTGGGCGTCGCGGACGCGGGCGAAGCCGGCGGCGACCTCGGTGATCGCCGTGTCCCAGTCGATCGGCTCGAACGACCCGTCCGCGCACCGCCGCATCGGCGTCGTCAGCCGGTGCGGGCCGTTCTGGTAGTGGTCGAGGCGCAGCGCCTTCTCGCACGTGTACCCCTGGGAGGCCGGGTGCGCCTTGTCGCCGCGGATGCGCTCGAAGCGGCGACCGTCGTCACCGAGGCGGATCTCGATGCCGCAGTTGCACTCGCACAGGATGCAGGCGCTCTGGTGCCAGCCGTCCGTCGTCGTCATGTCAGCACCCCGAGCTGTGGGCTCTGTTCGGGCTGGTCTGCGAGTTCCATGATGCAACGGAGAGTAGACGGCGCTGGTTCCATGATGCAACCCATGAACGTATGCTCACGGTGTGAAGCGCACCGACACCTCGGACTGGCCCTGCCCCATCGCCCGCAGCGCCGCCGTGCTCGGCGACCACTGGAACCTGCTCATCATCCGCCAGGCCTGCCTCGGCACGCGACGCTTCGACGACTTCCAGCGCCAGCTCGGCATCGGCCGCAACATCCTCTCCGCCCGCCTCCACCGCCTCGTCGAGGAGGGCCTCCTCGAGCGCAGCCGCTACCAGGACGCGCCGCCGCGCGACGAGTACCGGCTCACGCAGAAGGGCCGCGAGGTCTACCCGATCCTCGCTGCGATGGCGACGTGGGGCGACCGCTGGCTCCTCGGCCCGGAAGGCCCGCCGCTGGTGCTGCACCACACGGCGTGCGACCACGACATGAATGCCGTCGTCGTGTGCAGTGAGTGCGCCGAGCCGATCGACGTCCGCCAGGTCCAGGCCCGGCTCGGCCCCGGCGCCGCCCGACCCTCTTCCCGTTCGAGGGGGGTGGAAGTGGTGGGGTCCTGCTAGCGCGGTTCTTTGGGCAGGCCGAGGACCATCTCACCGATGATGTTGCGCTGGATCTGCGACGACCCGGCGTAGATCGTGCCGGCTCGGGCGTTGAGGAACGTGCCGACCCAGCTCCACGAGCTGTTCGGAGCACCGGCATCGTCGGTCTGGAACGCGCTCGACGGTTGACGCCCCGACGGCACCATCGCCTCGGCACCCAGGATGTCGACCGACAGCTCGGTGACCTCCTTGTGGTACTCGCTCCAGTAGAGCTTGAAGATCGCGCCGTCGGGCCCGGGGTGGTGGCCCTGCAGGAACCGGGTGAGCACCCGCATCCCGCTGAAGCGCATGATGCGCACCTTTGCGTAGCACTGGGCGAGCCGCTGGCGGACCAGCGGGTCGTCGGCCACACCCCGCTCCTTGGCCAGCAGCAGGAGACGGTCGATCTCGGCCTGGAACCGGATCGGCAACGTGGCCGCCGCCTCACCCCGCTCGTAGCCGAGCAGGGTCATCGCCACCGCCCAGCCGTTGTTCACCCCGCCGACGACCTCGTCCTTGGGCGTGGTGGCGTCGGTGTAGAAGACCTCGTTGAACTCGCTCTCACCCGAGATCATCTTGATCGGTCGCACCTCGATCCCGGGCTGGCGCATGTCGACCAGCAGGAAGGAGATCCCCTTGTGCCGGGGCGCGTCAGGGTCGGTGCGGGCCAGGGTGAAGATGTGGTCGGCGAGGTGACCGGCAGAGGTCCAGATCTTCTGCCCGTTGAGGACCCACTGGTCACCGTCGAGCTGGGCCCGCAGGCCCAGGTTCGACAGGTCGCTGCCGGCGTTGGGCTCGGAGTAGCCCTGGCACCAGATGTCCTCACCCGACAGGATCCGCGGCAGGTACCGCCGCTTCTGCTCCTCCGTGCCCCACTGCAGCAGCGTGTTCCCGAGCATCTGGATGCCGAACACGTCGTTCGGACCACCCGTCGGCACGCCGGCCTTGGCGAACTCCTCGCCGATGATCACCTGCTCGAGCGCCGAGAGACCGGCGCCGCCGTATTCGATGGGCCAGCCCGGCGCGAGGTAGCCGGCCTCGAACAGGACGCGCCGCCAGTCGGTCACGAAGTCGAACAGCTCCTGGCCCTCGAGCGTTCCGATCCCCTGCCAGCCGGCCGGCAGCTTCTCGGCCAGGAACGCCTGGACCTTCTCGCGGTAGGCCTCGGACTCTGGAGCGTACGTCGGGTTCATGTCGACCCTTTCCTGCCAGCGCAACGTCGCCCGTCATTCTTGCTCCCCCGGAGCGCCGCGTCCCCTTCGAGCGCCCGCCTGGCGCAGCTCGGCGCCGCGCCGGGTGGCCATGTCCGGCTGGCACGCGAACGTCAACCACCTGCGATGCGAGCGAGCAGCTCCCGGCGGGTGCGCGTGCCAGCCTTGGCGGAGATCGACTTCAGGTGGTGCTGCACCGTGTGCTCGGAGGTGAAGAGTGCCTGCGCCATCGCCCGGGTGTCGGCACCGCCCGCGAGCTGGTCGACCACCTCGGTCTCGCGCCGAGTGAGCGGCATCGTTCCTCGACGTCCTCCGCACCCAGGTGTGGGCTGTTCCTGAGGCGTCACCGGCGCTGGCGGGATCCCCGGTCGCGATGGTCCTCGACGACGTCGCAACGGCCCCACCGGTGAGATGATCACCGCTGGCACCGCCGTGGTCCCGCCGTCGCCTGGCGGGCACAACGCACGTCGAGGGGAGCGCCATGACCGACGCCCAGCAGTACGAGACCATCCTCTACGACGTCGCCGGGCCGGTCGCACGGATCACGCTCAACCGCCCCGAGCGGCTGAACACGATCGTCCCGCCGATGCCCGAGGAGTTCGAGTCGGCCGTGCGCCGGGCGACGCTCGACGAGGCGGTCAAGGTGATCGTCGTGCGCGGCGCCGGCCGGTCGTTTTGCGCCGGATACGACTTCGCCGGCGGCTTCCACCACTGGGACGAGCGGATCACCACCGACGGCGCCTGGGACCCGGGCAAGGACTTCGCCTTCGCCACCGACCCGGCGCTGTCGCCGACGCAGCAGTTCATGTCGATGTGGCGCACCTCGAAGCCGGTGATCGCCCAGGTGCACGGCTGGTGCGTCGGCGGTGGCAGTGAGATGGCCCTGTGCGCCGACATCGTGATCATGGCCGACGACGCCCGCATCGGCACGCCGTACGCCCGGATGTGGGGCTGTCACCTGTCGGGCATGTGGATCTACCGGCTGGGCCTGGCCAAGGCGAAGGAGTACGCGCTCACCGGACGGGCGCTGTCGGGCCGCGAGGCCGTCGAGATCGGCCTGGTCAACCGGTCCGTCCCGTTCGAGCGCCTGGAGGCCGAGGTGGCGCAGTGGGCGGAGCAGCTGAGCACCATCCCGTCGTCGCAGCTGGCGGCGATGAAGCTGGTGGTGAACCAGGCGTTCGAGAACCAGGGGCTGCACTCCACCCAAGTGCTGGGCCCCATCCTCGACGGCCTCATGCGCAACACCCCCGACGCCCACCGCTTCATCGAGCTCGCCGGCGACGGCGTCGCCGCCGTGCTGGCCGAGCGTGACGGACCCTGGGGCGACTACAGCCATGCGCCGCCAGACCAGCAGCCGGACCCGACCCACGTGGTGCTGCCATGACCCCGGCCGACGCCTCCTCCGCGCCCGGGCCGGCGCCGCGCCAGGCGTTCTATGGCCCGGCCGACGTGCGCAGTGACCCCGCGCGCGACATCGGTGAGCCCGGGACCTTTCCGTTCACCCGGGGCCGGCGCACCACGGGTCGCGGCGGCGGATGGATCCACCGGGAGCTGTCCGGCGAGGGCGACCCGAGACGCTCGAACGCCCAGCTGCGCACGCTCCTGAGCCACGGCGCGCTCGGCATCGACGTGATCGGCGACAACCCCACCCAGTCCGCACTCGACCCGGACCACCCGATGTGCGCGCCGGCGGTCGGCACGACGGGCGTGTCGATGTGTCGCGCCCTCGACTTCGTGGAGCTGCTCGACGGCATCCCGCTCGACCAGGTGACGCTGTCGCACTCGCTCCCCGCCGCGTTCGCCATCGCCGGCCAGTACCTGGCGGCCGGCACCCTCGGCTTCGATCCCGCGGTGCTGCGGGGGTCGTCGATCCAGGGGCCCCTCTACACCGAAGACTGCTCGTACGCGATGTTCCTGCCGTTCGAGATCCGGATGCGGTGCAGGGCCTCGAGATCTCCACCTTCGACGAGCCCTTCCGCACCCCGTCGGCGATGGCCCACTTGGTCGGGTTGCGCACCCAGCAGATCATCCAGCTCGAGACCAGGGCCGGCGAGGTCATCGACCCCCTCGGCGGCTCGTGGTACGTCGAGGCGCTCACCGACGAGCTCGAAACACGCATCGACGCCGAGGTGCGCCGCATCGAGGCGCAGGGCGACATCGCCGATCTGGTGGAGACCGGGTTCTTCCGCTCGATCTTCCACCACGCCATGGACCGCCACTCCCGCCAGGTGCAGTCGGGCGAGCTGCCCGTGGTCGGGGTGAACTGCCACACGATGGCCCCCGAGGAGGACCGGCTGCTGCGCGACGTGGCCGAGGAGCGCTTCGCCGCCGATGCGGCCCACGTGGAGCGGATACGGCGGTGGCGCACGCAACGAGACGCGGGCGGCGTCGCGGCGGCGCTCGAGCGGGTGAGCGTCGCCACCGCCGACGGCACCGACCTCATGGGACCGATCGTCGACGCCCTTCGTGCCGAGGCGTCGATCGGCGAGATCACTGGGGCGCTGCGCACCGGCGTCGGACAGCGGGCGGACCCGCTGGCCCACCTCGTCGCGGGGGTGGCCGGTGGCTGAGCAACCGGCGCCGGGCACGCGGGGCCGGGTGGTGCTCGGCATGGTCGGTCTCGACCAGCACGAGGTGGGTGCCATGGCGGTGAGCCAGCTCCTCCGGCGGTCCGGGTTCGAGGTGGTCTACCTCGGGCCGTTCAACTCGGCCGACTCGCTCACCACCGCGGCCGTCCAGGAGGACGCCGACATCGTGGGCGTCTCGGTGCACTCGTGGGAGTTCGAGGCCCACCTCGACGCCCTGGTCCGCCGGTGCCACGATGCCGGCATCGCCGTGGTGGTGGGCGGGTCCGTGCTCACCGAGAACGACCGAGCCGGCCTCGCCCGCCGCGGGGTGGACGCCGTGTTCTTGGCCTACGCCCCGGACGATCAGATCGTGGCGGAGCTCGATCGCCTGGCGCGACGCGGCGATCGGCCCGCCGCCCACACGGCTGACGCGACACCGCTCACCGGACGGGCCGTCGTGGTCACCGGCGCCGGCCGCGGCCTGGGGCAGGCCTACGTGGACCTGCTCGTCACGCTCGGCGCCGACGTGGTGGCCGGCGACCTCGACGACGACGCACTCCAGGCTGCGACGTCGGCGTGGCACGGCCGCCGGGCCGAGAGCGCCGGCCGGGTCGAGTCGATCGTCGCCGACGTGAGCTCCACCGACGGCGTGGAGGCGCTCGTCGGCGCCGCCCTCGACCGCTTCGGGCGCGTCGACGGCGTCGTGAGCAACGCCGGCCTGCTGCGGTCGGGGCCGATCGTGCAGCTGAGCGTGGACGACATCGACACCGTGCTCGCCGTGCACGTTCGGGGCACGGTGCTGCTGGCCCGAGCCGCCGGCTCCTGGTGGCGAGCAGAGGCCAAGGCCGGCCGGGGCACCGGCGGGGCGTTCGTCACGACCACGTCGTCGGCCGGGCTCTACGGGTTCCGGGCCGAGGCCATCTACAGCGCAGCGAAGGCGGCCGTCGCCGCGTTCACGCTGGTCGCCGCCGACGAGCTCGGGCGTTTCGGGGTCACCGCCAACGCCGTGGCGCCGGTGGCCCGCACTCGCCTCACCTCGTGGATGGGTGATGCTGGCAGCGATGACGACCCACTCGCCGCGGCCCACGTCGCCCCGCTCGTCGCCTGGCTCGTCGGACCGGACGCTGCCGACGTGACGGCTCGGGTGTTCGAGGTCGGCGGCGGGCACGTCAGCGTCGCCAGCGGGTGGACGCCGGGGTCGGAGATGGCGCTGACCGCGCACACCCCACATGCCGAGGTGGGCAGCATCGTCCGCCACCTCCTCGCCGCTGCGCCCGCGCCCACCCCGATCGTCACCCCCACCGTCCCCTGACGCCAGCAGCGGCGTCGCCGCCGTCGGTGGCCGGCGGCTGGACCGAGACGAACCTCGCAGGGGCCTCGACGCCGACGACGGCGGGCAGGGTGACGGCCGGCTGGCCGGGCCCACCTCCCGCCGACGAGTGGCTCAGCACCAACCCGATGCGCTGAGCCACTCGTCGAAGCGCTCGATCCAGGTGTCCGACGGCAGACCCTGCCGGCGCATGCCGAAGCCATGGCCACCACGCGCGTAGAGGTGCAGCTCGGCCGACAGCCCGGCGGCCCGCCACCGCTCGTAGAGCGCGATCGAGTCGCCGGCCAGGCCGAGCTGGTCGTCGGTGGCAGCGACGATGAACGCCGGCCCCGTCCCCGGCGGCGGGGACGGGTGCTCGAGGCCGCGGACGGCGGCGTAGATCGGCGCGACGAAGCTCGGCCGCGCACCTGGGTCGGCGGAGAACGCGACGCGCACCGCCACGTTGCCGCCGGCGGAGAAGCCGACCATCCCGACTCGGT
Source organism: uncultured Ilumatobacteraceae bacterium (assembly GCA_964556225.1). GTDB lineage: Bacteria > Actinomycetota > Acidimicrobiia > Acidimicrobiales > Ilumatobacteraceae > CAZKVJ01. The sequence continues at coordinate 18,937 of CAZKVJ010000031.1, forward strand.
CCGCCTCGATGCCCCACTGCGGTGCACGAGCGCGCACGAGCCGCATCGCCGCCTCACCGTCGGCGGCCGCAAGCGGGGCGATGGCGCTCATGTCGTCGTCGACGGTGCCGGCGACGAGCTTGTCGACCAGCTCGGCGACCGGGTCGGCACCGCCGGGGACCAGGCGGTAGGCCAGAACGAACGCAGCGACGCCCCGCTCGGCGAGCCACCGTGCGACCTCGAAGCCCTCGCTCTCGATGGACAGCGCGTGGAAGCCGCCGCCGGGCGCGACGACCACCGCCGTACGGCCCGGCGCCGCCGGCAGCACGGGCGTGAGCGTGGGCACGACCACGTTCGTGACGACCTCGGTCTGGAAGATGTCGGAGAAGGAGCGGCGCTCCTGGTGCGTCCAGTGCTCGCTGCCCGGCGCCGGCCCGTCGTACAGGCGGATGGGGTCACCGGTCGCGACGCTCATGACCCGAGCTCGTTGACCGCCGGGAGGGCTGCGTCGAGGAAGGCCCGGCCGCGCTCGATCGCCGCCTGCTCCCAGGCGGGGTCGTCAGGGGTGAAGCAGCAGCGATACGCCCAGACCGCCGCAGCCTGCGCTGGGTCCGTCGGGTCGCCGTGGAGGTGCACCCAGTGGGACACGTAGGTGGCCACGAGCTGCTCGAGGTCGGGGGTGGTGCCGAGCTCGGCCGAGGTGGCCACGCAGCGGCCGTCCGGCAGGCGCGCCCGGATGCCGTTGGCGATCTGGCCGCTCTTCGGGCCGGTGGTGGCGTCCGGGTTGGCGATCGTGGCCTCGACCGTCGCCATCGGGAACCACCTCGAGAGGAGCTGGTGCGACGCGCTGCCGGGCGGTTGGTCACACAGCAAGGTGAGCTCGCCGCGCGGTCCGTGGCCCGTGTGCAGGTCGATGACCAGCACTCGGTCACGCCCGTCGATCCAGCGGCGAGTGATCTGCTCGAGGACCCGGTTCGACTCCTCGGTTCGGGCGCCGCCGTAGTGGAGCCCGTCGGGATGCCGGTACTGGCCGGCGGTGATGGCGTCACGGACCCACCCGAGGCCGCGCTCGCCAACCATCTCGCCAGCCGCAGCCAGCAGCTCGTCCACCGGGGGCATCGCCGGCGTGGCCGGGCACACGAGGTCGTGGATCTCGTCGTACGCGTCGTTGTGGACGGGTTCGGTGTCGCTGCGACGCCAGTTGCGGTTGAGATCGACGTTCGACTCGTTCTCCCGCCGCCACCACGCCATGCCCCACGGGTTGACGGCGTGCACCAGCAGCACCGCCACACCGGGTGGGAGCGCGCTCGGCGCGGTGCGACGGAGGAGGTCGCACTGCAGTGCCGAACCGACGAAGCCCTCCACGCCGTGCACGCCGGACAGCACCACGACCAACCCCGGGGCGTCGGTGGGCCCGAGCATCGTGGCGCCGATGTCGAGGCGTTGTCCGGCAGGTCCGGCAGCGGCGATCGGGAAGCGCTCGAGCGAGCAGCCGGCAGTGGTGACCGCCCGTTCGAACCGAGCCCGGCACTCGTCGTAGGTCAGGGGCAGGCGGGTGTCGGTGACCATCACGGTGTGCTCACCGAGCCGGTGGGACGTACAGGCGGTTGAAGTACTCGATGAGCACACCCTCGGCGAGCTCTGGTGGGCACACGTTCAAGATGGCGTTGATGCCGGCCGTGCGCTCGGGCAGGTCCGGCGCGGCGCCGTCGCCGCCGATGCCCGCCCCGGCCAGCAGCAGGTCGAACTCGTCCGGGCCCAGCGTCGCCGGGTCGATCGAGTGCAGCAGCGCCACGAGGTCGGCGTCGGGGGGCGATGTCGGCGCGGCCGCCGCCCGCTCGCAGGCGGCCGCCAGGTCGCGCAGCAGGTCGGGCACGAGTGGCAGGCTGGCCCCGCCGACCGACAGGTGGATGTTCTCGCGGCTGCCGGCGAAGCCGAGCTGGGGCTGGACGTACCAGCGGAGCGCCCGCATCTCGTCGACCACGTCGAACACGTTGACGGTGTCGCTGGTGAGGGCGATCAGGGTGGCCTCGGGGTCGCCCATCACCTGGAGGTGGGGGATGCCGTCGATGCCGGCCCGGATGGCGTCGACCGCCTCCACCGTCCGCTGTGCGATGTCGAGGTACCCGTCGTCGCCGACGTAGTGGAGCGTCGCCCAGGTCGCGGCGAGCGCTCCACCGGACTTGGTGCTCTGGAAGGTGGTGTTGATGACGGTGTACCCCGTCCACGCCGCCTTGGCGTAGAGCTGGTGGCGGCGCAGCGCGGCGTCGCGGTACAGCACCACCGACGACCCCTTGGGGCAGTACGCGTACTTGTGGAAGTCCATCGAGATGGAGCTGACGCCGGGGATGGTGAAGTCGAAGTCGGTGACCGGCCGCCCGAGCCGGCGGAGGTAGGGCAGCACGAACCCGCCGATGCAGCCGTCGACGTGCAGCAACAGGTCGCGCTCCAGCGCCAGCTGACCGAGCTCGGGGATGGGATCGATCACACCGTGCGCGTAGGACACGGCCGAACCGACCAGCAGGATCGTGCGGTCGTCGCAGGCGGCGGCCATGGCGTCGACGTCGGCCCTCCACGTCGTGGTGTCCACCGGGACGGTGACCGCCTCCACGCCGAAGTAGTGCGCCGCCTTGTGGAACGCGGCGTGGGCGGTGACCGGCAGGACCATGGTCGGACGGTCGATCTCCGGCCGGCGCACGCGGGCGTGGTCCCGGGCGGTCTTGACGGCCATCATGATCGACTCGGTGCCCCCGGTCGTGAAGTTGCCGACGACGGACTCGTCACCACGCAGGTGGTCCCGGGCGATGCCGACGACGTCGTTCTCCAGGTGCAGCAGCGAGGGGAAGACCGTCGGGTCGAGGGCGTTCTCGTCGTACATCTCGACGAGGGCGCGCTTGGCGACCCGGTCGATGTCGGCCCGGCCGGGGTCGTACACGTAGGCCCAGGTCCGCCCGCCCTTGGTGTCGAGGTCCCGCGCTCGGTAGGCCGCGAGACGCTCGAACAGCTCGTCCTCGGTCATCCCCGTCATGGAGCCCCCTCACTGCCGGCGGATCGCCGGATGCTTACCAGAACCGAGGCTGCCCCCTTGCGCACTGCCGCCGCCGATCGTTCGCGCCATCGGCGCAGGCTGCGAAGATCGTGCTACACAGCGGTCTCACCATGGATGACCGAACCCTCGACTCGCTGCAGCGGCGCATGAAGGCGATGCACTCGCTGTACTACGACGCCGTCGCCACGATGGACCTCGATCATGTCAACCACTTCGAACGGGAGGGGGTGCTCCCGATCGCGTTCAGCTTGTTCCACATCGTGAACATGATCGACGCCTCGTTCATGGTGATGACCGGAGCCCAGCCGATCTGGGACGAGGGGTGGGCCGCCCGGGTGAACCCTGCGATCGACGACCACGGCAAGCACCGCACCGTCGACGAGATGGTCGGCCAGCGCATCGGCGACTACGACGCGTTCCAGGAGTACATGCGGCTCGTGTTCGAGCGGACGGAGGCTTGGCTCGACGGGCTCGATCCGGCCGAGCTGGACCGGGTGGTGATCACCCGACCGTTCCCGCCGCAGATCGCCTCCACCTACTCGGCCCGCGTCGCCGGACCGGACGGGATCACGCTGCTCGATGCCACCGAGTGCTGGATCTACCAGCACGGCCTGCGGCACATGGGCGAGATCGAGCTCGCCCGAGGACTGGTCGGCCTCGGCGGCATGACCTCCTGACCACCCACACCTCCCGTTGGGGCTGGGTCAGGGGCAGGCGGCGGGGTCGGGGATCAGGTTGAGCGTGACCCCGCCCGCCCAGAAGCTCGGCACGTCCATGCTCATCGGACCCTCCAGCGTGGTGGTGCCCTCGTCCATCTTGACCGTGGGCCGCTCGCTGTCCGCCCCCTGCACGGTGTAGCCGCCCGACCACCGGATGCTGCCACGTCCGACATCCCCGGATCCCGCGTAGCTGCCGCCGTCCGCGCTCGCCGGTGTGAAGGTGAGGCTGCCCGGCAGCTGGCCACCGACGGTCACGGTGAACGGCTTGTCGAGCGCACACACCACACCCGTGAAGACGAGAAGTCCGCTGTCGGGGGACTCGATCCGGTATGACGGTCGGACCTCGACCGTCAGCTCGCCGCTACCGATGCCTCGCCGAGACCTGGTGGTCACCGTGATGGTGCCGCGGTCGCCTTGCTGGTCACCGGACACGTAGTTGAGCGTGCCGGGCGTGGAGTCGAGGGTCGTCGTGGCCAGCTCACCCTTGCCGCCGAGTGATGCCGCAGCGCGCTGGTCGAGCGCCGTTCCCTCGAGCTCGTGGGTGGCGCTGACCTGCACCTGCACCTCGACGGCCGGACCCACGCTCGTTGGCCCCGACACGTCGACCGTCACGCAGCCGCCGCCGGTGACGAACGCTCGACGGGCTTCCACGGCACCGCGTGTGAACTCGCGGGTGCGGCGCACGGCGTCCGTCATCATGTCCAGGTCGGCCTGGCCGCCGGTCGCTTGCTGCGACGACCGGACCACTTGCGCCTCCTTCACGCTCGGTGCACCGCCGCCGCCGACGTCTTGCACGTAGCCGCTCGACATCTCGATGAACACCTTCGTGCCGTCGGCGTCGGTGCGGTTGGCCTGGATGTCCTCATCGACGTCGACGTTGGCCAGCTCACCGTCGTCACCGAAGGTCAAGGTCGCCGTGCCGGAGAAGCTGACCCGGCCTTGCCGAACGCTGGCACCACTCACCCGCGCCTCCACCGTGCCCTCGAAGTGCATCTCGATGACCCCGTCCTCGCCGGGACAAGGGGGCCCGGTCACCTTCCCCTTCACGGTGACGCTCCCGCTGGCACCCGCGCTGGTGGTGGCCTCGACCGTCATGTCGATGCTGACGGTGCGCGACCCGCTGGCATCGGTGCCGGTCGCGATGCCGCCGTCGAGACGGCCTGTTGCGCTGCCACCGTTGAGGTTGCTGCTGCTGCGCGCCTGGACGGCGGTGCCGCCGGCCACGTCACCGATGGCGACGGTGGCGTACCCGAGCCCCGCCAACGAACCTCCTGCGCCGGCCGCCGGTGCTGCCGGGAGCGACCGGAACGCCGCTGGGACCACGACCACCCCGCCGTCGGCCGACTCGTCGCTGCCGCTCACGGGGGCGGCCTGCGCCACGAGGTCATCGACGGTGGCAGCGATCAGCTCGGACATCTCGGCGTCCATGGGCTGGCCGCCGACGGTGAACGGCGACGTGGTGTCGTCACCCAACGCCGCTGGCGGCTCCAGCCGGTCCAGCAGACCGGCGACGTCACCGGATCCGCCGTCCTCCACGGCCGCCGTGTCGCCCGCGCCCGGTTCGCCACCGCCGCCGCACCCGCTGACCACCAGCGTGCAGGCGGCCGCAGCGACCAGGACGGTACGGGGCGTCATGCGCACATCGTGCCGCATCCGATGGACCGCCAAGGACCACCCCACCCTCCCGTTCTGGTCCCAGGAAGTAGCGCTGAGCGCT
>CAZKVJ010000032.1:0-20507 GCA_964556225.1 uncultured Ilumatobacteraceae bacterium
AGCGCTGAGCGCTACTTCCTGCTGCCAGAACGGGGGGCGGGGCGCGTGCGAGACTTCACCGAGCCGGTGGGTGGATCGAGGAGCGTCATGGGACGACAGCCGAGGTGGGCGGCGGGGCTGATCGCCGCCGCGATGATCGCGCTCGGTGTGGTCGCTGCCGCGCCGAGCGTCGATGCGGCACCGCCCCCGACCACCAGCGCGTTCCAGCCGATCACGCCGACCCGGTTGTTCGACACCCGCGACGGCACGGGCAGCGTCCCGGTGGGCAAGCGCACCGGCGGCACCACGCTCACCGTCGCCGTGGCCGGTCGAGCGGGCCTGCCCGGCAGCGGGATCAGCGCCGTCTCGATGAACCTCACCGTGACCGAGACCGACGGCGTCGGGTACGTGACGGCCTTCCCCTGCGATGCGTCGCGCACGACGTCGAGCCTCAACTATCCGCGCGGCAGGACGGTGGCCAACTCGGCGATCGTGCCGGTGTCGGCGGCGGGCACGATCTGCATCTACGTCGAGGGCGGTGCCGCACACGTGCTGGCCGACGTCGCCGGGTGGTTCCGCTCCGGCGTGCCCGGCTTCGGCACGCTCACTCCGACGCGCCTGTTCGACACCCGCACCGGCGCCGGTGGCGTCCCGGTCGGCCCGCGCCCCAGCTGGTCCACGATGGAAGTCGGCATGCTCGGCCGCTCCGGGCTCCCGTCGAGCGACCTCGGGGCCGTCGTGCTGAACGTCACGGTCACCGAGACGGCCGGCCTCGGCCTGGTCACGGTCCACCCGTGCGGGCCCCTGCCGGCCACGTCGAGCATGAACTACGCCGCCGGCCAGACCGTCGCGAACATGGTCGTGGCGTCGGTGGGCGCCGGCGGTTCGGTGTGCTTCTACGTCGAAGGCGGCTCCGCCCAGCTGCTCGCCGATGTGTCCGGATGGTTCTCGGCCAGCTCCGGGCTGTACCACGCGCTCACCCCGACCCGCGTCGCCGACACCCGCACCGACGCGCTCACCGCCACCGGCCCGCTGGCCGTGCCGTACGTCATCGGCGGTTCGCCGACCACCATCGCCCAGTACCCGTGGCAGGTCCACGTCTCGGACACCTTCCTCGGCTACACGTGCGGCGGCTCGCTGATCGACCGGCGCTGGGTCGTGACCGCGGCGCACTGCGTCGTCGGGAGGGAGCCGACGAGTGTTCTCGTGCACTCCGGGCTCACCTACGTCTCGCAGATGACCACTGGCAACGGCATCCAGGCGTCCCACGTCTACGTGCACCCCGGCTACAACGCCGGCACGTCCGCCAACGACATCGCGCTCATCGAGCTGAGCAGCCCGAGCGCCGACGGCACCCCGATCCGCCTGTACGCCGATGCCAGCGGGCCCGTCGCCGGCGCCACGGCGTACATCTCCGGGTGGGGGCGGATCAGCGGGACCGGCTCGTTCCTGCCGGACCAGCTGCAGGCGGCGGCGCTGACGGTCGAGGCCTCGCCCGGCCAGGCATGCGGCACGTGGGGCTCGCTGTACGACCCGTGGACCATGATGTGCGCCGGCGGCGTCGGTGACACCGGCGGCTGCAACGGCGACAGCGGTGGGCCGCTCGCCGTGCCCACCGCCAGCGGCTGGCGACTCGCCGGTGTCGTCAGCTTCGGCCGCCCCGGGTGCCTGAACAGCTGGGATCCGACGGTGTTCACCCGGGTGTCGGCGTTCGTCCCATGGATCCGCGGCTACGTCCCCGAGCCCGGGAAGATCCACGCCGGGCGGGTGCTCGAGCTGACGATGGCCGACTCGTACGGCGCCCCCGCCAGCGGCGCCAGCGCCGTCTCCGTGAACGTGACCGTGACCGAGCCCGATGCCGCCGGGTACGTCACCGTCTACCCGTGCGGCGACCGGCCGCTGGCGTCCAACGTGAACTTCGACGCCGGCCAGACCGTCGCCAACTCAGTGATCGCGCCGCTGTCGGCCGACGGCAAGATCTGCGTCTACTCGCCGGTGCCGACCCACGTGGTGGTCGACCTGCTCGGCTGGCTCTCCGCCACCTGACCCCCACCCCTTGCGTTTGGTCGACTTGCCAGCAGATCTGCTGGCGAAGTGACCAAACGCGGGGTGGTCAGTCGACGAGGGACTGGTGGACGAGCTGCTTCAGCTGGCTGCGGATCGGGTGGACGCTCGAGGGCAGCAGCTGGGTCATGAACACGACGGAGAGGTCCTCGGCGGGGTCGTTCCAGAACGATGTGCTGGCGGCGCCGCCCCAGGCGTAGTCACCCACGCTGCCCGGCACCTTGGCCTTCACCGGATCGATCGTCACCGAGAAGCCGAGACCGAATCCCACACCGTCGAACGTCGTCTCGGCGAACAGCGGCCGGCCGTACTCCGTCAGGTCGGCATGGCCGGGCAGGTGGTTCGACGTCATGTAGTCGACCGTCCGGGGTGACAGCAGCCGCACCCCGTTCAGCTCGCCCCCGTTCAGCAGCATCTTCTGGAAGCGGAGGTAGTCGGCCGTGGTCGACACCAGCCCGCCACCACCCAGGAAGGCGCTCGGCGGCGACAGCGCAGCGGCCCCCATGGCGTCGAGGCGCACGGCGAGGCGGGTGTCGGGGTGCGCGGTGTAGAGCGCGGCGAGGCGGTGCTGGTGGTCCTCGGGCACGAAGAAGCCGGTGTCCACCATGCCGAGCGGCTCGAAGATGCGGGTCCGCAGGAAGTCGTCGAGCGGCTGGCCGCCCACCACCTCGACCACCCGGCCCAGCACGTCGGTGGCCATGCTGTAGTTCCACTCCGCGCCGGGCTGGAACAGCAGCGGCAAGGCGGCGATGCGCTCGCACACCTCGGCCAGGTCGCAGCCGGCCGGCACCCCCCACTCGAAGCCCGCCCGGCGGTACAGCTCGTCGACGGGGTGGGCGTACATGAACCCGTACGTGAGCCCGGAGGTGTGGCTCATCAGGTGCCAGATGGCGATGGGATCGCGCTGCGGCTCGGTCACCGGGTTCGTCACCGAGCCGGAGCGCCACACCCGCGACGAGCGGAACGCCGGGATGAAGCGGTGCACGGGATCCTTCAGCTCGAACGCCCCCTCCTCCCAGAGCATCATCGCCGCCACGGTGGTGATCGGCTTCGTCATGGAGTAGATGCGGAAGATGGTGTCCGACTCGACGGGCAGGTCCGCCTCGACGTCGCGCCGGCCGTACACGTCGGCATGGGCGACCCGGCCGTCGCGCACCACCGCCAGCTGCCACCCGGGTAGGCGACCGTCGTCGACGTAGCGACGGAAGTGCGCGCTCAGGCGCGCCAGCCGCCCTGCGTCCAGCCCCACCTCACCCGGCTCGACCTCGACCTCGACCCCCATCATCGCCTCCCTCTCCCCGCGACATTCGCGCCACCCTGTCGCGCTCGTCGCGATATTCGCGACATTCGCGCCAGGGTGGCACGTTGGTCGCGGTGGTGGCGGCGGCCGCGGGGGACAGCCTCGCGCGGGGGATGGGGCGCCGGAGTATGGTGCGGCCCGCGCTCGCCGCTGGGGGTGGAGGCGTCAGGGGGTCGAACGTCATGGGGGGAGCACGCGAGCGGCTGCGCGAGTCCGGCGGCGCGCTGGCCGAGGTGTTCCGCAACCCCGGTCTGCGACGCCTCAACATCGCGCTGGCCGGGTCGGTGATCGGCGACTGGGCGTACGCCGTGGGCGTCTCCGTCTACGCCTACACCCAGGGTGGGGCCACCGCCGTCGGCGTGCTCGGCGTGGTCCGCTACGTGTCGATGGCGGCGCTGCTCCCGCTCACGTCGGTGCTGGCCGACAAGCTCGACCGCAAGCGGGTGATGGTCGCCGCCGACCTCATCCGGGTCGTGCTCGTGCTCATCGCCGCCGCAGTCATCGAGCTCGACGGCCCGGCGCTCGCCGTCTATGCGCTGGCCATCTTGACCTCGCTGGTCGGCACCGCGTTCCGTCCCGCCCAGGCCGCGCTGATGCCCTCGCTCGCCACCCATCCCGGTGAGCTCACGGCGGCCAACGTCGCCTCCAGCACCATCGAGAGCGTCGGCTTCTTCCTCGGCCCGGCGATCGGTGGCGCGCTGCTGGCCGTGGCCGACGTGGCCACGGTGTACGTGTTCGACGCCATCACGTTCCTGTGGTCGGCCGTGCTGGTGATGGGCCTCCGTCGACCGACCGCCGAGGCAACCGGGGCGGCGGAGGCCGAGACCGCCGCCGACAGCGACGGCGAGCCGGCTGGATCCTCCAGCATGTTCGCCGGGGCCGGTGACGGGTATCGGGAGATCTTCGGCCACCGTGACATCCGCCTGCTCGTCGGGCTCTACTGCGCCCAGACGATCGTGGCCGGCGCCTCGCTCGTGTTCGGTGTGGCCATCGCACTGGACCTGCTCGACCTGGGCGAGAGCGGTGTCGGCCTGCTCGACGCCACCGTCGGCGTGGGCGGGCTCATCGGCGGCTTCGTGGCGCTGGTGCTGGCCCAGCGCGGCAAGCTGGCCCGCGACTTCGGCATCGGGGTGATCATGTGGTCGGCGCCGCTGGTGCTGATCGCCGCGTGGCCGACCCTCCCAGCGGCGCTGGCGGCGATGGTGCTGATCGGCGTGGCGAACTCGGTGGTCGACGTCAACGCGTTCACGATCCTGCAGCGCCTGGTGCCCGACGCCGTCATGGGCCGCGTCTTCGGCGCCGTGGAGAGCGCGATCATCGCCGGCATGGCGCTCGGCTCGCTGCTGATGCCATTGCTCATCAACACCATCGGGCTGCGCTCGGGCCTGGCGGTGATCGGTGCCGGCGTCACAGTGCTCGTGATCGCCGGCTTGGCCGGACTGCACCGCATCGACCAGGTCGCCCTGGCCCCGGCCGGCCTCAACCTGCTCCGCGGCGTCCCGATGCTCGGCGTCCTTCCGGAGGTCGTGCTCGAGCGCCTTGCCCGGGTCTCGGAGCTCGTCCGGATCCCCGCCGGTCGGACGGTGTTCACCGAGGGCGACCCCGGGGATCGGTTCTACGTCATCGAGTCCGGCACCGTCGACGTGTCGATCCGCGGCGACTTCGTGCGCTCGCTCGGCCCCGGCGACTCGTTCGGCGAGATCGCGCTCCTGCGCGACATCCCGCGCACGGCCACCGTCATCGCCACCACCGACCTGGTGCTGCGGGCGATCGACCGGGGCGACTTCCTGCCGGCCGTGACCGGTCACGGCGACGCCGTCGAGCAGGCGGAGCTGGTGGTCACGCACCTGCTGGTGATCTCCTGATCACCCCGACGCCATCTTCCAAGAGATCGTCCAAGGAAACCGGAAGGGCCCGGCATGTGTTCGCCGTCACCGTAGGTTCATCAATTCCTCGCGTGACCGAACAGTCTTTTCGGCGTAGGGTGCCCATCTCAGGCGCCGGGCGAAAGATTCGCACGGCCATGTCCCAAGGGGGCCGGCATGGGCAGGCTGCGTCGTCGTGCATGGGGGTTCGCCCTCGCCGGTGGGCTGGTGGCGGGTGCAGCGGTCGCGGTGCCCGTCGTGACCCAAGCGGCGGGGCCCAAGACGTACACGGCCACCGCATCACCGGCCAGCGTCGAGGGCGGACGCGAGCTCGCACTCACCGTGCGGCTCAGCAACACGGCCAGGACCACCCAGGACTTCAAGGCCGCCAACGTCACCGTGCCGACCGGGCTCGAGATCGTCGGCAGCCCGAGCGCCGCCGGCCCGTCCGGAGTGGTCACCGGCACCGCCACGCTCGTCGGCCGGGTGATCCAGGTCCGAGACGCAACGGTGCCGAAGGGCAAGTACCTGGACGTGAGCATCACCGTTCGAGTTGGCTGCAACGCCGTGGGCACGTACACGTGGACCACCGACGTGCGCCAGTCGAACGACTTCAACGGCACCGACAACAAGTTCGACCGGGTCGGCAGCGAGCCGTCGACGGTGGTGACCACCACCTGCCAGCTGGCGTTCACGGGCCAGCCCGCAGATGCCGGGACCGACACGGCCATCACCACCACCCCGCTGAACGAGCCGCCGGGCGGGCCGGTGCAGGTGTCGATCCTCGACGGCCGCACCACCGGTGCCGCCGTGGTCACGTGGGCCAGCACGTCGGTCGGGCTCACGCTCGCCGGAGGCGCTGCGAGCGCATCGCTGAGCGGTGGCGGCGCCACCGCCACCACCGATGGCGTCGCCACGTTCTCGGCGCTGACGGTCGACACGGCCGGCGACGGCTACACGCTCCAGGCGTCCGCCAGCGGCCCCGGCTTCACCGGCGCCACATCGACCTCGTTCGACATCGGCCGGTTCTCGGCCTCGATCGATTGCCGGGCCGGCGACACTGAGACCTGCACCACCGGCACCATCGAGTCGACCGGCGGCGACACCGCAGTCGTCACGGTCAACGACAGCGACGGGCTCACTGCGAACCTGACCGCCAGCTTCGGCGACGCGACGTTCTCGTGCGCCGGCTATGCCGCCACCTCCGCCGAGCTGATCTTCGGCATCCAGGACATCGAGGGCGGCGACCCGGAGACCATGACCAAGACCGTGGTCTTCACCCAGCCGGCGGATCCGAACAAGTCCGAGCTGTGGGAGTACCAGGTGTGCTTCCGGGCCGACTACGCATTCCCCGGGTTCCAGTACAACGACCTGCTCGAGGCGTTCACGAACGCCGACTACGTCGTCGACCCCGTCGACGGGCTCTATACGGCGCTGCTGCTGCCGTGCTCCGCCGGCCAGGGCGTGCCCTGCGTGAACAGCCGCACCGAGCTCGGCAACGGCGACATCCAGATCACGTTCACCACCAAGGCCGCCGACCCGGGGGCGCGCTTCTAGCGCACGGCATCACCGCGGTGGGATCGACCGGCAACGAATCGAGCGAACCGGGCGATCCCGCCGCGGCGGCCATCGGCGACGAAGTCACCTTCGTCGTCTCCGACCTGAAGGGTTCGACCGCGCTCGCCGAGACCCTCGACCCCGAGTCGCTGCGCGAGGTCCTCGACCAGTACTTCGACGAGCTCGGCGCGGTGCTCGAGTCGTACGGCGGACGCATCGAGAAGCGCATCGGCGACATGATCCTCACCGTGTTCGGCGTGCCCGAACCGGCGCCCGACGACGCCATCCGAGCCCTGCGTGCCGTGGCCGAGGCCCAGCGGACCCTGGCGTCGCTCAACGACCGGCTGGAGGCCACCTGGGGGGTGCGTCTCACCAACCGGACCGGGGTGTGCACCGGACCGGTCGAGTCCACCGACGCCGGCGGCGGCCACCTGGTGCTGGCCGGGCCAGCGCTCGACGGTGCCAACAGCCTGGAGCCGGCGGCCCCGGCGCTGGAGGCGTTGGTGGCCGAGTCCACGGTGGCCGCAGCCGGTGAGGGCGTCGAAGTCGACGATCCGGTCACCGTGGAGCTGCGCTCGGGCACCGGGGAGATCGTCGCCTACCGCCTGGTGTCGGTGCCGGCTGGCGACGACACCGAGCGAGCCACGACGGGGACCACCGGAGGCGCGGACACGCGGACCAGCCGGCGCACCCTCACGATCGTCTTCTCGGACATCCGCCCGGCGCCCGGTGGACCGCCCCCGGGCAGCGCCGAGGCCCGCGTGGCGCTGGCCCGCGCGTTCGATGCCATGCGCGCCATCCTCGAGCACCACGGCGCAACCGTCGAGAAGTTCATCGGCGACGCGGTGATGGCCGTGTTCGGCCTGGCCCGCCGCAACGAGGACGACGCCCTGCGAGCGGTCCGGGCGGCACTGGAGATGCAGGAGCGGCTGCGCCCGCTGAACGACGAGCTCGACGCCGAGCTCGGGATCCGCCTGGAGCAGCGCATCGGAGTGAACACCGGGCCGGTGATCGCCGGCGACCCGGCACTCGGCCAGCGCCTCGTCACCGGCGACACCGTGAACGTCGCCGCCCGCCTCGAGCAAACCGCCGCCAACGGTGACGTCGTGATGGGCGAACTCACCCGCCGCCTGGCCGGGGACGCCACCGTCAGCGACGAGCTCGAGCCGCTGCGGCTCAAGGGCAAGGCGGAGCCGGTCCCCGCCCACCGGGTGCGCGAGGTGCGGGCCGGGGCTGCGGCAACGACCGGCCGCTTCGAGCTGCCCTTCGAGGGACGGGCGGCGGAGCTGGCCGCGCTGGAGTCCGCCTTCGCCGCCGTCCGGGCCGACGCCGCGCTGCGGCGCATCTCGATCGTCGGCGACGCCGGGCTCGGCAAGAGCCGCCTCGTCTACGAGCTGCTCGACCGCCTCGAACCACGCCCGCGGACGCTGCGCGGCGCCTGCCTGGCCTACGGCGAGGGGATCACGTTCTGGCCGGTGCTGGAGCTGGTGCAGAACGCCGCCGGCATCGGTGGCGGCGACGACGTCGCGACCACCGCGACACGCCTGTCGGCGCTGGTCGGCGACGACGAGGTGGTGGCGCGCCTCGGCTCCTTGCTCGGGCTCGGCGACACGACCTACCCGGTCGGCGAGATCTTCTGGGCCGTGCGGCGACTGCTGGAGCACCTCGCAGCCAACGGTCCGCTCGTGGTGGTGGTCGACGGTCTGCACTGGGCGGAGCCGACGCTGCGCGATCTGCTCGAGCACCTGGAATCGGTGCGTGGCCCGGTGCTCCTGGTCACGATGGAGCGGCCAGAGGAGGGCACGACGACCGCGCGCGGCACGCGGATCGACCTCGCTCCCCTCGGTGAGGAGGCGTGCCGCGCGCTGATCGACTCGGTGCTCGCCGGTGGGAGCCTGCCCGGTGAGGTCGAGGTCCAGGTGCTGCGGGCCGCCGCCGGCAACCCGCTGTTCCTCGACCAGCTGCTGTCGATGCTCATCGAGGAGGGCCGCCTCGAGCGCCGCGGCGACCGCTGGACAGCGACCTCCTCGCTCGACGACCTGAGGGTGCCGCCGTCGATCGAGGCGCTGCTGGCTGCTCGCATCGACTCGCTCGGCGACGACGAGCGCGGCGCGCTGGAGCCGGCATCGGTGATCGGTCGCGAGTTCCCCCGCGCCGCCGTCGCCGCGCTCTCCGGTGCGGACCCGGCGGCGGCGATCGATCTCCTGGTGCGCCGCCAGCTGGTCACCACGGTGCGCGACCCCGGCACGTTCGCCGACCACCGGTTCCGCAACCTGCTCATCCGCGACGTCGCCTACGAAGGGCTGCTGAAGCGCTCCCGGGCCGTGCTGCACGAGCGCTTCGCAGACTGGCTGGAGTCGATGGCTGCCTTCGTCGGCCGACTCACCGAGCTGGAGGAGATCCTCGGCTACCACTTGGAGCAGGCCTACCTGTTGCGCGCCCAGCTCGGCGCGGTGGACGAGAGCACGGTCGAGGTCGGCCGGCGCGCGGCAGCACGACTCGCGGCGGCGGGCGAGCGGGCGTTCGTGCGCGGCGACATGCCCGCGGCCGCCAACCTGCTCGGCCGGGCTGCCGCCACCCTGGCCGAGTCCGACCCCCGGGTCACCCGGCTCCTGATCCGCTGCGGCGAGGCGCTCCTGGAGACGGGGGCGTTCGCCGACGCGACCCAGCGCTACGACGACGCCGAGCGCATCGCGCTCGAGCAGGGCGAGCCGGTCAGCGCTGCGTTGGCGGAGCTCGCCCGCGTGACCCTGCGGTACCTCACCGGTGGCGGCGTCGACGGCCAAGAGGCGCTCGCCGTGGCCGACCGCCTCCATCCCCTGTTCGAGCAGGCCGGCGACCATCGTGGCGCAGCCTGGTGCTGGCGCCTGCGCGCCTACGTCGAGCTCACCGGCTGCCGGTGGGGGCCCGCCGAGCAGGCCGCCGAACGGATGATCGAGCATGCCCGGCGGGCGAACGACACCGTCCTCGAACAGCGGGTGCTGCCGGCGCTGGCGCAGTTCAGCGTGTACGGGCCGACACCCGTGACCGATGCGCTGGAGCGCTGCCGCCAGATCCTCGACGCCATCGGCTCGGATCGACGGGCGAAGGCGCTCACCGAGCGGGCGATCGCCCACCTGCTGGCGCTCGACGGCCGCGCCGACGAGGGCCGCGAGCTCTGCGCCGCAACCCGAGCGAGCCTGCTGGACCTGGGGTGGAACTTCGACGCCGCGCTGGTGTCGATCAACCTCGGCCCGATCGAGCTGCTGGCCGGGCGCGAGTTCGAGGCCGAGCGTGAGCTGCGCCGCGACTACGAGGTGCTCAAGGAGATGGGCGAGCAGAACTACATCTCCACCACCGCGGCGCTGCTGGCCGAGGCCGTGCGCCGCCAGGGCCGCCCCGACGAGGCGCTCGAGCTGGTGACGTTCGCCGAGAGCGTGGCCGGCGACGAGGACGTGCTGACGCTGCTCCAGGTCGGCGCCGTGCGGGCCCGGGTCGCCACCAGCGACGGCCGGCGGACCGAGGCCGTGCGCGTCGCGCGTGAGACGGTGGCGTTGGCGATGACCACGGACGCGCCGTCCGCGCAGGCCGAGGCGCTGCTCGACCTGGCGGAGGCGGCGTGGGAGGCCGGCGACCTCCCCACCGCTCGCGAGTCCTGCGCGTCGGCGTTGACACGCTTCCGCGACAAGGGTGACCGCCCGGGTGAAGCCCGCGCTGCCCACCTGCTGACCCACCTCCACCGCCCAACCCCCGGTTCTGGTCCCAGGAAGTAGCGCTGAGCGCTACTTCCTGGGACCAGAACGGGAAGTTGGTGGGGTCAGAGCTTCAGGACGGTGCCCTCAGCGGCTGCCTCGACGGTGATCCCGTCGGGCACGTGGAGGGCGTCGCGCATGGCCTCGACCTGATCGTCGGTGCGCGACGGGTCGTGATGGAACAAGAGCACCCGGCCCACCCCGCACTTGCGCCCGAGCGTGATCGCATAGTCGGCCGCGGCATGCCCCCAGGTGGCGCGGGTGGGCAGCTCGTGGGCGGTGTACTGGGCGTCGTGGATGAGTACGTCCACACCGTCGGCGAGGTCGAGCGCCGCCGGGTGCAGCTCGCCGAGCCCGTCGCCACCGGGACCGAGCTCCTGCGGTGCGTGGTCCGACAGGTAGGCGATCGACGAGTGACCGTCGGACACCCGCAGGCCCATCGTGCGCCCGCCCTTGTGGGGGATCTCGCGCGCCGTCACGGCGAAGCGCTCGAGCTCCATCGTGCCTTCGTCGTAGGTCTCGAACGTCCATGCGCCCCGCAGCCCTGCGGGCGGGATCGGGAACAGGGGCGGCGCCATCGCCCGGGCCAGCAGCTCCTCGGCACCGACGCCCTGCTCGGGCAGCATCAGCCGCACGCGCGAGTCCGGGCGGTCGCCGGCGGCGAAGAACGGCAGCCCCATCACGTGGTCCCAGTGGAGGTGGCCGAGCAGCAGCGTGCCGTGGAACGCTTCACCGTCGAGCACTCGCGACAGGTACCGAAGCCCCGTCCCCGCGTCGAGCACCAGGGAGGGCCGCTCGTCCGGGTCGTACGCGATGGCCACGCACGACGTGTGACCGCCGATGCGAACGAACTGCTCCCCCGGGGCGGGCGTGGAGCCTCGCACCCCACAGATGTAGACCTGCACCGCCCGGACGCTAGCCGTTGGCCGGACTGCAATGATGCCTGGCGTGGGCGAGAGAATGCGGGTCTTCTGGGCCGTCGCCCGCGACCGGAGCCTGCGCCGCCTCGAGGGCGCGTTCGCCGGGTTCGCCATCGCCGAGCACGCGACGTGGATCTCCATCATCGTCTACGCCTACGAGCGCGGCGGGGTCACCGAGGCCGGCCTGGTGACGGTCGTGCAGCTGGCTCCAGCGGTCGCGATCGCGCCGTTCGCTGCGTACGCCGGTGACCGCTTCCGCCGCGACCGGGTGCTCGCCGGCGGCTACACCGCGCAGGCGGTGGGGATGGCGGTCACGGCGCTGTCGATGTCGGCGGGCGCCGGACCCGTGGGCGTGTACGGGGCCGCGACGCTGACCGCGGTGAGCATCACGTTCACCCGCCCGGCGATGGGCGCGATCCTGCCCGCCGTCACGCGGACCCCGGCGGACCTGACGGCGGCCAACGTCGCCATGGGCTTCCTGGAGCACACCGGCATGTTCGTCGGCCCGCTGGTGGCCGCCGGGCTGCTCGCGGTCGGCAGCCCCGCGACGGTGTTCGCGACGATGGCCGGGGTGACGGCGATCGCCGCCGTGGCGGCCGCCCGGCTCCCGATCGATCCCGACTACCTGCGATCCCCGATCGAGCTCGACGCCGGCGCGGTCGCCGCCGAGGCGCTGGCCGGCTTCCGTGTCCTCGGACGCGAGTTGGACCTGCGGCTGCTGGTCCTCGTCATCTCCGTCGGGTCGCTCTTCATCGGCGTCGCCGACGTGCTCTTCGTGACCGTCGCCGAGCAGCTGCTCGACGGCGGCGCCAGCCAGGCGGGCGTCCTCAGCGCCGGCTTCGGCATCGGCGCAGTGGCCGGTTCCGGCCTGGCGATCCTGCTGGTGGGCCGGGCGCGGATCACGCCGTTCCTGGTGGGTTCCCTCGTGACGATGGCCGTTCCCATGGTGGCGCTCGCGACCGTGTCGGCGGCGGGGGCGGCACTGGCGCTGTTCACCGTGATGGGGGCCGGCGAGAGCCTGCTGCGCATCTCCGGGGCGACGATGGTCCAGCGCGTCGCACCCACCCGCCTGATGGCCCGCGTCTTCGGTGTGCTCGAGGGACTCCAGATGCTCGCCCTCGCCGTCGGGTCGATCTCGGTCGCCTGGCTCGTCGAGTGGCTCGGGCTCCGCGCCGCGCTGGTGACCTGCGGCGTGGTGGTCCCCCTGCTGGTGCTGGTCCGGATCCCGCGCCTGCTGCGGATCGACCGCACCACGGTCATGCCCCCGCTCGAGGTCATCGAGCGGCTGCGAGCCGACCCCGTGTTCTCCGTGCTGTCGGCACCGACGCTCGACCGGCTGGCCGCCGCTTCCGCGCAGCTCCAGCCCGAACCCGGGACGACCGTGATCCGCCAAGGTGAGCCCGGCGATCGGTACTACCTGGTGCTCTCCGGCACGCTGGAGGTCACCATCGACGGTGCGCCGGTGCGCACGATGGAGCCAGGCTCGTCGTTCGGGGAGATCGCCCTGCTCCGGGCGGTGCCGCGCACGGCGACGGTCACTGCGGGCGATGACGTCGAGCTGCTCGCGGTCAGCCGCGACGACTTCCTGGCCGCCGTCACTGGGCACCCGGCGAGCCTGCAGACCGCCGACCAGGTCGCCCAGCGCCGTCTCGCCAACGAGTCGTGACGTTCACGCCGGCACGAAATCGGCGCGCAGGCGAGGCGGGCCACCGCCGTCCACCGCCACCAGGCCGTCGTCCACCAGCTTCACGAGGTGGGCGAGCACGCTGCGAGCGGCCGGCTTGTGCAGCTCCGGGCGGACATCGGCGTACAGCTCGGCCACCATCGGCCGGATGCGGCGGTGCCCGCGGCGAACGGCGTCGAGCACCTGTGCCTCCCGGGCCAGGCGGTGGGCCAGGTAGGCGTCGAGGAACGGGCCCGGCTCGGTGACCGGACCGCCGTGGGTCGGCCACAGCACGGCGTCGTGGCGGGCCCGCACCTTGCGCAGCGAATCGAGGTAGGCCCGCATGTCCCCGTCCGGGGGGCTCACGACAGTGGTGCTCCACCCCATGACGTGATCGCCGGTGAAGAGCGCCTGCTCCTCGTCGAAGGCCACGCACAGGTGGTTCGAGGTGTGGCCCGGCGTGTGCACCGCCCGCAGCGTCCAACCCGGCCCGGCCGCGATCAGCTCGCCGTCGACCACCCGCACGTCGGGATCGAAGGCGAGGTCGATCGACTCCTCGACCTTCACCGGCTCCCCGGAGGCCGTCGCCGTGTCGTCGGGCTCGTCGTCCGGCTCGTCGTCGGGCTCCGGGACCCCGCCCGTGTGCGGACCGACGGCGATCGTCGGTGCTGCGGTCTGCTCGCGGAACCAGGTCGCGAGCGGCGAGTGGTCGGCGTGGCAGTGGGTCACGACGAGGGCCCGCACCCGATCGCCCTCCAGCGCTCGCACGAGTGCGTCGCGGTGGGTGTCGAGGGCGGGCCCCGGGTCGATGACGGCCACGTCGCCGTGGCCGACGATGTAGGTGCCGGTCCCTCGGTAGGTGAACTTCGAGGGGTTCTCGGCGATCACCCGCCGGATGAGCGGCGAGACCTGGACGACGTTGCCGTAGACGACGTCGTCCAGCGGCGGCACGAACGGGATGACGACCATGACGGCTGCGCCAACCCGAGCGCTCCTGGCCTCAGGCCAGGATCTTCGCCTTCATCTGCTCGAACTCGGCCTGGGTGATGGTGCCGTTGTCGAGCAGGGCCTTGGCCTGGGCCAGCTGGTCGGCGGGGCCACCGGCCACGCTCTTGATGTACTGGTCCATCGCCTGTTTCTGTTCGCTGGCTTCCCTCATGGACCGCTCGGACATGCCCTTGCCGCGGGCGATCAGGTAGATGAGGGCCGTCAGGATCGGGGCGAACAGCAAGAAGATGATCCAGATCGCCTTGACCCAGCCGGAGGTGGCGTGGTCGCGGAACAGGTCCGAGATGATGGCGAACAGGACGAACAGGTAGGCCACGAACAGGAAGCTCAGGAGCATGATCCACAGGACCTCTCCGAAACCCCATTCTGCTGCAAGCATTGACGTCTCCTCGTATGGTTCATCGTTTGATGAGCATCCCGTCCGCGGGACGCCGGGGCAGGTTACCCGCGTCATCTGGCCGTGGTGATGGGATTCGCCCGCAGCGTGAGCCGGGCCGCCTACAGTGCGGATCGTCCGCTGAACCGGGGAGGCGAGCACACCATGGCCATGGAGCAGTTCGACAGCAGCGCCAGCGAGGGCAGGCGACTCGGCGGCGGTGCGATCCTCTCGCTCGTCGGGGCCGGCCTGCTGGTGGTGTTCATGGTGCAGAACACCAGTGACACCACCGTGGAGTTCCTGATCTGGGACTTCACCTGGCCGACGTGGCTGCTGATCCTGGTGTCTGCCCTGTTCGGCGCGATCCTGTGGATCGGGCTCGGCATCGTGCGACGCCATCGCCGCCGCAAGGCCCGGCGCGGCTGAGGCCGGATCAGGGCGCGAGCAGCGCCCGCACCTCACCCACCTCGCGGCCGTGTCCGCGCACGATCTGGCGCACCTCGGGTGCCGCGTCGGTCGTGTCGACGCCGATGGCGCCCAACGCCGCGATCATCACCGGGGGCCGGGCGCGGCTCGCGCCGTCGGCGATCTTCAGCGCCACGGCGCGTCCGTCCGGGAGCGCAGCCGCGAACACCCCCTCTGCGCCGTCCTTGGCCATCAGCCCCGGCACGGAGCGCATCAGCGCCGTCACGTCGCGCCGCTCGCCGCCGACCAGCGCCGGGTGCGCCGTCATCGCCGCGTACACCGCGTCACCGGCCGGCCCGGCCTCGCCGGTGGCGATGCGGCGGTAGGCACGGGCGAGCCCGGTCAGGGTGCACACGTGGGCGGGGGCGCCACACCCGTCGACGCCGACGTGGAACACCTCGTCACCGGTCAGCTCGGCGATGGCCGTGGTGATCGCGACCTGCAGCGGGTGGCGCGGGTCGAGGTACGCGCCGGCGTCATAGGGCCAGCCGTTGGCGACGCACGTGGCAACCATCGCGGCGTGCTTGCCGCTGCAGTTCTGGGTGAGCGGGGTGCGTCCGCCGCCGGCGCGCAGCACGGCCTCGGCGGCAGCGTCGTCGAGCGGCAGGTCGGGCGTGTTGGCGAGCGCTGCGGGCGAGAGTCCTACCGACGCCAGCAGCCGCTCCACCCCGGCGCAGTGCGGTGGCGTGCCGTCGTGGCTGGCGCACGCCAGCGCGAGCAGCGCCGGCTCCACGCGCAGACCGGCCCGGACCATGGCCGTGGCCTGGAGCGGCTTGCACGAGCTGCGCGGGTAGATCGCCACGTCCGGCGAACCGACCGACCGCGCGACCCGGCCATCACGGTCGAGCGCGACCACGGCGCCGAAGTGGACGGACTCGACGACGCCCGATCGCCAGGTCGCCGCGACCGGGACGTAGGCCTCGGGCGCCGACGTCATCCGGCGCTGCGTTTGTTCGACTTGCCAGCATTTCTGCTGGCAAGTCGAACAAACGCGGGGTGGGGGCGGCGGGTCATGGGGCCTCGCTCGTGGGCGGGACCGGCGGGCCGCGCCGGCGCCGCCGGGGTTGGCGAACGGTGGTGAGCGGGCTCTCGATGACGTCGTGGCGAGGCCCCCACGCGCCTGCGATGGCCGTGGCCATGGCGGCAGCGGGCAACGCCAAGATGGCGCCGACCGGACCCAGCACCGCCGCACCGGCCAGCGCGGCACCGAACGCCACCGCCGGGTGCAGCTCCATGGTGCGCGCCGTGATCCGCGGGGCGAAGAGGTAGTTCTCGATCTGCTGGTAGACGACGATGAACACGAGCACGATCAGCGCCTTGCGCGGCGAGTCGATGAACGTGATGAGGACCGGCAGCACCCCCGCCACGTAGGTGCCGACCACCGGGAGGAACTGCGAGATGAGCCCGACCCAGAGGGCGAGCGCGACCGGCGCCGGCGTGCCAAGCGACTGGAACACCACCCAGTGGAAGAACGCGGACAGCAGTGCCAGCAGGCCGCGCGAGACCAGGTAGCCGCCGGTCTTGTCGACCGCCAGCTCCCACGTGTCGAGCACCTTGCGCTGGTGGTCGTGGTGGAGCCGGCTGCACACGGCACGTCGCAGCCTCGGCCCGTCGGCCACGAGGTAGAACGTGAACAGCAGCACCGACAGCGCCTGCAGCATCCCGCCGAGCACGGTGACGGAGATCTTGACGGCGTTGTCCTGCTGGCTGGCGATGAACTCCTGCACCGGGCCGTCGGGGTCGTTGATGGCGTCGTTCACCTCCTGCGCGTCGATGTTGGTCCCGAAGTTGTCGTTCAGGAAGTCGACGGTGCGGTTCACGTACCGCTCGCTATTCTGCAGCAGGTCGGCGATCTGGGTGCCCACCGAGGTGCCGACGGCGCCGAGGAACACCAACGTCCCGGCCAGCACGAGCCCGAGCACCAACACGGTCGCCTGGCCGCGCCGGGCACCGCGCCGCACCAGGCGATCGACGAACGGCTCGGTGGCGAGCGCGAGGAACAGCGACACGAGCAGCAGCACCAGCAGGGTGTGGAGCCGGTCGACGGTGTAGCGCAGCACCAGGGTGGCGATGTAGCCGGCCCAGAACACCACGACGGCCTTCCAGACCCAGCGGGGCATGGCATCGCGTTGGTCCGGGGTGTCGGCCATCGCGGCGAGCGTAGTGAGCGAGCTAGCGGGCTGACGCGGACAGGCGATCGACGGCCCGGTCGACGAGGGCGTCGTAGAGGGCCTGCTGGTGGGGGTCGGTGGCCGCGGTGTCCTCCGGGTGCCATTGCACGCCCAGCAGCCACATGCCGTCGTCGTCGTGCTCGAGCGCCTCGATCAGGCCGTCGGGCGAGCGACCCACCACGCGCAGGCCCTCGCCGACGCGGTCGATGCCCTGGTGGTGGAACGACGCGCCCTCGAACGTGGTGGTGCGCATGGCCTCGGCCACGAGCGAGCCCCGGTCGAGGCCGACCTCGTGCAGCACGTACTCCGCCCCGGCCGGGAACTTCGCCGGGGCGTGGTCGAGGTGGCCGGGCACGTCCGGGAGGTGCTGGATGAGCGTGCCGCCGAGGCACACGTTGACCAGCTGGATCCCCCGGCAGACGGCCAGCGTCGGCAGCTGCAGGGCCAGGGCGGCACGAACGAGCAGCATCTCGAAGTGGTCCTGCTCGGGGTGCACGCCGTAGATGCTCGGGTGGTGCGCACCGCCGTAGCTGGCCGGGTCGACATCGGCGCCGCCCATCAGCACCAGCGCGTCGAACCGCCCGAGCAGCGCTTGGGCCGCATCGGCGGACAGCGGCCGTGGTGCCAGCACGAGCGGTTCGCCGCCTGCGCGTCGCACCGACTCGAGGTAGCGGTAGCCGGCGAACGTGACGGCGTCGCGGGCCACGCGCCCCGCCGCGCCGTGACGGCCGGCGACGGCGACGAGCGGCGGGGGGTTCGTCACGACCCCAACCCTACTGGCGGTTGGCCGCCACGGCCCGGGCCAGTGGCGGCGCCAGGTCTCCCCGGTCCCCCACCTCGACACGCTCCAACCCGAGCCATCCGGCCATCAGCGCCAGCTCCTCGGCCAGCTCGGCAGCCACCTCGGCCGGACCGACGCCGTCGGGGAGGGGTTGCTCCGCGTACGCGCCCGGCACCAGCAGCACGCCGGCGGGGCGGTCGGCCTTGACGTCGACACGTGCCACCAACCGATCGCCGAGGAGGAAGGGCAGCACGTAGTAGCCGAAGCGACGCTTGGGTGCCGGGGTGTAGATCTCGATGCGGTAGTGGAAGTCGAAGAGCCGCTCCGTGCGCTCGCGGTTCCACACCAGCGAGTCGAACGGCGACAGCAGTGCCCGGGCACGGACCCGCCGGGGCACGCGGACCTCGGGCAGGGCGTAGGCGGGCTGGCGCCAGCCGTCGACCGCCACCGTGACCAGGTGCCCGTCCTCGACCAGCTCGTGCAGGGCCCGGCGGCTCTTGGGGATGTTCTGGCGGTGGTAGTCGGCAAGGTCGCGGTGCGTGGCGACCCCGAGCGACCGGGCAGCGCGCACCAGCAGCTCCTTGCGAGCCTCGGGCTCCGCCGGCGTGGGGGCCGCCAGCGCGGCCGCCGGCAGCACCCGTTCGGGCAGGTCGTAGACCCGGGCGAAGTCGCTGCGGCGGCGGACCGCGGTCAGCCGGCCGGTCCAGAACAGGTGCTCCAACGCCAGCTTGGCATGGTCCCAGTCCCACCACGTGCCCTTGGGCCCGGTGCGCTCCGACAGGTCGCCGGCGGTGGCCGGACCGTCCGTCTCGATGCGCCGGTACACCGCCTCCACGTAGTCGGGCCGCTCGCGCTGCATCTGTACGACGCCGGCCCAGGCAGCGCCGTTCGCGGCCGCCTCCATCTTCCAGCGGAACAGGCGGTGGTCGGCGCTCGGGATGTGGCTGGCCTCATGTCCCCAGTACTCGAACAGCTCACCGTCTCGGGTGGCGTCCGGGATGAGCGTTCGGGGATGGGCGCCGAGACGGGCGAACAGCGGCAGCTCCTGGCTGCGGACCACCACGTTGACGGAGTCGATCTGGATGAGCCCGACGCGATCGAGCACCCGGCGGAGGTGGCGGCGATCGACCCGGCCGGTGGGTCGCGGGTCGGCGAAGCCCTGTGCCGCCAGCGCAGCGCGACGGGCCGCGGCGAGGCTGATCCGCTCGACCGGACGTGCGCTGCCGGCGCTCACACCGTGGGCCACAGGTTCACGGTGCCGTGGATGCCACCGTCGACCGAGATGACCTCGCCCGTGACGGCGCTCGACTCGTCGCTGGCGAGGAACGTGACGACGTTGGCGACCTCCTCCACCGTGGTGAGGCGCCGGAGGGGGACCACCCCGAGCACCACTTCGGCGACGCCGGGCCGCTCGAGGGCCTGCGCCCACATGTCGGTCTCGACCACCCCGGGGGACACCGCGTTGGCCCGGATGCCGAGCGGTCCGTACTCCATCGCGATCGCCCGGGTCATGCCGTCGAGCGCGGCCTTCGAAGCGGCGTACGCGCTGCGGCGCGGCGCGCCCCGCCGGCCGGAGATCGACGAGATCGACACGATGCTGCCGGAGCGCTGCTCGACCATCGCTGGCAGCGCCGCTGCACAGGCGAGCAGCGCGGCGCGGACGTTGACGGCGAAGAGGTGGTCGATCTCCTCGGCGGTGATGGCGTCGCTCCGCTTGCGCAAGGCGACACCGGCATTGTTGACCAATACGTCAAGGCGACCGTCGAACGAATCGAGCGCCGCGTCGACGGCCACGGTCGGGGCCTGCGGCTCCGCCAGGTCGGCCACGACGATCACGGGGTCGTGGCTGAGCCGGCGGGCGACGATCTCGAGCTCGGAGAGGTTGCGCGACACGAGCGCCACGCGCGCCCCCGCCCGATCGAGCGCCTCGGCCACGGCGGCGCCGATCCCGCGGCCGGCACCGGTGACCAGCGCGTTGCGACCGGTCAGGTCGGCCACGCCTGCGGACCCTCAGTCGGAGACGGCGATGTCAACCGAGCTGATGACGACATCGGTGGTGGGTCGGTCGGAACGATCGGTCGGACTGGTCTGGATGGCGTCGACGACGTCGAGACCCTTCACGACCTTTCCGAACAGCGAGTACGCCGGCGGCAAACGAACGCCGTCGGGGCCGCTGATCACGAAGAACTGGCTGCCGTTCGTGTTCGGGCCGGCGTTGGCCATGGCGAGCGAGCCCAGCTCGTACTGGCCGGGCTTGGGCAGCTCGTCCTCGAAGCGGTAGCCCGGTCCGCCGGTGCCGGTGCCCTTGGGGTCGCCGCCCTGGATGACGAAGTTCTTGATCACCCGGTGGAAGATGACGCCGTCGTAGTAGTGGTGCAGGGCGAGGAACACGAAGTTGTTCACGGTCTTGGGCGCCTTCACGGCGTCGAGCGCGACGACGATGTCGCCCAGCGTGGTGTGCAGGGTGGCGGTGTAGCGCTTCGACGGGTCGATGCCCATCTCCGGCGGCTCCGGGAAGCTCTGGGTCTTGGGCGCGGAACCGTCGAAGGGCGGGAAGGGGTGCGGCATGGCGCGCACCCTACCGGGCGCACCTACCGCACCCCCACGGTTCTGGCACCACCAGGTAG
>CAZKVJ010000033.1:0-17696 GCA_964556225.1 uncultured Ilumatobacteraceae bacterium
TTCTGGGAGCACCACGACCCGACGCAGGGGATGCGCCAGGGCAACGACGTCGGCACCCAGTACCGCAGCGCCATCTACTGGGTCGACGATGCGCAGCGAGCGTCCGCGGAGGCGAGCCGCGAGCGCTATCAGGCCGAGCTCGATCGGGTGGGCTACGGGCGCATCACCACCGAGCTCGCCCCGATCGGCGCGTTCTACTACGCCGAGCCGTATCACCAGCAATACCTGGCGAAGAACCCCAACGGCTACTGCGGCATCGGCGGCACCGGCGTGAGCTGCCCCATCGGCCTCCCCACCTGACCACCACTCGAACTGGTCCCAGGAAGTAGCGCTGAGCGCTACTTCCTGGGACCAGAACGGGAAGGCCAGCCGGTGGCGCGGATCGTCGGACCGTCGGCGTCGAGGGGGCGGCCGGCCCAGCGCAGCACACCGGGGGTCGCCGACAGCCGGGCGATGAGGCCCTGCATCGGGGTGTCGTCCACGACGACGATCGCCGCTCGGGCGGCGTAGTGGGGGTCAGCGGCGATGTCGGCCATGTCGAGGACGGGGCCGATCGCGGCCTCGGCCTCCTCGAAGGCCTGCAGCACCTCGGACCGTGGCCGGGCGGCACACCACTGCACCATCAGGTGCTCGAGCTCGTCTCGGTGCTCCATGCGGGCGGCGAAGGTGGCGAAGCGCTCGTCGCCGTCGACGCCCAGCAGGCGCAGCACGCGGGCAGCGACCGAGTCGCTCGACGTGGAGATCCCCACCCAGCGATCGTCGGCACAGCGATAGGTGCCACGAGGCACGGTGTAGGGGAGCCCGGCACCGAGGCGCGGCTGCTGCTGGCCGGTCACACCGAACAGCGACGGTAGTGCCCCCATCATCTGGAACATGCTCTCCAGCAGGCTGACGTCGACGACCTGACCGACGCCGGAGTGCAGCGCCACCATGGTGGCGAACGCGGCCACCACCCCGGTCACCTCGTCCGTCAGCGCGATGGCCGGCAGCAGGGGCTGGCCGTCGGGCTCGCCGCTGATGGCCGCCAGGCCGGACATCGACTCGGCGATGGTGGCGAAGCCGGGACGGTCGGCGTACGGCCCGGTCTGGCCGAAGCCGGTGACCCGGGTGACCACGATGTCCGGGTTGCGGGCCAGCAGCACGTCCGGACCGAGGCCCAGCCGTTCGAGCGTGCCGGGCCGGAAGTTCTCGATCAGCACGTGTGCGTCGTCGGCCAGGCGCAGCAGGAGATCCCGGTCGCCGGGATCCTTCAGGTCGAGGGCGATCGTCCGCTTGTTCCGGTTGACGAGCTTCCACCACAGGCCCTCACCGTCACGAGGGTCGCGCCAGGCCATGTTGCGCAGGCTGTCGCCGGTGCCGGGGCGCTCGACCTTGATGACGTCGGCACCGAAGTCGGCGAGGTAGCGGGCGCAGTTCGGCCCGGCCAGCACGGTGGACATATCGATGACCCGCAGCCCGTCGAGGGCCGGCCGACCCGGCTCGGTCACGGCTGCCACTCGGCGAGGCGCTCGCAGGCCAGCGTGATGTCGGCAGCGGCGCCGGCGTAGGAGAAGCGCACGAAGCGGTGGCCGCGTGCGAGGTCGAAGTCGATCCCGGGCGTGCACGACACGCCGAGCTCGTCGAGCCAGCGGTGGCACAGCCGTATCGAGTCATCCGTGAGGTCCGACACGTCGGCGTACACGTAGAAGGCGCCGTCGGCCTCGGCGGTGTCGGCCAGGCCGGCCACCGCCAGGCCGTCGAGCAGCAGCCGTCGGTGCTCGGCATAGCGGGCGACGTGGCCGCGCAGCTCGTCGTGCGCCCCGAGCGCCGCCAGCCCCGCCACCTGCGACACCGTGGGGGCGCAGATGAACAGGTTCTGCTGCAGCACCTCGACCGTGCCGGCCAGCTCCGGCGGGACGACCATCCAGCCCAGGCGCCATCCCGTCATGGAGAAGTACTTCGAGAAGCTGCTGATGATCACGGCCTCGGCGTCCGATGCCAGGGCGGTCGGCGCAGGCGCGCCGTAGGTGATGCCGTGGTAGATCTCGTCGGAGATCAGGCGGATCCCTCGAGTGCGGCAGTGCGCGGCCAGCGCCCCCAGGCCGGCGGCGTCGAGCATCGTCCCGGTCGGGTTCGACGGTGACGCCACGATCAGCCCGTCGAGCGGACCGGCGGCGTCGACCAGCTCGGGCGTCGGTGCCCAGCGGGTGGCGGGTCCGACCGGGATGGCGACCGGCTCGATGCCGAGTGCGAGCAGCGTGTTGCGGTAGCAGGGGTAGCCCGGCTCCACCACCCCGACCCGGGCACCGGCGTCGAAGCAGGCCAGGAACGCGAGCGTGAACCCGGCCGATGCCCCCGCCACCACCAGCACTGCCTCGGGGTCGACCTCGACGTCGTACCAGTCCCGGTAGTGGGCCGCGAGGGCGCGGCGCAGCGACATCAGCCCGGGTGCGTTCGAGTAGCCGAGCGCCTCGGTCTCCAGGGCGGCGGTGACGGCCCGGCGCGCCGCCAGCGGGGCGGGGGTGGCGGGCTGGCCGACCTCGAGGTGCAGCACCCGCTGCCCGGCGGCCTCTCGCTCGGCGGCGAGGCGGGCCATCGCCATGGCGTGGAACGGCGGGACCCGGGCGGCGCGAAGCGCATGGTGCACCGGGCTCACCGCCCGCCCGCCGTGGCGCCGGCCGTCCGCAGCGGGATCGTGAAGCACCGCTGATCGAGAGGCCCCATGGCGTAGGTGGCGTAGTCGACCCCGAAGTCGGAGTAGAGCCTGCGGCACCGCTCGCTCCAGCGCAGTGCGTCCTTGCCGGAGATGCGATGCACCACCTGCATGATGCCGCCCTCGTGCACCCGGTACTCGGCCCAGGTGCCGGGGAAGTCCTTGACGCAGCCGATCTCGATGCTCGGCACGCCGCTCGGCAGCATCCGCACTCGATGACGGTGCGTGTGCCCGGCGGTGTACGCGACGATCGAGGCGCGGCGGGCGATCACGGCGGCGAGGGCGTCGCTGGCGTCGGGGTGCAGCCCGAAGTAGTCGTCGCTGCGCTTGCCGTCGACCCACTGCTGGTGGTGGCCCATGACCAGCACCGGGACGTCGGATTCGCCAGCGTGGGTGTCGAGCCACTCGATCTGCTCGGCGCTCAGGCCACCGGTGGTTCGCATCGGCAGCACCGTGTCGACCAGCGCCACCGCCACACCGTCGAGCCGGATCCAGCGGTCGCCGGCGTAGCGATCCTGACCTCGGTAGGCGTCGTGGTTGCCGCGCACCACGTGGAGCCGGTCGCCGAACGCGTCGACGTAGCAGCGTTCGAAGGCCTCGAACTCGTCGTCGGTGCCGTCGGCGGTGAGGTCGCCCTTGACGATGACCGCGGCGGGATCGAGGTCGAGGATCTCCGACACGGCCGCCCGGTTCATCGTCTCCGGGTAGGGCGGCTCACCGGGCAGCGCCCGCTGGATGGGGCCCTCCGGGTGGTCGTCGATCCGGCCGCACTCGACCTCGCCGAAGTGCACGTCGTTCACGGTGGCCAGCCGGCACAGCAGCTGACCCGCCGGCCGGTCCAGCGTGCGCAGGGCCACACCGTCGATCTCGTGCTCCGACGCCGGCGCCAGACCGTCGACGCGCAGCACCCGCGTGTGCTCGTGCAGCACCGCCAGGTCGTCGGCGACGGTCGTCAGCTCCACGCCGGCGAACCGTAGTGGCCGCCGTCAGTGCCAGGGCCGGTCGCGTCGAACCGGCACCGGCAGGCTCCACCAGCGCCCGCTGAAGCGCCAGCTGGACCGGCGCACCGGCTCGGGGGCTGCTGCGACGACCGGCCGCGGCCAGAGGACCTCCATCGCGGCGACGATCGCCGCCGCCTCCTCGTCCGTCGGCGACGGCGTGATCCCCATCGATCCTGCCATCAGAGCGGCATGTTCCCGTGCTTGCGGCGGGGGAGCTCCTCGCGCTTGGACTGCAGCATCTCGAGACCGGCGATGACCTTGACCCGCGTCTCGGCTGGGTCGATCACGTCGTCGACGTAGCCACGCTCGGCCGCGGCGTAGGGGTTGGCATAGCGCTCGGTGTACTCCGCCACCAGCTCGGCTCGGCGGGCGACCGGGTCGGCGGCCTGCTGCAGCTCGCGGCGGTAGACGATCTCGACGGCGCCTTGGGGCCCCATCACGGCCAGCTCGGCCGTCGGCCACGCGAACGCCAGGTCGGCGCCGATGGACTTCGAGTTCATGACCACGTACGCCCCGCCGTACGCCTTGCGGGTGATGACCTGGATCCGGGGCACCGTGGCCTCGCAGTAGGCGTACAGCAGCTTGGCCCCGTGGCGGATGATCCCGCCGTACTCCTGGTCGACGCCGGGAAGGAACCCGGGTACGTCGACGAACGTGACCAGCGGGATGTTGAATGCGTCGCAGGTGCGCACGAAGCGGGCGGCCTTCTCGCTGGACTCGATGTCGAGCACCCCGGCGAGCACCATCGGCTGGTTGCCGACGATCCCCACCGTCTGGCCGCCCATGCGCCCGAAGCCGCACACGATGCTCTTCGCCCAGTGGGCGAAGTACTCGAGGAACTCGCCGTCGTCGACGACCGCGGCGATGACCTTCTTCATGTCGTAGGGCTGGTTCGGTGAGGGCGGCAGCAGGTCGCGCAGCTCGGGGCATGAGCGCTCCGGGTCGTCACCGGTGTCGACGGCCGGCGGCACCTCGAGGTTGTTCTGCGGCAGGAACGACAGCAGGTACCGCACCTCGTCGAGGCAGGCCTTCTCGTCGGGGGCGACGAACGTGGCCACACCGCTCTTCGAGGCGTGGCTCATGGCCCCGCCGAGCTCCTCCAGGGTGACCTCCTCGCCGGTGACGGTCTTCACCACGTCGGGCCCGGTGATGAACATGTGCGAGCTCTCGCGGACCATGAAGATGAAGTCGGTCATGGCCGGCGAGTACACCGCACCACCCGCGCACGGGCCCAGGATCACCGAGATCTGCGGGACCACGCCGGACGAGAGCACGTTGCGGTAGAAGATCCCGCCGTAGCTGGCCAGCGACACCACGCCCTCCTGGATGCGGGCTCCGGCGCCGTCGTTCAGCCCCACGACCGGCGCGCCCACCTTGAGCGCGAGGTCCATGAGCTTGTGGATCTTGTCGGCGAACACCTCGCCAAGGGCCCCGCCGAACACCGTGAAGTCCTGGCTGAAGACGAACACCTTCCGCCCGTCGATGGTGCCCCACCCGGTGATCACGCCATCGGTGTACGGACGCTCCTCCAACCCGGCGGCGTGAGCGCGATGGCGGGCGAGCAGGTCGAGCTCGTTGAAGCTGCCAGGGTCGAGCAGGTACTCGATGCGCTCACGGGCGAGGAGCTTGCCCTTCTCGTGCTGGCGCTCGACGGCGCGAGGCGAACCGGCGTGGTACGCCTGCTCCTTGCGCTGGCGGAGATCCTCGAGCTTGGCCTGCATCGGATTCTCGGTCACGGCTGCCGACGCTACTGCGCCGCCGGACCGCGTCCCACGCCGGCTCAGGTGGGTAGGTACCAGTCGGCGAGGCGGGGGCCGATGACCAGGGCCAGCCAGCCGCTCATCGACAGGAGCGTCACGACGGGGAACGATGCGCGCCCGGCGTAGCGGGTGAACGTGAGCGGACCGGCGACGAGGGCACCGAGCACGAAGGCGATCACCAGCCCCAGCCCGACCAGCCACGGACCCCACCACCCGAGGGCCGCGCCGGCGAGGGCGGCGAACAGCACCGCCTCCGTGGTGACGGTCTCGGTGGTGACCAGGTGGGGTGCGATGAGCACGGCACCGCCGATCAGCGCGCCGACGATGGCCATCACGAGGTTGCGCGGTTGGGCGATGACGATGGCCACCGCCATCTGCAGGGTGACGACGGTGACCAGTCCGCTGATCACGAGCGGGCGGGGGACGCTGCGGGTGACGAGCTCGTGCGCCGACACCCAGACGGCCATCGCCGTGAACACCAACGACGCGGCGAGCCCGGCGCTGCTCCCCACGCCGAGCGCCGTGATGGCGCAACCGAGGCCCGCAATGACGACGACCGCACCGCGGTGTCGCAAGAGCGCGTCCGGGTCCGGCGCGCCCTCCACCGGGCTCTCGAGCTTCGACGACGGCATGGCCTTTGCAGTGTGACGAAGGCCGTCACCTCGGTGCAGTGGGTCGATCGAATCCTTCTCCGTCAGGGTCACACCCTGCGTGGTCGCGTCACGCCATCGCGTAGACAACCGTGACGTTCAGCGTGTAGGTCTGGGTGCCCGTCTGGAGCGGAACCCGGCTCGACTCGGCCCCGGCGGCGTCTGCTGCACCCTCCAGGTAGAGCGGTGACGGCGTGCTGGCGGCCACCTCGGAGATCGACAGGATCTCTCCCAGCTCCACGCCGGCGGCGTCCGCGTACTCCTGCGCCCGGCGCTCGGCGTCGACCATCGCCGCGGCGCGGGCCTCGGTCTGGCCGGCGGTGGGGTCGTCCACGTAGAACGAGATGCCGCCGATGGTGACCTCCTCGCCGACGAACCCGGCGACGGCGTCGATCGTCTCACCCGCGGTCTCGAGGTCGCGCAGCACCACCGACAGCTGGTTGCCGGCGCTGTAGCCGGTGATCTCGCGGCCGTCGTCGCTGTACTGCGGGTACATCCAGACGCTGCTCGTCTGCAGATCCTCCTCGGCGACGCCGCTGGCCGTCAGCGCGTCGATGAGCACCGTCGCCTTTGTGTTCGCGGCGTCGAGGGCCTCGGCGGCCGTGGGCCGCAGCACCTGCACCCCGAGCAGCACCTGGGCGGTGTCGGGCCGCAGCTCCACCTCGCCGACGGCCCCGACGGTGATGGTGCGGGTCACCCCGCCGTCCGGCACCGGCTCCGACTCGCCCGGCGGGGTGGTCGCGTCCGTGCGCGACGGTCCGTCGTCGCACGCTGCGACCACCACGACCGACAGGACCCCGATCGCCACCCCGGCCACCGCCTGTGCGATCCAACGTCGCCGCATGGCTGCCTCCTTCGTCGTGGCCCGGTGTGCGCCGGACCGGCTCCGTCACGTTGGACGACCGGGCGACGACGCCCGGTTCCCGTGCGATGCTGGCGCGATGGCGCTCCCGTTGCAGCCTCCGGTCTCACCGATGCTGGCCACGCTGGCCCGCACCGTTCCCGAGGGTGACGGCTGGCTGTTCGAGCCGAAGTGGGACGGCTTCCGCTGCATCGTGTTCCGCGACCACGACGACGTCGAGCTCACCAGCCGCAACGAGCGTCCCTTCACCCGCTACTTCCCCGAGCTGATCGAGCCGTTGCGGCGGGCGCTGCCGCCGCGCTGCGTCGTCGACGGCGAGATCGTGGTGCCGTCCGGGACGGGTGACGGGCTGGACTTCGATGCGCTGCTCCAGCGCATCCACCCGGCCGAGTCCAGGGTCCGCCGGCTGGCGGTGGAGACCCCGGCGTCGTTCGTGGCGTTCGACCTGCTCGCGATCGGTGACGAGGTGGTGATGGACCGACTGCTCGACGCCCGGCGAGCGCTGCTGACGGACGCGGTGACGGAGAACGACGCCGTGCACCTGACCCCGGCCAGCACGGACCCGTCGGTGGCGCTCGAGTGGTTCGAGCGCTTCGAGGGCGCCGGCCTCGACGGTGTGGTGGCCAAGCGCCTCGACGGCACCTACACCCCCGGCAAGCGCACCCTGGTGAAGGTGAAGCACGAGCGGACGGCCGACTGCGCCGTGGCCGGCTACCGCGTG
Organism: uncultured Ilumatobacteraceae bacterium; assembly: GCA_964556225.1. Classification (GTDB taxonomy): domain Bacteria; phylum Actinomycetota; class Acidimicrobiia; order Acidimicrobiales; family Ilumatobacteraceae; genus CAZKVJ01. The sequence continues at coordinate 7,687 of CAZKVJ010000033.1, forward strand.
CATGCCGACGGCAAGGGTGTCGGCTCGCTGCTGCTGGGCCTGTACGACGACGCCGGCACGCTGCACCACGTGGGGGTGGCGGCGTCGTTCACCGCGACCCGCCGGGCCGAGCTGCTCCTCGAGCTGGAGCCGCTCACCCACGACGCCCTCGACGGGCACCCGTGGCGGGGGTGGGCGGAGGCGGAGGCGCACAGCGGCGGACGGATGCCGGGCGGGGGCAGCCGGTGGAACGCCGGCAAGGACCTCAGCTGGGTGCCGTTGCGGGTGGAGCGCGTCGCCGAGGTCACGTTCGGGCAGCTGCAGAGCGGGCGGTTCCGCCACGGGGTGCGGTTCCTGCGCTGGCGGCCGGATCGCTCACCGCCGAGCTGCCGCTACGACCAGCTCGAGGTCGCGTCGCCCGTGGCGTTCGAGGCGCTGTTCAGCCGCCGGTCGTGACGGTGGTGGCGCCCGGGGTCGTCGCCGCCGGAGCGGTCGTCGCCACGGTGGTGCCGGTGCCGGCGGTCGCCGTCGGTGACGAGGCGGTCGTGGTCGTCACGCCCTCCGGCTCGGGGACGGCGAGGGTGCTGCGCAACGTCGGCAGCCGGCCGTCGGCCCCGTCGGCGGTGACCTCGATGTTCCACGCCCCGGCGGCCGGCAGGGTGAAGCCGCTCTCCGGTGGGGCGACGGCGAACCCGGGCGCCGTCAGCGGCACCTTCACCTCCCACCCCGGTACGCCCGTCGCGTCGGCCGCGGTGAACCGGACCACCAGGTTCGTGACCTCGTCCGGGGTGAGCAACTGCACGACCAGGGTGTTCGGGCCGACCTGGGCCGGGTCGACGCCGATCGTCACCGAGAACGCCTCGTCACCGATGGTGTTCTCGAAGGCGGTGTCGACCGACGGCTCCGGCTCGAGACCGGAGGGCACCGTCGACATCATCCCGGCGGTCACGGCGAGGATCGCCACGCCGCAGACGGCCTCGTAGGCAACCGGCCGGCGAAGGCGGTGGGCGACCCTGGCGTCGAGGTGGTCGGCCCGTGAGAGGCGCTGGCCCACGTACTGCTTCGTCATCACCGCCAGCGCCACAGCGACGACGGCGAGGAGGGACTTCAACACGACGAGCCAGCCGTGGCTGGAGCCGAACAGGTCGCCGGCGTCGAGGTTCCAGGCCAGGAGGATGCCGGTGACGATCGTGACGAGGAGCGAGGGGGTGGCGAGGCGCTCGTAGCCCCGCACAGCGTGCACCAGGTCTTCCTCGCCGCCACCGGCCAGCACGACCTGGCCGACGAGGAACAGCCCGCCGAGCCAAACCGCCATGCCGAGCGCGTGCAGCGCGCCGACGGCGTCGCGAGCCAGGACCAGATCGCCGCCGCTGCGGGCCACGCCGAGGCTGGCCACGGCGAGCAGCGGGATGGCCAGGGCACCGAGGTGGGTGGCCGGGTCGATGACACGCTCGGGGCGGAGCGCCACCCATCCGGCCGCCACGACGAGGGCCAGGCGCACCAGCGCCGCCGCACCCGGGGCGCCGTCGAACAGCTGGGCCCACTTGGCCGGGCTCAGTGCGCCAGTGATCGAGAGGTCCTCGACCTGGGCGGTCTGGACGACGACCGTCGCGAGGGTGCCGATCAGCGCGACGAGCCAGGCGACGCGGAGGTATCGGGTGGTGAGGCCGTACTCGACGCCCTCCGGCCAGGCGAAGGCGATCACCACCAGCCCGCCGGCGAGCGCGGCGAGGCCCAGGTAGGCGACGAGGCGGGCCAGCCCGAGTGGCCCGTCGAGCCGGTTCGCCTCCTCGGATCCGTCGGAGAGACCGGACACCGGTGTCGAGGTCGGCCCGTCGCTCGAGCCGTCCTCGCCATCGCCCACCACCGTCGAGGTGGTCTCGACCAGCTTGAAGGAGTAGCTGCCGGAGCTGGCGTCGGGCAGCACCCACGAGACGTTGCACGTGCCCGCCGGCGCGATCTGGGTGAGCGGGGCGGAGAACGTGCGACCGTCGGGCGCCAGCTCTCTCGGCCCCAGGGCGATCGTCGTGGCGTTGCAGACCATCGCCACCTTCACCTGCTCGGCGGTGACCTCCTGGCCGAGGCTGTCGCGGAACACGAGCTGGAGCACGCTCGGCGCCGCCGTCAGCTCCGAGTCGGGGGCAGGGGTGGCCGACTCCAGCTCGTTGGCGGCACTGGCGCCCGAGGCGCCCACCCCGGCGATCGCGAGCGCGGCCGCGAGGGCGGCCAGGAGCCGCGTGCGGCGACGAGGTGAGCGGGAGGCATCCATCGGGTGGCCGAACGCTAGCGAAGGTCGGCCCCCGGCGGGGCGTTGGTCCTGCTCAGCTGGCGTTGGCGTCGAGGAAGCCGTCGAACACCGCGGCGACGTCGACGTTGGGGAAGCCGCTCGTGTAGCCCAGCACCCACACCGTCACGGACCCGGTCGTGGCGAGCAGCTGGGTGTCGCCGTCGTCGTCGAACCAGATCGAGACCTCTCGGCCCTCCGGCGTGGTGATCAGCTCCGGCGAGCCGCCCGCGATGGAGAGCGTGAGGTCCTGCAGCGCACTCTCGGTCGGTGTGCCGGCTATGCCTTCATCGGCGTAGAAGACGATGATGGACGCGTCACCCTCACCGGTGGACTCGTGCAGCAGGTCGGCGCCTGCCAGCTCGTCGAGGAGGGCCAGGTCCGGGTCGGACGAGAGCCGGGTGGCGATCTCGTCGAGCTGCTCGGCGGAGAAGTCCTGGTAGGTGTACCCGGGCGGCGGTGCGAACTGCTCGCTCAGCCCGTACGCGGAGATGCCGCTGGCGCTCGGCGTGGTCCCCTCGGTGGCGGGCGGTGCCACCGTGGCAGCGGTCGTCGGCACCTCGGTGGCGGGCACGTCGGTGGTGGCCGACTGGTCGTCCTCGTCGGTGATGCAGTCGTCGAGGTCCAGGCCGGCAGCGAGCTCGTCGCTCTCGGCGTCGAGCTCTTGCAGCTGGGCGCCGACCGTCTGGAGCGCGGCGTCGTCCTCGTCCTCCGCAGCGGCGATGACCTCGTCGTAGAGCTCGTACTGGTCCTTCTTCACGTCGAGCCAGCCGTCGAAGTCGTCGGCCAGGTCGTCGGGCACGTCGAGCTCGTCCAGCTCGGCGATGGCGTCCTCGACGATGGCCTTCGCGTCCTCGCCCATGGTCGCGAGGTCGGCCATGTCGGCCGGCTCGCCGAGCGAGTCGAGCTCGGCTTCCACGTCGTCGCAGATCTCGTTGACCGCGTCGAGGAAGTCGTCCTCGGACAGCGTCGAGCCGTCCCCACCGCCGCATGCCGCCAGCCCGACGAGGACCGCCCCGACCACCGCCGTCGCCCACCACCGGATCCTGCTCACGTGCGTTCCCTTCGCCGGGCGCCGACGGCGGCGCCGATCTCCGCGCAGGTGTAGCAGACGCTCTCACGCGGGCCGGGGACCGCCCAGCGGGTGGGCGCCCCAGGCGTGCGCCACCCCCTGGGTAGGCTCCGCCGTCGTGGCCACCCAGTCCCTCTACCGGCGCTACCGGCCCCGCCGCTTCGCCGAGCTGCGCGGCCAGGACCATGTGGTGCGAGCCCTGCGCAATGCCGTCGAGCACCAGCGGGTGGGCCAGGCGTACCTGTTCTCGGGGCCGCGCGGCACGGGCAAGACCAGCTCGGCGCGCATCCTCGCCAAGGTGCTGAACTGCGAGCAGCCCGTCGACGGCGAGCCGTGCTGCTCGTGCGACTCGTGCCTGGCGGTCGAGGCCGGCACCAGCTACGACGTGCACGAGCTCGATGCCGCCAGCAACAACGGCGTCGCCGAGATGCGTGAGCTCATCGAGAAGGCAGCGCTCGGCACGCCCGGCCGGCACAAGGTGTACATCCTCGACGAGGTCCACATGCTGTCGCGCGCCGCCGAGGCCGCGCTGCTGAAGACGCTCGAGGAACCGCCCCCCCACGTGGTGTTCGTCCTCGCCACCACCGACCCGCAGAAGGTCAGCGAGACCATCCGCAGCCGCACCCAGCACCTCCAGTTCCACCTGCTGGCGCCGGACACCCTCGAGTCGCACGTGCGCTGGATCGCCGACGACGCCGGCATCGCGCTCACCGACGCCGCCGTGCAGGCCGTCGTGGCCCGAGGTGCCGGCTCGGCGCGCGATGCGCTGTCCGCGCTGGAGCTGGTGGCCGCGTCAGGGGGCGAGCTCGAGACCATGGTCCGCCTCGACGACCTGCTCGACGCGCTCGCCGACCACGACACCGGCCTGGCGCTGGCGACGCTCGCGCACGCCGTGCAGCAGGGCCACGACCCTCGCGTGATCACCGAGGAGATCATCCGCACCATGCGAGAGGCGTTCCTCACGCTGGTCGCGCCGGAGCTGGTGCAGGCACCGCAGGCGCGCGCCGACGCGCTGGCCCAGCAGGCGCAGCGGCTCGGGGCGGCGGCGCTGGTCCGGGCCATGGAGGTGCTCGGAGAGGTGCTCGTCGAGATGCGCCACGCGCCGGACCCGCGGCTGCTCGTCGAGGTGGCGTTCGTGAAGCTCACCAGCACCCATGTGGATCCGGGGCCGTCGGCACTGCTCGCCCGCATCGAGCACATCGAGGCGCAGCTCGCCCGAGGCGCCAGCGCGACGCCACTGGCCGCGCCTGCGGCCGTCGACCCCGTGACCGGTCGTGCGCGGGTGGGTGCCAAGGCGGCCAGGACCGCGCCGGCCTCCGAGCCGCCGTCACCGCCGGCCGCCACGCGACCTTCGCCGTCGCCGGCCGCGGCGCCGGTTGCCGCCGGACTGGTCGACGTGTGGCCGACCACGCTCGCCGGGTTGAAGCCGCTCGTGCGGGCGCTCTACGCCGGCGGTCACGTGCAGTCCGAGCGTGACGGCACGCTCACCGTGGCGCTGCCCAACGACCACCACCGCCAGCGCTGCGAGGAGCACCGGCCGGCGGTCGAGGCCGCGCTCGCCGCTGCCACCGGTGGTCCCGTGCAGCTGGTGCTGGTCGCCGACGCCGCCACTGCGCGCGACGACACCGGACCGATCGTCGCGCCGCGGCCTCCTGCGGGCCGGCGCGGCGCCGACCCCACGCCGGGCGCCGCCCTCCCCGCCGACGACGACATCGACCTCGACGAGCTCGTCGATGCCCCGCCCGCTGAGGTCGCCACGCCGGTCGATCGGCTGGCCGAGGCCTTCCCGGGGTCCGAGCTCCTCGACGCGCCGGAGTGATTCGTGGCCGCCACGTACACCCCGGCCGTCCAGTCGCTCATCGACGAGCTGGGCCGGCTGCCCGGCATCGGCCCGAAGTCGGCGCAGCGCATCGCGTTCCATCTGCTGAAGCTGCCCGCCGACGACGCCCAGCGCCTGGCCCGGGCCATCACCGAGGCCAAGGAGCGGGTTCGGTTCTGCGCCCGATGCTTCAACGTGGCCGACGCCGAGCTGTGCCCGATCTGCGCCGACGACCGCCGGGACCCGAGCGTGCTGTGCGTGGTCGAGGAGTCCCGCGACATCGTGGCCATCGAGAAGACCGGGGAGTTCCGCGGCCGGTACCACGTGCTCCTCGGCGCCATCAACCCGCTCGAAGGGGTGGGTCCCGAGCAGCTCAAGGTGCGCGAGCTCGTCGCTCGCCTCGAGCCGGAGGGGGTGACCGAGGTCATCGTGTGCACGAACCCCAACACGGAGGGCGAGGTGACGGCCATGTACCTGGCCCGGCTCCTGAAGCCGCTCGGGGTGCGCGTCACCCGCATCGCCAGCGGGCTGCCGGTGGGTGGCGACCTCGAGTACGCCGACGAGCTGACGCTCGGGCGGGCGCTCGAGGGTCGCCGCGAGCTCGAGGCCTGACGCGGTTCTGGGGTACCACCCCTCGAGTCGGTGCGGGCGAACGGTCCGACTCGGGAGGTGGTACCCCAGATCCAGGGAGGAGGGCGGGCGGTCCCTCCGGTTATGTTGCAGTTACATTACAAAGATTGCGACGAGATGTCAACCCGCCCCCACCCTGTCAGACGGTGCGGACGATGATGGCGTCGCCCTGGCCGCCGCCGCCGCAGAGGGCTGCCGCGCCGACACCACCGCCGCGGCGGCGCAGCTCGTGCAGGAGGGTGAGCGTCAGCCGGTTGCCGCTCATGCCGATCGGGTGGCCGAGCGCGATCGCTCCACCGTTCACGTTCACGACGTCGTCGCTGATCCCGAGCTCGGCCATCGAGGCGATCCCGACGGCGGCGAACGCCTCGTTGATCTCGAACAGGCTCACGTCGTCCAGACCGAGGCCGGCCTTGGCGAGCGCGGCGCGGATGGCGTTGGCCGGCTGCAGCAGCAGCGACGCGCTGTCCGGGCCGGCGACCATGCCGTAGCCGACCACCTGGCCGAGCGGGGTGGCGCCGGACGCCGCCAGCGCCTTCTCGGACATGACGACCACGGCGCTGGCGCCGTCGCTGATCTGCGAGGCGTTGCCGGCGGTGATGGTGCCGTTCTTGTCGAAGGCGGGCTTCAGCGACGCGAGCGACTCCATGGTGGTGCCAGGGCGCACGCCCTCGTCGGTCTCGACGAGGATCGGATCGCCCTTGCGCTGGGGGATCGCCACCGGAACGATCTCCTCGGCGAGGCGGCCGTCCTTGATGGCGTTCGCCGCCCGCTCATTGCTCTTCACTGCCAGGTCGTCTTGGGCCTCGCGGCTGATGGTGCCGTCGGCGTAGCGCTCGGTTCCCAGGCCCATGGCGCAGTCGTCGAAGGCGCACCAGAGCCCGTCGCGCAAGATGGCGTCGGCCAGCTCGGTGTTGCCGTAGCGGAACCCGCCGCGGGCTCCCATCGCCAGGTACGGCGCGTTGGTCATGCTCTCCATGCCGCCGGCCACCACGATGTCGGCCTCGCCGGCGGCGATCATCTGGTCGGCGAGGTAGATGGCGTTGAGGCCCGACAGGCACACCTTGTTGACGTTGACGGCGGGCACGCTCATCGGGATGCCGGCCTTCGTGGCGGCCTGGCGCGACGGCACCTGGCCCTGGCCCGCCATCAGCACCTGCCCCACGATCACGTGCTCGACCTGTTCCGGGGCCACGCCGGCCCGCTCGAGGGCAGCCTTGATGGCGACCCCGCCGAGGTCGGCGGCGGTGAACGAGGCGAGCGCCCCGCTCATCTTCCCGATGGGCGTGCGGGCTCCTGCGACGATGTACGAACCAGCCATGTCATCCCCTCCTGGGCGGTGTCCTTGGGGGAATCGTAGGGGGCGGAACCTACCGCGCGGTAATGAGAGCGGGACCTAGGACTGGAAGCTGCCCTCGACCAGCAGTGTGATCCGCCCGTCGTGCACCTGCAGCGTCACCGGCCGGACGAACTGCCACGGCTGGCGGGCGTCGGCGCCGTCGGCGTCCGGCCACCCGAGCATTTGGAGCAGGACGCCGACGCCGTCGCTCGACGTCCACGAGATGGCGCCGGGCATCTCGCACGGCTCGACGGTGAAGGGCGAGTCGGCGTCGGCGCGCAGGTTGTCGAGGATCTGCTGCTCCGTCACGCCCCACCAGTCGTTCACCATGGGCATCCAGATCGGTTCGGCGTAGTCGGTGTTGATCTCGTCGAGCAGCTCGCCGAGCCCGACCCCGGTGGTGACGTACTGCGGCGACGCCCACTGCGTCGAGCCGGCCTCGCAGCCGGCGAAGCCGGTGTAGCCGACCGTCACGTCCTCGTCGAGCGTGATGGTGGTGACGATGCCCTGGCCGATGTCGACGGCGACGGTGTCGGGCTCGTAGGGCTGCTCGCACCGGGGGAGGAAGTAGGTGTCGGTCGACTCGGTGCAGGCCACGAACGGCTGCACGAGCAAGCGCATCCGCTGCAGCGGGTCTTCGGGGCCCCAGCCGAGGATCTCGAACGAGTAGACGCCGTCGGCCAGCGGCTCGGTCGGGGCGGGCAGCTGTGGTAACGCCGGGAGGTGCCACTGCTCGGCGCAGCACGGCAGGCTCGCGCCGGCCGGCAGGTCGCTGCGCTCCCACGCCGACGGATCGGCCGGTGGTTCGAGCGCGGGCGGCATCGTGACCGACGACGGTGCCGCCGTGGTGGGGCTGCTGGTCGACGCGGGAGCGCTTGAGGTCGTCGGCTCGGCCTCGGTGGTCGTGCTCGTCGCGGCGTCGGAGGTGGTCGTCTCGCCGGCCCTCGGCTCGGGGGGTTCGCTGGTGTCGTCACCCGTGCATGCCACGCCGAGCATGAGCACGGTTGCGACGACGGCAGCCATCCGGCGGGTCACACCTGCAGCCTCACCGCGCCGCAGGCGCGAGAGCAGAGTCGAAGGTCACGGGCTTCGACCCGCTCGCTACCGGTCGGTAACCTCGGTCCATGCAGCAGATCCTCGAGGCCATCCTTGCCGACGCGCCCGGCGACGAGATCGGCGCGCTCCCGATCCCCGACCACTACCGGGGTGCTCACGTGCTGCGCTGCGAGGTCGGCCTGTTCGAGGGGCTGACGTCGGACCAGAAGGACCCGCGTCGCAGCATCCACGTCGACGACGTGCCGACCCCCGAGCTCGCTCCCGACGAGGTCTACCTGGCCGTCATGGCGTCGAGCATCAACTTCAACACCGTGTGGTCGAGCATCTTCGAGCCGGTCGCCACGTTCGGACCCATCGACCGCCTGGCCCGCGAGAGCGAGTGGGCCAAGCGCCACTCCCAGCCGTACCAGGTGATCGGCAGCGACGCCGCCGGTGTCGTGCTCAGGGTCGGCTCGGCGGTGCGGCTGTGGAAGCCGGGCGATCGGGTGACGGTGCACTGCAACCACGTCGACGACCAGGACCCCTCGGCCCACGACGACTCGATGCTCGCGGCCAACCAGCGCATCTGGGGCTACGAGACGAACTTCGGCGGCCTGGCCGACCTGGCCATCGTCAAGGCGAACCAGCTGATGCCCAAGCCCGCCCACCTCACCTGGGAGGAGGCGGCGGTGAACGCGCTGTGCAACTCCACCAGCTACCGGATGCTGGTGTCGGGCAACGGCGCCGCCATGAAGCAGGGCGACGTGGTGCTGATCTGGGGCGCGACGGGTGGCATCGGGGCGTACGCCACCCAGTACGTGCTGAACGGCGGCGGCATCCCGGTGTGCGTCGTGTCCAGCGAGGACAAGGCGCAGATCCTGCGCAACCTCGGCGTCGAGGCGATCATCGACCGCCGGGCCGCCGGCTACCACTTCTTCGACGAGAACGGCGTGCACGACGAGAGCGAGTGGCGCCGGCTGGGCAAGGACATCCGCAGCCTGGTCGGCGAGGATCCCGACATCGTGTTCGAGCACCCGGGTCGCTCCACGTTCGGCGCCTCGATGTACGTCGTCAAGCGGGGCGGCACCGTGGTCACCTGCGCCGCCACCAGCGGGTTCATGCTCGAGTTCGACAACCGCCACTTCTGGATGCGCCTCAAGCGCCTCATCGGCAGCCACTTCGCCAACTACAAGGAGGCGTACGAGGCGAACCGGCTGGTCGCCAAGGGCATGATCCACCCGGTGCTCAGCCAGGTGTTCCCGCTCGAGGGCGTTGGCGAGGCGGCGTACCAGGTTCATCACAACATGCACGAGGGCAAGCTGGGGATCCTCTGCCTGGCGCCCCAGGAGGGTCTCGGTGTCACCGACCCGGCGCTGCGGGCGAAGGTGGGCGAGGACAAGCTGACCTTGTTCCGCCGTACCTGACCGGGCCACGATGACCGCCATGATCCTCACCGAGATCGACCACGTCGCCATCGCCGTCAACGACCTCGAGGCCGCCATCGACTACTACCGGCGGGCGTTCGGGGCCGAGGTCGAGCACCGCGAGGTGGTCGAGCGCGACGGCGTCGAGGAAGCGCTGCTGCGGGTCGCGGAGAGCTACGTCCAGCTGCTCACGCCCACGCGCGAGGACTCGCCGGTGGCCAAGGCGATCGCCAAGCGGGGCGAGGGCCTGCACCACGTCGGCTATCGGGTGGCCGACTGCGCCGAGGCGCTGGCAGCGATGGTCGCGGCCGGGGCCACGCCGATCGACCAGGTGCCGAGGCCCGGCAGCCGCGGCACGACAGTGGCGTTCATCCACCCCAAGAGCAGCTTCGGCACCCTCATCGAGCTCGTCCAAGAGTGACCCCTCC
>CAZKVJ010000034.1:0-15103 GCA_964556225.1 uncultured Ilumatobacteraceae bacterium
TCGTGCCGATATTCACATGCGGCTTCGTACGCTCGAACTTCGCCTTGCTCATGGCTGTCTCACTGACTCCGTGTCGTTGTGGTGCTTCGGGGTTGTCAAAGAACGGGGAGGGGCCTGACGATCACTCGCCGCGGACCCGCTTGATGATCTCCTGCGCGATGCTCTCCGGTACCTGCTGGTACGAGTGGAACTGCATCGTGTAGGTGGCGCGGCCCTGGGTCCGCGACCGGAGATCGGTACTGTACCCGAACATCTCCGACAGCGGAACCTGAGCGCGAACGACCTGGGTGTTGCCGCGGGCCTCCATGCCCTCGATGCGGCCCCGGCGGCTGGAGAGGTCGCCCATCACGTCGCCCATGTACTCCTCGGGCGTGACGACCTCGACGGCCATGATCGGCTCGAGCAGCACGGGCTTGGCCATCTCGGCGGCCTTCTTGAACGCCATCTGGCCGGCGATCTTGAACGCCATCTCGCTGGAGTCGACGTCGTGGTACTGCCCGTCGACCAGCTTGGCCCGGACATCGACCGTCGGGTAGCCGGCCAGCACGCCCGAGTCGAGCGCCGACTGGATGCCCTGGTCGACCGCGGGGATGTACTCACGCGGCACCCTGCCGCCGGTGATGGCGTCGACGAACTCGTACCCACCACCGGGACCGGTCGGCTCAAGGGTGACCTTCACAACGGCGAACTGGCCGGAGCCGCCCGTCTGCTTGATGTGGCGGTACTCGACCGACTCGACCGGCTTGGTGATCGTCTCGCGGTAGGCGACCTGAGGCTTGCCGACCGTGGCATCGACGCCGAACTCACGCTGCATCCGGTCGACGAGCACCTCGAGGTGCAGCTCGCCCATGCCCGAGATGACCGTCTGGCCGGTCTCCTCGTCGGTGCGCACCCGGAACGTGGGGTCCTCGTCGGACAGGCTCTTGAGCGCCTTGCCCAGCTTGTCCTGGTCGTTCTTGGTCTTCGGCTCGATGGCCACGTGGATGACCGGCTCCGGGAACTCCATCTTCTCGAGGATCACCGGATGGCTGCGGTCGCAGAGCGTGTCACCGGTGGTGACGTCCTTGAAGCCGAGCCCGGCCACGATGTCACCGGCGAGCGCGGCGTCGATGTCCTCACGCTGGTTGGCGTGCATCAGGAGCAGGCGACCGACGCGCTCGCGCTTCTCCTTGATGGAGTTGTAGATCTCGTCGCCCTTGTTGACCACGCCCGAGTAGACGCGGAAGTAGGTGAGCTTGCCGAACGGGTCGGCGACGATCTTGAACGCCAGCGCCGCGAACGGGGCGCTCTCGTCGGCCGGACGCTGGACCACCTCGCCCTTGGGGGTGACGCCCTCGGCAGGGGGGATCTCGAGGGGGCTGGGGAGGTAGTCCACCACCGCGTCGAGCATGGGCTGCACGCCCTTGTTCTTGAACGCCGTGCCGCACAGCACCGGTACGAAGCTGAACGCGATGGTGCCCGCCCGCAGGCCGCGCTTGATGTCGTCCTCGGAGAGCTCCTCGTCGGCGAGGTACTTCTCCATCAGCTCCTCGTCCTCGGTGGCGATGAGGTCGAGCAGCTTGGCCCGCCACTCCTCGGCCTGGGCCTCGTACTCGGCGGGAATCGGTCGCTCCTCGTAGGTGGCGCCCTTGTCGTCGCCCTCCCAGATCAGCGCCTTCATCTTCACCAGGTCGATGACGCCCTGGAAGTGGGCCTCGGAGCCGATCGGCAGCTGGATGACGGCGGGCACCGACTCGAGGCGGTCCTCGATCATCTTCACGGTCCGGAAGAAGTCGGCGCCGACACGGTCCATCTTGTTGATGAAGCACATGCGGGGGACGCGGTACTTGTTGGCCTGGCGCCAGACGGTCTCGGTCTGGGGCTCCACACCGGCGACCGAGTCGAAGACCGCCACGGCGCCGTCGAGCACCCGCAGGCTGCGCTCGACCTCGATCGTGAAGTCGACGTGGCCGGGGGTGTCGATGATGTTGATGCGGTGATCACGCCAGAACGCCGTCGTGGCGGCCGAGGTGATGGTGATGCCGCGCTCTTGCTCTTGGACCATGTGGTCCATGACCGCCGCACCCTCGTGCACCTCGCCGATCTTGTACGTCTTCCCCGTGTAGTAGAGGATGCGCTCGGTCGTCGTGGTCTTGCCCGCGTCGATGTGGGCCATGATGCCGATGTTGCGGTAACGGTCGAGCGGGTACTCGCGCTTGGCCATGTCTGTCTCTTCTTCCGGTGTTCGACTTCGATCCCGCGGGGGCGGCGGGAGGCGCGCAGGGCTCGGCTCGCCCTCTCAGTGCTGGCAGCCAAGCACGGCGTTCGATCCTACCGGCGCGCGGTGCAACCGCGGGTGGTCACCAGCGGTAGTGGGCGAAGGCGCGGTTGCTCTCGGCCATCTTCTGCATGTCGTCGCGCTTCTTCACCGAGGCGCCGAGGCCGTTGGCGGCGTCCATCAGCTCGTTCGCCAGGCACTCGGCCATGGTCTTCTCGCGGCGCTTGCGGCTGAAGTCGACGATCCAGCGGATGGCCAGCGTGGTGGAACGGCGAGGGCGCACCTCGACGGGCACCTGATAGGTGGCGCCACCGACGCGGCGGCTGCGCACCTCGAGCGGCGGCTTCACGTTGTCGACGGCGCGCTTGACGGTGGCGAGCGGCTCGCTGCCGGTCTTCGACTCGATGATGTCCATCGCGTCGTACACGATCTTCTCGGCCACGGACTTCTTGCCGTGCAGCATCACCTTGTTGGTGAGCTGGGTGACGAGCAGCGAGCGGTGGACCGGGTCCGGGGTGAGCTCACGACGGGGGGCGGGACCCTTGCGGGGCATCGTTCAGTCCTTCACTTCTCGCGCTTCGCGCCGTACCGGCTGCGGGCCTGCTTGCGGTTCTTCACACCGGCGGCGTCGAGTGCACCCCGGATGACCTTGTAGCGAACGCCGGGCAGGTCGCGGACGCGCCCGCCGCGCACGAGCACGATCGAGTGCTCCTGCAGGTTGTGGCCCTCGCCGGGGATGTAGGCGGTCACCTCGACGCCGCTCGACAGACGGACCCGGGCCACCTTGCGCAGCGCCGAGTTCGGCTTCTTCGGAGTGGTCGTGAACACGCGGGTGCACACCCCCCGGCGCTGGGGCGAGCCCTTCAGCGCCGGGGTCTTGGACTTGGAGAACTTGGTGCTGCGGCCCTGGCGGACCAGCTGCTGAATGGTGGGCACGCGTGTACCTCTCCGACTTCCGTGTGCGGCCTTCGTGAGCGAGCGGCGCCGGGATCGGCGCCCAGGACCCTGCAAGGTTAGAGGCCCGCTCCCCGGCACGGCAACCCGCCGGGGAGGGGTCACCAGATCAGCCTTCCGGAACGGCCTGGTCGACCACCGCGACCGGGGCCGGCTCGGCCTCGGCCCGGTAGTCGCCGGCGATGCCGGCCAGCCACGCCGCCGGGTCCTCCTCGGCCTCGGTGGAGTAGTACGCCATCGGCTGGTAGTCGGGCGCCACCACGTCGAACTGGCGGTAGCGCTCCATGCCCGTCCCGGCCGGGATGAGCTTGCCGATGATGATGTTCTCCTTGAGGCCGATGAGGTTGTCGCCGCGGCCGTCGATGGCAGCCTCGGTGAGCACCCGGGTGGTCTCCTGGAACGACGCCGCCGACAGCCAGCTCTCGGTGGCGAGCGACGCCTTGGTGATGCCCATGATCTCGGGGCGGCCCTCGGCCGGGCGCTTGCCCTCCTCGACCATGCGCCGGTTGGTGTCGCGGAACACCTTCTGGTCGACCCGCTCGCCGGGCAGGAACTCGGCATCGCCGGGCTCCTGCACGCCGATCCGGCGGGTCATCTGGCGCACGATCAGTTCGATGTGCTTGTCGTGGATGGACACGCCCTGGTCGCGATACACCTTCTGGACCTCCTCGACGAGGTACAGCTGGGTCTCGCGGATGCCCTTGATCTCCATCAGCTCCTTCGGGTCGAAGGGTCCGTCGGTGATCGGGTCCCCGGCGCGAACCTCCTGGCCGTCGACCACGATGGGGCGGCTGCCGACCGGCAGCACGATCGTGTGCTCGTCGCCCTGGTCGTCGACGATGGTGACCGGGACGCCCTTGGCGTCGTCCTCGCCGATGCGCACCAGGCCCGACGCCCGGGCCAGGCGGGCCGAGCCGCGCGGTGTGCGGGCCTCGAACAGCTCGACCACGCGGGGCAGACCGCCGGCGATGTCCTTGCCCGCCACACCACCGGTGTGGAACGTCCGCATCGTCAGCTGGGTGCCGGGCTCACCGATGGACTGGGCGGCGATGACACCCACCGCCTCGCCGAGCTCGATCTCCTTGCCGGTGGCGAGCGAGCGGCCGTAGCAGAGCGCGCACACGCCCAGCTCGGCGTCGCAGGTGAGCACGCTGCGCACCCGGACCCGGTCGATCGACGGGTCGTCGCGCAGCTGGACCAGCTCCTCGTCGCCGAGGATGGTGTTGCGGGCGATCACCGAGCCGTCCGACAGGGTGACGTCGTTGAGCAGCGCCCGGCCGAACAGCTTGGTCTCGAGGTAGCTGCGCCGGTTCGCCGTGTCGGGCTGCACGTGCTCGACCCAGACGCCGAGGTTGGTGCCGCAGTCCTCCTCGCGGATGATCAGCTCCTGGGCCACGTCGACGAGGCGGCGGGTCAGGTAGCCGGAGTCGGCGGTCCGCAGCGCGGTGTCGACCAGCCCCTTGCGGGCGCCCGGCGTGGCGATGAAGTACTCGAGCGTCTCGAGGCCCTCACGGAAGTTCTTCTTGATGGGCCGCGGGATCATGTCGCCACGGGGGTTGGCCACCAGGCCGCGCATGCCGGCGATCTGGCGCATCTGGGTCATGTTCCCTCGGGCACCCGAGCCGACCATCATGTCGATGGGGTTGAACCGCTGGGCCTTGAACTCGGCCTCCATCGCCTTCTGCACCTCGGCGGTGGCGTCGGTCCAGATGCGCACCTCCTGCTGGCGGCGCTCGCCGTCGGTGATGATGCCCCGGCGGAACTGGTTCTCGACCTTCTCGGCCTGGGCCTCGTAGCGGTCGAGGATCTCGGCCTTGGTCGCCGGCGTCTTCACGTCCTCGATCGAGACCGTCAGCCCGGACTGCGACGCGTACCGGTAGCAGAGGTTCTTGATCGCGTCGAGGGACGCCGCCACCTCGGACTTCGAGTAGTTGTCGGACAGGCGCTCGACGATGAGGCCCATCTCCTTCTTCTTCACGACGGAGGTGACGGGCTCGAAGCGCTCGATGTAGTCGGCCGGCAGCGCCTCCTCGAAGAGCAGCCGGCCGGGCGTGGTGATCCGCTCGGTGCGCTCGCCGTCAGCGTCGCGCCCGATCAGGCGCACGTTGGCGTGCAGGGCGACGATCCCCTCGTCGAGGGCGCGGTACACGTCCCAACGATGGCGGAACACCTTGCCCTCGCCGGTGGCGCCGTCGACCTGCTCGGTGAGGTAGAACCCGCCGATCACCAGGTCCTGGGTCGGGGTCACGATCGGGCGACCGGACGCCGGGGACAGGATGTTGTTGGCCGACAGCATCAGCACCCGGGCCTCGGCTTGGGCCTCGGCCGACAGCGGCAGGTGCACGGCCATCTGGTCGCCGTCGAAGTCGGCGTTGAACGCGGTGCAGACCAGCGGATGGATCTGGATGGCCTTGCCCTCGACCAGGATCGGCTCGAAGGCCTGGATGCCCAGGCGGTGCAGCGTGGGGGCCCGGTTCAGCAGCACCGGGTGCTCCTTGATGACGTCCTCGAGCACGTCCCACACCTGCGGGCGGCGCCGCTCGACCATGCGCTTGGCCGACTTGATGTTCTGGGCCAGCTCCAGGTCGACGAGGCGCTTCATGACGAACGGCTTGAACAGCTCGAGCGCCATCAGCTTGGGCAGGCCGCACTGGTGCAGGCGCAGCGTGGGACCGGCCACGATGACCGACCGGCCCGAGTAGTCGACGCGCTTGCCGAGCAGGTTCTGACGGAACCGGCCCTGCTTGCCCTTCAGCATGTCGGACAGCGACTTGAGCGGGCGGTTGCCCGGGCCGGTGACCGGCCGGCCACGACGGCCGTTGTCGAACAGCGCGTCGACCGCCTCCTGCAGCATCCGCTTCTCGTTGTTGACGATGATCTCCGGCGCCCCCAGGTCGAGCAGGCGCTTCAGGCGGTTGTTCCGGTTGATCACCCGGCGGTACAGGTCGTTCAGGTCGCTGGTGGCGAAGCGGCCACCGTCGAGCTGCACCATCGGGCGCAGCTCCGGCGGGATCACCGGCACCACGTCGAGGATCATCGCCTTCGGGTCGTTGCTGCGCCGGCCGTGCTCGTCGCGGCGGTTGAACGAGGTGACGATCTTCAGGCGCTTGATCGCCTTCTGCTTGCGCTGGGCCGACAGCGGCTTGCGGCCCTCCTTCGGGTCGATCGCCTCGCGGAGCTTGATCTCCTCCTCGTCGAAGTCGATCCGGTCGATGAGCGCCTTGATGGCGTCGGCGCCGGTGCCGCCCTCGAAGTAGTCGGCGTAGCGGTCCTTCAGCTCGCGCCAGAGCAGCTCGTCGTCGATGATCTTGCGAGCGTGGAGGTCGCGGAACTCGTCCCACGTGCGCGCCAGCAGCTCGAGCTCACCCTCGTAGCGCTCGCGCAGCGACTGGATGTCGCGCTCGGTCGCCCGCTGGCGGGTCTTCAGATCGGAGTCCTTCGCCCCCTCGGACTCGAGGCGCGCCGCCTCCTCCTCGGCCTCCTTGTAGCGGCGGTCGATGGCCAGCTCGAGGTCCTTGTTGATCGCGTCGCGCTCTTCGAGGTACTCGGCCTCGAGGCTGGGCAGGTCGGCGTGGCGCTTCTCCTCGTCGACCCAGGTGACCAGGTTGGCGGCGAAGTAGATGACCTTCTCGAGCTGCTTGGCCTTGAGCTCCTCACGCGGCTCGAGCCCGGCCAGCAGGTAGGCCAGCCAGCTGCGGGTGCCGCGCAGGTACCAGATGTGCACCACCGGGGCGGCCAGCTCGATGTGGCCCATCCGCTCGCGGCGGACCTTGGAGCGGGTCACCTCGACGCCGCAGCGCTCGCAGATGATCCCCTTGAAGCGCACCCGCTTGTACTTGCCGCAGTAGCACTCCCAGTCGCGGGTCGGCCCGAAGATCTTCTCGCAGAACAGGCCGTCCTTCTCGGGGCGCAGTGTGCGGTAGTTGATCGTCTCGGGCTTCTTGACCTCGCCGTTGGACCAGTCGCGGATCTGATCGGCGGTGGCCAGGCCGATCCGGAGCTGGTCGAACATGTTGACGTCGAGCATCGTTGCCGTCCCTGTCTCGCTTCTCGTGAGTCGTTCGTTCGTGGTGTGGGTGGGTCAAAACGCCCGCTCGCGGCGGCGCTCGCGGTCGTCGTCGTCCGAGCCCCGCTCGGGACGGCTGATGTCGATGCCCAGCTCCTCGGCGGCGCGGTACACGTCCTCGTCGAGGTCGCGCATCTCGATCTCGCTGCCGTCGTCGGCCAGGACCTCGACGTTCAGGCACAGGGCCTGCATCTCCTTCATGAGCACCTTGAAGCTCTCCGGGATGCCCGGCTCGGGGATGTTCTCGCCCTTGACGATCGCCTCGTACACCTTCACCCGGCCGAGGACGTCGTCGGACTTGATGGTGAGCAGCTCCTGGAGGCAGTAGGCCGAGCCGTACGCCTCGAGGGCCCACACCTCCATCTCACCGAACCGCTGCCCGCCGAACTGCGCCTTGCCGCCCAGCGGCTGCTGGGTGATCATGCTGTACGGGCCGGTCGAGCGAGCGTGGATCTTGTCGTCGACCAGGTGGGCCAGCTTCAGGATGTACATGTAGCCGACCGTGATCGGGTTGTCGTACGGCTCGCCGGTGCGCCCGTTGTAGAGCACGGCCTTGCCGTCCGGGCGCACGAGTCGCTCGCCGTCGACGCTCTCCGGCGTGAGGTTGGCGAGGATGGTCTGGATGGTCGGGTGCCGGCCGGCCGCGTCCTCCTCGTCCCAGTGGGCGCCGTCGAACACCGGCGTGGCCACGAACGTGGCCGGCGTGGTGGCCGGACGGGTCTTGGTCTCGGTGCCGCGGATGGGCGGCGCACCCACGTGGCCACCCTTCGGGTCGTCCCAGCCCCAGCGGGCGCAGTACCCCAGGTGAGCCTCGAGCACCTGACCGACGTTCATCCGGCTCGGCACGCCGAGCGGGTTGAGGATGATGTCGACCGGGGTGCCGTCGGCCAGGTGCGGCATGTCCTCGAGGGGCAGGATCTTGGAGATCACGCCCTTGTTGCCGTGACGGCCGGCCAGCTTGTCGCCGACGCTGATCTTGCGCTTCTGGGCCACGTAGACCCGGACCAGCTCGTTCACGCCCGGCGGCAGCTCGTGGCCGTCCTCACGGGTGAACACCTTCACGTCGATGACCTTGCCGCTCTCGCCGTGGGGCACCTTCAGGCTGGTGTCGCGCACCTCGCGGGCCTTCTCACCGAAGATCGCCCGCAGCAGGCGCTCCTCGGGGGTGAGCTCCGTCTCCCCCTTGGGGGTGACCTTGCCGACGAGCACGTCGCCGGGACCGACCTCGGCGCCGACGCGGATGATGCCGCGGTCGTCGAGGTCGCGCAGGATGTCCTCGGAGAGGTTCGGGATGTCGCGCGAGATCTCCTCCGGGCCCAGCTTGGTGTCGCGGGCGTCGACTTCGTGCTCGTGGATGTGGATCGACGTCAGGACGTCGTCGCGCACCACGCGCTCGGAGAGGATGATCGCGTCCTCGAAGTTGTAGCCCTCCCACGGCATGAACGCCACGAGCAGGTTCTTGCCCAGCGCCAGCTCGCCGTGATCGGTGCTCGGGCCGTCGGCCACGATGTCGCCCTTGGCGACCTTCTGGGCCTCGCGGACCCGCACGATCTGGTTGATGCAGGTGTCCTGGTTGGAGCGGCGGAACTTCGCCAGGCGGTACACCTTGCGCCCGAGCGTGCGGTACTGGATGGTGACGGTGTCGCCCGAGACCTCGATGACGTCGCCGTCGTCGAGCGCCTCGATGAGATCGGCAGCGTCGCGAGCGGCGCGCTCCTCGATGCCGGTGCCGATGTAGGGCGCCTCGGCACGCACCAGCGGCACCGCCTGACGCTGCATGTTGGCGCCCATGAGCGCCCGGTTGGCGTCGTCGTGCTCGAGGAACGGGATCAGCGCGGTGGCCACCGACACGATCTGCTTCGGCGACACGTCCATGTAGTCGACCTCGGTGGGGTCGACGAAGCCGATGTCGGTGGTGGCACCGAAGAAGCTCTCGGCCTCGAGCATCTTGCGCAGGTCGTCGAGGCTGGCCGCCTGGGGAGAGCGGCGCACGAGCACGCGCTCCTCCTTGAACGAGCCGTCCGGGTTCAGCGGCGTGTTGGCCTGGGCGACGACGTAGTTCTCCTCCTCGTCGGCCGCCATGTACACGATCTCGTCGGTGACCTTGCCCTTCACCACCTTGCGGTACGGGCTCTCGATGAAGCCGAACTCGTTCACCCGGGCGAACGTGGACAGCGCGCCGATCAGGCCGATGTTCGGGCCTTCCGGCGTCTCGATCGGGCACATCCGGCCGTAGTGGCTGAAGTGCACGTCACGGACCTCGAACCCGGCGCGCTCGCGCGACAGACCACCCGGGCCGAGCGCCGACAGGCGCCGGCGGTGGGTGAGCCCGGACAGGGGGTTCACCTGGTCCATGAACTGCGACAGCTGCGAGGTGCCGAAGAACTCCTTGATGGCCGCCACGACCGGGCGGATGTTGATGAGCGTCTGCGGCGTGATGGCCTCGACGTCCTGGGTGGTCATGCGCTCACGCACCACGCGCTCCATGCGCGACAGGCCGATGCGGACCTGGTTCTGGATGAGCTCGCCCACGGAGCGGATCCGCCGGTTGGCGAAGTGGTCCTGGTCGTCGAGGCGGTAGCCCGGCTCTTGCTTGACGAGGTGGAGCATGTAGCTGATGGCGGCCACGACCTCGCAGCGCGACAGCACGTGCTGGCCCTCCTCCGGGAGGTCGAGCAGCTCGCCGGACAGGCCGAACAGCTCCTCGAGGCGCGCCACCTCGGCGCCGAGCTTGCGGTTCAGCTTGTACCGGCCTACCCGGCTCAGGTCGTAGCGGCGGTTCTCGAAGAACGCGTTGCGGAAGTACGCCCGGGCCGACTCCACGGTCGGCGGCTCGCCGGGGCGGGCCCGCTTGTAGATCTCCACGAGCGCCTCGTCCTGGGTGGGCGCGAGGTGGCGCTCCTTCTCCCACTGACCCTCCAGGAAGTCGAAGTGGGCGACGAAGCGCTCGAGGAAGCCGGGGGCGTTCTCCTCGTCGTAGCCGAGCGCCCGCAGGAGCGTGAAGATGCCCATCCGGCGCTTGCGGGCCACCCGGGTGCCCGCCGTGACGTCCTTGCCCGGCTTCTGCTCGACGTCGAACTCCAGCCACTCACCGCGGTACGGGTGGATGGTGCCCTTGACGAGCTGGTGCTTGGAGAGGTTGCGCAACCGGAACCGCTCCCCCGGCTCGAAGATGACGCCCGGGCTGCGAACCAGCTGGGACACGACCACGCGCTCGGTGCCGTTGATGATGAACGTCCCCTTGTCGGTCATCATCGGGAAGTCCCCCATGAAGACCGTCTGCTCCTTGATCTCGCCGGTGTTCCGGTTCATGAACCGGGCCCGCACGAAGATCGGAGCGGAGTAGGTCATGTCCTTCTCCTTGCACTCCTCCACCGTGAACTTGGGCGGCGGGCGCAGGAGCTCGTCGGTCGGGTCGAACTCGAGCTCGAGCTGCAGGGCCTCGCTGAAGTCCTTGATCGGGGAGATGTCGCGGAACGTCTCCGCCAGGCCCTCGTCGAGCAGGTGCTGGAAGCTCTCGCGCTGGATCGCGATCAGATCCGGCAGCGCCAGCGGCTCGGCGAGGTTGGCGAACGAGTACCGCTCGCGAGTGGTGGGACGTGTGGCCACGGCTTACTCCCTGTCGGCGGACGAGGACGGGTCGGCGAACGGTGCCGGGGCGCGCGAGGGCAGAGCCGGAAAAATGAACGGAGTCCACAGGCGACGCACGGCAACGAAGGATGCTACCGCCGAGTCGAGAGCGTCGTCAACCAGACGGGCACGCCGCCCGGCGACCCATCCGAAGGTGCGCGCAGGGTAAAGGAGAACGCCCGGCGCGTCAAGCACCCCGGGCGCGCCACGGGCCCGCAGTTGCGCTGCGGGCCCGTGGATCAGCGGTTCGGCGCGACGAGGGTCACTTCACCTCGACGGTCGCGCCGGCCTCCTCGAGCTTGGCCTTGGCCTTGTCGGCCTCGTCCTTGTTGACCTTCTCGAGCACCGGCTTCGGGGCGGCGTCGACGAGGTCCTTGGCCTCCTTCAGGCCCAGGCTGGTGAGCTCGCGGACCACCTTGATGACCTGGATCTTCTGAGCACCGGCCTCGGCGAGGACGACGTCGAACTCGTCCTTCTCCTCCTCGGCGGCCGGCGCAGCACCGGCGGGCGCACCGGCGACGGCGGCCACGGCGACCGGCGCGGCGGCGGTGACGCCGAAGCGCTCCTCGAACGCGTCGAGCAGCTCCTTCAGCTCGATGACGGTCATGTTGGAGATCCCGTCGAGGATCTCGTCCTTGGTGAGAGCCATGGTGGCAGTTACTCCTGTGTGTGCGAAGTGGTGAGATGGGGTTCGTGAGGCAGCGGCCGCTCAGGCGGCCTGCTGATCGATGAGGGCCTTCAGGCCGTAGGCCAGGTTGCGGGGCAGCGCCTGGAGCAGGCCGGCCGTCTTGACGAGCGGGGCCTGCAGGGCACCGGCGAGCTGGGCCAGCAGCACCTCCCGGGACGGGAGGTCGGCCAGGGCTTCGACATCGGCGGCGGTCACGGTCCGACCGCCGACGACGCCGCCCTTCAGCACCAGCAGCGGGTTCGTCTTGGCGTGGTCCCGCAGGGCCTTGGCCACCGCGGCGGCGTCGCCGCTGACGAACGTGATCGCCGTCGGTCCGACGAGCAGCTCGTCGAGACCATCGATGCCCGCTTCCTGGGCGGCCCGGCGGGCCAGGGTGTTCTTGTACACCTTGTGCTCACCGCCGGCGGCGGTCAGCTTGCGGCGCAGCTCGGAGAGCGACTTCACCGTCATCCCCCGGTACTCGCTGATGATCGCGGCATCGGCCGACGAGAGCTTCTCGCGGACCTCGGTCACCACCGCCACCTTCTCCGGACGCGGCTCGGCCACCGTGTCTGCGGACTGGGTCGACATGGTCATGCACCTCCTCTCGTGTCGCTCGGGGCGCTCGCATGATGCGAACGCCTCCGGGTAGCGACACGGCGCCCGGGACCGGGCAGCATCGCGGGAGGTGTCCGCCTCGGCCGGCGGGGCCGTGCCCCATTACCCGCCCGGATGGGCGGACCGACGGTCTTCGGCGAGCAACCGGTTCGGTTGGATCGGCTGGTCAGGTTACCAGGCGTCAGGCCGGCTGCTCGGGGCGCAACCGGTTCGTGTCGACCTTGACACCGGGGCCCATGGTCGACGAGAGCGTGATCTTCTTGAAGTACCGGCCCTTGGCGGCCGCCGGCTTGGCCCGCTGCAGCTCGTCGACCACGGCTCGGAAGTTCGCCTCGAGGGCCGCCGCCTCGAAGCTGGCCTTGCCGATCGGCACGTGCACGTTGCCGTAGCGGTCGGTGCGGTACTCGACCTTGCCACCCTTGAACTCGGTGACGGCCCGCCCGACGTCCTGGGTCACGGTGCCGGTCTTCGGGTTCGGCATGAGGCCTCGGGGGCCGAGCACCCGGCCGAGCCGGCCGACCAGGGGCATCATGTCCGGCGTGGCGATGGCCACGTCGAAGTCGAACTTGCCGCCTTCGACCTCGGCGGCGAGGTCGTCGGCCCCGACGATGTCGGCGCCCGCCTTGCGGGCCTCGTCGGCCGCCTCGCCGGCAGCGAACACCGCGACGCGCACGTCCTTGCCGGTGCCCGACGGCAGGGCGACCGTGCCCCGCACCATCTGGTCGGCCTTGCGCGGGTCGACGCCGAGGCGCACGGCGACGTCGATGGACTCGTCGAAGCCGGCGCTGGCGAGGCTCTTGACGAGCTCGAGCGCCTCAGCCGGGGTGAACTGCTGGTCACGGTCGTAGCGCTTGAGCGCGTCGACGTACTTCTTGCCCTTCGGCATGGATGCCTCCCTCTGGTTCGGTGGGTCCGCCCGGGCGAGGTGATCCCGGGTCGGCGGTGGATTCGGACGGGCCCCGTCAGACGACCTGTAGGCCCATCGAGCGGGCGGTGCCCCGGACCTGCTGCTTGGCGGCCTCGAGGTCGTTGGCGTTCAGGTCCGGCATCTTGATCTTGGCGACCTCTTCGATGTCGGCCTCGGTGACGGTGCCGGCGCTCGCCTTGCCCGGGGTCTTCGAGCCCTTCTCCAGGCCCGCCTTCTGGCGCAGCAGCACCGGCGTCGGCGGGGTCTTGAGGATGAACGAGAACGAGCGGTCCTCGAAGATGGTGATCTCGACCGGGATGATGGTCCCGGCCTGCGCCTCCGTGGCCGCGTTGTACTGCTTCACGAAGTCCATGATCGGCACGCCGTGCGGGCCCAGCGCGGTGCCCACCGGCGGGGCCGGGGTGGCCTTGCCCGCCGGGATCTGGATCTTGACGATCGCTGCGACCTTCTTCTTCGCCATCTTGCTGCTTCTTCCGGTGTCGTTCGGGGGGATCGGTTCGGGCTCAGAGCTTCGCCACTTGGGCGAAGTCCATCTCCACGAGGGTCTCGCGGCCGAAGATGTTGACCAGGACCTTCAGCTTGAGGTGGTCGGCGTTGATCTCGGCGATCGTGCCGGAGAAGTCCGCGAACGGGCCCTCCTTCACGCGCACGCTCTCGCCGACCTCGTACTCGAGCTTGGGCTTCTTGCGGGCCGGCGCCTCCTGGCCGTCACCCTTGGCCGACAGGAAGGTCTCGACCTCCCGCCGCGACAGGGGCGTGGGCTTCTGGCCCTTCTGGCTCTGGCCGACGAAGCCGGTGACGCCCGGGGTGTTGCGGATGCAGTACCAGGACTCGTCGTCCATCTCGCAGCGCACCAGCAGGTAGCCGGGGAACACCTTCTTCTGCACGACCTGCTTGCGCCCGCCCTTGAACTCGACGACGTCCTCCATCGGGATGACGACCTCGTAGATCTTCTCCTCCATGTTCATGGACTGGATGCGGGCGGCCAGGTTGGCCGAGACCTTCTTCTCGTACCCGGACTGGGTGTGGACCACGTACCAGCGTCCCGGGCGGGTCCACGGCGTGTCGATCGGGCCGGCAGGCTCGCCGGACTCGTCCTCGCCCGACTCGCCAGTGTCGTCGTCGGCCTCGGCGGCCGGCGACTCGGGCTCGGTGGTCAGGTCGAACGCCACGTCGGGCTCGCCCGGCGCGTCCTCGGCAGCGGCGAGGTCGTCGCCGAGCGGCAGCAGGTCGTCACTCATGGTCCTCAGTCCTTGTACAGCCAGCCCGACAGCAGCCCGAAGAGCGCGTCGAGGCCGCCGATGTAGGCGGTGAACACGACCACGGTGGCGAGGACGATGATCGAGTAGCGGCGCACCTCGGGCCACTTGGGCCAGGCGACCTTGCGCATCTCCTCGCGGACCTCGCGGAGGTACTGCAGCGGGGTGGTGCGCTTCTCGCCGTGGGGCCGGTTGGGGGTGCTGCGCTGGCCGCGCGTCGGCTGGCCCTGCTCGTCCAGGGCGCCCATGCGCTTCAGCGTGCGCTTCTGCTCCCGATTCAGGTCCATCGACATGGCGTACTCGCAGTTCGTCTCGTTGGCGGTGCCGTTCGAGTTTGTTGCAGGGCAGGAGGGACTCGAACCCCCGACCGTCGGTTTTGGAGACCGATGCTCTACCAGCTGAGCTACTGCCCTCGGTGCAGGGGGTGCCAGGCTACCAGCGGCAGTGACCGTGTCACCCGCCGAGATCCGGCCCACCCCGCGGCTCGGTCGTCAGCGCGTCTCCTTGTGGACCGTGTGGCGCCGGTCGTTCGAGCAGTACTTCTTCATCTCGAGGCGCTCACGGTCGTTGATCTTCGACTTGATCGTGATGTAGTTGCGGTGCTTGCACTCCGTGCACTCCAGAGTGATCTTCACCCGCTTGTCGTTCTTGGGCATCGGTGGTCAGTCCCTCACTTGATGATCTTGGTGACGCGGCCCGCACCCACGGTACGGCCACCCTCACG
>CAZKVJ010000035.1:0-14908 GCA_964556225.1 uncultured Ilumatobacteraceae bacterium
CGGACGACGGGATTCGAACCCGCGACCCTCACCTTGGCAAGGTGATGCTCTACCAGCTGAGCCACGTCCGCGTTGGGAGGCGTCAGGTTAGCAAGGTCTCCCCGGGACCGGACAAGCCTGCCTCGGTGGCCTCGTCGAGCACCCGGCTGCGCGCCGCGAGCACGATCCCGGCCAGCGCGACCAGCACCGCGGCGGCCCCGAGCACCTGCACGAGGCGCAGCGCCTGGTCGTAGATGAGCCACGCGCCGACGGCCGAGACGACCGGGGTGGCGAGCGTCAGCAGCGACGCGACGGTGATGTCGAGGTGGCGCTGCGACCATGTCATCAGTCCGTGCCCCATCAGCCCCGGACCGAGGATCATCGCCACGAGGAGCACCCAGTCGGTCCCCCCGATGGCACCGAGGTCGTCGGCGACCAGGAGCGCCCACGGCAGCGCCACCATCGTGGCCACCGACATGACCGCGGCGACGAACGCCCACGAGTGCACCCCTGCGTCGCGAGCACGCTTCACGATCAGGAAGTACACGGTGAACAGCACCAGGTTGGCCACCGCCAGCACGTCGCCGCTCCACGAGGCGCCACTGCCGGCGCCCGCCCCGAG
Organism: uncultured Ilumatobacteraceae bacterium; assembly: GCA_964556225.1. Classification (GTDB taxonomy): domain Bacteria; phylum Actinomycetota; class Acidimicrobiia; order Acidimicrobiales; family Ilumatobacteraceae; genus CAZKVJ01. The sequence goes on from CAZKVJ010000035.1 coordinate 602, forward strand.
CACGACGGTGGCCACACCGGCCACCGCGACCGCGGCGAAGCCCAGCTGGCGGGCACTCACCCGCTCGCCGAACAGGTGGGCGGCGACGAGCAGCACCAGCACCGGCTGCAGGGCGGGGATCAGCGTCGCGTTGGCGATGGACGTGCGCTGGAACGACGCGAAGCTCGTCATCATCGACAGCGCGAACAGCACACCGGGAACGGCGGCCAACCGGAACAGGTGGGCGCTGGCTCGTCCGCCCGCCAGGTAGGCAGCGGCCCACATGACCGGTATCGCCAGCCCCAGCCGGTAGGCGACGATCGTGGACGTCGACGCCGAGATCCCCCGCACGATCAGGGGCCCGGCCCCCCAGGCAACGACGGCGGCGGTCCCGGCGAGGAACGGGAGATCGGTGTGCTCGGTGCGAGCGGTGTCGGGCGCCCTCACGTGCGCTGGTCCGCTGGCCGCAGGTCGACCCGCAGCACCAACACCCCGTCGTCGAGCGAGGCGACGGCATCGCCGATGATCGCGAAGTCCATGAAGTCCTGCTGGGCCTGGGCGATGAAGTGCTGACGCTCCTCGCCGGCGACGGGCGGCAGCGGTCGGCGCTTCACGGCCGCCGCACGCTCACGGAACCGGGCGATCAGGGCATCGGGGTCGAACGGCTCACCCATGGCGAGCCACGGTACCGCCGCGTGCGCGCAATGATCACTGAAAGCGCCCGAGCAGCGGGTCGATGGCCGGCTGGGGCGCCTCGTCGCCGTCAGGACTCGGACGCTCGTCGCCTTCCGGCGTGTGGTCGTGGTGCTCCTCGGCGACAGCGTCCGCATCGGTCTCTGGTTCGGGCGCGGGTGCCTCGGGCTCGGCCGGCGGGGCCGGCTCGACCGGCGCGTCGGCCGCGTCGGACACGGGCGGCGCGATTGCGGCGGGCTCCCCATCCGCTTCCGCCTCACCGCCCGGCGGGCGCGCCTTGTCGAGGCGACGTTGCTGCTCGTCGTGGTCGGCCCGCACGAAGCCGCGCTCGCCCATCACCTCGAGCGGCGCCAGCGCCGGCGGCTCGGGGCGGGTCGAGCGCCAGAACCACACCGTGACGGCGAGCACCAGCACCCCGGCCACCACCATCGCCACGATGGCGATCGTGATCACCCGGGTGCGCTCCGGATCGCTCACGGTCTGCTCCGGGTCGACCGACGCGAGCACTGCGTCGGCTCGGGCCACCACCGTCACCGACGCCGCGACGAGCGCCGCCGCGAGCCTCGGCACCCAACGGCGCCACGGAGACAGGTCGACGGGGTGCACGGCGATGCAGTCTGGCACGGTCAGCGCTGATGCGACGGGCACGACCACGTCGTGCGGCCCCCGATCGTGCGCCGGACCAGGGGCGTGGCGTCGAGCGGGCAGCGGGCGCCGGCCCGCCGGGCGGCGGCCGGTAGGTCGCCGAGGTGGCTGCCGCCTCGGGCACCGAGCTCGGTGAGGCTCCGACGCACGCTGCGGTGGAGCCGGCGCGCCTCGGCGCCGTCGAGCGTCGCCGCCGGACGAGCCGGGTCGATGCCAGCCCGGTAGAGCACCTCGTCGACGAGCAGGTTGCCGAGCCCCGCCACTCGGTGCTGGTCCAACAGCACCGCCTTCACCGGAGCCCGTGCGCCGGCGACGGCCCGTCGCAGCTGGGCGAGCGTCAGCGTCGCAGCGTCCGGCCCGAGCCGCCGCAGGTCCGGGTCCAGCTCGACGCCGCCGAGGCGCCGCGGATCGGTCACGACCAGCGTCCGGCCGCGCCCGAAGTCGAGCCCGAAGCGGTGCCACGCCGGGTCATCGCGGTCCGGGCCGTACTCGAGGCCTTCGATCGGACCTCGACCGTCGACGAGCAGCCGACCCGTCATGCCGAAGCGGATCCCGATGGTGGCGCCGTCGGTGTGGACCAGCAGCACCTTGCCGTGACGGCGTGCCGCCTCGATCCGTCGCCCGGACAGGTGCTCGGCCACCGCCGCCGGGGTCAACCCACCCTTGAGGTACCACCCGTCAGGGGCCTCGACGGCGCGGATGCGCCGGCCGACGGCCGCGTCGGCCGCCGAGCGGTAGGCCTCCACCTCGAGCAGCTCCGGCACGCCGACAGTGTGGCCGGACGCCAGCCCGTGAGCGATGCTGTCGGCACCATGACGGACGTCCTCCTCACTGTTGGCTTCGTCGCTGCGCTCGCGCTGCTCTACTGGCTGGCGCACCGCATGGAGCCGCACTGGGTGGCCAAGGACGGCCAGCGGTTCATCGCCAAGGCCTGCCGCTTGAACGACGACGGCAGCACCGGACGCTGGCGCGAGGCGCGCTTCACGGTCACGCTCGACGGCGACCTCGACGTACGGCCCCGCGGCATCGCCCCCGGTGGCCTGCGTGGCAGCTTCGGCGTGGTCGGGCGCACGGCCAACCCGCCGAAGAAGCTGCAGGTGTACCTGCTGCAGGGCGAGTCGGAGCTGCTGCTGCGCGTCCCGTCGACCAGCCGCGCCGTGCCCGAGCTGGACCGGATCGCCCGCCAACCGCCCGGGTGAGGCGCCCCTCAGCCCTTCGAGATCCGCTCCAGGAACCGCCCGATCGGCGGGGCGACCTGCTCGAGGTTGATGAGGAAGGCGTCGTGGCCGTGCGGGGAGTCGATCTCGACGTAGTCGCACGGCGTCCCGGCGTCCATCAGCAGGTCGCGGATCTGCAGCTGCTGGTAGGTCGGGTAGAGCATGTCGCTGGAGATGCCCATGGTGAGCGTCGGCACCCGGATCCGGGCCATGGCGGCGTGCAGCCCACCGCGTCCGCGACCCACGTCGTGGAGATCCATCGCCTTGCCGATGGCCAGGTAGCTGTTGGCGTCGAACCGGCGGGCGAGCTTCTCACCGTGGTAGTCGAGGTAGCGCTCGACCTCGAAGCGCTGCCACAGCTCGAACCCGTCGTGCTGTCCGGCGCCGTCGGCCAGCTCGCGCCCGAAGCGGTCGGTGAACACGTTGTCGCTGCGGAACGTGACCTGGGCCACCATCCGGGCGATCGACAGGCCCTCCCATGGCCCGTCGCCCGCCTCGGCGTCGTAGTAGTCGCCGCCACGCCAGCGGGGGTCGAGACGGACCGCCCGCCGCCCGATGGCGCCCCAGGCGATCTGCTGTGCCGTCGCCTGCGCGCAGGTGGCGATCGGCGCCAGCGAGCGAGCACGGTGGGGATAGGTGATGCCCCACTCGAGGACCTGCATGCCGCCCATCGACCCGCCGACCACACACAGCCACACGTCGATGCCGAGGTGATCGGCCAGGCGCGCCTGCACCCGCACCATGTCACGGATGGTGATCACCGGGAACCGCGAGCCGTACGGGCGCCCGTCGTCGGGGTGCGGCGACGCCGGACCGGTCGAGCCCTGGCACCCGCCGAGCACGTTGGCACACACCACGTAGTAGCGATCGGTGTCGATGGCCAGCCCGGGGCCGACCACCCCCTCCCACCACCCCGGCGTCGGATGGCCACGCTCGGCCGGACCGGTGGCGTGGCTGTCACCGGTCCAGGCGTGACACAGCAGCACGGCGTTGCCGGCTGCGGCGTCGAGGCGGCCCCACGTCTCGTAGGCGATCGTGATGTCGCGCAGGCTCGAGCCGCCGTCGAGCGCGAACGGGTGGTCCGATGCCACGGTCAGGAACCGGCGGCTGCCCGCCGGGTCACCGGGACGCCAGGCGCCCGTCACCGGCAGCGGCGGTCGTCCGTCCACGGGCCTGCGTCCTCCTTCGTGCTCGTGTCGCCGGCGCGACCGGCGAGTCGGTTGCCACGCAGCCCCGGAAGCGTTCGTTGCCGGCTCGTCACCGGCCACATCTCCGCCGTGGTGGCGGGAGGCACCTTGGGGCTTCCGACCCAGGTTGCCGGGCCCGGCACGCCGGGCCGCTCGGGATGCGACGCCGCGATGGTACCGGCCGGCCGCCCCCGCGACGAGCCCCTTTGCCGCGACGGCGTTTCGCGTGCGGATCTGCGTCGTGAGCGCGGGGATCCGCACGCGAAAGGGGCGGGATCGGCCGAGCGCGGCGCTACGTGCGGTAGCGGTCCTCGTCGGCGGCCAGCTCGTCGAGCCCGACGAGGCCGGTGAAGTCGTCGAAGCCGACCAGGCGGTCGAGGTGGTCGCGCAGGGTGCCCTCGGCCTGCAGGAGGGCGAGCGACTCACGCACGGCCTTCACCATCGAGAGCAGCGCGGACAGCGGCGACACCACCAGCGTGAACCCTCGCTCGGCCAGCTCGGCTGGGGTGAGCAGCGGCGTCCTGCCGGTCTCGACCATGTTGGCGACCAGCGTGACGCCGCCCAGCGCGCCGGCGATGGCGTCGAGCTCGGCAAGCGACTCCGGTGCCTCGACGAACACCGCGTCGACGCCGAGGTCTCGGGCCATGCGGCCCCGCTCGAGCGCCTCGTCGAGGCCGGCGGCGGCCCGGGCGTCGGTGCGGGCCGTGACGTGCAGGTGCCGGCGCCGCTCGCAGGCGGCGCGCAGCTTGGCCAGCCACTCGTCACGATCGACCACCTGCTTGCCGGCCATGTGCCCGCAGCGCTTCGGCCACACCTGGTCCTCGAGGAACATCCCTGCGGCGCCCGCTTGCTCCCACAGCTCGACGGTGCGGATGACGTTGAGCGGGTTGCCGTAGCCGGTGTCGGCGTCGACGACCACCAGCGCCTCCGGCACCGCGGCGCACACCCGGCGGGCGACCTCGGCCACCTCCGTCTGCGTCAACAGGCCGTAGTCGGGCCGGGCCAGCATCGTGCCGGCGACGCAGTAGCCCGACACGAACACCGTCGCGAACCCGGCCTCGACGGCCATCGTGGCCGACAGGGCGTCCCACACCCCCGGCATCAGCACCCGCTCGCCGGCGCCGAGCCGGGCGCGCAGGTCGTCGCCGGGGCGCTGGCCGCTCAGCGCTCCCCCACCTCGTCGGCGGCCAGCTGGCGCAGGCGCTTGTAGTCGACCTTGCCGTTGGGCGCCCGGCCGATGGTGTCGACGACCACCACGTGGCGCGGCGCCTTGTAGTGGGCCAGGCGCTGCTTCACGTGCGCGGCCAGCTCGTCGAGCCCCGGCGCCGGGCCGTCGGCTTCCACCACGGCGCAGATCGTCTCACCGAACCGGGCGTTGGGCACCCCCACCGCCACCGCGTCGCGCACCGCCGGATGGGTCTTGAGCGCCTCCTCCACCTCCTCGGGGAAGACCTTCTCCCCGCCGGTGTTGATGCACACCGATCCCCGCCCGAGCAGCTTCAGCGAGCCGTCGGCCTCGACCTCGGCCCAGTCGCCCGGGATGCTCCAACGCCGATCCTCGAACACCCGGAAGGTCTGGGCGGTCTTGACCTCGTCGCCGTAGTAGCCGAGCGGGATGAAGCCACCCACGGCAACCATCCCCTGCTCGCCCGAACCGGGCTCCACCCGGCGGCCGTCCTCGGTGAACACCGCGCAGTTCGGGCCCAGCATGAACTTGGCCGTCTCTTGGGCCACGCCACCGCCCGAGACGGACGCGCCGAGGCCGACGGCCTCGCTGGAGCCGAGTGAGTCGAACAGGATGGCCTGGGGGATGTGGCGCAGCAGACCGGCCTTGTTCTCCTGGCTCCACATCACGCCCGACGACAGCAGGAACACCACGCTGGACAGATCGAAGCGACCGGGCGCAGCGTCGAGCGCCTCGAGCATCGGGCCGGCGAAGGCCTGGCCGACGATGACGATGCCGTTGACCCGGTGCTGCTCGACCTGGGACCACAGCTCGACCGGGTCGAAGTGGCGCGACGGCAGCGTGACGACGGTCCCGGCGCCGGCGAGGGCGTTGAGACCGCTGAACATGCCCGTGCCGTGCATGAGCGGGCAGGCGATCAGCGCGACGGCTCCGGGGACCGCAGGATCGATCCGAGCGCCCAGCTCGTCCATGTCGGCGGCGGGCGGGGTGCCGAGGATCGGGCTGCCGCCGGCGCCGAGCACGTTGAACAGGTCGTCCTGGCGCCACATCACACCCTTGGGCATGCCGGTGGTGCCGCCGGTGTAGAGCAGCAGCAGGTCGTCGCCGCTGCGGCCCCACGGTGGCGTCATCCGCTCGGCGCCCGGGCCGACGACGTCCTCGTACGGCACGGCCCACGCCGGGGCCGGCGTGTCGTCGTCGTGGACCACGTACCAGCGGCGCACCTTCGCCAGTCGGTCGCGGACGCCCTCGAGCAGCGGGGTGAACGACGAGTGGAACACCACCGCCTCGGCGTCCGCGTTGTCGAACAGGTAGACGATCTCCTCCGGGCCGTACCGGTAGTTGGTGTTCACCGGCACCATCCCGGCCTTGAACGCTGCCGTCATGACCTCGAGGTACTCGAGGCCGTTGTGCAGGTAGCAGGCGACCTTGGACTGCTGCGTGAGCCCCGCCGCCACGAGGTCGGCGGCCAGCGCGTTCGTTCGCCGGTCGAGCTGGGCCCACGTCTGGGTCCGCTCACCCTGGATCTGAGCGATGCGATCCGGCACGCGATCGGCCACGGCCTCGTAGATGTCGGCGAAGTTCCAGGCGGTCATGCGTCGCTTCCCCTCTGCGGTGGTCCCGGGACCGTGCGACGGTAGCCAAGGGATGTGTCGCGCGTCGCAGCGAAGCGGCGGCACTGATCGGACCATCAGGACTGCCTGACGGGTCAGGTGTGCTGACTGGTGGATCAGTTGCCGTGGTAGGGTGGTGAGATGCGAGTGCTCCTCATCGGTGCCGGCGGCGTCGGATCCGCCATCGCGTCGATCGCCGCCGGGCGCGACTTCTTCGAGCAGATGACCATCGCCGACGTCGACGCCGGCCGCTCCGGCCGGGCCGCCGCCCGCACTGGCGACCCGCGCATCCAGGCCACCAGGGTCGACGCCAGCAACCGCCACGACATCGAGGCGCTGATCCGCCACTGCCGCGCCGACGTCGTGGTCAATGCATGCGATCCCCGCCTGAACCCCCCGATCTTCGACGCCGCCCTCGCCGCCCGCGTCCACTACCTCGACATGGCGATGCACATGTCGGTCCCCCACCCGAGCGACCCGTACCACCAGTGCGGCATCAAGCTCGGCGACGCCCAGCTGGACCTCGCCCCCCAGTGGGTCGAGCAGGGTCGCCTGGCGCTCGTCGGCATGGGCGTCGAACCGGGCCTGTCGGACGTGTTCGCCCGCTACGCCGCTGACCACCTGTTCAGCCGGATCGACGAGATCGGCGTGCGCGACGGCGGCGACCTGGTCATCGACGGGCAGGGCTTCGCCCCCACCTTCTCGATCTGGACCACCATCGAGGAGTGCCTCAACCCGCCGCTCGTCTACGAGCGCGAGCGGGGCTGGTTCACCACCGAGCCGTTCAGCGAGCCCGAGGTGTTCCGCTTCCCCGACGGCATCGGCCCGCTCAGCTGCGTCAACGTCGAGCACGAGGAGGTCATCCTCATGCCGCGCTGGCTCGACGTCGGCCGGGTGACGTTCAAGTACGGCCTCGGCGACGAGTTCATCGACGTGCTCAAGACCCTCCACAAGCTGGGGCTCGACTCGACCCGCCCGGTCGATGTCCGGGGGGCGCAGGTGGCCCCCCGAGACCTGGTGGCGGCGATCGTGCCGAACCCGGCCGAGCTCGGCGACCGCATGCACGGGCGCACCTGTGCCGGCACCTGGGTGCGCGGCCTCGACCTCGACGGCCAGCCACGTGAGGTCTACCTGTACCACGTGGTCGACAACGAGTGGTCCATGTCCACGTCCGGCCACCAGGCGGTGGTGTGGCAGACGGCGCTCAACCCGGTGATCGCGCTCGAGCTGCTCGCAGCCGGCGAGTGGACCGGCGTGGGTGTGCTCGGGCCGGAGGCGTTCCCCAGCGAAGCGTTCCTCGCCCTGATGAGCGAGCACGGCCAGCGCTGGGAGATCGAGGACCGCACCCCCTCGATGGCCTGAGGCGCCCGCAGCGCGTCAGAGCTGGCGGCGGGGCAGGTCGACGTCGGCGGCCGCCACTGGGCGGACGTGCACCACGGGGTCGGTCACCCATGCGCCGGCCTCGGACACGATCACCGGGTTCAGCTCGACGCGGTCGACCTCGTGGTGCTGGTCGGCCAGGTGTGACATCCGGACGACGGCGTCGACCAGGGCCGCCGGATCGATGGCCAGACGGTGCAGCGCGTCGGCCGCCCGCGACGACGCGACCAGGTCGGCCGCTGCACGCGGGCCGAACGGGGCCAGGCGCAGATGGCGGTCGCCGATCGCCGCGGCATGCACCCCTCCGAGGCCGACCGAGACCACCGGACCGAGCGACGGGTCGACCTCGATCGCCAAGCGGACCTCCACCCCGGAGGGGACCATGGCCTGCACCATCGCCTCGGCGAGCGCGGTGTCGCCCAAGGCCTCGACGAGGGCGTGCCAGGCGGCCACCACCTCGGCGCGGCTGTGCAGGTCGAGCACGATCCCCCCGGTGGTGCCCCGCCCGCGCCGGGGGGCGCCCAGGGCCTTCAGCGCCACCGGGTAGCCGATCTCGTCCGCACCGTCGAGGGCGGCGTCGAGGGACGTGACCGCCCTGGACTCGGCCACCGACAGGCCGTGCGCGCGCAGCAGGGTCTGCGTGTCCGCCAGGTTGACGAGCGTTCCTTCCGGTCGGGCCAGCAGCGCGCGATCGATCACCGCGGTCGCGGTCTCGAGGTCCGAGGCGGGGGGTTCGGCAACGTCGGCCTCGACCGACGCCCGCCACTCGGCCAGTGACACCGCCCGCGCGAGCACGGCCGCCGCCGGCTCCGGGAAGTCGAACGCGGGCACCGCCGACCCGGGCACGACCGGGCCCTCGTGGCCGCCGAGCATCACGGCCAGGACGGGCACGTCGGCGTCGCGGCTGACCTCGTCGATCACCGCGGCCGGCCCGTCGATCGCCTGGGGCACCGGCGGGGCATGGATCACCACGACTGCGTCGACACCCGGGTCGGCCAGCAGCACGGTGAGCGCCTGGCGGTAGTCCGCCGGCACGGCCCGCCAGGTGAGGTCGACCATGCCCGGCAGCCGCCGGGCGTGCAGCGGACCGGCGTCGAGCTCGGCCCATGCGGACCCCGACAGCTCCACCGGCTCGAGGCCGGCTCGCCGCAGCGCATCGATGGCGAGGGTGGCCGGATCGCGGGCGTTGGTGAGCACCGCCACCCGGCGGCCGCGCGGCAGCGGCTGATGGGCCAGGACCCGGGCGGTGTCGAGCAGCTCTCGCACCGTGCGCACCGGGATGACGCCCGCCTGCTCGTAGAGGCCCTCGACCGCCTCGCTGTGAGCCGCCGGGCCGCCGCGCACGGCGATGACCGCCTTCGTGCGGGCCACCCGGCGGGCGATGCGGGCGAACTTCAGCGGGTTCCCGAACGACTCGGTGTACATGGCCACGACCCGGGTGACGTGGTCGTCCTCGACGTACTGCAGCAGGTCGTTGCCGCTCACGTCCGCCTTGTCCCCCAACGACACGAACGTCGAGATGCCCAGGCCCAGACGGCGGGCGTGGTCGATGACCGCAGCACCGAGCGGTCCGCTCTGCAGCGAGACCGCCACGTGGCCGGCGGGCACGGCCGGCGCGCCGCGGACGTAGGCGAGGTGGGCGTGCAGCGGAGCGTCGCCGGTGACGAGCACGCCCATGCTCCCCGGTCCGATGAGACGCATGCCGTTGCGGCGGGCGAACGCCACGATCTCGGCCACGTCGAGCGGTGGGTCGGCGGTGCTGACATCGGTGATGACCACCAGGCCCCGCACCCGCTTCGCAGCGCACGAGCGCACCACGTCGTGGAGCGCGCCTGGCGGCACCGCCACCACGGCGAGGTCGACCGGTCCCTCGATCGCGGTGACGTCGGGAGCGCACGCCACGTTGGCGACGTGCGCCTGGTGCGGGTTCACGGGGTAGAGCGGGCCGGGGTAGCCGCTGCCGAGGAGGTTGCGGAACACCGCCCAGCCGGGGCTGCCCACCACGTCGCTGGCACCGATGACGGCGATCGCCCGAGGGAACAGGACTCGGGACAGCGACCGGGCATCGGCCGCCTGCTCGCGCCGCTCGATCGCGTCGAGCAGGTGGGGCGTGGCCTCCAGCGGGAACTCCACGTCGACGACGCCGCTGTCGAAGGCGCGCTGCACGGGGAACCCGGCCCGCATGAACACCCGCAGCATGGAGCGGTTGTCCGCCAGCACCTCGGCGGTGAAGCGCGAGATCCCGTGCTCGCGGGCCACGACCGCCAGCAGCTCGAGCAGCACCGTGGCGAGGCCTCGGCCCCGGTGGGAGTCGTCGACGAAGAAGGCGACCTCGGCATCCGTGCGCCCGGGCCAGCGCTCGTAGCTGGCGATGCCGATCAGCTCGTCGCGCTCGAACGCGACGAGCGCCGCCCGGTCGATCATGTCGACGTTGACGATGCGGTCGAGCTCGGCGTCGGACAGGCGCGGCCGGGCGGAGAAGTACCGGTAGTACACGCTGTCGGGAGACTGGCGCTCGTGGAACTCGCGGTACGCGTCGCGGTCGTCCGGTTGGATCGGGCGAACGTGGACGGGCCCGCCGTCGGCCAGCACGACATCGCCGGACCAGGTGGTGGGCACCTTGTTCGGCATGAGGGCAACCTATCGGGCGGATCGGACGCGGACCGTGACGACCTCGAAGGGCCGCAGGGCCAGCTGGATGGCGCCGCCGGCCAGGACCAGCTCGGCGTGCGGCTGCTCGAGCAGGTCGCACGAGAACGCCGCAGCTGCGGGCGGCCCGGCGACGTGCAGTGAACCGGCGGTGCGCCCGCCGCTCGACTCCCACAGGCGCACCACCAGATCGCCGGAGCCGTCGTCGGCCCGCTTGACCGCCTCGACGACGACACCGGCGAGGTCGTGCGTCACGACCGGCTCCCAGACCACACCCCCGGCGACGAGGCGGACCGGATGGCCCATCCGGTGGGCTTCGGCCTCGAGCTGGCCGCCGGCCACGGGATCGTCGCCCGGGCGGATCGCGTACTCGAGGCGGTGCCGGCCCCGGTCGCACGTGGGGTCCGGATAGCGCGGCGAGCGCAGCAGCGTCATCCGCAGCGCCGCGCCGCGCACGTCGTAGCCGTGCGGGCCAGCCGCCAGCAGCGCCACCCCGAAGCCGTGTTCACCGGCGTGGACGTAGCGGTGGGCCACCACCTCGAAGCGCGCGGCGTCCCACGACGTGTTCTCGTGACGGGGGCGCGAGACGTGACCGAGTTGGACCCCGCACGTGACCTCGCGGGCGAGCACGTCGACGGGGACGACGACCTGGAGGCGGCGCTCGGACTCCTGCCAGTCGACGTCCACGGCCAGGTCCACGCGGGTGGCCCCTGCGCGCAGGACGATCTCCTGCGTGAAGCTCGACCGGCCCCACCGTCGATCGACGCGCAGGACGGCGACGAGCGGCCCGGCGGCCACCACCTGGGCGCACTCCACGGTGTCGAGTGGGAGACCGGGGCCACGGGTGTCCGGCTCGTCGATGTCCCACGCGTCGTACTCGGCGGGCTGGTCCTGGCGGACCACGAGCCGGTTGGCCGGCTGGCCGGGCGGGAGGGACTCCCGGCCGGTGGGCACGTGGACGAGCGAGGTGAGGGTGCCGGTGCCGTCCCAGGCGACGAACAGCGTCCCGTTGTCGAACGATCCGGCCTCACCGTCGAGATCCACCTGCACGGCGGGATGGGAGAGCTGACCACCCTCGCCCGGCTCGAAGCGCAGCACCTCGGTGCCGAGGGCGGGCACGCACACCGCCAGGGCCAGGCGGCCGTCGGGGAGGCGCTGCACGGTACGGCGGGCACCATCGGTGTCGACAGCGACGAGCGGGCCGTCGGGCAGCGGGACTGGGCTCGCCACGATGACGACCTCGTCCACCGGGAACGGTGCCGGGTTCGCCACCGTGACCTCGGTCGACGGCCCGTGACGGTCCGGCCCGGCGAACGCGCCGGCGACCAGTCCCTCGGCGGCCACGGCCACCTCGGCGTGCACGGCCTCGGCATCGCGGTGGGCCCAGGCGATGGCACTGCCGGGGAGGATGTCGTGGAACTGCTGGACGAGCACCCGGCGCCAAAGCTCCTCGAGGTGCTCGCCCGGCCAGGTGCCGGCCGTGGCGCTCCACAGCTCGGCCTCGCGCAGCAGGCGCTCGCAGGCGAGGTTGCCCTGCTTGGTGGCGACCTGGCTGGTGTACGTGCCTCGATGCTTCTCCAGGTACATCTCGCCCACCCACACCGGGGCACGCTCGCCGCTGTCGGCCATCGCCTCGCGGAAGAACCCGTCCACGGTGCCGATCGTGGTCGGGGGCACCGCCTGGGTGTCACCGAGCAGGCGCACCCGCTCCACCATCGTCGCCGTGGGACCACCGCCGCCGTCGCCGTGGCCGAAGCACACGAGCGACACCGACGCCCGACCGTGGTCGGCGAAGCGGCGGGCGGCGTAGCGCAGCTGGGCAGGCGTGTTCAGCGCGTTGTAGGTGTCGACGGGGCTGAAGTGCGTGAACACCCTGGTGCCGTCGAGGCCCTCCCACCAGAACGTGTGGTGGGGGAACCGGTTGGTCTCGTTCCACGACAGCTTCTGGGTGAAGAACCAGTCGCAGCCGGCCGCCGCGAGCAGCTGCGGCAGCGTGGCGGGGTAGCCGAAGTCGTCGGGCAGGAAGGCGCCGGGGCACGGCCGGCCGAACCAGCGGGTGAACGCCCGCTGCCCGTGGACGAGCTGACGTACCAGGGACTCGCCGCCCGTCAGGTTGAGGTCGGCCTCGACCCACATCCCGCCCACCGGCTCCCAGCGGCCGTCCGCCACCAGCTCGCGCACCCGCGCGAACAGCGCGGGCTGGTCCGCCTCCACCCAGGCATAGTGCTGGGCCTGGGAGTGGGCGAAACGGTGCTCGGGGAAGCGCTCGAGCAGGTCGACGGCGTTGGCGAACGTCCGAACCGCCTTGCGGCGGGCCTCCCGGACCGGCCAGAGCCACGCCGTGTCGAGGTGCGCATGGCCGACGGCGACGATCCGGTGCGAGCCGGGTGCCGATGGGACCGCGAAGATCGGCGCGAGCGCAGCGCGGGCGGCGGGCGCGCTGGCGACGACGTCGTCGAGGTCCAGTGCACCGAGGGCGTCATCGATGGCGAGCGCCAACCGGGGCCGGAGCGGGTCGTCGACGGCGAGATCGAGCAGCAGGTCGAGCGCGGCGTGCAGCTCCACGGCCAGTCCGTGCACCTCGTCGTTCCACACCGCCAGGTCTGCGTGGCGCAGCACGTAGCAGGGCGAGGCCGGGGCGGTCGCCCGGTCGCCCATCACCGTCGGGCGGTACTGCGTGTCCGTCGGGTCGTCCGACATGATCGGGGTGGCCGCCGCCTCCAGCAGCAGGTGCACGGCCTCTCCCCGGGCTGCCGGACGCTCCAGCACGACCGTGCGCCGGTCCGGCTGCACGGCGTGACGCAGGACGCCGTCCCGGTAGACGAGGCCCTCGGCCTGGAAGCCGTCGGAGCGCCCGCTGAAGCCGAGGTCGATGGCCGCGACCACCGTGGCCCCGGCCCACGCGTCGGGGATGCGGCCGTCGAGGCGGAACCAGGTCGTGGTCCACGCTGGGCCCCACGGCCCGGGCACCGTGAAGGGGGCCGTGTCGAGCGTCGCCGCCTCGTCGAGCGAGCACGGGTCGGCGAGGGGCGCACTGGCGCGGACCTCGAACGGCACCGACGGCCCGACCACGGCGGGGAACACGCGCTGGTGCAGGATCCGGCGCGCTCGCTGCGCGGTCCGGGCGAGGCCGTCGTGCACGCTCAGCCCACCCGACCGACGACGGGCTGGGCCAGGCGGAGGCGCTGCTCGAAACCCGCCTCCGTCGGCAGGAAGCCCTGCCGGTCCGGCCACAGGAGCTGCACGACGTCGAACGCCGCCCCCCGGTGCCAGGCGAGCGCAGTGGCGAACAGCACGCCCCAGTCGTCGAGGTCGATCGGGGCGAACACGCAGCGGAGGTCGCCGTCGAACAGGCCCGTGAGCTCCACCCCGAGTGGGATCTCGGTGCCGCCCCGGCGCAGGTCGGCGACGAGGTCGAGCAGCCCTCGCGATGCCGACGGCGTCAGGCCGAAGATGGCGACCTCCGGGAACCCGAGTGCGGCGGGGAAGCCGACGCTGTACGTGTAGCCGGGCATGGGCGGCGTGCGCTCCGTGTCCGCCGGCACGGCCTCGAGCGCCCACCCGTTCGTCTCGATCATCCACTCGATCTTCTCGACGTGGGGGATGTGGAAGGCCGCCGGATCGAAGCTCACCCCCGGAGCGTACGACCCGTTCTGGTCCCAGGAAGTAGCGCTGAGCGCTACTCGGTGCTGCCAGAACCGAGCCCCCTCCCGTTCTGGTCCCAGGAAGTAGCGCTGAGCGCTCATTGGTGCACCATT
>CAZKVJ010000036.1:0-14372 GCA_964556225.1 uncultured Ilumatobacteraceae bacterium
AGCGCTCAGCGCTACTTCCTGGGACCGGAACGGGGAAGGTGAGGGGGTCAGGTGCGCTGGTAGTTGGGCGCTTCCTTGGTGATCTGGACGTCGTGGGGGTGGCTCTCCTCGCGGCCGGCCGAGGTGACCCGCATGAACCGGCTGGTGCGGCGCAACCCCTCGAGGGTGGCCGCACCAGCGTAGCCCATCCCGCTGCGCAGCCCGCCGACGAGCTGGTACGTGACGTCGCCGAGGCGCCCGGCGTAGGGGACGCGACCCTCGATGCCCTCCGGGACCAGCTTGCGGGTGCCCGAGCCGGACTGGGCGGTGGCGTAGCGGTCGGCGCCGAGCCCCTGCATCGCCCCGAGCGAGCCCATGCCCCGGTACGTCTTGTACCGGCGCCCCTCGTACAGCTCCATCTCGCCCGGCGCCTCGTCGGTGCCGGCCAGCAGCGAGCCCAGCATGATCGTCTCCGCCCCGGCGGCGATGGCCTTCACCACGTCGCCGCTGTAGGTGATGCCGCCATCGGCCACCACCGGGATGCCCCGCTGGCGGGCCCGGCGGGTGGTGAACCAGATGGCCGACAGCTGCGGCATGCCGGCGCCGGCGATGACCCGGGTGGTGCAGATGCTGCCCGCACCGACCCCGACCTTCACGGCGTCGGCGCCGGCGTCGGCCAGCGCGTCGACACCGTCCTCGGTGACCACGTTGCCGGCGACCACCGGGAGGTCCGGCCAGCTGGCCTTGAGCCGCTCGATCGCCTTCACCACGCCCGCCGAGTGCCCGTGCGCGGTGTCGATCACCACGGCGTCGACCCCCATCGCGACCAGCGCGTCGACGCGGTCCTCGAGATCGGCACCGACCCCGACGGCCGCCGCGCAGGCCAGACGACCGCGGGTGTCACGGGTGGCGTTGGGGTGCTCCTGGCGTTTCTGGATGTCCTTCACGGTGATGAGGCCCTGCAGCCGGCCGGCCTCGTCGACCAGCGGCAGCTTCTCGATGCGGTACTGCTGGAGGATCGCCCGGGCCTCGTCGAGGGTGGTGCCGACCGGGGCCGTGACGAGCCGCTCGGACGTCATGAACTCGGACACCGCCCGGTCGAAGTCGGACCCCTCGCAGAACCGGATGTCGCGGTTGGTGAGGATGCCCACCAGCCGTCCGTCGCCGTCGGTGATCGGCACGCCGCTGAAGCGGAAGCGGTGCATGAGCGCCTCCGCCTCGTGCAAGGTGGCGTGAGGGTGCAGGGTGACCGGGTCGGTGATCATGCCGCTCTGGCTTCGCTTCACCTTCTGCACCTCGGCGGCCTGGTCGCCGATGGCCAGGTTGCGGTGGATCACGCCGATCCCGCCCTCGCGGGCCATTGCCACCGCCATGCGCGCCTCGGTGACCTTGTCCATGGCGGCCGACACCAGGGGCACGGCCAGGCGGATGCCGGCCGCGAACGTGGCCGAGGTGTCGACCGTGTCGGGGAGGACCTCGCTGTAGCCGGGCACGACGACGACGTCGTCGAACGTCAGCGCCTCGAAGCGGTCGAACAGCTCGTCGTTGTGGGAGCGAGGGGTGGACGGGCTCATGCGGTGACCTCCGTTCGGCAGAGGGTTCGTAGGGTGTCGACGAGCAGGCGGTGCTCGGTGGCATGCACCCGCTCGGTGAAGGACTCGAGGGTGTCGTCGGGCTCGATCGGCACGTCGGCGGCGGCGAGGACGGGGCCATCGTCGACCCCCTCGTCCGGCACGAGGTGGACCATCACGCCGCTGACCCGGCGCCGGCCCTCACGCGCCTCGGTGAATGCCCGCTCGATGGCGTGCGTCCCCGGCAGCTCACCCGGACGAGCCGGGTGCAGGTTCACGACCATCGAGGGGAACCACCCGAGGAAGCTCATGGTGAGGATCCTCATCCACCCGGCGAGCACGATCCAGGTGGGGGCGAAGCCAGCGACCACGTCGGCGAGGCGGGCGTCGTAGTCGGCGCGCTCCTCGCCGGGGCGAGGTTCCAGGCACACCGCGGCGACGCCGGCCCGGCGAGCGCGTTCGAGCCCGAACGCATCGGCCCGGTTGGACACCACCGCCACGACGTCGGCGCCGAGGCGGCCGCCGGCGCAGGCGTCGAGGATCGCTTGCAGGTTGGAGCCGTTGCCGGACACCAGCACGACGAGGCGGGGCCGGATCATGAGAGGTGGACCTTGCGGTCGCCGGGCACCAGCTCGCCGATGCGCCAGGTGGGTTCGTCGATGGCGCCCTGCACGGCGGCGGCGTCGGCGGCGGCGCACACGACCACCATGCCGATGCCCATGTTCAGCGTGCGGTGCAGCTCGTGCGCGGACATCCCCGTGGCCAGCTCCCGCACCAGCCGGAACAGCGCCGGCACCGGCCACGAGCCGAGGTGCACCTGGGCGTCGCAGCCGCTGGGCAGGACGCGGGCCAGGTTCTCGGGCAGGCCGCCGCCGGTGATGTGGGCCAGGCCCTTCACCCGGCCGGTGGCCAGCGCGTCGTCGAGCACGCCGAGGTAGCTGCGGTGCGGCTCGAGGAGCGCGTCGCCGAGCGGGCGCTCGAGCGGTGGCGGGGTGGCGTCCATCGGCGCCCACTCGAAGAGCCGGCGCAGCAGCGAGTAGCCGTTGGTGTGCGGCCCGGAGGACCCGACGCCGATGAGCACGTCACCCGGGGCGATGTCGCGGCGGGGCAGCAGCGCCGCCCGCTCGACGAACCCGACCAGCGTGCCGGCGATGTCGAACGCCCCGGGTGCGTACACCCCGGGCATCTCGGCGGTCTCGCCGCCGAGCAGGGCGCACCCAGCGGCCTCGCACGCCTCGGCCATGCCGGTGACCACCTCGGCCACCTGGTCGGCGTCGAGGCGGCTGGACGCCACGTAGTCGAGGAAGAACAGGGGCCGGGCGCCCTGCACGAGCACGTCGTCGATGCAGTGGTTGACGATGTCGTGGCCGACGCCGCGGTAGCGACCGAGGCGGGCCGCCAGCTCCACCTTGGTGCCCACCCCGTCGGTGGAGCCGACGAGCACCGGATCGACCATGTCACGCAGGGTGGCGACGCTGAAGGCCCCGCCGAAGCTCCCGACGCCGCGCAGCACCTCTGGCCCGTGGGTGCGCTCGACGGCCGCCTTCATGGCCGACACGGCCCGGTTGCCCTCGTCGATGTCGACGCCGGCGGCGGCGTAGGAGCGAACCTCGGCCGCCGGTGCTCGCCAACCGATGTCGCGCCGGACCTGCATCCCGTCGAAGTGGATGCGCGCCATGGCACGGTAGGCGGCGGTGCGGGCCGCGGCCAGATCGTCGCCCAGCCCGGTGACGGCCAGGACCCGTCCGCCGGTGACGACGGGGAGCCCGTCGGGGCCACCGGCCATGCCCGCCGGGAACAGCAACCCGTCCTCGCCCGGGTCGATCGTGATCCGCCCACCGGTGACCGGCGCGTCGGGGTACCCGGGGGCGGCGGCCACCACCGTGCAGGCCGAGCCGGGCCGGACCTGCAGGTGGACCTCGTCGAGACGTCCCCGGGTGCAGGCCAGGGCCACCTCGGCCAGGTCGGTCTCGATGAGGGGCAGCACCGCTTGTGCCTCGGGGTCGCCGAAGCGACAGTTCCACTCGAGCAGGCGGGGGCCGTCGGGGGTGAGCATCAGCCCGGCGTAGAGCACACCGACGTACGGCGTGCCCTCGGCGGCGAGGTGCTCGACCACTGGGCGCACGAAGATCGATGCCAGCTCGTCCGGATCGAACGGGACGGGCGCCGGCGCATACGCGCCCATGCCGCCCGTGTTCGGGCCGCTGTCACCCTCGCCGAGGCGCTTGTGGTCCTGGGCCAAGGGCAGGGCGAGGACCCGGTGGCCGTCGCACAGCGCGAGCAGCGAGCACTCGGGGCCGTGGAGTCGCTCCTCGAGCACGATCGCGGCGTCCGTGCCGAGCCGGCGGATGGCGTCGCCGGTCGCGGCATCGTCGTCGGGCACGATCACGCCCTTGCCGGCGGCCAGGCCCGACAGCTTCACCACGACCGGGCGCTCGAGTGCCCGCCACCAGGCGATGGCGGCGTCGGGATCACGGTCGAACACGGCGAACGCCGGGGAGGGGATCCCCAGCCGGGCGGCGACCTCGCGGGCGTGCGCCTTGGACGACTCGAGGCGGGCGAGCGCCGCCGGCGGTCCGAAGCAGGGGATGCCGCGCGCCGTGCAGCGGTCGGCGACCCCGGCGGCCAGCGCCGCCTCGGGCCCGACGATGACGAGGTCGAGCTGGCCATCCGGAGCAGCGCCGTCGGGCAGGTCCGGGGCCAGCTCGACGGTGTGCCCGTGACGCCGGCAGGCCCAGGCGAGGGCCTGCTCCCGGCCGCCGCCGCCGATGACGAGGACGCGCATCAGGCGAGCACCCCCTCGAACGCGAGCTTCGAGTGGGCGCTGCCGACGTCGATCGGGTACTGGCCGGTGAAGCAGGCGTTGCAGTACCCGCCCTCCGGGCCGGCGTCTCGGCCGACGGCGCGCATCATCCCCTCGAGGGACAAGAAGGCGAGCGAGTCGGCGCCGATGTGGGTGCGCATCTCCTCCACGCCGAGCCGGGCGGCGACGAGGTCGCCGTCGTGGCCCATGTCGACGCCGAAGTGGCAGGGATGGGTGATCGGCGGGCAGGTGATGCGCAGGTGCACCTCGGCCGCACCGGCCTCGCGGACCAGGCGCACGAGGGGTCCGGCGGTGGTGCCCCGCACGAGCGAGTCGTCGATCATGATCACGCGCTTGCCGGCCAGGTTCTCCGTGAGCGCGTTGAACTTGAGGGCCACGCCTCGCTCGCGCAGGTCCTGGGTGGGTTCGATGAACGTTCGACCGATGTAGCGGTTCTTGATGAGGCCGTCGTTGAACGCGATGCCGGAGGCCCGGGCGAAGCCGATCGCGGCCGGGATCGACGAGTCCGGGACCGGGATCACCACGTCGGCGTCGACCGGCGACTCGTGGGCCAGCTCCTCGCCGAGGCGCTGGCGGACGTGGTGCACGCTGCGCCCGTCCCACTCGCTGTCGGGGCGGCTGAAGTAGACGAACTCGAACGTGCAGCGGGCGCCGCGTACGGCCGGTGCCATGGCCTGGTGGCGGTGCACCTCGGCCCCCTGCAGGGTGACGACCTCACCCGGCGTCACCTCGCTGACGTCGGAGCAGCCGAGCGTGGCGAGTGCGCACGTCTCGGACGCGACGGCCCAGCCGCCGTGGGGGAGCCGTCCGAGCGACAGCGGCCGGAAGCCCCAAGGGTCGCGCACCGCCACCACCCGGTCGGCGGTGAGCACGACGAGGGAGTAGGCACCCTTCCACGCCGGCAGCGTGCGCTCGAGGCGCTCCTCCCACGTGCGCCCACCGGCGGCGGCGAGCATGAGTGCGAGCACCTCGCTGTCGCTGGTGGCGGTGAGCCCGAAGCCCCGGCTGAGCAGCTCGTCGCGCAGGGCGGGCGCGTTCACGAGGTTGCCGTTGTGCGCCACGGCGAGGGGGCCGTGCATGGTCTCGATGAGGAACGGTTGGGCGTTGCGCATGGCCGAGCCACCGGCGGTGGAGTACCGGGTGTGGCCGATGCCGTGGTAGCCGGAGAGCGGGCGCAGCGTCTCGGGGGTGAACACGTTGGCGACCAGCCCCGACTCCTTGTGGAGCCGGGCGCGCTGGCCGTCGCTCACGGCGATGCCGGCTGCTTCCTGGCCGCGGTGCTGGAGGGCGAACAGGCCGAAGAAGGCGAGCTGGGCGACGCCCTCGCCGTGGGGTGTCGACAGCCCGATCACCCCGCACTCGTCGTGGGGATGGTCGTCGCCGGCGGGGAGGATGTGCAGCGGGATCACAGCAGTCCGTGCTCCTGGAGGTTGGCGATGAGGCGGGGAAGCACCGGGTACGTGCCCGGTTCGAAGTCGCGCCCGGTGAGCCGCTCGTAGGCGGAGATGTAGCGCTCGGTGGTGGCGACCCACACGTCGGCGTCGAGTGCGGGCGGCTCGCCGTCGCCCGTGTAGCCGAGGGCCGCCAGCGCCCGGCGCACCGGTTCCTTGTCGAGGCTCTCCGGCTCGCTGCCGGTGGCGACGAGGGACTCGTAGGTGTCGGCCTCCCAGAACCGCGAGGAGTCCGGGGTGTGCACCTCGTCGATGACGAGCAGCCGGCCGTCGGCGTCGAGGCCCATCTCGTACTTGGTGTCGGCGAGGATGAGGCCCGCGGCCTCGGCGACACCGCGCCCCCGCTCGAACAGCGCGAGCGCCGCCGCCTGGGCCTGCTCCCAGATCTCGGGGTCGACCAGGCGGCGCTCGACCACCTCGGCGCAGGTGATCGGCTCGTCGTGCGCGCCGTGGGCGCCCTTGGTGGTGGGGGTGACGAGCGGCGTGGGGAGCGGGTCGTTCTTCGCCAGCCCGTCCGGCAGCCGGTGGCCGTACAGGACCCGCTCACCGGTGGCGTAGCGGGTCCACAACGACGTGGAGGTGACGCCGGTGATGTGACCCCTCACGACGATCTCGACCGGAAGGGGTCGGGCGGTGACGGCGACGGTGGCGTTGGGATCGGGCACCGACACGAGGTGGTTGGGGATGATGTCGGCGGTGCGCTCGAACCACCACGCCGCCAGCTGGTTGAGCACCTGGCCCTTCCACGGCACACCGGCCAGGATGCGGTCGAACGCGGAGAGGCGGTCCGTGGTGACGAAGAGCCGCCGGCCGGGATCGAGCGCGTACGACACCCGCACCTTGCCGTCGCGGCGGTCCGCCAGTGGGAGGTCGACGTCGACGAACGGGGCCACCGGCTCAGAGCTCCTTCGCGTGGCGGACGCCCGCCTCGAACAGACGCAGCCCACTGCCCTGGCACCGGCCGCGGCGGTGCTCGGGGTGCTGGCGGGCGACGATGTGGTTCTCGGGGTGGGGCATGAGCCCGAGCACCAGCCCGCTCGGGTCGCAGATGCCGGCGATGCCGTCACGCGAGCCGTTCGGGTTGGCCGATGCGTAGCGGAGCGCGATCTGGTCGCCGGCGGCCAGTGCCGCGAGCGTGTCGTCGTCGCAGGTGAAGCGCCCCTCGCCGTGGGCGATGGGGCAGTGGATCTCGTCGTCGAGCGGGGCGGTCCACACGCACCGGCCTGACACGGGTGTGAGGCGCACCCAGTCGCACAGGAACGTGCCGGCGTCGTTGTGGCCGAGCGCGGCCCGGCGGCCGCCACCGGGGAGCAGCCCGGTGCGCACCAGCACCTGGAACCCGTTGCAGATCCCGAGCACGGGGCGCCCCTGCTCGACGAACCCGGCCAGGCGCTCGCCGAGCCCGAGGGACAGCTCGAGCCCGAACATGCGCCCGGCGCCGAGCGAGTCGGCGTAGCTGAACCCGCCGGGCAGCACGAGGAGCCGGGCGGTGTCGAGCAGCGTCGGGCTGGCCAGCAGCTCGGCCAGCAGCGCCGGGCGGGGCTCGGCGCCCGCCATGTCGAGCGCGAGGGCGACGTCGCGATCGCGGTTCGTGCCGGGAGCGCTGACGACCACGGCGACGGGCCGGCTCATGGCTTGCCGCTCCCGGCCGCTCGGGCCAGCTCGCTCCGCTGTCTCATCGGGTCCCCTTCCAGGCGGCATCGAGCGTGGCGACGTCGAGCGGAGCGACGCCGGCCACGGTGAGGGTGGGCTCTGCGACCACCTGACCGAGCACGAGGACGGGCTCGCCCATCGCGGCCGTGAACGCCTCGAGGTCGTCCGGTGCCACCTCGCACACGAGGCGCCCGGTGGACTCGGAGAACAGCGCCGTCACCGGGTCGGCGTGGCCGAGGTCGTGGAGCGTGGCGCCGAGGCTGGCGCCGATGCACATCTCGGCGACGGCGACGGCGAGGCCGCCTTCGCTGCAGTCGTGGCACGCCCGCACGAGGCCCTGGCGGATCGCGCCGTGCAGGCGGCGGTAGCGGTCCGGGGCGTTGGGGTCGGGTGCTGGCACCGACCCGCCGCCATCGACGCCCAGGACCAGATCGAGGTGGCTGCCCCGCAGCTCGGTCAGGGTGCGCCCGACCAGCACCAGCACGTCGCCGGCTCGGGCCAGCTGGGCGGGGACCGTGCGGTCGGCGTCGGGCACATGGGCCACGGCGGTGACGACGAGCGTCGGTGGGACGGCGTGGCGGGCGCCGTCGGCGCCCAGATACTCGTTGTTCAGCGAGTCCTTGCCCGACACGAACGGCGCCCGGTGGGCGATCGCCGCGTCGCAGCACCCCTGGACAGCGGCGACGAGCTCGCCGAACGTGGAGGGGCGTCGGGGGTCGCCCCAGGAGAAGTTGTCGAGCAGGGCGATCCGGTCGGGGTCGGCGCCGACCGCCACCACGTTGCGGATGGCCTCGTCGACGACGGCCCAGGCCATGCGCTCGGGGTCGTGGAGGCCGAACCAGGGGTTGACCCCGATGCCGATGGCCAGGCCGTGTGCCTCGGACGGCTCGGCGAGCACCACGCCGTCGCCGGGCCCGTCGCCGGGCGTGAGCGGGCGGGCGACCGTGCGGCCGAGGATCTCGTGGTCGTAACGGTGGATGATCGGCGCCTTCGACGCCACGTTCGGGTGGGCCAGCAGCGCGAGCAGCGTGCCGGCGGGATCGTGGCGGGCGGCTCGCCGCGCCGCTCCGGCATCGGTGGCCACGGTCCGCTCCGGTGCCGGGAGCACGGCCTCGAGCCGGCGCTGCGGGCGGCCGTCGTGGAGGAACCCCGTGTCGAGGTCGAGCACCACCTGGCCACCCTGGCGCACCACCAGCCGGCCGTCGCCCGTGAAGGCGCCGAGGTCGGTGAGCTCCACATCGAAGCGCTGGCAGTGCGCCGCCAGCTCGGGGAGGTGCGCCGGTGGGACGGCCACCACCATGCGCTCCTGGGCCTCGGAGAGCCAGCGTTCCCAGGGCGACAGCCCGGGGTACTTGAGCGGCAGGTCGTCGAGGTCGACCGTGGCGCCGACACCCTCGGCCATCTCACCGATCGCACTCGACAGCCCGCCCGCCCCGCAGTCGGTGATGGCCGAGATCAGGCCGTGGGCGCCGTCGAGCGCGTCGATGAGCAGCTTCTCGGTGATGGGGTCGCCGATCTGCACGCTGGCCCCGGCGACCTCACCCGTGGTGGCGTTCATCGTGGCCGAGGAGAACGTAGCGCCGCGCAGCCCGTCGCGGCCGGTGCGCCCGCCGAGCACCACGACCCGGTCGCCCGGGTGCGGGCCGGTGAGCGGCGGTTGGTCATCCGGGGCCTCGCCGATGCAGCCGCAGAACACGAGCGGGTTGGCGGTGTAGCCCGGGTCGTAGAGCACCGCGCCGGCGACGGTCGGGAGCCCGATCTTGTTGCCGTAATCGGCCACACCGGCCACCACGCCGTCACGGATCCGGCTCGGGTGGAGCACGCCGTCGGGCAGGTCGTCGGCGTCGACGTCGTCCGGACCGAAGCACAAGATGTCGGTGACGGCGATCGGCCGGTGGGCGGCACCGAGCACGTCGCGGATCACCCCACCGACGCCGGTGTTCGCGCCGCCGAACGGCTCGACGGCCGAGGGGTGGTTGTGCGTCTCGCACTTGAGGGCGATGGTCCGGCCCGGGGCGAAGCGGACGATGCCGGCGTTGCCGACGAACGACGAGACCACGAACGGTGCATCGATCGCCTCCGTGGCGGCGCGCAGCTGCGCGAGGAGCGGCCGGCGGTCGTGGTCGGCACCGTCAGGCGTGGTGATCGCGGCCCGGAAGCTCTTGTGGGCGCAGTGCTCGCTCCACGTCTGGGCCAGCGTCTCGAGCTCCACGTCGGTGGGGTCCCGGCCGGCCGCTGCGAAGTGGGCCCGGATGGTCCGCAGCTCCTCGGGATCGAGCGCCAGGCCGCGCTCGGCGTTGATGGCGGCCAGCGCCGCGTCGTCGTCGGGCAGGTGCACCAGCTCGGCGGGCACGATCGGGGTCTCGGCGGCGAAGGCGGGCCGCACCGGCGACTCGATGCTCCACCGCTCGATCACCGGGTTGGCGAGGAGTCGGCGCGACAGCAGCTCGAGCTGGCCGGCGTCGAGGCTGCCGTCGACCTCGTAGCGGCGACCGGTGGCGACGTCGGTGACGGGGATGCCGAGCCGTGCGGCCGCATGGGCGACGGCCGCAGCGTCGGCGTCGGTGACGCCGGCGTGGAGGGCGACCTCGATCGCGTGGGACGGGGTACCGGGGTCTGGGTCCCACGTGCCGGTCTCGATGAGTGGGTCGACCAGCACGTCGGTCAGCGCCGCCCGCGCGGTGACGTCGAGCTCGCCGCGCACGAACACCACCCGGGACTCGGTGATGGACCGGACGCCCCGGACACCGAGGTGGGTGGCGGCGGCCGCGAGATGGGCACCCGGCGAGCCGAGGGGACGGATCGTCAGGCGCTCGACGGCGGTCATGGCGGCTCCGCTCCACCCATGCCCCGACCATAGGAGGCGCGTGGTCCGCGCACCTGAGCGCTTGAACGAAAAGTCAGCCCGGGGTGCCATCGGGCACGTCTCGCTAGCCTTCGCGACTCGTGAGCCGCCTCGTCCTCGTCCGCCACGGCGAGTCCCGGGTGACGGTCAACCGCACCGTCGGTGGCCGTCGCACCTGCAACGGGCTCTCGGAGCTGGGGCGCCGGCAGGTCCAGCGGCTGGCCGAGCGGCTGGCCTCCACCGGTGAGCTGAGCGTGGACGAGCTGTACTCCAGCGACTTCCCCCGCGCCGTCGAGACCGCCGAGCTGCTGGCGACCGCACTCGGGAACCTGCCGGTCAGCGTCGAGCCGGGCTTCGGTGAGCACGATCCTGGACCGGAGTGCGACGGCCTCACGTTCGACCAGTTCGTCGAACGCTATGGGGTGCCGGACTGGGAGTCCGACCCCCACGGCGTCAGCTTTCCCGGTGGTGAGACCGTCGCCGAGTTCCAGCACCGGGTGGGCGCCACCGTCGCCCGCACCGTCGCCCGCCACCCCGGACGCACGATCGTGGTGGCCTGCCACGGTGGCGTGATCGACACGGTGCTGCGCCAGGCGCTGCGCACCCCGCCGACCGGCGTGTTCGAGCTGCACACGGCGAACGCGTCGCTCACCGAGCTGGTCCTCGTCGCCCCCGGCCGGTGGCGCCTGGTGCGCTACAACGACGCCGCCCACCTGAACGGGCTGGCGTGAGCAGGCCCGCATGAGCGCGTGGCGCCGGCCGTGAGCCGCTACGACGTGGTGGTCGTGGGCGCCGGTTCGGCCGGGTGCGTGCTGGCCGGGCGCCTGTCGGAGGATCCCGGCCGGTCGGTGCTGCTGCTCGAGGCCGGGCCCGATGCGCGTGGCGACGAGGTGCCGGCCTCGATCAGCGGGCCGAGCTTCCTCGACGCCTGTGCCGAGCCTGGCCGCACCTGGCCGGATCTGGCCGCTCGGCGGACCGTCCACCAGGCGCCGCGCCCCTACGTCCGCGGACGAGGCGTGGGCGGATCGTCGGCGGTCAACGCCATGATCGCCCTTCCGGGGCTGCCCGCGGACTACGACCGCTGGGAGCGGGTCCACGGGTGCACCGGCTGGGGGTGGGACGTCATGGGCCCGGCGCTGGCCCGGGTGACCGTGCCGCGCCGGCGCCCTGGCGCCGACGAGTGGGGACCGGTCGACCGGGCGCTGGTGGGGGCCGCTGGCGAGGCAGGCTGGCCGGTCGGCGTCGATCACCTCGACCCGGCCGGCTGGGGCGTGGGTGCCGCGCCGCTCACCCGGGGCCCCGACGGACGGCGGGTGTCGGCCGCCGACGCCTGTCTCGAGCCGGCTCGTTCACGGGCCAACCTGACGGTGCGGGGCGGGGCGCTCGTTGACCGGGTCCTGCTCGACGGCTCGATCGCAGCAGGCGTGCGCCTGGCCGACGGCACGGAGGTCGAGGCCGCCGAGACGGTGCTGGCGGCCGGTGCGATCCACTCACCGGCGGTGCTGCTGCGCTCGGGCGTCGAGCTGACCGGCGTCGGCCGGCGGCTCGCCGACCATCCGTCGGCGCCGATCACGCTCGGGCTGCGCTCGCCCTGCGACCCGACGACGCTGGCGACGGCCACCCTCGCCCGCTTCAGCAGCGGCGCCGAGCCGGCCGACCTGCAGCTGCTGGCGCTGAACCATCTCGGCTCGGCGCCCGAGGTGGCCGGCCTCGGTCTCGTCATGGCGGCCCTCATGAGGGTCCACAGCCGGGGGAGCCTCCATCTCGCCGGGCCGGACCCGCGCGTCGATCCGGTGGTGGAGCTGGGCATGCTCGACGACGAGCGCGACGTGGTGGCACTGACCCGCGGGGTCCAGAAGCTGCTCGGCCTGCTGAGCCGGCCGGCGCTGCGCGAGGTCGCCGGGTGGATGTCCATCGACGAGGTGGGAACGCCGGTGGCTGCGCTCGAGGATGCGGCGACGCTCGAGGGGTGGCTGGTCCGCCAGTCGGGCGGCTACGTGCACGCGACGGGGACGTGTGCCATGGGCGATCCCGCCGACCCGGCGACCGTCGTGGATCCCACGTGTCGGGTGGTGGGGGTCGAGGGTCTGCGGGTGTGCGATGCCTCCGTGATGCCCGACCTGCCCCGCGCCAACCCGCATCTCACCGTGATGGCGATCGCCGAGGTCGTCGCCGCCCGCTGGCCCACCCCCCGCCCCTGACCCGCCCCGCCCCCGAACGGGGGAATTCCTGGGACCAGAACGGGGGATGGGGGTCGTGGCGTCGGCAACACTGTGGGCATGCCGAGCGCACCGGGGTACACGAAGGGGTTGCACGAGCTGGGGGACGGCTGCTTCGCCTACCTCCAGCCGGATGGGGGCTGGGGATGGAGCAACGCCGGCCTGATCGTGGGCGACGGGCGGTCGCTGCTCGTCGACACGCTGTTCGACCTGCGCCTGACCGGCGAGATGCTCGAGTCGATGGCGGAGCCCACTCGTACCGCCCCGATCTCGACGGTCGTCAACACCCACGCCAACGGCGACCACTGCTATGGGAACCAGCTGGTGGGCGAGGCCGAGATCATCGCCTCCACCGCCACGGCCGAGGAGATGGCCGAGGTGCCACCGGCGATGCTCGCCGCGCTCAACGCGGCGCCCGGCGAGCTGGGCGAGCTGTTCCGGGGCTTCTTCGGCGCGTTCGTCTTCGACGGGATCGAGGTCCGGCTCCCGGACCGCACCTTCGACGGCCGACTCGAGCTGGACGTGGCGGGACGGACCGTCGAGCTGATCGAGGTGGGTCCGGCCCACACGCGAGGGGACACGCTGGCCCACGTCCCCGATGCCCGGACCATCTACACCGGCGACATCCTCTTCGTGGGCGGCACGCCGATCGTGTGGGCCGGCCCGCTGTCGCGCTGGATCGCTGCCTGCGACCTCATCCTCGGCCTCGACGTCGAGACGGTCGTCCCCGGACACGGCCCGGTCACCGACAAGTCGGGGGTCGTGGCCGTGCGCGATTACCTGTCGTTCATCGACCGGGAGGCTACGGCCCGGTTCAACGCCGGCATGGACGCCTGGGATGCCGCCCGTGACATCGCGCTGAACGGCTTCGCCGACTGGGGGGAGTTCGGCCGGGTGGCGGTGAACGTCGAGGCGGTGTACCGCCATCTCGACCCGACCCACGAGAGCCCCGACGTGGTCGAGCAGTTCCGGCGGATGTACGCCATCGAGCACCGCTGAGCCCGGCGCTCGGACTCAGCGCGCCGACGCGGCGGCCCGACGGCTGCGGGCGCCGTGGCGGACGGCCAGGACCCAGCCGACGATCGCCGCCGCCGAGAAGAGGAACCACTGCACGGCGTACGACAGGTGGGGGCCCTCCGTCAGCTCCGGGCGGGGAAGGGGGATCGGCCGCTCGCCCTGCGCCGGATCCGAGGTCTCGAGGCTGAGCCACATCGGCAGCAGGTCGCCGTCGATCTGAGGTGCCAGCCGTTCGATGTCGATGCGCTGGGCCTCGCCCAGGTCGCCCTCGCCCGGGTCCGTCGCCCCGCCGAAGCCCCGCTGCTGGCTCTCGCGCAGCAGGCCGGCCACGGCGACCGGATCGCTCGGCGCCGCCGGGGGGACCTCGTCGAGGGGCACGAACCCCCGGTTGACCAGGATGGCGGTGCCGTCGTCGAGGCGCAGCGGGGTGACCACGTTGAACCCGGCCATGCCGTCCTGTGCGCGGTTCACGATGAGGATCTGCTCGTCCGCCTCGTACCTGCCGGCCGCCACGACCGGGGTCCAGTCAAGGTCGTCGGGGTCGGAGTCCAGCTGCAGCACCTCGTCCACCGGCACCGCCGCCGCGCTCGCCCGCTCCCGCACCGTGGCGTTGAAGTCCTGGCGCTCGTCCAGGCGACGCAGCTGCCAGAACCCGAGGTTCACCATGAGCACGACGGCCGCCACGACGAGCAGGGTGAAGGCGATCCAGCGCGGCCGGAGCAGGAACCGGTACATGCGCCCGGGGACGGTACCGCCGCCCCCTCCGTTCTGGCAGCACCAGGTAGTTCCCTAAGTCAACCTCTAGGCGGCGTT
>CAZKVJ010000037.1:0-14304 GCA_964556225.1 uncultured Ilumatobacteraceae bacterium
GCAACAGCAATGGTGCACCAATGAGCGCTCAGCGCTACTTCCCGGGACCAGAACGAGGGGAGCTCAGCTCTGTTATCCGGCCGTTATCGCGCATCGTCAAACTGCGGCCAGTCGACCTCACGGTCGCGCGGAAGACGGGGGAAGGGCCATGTCGCTTCGTCGAATGATGCGGGCAGCAGCAGCCGCGGCGGTGCTCACGGCGGGGATGATCGGAACGACGGGTGGTCCGGGCGCGCCCGTGGACGCTGCGGAAGGTGGGAGTGTCGTGGTCACGGCGTCGGTCGGCCCGGTGCCGACCGTCAATCTCTACGGCACGCTTCTCAACTCGATGAACGACAAGATGTTCGCCACCGCGTTCGGCCCGTCCGATCCGGCGGGGTGCGACAAGCTCGGATCGTCGACCGTGAATTTCGCCAGCAACGGTCCGGTGACGGGGCCGTATCCCGGCACGATGACCTTCAACGGGAGCTTCACCGTCGGCGCCCAGACCACCCCCGTGGACCTCGGCTTCCCGGCCGAGGTCGGATCGATCACCTCCATCACCGGATCGTTCACGATCGCGAGCGGCGCCACCACCGTCACCGGGACATTCACCGGCCTGGGGCCGGCCTTGTCGAGCGTCGGTCGTAACGAGGGGGCCTGTTACGGCGCCGGAGGTCCCTCGGGCTTCGGGTACTCCAACATCAACAGCGGAACGCTCCAGTACCTCGACGCGGTGGTGACCTACACGGCCACCGTGACGAACGGGGGCACGACGAGCTACGCGGCCGGCCGAGCACTCTTCCGCCAGCGGCAGACCTGCGTGGACTCCATCTCGCCGGCCTACATGGGCTGCGGGTACACCGGTCCGGTCTTCAACTTCTTCAGCCCGGCTCCTGGATCGGACACGACTCCGCCGGTGGTGTCGCCCGTGGTCGACCCGAACCCGGTGGTCCAGGGGCAGCCGGCGACGATCACCCCCAACGCCTCCGATCCGGAGAGCGGTCTCGCGTACGTCGCGTGCGAGCCGGTCGCCACCTCGACCATCGGCACATTCCAGGCGTCGTGCTCGGCGACCAACGGTGTCGGGCTGACCACCACCACCCCGGTGAGCTACACGGTCGAGTCGGCGACGCCGCTGTCGACGGTGTCGATCTCTGACGTCACGGTGGTCGAGGGCCCGCCTCCGGCGGGCTACGGCCAGTTCGTGTTCACGTTCGCGCCGGCGCTCACCGGCGAGGCGTGCTTCCGATTCCGCAACATCGATGGTTCGGCGAAGTGGGGAGCGGACTACTGGTCGAACAACGCCCGGGTGTGCTTCGGCGCGGGGACCACGACCGCCTCGACGGGAATCGCCATCTATCAGGACCACCTCACGGAGGGCCCGGAGACCTTCGAGATGGAGCTGTACGACCTCGAGGGCGTGCAGGCCGGCGACGTCCGCGCCACGTGGACGATCACCGACGACGAGCCGCTCGACAGTGACGGTGATGGTCTCTGGGACGTGATCGAGATCTGGCTCGGCTGTGATCCGCACGATCGGGACACCGACGACGACGGCATCAGCGACCACATCGAGATCCTCATCGGCACGAACCCGCTGTTGGGCGACTCCGATCCGAGCGACGGGGACCCGAGCGACGGCGTCCACCTGACCAACATCTACGGACACCTGTGCGGCTGTGGTCCCGAGGACGATCCGGACGGTGACGGTGTCTCCACTTGGGTCGAGCTGCGCTGGGGGACCAGCGGGACCAACCGCGACACCGACGGCAGCGGCGGCTACTACAGCGACCTGGAGTACATCTGGCATCTGTGTGGCTGCAGTCCGCTCGACGACACCGGCGGTGGCATCCCGCCGCTCATCCAGCACTTCTACGGCGGCTCCGGCGGGCTCCTCCAGATCATCCATGCCTGCGGCTGCCTCCCGTGGGAGGACCCGTCCGGCGGCGGCGGCATCTGGATCGACTTCATCTACCTGGGTGGCTACACGCCGCTCGGCGACTCGGACGGTGACGGGCTCGACACGCTCATCGAGATCTGGCTGGGCTGCAACCCGAACGACGACGACACCGACGGTGACGGCTTGAACGACCGAGAGGAGCTGATCTACGGCACCGACCCGCTCGATCCGGACACCGACGACGACGGCATGGGCGACAAGCAGGAGATCGAGATCGGCTGCGATCCGCTCGACCCGGACACCGACGACGACGGGTTCCCGGACGGCACCGATCCGCACCCGACCCAGCCCGACGGCACGATCGTGATCGACAAGCAGGTCGCCTCGGGCGACGGCGATCCGACGCTGTTCTCCTTCACCGGGGATGTGACGGGAGCGATCGCGGACAACGGCACGCTCACCGCCGTCGTCGTCACGGGGTCCAAGACCGTCACCGAGGTGCAACCGTCCAGCGAGTGGTCACTCGACTCGATCACATGTGACGACTCGTCGGCCGTCCCGGATCTGGGTTCGGGGACCGTCACGCTGCAGCTGGACACCGCAGAGACGATCCACTGCACGTTCACGAACCGCCACGTGACGCCCCCGCCGGTGCTGGGCACGATCATCGTGGAGAAGCAGACGTTGCCTGATGGTGATCCGACGCTGTTCGCGTTCTCGGGTGCGGTGTCGGGTTCGATCGGCGATGGTGGGACGCTGACGGCGATCGTGCCGGCCGGCGAGCACACCGTGAGCGAGACGATGCCGGCGAGCTACTGGCTGCCCTCGTCGATCGTGTGCGACGACTCCGACTCCACCGGTCACACCCCGTCGGCGTCGGCGACGTTCCGAGTCGCCGCGGGCGAGACGGTGCGCTGCGTGTTCACCAACCGGGGGTACGGCCGGGTGCGGGTGTCCAAGGTCAGCCAGCCGGCCGGCGCCACGGGCTTCGAGTTCGTGGAGACGGTCGGGACGAACCCGCCGAACGCGCCGTACTCGATCGACGACGGTCAGACCCTCGGCGGCTACGGCCCCGCGGGCCTGCAGCGGGTGTTCACCGAGCAGCCCAAGGCTGGCTGGCAGCTGGCCGGCGTGGACTGCGGCGGTCATCCGAACGCGGTGATCGACGGGGCGACGGTCACGTTCACCCCGGCGGTCGGCGACGACATCCTGTGCACGTTCACCAACGTCGAGGTACCCCAGAACGGCACCATCATCGTGGTGAAGGAGACGAACCCGGATGGAGACCCGACGCTGTTCGAGTTCTCCGGTGCGCTGTCGGGATCGATCGGTGACGGGCAGAGCCTGACGGCGCAGGTGCCGCCGGGTGAGCACACCGTCACCGAGACGCTGCCGGCGTGGTTCTGGAAGACGTATTCGGTGGTGTGCGACGACGCCGACTCCACCGGGAGCGCCACGTCGTCGTCGGCCACGTTCCGGGTCGACCCGGGTGAGACCGTCATCTGCACGTTCACGAACTGGGGCTCGGCGTTCTACGAGTACCGCAAGGTGACGATCCCGGCCGGTGGGCAGGACTTCCCGTTCGTGCGGAGCGGCTCGTCGGTGGTGATCACGCTCGACGATCAGCAGGGGGCGGTCACGTCGTCCCTCGCGGGGACCCGCACGGTCACCGAGCAGGTCCCCGATGGCTGGCGTCTCGTGGACATCTCCTGCGACGACCCCGCCGCGACGGGCGACGTCGGCATGGCGACGGCGACCTACTCGCTGGTCCCCGGCCAGCGCGTCGTGTGCACGTTCACGAACGAGCAGCTGGGAACGATCCGGGTCGCGAAGCAGACGAACCCGGACGGCCACCCGCAGGAGTTCCCGTTCTCCGGCTCGATCGACGCCGACCTCGCCGACGGTGAGGTGGCCGAGCTGCAGGTCCCGGCCGGCACCTACGCCGTGACCGAGGGAGTGGTCGACGGCTGGCGTCTCGACTCGGTGGTGTGTGACGACACCGACTCGTCGGCAAGCGGCCGGACCGCCACCTTCCTGGTGGCCCCCGGCGAGGTGGTGACCTGCACGTTCACCAACACCGCGCTCCCGGAGCTCGACATCGTCAAGGCCCAGCGGATCGAGGGCGTCACGCCAGCGGGCCAGTACGTGACGTCGCCGCTCACAATCGATCCCGACGACACGATCACGTACCGGCTGACGGTGACCAACAGCGGTCCGGGCGCCGCGGCGAACGTGGTCGTCACGGACCCGATCGACTCGCGGCTGCAGGTGCTGAGCACCTCTGCGGCATGCGGGGCGGCGCCCTTCGCCGCCACGCTCACCTGCAACCTGGGAACCCTGGCTGCGGGCGAGCAGGCCGAGGTCCTGGTCTCGGCACGGTTGGTCGTGCCGGGCTGCACGACCATGGGGACCCGGCACGACGACACGCTCGTCGGTACGGCAGGCCCTGACGTCATCTGCGGTGCTGGTGGGGCCGACACCATCAGCGGTCTCGACGGTGACGACGTCCTGTGGGGCGACATCCCACCGGGCGTCCCGAGGACGGCGGTCATCGAGAACACGGCGACGGTCGCCACTGACTCCGATGAGTGGGACCCGAGCGACGACACCAGCAACACCGTGATCGCCAACCTCGACCTCGGGACCGACCTCGGCGACGACATCTTCGCCGGGCCCGGCAACGACACCGCCCACGGACAGGCGGGTGACGACGAGCTCTACGGCGACACCGGCAACGACGAGCTCCACGGCAACGAGGCGGGCGACGTGGTGTCCGGGCAGGCCGGAGCCGACACCCTGTTCGGTGAGGACGGCAACGACACGATGTACGGCGGCACGGAGAACGACACGATGTCGGGTCAAGCCGGCGACGACGTGATGTGGGGCCAGGACGGCAACGACCTCCTCTACGGCGGCACGGAGAAGGATCGCATCGACGGCAGCAACGGCGTCGACGACCTCTACGGCCAGGACGGCGACGACCTCGCCGATGGCGGCCCTGGCAACGACCTGGTCGAGGGGGGCAATGGCAACGATGTCCTGTACGGCGGGCTCGACCGGGACCTGATGCGCGGTGCGTCCGGAAACGACCACCTCTACGGCGACGTGACCACCGGCGCTGGCGTGGCGGGCGGCCACCCCGACCGCCTCGAGGGTGGGCCCGACAACGACGTGATGTACGGCCAAGACGGTGACGAGCGGGCCGCCCAGACGGTGCGCCTCGGCGAGCTGGCCGGGCTGTTCGGCGGCGACGGCGCCGACACCATCGACGGCGGCCTCGGTGCCGACGAGCTGTACGGCCAGGCCGGGGTCGACGACCTGTTCGGCAACGAAGGCAACGACACCGCCGACGGTGGCCCCGACAACGACCTCGTCGAGGGCGGCAACGGCAACGACACCCTCAACGGCGGGCTCGACCGCGACCTGATCCGTGGTCAGGCCGGTGCCGACAAGCTGTACGGCGACGTCGGTACCGGTGCCAGCACGGCGGGCGGCCACCCCGACCGCCTCGAGGGTGGCGATGGCAACGACGTGCTGTACGGCCAAGACGGTGACGACGGCGCCCCGCAGACCGTGAGGCTCGCCGCAGTGGCTGGGCTCTTCGGTGGTGACGGCAACGACACCATCGACGGCGGCCTCGGCGCCGACGAGCTCCACGGTCAGGCCGACAACGACACGCTCACGGGCAACGCCGGCAACGATGAGCTCTCTGGCGAGGCTGGTGTTGACGACCTCTACGGTCAGGCTGGGAACGACTACCTCAATGGTGGCAGCGGCGGCGACGACCTGTGGGGTGGCGACGGCTCAGATGCGCTCCTCGGTGGGGAAGGCTCCGATCGACTCGCCGGTGACAACGGCATCAACGCCGCCACGACGGCAGGAAGCGCCGATCATCTCAACGGTGGTGACGGCGAGGACCTGCTGTTCGGCCAGGGTGGCAACGACGGCTGGTGCAGCTCCCTCGCCCTCAACGGCTGCGATCCGCCGGCGTTCTCGGTCGGTCCAGCTGGCGAGGACTTCAAGCCGCAGCTCCAGGGTGGCCAGGGGTCCGACCGGCTGCACGGTGGGCCCGGCAACGATCGCCTCGACGGTGGCCCGACCACCCGGAACATCCTGGTCGGCGCCGAAGGCGTGGACTACTGCTCGCTCGGCCCGCTCGAGGGGTCAAGGTATGAGGGAACCGATCGGGGCGACTACCGGGACAACCGGCGCTTCAGCGATGGGCTGTCCTGCCAGGTCCCGGCAAACCCGCTCGGGAGGTTCCTGGACGGCACGACGCTGACGAGCGCCCAGCTCAACGCCTTGTTCGACTGGAACGCCTTCCGGTAGACCGGACGCTCGGCGCTTTCGAGTGCCAATCCCCGCGCTGACAGCGGGGATGCGCACTGAAAAGGGGCCGAGACCTCAGGAGGGGGTGCAGTCGAGGCGGGTGCGCAGCTCGATGAACAGCTCGCCGTAGCGGTCGGTGGACTCGACGGTCAGCCGGTCCAGCTCCGCAGCCAGCGCATCGACGGGATCGGGGAACGGCCGGAAGCCGTGGTACTGCGGGTAGCCCACCACCCAGACCCGGCAGGCACCGTCGAGGCGGGCGGCGACGTCGACTGACGTGAAGGTGGACTCGTAGGGGTGCGGCGAGTCGGTGTCCGGCTGGGCGATCTGGTCGACCCAGGATCCGTCCGCGTAGTGCGCCACGCCGACCCGGGCCCAGGTCGGCCAGAACAGCACCACGTCGCCGGGTTGCACGTCGCGCGCCAGCGCGGCCGCGGCGGCGCGCAGGTCCTCGCCCTTGTCCGGATCCGTGAGGACCGGTCCCGGCCCCCACCACACCAGCACCACGACCATGCCGACCAGGCAGGCTCCGAACGCCACCGGTGACCGGAGCCGTCGCAGCACCAGGGCATACCCGGCGCCGGCGGTGATCGCCATGAACGGCAGCGACGTGGAGAGGTACCTGGCCGACAGCGTCGGCTGCACCAGCGAGATCGCGACGAGCGCCACGGGAGGGAGCACGGCCACGCTGAGCACGAGCCGCGCACCGGACCGATCACGCAGCCGGTCGTCACGGGCCAGCAGCGCCACCGCCAGCATCACCATCCCGGCCGCCATCACCAGCCCGATCGACGTGCCCCCGACGAGGTGGCGCATCGTCCAGCGCACTTGCTCTAGATCGGTCGGCGCCCATCCGCTGTGTTGCGGCCCCAGACGCCGAGCCGGCGCCACCAACCACGGAGCCAGCACCACCGCCGCCACGCCGACCGCCACCACCAGCAGGCGCCGGGTCCGACGCGCCACGAACACCTCCGGCACGCCCACCAGCTGGGCCACGGTCACGAGTACGCCGGGGAAGCTCAGTGCCACCAGCACGCCGGTGGCGACGCCGTACACCACGGCGTTCGCGGTGGTCGGGTCGCGGCGCAGTCGGACGAACGCGAGCGTGCTCGCCACCGCGGTCGCCACCGCCCACGAGTAGACGCGCAGCTCCGTGAGGTGGCGCAGGAAGAACGGGTTGAGCACCAGCAGCGTGCCGGCGATGACGGCGGTGCGCCGGTCGAACAGGCGCTGGGCCAGCACGGTGGTGGCGGCCATGGCCACGGCGCCGCCGACGATGGGCAGCCCCCGTAGCCAGGCGTCCCCGTCGTCGAGGCACGCCCAGAACCACAGCGCCACGTACCACGGTCCCATGCCGCCCTCCAGCCCGAGCGCCCGCGCCAGGTCGCCGAGTGGCTGGTCCACCATCGCCGCGCTGAGCGCCTCGTCACGCCACAGCGGCGTGTCCGACAACCGGGCCAGGCCGAGCGCCACCGCCACCGACCCGAACACGGCGGCGACGCCGATCGTCCAGCCGGATCGGCGCCGCGGGTTGTCGGCCATCACCCCGGACCTACCAGTCGGAGCGACTGGCGAGGCTCGCCGCGGCCACGGCCTCGATGCCACCGGCGAGCGGGAAGCTGTGCTCACCTGCGTGCACCACGTAGGCGCGGTCGAGGCGCAGGGTCGCGATGGCCGAGCGCAGCGACCTCGTGATGGTCGGGGTGGCGGTCCGCTTGATCTCGAATCCGATGCGCTCCGTCCCCTTCACCACGAGCAGGTCGAGCTCGGCGCCACCGTGCGTCGCCCAGAAGTACCGCTGGTCAGCGCGGCTCCCCGTGAGCGCCTCGAGCTGCGCCAGGACGAAGCCCTCCCACGAGGCACCGAGGATCGGATGGTGCTCCACGGCCACCCGGTTCTCGAGGTCGAGCAGCGCGTGCAGGAGCCCGCTGTCGGAGATGTAGACCTTCGGCGCACGAACCTGGCGCTTGCCCACGTTCTCGTGCCACGGCCGCAGCTGGGTGACGACCAGTGTCGAGGTGAGCAGGTCGAGGTATCGCCGCACCGTCGTGTCGGCGACACCGAACGACGATGCGAAGCGGGCGCCGTTCCACACCTGCCCGTGGACGTGGGCGAGCATGCGCCAGAACCGATCCGTCGTGGCGCTGGGCACCTGGCTCCCCAGCAGCGCAAGGTCTCGCTCGACGAAGGTGCGGATGAAGTCCATGCGCCAGCGATGGCTGGCCGCCGAGTTTGCCGCGGTGAACGAGCGCGGGAACCCGCCTCGGATCCACAGGTCGTCCATGCTGCTGGCCCCGACTTCGTCGAGCGCGAGCGGCGTGAGGTCGTGATGGGCGATGCGCCCCGCCAACGACTCGGACGTCTGGC
Organism: uncultured Ilumatobacteraceae bacterium; assembly: GCA_964556225.1. Classification (GTDB taxonomy): domain Bacteria; phylum Actinomycetota; class Acidimicrobiia; order Acidimicrobiales; family Ilumatobacteraceae; genus CAZKVJ01. The sequence goes on from CAZKVJ010000037.1 coordinate 8,579, forward strand.
GCAGGAGCTCGGGCGCCGCACTTCCGAGGACGAGGTAGCGGCGGGTCGGGTACCGGTCGATCAGCACCCGCAGCACCGGGAACAGCTCGGGCCGCCGCTGGATCTCGTCGAGGACCACCAAGCCGTCGAGCGGTTCGAGCGCGAGCTCCGGCTCGGCCAGGCGGGCGAGGTCGCTCGGTCGTTCGAGATCGAAGTGGTGCACCCGTCCGCTCCAGCCGTCGGCGATCTGGCCCGCCAGCGTGGTCTTGCCGACCTGTCGGGCGCCGAGGATCGCCACGCATGGGACGCTCGCCAGGAGCGTCTCGCACTGCCGGCGGTGCCGCACCCGTGAGAACACCGCGTGATTGTACCTTGAAATCTCAGCTGTCGCCGCCGGATCTTCCTGCATGGAGCACCTCTTCAGTGCGAATCCCCGCAGTGAGAGCGGGGGATGCTCCTCGAAAGCCCCGGCCGATGTGGTCACCGCAGTCTGTAGTGTGGTCACATGGAGGTCGGGGTGCGAGAGCTCAAGGCGCGACTCTCCGAGTTCTTGGGTCGGGTCGCTGCCGGCGAGGAGGTGGTCGTCACCGACCGGGGCCGGCCGGTGGCGCGCATCGTGTCATTCACGGCTGCGTCCGCGGTCGAGCGCGGCATCGACGAGGGCTGGATCGAGGCGCCGCGCCGCCAGGGCCTGGGACCCGCCGACCGCCACCGCGCCCCGCGAGCCGTGCTCGACGTGTTGGACGAGGACCGCGGGTGACGCTGTACGTCGACTCCAGCGCGCTCTTGAAGCGCTACGTCGACGAGCACGACTCCGAGGCCGCGGCGGGGCTGATGGCGAGCGACCCGGTGCTGGTGACGTCGCGGCTCACCGAGGTCGAGGTCCGCCGCAACCTCGCCCGCCTGCTCGACGGCGACGCGCTCGTGGCCAGTCGCCGCCAGCTTCAGCGTGACCTCGACGCCTTCGCCCTGGTCGCGCTCGATGCCGTCACCTGCAACGAGGCGGCCCGCATCGCCGAGCAGACCCAGTGCCGGTCGCTCGATGCCCTGCACCTGGCGGCGGCCCTCCGGGCCGGTCGTGCCACGGTGGTGCTGACCTTCGATCTCCGCCAAGCCCAGGCCGCCCGATCGCTCGGCCTCGCCGTCACCGGCGCCTGACGCGCCGCACCAGCGCCCGCCCCGGCTTTTCAGCGCGAATCCCCGCTGTGAGAGCGGGGATTGCGCCGCGAAAGGCCCTGACCGGTGTGGGTGATGGTGACGAGCACCCCGGGGGCTGCCTGTACCTCGCCGTCGGGCTGTAGGGCGGGGGAGCGGAGGCCGGGTGGGTCCTCAGCCCACCGCCCGAGCGAGCCGATCCTCTCGCATGACACGACGCGCGGGACGGCGCGGGCGTCAGATCGCCCGCCACCACCTCTGGGCGAGTGCCCGCAGGAACCTCCGGATCCTCATCGGCCTGGCGGCCGTCTGGGTGGTGCTCGGAGCGTCCTCCGTCACGACGCTCGCGGTCGCTGGGCTGACCGGGGTGGCGTGGTTCGTCGCCGGCGCCTGGCTCTGCGCGCTGGCCGTGGTCCTGCACCGCCTACTGGAGTTCACGACACCGCGGCGTCACGCGGTCGGCGCCGAGGCCGAGGTGCTCACGTCGAACGAGATCCACCGCCTGCGGCGCCGGGGATGGCGGCTCATCGACTCGATCGAGCTGCGCGGCTTCGACATCGACCACGTCGCCGTGGGACCGGGCGGGGTGGTGGTGCTGGAGACGAAGTGGCGCTCGAACCCGTGGCCGGTCGTCGACGGCATGCCGCGCGGCGCCGATGCCGAGCGGGCGATCCAACAGGTCTGCAAGAACGCCTGGCGGATGGGCCACCACGTGTCGAGCGTGACGAAGGTCGGCGTCGAGGCCGGGGCGGTGCTGGTCGTCTGGGGGCCAGGCCGCCCGGACACCGACGTTCCGATCGCGCTCGGCGGCGACGCCGTGCTCGTCCCCGGCCGGTTGCTCGGCCGCTACCTGACATCACGCCCAGCAGTGCTCGACCCGGCCGACGTCGCACGGATCGCCGGTGCGCTGGAGACGTACACGAGACAGCGTGACGCCTTCGAGGCCGAGCGGGCGAAGGCGCACGACGCTCGAACCGCCACCGCCGGTCATCGCTGATCGGCGTCGACGCCCCGGCTGGCCCGGTTCTCGGCGTTCTCGGTGCGATTTCCCGCGCTCACGACGGGAATGGACACCGAAATGCTCGCGAGCACCGTCGGCGCACGCCTTCGTCGGCCCGACGGTTGTTGCGCGCCGACCCGCCACGTGTCGCGTTCTGGGCACACGATGGTTCGCGAAACCCCTGCTCGGCGGGTTGTCGACGCGATGTTGTGTGCCCAGAACGTGCGTGACGGCGCTGGCGATCAGCCGGTGGGGTCGCCCGCCTCGGGCTTTCCAGTGCGAATCCCCGCTGTGGGAGCGTGGATCCCGCCGCGAAGGGCCGCCCGACGGTGGTCGGCGACCGTCGTGTCAGATGGCGAGGATGGACACGTTCGGGTGATGTGCTGCGAGCCGGCGGAGGTCGTCGGGGTCGTGGGTGGCCACGATCCCGCCCCCGAATCGGATCGCTGTCGCGACGACGAGGGCGTCGATCGCCATCTCGCTCGCCGCGTCGACGCTCGACAGGAGGTGCCCCGCGATACGAGCCATCCGGGTGCCGGTCGTCACGACTTGCGCGAAGCCTCGAGCCAGCACCGCGTCGATCGCCTCGTCCGACCCGCGTCCCCGGTACAGCTCGACGAGGACGACGGAGGGAATGCGCACCGGAGCGTTGCGCTCATGGGCACTGCGCATGGCGGCGCGGACGCGCTGGTGGCGCCGCAGGTCCTGTCGGGGGCGGGCCAGTGCGGAGACGGCCTCGCTGTCGAGGACTAGGACGGCCACAGGTCGTCGACGCGGTCGACGAGACCGGCGGGCAACGGACCGAACTCGTCGTCCAGCTCGACGAGGTACTCCTGGAGCAGGTCACGCTCGAGCTCATGCTCGACGGCCTGGGAGACGAAGCGGCTCAGGCCCCGGTCACCCACGTGGGACTCGACTCGCGCCGCGAGCGCCTCGTCCACGCTGACCGACCACTTCCTCACCGTCATGCGGAAATGCTACCACGGTAGGAACACGGCGGATACGGTCCGCGGTCCGGCTGTCGCCTCGGCTTCTCAGTGCGAATCCCCGCTGTGAGAGCGGGGATTCCGCCGCGAAAGGCCGGGCGCCGTCAGGAGCCCGGAGCCGGTGTCTCGCGGCCGACGGTGCCCTGCGGCTCAGCCGAGCACCTCGACGCGACATCCGAGCCCAGGGGCGCTCGCCAGGCGTTCGTCGGCGGTGACCAGCACCACATCGAGCAGCTCGGCCAACGCCACGTAGGCGGCGTCGTAGACGCTCAGGTTGGTGCGGTGCGCCCAGGCCTGCTGGAGGAGTCGCCGATGGGCGACGCGACGCAGGTCCAGGGCGAGGAGGTCCTCGAGCGCGAGCGCGGCCCGGCGCTCGTCGAGACGGCCGGCGAGATGGGCGCGACGGATGACGGACAGGACCTCGAGGTCGACGATCTCCGGGGCCACGAGGGTCTGACCACGCAGGCGTCCCCGCGCCGTGTCGCCATCGGCGCCGTCGTCGGCGAGGGCCGGTGCGACGACCGAGGCGTCGACGACGATCACCGTTGCCGGTCGTGCCGCAACGCCTCGACCGTCGCCGGGAACGTGACCGAGCCGCCCGATCGGCCGCCGGCCCGGTCGAGCACCTCGTCGAGGGGTGGGTGGGACGTCTCGGCTCGGAGCAGCTCGAGGAGGTACTCCTGCAGGGACTGTCCGGCCAGCGCGGCGCGCCGGCGGAGCTCGGCGTGGACGCCGGAGGGAACGTCTTTGATCTGCACGCTGGGCACGCTGGAAGTCTAGCGCCAATATGGCGCCACAACAGGCAGATTGCCGCTGCCCGAGGGTACATGTCCGTCTGTACATGCAGCGTCGGGCCGTGCCGGCTCCGCTGTTCGTTGCGCCGATGCCGCTGGCCGACGACTGAGGGGGGACTCAAGTGCTCGGACTTCGTGCCGCGCGTCGCAGCGCGATGCCGATCGCCATCCTGGTGGGGCTGATCGTCGCGGTGGGAACCGTGGCCGCGCCGGTCCGGTCCGAACGGGCTTCGGCGAGCGGCTGTGCGACCAGCTCCAACGACGCAGGCTTCGACGAGGCACCCCTCGGTTGCCGCAACTTCGTCGTGGAGCTCGCACCTGGCGAGCGGTTGTCGAGGGCGGCACTGCTCGCCGCGGCGAACGAGTACGTGGGCTTCGGCTTCAGCGAGAACTTCCTCTGGTACGCCCGCGATGCCATGACGACCGTGAACGACTCCCATGCGACGTGGAGCGGCTGTGACACGTTTCCGCAGGGCGTGTGTCAATCGGTGCACACCGACCACAACGTCCTGGACTTCTTCAGCGGTGCGCCGTCGGTCACGTTGAGCTCGTTCGAGCACGGCGGCGTCGCGATCTTCCTGGGGTGCGGGAACTGGCTGACGGGCGTGTCGATCCCCACGCCCGCTCAGATTCGAGGGGGCCCCGTGTGATGAACATGCCCGCCAGTTATCGCAGTCCCGACAGCACCAACGCCTCCCGGTAGAAGTCGCTGGACTGTTCCAGGTTGGCGGGGGTGTCGAAGGCCTTCAGCTCGCCGTCCTGGATGACCATGATCCGGTCGCAGATGTCCAGCGTGGACAGGCGGTGGGCGATGATGATCACCGTCATCCGGCTGCGGAGCTCGTCGAGGGTGCGCCGGATCAGCGACTCCGATCGCACGTCCAGCGAGCTGGTCGGCTCGTCGAGGATGAGCACGTCCGGTTGCTCCACCAGCGCCCGGGCGATGCACAGACGCTGCTGCTGGCCACCGCTCAGGTGGCCACCCCGCTCACCGACGTCGCGCTGGTAGCCCTCGGGGAAGGCCTTCACGTCGTCGTGGAGGTGGGCGAGGCGTGCCGCCCGCTCCACGTCCTCGTCGCTCACTCCCGGGCGCAGGAAGCGGATGTTGTCGGCGATCGACCCGCGGATGAGATGGGCCTGCTGGGGGACGAACGTCACCTTGCGAGCCCACTGTTCACGGGAGAGGGTGCGCACGTCCCGCCCGTCGGAGAGCACCCGTCCTTCGGTGGGTTGGCGTAGATCCAACAGCAGCTGCACGAGCGTGGACTTGCCGCTTCCCGAGGGGCCGATGATGCCGACGATCTCACGTGGCGGGATGGTCGCGCTGATGTGGTGCAGTACCGGCTGGCCCGGCACGTAGGAGAACGACACGTCCACCAGCTCGAGCGTGCCGATCTGGTCGACTGGCGCGCCGTGGTCCACCACCTTGGCCGTCCGGTACTCCTGGAGCCGGGCCTCGTAGGTGTCGAGGTACGGCAGGGTCGAGATGATCGACGCCACCGACGTCTGCGCCGCTTGGCCGTACGACAGCGACCGCAGCATCACGAGCATCACGGCGCCGAGTGACGTGAGGCTGGCCGTGTCCGAGGCGGCCACAACGGCGAGCGCACCGACAAGGGCGAGGTAGGCGAGGCCGGTGTAGATGGCCGGCACCATGCCCCGCAGGAATGACAGCCGCTCGTTCACCCGGGCGTTGCGCTCGATGAGGTTCTGTACCTGCCGATCGGCCTCGTCCTGCACTCGGAAGACGTGGACCTCCATGCCGAGCTGGGAGACCTCGCTGAGCGACGTGGCGAAGTCCATGCCGGCCGC
>CAZKVJ010000038.1:0-415 GCA_964556225.1 uncultured Ilumatobacteraceae bacterium
CCCACCGCACCGGCGTCATCCCCGAGAACCCCGCCGCGAACCAGCCGTTCACATCCACCACCAGATGCGTGTCCGCATCCGCGTAGAAGCACACCTCACCACTGGCATCCACCGGCGCCACCACCGCATTCGGCACCGTCTGCGCCTTCACATAGTTCAGGTTCGACGCCCACGGCCGACCCCCCGCACACGGATACACCGTCACGAACCCCGCCGCCGACGGCTCCGTCACCGTCACGTTCAACGACACCGCCGACACCCCAGACGACGGCACCCCATCACGACCCAGCACCGACACCCGCACCGGCGACGACCGCGTCACCTTCCCCACCGGCGCCCCCGTCCCGATGCGCGTATCCACCCACCGCACCGGCGTCATCCCCGAGAACCCCGCCGCGAACCAGCCGTTCACATC
>CAZKVJ010000038.1:515-13015 GCA_964556225.1 uncultured Ilumatobacteraceae bacterium
ACCCCGCCGCCGACGGCTCCGTCACCGTCACGTTCAACGACACCGCCGACACCCCCGTCGACGGCACCCCATCCCGCCCGGTGACCTTCAGGCGCAGTGGGGTCGAGCGGGTGACCTTAGGCAGGTCGTCGCCGATCCACGCCAGCTGGTCGCGCAGCCACAGCGCGAACTGGGCCTGGCCGGTGGCCGTCAAGTGCACGCCGTCGCTGAACCAGCGGTCGCTGGCCGCCCCGATGCTCGCCGCGTTCCAGTCCAGCACCACGAGCTGCGGCCAGCGGGCCCTGGCGGCGAGCAGCGCCTGGTTCGACGGCGCGAACGTCGGCGTGCCCGACGACAGGCGCCGCTCGGACATGTTGACCCACAGCACCCGCCTCGCGCCCTTGGCCACGAGGGCGGCCATCAGCTGGTCGATCTCGCGGGCCATGTCGGCCGGCCAGTCGTTGTAGCCGAGCTCGACGAGCACGGTGTGGGGGCTGAACGGCAGGGCCGCGGCGGCGGCCAAGCCGTCGCCGCCGAGGCAGGTCGAGCCGACCGTGCAGCGGCCGCCAGCGGCGTCGAAGCGCACCGTCGGGTAGATGCCGTCGAGCAGCGTCGGCAGCTCTGGCGGGGTGCCGGTGGTGATGCTCTCGCCGACCGAGTCGCCGATCATGGCGAACGACGCCGTGCTCACCCGGCCGCGTGTGATCACCCGCAGCGTGAACGCGCTCGACGGCAGGCCGAAGGCCGTGCGGAACGACGAGGAGGTCACGGTCAGGTTCCCCGAGGCGCCGGCGAGCACCACCTGCTGCGCCCACTCGGCGACGAAGCCCTGGGCGAGCAGGTTCGGGTCCGGTGCCACCCAGGCGTTGCGGACCGCCCCGCCGAGCCCGTAGCGACCGACGAGCTGCGACGCCGAGATCACCCGGGTCCATCGGAACCACGGGTTGGCGGCGACGGCGTCGCCGTAGTCGACGACGGACGGGAAGCGCCCGCCGGCCGAGCGCCCGCCGTTCGACGAGGAGAACTCGGCGTACGGGATCGTCCCGTCACCCGAGCGGATCACCACGCCAGCGGTGACGGCGATCGCAGCGTCGGTCCTGGCGTCCTCGAGCAGCTGCAGGACACCGGTGACACCGCCCCGCAGCCCGGCGCCGCCGTAGACCTGGCAGGACTGGGTGTCGCACGTCTTGGCGTACGAGTAGCGACGCCCGGACGCGCCGGTGCTGCCCTCGGCGAGGGAGTACGAGCGGGCGGCGACGGCCTGTGCCCGCAGCGCGTTGGCCCCGGCGCCGCCGGCGGCGTCACCCCAGCTCGCCGGGGACTCCCGGGGCACCACCCCGCGCAGGTAGTCCTCGATGCGCACGTCGTTGACGGTGCGGTTCTCGGCGTCGGTGCCGTTGGCGGCGAAGATGCTGCCCCGGTAGTGGCGCACCGTGCCCGCCGGCTCGCACACGCCGAGCAGGTTCGCCGCCGGGGTGGCCGGGTCGTCGCCGCCCGGGGTGGTGAACCGCACGATGGGCTCGCCGGTGGCGGCCGTGGCCTGGCCGAGCAGCTCCCACGTGGGGGTGGCGAGCGGGTCACCGGCCGCCGGGCACGAGGCGGTCGAGCTCCCCCACACCTGGTAGAGCCGCTGGAAGCCGGGCACCTCACGCGCCACGAGCGACGCGAAGCTGCGCCCCGGGGCGCCGGACCACTCGGCGGCGCCGGCGAAGGACACGACGGCGGTCTGGGCGTCGTCGAGCGCCACCAGGCGAACGGTCATCCGGCCCTCGGCGACGCCGCGGTAGTCGGCCGTGGTCACCGACGAGATCGACGTGCCGCCGTAGTAGAAGCCGAGGATCTGCTGCCAGGACCAGCCGCCCTCGACGGCCCAGCCGTAGGAGCCCCACTGGCTGAGGCCACGGCCGTGGCCGTTCCCCTGCCCCTCGACGACCACGGCGACGACGTCGTCGACGGCGGCGGCCGAGGTGGACCCCGGCGGTGGGACCACCACCGGGATCGCCGTGAGCGCGACCAGCGCGCCGAGCAGCAGAGCCCGCCGCATCGCGCCGAGCGTAGCGACGCCACACCGCCCAGTGGTGTCGCCCCGCCCCACCCCTCCGCGTTTGGTCGACTTGTAGGCGAAAACGCCGCCAAGTCGAACACACGCGGGTCAGGGGCGGCGGGTGGCGGCGACGGCGAGGGCGTCGACAAGGTCGTTCATCGGGTCGCCGCTGTGGCCTTTCACCCAGGTGAACGCGATGTCGCCCCGTGAGCGGACCAGCTCGATGAGCGGCTCCCACAGATCGCGGTTGGCGACGGGCTGGCGCTGCGAGTTGCGCCACCCGCGGGCCAGCCAGCCCTGCCACCACCGGTCGCGGAAGCAGTGCACCACGTACGTGGAGTCGCTGCGCACCTCGATAGGACCGTCGTGATGGGAGAGCGCCCGCAGCGCCTCGAGCACCGCCTGGATCTCCATCCGCTGGTTCGTCGAGTGCGCAGCGCCGCCGCTCGCGCACGGCTCGCCGCCGGGCGCGACCGCCCACGCCCAACCGCCCGGGCCGGGGTTCCCGGCGCAGGCACCGTCGGTGTAGACGACCAACACGCTGCTGCCGCCCGTCACGACGCCGCCTTCGGGTGGGCCAGCGCCGCGGCGACCAGCTCCGGTCCCAGGAAGCGCCGAGCGACGTCGAGCGATGCCTCCGGGCTCCAGTGGACGCCATCGGGGCGGGCAACCTGGTCGTCGGCGAGGCCGGCGTCGTCCACCCAGCCGGCCAGGTCCACCACCACCACCCGGTCAGGGCGGGCCGCCGCCACGTCCTCCATCGCGTCGTACAGCACGCCCTGCAGCGCCGGATCCTCCTGTCCCTCGCCGCCGTTCAGCCAGAACACGTTGGGCAGCGGGTGACGGATCCACACCACCACGCCCGCACCTGCCTCGAGCACGCGGTCGGTGATCGTGGCGAAGTGGATCCCCAGGCGGGCGGCGTACTCAGGGTCGGTGGGCAGGAGCGACGGCCCGCCGTCCCACCGGCGCTCGAGCACGTCCCACGACGTGGTCATCAGCATCACCACGTCGGGAGCGAGCGCGCTCACCTTGCCGGGTAACCCCTCGTCCAGCCATCCGCCGCATCCGGGCGACACCTCGACGAAGCGCCCGTTCACCCAGACCTCGCCGCCCCGGAGGAACCCGCACCCCGGCACCGCCGCCACCGACACCTGGGCCATCTCGGGACGCTCCACCGCCCAGGCGGCCAGGCCGGCGCCGGTCGCCTCGGCCGTGGAGTCACCCGAGACGAGGATCCGCACCGGCCGGCTGGGCACCGCCAGCGTGGAGGTCGTGGTCGACGCAGCGGTCGAGGGCGTCGCCGACGCCACCGACCTGCCGCCCGCCCGAGTGGTCGTCGAGCTCTCCGGCGGCTGCGTCACCAGCGGGGCCAGCGGCTCGTCGCCCGAGGCCGGGTCGATCGCCGCGGCGTCGGCGATCTGCTCGTCGCCGCGCCAGTAGCCGGCCTGCTCCACGGGCACGACGGCCACCACGAGCACGGCGACGGCGGCACAGGCGCCGAGCGCGCCGACGAGCACCCGCCGGCTGGACCGCAGCCGGCCGGTGCGGATCGGCGTCTCCACCAGCCAGAACGACAGGATGGCGACGGCCAGGGTGACGAGCAGGCGCACCGCCAAGAGCGCCGGCCCGTCGAGGTCGGTGCGGGTCTCGTCGAGCAGCAGGAACGTCGGCCAGTGGTACAGGTAGACGCCGTAGCTGATCCGACCCAGCCACACCAGCGGGGCCAGCGACAGGGCCCGCACGTGAGGGCCCGGCGTCTGGAGCCCGACCAGCAGCGCGCCGCTGGCGACGGCGACGAGCGGCAGCGCGCCGTGGTAGGCCGGCCCGCCGGCGGCGGGGAACGTCACGACGGCGATGCCGAGCGCGACCAGCGCCACCGGGGTGAGCCACGCCAGCCAGGCCGGCACCGTGCGCCCCGACACCAGCACGGCCAGCAGCACCCCGACCAAGATCTCGCTGGCCCGTGCCGGGGTGGCGTAGTACGCCGCGTCCGGCCCCCAGACAGCGGCGATGACCGGCGCCGCCACGGCGAACAGCGCCGTCGCCATGGCGACGCTCGTCACGAACGCCCGCCGGGTGCGCGTCAGGCGCCACAGCGCCAAGAACGCCAGGGGCCACAGCCAGTAGAACTGCTCCTCGATGCTGAGCGACCAGTAGTGCGCCACCGGCGACACCCGCCCGGCGGCCTGGTTGAACAGCTCGGTGTAGGAGTCGCCGCCAATGAGCAGCACCCAGTTCTCCACCTGGAGCAGCGCGCCCAGCACGTCGCGGCGCAGGTCCGACACGCCGGGGAACTCACCGGCGGCGGCGAACAGCGACACCGCCACCAGGCACAGCAGGCTCGCCGGTAGCAGCCGGCGGGCCCGGCGGGTGTAGAAGGCCGCCGGTGACACCGTGCCGGTGGTCGAGTGCTCCACCAACAGCAGTGAGGTGATGAGGAACCCCGACAGGGTGAAAAACACCGACACCCCGAGGTACCCACCCCGCATCCAGGAGACCTCGCCGTGGAAGATCAGCACCGCCGCCACGGCCAGCGCCCGCACGCTGTCGAGCGCCGGCTGGTAGGCGATCGTCGAACGGCGGTCCGGCATGGCCCGCATGGTACGGGGGCACACCGCTACTCTCCGTGCACGTGAGGCGCTCGGCGGTCCCGATCCTCGGAGCATCCCTGACGCTCGCCATGCTGGCGCCGGGTCTGGCAGCCGCGGCACCGGAGCCGCCCCCGGCCCCGCCCGAGACGTACGAGACGTTCGAGTCGTTCCCGACGATCTCCATCAACGTCCCGGCCTCGGGACCGCTCGGGCCGATCACCGTGCTCGGCGACTCCGTGCTCGTCGGCGCCTCCTACGAGCCGTCCCTGCCGACCCGCCTCGCCGAGCAGGGTTGGGGCCCGATCCGCTTCCAGGCCCGCGGCGGCTACTCCAGCGGGCGCCACCGCCCCTACAACGACGAGTACGCCATCTCCACCTGGATCCGCACCTGGCGAGCCCAGGGCTGGGACCCCCCGAACGTGGTCATCAACCTCGGGGCCAACGACGTCGGCTTCTGCGACCACACCGTGTCGTGCAACCTGGCCACGATCCGCTACCTGCTCGACGTGATCGGCCCGCGCCCGATGGTGTTCTGGCCGATGGTCACCACCGCCGACCCGCGTGACTCGACGGCATGGAACACGGCGCTGGTCATCGCCGCGGCCGAGCGTGCGAACCTGGTGGTGTGGGACTGGCCTAGCGCCCGGGTCGCCGCCGGCATCCCGCTGTCGTGGGACAACACCCATCTGGCCAGCCCCGACGCCTACCGCGCCCGCTCGCTGCTGATGGCCACCGAGATCACGAACCAGCTCGGTCCGGCCCGCAAGGTGGGCCCCGACGCCGCCGTCCCCGCCGCGGCCGGTGCCCCCACCGACTACCAGGCGCTCACCCCCGTGCGCGTCGCCGACACCCGCCTCGGCAGCGGCACGCCGGTGCCCGCCGGTGGCGTCCTCGCCGTCGATCTCGCGGCAACGGTGCCGGCCGGGTCCACGGCCGTCGCCGTGAACGTCACCGCGGTCGACCCCTCGGCCGCGGGCTACCTCACGGCCTACGCCTGTGACGCCACCCGCCCAGAGGCCTCCACCGTGAACTTCGAGGCCGGTGTCACCCGCGCCGCCCACACGGTGGCGCCGCTTTCCGCCGCCCGCACGCTGTGCGTGTACGCGCCGGTGCGCACCCACGTGCTGGTCGACCTCCAGGGCGCCATGACCGCCTCGGCGGCCGACCGGATGACCCCGGTCGACCCGACCCGCCTGCTCGACACCCGGAACACCGGCCGGGCCGAGGTGGTGAGCGTCGCAGCACCGGCCGGAGCCACCGCCGTCGCCCTGAACCTCACCGCCACCGGTGCCGCCGGCGGCGGGTACCTCACGGCGTACCCGTGCGGCATCGAGCGGCCGGTCGTGTCGAACGTCAACTACCAGGCCACCGAGTCGGTCGCCGTCAGCGCCTTCGTCCCGGTCGGCGCCGACGGCCGGGTGTGCGTCTACACGCCCGTGGCCGCCGACGTCCTCGTGGACCTGACGGGGGTGTTCCGACCCGGCACCGGTCTGCGGTTCGTGCCGGCGCCACCGACGCGCATGCTCGACACCCGGTCCGGCACCGGCGGCTGGGCCGGTCGGTTCGCTGCCAGCCAGGCCATCGACGTCCTCGTGGCGCCGGGTGGAGCGGCGGCCGTCACGGGCACGTTGACGATGGTGTCGCCGTCGTCGTCCGGCTACCTCACCGCCTTCCCCGTCGGCCTCGACGTGCCCTCCACCTCCAGCCTCAACGCCGGCGCGGGCGCGACGATGGCGAACTCCGTCACCGTCGGGATCGGCGGCGGGCGTCTCGGGATCTTCAGCCCGGTGCGCTCCCACGCGCTGTTCGACGTGACCGGCTGGTGGATCGCGTGAACAGCGGCGCCGCGCGGCGCTGGGTGGCCGGCGTGGCGATCGTCACGGTCGCCCTCGCCAGCACGGTCGCCGCCTCCCCCACACCCACCGGTCAGGCGGTGGAGGTGCCACCTCCGTCGAAGCGGGTCTACTTCGTCAGCGACTCCGTCGGCCTCGGCGCCCGCTCGGCGCTGCCGGCGGCGTTCCCGCCCGATTGGCAGGTCACCGTCGACGGGACCCCGGCGCTGTTCGTGGAGCAGCTCGAGAGCCGCCACGTGCGCGGGCGCATGGCCACCTCACCCTGGGTGTTCGGCGACTACGCCGTCGTCGCCGGCGGCTACAACTACCCCTACTGGGATCCGGCCCGCTTCGACCGCTCGATCGACTCGATGGTCGCGACGCTCCGCGCCGCCGGCGCCAAGCACATCTTCTGGGTGACGCTGCGCGAGGTGAAGCCGGAGTACGTCACCGCGTCGGCGTGGACGCAGGTGCAGCCCTACTACTGGTACTTCCCGACGGTCAACGCCCACCTGCGCCGAGCCGTCGAGCGCCATCCGGACCTCTCGCTCGTCGACTGGGCGGCGATCGCCGACCGCAGCGGGCTCACCTACGACGCCATCCACCTCAACTCGACCGGTGCGGCCGAGTACTCGGCGAACATCGCCCGGGCCGTGATGACCGCCTCGACGCGCCTGGCCCCGCAGAGCGTCACCGCGATCCGCGTCGCCGGGGTGGGTGGCGTGCCGGCCGATGTCGCCGCGGTGGCCGTGAACCTGACGGTGACGAACCCCCGCTCCGCGGCCTACGTGACGGCGTTCCCGTGTGGCGGCGCGCCGCCACTGGCCAGCAACCTGAACCACCGCGCCGACCACACCGTGGCGGCCGCGGCCGTGGTGCCCGTCGGCACCGACGGGAGCATCTGCGTCTTCAACCACTCCTCCACCCACGTGATCGTCGACCTGGCCGGATGGTTCCCGTCGGGGTCCGGCTTCGCCGCGACGGTCCCGACGCGCCTGGCCGACACCCGCGACGGCGGTGCCCTCCAGCCCGCCGGCGTGCCGCTGGCCGTGACCGTGCCCACCGTGGGCGGCGCCATCCCGTCGGCCGTCGCCCTGAACGTCACCGCCGTCGACGCGCCCACCCACGGCTATGTGACGGTGGCCGCGTGCGGCGTGCCGGCCGGCGCCACGTCGAACGTCAACTTCCGGCCGGGCGATCCCGTCCCGAACCTCGTCGTGGTCGCGCCGGATGCGGGCGGTCGCGTCTGCGTGACGGCCAGCCACGCCACCCATCTGGTCGTCGACCTGTTCGGCTCGTTCCAGCCCGCCGCCGGCGTGCATCCGATCACACCCCAGCGCGTCGTCGACACCCGCCTCAGCGCCACTCGCCTGGGCGCCGGTGGCGTCACCACGGTCGACGTCGTCGCCACCGGCCTCGTCCCGGCGGGAGCCACCGCCGCGCTCTTGAACCTCACCGCCACCCGGCCGTCGCTGTCGGGGTTCCTCACCGCCTACCCCTGCTCGGCGGGCCGGCCGACGGCGTCGAACCTCAACACCTACCCGGCACGGGACACGGCGAACTTCACGATCGTGCGCCCGGACGAGCACGGACAGGTGTGCGTGTACTCCAGCGGTCCGGTCGACGTGGTGGTCGACCTCCTCGGCTACACGACGACGTCGTTCGTCGGGACGACACCGACCCGTCTGCTCGACACGCGCTGACCCAGACTCCAGCCCGTTCCGACCGGATCGGTGCGACAATGGCCCTCATGTTGTTCGACGGGTCCGTCCACCAGCTGCCCGACATCGACCCCGGCGAGACCGAGGAGTGGCTCGACTCCCTCGACGCCGTCATCGACGCCCGCGGCAAGACCCGGGCCCGCTACCTGCTGTCGCGCCTGCTCGAACGGGCCCGCGAGAGCCAGGTCAGCTTCCCGGCCACCGTCTCCACCCCCTACGTGAACACCATCCCCCGCGAGCTCGAGCCGTGGTTCCCGGGCGACGAGCACATCGAGCGGCGGATCCGCCGCTACGTCCGCTGGAACGCCGCCGCCATGGTCATCCGCGCCAACGCCACCGCACCGGGCATCGGAGGGCACCTGTCCACGTTCGCCAGCTCGGCCAGCCTGTACGAGATCGGCTTCAACCACTTCTTCCGAGGCAAGGACGACGGCACCCCCGGCGACCACGTCTACATCCAGGGCCACGCCGCGCCCGGGGTGTACGCCCGCGCCTACCTCGAGGGCCGCCTCACCGAGGACGACCTCGATCACTTCCGCCGTGAGATCGGGCGCGGCGGCCGAGGGCTGTCGAGCTACCCCCACCCGCGGCTGATGCCGGACTTCTGGGAGTACCCGACGGTGTCGATGGGCCTCGGCCCGCTCACGGCCATCTACCAGGCCCGGTTCAACCGCTACCTGCACAACCGCAAGATCGACGACACCTCCGCCAGCCGGGTCTGGTGCTTCCTCGGCGACGGCGAGACCGACGAGCCCGAGACGCTCGGGGCCCTGTCGCTGGCCGCCCGCGAGCAGCTCGACAACCTGGTCTTCGTCCTCAACGCCAACCTGCAGCGCCTCGACGGCCCGGTGCGCGGCAACGGCAAGATCATCCAGGAGCTCGAGGCCACGTTCCGAGGGGCGGGCTGGAACGTGATCAAGGTGATCTGGGGCAGCCGCTGGGACGAGCTGCTGGCCCGCGACGTCGACGGCGTGCTGCTCAACAAGATGAACACCACCGTCGACGGCGAGTTCCAGCGCTACTCCGTCGAGTCCGGCGAGTACATCCGCGAGCACTTCTTCGGTCCGGACCCGCGTCTGCGCCAGATGGTCGCCCACCTGTCCGACGACGAGCTGCGCTGGCTGCCGCGCGGTGGTCACGACTACCGCAAGCTCTACGCCGCCTACCGAGCAGCGGTCGAGA
This sequence comes from uncultured Ilumatobacteraceae bacterium, assembly GCA_964556225.1. Taxonomy (GTDB): domain Bacteria; phylum Actinomycetota; class Acidimicrobiia; order Acidimicrobiales; family Ilumatobacteraceae; genus CAZKVJ01. The sequence continues at coordinate 9,868 of CAZKVJ010000038.1, forward strand.
ACCTGGGCTCCGGACGGCCCACCGTGATCCTGGCCAAGACGATCAAGGGCTGGACGCTCGGACCCGAGATCGAGGGTCGCAACGCCACGCACCAGATCAAGAAGATGACGAACGAGCAGCTGCGGGTGCTGCGCGATCGCCTGCACCTCAGCGAGGAGATCCCCGACGACGCGCTGATGGGTGATCTGCCGCCGTACTACCGCCCGCCGGAGGACTCGGTCGAGTACCAGTACATGGTCGAGCGCCGCCGCGCGCTGGGTGGGCCGCTCCCCAAGCGGGTCGTGCGGGTGCGCCGTCCGCTGGAGCTGCCTGCTGAGTCGGCGTTCACCGACCTCGACGCCGGGTCGGGCAACCAGGCGGTGTCCACGACGATGGCCTTCACCCGGCTGCTGCGCAACCTCAGCCGCGACGAGCGCTTCGGCGCCCGCGTCGTGCCGATCATCCCGGACGAGGCCCGCACGTTCGGCATGGACGCCCTGTTCCGCGAGCTCGGCATCTACGCCGCCCACGGCCAGAAGTACGAGCCGGTCGACCACGACCTGCTGCTCAGCTATACCGAGGCGAGCGACGGCCAGATCCTGGAGGAGGGCATCACCGAGGCCGGTGGCACGTCGAGCTTCATCGCCGCCGGCACGGCCTACGCCACCCGGGGCGTGCCGATGGTGCCGTTCTTCACCTACTACTCGATGTTCGGGTTCCAGCGGGTCGGCGACCTGCTGTGGCAGGCGGCCGACATCCGCACCAGGGGGTTCCTGCTCGGAGCCACCGCCGGGCGCACCACACTGCTCGGCGAGGGCCTCCAGCACCAGGACGGCCACAGCCTGGTGCTGGCCTCCACGAACCCTCCGTGCCAGGCCTACGACCCGGCGTTCGCGTACGAGCTGGCCACCATCGTGCGCCACGGGCTGGAGCGCATGTACGGGCCGGCCGCGGGCCAGGACCCCGACGTCTTCTACTACCTGACCATCTACAACGAGAACCAGGTGATGCCGCCCAAGCCGGCCGGCGCCGGCATCGACGAGGGCATCATCGCCGGCCTGTACCGCTGGCGCGAGGCCCCGGCGCACACGTCCAAGCGGGCGACGGTGCTGTTCTCCGGCTCGGCCAACCTGGCTGCCCGCGAGGCGGCCGAGGAGCTGGCGCAGCACTTCGACGTGGGCGTCGAGCTGTGGTCGGCCACGTCGTACAAGGCACTGCGCGACGACGCGCTGGCGGTGGAGCGCTGGAACCGGCTCCACCCGGACCTCCCGCCCCGCGTCCCCCGGGTCGCCCAGCTGCTGGCCGACGCTCCCGGTCCGATCGTGGCCGTCACCGACTTCATGAAGATCGTGCCCGAGCAGGTCGCCCGCTTCCTGCCCGGCCGGCCGTTCGTGCCGCTCGGCACCGACGGCATGGGGCGCAGCGACACCCGAGAGGCGCTGCGTGCCCACTTCGAGGTCGACGCCGCTCACGTCGTGGTCGCCGTCCTGTCGGGCTTGGCCCAGCTCGGCGAGGTGAAGCCCGAGGTGGTGCTCGACGCCATTGGCCGCCATGGCATCGATCCGGACGCTGCCGACCCGGCCCATGCCTGATGGTGGGAACCCTTCACGTCACCGGTGACGCCGAGGCCGACGGGCTGCTGAACCGTGATGGCACGGCGCTGCTCATCGGCATGCTGCTCGACCAGCAGGTCCCGATGGAGTGGGCCTTCGCTGGCCCTCGCACGCTGGCCGTGCGCCTCGGCCACCTCGACGCCCACCGGATCGCAGCGATGGACCGCGAGGCGTTCGTCGCCGTGTGCTGCCAGAAGCCGGCGATCCACCGGTTCCCGGCCTCGATGGGGCGGCGCATCCACGAGCTGTGCACGGTGCTGGACCAGCGCTACCGGGGCAAGGGCGCCGACGTGTGGAACGGCGTCGCCTCCGGCGACGAGCTCTACCGCCGCCTTCGGGCGCTGCCCGGCTACGGCGACGAGAAGGCGAAGATCTTCGTCGCGATCCTCGGCAAGCGGATGGGCGTGCAACCGGAGGGGTGGCGCCAGGCCGCCGGGCCGTTCGGCGACGACGTGCCCCGCAGCGTGGCCGACATCGACTCACCGGAGGCGCTCGACAAGGTGCGCTCGTGGAAGCAGGCCCAGAAGGCGGCGAAGCGGGACAAGCAGGACCGTCCGCTGACCTGAACCGTCACGATCACCGGAGCCCGGACATGCGACTGGCCCCGAGGGATCGGGGCCAGCCACATGTTCGTCCGAGCCAATGGAGAACAGTGCAACTGTATCGGAGCGCGCTCGCTCGGTCTTGACACCATTCGCTGTTCACCGAGATGCCACATGTCACCCCAGCGTGCGGCGCTTGGATGGGCGCAGCAGGGACAGGGCCAGGTAGCCGAGGTCCAGCAGCACCAACGCCACCAGCAGCTGTCCGACGAGCTGGCGGGGACCGGTCTTGGGGATCGAGCCCGTGGTGGTCGCCACCGTGGTCGTCGTCGCCGGCTTGACCGTCGTGGTCGCCCCGGACGGTGCCGTCGTCGTCGTCACCGTTGCACCCGTGCCGACCGTGGTCACGAACGGCGTCGTCGCCGACGGCTTGCAGTTGAACCCGACCTTCAAGGGTCCGATCGTCACGCTGAACGTGGCGCCCGAGAACCGGAGCCCGATCGGCCCGCTGAGGGCGGTCCACGTCAGGTCCTTCGGCTGGAACGGAACCGTCGCATCGACCGCGCTGCCGGCACCGTCGACCGCAACCGTCACCGAGATCGGGATCCCCGTCACGGACTGCGTGGTCTCGCTGGTCCCGGAGCCCGCGACTGCGATGTCCACGGTGCCCGTGACGACCTGGCCGGGCGCCAGCAGATCGAGGTTGATCCCTGACTGGAACACCGACCCAGGGATCGTCACCGACCACTGCTGCTTCGAGAGCACGAACTTCGAGCCCGCCACCACCGACGACGGCACCGAGCCGCCGGCCACGAACTTCAGCGTGCTCACATCCGGCGTCACGTTGTTGGTGCAGCTCGCGTCGTAGGTGAAGGACCCCGACGTGGGGCCGGGCACGGTCGTGGTCGTCGCTGCGGCGGTCGTGGTGGTCGCCGGCTTCGTGGTCGTCGTCGCCGCGGCCGTCGTCGTCGTCGCCGGCTTCGTGGTCGTCGTCGCCGCGGCCGTCGTCGTCGT
>CAZKVJ010000039.1:0-12391 GCA_964556225.1 uncultured Ilumatobacteraceae bacterium
AGGATCTCGATGTCGCCGACGGTGCCGCCGATCTCGGTGATCACGACGTCGACGTCGTCGCTCACCAGCCGCCGGATGCGGCGCTTGATCTCGTCGGTGATGTGCGGGATCACCTGCACGGTCTTGCCGAGGTAGTCGCCCCGGCGCTCGGCCGCCAGCACCGCCTGGTAGATCGAGCCCGTCGTGGCGTTGCAGTTGCGGGAGAGGTTCTCGTCGATGAAGCGCTCGTAGTGGCCGAGGTCCAGGTCGGTCTCGCCGCCGTCATCGGTGACGAAGACCTCACCGTGCTCGAACGGGTTCATCGTGCCGGGGTCGACGTTGATGTACGGGTCGAGCTTCTGCATCGTGACCCGCAGCCCCCGAAGCTTCAGCAGCCGGCCGAGCGACGAGGCGGTGAGCCCCTTGCCCAGCGAGCTGGCGACCCCTCCGGTCACGAAGATGTGCTTCGGCATCGGCGTGGGCCTCCCGTCAATCGAGATCATGACGGGAGCACAGCATACCCCGGACGGCGACCGATCCGGGCGACCCTCAGGCGCGGCCGGACAGCAGCTCGACGGCGTGCCGGCGCGCCGAGGCGCTGTCGGGCCGTCCGGACAGCATCCGGGCCAGCTCGTCGACCCGTTCGGCGCCGTCCACCCGCTTGGCCTGTGCGCGGGTGGACTCGCCCTCCACGCTCTTGCTCACAGTGATCTGGGTGCCGGCTGCGGCCGCCACCTGCGGGAGGTGGGTGACGACCAGCACCTGGTGGCGCTCGGCGACCCGGGCGAGCGCAGCGGCCACGGCGACGGCCGCTGCGCCGCCGATGCCTGCGTCGACCTCGTCGAACAGCAGCGTGTCCGGTGCCTCGGTGAGGACGAGGCGCAGGGCCAGCATCGTCCGGGCCAGCTCGCCTCCCGATGCGACCTTGGCGAGCGGCAGCGGCGCCGTGCCCGGGTTGGCAGCCAGCAGGAACCGGACGTCGTCACCGGGTCCCGGGTCGTCGGCACCGGAACCCACCTGGACCTCGACCACCGCCCGAGGCATCGCCAGCTCGGCGAGGTGGGCCTGCACCGCCGCCGCCAGCGCGGGCGCGCCCCGGCGGCGCTCCCGGCCCACGGCGGACGCTGCCGCCCGCTCGGCCTCCACCGCCGCCGCCCGTTCGGTGTCGAGCCGGCTGGCGCGCTCCTCGAAGGACTCGAGGCCGGCGAGGCGCTCCGCCGCCTCGGCCTGGTACGCCAGCACGTCAGCCAGGGTGTCGCCGTACTTGCGGCGCAGCTCGTGGAGCAGCTGACGCCGGGCGCGCACCTCGGCCAGCCGCTGGGGGTCTTCGTCGATCGCCTCGGCCGCGGCCCGCAGCTCGGCGGCGGCGTCCGCCAGCTCGGCGGCCAGCCCGTGCACGCGCGCCGCCACGGAGGCGAACGGCGCCCGACCGTCGAGCGCTCGCAGCGCCGCGCCCACGGCGTCGAGAGCCGCCACAGGGTCGTCGCCCCGCTCGTCGCCGACGAGCGCAGCCAGCGCCCGGGCCGCAGCGTCACGGTGCGCGGCGGCGTCGGCGAGCACGTCTTCGAGTGCCTCCAGCGTGACGTCCTCGTCGGGACCCTCGACCGCGGCTGCCGCCAGCTCGTCGACCTGGAACCGGAGCAGGTCGATCTCGCGAGCCCTCGCCCGGGCATCGCCTCCGAGCGCCGCCAGCGCGGCGTCGATCTCGGTGAGGTGCGCCCGGGCCTCCCGCAGCGGTGTGAGGTCGACGCCGGCGAACCGATCGAGGGCGTCGCGCTGGGCGGCCGTGGTCAGCAGGCTCTGGTGGGCGTGCTGACCGTGCAGGTCGACGAGGCGGGCGCCGTGCTCGGCCAGCGTCGCGACGGTGGCCAGACGGCCGTTGACGTACGCCCGCGAGCGGCCCTCCACCGGCACCACCCTCGCCAGCACGATCTCCTCGTCGTCGCCGGCCACGAAGCGGCCCTCCACCCGCGCCTCGGCGGCACCGGCGCGGACCATCGCCGGGTCGGCCCGCTCGCCCACAAGGAGCTCGATCGCCTCGACCAGCATCGTCTTGCCGGCGCCCGTCTCGCCCGTGACCGCGGTGAGCCCCGGGCCGAGCACCAGCTCGGCCCGCTCGATCACGCCCAGGTTCTCGATGTGCAGCTCGGTGAGCATCGCTAGCGGTCGCTCAGGCCGAACTTGGCCTTCAGGATCTGGTGGAACCGGTGCGGTCCGAAGCGCACGAAGCGGGCGACGGCCTGCGCCGGCTGGCACGACACCACGTCGCCCTCCGCCAGCGTGCCGACCCGCTGGCCGTCGACGGCGAGGTCGACCGGGCGGTGACCGAGCACCTCGACCTCGACCGGCTCGTCGGGATCGAGCACCAGCGACCGGTCGAACAGCATGTGCGGTGAGACCGGGGTGAGCAGCAGGGCGCGATGCGCCGGGGACACCACCGGCCCCCGAGCCGACAGCGAATAGGCGGTCGACCCGGTCGGGGTGGCCACGATGAACCCGTCGGCGGCGTACGAGGTGAACGGGGCGCCGTCGATGCGCACCAGCAGGCGCACGGTGTGGCCGGACTCGCGCTTTTCCAGCACCGCCTCGTTCAGCGCCCGCCACGGGCCCTCGGTACCCGAGTCGCCGCTGCGGCGCAGCGCCACGTCGAGCATCATCCGCTCCTCGATGCGCACGGCCGCCCGGGCCGGGTCGCTCGGTGGGGCGAACCACCGCTCGAGCGCGGCCTCGAGACCGTTGGGTTCGACCTCGGTCAGGTAGCCCAGGTAGCCGACGTTGACCCCGATCACCGGCACCGACGCCCCGTCGAGGACCTGCACGGTGCGCAGCATCGTGCCGTCACCGCCCAGGCTGAGCGCCAGCTCGGCGTCGGACGGAGGGCGCTCGGCGGCCAGCTCGCCGAGGTCGAGCGCCCTGGCATCATCAGGCGCCATCCAGGGGACGTGACCGTGACGGCGCAGCCAGGTCGCCGCGGTCTGCGCCAGGATCCCCGCTTCGACCCGTTCGTGGTGGGCCACGATCAGCACGTTCGCCATGGCCGAGCCGTCGCCTCCTACGGGGTCGTCGCGTGCACCAGGAACTCGACGTTGCCGTCGCCTCCCGTGATCGGAGACGCTATCCACCCGTGCACCGTCGCGCCGGCAGCGACGAGCGCGGCGGCCACCTCGGCCCGCACCCGCTCATGGATCGCGGGGTCGGTGATGACGCCACGGCCCTTCGAGACCTCGACCCGGCCGGCTTCGAACTGCGGCTTCACCAGCAGGACCAGGTCCGCACCCGGCGTGCAGGCACCGACGAGCGCAGCAGCGACCAGCCGCAACGAGATGAACGACAAGTCGGCGACGACGAGCGGCACCGGACCGCCGATGTCGCCGGCGACCAGGTGACGGACGTTGTAGCCCTCGATCACCGTCACCCGCGGGTCCTCACGGATCCGAGGGTGGAGCTGGCCGTGGCCGACGTCGAGGGCCACCACCTGGGCGGCGCCCCGCTGGAGCAGGCAGTCGGTGAACCCGCCCGTGGACGCGCCGGCGTCGAGCGCCCGCCGTCCGGCCACGGTGACCGGGAACGCCTCGAGCGCGGCGTCGAGCTTGTCGCCCCCACGGCTCACGAAGCGCGGCGGTGGCCCCTCGACCACCACGGCGTCGCCGGGGCCGACGAGGCGAGCCGCCTTGTCGGCCGGGGCACCGTTCACCAGGACGCGCCTGGCGGCGATGAGCTCGACGGCGTCGGCGCGCGCCGAGGCGAGGCCACGGCGCACCAGCTCGGCATCGAGCCGCCGGCGGCGGCTCACGCGATCACGCCCGCGGCGCCGCCTTCTTCGTTGCGGCCTTCTTGGCCGGCGCCTTCTTCGCCGCAGCCCGCTTGGCCGGCGCCTTCTTGGCGGCGGTCTTCTTGGCGGCGGCCTTCTTGGCCGGCGCCTTCTTCGCCACCCGCTTGCGCGGCGCCGGCTCGCGCAGGCCGAGTCGGGCGGCCAGCTCCTCGACCAGACGCTCCAGCTCGTCGACCCGCCCGGCGAGGCGGTTCATCTGGCGGCCGACCTCGTCCTGCACACGCGAGACGATGTCCTCGGTGGTCTGGCGGCCGCGCTCGATCAGCTGCTGCACGGCGCGCTCGGCGTCCTTGCGGCGGACCTCGCCGGCCTTCGTCAGGTCGTTCACGAGGGCCTCGGCACGGGCCTGCGAGGTCTCGGTGAGCTCGGCGCCGGCGTCGATGAGACGCTTCAGGATGTCGTTGGGTGCCATGGGCACACAGGTTACCGGTCGGTAGCCACCGAGCCGACGCTCCCGTCGAGCAGCAGCGCCGCCACCCCGGCCAGGTCCGGCGCAACCAGGTCCGCCACGACGACCCCCGGCGCACCAGGCGCATCGGCCCCGCCCGGTCGGGTGACCCCACTCCACACGTGGGCGTAGCGGCAGCCGAGCTGGCGGGCGAAGCGGCCGTCGGTCGCCGGCCGGTCGCCGACCATGACCGCCCGGCGGACCGCCTCGACCCCGCCGAGCACCTCGCCGACGAGCTCGGCCATCGGCGCATGGGGCTTGCCCGCGACCACGGGCTCCACGCCCGACGCCACCCGAACGGCCGCCAGGATCGACCCACCACCAGGCGTCAGGCCCTCGGGCGTCGGGTACGTGGCATCGTCGTTCGTCCCGATCAGGCGGGCACCGGCCCGGACGGCATCCGACGCCCAGCGCAGCATCCCGTAGTCGAACGCTGGTGTGAACCCGACCAGCACGGCGCCGGCGGGACCGTCAGCCACCACCTCGACGCCCTGGCGCTCCAGTGCCTCGACGATCCCCGGACCGCCGCAGACCGCGGCACGCTCCCCCGGCGCGACCAGGCGGGCCGCCGCCATCGCCGAGGTGACCACGTCGCCGGCGGCGGGCACCCCGATCGCGCCGAGTGCTGCCTCCTGCGCGGCCACCCGCGCAAAGGAGTTGTTGGTGACGAAGACCACCCGGTGGCCGGCCCGGCGCAGTGCGGCGATCGCCTCGACGCTGCCCGGGATGGGTCGCCCGGCGAGCCAGACGACGCCGTCGAGGTCGCACAGCACGGCCGGGGGGAGGGCAGCGTCGGACATTGCCTGGTGATCCTGGCAGAGCGCTGCCATCCTGTGCAGGTGCCACGCTTCGAACCGTTCCGAGCCCTGCGCTACTCGCCGTCGGTTGCCCTCGATCAGGTGGCGGCGCCGCCCTACGACGTCCTGAGCGACGCCGACGTCGACGCATTCGCCACTCGCCACCCCCGGAACATCGTGCTGGTCGACGTCCCTCGCGAGGCCGACGGTGCCGGGCGCTACGACCTCGCCGCCCGCCGGCTCGACGGCTGGAGGGCCGACGGCACCCTGGTCCTCGACGACACCCCCAGCTTCACCCTCTACCGGATGCGGTTCACCGACGACGCGGGTCGCGCTCGCGAGACGGTCGGCGTGATCGGTGGGCTGGAGGTGGTCGACGAGGGCGCGCCAGGCGTGCTCCCCCACGAGCGCACCACACCCAAGGCGAAGTCGGACCGCCTCGAGCTCACCCGCGCCACGCGCACGAACCTGTCACCGGTGTGGGGGCTGTCCCTCGCCACCGGTCTGACCGAGCTGCTCGCACCACCGGCGGAACCCGTGGGCCGGGTGGTCGACGAGGAAGGCGTCGAGCACGTCGTCGAGCGGGTGAGCGATCCGGCCCGGGTGTCGGCGATCTCCGCCGCCATCGGCGCCCAGCCGGTGGTCATCGCCGACGGCCACCACCGCTACGCCATCAGCCGCACCTACCGCGACGAGGTGCGCTCGGCCACGTCCGCCACGGACACGCCGGCCGAGCTGACGATGACCTACGTCGCCGAGCTGGTCGCCGAGCAGCTGTCCGTCGAGGCGATCCACCGGCTGTTCACCGGGATCAGCCCCGACGAGCTGCTCGACGCCCTCTCCCGCTCGTTCGACACGATGTCGACGGGCCCCGTCGGCCCGACGACGCTGACGGAGATGGCGAGCCGGGGCACGCTGTGCCTCGTGCGTCCCGACGGCACCGGCGTGCTGCTCCGGCCCCGGCCAGCCGCGTTCGCCGGGGTGCGCGACCTCGACAGCGCCCGCCTCGAGCACGCGCTCGCGCACGTCGAGCACACCGTCGCCTACCAGCACGGCGTCGGCCACGTCGTGGACGCCGTGACCTCCGGCACCGCCACCGCCGGCGTCCTCATCCGGCCGGTGAGCGTCGCCGAGATCCGCCGCACCGCCGACGAGGGACTCCTCATGCCACCCAAGTCGACGTTCTTCACGCCCAAGCTGCGCACCGGCGTGGTCCTGCGCCCCCTCACCGCCTGACCCCACCACCCGTTCTCTCGCTGCCTCTCTCTCTCGAACGGGAAGGGGTGGGCGAGGAGGAGGGGGCGTCAGCTGACGGTCCAGGTGCCGGCCGAGCGGAGCAGCGCAGAGAGGTCGCCGGGACCCTTCTTGGCCAGGGCCTGATCGACCTGCTCACCTACCAGCGACGCGTAGTCGGGTCGGTCAACGCAGCGGAAGATCCCGAACGGCGTCGGCGAGTGGTCGTCGTGGGACAGCCGGGCCAGGGCGAACGCCAGGCTCGGGTCGTCGCGGTGCGCGTCGTGAACCAGCAGCGCGTCCTCGCCGACGTCGGCGACCTCGACCATGCGGAGCTGGCCGTCGCTGCCCATCACGACGCCACGGTGCCCGTCGGCGCCGAAGCGCACGGGCTCGCCGTGACGCAGGTCGATGAGATGCTCGGTGCGGGCCTCCCGGCCCGTGACCTCGTCGTAGGCACCGTCGTTGAACACGTTGCAGTTCTGGTAGATCTCCACGAACGACGCCCCGCGGTGGGCGTGGGCGGCGCGGAAGACCTCCATCATGTGCTTGCGGTCGAGGTCGTGGGTCCGGGCGACGAACGTGGCCTCGGCGCCGAGGGCGACCGCGAGCGGGTTGAACGGGTGGTCGACGTTGCCGAACGGCGTGCTCTTGGTGACCTTTCCGAGCTCCGACGTCGGTGAGTACTGGCCCTTCGTGAGCCCGTAGATCCGGTTGTTGAACAGCAGGATCGTCAGGTTCACGTTGCGCCGCAGCGCGTGGATCAGGTGGTTGCCGCCGATGGACAGCGCGTCGCCGTCACCGGTGACCACCCACACGTGGAGGTCCGGGCGCGACACCGCGATCCCGGTGGCGATGGCGGGCGCCCGGCCGTGGATGCTGTGCACCCCGTAGGTGTTCATGTAGTACGGGAACCGGCTCGAGCAGCCGATGCCCGACACGAACACGGTGTTCTCCGGCGCCACGCCGAGCTCGGGCATCAGCATCTGCACGGCCTGCAGGATCCCGTAGTCGCCGCACCCGGGGCACCAGCGGACCTCCTGGTCGCTGGTCCAGTCCTTCTTCGTCGTCATCGTGACCAAGGTGTCGGTCATCTCAGGCCTCCCCCGCCTCGTTCGCCAGCTGGTCCAGCTCAGCGGCGATGGCCGCATGCAGCTCGTTCGCGGTGAAGGGCAAGCCCCGCACCTTCGACAGCGGCCGGGCGTCGATCAGGTACTCCGCCCGCACGATGCGGCACAGCTGACCCAGGTTCAGCTCCGGCACGATCACCCGCCGGTACCGGCGCAGCACGTCACCCAGGTCCGCCGGCAACGGGTTGAGGTGGCGAACGTGCACCCAGGCCACCTTCTCGCCGTTGCGGCCGGCGATCTGCACCGCAGCGTCGATCGCCGCCCAGGTCGAGCCCCACCCGAGCACGCACAGCTCGGCGTCGGCGTCGCCATGGACCTCGAGCGGGGGGATGTCCTTCGCGATGCCGGCCACCTTGGCGGCCCGCAGGTGGACCATCTTCTCGTGGTTGTCGGGCGTGTAGGAGATGTTGCCGGAGCCGTCCTCCTTCTCGATCCCGCCGATGCGGTGCATCAGCCCGGGGGTGCCCGGAACGGCCCACGGCCGGGCCAGCGTCTCGGGATCGCGCACGTACGGCCAGAAGTGCTCGGTGCCGTCGGCGTCGACGTGGTTCTTCTCCGTCGCGAACGGCACCGAGATGTCGGGGAGCGAGTCGACGTCCGGCAGCAGCCACGGCTCGGCGCCGTTGGCGAGGAAGCCATCCGAGAGCAGGATCACGGGCGTGCGGTACTTGAGCGCGATCCGGGCGGCCTCGATGGCAGCGTGGAAGCAGTCGGCCGGGCTCGTCGCGGCGACGATCGGCAGCGGCGCTTCGCCGTGACGGCCGAACATCGCAATGTTCAGATCGGCGGCCTCGGTCTTGGTGGGCAGACCGGTCGAGGGGCCGCCGCGCTGGATGTCGACGATGACCATCGGCAGCTCCAACGACACCGCCAGGCTGATGGTCTCGCTCTTCAGCGCCACGCCAGGGCCACTCGTGGTGGTGACCCCGAGGTGACCGGCGTAGGAGGCGCCGAGGGCCACACCGGCGGCGGCGATCTCGTCTTCGGCCTGGACGGTGCGGATGTCGAAGTGCTTGTGCTTCGACAGCTCGTGGAGGATGTCCGAGGCGGGCGTGATGGGGTACGACCCCAACGTCACCGGCAGCTTCGCCAGCTGCCCGGCGGCGACGAGGCCCCAGGCCAGCGCCGTGTTGCCCGAGATGTTCGTGTACTCGCCCGCCGGCAGCTTGGCCGGGCGGATCTCGTAGCGGTTGCCGATGGCCTCGGTGGTCTCGCCGAAGTGGTACCCGGCCAGGAACGCCGCCCGGTTCGCCTCCCGCACCAGCTCGTTCGTGCCGAAGCGCTCGTCGATCCACTGCAGGGTCGGCTCGGTCGGGCGGGTGTACATCCACGACACGAGCCCGAGCGCGAAGAAGTTCTTCGACCGCTCGGCGTCTCGCGGCTTCACCCCGAGCGGGACGGTGGCCTCCTTGGTCAGCGACGTCATCGGCACCCGGATGACCTTGTACCCGTTCAGCGAGTCGTCCTCGAGCGGGTTGTGCGCGTAGCCGGCCTTGGTGAGGTTCCGCTCGTCGAAGGTGTCCTCGTTGATGATCAGCGTCCCACCCGGCTCGACCCGACCCAGGTCGGCCCTGAGCGCCGCCGGATTCATCGCCACCAGCACGCTCGGCGAGTCGCCCGGCGTGGTGATGTCGTGGTCCGAGATGTGGACCTGGAAGCTCGACACGCCGTGGACCGTGCCGGCTGGGGCACGGATCTCGGCCGGGTAGTCGGGGAACGTCGACAGGTCGTTCCCGAAGCCGGCGCTCACGGACGTGAAGCGGTCACCGGTCAGCTGCATGCCGTCGCCGGAGTCGCCGGCGAAGCGAACGACCAGGCGAGGAAGCGCCTCAGGCGCCTCCGACCGCTCGACGGTATCGGTCATGGACCGCCCTCCCTGTGGCAGCCGGCTCCGTTGCCGGCCACGAAGTGTTCATCTCGACGCTACCCGCACGCTCCTCGGATTCACGAGCATCCGCAGCGCGGATTCGCTACGCGATGGTGATGGAGGGATCGAGGTAGACGTCCTGGATCGCGTTGAGCAGCTCGACGCCTTCGGCCATGGGTCGCTGGAAGGCCTTGCGACCCGAGATGAGCCCCTGGCCACCGGCGCGCTTGTTGATGACCGCCGTCTTGACGGCCGCCGCCAGGTCGCCGGCTCCCTTGCTCTCGCCGCCGCTGTTGATGAGGCCCACCCGGCCGCTGTAGCAGTTCACGACCTGCCAGCGAGCGAGGTCGATCGGGTGGTCGGAGGTCAGCCGGTCGTACACCAGGTCGCTGGTCTTGCCGTAGCCCTTGAACGCCTTGAACCCGCCGTTGCTCTCGGGGAGCTTCTGCTTGATGATGTCGGCCTCGAGGGTGACGCCGAGGTGGTTGGCCTGTCCGGTCAGGTCAGCCGACACGTGGTGGTCGACGCCCTCGACCTTGAACTCGCTGTTGCGCAGGTAGCACCACAGCACCGTGAACATGCCCAGGCGGTGGGCCTCGGCGAAGGCCACGGCGACCTCCTGCAGCTGGCGGGTCGCCTCGGCCGAGCCGAAGTAGATGGTGGCACCCACACCGACGGCGCCGAGGTCGGCAGCCTGGCGGACGGTGCCGAACATGACCTGGTCGAACTTGTTCGGATAGGTCAGCAGCTCGTTGTGGTTGAGCTTCACGATGAACGGGATCTTGTGCACGTAGCGGCGAGCGACCGCGCCGAGCACGCCGAACGTCGTGGCGACGGCGTTGCAGCCGCCCTCGATGGCCAGCTCGCAGATGTTGGCGGGATCGAAGTAGGCCGGGTTGGGGGCGAAGCTGGCCGCGCCGGAGTGCTCGATGCCCTGGTCGACCGGAAGGATCGACACGTACCCGGAGCCAGCGAGGCGCCCGCTGCCGTAGAGGAGCCCCAGGTTGCGCAGCACCGCGGGTGAGCGGTCGCTGGCCACCAGGACGCGGTCGATGAAGTCCGGACCGGGGAGCACGAGATGCTCCTTGGGGATGCCGGTGCTGGTGTGGGTGAGCAGGCTGTCGGCCTCGTCGCCGAGCAGTGCGTGAACGTCCACCTCGTGCTCCTGTCGTGGGTCGTGTTGGCCGGGCGCCGCCGTGGGGACCGGCGCGCCGAGCGTAGCCCCACGGGTGTGCGCGCCCCCAGGGCCCAGGGACACCGAGCACCGGGGTCCTCAGCCCATGGCCGCCGTCGCATCGCGCAGCAGCGCAGCCACTGCGCGAGCTCGCCGCGCCGCGACGACGCGTGTCGCCACCACCTCGGTGCGGCTGGCGGTTCCGTGGCCGGTCCGGAAGAACCGCCGCTCCACGGCGCCGAGCACGACGACCTCGTCACCGGGCGAGGGGCGCTGCGACGGCGGGTCGAACCACGCGACCGGCACGCTGACCCGACGGCCGCCCGGCAGCGGTGTCGTGACCGCCATGCTGACCAGGACGGACCCGAGCGTGCGCTCGACCGGATCGCTCGACAGGATCCCACGGATGACCACCACGTTCATGGCTCGTCTCCCTCGTTCGTGCGGGTTCGGGGGCCCGATCGACACGGGCGATGACGGGGAAGACGGGGCGTCGCGGCAGCACCCGACACCCTAGGGCGGGGGTGGCGCAGGGTGTCGCGTCAGCGGCCGAGGGCGGCCAGGCGCTCGACCACGTCGGCGAAGTCGCGGTCGTGCTCTGCGACCCGGACGAAGTACCGCCGGGCTTCGACGGGATCGCCGGAGCGGTCGTAGAGGTCGCCCAGCACGTACCACTCACGGAGGTGGTGCTCCCGCACCTTCTTCGGGCGACCCCCGGCCTTGGCCATGATCGCCAGCGCACCGCGCAGGTCGCCCTGGTCGGCCAGCGCGCCGGCGGCCACGATCCGCGCCTCGGCCATGATGTCCGGAGACGGCGAGGCCTCACGCACCTCCCGCCACAGGACGTCGACGTCGCGATAGCGCTTGAGCGCCCGGTAGCAGTCGGCGAGCACGGGGTTCCGGTCGACGGCCCCGCCCGACAGCAGGCGGTACGCCTCGAGCTCGCTCGCTGCTCGACGCCACTGCCCGAGCCGGTAGAAGGTGAGCCCGGCCAGCTCGCGCACCGCCGCAACGTCCGGCGCCTCGGCCAGGGGTGGCCCCAGCAGACGGCGGGCGTCCTGGTAGCGCTCTCGCGCCAGCGCGTCCTGCGCCTCGGCCACCATCGTCGTCAGCCGGCTCGCCCGGCGTGGGCCCACCGCTCGCTCGATCTGAGCGGCCACGTCGTCGTCGATCCTCACCCGCCGCCGAGGCCGCGAGGCCGGCTTGGCGAGCGCCCGCCGGGCGGCGGCGGCCGCCTCGTCGTGGATCCGCCCCTCGTCGACCCACTGCTCGGGCACCCACGGCGCCGGTGGCTCGGCCGGCGTCCAGGCCCTCGACATGGGCCGCGCGCCTCGTCGGGGCCGCGGCGCCTCCGCCGGCTCCACGTGCCGCCGAGCCGCCGGACGTCGATCGCGCCCGCCGCGACCCGCGTTGCGTCCTGCCTCGCTCGGCCGGCTGCCCCGAGCGCCGCCGGCCCTTCCCGGACGTCCGTTGCCGGAGCCCGCCCGAGCGCTGCTCCCACCCGGCGAACGCCGGCCCGACGACGACCCCGGGCGCGGTCCCGACGACCGGCGGTCGGCGCCGCCCGACGGACGGGCACTGCCGGATCGGCGACGGGGCGGAGGCTGCGCAGGCACGGCTGCCGATCCTACGGCGAAAACGACGAACGCCCCCCGGGGAACCCGGGGGGCGTTCGAGTGAGAAATCCGGCGGCGACCTACTCTCCCAGGGGTTCTCACCCCAAGTACCATCGGCGCTGGCGGGCTTAACTGCCGTGTTCGGGATGGGAACGGGTGTGACCCCGCCGCCATGGCCACCGGAAACCGGTTGTCAAGGGGATCGCTCCCCGAGGACTCCAGAGCAAACACGAGCGATTGTTCGAACCAAGCCCTCGGCCGATTAGTACCGGTCGGCTGAACACGTTGCCGTGCGTACACCTCCGGCCTATCAAC
>CAZKVJ010000040.1:0-11623 GCA_964556225.1 uncultured Ilumatobacteraceae bacterium
ACGAGTCGCTGAACGTCGTGATCCCGTGGAGCGAGCGGCGCTTCCAGTACACGTCCAAGCAGAACTCCCGTCCGGCCACCGGCACCGTCAGCCTCGGCGACCGGAGCTGGACGCTCGATCCGCAGCACCGGGCGTTCGGGGTGCTCGACCTGGGCCGGGGCATCTGGCCGTACGCGAACCGCTGGAACTGGGCGGCGGCGTCGGGGCATGCCACCGACGGAACGCTCGTCGGTCTGCAGCTCGGTGGGAAGTGGACCGTGGGCACGGGCTACACGGAGAACGGCCTGTGCCTCGACGGCCGCCTGACGAAGATCGGCGAGGAGCTGGAGTGGTCGTACTCGTGGGACGACCCGATGCAGCCCTGGCGGGTGCGTTCGCTGCGCTCGGATCACCTCGACGTGGTGCTGACCCCGATGTTCGACCGCCACGACCGGACCAGCCTCGGGGTGCTGTCGATGGAGGTGCACCAGTGCTTCGGCACCTGGTCCGGTCGCGTGGTCGGCGACGACGGCGTGCCGCACGAGATCGAGGGCATCGCCGGGTTCGCCGAGGAGGCCCGGAACCGCTGGTAGTCAGACGGCGGCGCCTGCGATGTCGGCGGCGATGCGGTCCGGGTCCTGGAGCGGGCCGAAGTGGCCGAGGAAGTCGTACTCGACGAGGCGGGCGTGGGGCAGCCGCTCGGCGACCACCCGCGCCCCGTCCGCCGGGCCTGGGCTGGCGGTGAGGTGGCCGATGGCGACCACCGCCGGGACGTCGATCTCGGCGAGCAGCTCGAAGGTCATCTTGTCCTCGGCGGCGAACGTTCGGGCCTCGTGCTCGGCCCGGCAGGCGAGGCGCACACCGCCCTCCGGCAGGTCGTCGAAGCCGTACTCCACGTAGGCGGCCAGAGAGTCGGCACGCAGCTCCCGGCCGAGCACGGTCTTGGACGCGTAGCGGTAGAGCGCCTCGGCCCGGGACGGGAACACCTCACGCCGGCGGCGGGCCGCCTGCTCCATGACGTTGTCGTGGGGCACGGCGGCCCAGTCGGACGGGATGAAGATCGGCTCGAAGAAGTAGGCCGACCGCAACAGCCCCGGTCGCCGGCTCTCGGCGAGCAGCGCGGCGGTGCCGCCCATGGAGTGACCGAAGGCGTGGAACCCTGAGATCCCGAGCGCGTCGGCGCACGCGAGCACGTCGTCGGCCATTCCCCGCCAGGCGAAGTCCTCGTCGTAGGGCGGCGTCGAGGCGCCGTGGCCCCGGAAGTCCGGCGCCCAGACGTGGAACCGGTCGGTGAGCGCGGCGGCCATGGGGAGGTAGGTCCGACCGTGGAAGCCCGTGGCGTGGAACAGCAGTAGCGGCGGCCCGGACCCGCCGAGGTCGTGGAGGGCGAGGTCGACACCGTCGGTGGAGGGGACGCGCAGCACCCGGGCGACTGTAGGCGGCACCAGCAGATTCGGGCGATCCGTCGCCGAGTGCGGTGAGTGCATTGCGCCTCTTCGGTGCGAATCCCCGTCCTCAGAGCGGGGATTCGCACGCGAGACGAGGCTGCAGGCGGCGGCCGGTCAGCGGGGCGGGCGGCGCAGGGTGACGGTGCGCTCGGCGATCTGCCAGCCGTTCGGGCCCTTGACGACCACGTCGGCGTAGTCGCCCGACCCGCACAGGCCGCCGGGCAGGGTGCCGACGACCTTCGAGAACATCCGCACCGGATCGCCGGTCGCGTCGATCTCGACGTTCGAGACGTGGTGCGCGACGGGGTGGTCCGCGCTGTCGACCATGTGCTGGCGCAGCGCTGCCGCCCCGTGGATGACGATGTCGAGCCGGCCGAAGCCGCGCAGCTCGTAGCGGCAGTCGGGCGTGAACACCGTCTCGAATCGGTCCCAGTCGCGGGCATCGATGGTGTTGGCGTAGCGGGCGGCCAGCTCGTGGAGCTGGATCCGGTCGTCGAGGGTGAAGTCGTCCACGGCGGTCCCCTTCTCAGTCGTTCCCGGTGTCGAGGTCGCGCACCAGCGGGGCGAGCCGGGTGCACAGCGTCTGCACGTGGCGCAGCGTCCACTCCTCGTCCATGCCCCCGATCGAAGCAAAGAAGAACACCGTCTCGACCGGTGCCGTGGCCCGCAGCGCGCTCAGCGCGGCGGCGGCAGCCTCGGGCGTGGCCAGCAGGAACGAGGCGAGCGGGCGTGAGTCGTCGGATTGGCGCAGGCGCTCCGGGTCGACCGGGCGGGGCACCGATCGGCCCGTCCCTTCCACCATGTGCCGGCGGTAGCTGTCCATCTGGTAGACGACGTGGCGCGAGACGGTCGGCCAGTCGGCCTCCGGGTCGTCGCTGATCCAGCCCTGGACCGAGCCCGCCATGCGCGCGGTGGCCGGGTCGTGGCCGGCCTCGGCGAGGCCGGCGCGGTATGGCTCGACAAGGGCGGGGTCCACCGACAGCAGCCCCTCTCCGAGGCGCCCGGCCCGGCGAGCGCCCTGCGGTCCTCCGTAGCCCATCCAGATGGGGATGCGCGCCTGGACGGGCGCGGGCGTCAGCCGGGTCCAGAGCTCCCGCAGCTCGCGGGCCGTGGTGTCGGTGGCGCCGTAGCGAGTCGCGGGATCGGCGCCGAACAGCTCGAACTCCGGCAACCGGTAGCCAGCGCCAAGCCCCAGCTCGAGGCGGCCGCCGGCGACGAGGTCGACCAGCGCCGCCTGCTCGGCGATCTCGACGCTGCGATGCAGCGGCGCCAGCACGACGGCGGTGCCGACGCGCACCCGGCGGGTCCGGGCGGCGATGGCGGCGGCGAAGGTGAGGGGTTGGGTGAGGTACCCGTCGTCGAACTGGTGGTGCTCGGTGACCCAGATCGAGTGGGCGCCGAGGTGCTCGGCCTCCTCGCACAGCTCGAGTGTGAAGGCGTGCAGCCGGGCCGGGTCGTGCGGCCATCCCGGCGGGTTGCGCAAGTCGAGGTAGATGCCGACGTTCACGCGCTCACCCGCTGGTCGGACCGTCGAACACGGGCGAGCGCTTCTCGACGTGAGCGGCCAGCCCTTCGCGGGCGTCGGGGCCGCCGAACCCGTAGAACTCGTAGGCGAGCGAGGCGTCGAACGCCGGTCCGGCCGCTCGGTACCAGTGGTTGAGCGTGTGCTTGGTCCAGCGGATCGCCGACTGGGACATGCCGGCCAGCTGCACCGCCACCTCGAGCGCCCTGGCCTGCACCTGGTCGTCGTCGACGCAGAGGGACACGAGGCCGATGCGCTCGGCCTCCTCGCCGGTGAGCGTGTCGCAGGTGAGCAGGAGGTACTTCGCCTTGGCCATGCCGCACAGCAGCGGCCAGCAGATCGCGGCGTGGTCGCCGGCGGCGACACCGAGGCGGGTGTGGCCGTCGATGATGCGTGCCGTTCGCCCGGCGACGGAGACGTCGGCGAGCAGCGCGCACACCAGGCCGGCGCCCACGGCCGGGCCGTGGATGGCCGACACGATCGGCTTCGAGCAGTCGATGACGTTGCGCACGATGTCGCGGGCCTCGCGCATGACGCGTGTGCGCACGGCGTAGTCGTTCATCACGGTGTCGAGGAGCTCGAAGCTGCCGCCCGCAGAGAACGCCTTCCCCGCCCCCTGGATGACGGCGACGCGCACCTCGGGATCGCGGTCGACGGCCAGCCAGACGTCGGCCAGGTGGGCGTGGCCCTCGAGTGAGACGGCGTTCAGTCCCGGCCCGTCGAGCGTGACGCGCAACACGCCCTCGGACGGCCGGTCGAACGTGAGGGTGGGGAACTGCGTGGCGTAGTCCTCGGCGTGGTCGACCATGCCCGCATCCTGCCCCACCCCTCCCGTTCTGACACCACCAAGTAGCGCTGAGCGCTTACTTCCTGGGACCAGAAGCGCAAGGACTTGGTTCTGGCACCACCTGGTAGCGCTCAGCGCTACTTCCCGGGACCAGAACGGGAGGGGGTGGGGGTCAGGCGACGACGTTGACCATGCGGCCCGGGACGACGACGACCTTCTTCGGAGCGGCACCGGCCAGGGCGGCCTGCACCTTGGGGTCGGCGAGCGCGGCCTGCTCCATCTCGTCGGCTGATGCACCGGTGGCGACCACGATGCGGGCGCGCACCTTGCCGTTCACCTGCACCGGCACCTCGACGGTGTCGTCCACGAGCAGGGCGGGGTCGGCGGTGGGGAACGGGACGTAGGTGATCGTGGTGTTGTGTCCGAGGCGGCGCCACAGCTCCTCGCCCACGTGCGGTGTGAGCGGTGACAGCATCTGCACCAGGGGCTCGGCGACCTCTCGGGGCGTCGACCCGGTGGCCGCGACGTGCTGGGTGAGCGAGTTGTTCAGCTCGATGAGCTTGGCGATGGCGGTGTTGAACCGCAGGCCGTCCATGTCGGTGGCGACGCCGTGGATGGTGCGGTGCAGGGCCCGGCGGAGGTCGTCGGGCGCAGGCGCGTCGACGACGCGGCTCTCGCCGGTCTGCTCGTCGACCAGGTTGCGCCACACGCGCTGGAGGAACCGCTGCATCCCGACCACGTCGCGGGTGTTCCACGGCCGGCTGGCCTCGAGCGGGCCCATCGACATCTCGTAGAGCCGGAACGTGTCGGCGCCGTAGTCGTCGTACATCTCGTCCGGCGTGACGACGTTCTTCAGGCTCTTGCCCATCTTCCCGTACTCGCGCACGACCGGCTCGCCGTCCCACCAGAACCCGCCGTCGCGCTCGATCACCTCGGCGGCGGGCACGACCTGGCCCCGCTCGTCGCGGAAGGCGTAGGCCTGGATGTAGCCCTGGTTGAACAGGCGGTGGAACGGCTCTTCGCTGCTGACGTGGCCCAGGTCGTACAGGACCTTGTGCCAGAACCGGGCGTACAGCAGGTGCAGCACCGCGTGCTCGACGCCGCCCACGTACAGGTCGACCCCGCCGGTGTGGGGCGTGCCATCGGCGTTGGTTCCCTGCGGGCCCATCCAGTAGCGCTCCACCTCCGGATCGACGAGCGCGACCTCGTTCGTGGGGTCGAGGTAGCGCAGCTCGTACCAGCAGCTGCCGGCCCACTGCGGCATGGTGTTGACCTCGCGGCGGTAGCGCTTCGGGCCGTCACCGAGGTCGAGGGTGACCTCGACCCAGTGCTCGGCTCGGGCCAGGGGCGGGATCGGCTCGGTGGTGCCGTCGTCGGGGTCGAGCGCCTCCGGGCGGAAGTCGTCGAGCTCGGGCAGCAGGACCGGCAGCTGGTCGGCGGGCACGGCCCAGGGCTGGTCGTGCTCGTCGTAGACGATCGGGAACGGCTCGCCCCAGTAGCGCTGCCGGCTGAACAGCCAGTCGCGCAGCTTGTAGGTGGTGGTCGCCTCGCCATGACCGCGCGCGGCGAGCCACTCGTTGGTGCGGTGCACCGCCTCGTCCACCGACGTCATGCCGTTCAGGTCCAGCGAGCCGTTGTCGGAGGCGACGTAGGGGGCATCGCCGACGAACGCCTCCGGCCACGCCGCGGTGTCGAGGGTGGGCTCGATGCCGTGCGCGGCGAACCACTCGGCCGGCGGCTGCTGGATGGCCGGGATGGCCAGGCCGAACTGGCGAGCGAAGTCGAAGTCGCGCTGGTCGCCGCACGGCACCGCCATGATCGCCCCCGTGCCGTAGCCCATCAGCACGTAGTCGGCGACCCACACCGGGATCGCCTCGCCGTTGACCGGGTTGCGGGCGTACGAGCCGGTGAACACCCCGGACTTGTCGCGACCCTCGGCCTGCCGGTCGAGCTCGCCCTTGGCGGCAGCGGCGCGACGGTAGGCGTCGATCTCGGCGGCGTGCTCCGGCGTGGTCAGCGCCTCGACGAGGGGGTGCTCCGGTGCGAGGACCATGAAGGTCGCGCCGAACAGCGTGTCGGGGCGGGTGGTGAACACCACGATCGAATCACCGGTCGGCGCGGCGCCGGCGTCGGAGCCGCTCAGCACGTCGAACACCACCCGGGCACCCTCGCTGCGCCCGATCCAGTTGCGCTGCATCAGCTTGATGGGTTCTGGCCAGTCGAGGCGATCGAGGTCGGCCAGCAGGCGGTCGGCGTACGAGGTGATGCGCATCATCCACTGGCGCATGTCCTTCTTGAAGACCGGGAAGTTGCCGATGTCGCTGCGGCCGTCGGCGGTGACCTCCTCGTTGGCCAGGATCGTGCCGAGCCCGGGGCACCAGTTCACAGGGGCGTGCGACAGGTAGGCCAGGCGGTAGCCGTCGAGCACGGCGCGCTGCTCGGCCCGGGTCAGCTGATCCCACGCCCGCCCGTCGGGGGTCGAGCGGGTGCCAGCAGCCAGCTCTGCTTCGAGCTCGGCGATGGGGCGGGCCCGGTCGGCATCGGCGTCGTACCAGGATTCGAAGATCTGCAGGAAGATCCACTGGGTCCAGCGGTAGTAGGCCTCGTCGGTGGTGGAGACGCTGCGGCGGGTGTCGTGGCCGAGCCCCAGCCGGCGCAGCTGGCGGCGCATCGTGGCGACGTTCGCCTCCGTGTTGACGCGGGGGTGGACGCCGGTGGCGATGGCGTGCTGCTCGGCGGGCAGGCCGAAGGCGTCGTAGCCCAGGCTGTGCAGCACGTTGAAGCCCTGCATCCGCTTGAAGCGGGCGTACACGTCGGTGCCGATGTAGCCGAGGGGGTGGCCGACGTGCAGGCCGGCGCCGGACGGGTACGGGAACATGTCGAGGACGAACAGCTTGGGACGCCCGGCGACCTTGTCGGGTTCGGCCAGCGGACCGGCCGGGTTGGGGGCCTCGAACGTGCCGTCGGCCTCCCAGCGGTCCTGCCAGCGCGCCTCGATGTCCCGGGCGAGGGCGGCGGTGTAGCGGTACGGGGGGACGTCGGAGGGGTCGGGCGCCGAGGGATCCATAGCGTGCCCATGGTAGGGGGAGGGGCTAGGTTCGGAGGTGGCCGTTCACCCGGGGGAGTTCCGCCACGCCCATGTCAACGCCCATCACCGCCCGACTCGAGCGGGCCGCCGACTCCGCCGCCGGCGTCCGCTTCGTCGGCACCTCCGTCGCTCCCGACGGGCCAGTGTTCGTCAGCTGGCGCCAGCTCCACGACGAGGCCCGCGCCGTCGGCGCCGCGCTCCAGGCCCGTGGCATCGCACCCGGCGATCACGTTGCCATCCTCGGCCCGACGAGCCGGGCGCTGATGACCGCGATCCAGGGCTGCTGGCTCGCGGGCGCGGCCAGCATGGTGCTGCCGCTCCCGATGCGCATGGCGTCGCTCGAGGTGTTCGTCGAAGGCACACGCGCCCGCATCCGCCACGGCGATGCCAAGCTGCTGCTGATCGACGACGCGCTGGGCGCCTTCTACGAGCCCGTTCCCGGCGACCCGCCGACCGCACCGCTGGCGTCCGTGCTGCCCGGCCCGTCGAACCCGGGCGCCGAAGCGCTCGAGATCCCGCCGGCCGATCCCGAGCGCCTGGTGATCCTGCAGTACACGAGCGGCTCGACCAGCGAGCCCAAGGGCGTGATGATCCCGGATCGGGTGCTGGCCGCCAACATCGACGCCTCCTGCGCGGCCGCCGAGCTGGGCGCGGGCGAGGTGATGGTGTCGTGGCTGCCGCTGTACCACGACATGGGTCTGGTCGGGTTCCTCGCCATCCCCATGACCCAGGGCGTGCAGCTGGTGCAGGCGGCCCCCCAGGACTTCCTCGCCCATCCCGGCAACTGGATGCAATGGCTGTCGGACTGGCAGGGCACGGCCACCGCCGGCCCGAACTTCTCCTGGGTGCTGGCCACCCGGGCGCTGAAGCGGATGGAAGGGCTCGACCTGTCCCGGCTGACGCTCGCGCTGTCGGGCGCAGAGCCGGTCGACCCGCGTGCCGTCGAGGCGTTCGTGGAGGAGGCGTCCCGGTTCGGCTTCCGGGCCGGAGGGATCTTCCCCGCGTTCGGCATGGCCGAGGTGGCCATCGGCGGCGCGTTCCCGTCGCGGGGTCGGGGCCTGGTGTGCGACACCGTCGACCGCGAGGTCCTCGAGCGCGACCACGTCGCCAAGCAGATCGACGTCACCGACCCGGACGACTACGCAGTGATCGCCCGGCGCATCCCGATGCTCGGACGGCCCGTTCCGGGGCTCGAGATGAAGGTGGTCGATCCGGCCACCCGTGAGGAGTTGCCCGAGCGTGGTGTCGGCGAGCTGCTCATCCGCGGCACGTCGGTGACTCCGGGGTACTACAAGCGTCCGGATGCCACGGCGGCCTCGTTCGACCACGGCTGGCTGTGCACGGGCGATCTCGCCTACATGGTCGACGGTGAGCTGGTGCTGTGCGGGCGCATCAAGGACGTCATCATCGTCGGTGGGCGCAACGTGTTCCCGGAGGACATCGAGCGGGCGGTCGGCACCCTCGATGGCATCCGGGCCGGGAACGTCATCGCCTTCGGCGTGGATGGCTACAAGGGCAAGGAGACCGTCGTGGTGGTGGCCGAGGCCCGCACCGACGACTCGGACGCCGTGCGCCACGCCGTGCACCACCGCACCCTCGAGGTGTGCGGCCTCCCGCCCCGAGACGTCATGCTCGTGCAGCCGGGCACCCTGCCGAAGACGTCGTCGGGGAAGCTCCAGCGTGCCCGGTGCCGCGAGCTGTACCTCGACGAGGCCCTCGAGCTGCTGCCCTCCTGAGGCGCGAGCGACGAGAGAGATGGTGCCAAGCAGCGGCTTGGTGAGCCCGGCGAGCGGGGTGTTCGCTTGCAGTTGTTTGCGGGAAAGATCGCTCCACGAGCGACGACACTCCGTCAGAAGTGCGGGAGGGGCCCGAACGTCTGGGGGGTCAGCCCTCGACGACGATCATGGTGCCGACCCAGTCGGCGATCTGGTCGATCTCCAGGCTCCAGGTGTCGGGCTCGAACTGCCCGCCGATCGCCTCGCTTGCCCACTGCTGGCCGGGCGTGAGCTCGGGGGTCTGGAACAGGTCCTCGAGCGCGCCCCGGTAGATGTTGAAGGCGGTGTCGACCTGGCTCAGGTTCACGATCCGCAGGGACTGTGACGTGCGGATCCGCACGCAGTAGGGGAGCGGCATCGGCTCGCGGATCTCGATCGTCAGCTCGGCGCCGGGAGCGGTCCGGCAGGTGTCGAGCGAGGTGGTGGACGGGGCGACGACGCTGGTGGTGGAGCCGGCGACGCTGCCGACGGGCACCATGGTGGGCGCCGCGGTGGGTGGCGGGAGCGTGCTCGGGGAGAACGTCGTGGTGCTGGCCGGCGCGACGGTGGTGATGGCCACGGAGCCGTCCGTGTCGCCTCGCGGCACCAAGGTGTCGGGGGCGCTCGCATCGTCGTCGCCGCCGCACGCGGCCAGGCCCAGGGCGAGCACGGCGAGGCCGGCCGTGACGAGGACCCTGGCGGTGAAGGGTGCCTGTGGGGACATCGTCACGCCTCCGGGTTCGCGAAGTCGAACTCGCCCGTGATGGTCGCGCTGCCCTGGCTGGGCGTGGCGTTCTCGAGCGCGAGCACGTCGGTCACTCGGAACGTGAACGTACCGGAGATGCGCTCGTCGTCGAAGCGCGTGATCTCCACCGTCCCCGGCTCGGCGAGGCCCCAGTTCGTGCCGGTGGCGGGCAGGCTCACCAGCACGGCCAGCGCATCGGTGGCCGACCCACCGCCGCCGAAGCGGGGTTCGGTCGGGTTCACGGTGTAGACCGCGGGGGCGAAGGGGATCGTCGCCGCCGAGCCAGCGGCGCCGGTGGTGATGTCCACGCTGGTCCCATCGGCGGCGGTGCAGCTCAGCATGAAGAAGAACGGGGCGGGGGTGCCGGCGACGGACGCCATCGCGGCGTTGTCCGCGGCGCTCAGCCAGTACTGCACGCCGACGGACTCCGGGCCGCCGGCGGCGTCGATGCTGGCCGTGACGTCGCCGGTCACGTCGACGTGGCACGACCCGGGATCGGCGACGGTCGTCGTCGGGGCGGCGGTGGTGCTGGCCGGGGCGGCGTCCACGGCGTCGGTGGTGACGGTGCCGGTCGAGGCGTCGGCGGCGGTCCGGGCATCGTCGCCGCCGCAGGCACCCAACATCACCAGACCCGCGACGAAGCAGGCCGCGAGTCGTCGTTGCATGGCTGTCATTCAACCAGCCGTCTGGCCCGAGCGGCTGTCGCCCCTGTCACCCCCCGGCTGGCAGGATCGCCGTCGTGCGAGTCGTCCACTCCCCGCGCCACCGCCTCCACGATCCGCAGGTGGAGCTGGAGTCGTCGGCGATCCAGTCGCCGTTCGAGCACGGCGGGCGCGTCGACGCCATCCTCGCCGCGCTGGCGGACATGCCGGGCGTCACCATCGAGGAGCCGAGCGATGCCGGCGAGGCGCCGATCGCGGCCGTGCACGATCCCGGCCTGGTCCGGTTCCTGGCCTCGGCCTGGAGCGAGTACCAGACCTCGGTGGGGCCACGCCGCGAGGTCGTGCCCGACGTGTTCGCCATGGCGGGCCTGCGGCGGGGGATGGAGCCGCTCGTCGAGCCGCAGCCGGTCCAGGCCCGCATCGGCTGGTGGTGCTTCGAGACCACCACACCGATCGTCGAGGGCACGTACGCCGCGGCGCGCTCCGCCGTCGACGTGGCCCTCGGCGCGACCGAGATCGTCCTCGGCGGCGAGCGGGTCGCGTACGGGCTCTGCCGCCCGCCGGGCCACCACGCGACCTCGTCGCTGTACGGCGGGTACTGCTTCTTCAACAACGCCGCCATCGCCGCCCACCACGTGGCGCACTCGACCGGCACGCGCGTGAGCGTGCTCGACGTCGACTACCACCACGGCAACGGCACCCAGGAGATCTTCTACGAGCGCGCCGACGTGCAGTACGTGTCACTGCACGGCGACCCGGCCCGCGCCTACCCGTACCACACCGGCTTCGCCGGCGAGATGGGTGCCGGTGCGGGACGTGGGACGAACCTCAACCTGCCGCTGCCGGCGCGCACCGGCGACGACGAGTACCTCGCCGCCCTGATGCGAGCGGCCGACGCCATCGAGCGCTTCGACCCGGCGCTGCTCGTGGTGTCGCTCGGCCTCGACACGTACGAAGCCGACCCCATCAGCGACCTGGCCCTCACTGCGGACGGCCTGGCCCGCTGCGGTGCGGCGGTCGCCGGGCTCGGCCTGCCGACCGTGGTGCTCCAGGAGGGCGGTTACGCCATCGAGGCGCTCGGCGAGTGCGCGCGCCGCTGGCTCGCCGGGTTCGAGGGGGCTACGCCGCCTTCAGGTCGGCCATGACCCGGCGCCAGCGTTCGGGGTCGCTGCGGTACGGCGCGTAGAAGTTGATGCGGCTGACGACGTCGCCGTAGCGACGGTGCAGCTCCGGCGCGATGCCCTCCGGCTCCGCCACCACGGCGAAGGTGTTGAGGATCTCGTCGTCGATCAGCGAGGCCATCTCCACCCACTGGCCCTGCTTGGACAGGGCGTTCAGCTCGTCCTGCAGGGCGCCCCAGCCGTGCAGCTCGAGCACCGGGCGGTAGGCCGGGGTGCTGCCGTAGAAGGCGATCTGCTGGCGGGTGCCTGCCGATGCCGCGCCCAGCTCGTCGTCGTTCGTGCCCGTGACCACGAAGCTGGGTCCGACGATCTCGAAGCCGTCCATCGACTTGCCGGCCTTGGCCCGGCCGCGCTCGATCGCGGGCAGGGTGACCTCGCGCAGGTAGCGCTCGGTGGTGAAGCCGTGGCAGATGAGCCCGTCGCACACCTCACCGGCGACCTCGGTCATCAGCTCGCC
>CAZKVJ010000041.1:0-11275 GCA_964556225.1 uncultured Ilumatobacteraceae bacterium
CGGGAGGGGGTCAGTTGCGGGCGTTGTAGTCGGCGATCAGCGCGTTCGCCTGGTTGACAGCGTCGGTGAGGGTGGACGCGACGTCAGCGCCCTGGAAGATCGCCGCGGTGGCGCGCGCCGTCACGTTGCGCACCTGGAGCTGCGGCCCGATGAGCGGGCCGACCGACGTCGGCGAGTCCTCCGTGGACAGGAGCTGGTCGTACGCGACCTTGAACCGTGGGTCGTCGGTGTAACGGGCGGCGATCGGGTCGAGCGTGGTCGCCTCCTCGCTGACGGGGATGTAGCCGGTGGCCGCCGCCCACGTCGACTGCGACTGCGGGCTGACCATGAACTGCACGAAGTCCCACGCCGCGGCCGTCGTCTCGTCGCCGTGGTCGTTCACGATCCACAGCGAGGCACCACCCACGATGGCGCCCGGCGTCGGACTCGGGCCCGGCATGGGCCCGACTCCGATGTCGGCCTCGGTGATGCCCGGGATGGTGCCGCCGCGCACCAGGTTGAGCACCGTGCCGAGCGCCGCTGACGTGGCGATCGTCATCGCCGCCGGCGTCTGCGGGTCAGCCAGCTTCAGCAACGCGTCCTGGCCGCTCGGGTTGTCACCGACGTCGACTGCGAGGCCGTCGGCCACCATCTGCTGCATGAACGTCATCAGCTCGACACCGGTGGCGTTGTCGTAGAGCACCTTGGTGGCCGGGGCGGTGCGGCCGTTGTTGTTGTCCGCGTAGAACTCACCGGCTCGGGCGAACCACTGCTCGACGAACCAGCCGCCGCCGCTGTCCTGTCCGGTGTCGAGCGAGATGCCGTAGGTGGCCGTGCCGGAGTCGACGATCGCCTGTGAGTACTCACGGAGCTGCTCGAGCGTGATCGGCGAGGTCGCCGGGTCGAGCCCGGCCTCGGTGAACATCCGCTTGTTGTAGTAGAGGATCGGGTCGCTGACGTTGAACGGCATCGACCACTGCACGCCTTCGCTCGTGTACTGGTTGAGCGCTTGGGGCAGCAGGTCCGACGTGTCCCACCCGGCCGCCTCCACGCAGGCACCCATCGGCACGGTGGACTCGGTGTCGATCATCGTCTGCACTGCGTACTCCGGGAGCTGCACGATGTCCGGCCGGCTGGACTGACCGGACTGGAGGTACTTCTCGATGTTCTGCTCGTAGCCGCCCTGGTTCTGCAGCGTCACGCGGACCTTCGTCTGCGAGGCGTTGTACTCGTCGACGAGGACCTGGAGCGCATCCTCGTTGTCGCCGTTCATGGCGTGCCAGAACGTGAGCTCGATCGGCCCGGTCGCCGTCTCGAGCGCGTCGATGGGACACGGCGGGAGATCGGCGAGTGGCGTCGCGGTGGTGGTGGGCGCCTCGGTGGTGGCACCGGCGGCCTCGGTGCCGGCGGGGGCCGTCGTGTCCTCCTGGCCGGCGTCGAGGATGGAGTCGTCGCCGCTGCTGCAGGCCGCGAGCAGCCCCAGTGACGACGCCGCGAGCACGGCGAGGGTGGTGCGGGTGCGCATCAGCCCTTCACCGCCCCGGCGGTGAGGCCCCGCACCAGCTGGCGCTGGAACACCATCAGCACCACGAAGATCGGGATCGCGGCGATGAGCGTTCCGGCCATCACCAGGTTCGGCTTGTCGAGGTCGCTGGAGCGCAGCAAGCGCAACCCAGCCTGGACGGTGTTCATGTCTTCCTCCGTGGTGATGAGCACGGGCCACAGGTACTGGTTCCACGTGGCCAGGAACGAGAACAGTCCGAGCGCGCCGAGCGTGGGCCGCACAAGTGGGACGGCGACCTCGCGCATGAAGCCACCGTGGCCGAGGCCGTCCATGGCGGCGGCCTCGCGCAGGTCTCGCGGGACCTGCAGGAACGCCTGGCGCAGCAGGAACGTGCCGAACGCTGTCGCCAGGAAGGGCACCGCCAGCCCGGCGTAGGTGTTGAGCCAGCCGAGGTCGTCGATCGTCTGGCGGTTCACCACCAGCGTCACCTCGAACGGGACGAACAGCGTGGCGAGGAACACGGCGAAGATCGCCTTCTTGAACGGGAAGTCCAAGAACGCGAACGCGTACGCGGCGAGCACCGACGTGACGAGCTGGGCCACCGTGACGATCGTGGCGACGACCGCCGAGTTCCACAGGTAGCGGCCCAGGTTGCCGTCGGTCCACGCGTCGCGCAGCACGTCGAGCGTGAACGGGCCGGGCCGCAGCGGGTTGACGAGCACCTGGTTGCCGGGCTTCAGGGCGGCGACCACTGTCGTGTAGATGGGGAACAGGACCAGCACGGCGACGATGCCGAGCAGCAGGTACCGCACCGCCAGGCGCCAGCCGGTGGGGGCCCGGTCAGGTCCCATAGTGCACCCGTCGCTCGAGGCCCCGGAACTGTGCGAACGACAGCACGAGCAGCAGCAGGAACAGCAGCACGGCGCTCGCCGCCTGCAAGCCGTCGTTGCCCTTGATGATCGAGTTGCCGCCGTAGATGAAGTACGTCAGCGTCGTGGTGGAGTCCTGGGGCACCGGACCCCCGCCGGTCAGCAGGTCGATCTCGCCGTAGGCCTGGAACGCCCGGCTCGTGAGCACCACGGAGGCGAACAGCAGCGTCGGGCCGAGCATCGGGACCGTGACGCTGGTGAAGCGCCGCCACCCGCCCGCGCCGTCGACGTACGCGCTCTCGTACAGCTCCTTCGGGATGCTCTGCAGCCCGGCGGTCACCACGATGAACGTGAAGCCGAGGTTGGCCCACACGCTGGAGAGGGCGACCGAGATGAGCGCCGTGCCGGGGTCGTTCAGCAGGCCCGGGTTCTTCACCACGGGGAAGTGCTCGTTGATCCACTCCACGTTGGCGAGCACGCCGACGGACGGCTGGAGGAGGAACAGCCACATCAGCGACGCGACCGCGACGGACGTGGCCACGGTGCTGGCGAACACGGTGCGGAAGAAGCCGATGCCGCGCATCGCACGATCGGCGAGCACGGCCAGGGCGACGCCTAGGGCCAGGCCGAGCGGCACCGTGAGCAACGCGTACTTCACCGTGATGCCGAGCGCGTGCTGGAACTCGGAGCTGGTGAAGACGTCGACGTACTGCTGGAACCCCTGGTTCTTGCAGTTCTCGCCCTGCACGTCGCACAGCTGCTGGCCGAGCACCACCGCCCGGGCCAAGGGGTAGAGCACGAACCCGACGAGGATCACGAGCGACGGCGCGAGCATGATCGCCGCCGCCGGCACGTCGCGCCAGCGCCGCCGGCGGGTGCTCATCCGCCGGCCCCCGCCAGGTTCGCGAGCGACACCGGGTCGAATCGGTGCACCCGGCGCTCGTCGACGGCGAGTCGAACGCCGTGGCCGGACTGCAGGTCGAGGTGCTCGGCGTGTTCGGCATCGAGGCGGGCCACCACCTTGGTGCCCTCGCTCAGCACGCAGGTCACCAGCACCTCGTGGCCGAGGTGCTCGACCAGCACCACGGTGGCGTCGAGCGGGCCGTCGGGGGTGACGCGCAGGTGCTCGGGGCGCACGCCGGCCAGATGGTCGCCGCGCTCGACCGAGTCGGCCGGGAGCACGTTCATCGGAGGGGTGCCGATGAACTGGGCGACGAAGACCGTGGCGGGGTGGTCGTAGACCTCCTGGGGGGTGCCGACCTGCTGCAGGACGCCGTTCGACATCACGGCGATGCGGGTGCCCATGGTCATCGCCTCGACCTGGTCGTGGGTGACGTACACGAACGTGGCGTCGAGACGCTGGTGCAGCGCCACCAGCTCGGCGCGCGTCTCGCCCCGCAGCTTGGCGTCGAGGTTGGACAGCGGCTCGTCCATCAGGAACACCGCCGGGCGGCGCACGATCGCCCGGGCCAGCGCGACCCGCTGACGCTGCCCGCCGGAGAGGGCGCCGGGCTTGCGGTCCATCAGGTCGCGCAGGCCGAGCACGCCGGCGGCCTCCGCCGCCGCGGTGGCCCGCTCGGCCTTGGGGACCCCGCGCACCTTGAGCGGGAACTCGATGTTCGCCTGCACGCTCTTGTGCGGGTAGAGCGCGTAGCTCTGGAACACCATGGCGACGTCGCGGTCCTTCGGCACGATGTCGTCCACGCACCGATCGCCGATGTGGACGTGACCCTCGGTCGGGTCCTCGAGCCCGGCGATGATCCGCAGGAGCGTGGACTTGCCGCAGCCGGACGGGCCGAGCAGGACCATGAACTCGCGGTCCGGGATGTCGAGCGTGACGTCGTCGACGGCGACGACGTCGCCGAAGCGCTTGGTCACGCCGTCGAGCCGCACCTTGGCCACGCGCCGAAGGGTAGGCGATGCGCGCCGGTCGGCCGGGCCACGCAGGTTCGCGGTCCTTCTGGCATCACCGCCGACGCCCTGAGCTGGACGGTGAGGAATCCGGTGGCAGCTAGAACCCGCCACGCCCGGGGCATCCGTGAGTTGAAGGCTTGACGACCACGGAAAGCGCTGATACGGTCGCTCAGCATGACGCCCCTGGCGGAAGGGGCGACTGACCAGGGGGGTTCCCATGGCGGATCTGGAGGACATCGAGCTGCTGCGCGCCCGGGTGGCGGAGCTGGAGCGAGCGCTGGCGGCGCTGACGAGCGCCGGCGACGGGCGACCGAGCGGGCCGGGTCGTGGGGCGATCGTGGAGACGATGGCCGGCGAGCCGGTGGGGCGGCGGCGGTTGCTGCGCATGGCCGGCGCGGCCACCGTGGGGGCGGTGGCCGCGACGGCGGCGGGGGCGCTGCCGGCGGCGGCCGCGGACAACGGCCTTGTGATCAACATGGGCTCGACCTCCACGTCTGCGGAGCCCGTCCGAGTCGACTTCACCGGGGCGGACGCCAACACCAACACCCGGTTCCTGTTCCAGGCCGGCCAGGCCCTCACCTCCAACGCCACCCCGGCATCGGCCGCGCTCGCCGGCTACACCAGCCAGACCGGCGCCCAGATCGGCGTCGCCGGGTGGTCCACCAACGCGAGCGGCGTCGGCATGCTCGGCGTGGGGACCGGCTCGGACTCGGTCGGCGTGTCCGGGGGTGGCACCAGCATCGGGGTCGTCGGCAACTGCGACGTCGCCGACGGCCGGGGCGTGGTCGGCACCGCCGGGCTGGGCACCGGGGTGCTGGGCGCCGGGGCCGTCGGTGTGCACGGTGCGTCGGGCAGCGGCTACGGGGTGGTGGCCGAGGGCGGCAAGGCGCCGCTGCGCTTCGCAAACACCGCCACCGTCGAGCCGCCCGCCGGCGACGGCACCACCCACCAGGTGGGCGAGATCCTCCTCGACAAGAACGGCGAGCTGTGGTTCTGCGTCGGCACCGGCAACCCCAGCACGTGGCGGCGACTCGCCGGGCCCACCACCACGGGCGGGCTCACCCTGCTGCCGTCGCCGAAGCGGGTGTACGACTCCCGGGCCGGCTACTCGCCCACGAGCGTCGCCAAGGGCATGATCACCCCGGGCCAGACCCGCACGATCGACTGCCGCGTCGACACCGGTGGATCGGTGCCGATCGACGCCACCGGGGTGGTCATCAACCTGACCGCCGCCGAGACCCAGGGCATCGGGCTGCTCGCCTGTCACGCCGGCGGCACCACGTGGGCGAACACGTCGAGCCTCAACTACCGCTCGGGGGGCGACTACGCCAACTCGGTCACCGTGGCCGTCGGGGCCGGCGCGCTGCTCAACATCACCTGCCAGGGCGCCAGCTGCCACGTCGTGGTCGACCTCGCCGGCTTCTACCGCTGACTCCCCGAGCTGACCGGGAGAGATCGCTCCCAGAGCGATCCTTCCCGCAAACAACAGCAAGCGGTGCGATCGGTAGGCTCGGGGCGCGATGAGCGACACCCCGGCCCCCGTCCCAGCGCTCGACCTCGATGCCATCGCGACGGACCTGGCCGACGTCGAGGTGGCGCTCACCCGGCTCGAGGCCGGCACGTACTGGACCTGCGAGGTGACCGGGCGCGACCTGCCCGATGCCCTGCTGGCCGAGCACCCCACGGCGCGCCGGCTCCCGGACGTCTGAGGCCAACCGTGGCGTCGCGCCGGGTCCTCGTGACCTCTGCCGCTGTGGCCGGCGCCGCCAGTGCCGCCGCCGCGGCCGGCTATGCCGCGATGCGGGTCGCTCGCGACGGCGGCCGGCGGGCCCGGGTGACGAGAGCGGCCAGGGTCTGGCGGCTCACCGCTCGCAACAGCCTCCGTCACGCCGCCACCCGGGCACGGGGGCGGGCGCTGGCCGACGAGCGGCGGGCGGAGCTGGAGCAGCGGGCGGCGATCCGCACGGCGCACGACGTGGTCAACGAGCTCGGCCACATGAAGGGCGCGCTCATGAAGGTCGGCCAGATCGTGAGCTTCGTGGCGGAGTCGCTCCCTGACGACGTCCAAAGCGTCCTCGCCACGCTGCAGGCCGACGCCCCCCCGATGGCCCCGTCGCTCGCAGAGCAGGTCGTGGCCGACGAGCTCGGGGCGCCCCCCGACGCGCTGTTCTTGGACTGGGATCCCGTGCCGGTCGCGGCGGCCAGCATCGGACAGGTGCACCGAGCCGTGATGCCCGACGGCCGCATGGTGGCGGTGAAGGTGCAGTACCCCGGCGTCGGCGACGCCATCACCGCCGACCTGGCCAACGCCGAGCTGCTCTACCCCATGTTCTCCGCCTTCACCCTGAAGGGGCTCGACAGCAAGGCGCTGGTCGACGAGCTGCGGGCGCGGATGCTCGAGGAGCTCGACTACCGGCGCGAGGCGGCGAACCAGGCCCACTTCGCCCGCCACTTCGCGGGCCATCCCTTCATCCGGGTCCCCGCCGTGGTGCCCGAGCGCAGCGCCGCTCGGGTCATCACGAGCGAGTGGGCCGACGGCTGGACGTGGGCCGAGCTGCTCGAGCGCGCCGACGCCGCCACCCGCCAGCGCGCCGCCGAGGTCGTGTGGCGCTTCTGCCAGCACGCCGTGCACCGGATGCAGATGTTCAACGGCGACCCCCACCCTGGGAACTACCGCTTCCGCGCCGACGGCACGGTGACGTTCCTCGACTTCGGGATGGTGAAGACCTGGACCCCGGGCGAGTGGGAGCTGCTCGAGCCCTGCCTCGACGGCATCATCGTCGACCGTGACCCGGTGGCACTGGTGGCGGCGATGGAGTCGGTGGGGTTCCTCACCCCGGGCCACGGCCTCGACCCCGCCGAGATCTACGAGTACGTCAGCGCGCCGTACCAGCCGTACCTGTCGGACCGCTTCACGTTCACCCGCGACTGGGTGCGCGACACGATCCGCACCATCATCGACATGCGTGGCCCGCTCCAGCACGTCATCGAGCAGCTCAACCTGCCGACGAGCTTCGTGATCCTCAACCGGGTGGTGTGGGGCGTCAGCGCCCTGATGGGCAAGCTCGACGCCGAAGGGCCGTGGCGTTCGATGCTGCTCGAGTACCGCCGGGGCGGGCCACCAGCCACGGCGCTCGGGTGGGCCGAGGCGAGGTGGGAGGCCCCGAAGTAGGGTGCCGCCCGCACCTATCGGCCATTCGGCGCACCGACCATCCGCTGGGGGGACCATGACCGTCGACATCGAGGAGGCGGCCCGGCGATCCGGCGCCTACCGGTGGGTGGAGCTGCGCCTGTTCGAGGCGCTCGGGGCGTGGGCGGCCACGGTGCCCGAGCTCGAGGCGGCGGCGCTCCTCGGTGCGCACTGCTCCCACCACGCCTGGCACGCCGAGCTGTGGCAGGAGCGGCTGCCCGCCCGCGCCGGGGCGGACGTCGACGACCTCACCCGGCCGGCCAACAAGGCCGTCGCCCACTTCATGGACGCCATGGCGGAGCCCGAGCCGACCCTCGAGCGGCTCGTGGGTGCGTACCGCGTGCTGGCGCCCCGACTGATCACTACCTACTCGCGTCACCGCGCCGCCATCAGCGCGCTGGTCGACGCGCCGACCGCTCGCATCCTCGACTTCGTGCTCCACGACGAGATGCAGGACTGGCGCGAGGGTGAAGCCCTGGTCCAGTCGCTCATCGCTACGCCCGACGACGTCCGGCGCACCGCCGAGCACCAGGCCCGGCTGGAGGCGATCCTCGTCGAGGCCGGCGGGATCGTCTGACCCGCCACCGGCGGGTACGGTCCGGACATGACCGACATCCGCGGGCGCACGGCGCACGTCAACGGGGTGGAGCTCCAGGTGCTGGAGGCGGGCGATCCGACGGCGCCGCCGGTGATCCTTGCGCACGGGTTCCCGGAGTGCGCTCACTCGTGGCGCCACCAGCTGCCCGCACTCGCCGAGGCTGGTTACCACGTCATCGCACCGGACCAGCGCGGGTACGGCCACTCCAGCAGCCCCCACGACGTCAGCGCCTACGGCATCACCCATCTGGCTCACGACCTGCTCGGCCTGCTCGACGAGACCGGCCACCAGCATGCGGTGCTCGTCGGGCACGATTGGGGGGCGATGATCGTCTGGGAGACGGCCCGCCTGCATCCGGAGCGGGTCCGCGCCGTGGTCGGGGCCAGCGTGCCGTTCACTCCCTGGCCGGCACCCCCCACGCAGCTGATGAAGGCGATGTGGGGTGACCGGTTCTTCTACATCCTCTACTTCCAGGAGGTCGGCCCGGCCGATCAGGAGCTCGAGGCCGACGTGACCCGCACCATGCGCTCGTTCCTCTGGGGTGCCAGCGGCGAGGCGTTCACCGGCCTCCCGCCGGAGATGCCGCCCATGGAGGGAACCGGCCTCCTCGACGTCCTGCCTGAGCCACCGGCCGAGCTGCCGGCCTGGCTGAGCGAGGACGACCTCGCCGTCTACGTCGAGCGGTTCACGGCCAGCGGGTTCTTCGGGCCGCTCAGCTACTACCGCAACCTCGACGCCAACTACGAGCTCACGAAGGACCTCGGCGCCGACCGCATCTCCATGCCGTCGTTCTTCATCGGCGGCGAGCGCGACGCCGTCACCGCCGGGCGCCCGGAGTTCATCGACGCCATGGCGGGTCTGCTACCGGACTACCGCGGCTCGGTGATCATCCCCCGCGCCGGCCACTGGATCCAGCAGGAGGCGCCGGCGGCGTTCAACGACGCCCTCCTCGGCTTCCTCGCCACCCTCTGACCGCGGAGATCGCGCCACCCTGGCGCGCTGGGCGCGCTATGTCGTGAGCTCGGCGACGGCGGGGCGGCGCCAGACGAGGTCGGTCACGGCGCGCGTCGGTGGCCAGCGGCCGTCGCGCGAGTACGCCCACCACTCGAGCGGGTTGGCGTAGTAGGCGGTGGACTCCACCACCCGGGCGAGCGGCTCCGGGTCGCGGCCGCTGGTCCGGCGCGCCACCCAGATGCCCAGACCGGCTGCGCCCGCCACGGCCATCCACCCGCCGTAGATCACCGGGAACAGCGGCCCGAGCGCTCGCGCCTGGCGGACATGGACCGCCTCGTGGCGCTCGACCAGGCGTCGCCGTCGCCGGCCGGATCTGGTGTCAGGGTCGGTGTCACCCGCACCGGCGATCACGTTGCCGAGCGTGATGGCGAAGCCGCGCCGGGGCACCACTCCCCGGCGGTACACGTGGTACCCCCGGCGCCGGCTGAGCGACGGGTCGTAGCCCGGCCGCCCCCTCGCCAGTGCGCCGGCATGAGCAGCGAGCGCCGCCGCCGTCATCGGCAGCGCCCAGGTGCTGTCGAGCACGAAGTCGGCCACGCCACGGCCGGAACGCCAGTCGTAGATCCCCCGCGTCCCGCTGACCACCCCGTTCAACCCGCCCACGGCGGCACCGACCAACGGGAGGCCGAGCGGCACCGTGACGAGCGCACCGAGCGCGGCGCCGCCGATCCCGGTGAGCGCAGCCTCGGCGGCGGGCGTCAATTCGAGCGCAGCTTGGACAGCAGGCGCAGGATCTCGAGGTACAGCCACACCAGCGTGACCAGCAGCCCGAGCGCCGCGAACCACTCCATCTCCTTCGGCGCCCCCTGCTTCGCGCCCTTCTCGATGAAGTCGAAGTCGAGCGCCAGGTTGAACGCCGCCAGGCCGGCGACGAAGAAGCTGAACGCGATGCTGAGCGGGCTCGACGAGCTGAGGAACGTGACGTTCGCGCCGAACAGGCTCATCAGCAGCGTGATGCCGTAGAAGACGGCGATGCCGAGCGTGGCGCCGATCACGATGCGGCGCATCCGGTCGGTGACTTTCAGGATGCGCGTGCGGTACAGCACCAGCATCACCAAGAACACCCCGGCCGTGGCGCCGATGGCGGCGACGACGATGCCGTCGTACCAGGTGTTGTAGGCCTTGGAGATGGCCCCCAGCACCACGCCCTGGGCGATGGCGTACACGGGCGCCAGGAACTTCGCCAGGTGAGGCTTGAAGGAGGCGGCGATGACGCAGCCGAACCCGACGAGGATCCCGATGATGGTCCACGTGGGGAACTCGACGATCTCGTTGCCGAGCGCGTCGGTGGAGGTGCCGACCATCGACCAGCCGACCGTCGCCGCGACCAGGAGCAGGCCGAACAGCACGAGCGTGGCCGACAGCGTGCCGGTCACCGTCATGGCGCCGTTCACCCAGCGGCTGACCGGTCCGTCGGTGATCGGCGGGTTCCAGACGGTGGTCGGTGCCGAGCCGCCGCTCGGCGGCGCGAGCGTGCCGGCGCCTCCCGACACCGTGGCGATCTCTCGCTTGACGGCGCCGTCGAACGCCTTGTCGTTGAGCATCGGGTTGGGCATGGGACCACCTCCACTCCGGTGCGCGCACACCGCGTGCTCGCGACGCTACCGGTCGAGTCGACTCCCTGGTGCGCACCGGGGCGCTGAACCGGCGCAAGGTGTCGGACCGAGCGATAGCACGGGCGCCTTCATCGCGTCTGACGATGGCTGGGATCAACCTGAGCGCGCCAAGAGGAGGCTCTTGACCTCGTCGGTATGGTGACACCGTTGCGCACCCTGGTGGTGGATCCCCGCACCACCCCACCCCGTCGACCCCTCTGAGGAGCACCCTGTGGCGAAGGATCGTGTCGAGCGAGACGAAGAGGACCTCGTCCGTCTGTACCTCACCGACATCGGCCAGTACACGCTGCTCACCAAGGACGACGAAGTCCGCCTGGCCAAGGCCATCGAGGCCGGCAAGGCTGCGGCCTCAGAGCTCGAGACCGGCGGCAAGGAGCTGACGGCCACCCGCAAGCGCGAGCTGCGCCGCACCGCCAAGGAGGGCGAGGACGCCGAGCGGGCGTTCGTGCAGTCGAACCTGCGCCTCGTGGTCTCGATCGCCAAGAAGTACCAGGCGTCCGGGCTGCCGCTGCTCGATCTCATCCAAGAGGGCAACCTCGGCCTGATGCACGCGGTCGAGAAGTTCGACTGGCGCAAGGGCTTCAAGTTCTC
>CAZKVJ010000042.1:0-9797 GCA_964556225.1 uncultured Ilumatobacteraceae bacterium
GCCGGCAACCTGAGCGTGCGCGTGGTCGAGGAGGGCCTGCACTCCGGCGGGTACGGCGGCGTCGTCGTCGACACGTTCCGGCTCTTGCGCCATCTGCTCGATCGCATCGAGGACAGCGGCGACGGGCGCGTGCTCCTCGACGACGCGTGGGTGGAGATCCCGCCCGAGACCAAGGCAGCGCTCGCCCGAGCCGCAGACCTGGTGGGCGCCGGGCGTGTGGCCGAGGTGCCGTGGACCCCCGGCGTCGAGCCTGTCACCGGTGACGACGCGCTGGAGGCACTGCTCGCCACCACGTGGCGTCCGCAGCTCACCGTGATCGGCCAGGACGGTCTGCCGCCCACAGCCCGCGCCGGCAACGTCCTGCGCCCGGAGACGACGTTGAAGCTGTCGCTGCGCCTGCCGCCACACGTCGACCCCGACGCCGTCCTGCCCGCATTGGAGCGCGCCCTCACCATCGATCCGCCCTACGGCGCTCAGGTGTCGTTCGAACCCGAGGGCGGCGCGTGGGGATGGGCTGCCCCACCCACGGCGCCGTGGCTCGACGACGCGCTGCAGGCGGCGTCGGAGCGGTTCTTCGGGGCTCCTGCGTTGCACTTCGGCGAGGGGGGCACGATCCCGTTCATGGCAATGCTCGGCCAGCGGTTCCCTGGCACGCAGTTCCTGGTGACCGGCGTGCTCGGCCCGCACAGCAACGCCCACGGCCCGAACGAGTTCCTCCATCTCCCGACGGGACGCAAGGTCACCGCGGTCGTCGCGGCCGTGCTCGACGCCGCAGCGCAACCTCGCTGAGTGGGACCTGTCAAGGCCCCCAGGGAAGTCCGAGGACGTACCAACCCGACAAGAACAGCGTCCACACCACGGTGAGTGCCGCGAAGTACGGCAGCATCAGGGCGATCACCGTGCCGATGCCGGCCCGTTTGTCGTAGCGCAACGCGAATACGACGATCAGTGGGAAGTACGCCATGATCGGCGTCACGATGTTCATCGGCGAGTCGCCCACCCGGTAGGCGGCGAGCACCGCCTCGGGCTCGATGCCGAGCCGAAGGAACAGTGGGATGAAGATCGGTGCCAGCAGGGCCCACTTGGCGATCGCCTGCGGCATGATGATCCCGACCACCAGCGTGATCAGCACCGCCGCCAGCAGCAGACCGAGCGTGCCGATGCTCCAGTTCTCGATGAGATCGCCCAGCTTCACCGCGGCGATCTGGGGGATGTTGGAGTAGTTGAAGTAGGCGATGAACTGAGCGATCAGCAGAAAGAGGAACAGCAGCCCGGCCATGCCTGCCCACGACTTGGTGACGGCGTTGAGCGCCTCGGTGCTCGTCGTGAGCGTGCCTGCACCGCGGCCGTAGCCGAGTCCTGCCGCCAGGAACAGCAGCGCGATGATCACGATCAAGCTGTCCATGAACGGCGACGTCCCGATGATGCTGCCGGTCTCCGGATCCCGCAACGGTGCACCTGACGGCAGCGTGAGCAGGAGCACGACGGCGAGCGCGCCGAAGAACCCGATGGCCGCCCCACGCAACCCGCGGGAGTCGCGCTCGGGGGTCACGCCCTCGAAGCTGTCGGGTTGGTCGCGCAGCTCGTCCCCCGAGGGAGCGAACGCCGGGTCGTAGGCGCCGAGGCGTGGCTCGACGAGCCTGCGGCTGACGACGGCCAACAGCACCGTGAGCATGATCGCCGACGCGATGCCGAAGTAGAGGTTCGCGGTGATGTCGATCGTCCGGCCGGGCTCGACGAGCCCGATGGCCTCGTTGGTGATCTCGGTCAGCACGGCATCGGTGGGCGTGATCAGCACATTGACACCGAACCCCCCGGCCACACCGGCGAACGCCGCTGCCATGCCGGCGAGCGGGTGTCGGCCGACGCTGTGGAACGCCGCAGCACCGAGCGGGATGAGCACCAGGTAGCCGGCATCGGAGGCCACGCTCGAGACGACGCCCAAGCCGACGATGATGTAGGTCAACGTCCCCGGCGAGGAGATGGCGACCAGCTTGCGGATCAGCGACGCGATCAGTCCCGACAGCTCCGACACACCGACGCCGATCATCACGATCAGGATGATTCCCATGGCTGTGAAGGCCATGAAGTTCTGCACGAACGACGTGAACAGGAAGCGGATGCCGTCCGCGGAGAGCAGACTCTCGGCCTCGGCGGTCTCGGTGACGACCTCGTACGACTCGGCGTCGGCGCGCTCGGCGGGGAGCACCTCGCCCGGCACGACCGAGCCGCCGACGTCGATCTCCTCCACGAGGGCGGGCGGGGGTTTCACCACCTCGTACGTCGCACTCCAGTTCACCCACGCGAGCACTTGCGAGAAGGCGATCAGGCCAACACAGAGGCCGAGGAACAGCACCGCAGGGTGCGGGACCTTGTTTCCGACCCGTTCGATGAGGCCCAGCATCCGCTGGAGCCAGCCCTTTCCCGCCTCGCGTTCGACATCGCCATCGACATCGCCCACGTCACACTCACTCCCTCGCGTCTGCCGTGTCGGTTCGCCGTTGATGCCGCGGCGAGTCGCCGAGCGGAATCTAGCCCTCGTCGACCAGCTCTGCTTCACGCTCGGGGCACATCCGGGCCGGGCGCTGGCTCGCGCTTCGCGCTGTCAGGGGTGTCGGGGCGCGTTCTGGGCACAGGTGGCGACGTCTGACCATGGCGTGACCTGGTCTGTACGTGGCAGGGCTGTGCCCAGAACGGGAGCAGAGGGTCAGCCGGGGTCGTCGGCGAGCAGGCGGTAGAGCGCGCGGCGCGTCTCGGTGAGTGCCGCGACTGCCGACCGGCGCTGCTCGTCGGTGCCGATCGCTGCGACCTGGCGAGCCGCGGCGACGACCGTCATGGCCGCCTCGCGCAGCTCGTCCACGTCGGTGGCGTTGGACTCCCACGGCGGGGTGACGGACGCCAGCTGCTCGGCCTCGGCCCGGCCGGCGTCGGTGAGCGCGTAGACCGAGCGACCGTCGCCTGCCGTGGACGTGACCAGCCCGTCCGCCTCGAGCTGCGAGAGGGTGGGGTACACCGCGCCCGGCGACAGCCTCCACGTGCCGCCGCTGCGCTCGGCCACCTCGCGGATGATCTGGTAGCCGTGCATCGGCCCTTCGGCCAGCAGCGGTGCCGCCACGCGCACGTCGCCACGGTTGCGGCGCACGGGTGGCCCGAACCCGAACGGGCCGGTCTGACCGGCCGCCGACGGTCTGTGGCACCGTGCTGACGTGACGTCCCTCGGTGCCACCCGCCCTGGTGCACGCGCCATCGCCCGCGAGCGAGCAGTGGGGAGGCCGGACGCCCGTGCGAGACTCGGCATCGGTGAGCACGCGCACGACCCCCCGGGTGCGTCGTCGGCGGCGGGTCCGCTGGGTGGTCGTCGCCGCGCTGGCGGTCGTGCTCGGCCCCGCTTCGCCGGCGCTCGCCGACGCCGCCCGTCCGGGCGACACGGCGTCGTCGGTCGAGTCGGTGGAGCCGGCAGTGGACGGTGTCCGCGTCGACATCGTCGGTGGCGACGCGTTCGTACGTCTGCGTGTGGACCGGGGTCACGAGGTGCTCGTCCCCGGCTACGAGGGTGAGCCGTACCTCCGGGTCCTGGCCGACGGCACGGTCGAGGAGAACCGGCGCTCGCCGGCGACGCTGCTGAACCGGACCCGCTACGGCGAGCCCGCCGGGTCGGGCGACGAGGACGCCACGACCGTCGACGCCGACGCCGAGCCGGACTGGGAGGTCGTCGGCGACGGCGGTGAGGTCGTGTGGCACGACCATCGCACCCACTACATGGGCCGTGATCGACCGCCCACGATGTCGGCCGACGGGTTGGTGCAGCAGTGGGAGCTGCCGCTCGTCGTCGATGGGGTGGACGTTGTCGTCACCGGCTCGATCCACCTTCGTGACTCCCCGAGCGCGGCGTGGTGGGCCGTGCCGTTGGTGCTGGCCGGTGCGGGTCTGGTGGTGGGGTGGGTGGGGCGCACCGCAGCATTGCTGCCGGCGGCCGTGGCCGCGGCCGTGAGCGGGCTGGCCGTGGCGGCCACGTCGTGGGCGGCGTGGGCATCACTCCCGACCGCTGCCCGGTCCGCTCCTGCCGCCACCGTCCTGGGGCTGGTGGCGCTGGTCGTCGGCGTCGTCGCAGTGGCGGTGGTCCGCGCCGCGCCGTGGCGGGGAGTGCTGGTGGCGGGCGCGGGGGCTGCGCTGGTCACGGTGGCGTGGGCCGAGCGCGACGTGCTGCGCCACGCCGTCGTCCCGGGCGCCGATCCGGCGTGGCCGCTGCGCCTGGCGCTGGCGTCAGCGCTGGCCGCCGGACCCGTCGCCCTCGTCCTCGGCGCTGCGTCGGTGATCTGGCTGCTACCGACGACCTCACCGCCCAGGTCGACCGGTATGGGTGTGATGCCAGAACCCGACCCCTCCCGTTCTGGTCCCAGGAAGTAGCGCTGAGCGCTACCACGTGCTGCCAGAACGGAGCGAGTAGGCGCGGTGGCGGGGGAGCTTGCGTCCGGCATGCTGGTGGGAAGGTCCGACCATGAGCACTCGACTGCGCTCCCTCCCGCCGCCCGTCCTGCCTGCCGCCGAGGCAGCCGTCGATGACCCAGTGGGTGCCGCGCCCCCGGTCCGTCGCTGGGCGGCCATCACCTTGTTGGTCGCTGTGGGGCTGGCCTTCGCTGATGCATCCGTCGTGACGCTCGCCCTGCCGGACCTCTACCTCACGTTCGATGCCTCGATCGAGGGCGTCTCCTGGGTCCTCACCAGCTACGCGCTGGCCGTGGCCATCTCCGGCCTGGCGTTCGTGGTGCTGCTCCGCCGGGTCCCACCCGTGATCGTCACCGCCGCCGGCATCCTGCTGTTCGCCGCCGCCTCCCTGAGCGCCGGGCTGGCTGGCTCGCTGCCGGTGCTGGTCGCGGTCCGGGCCGCGCAGGGCGTGGGCGCCGCAGCGATGGTGGCGGGGGCGCTGCCCGTGCTGGGCGCGCTCACCAGCGGGCGGACCGGCGTGGCCACTCGCTGGTGGGCGGCGGCCGGCACCATCGGCGCGGTGGTGGGTCCGGCGCTCGGCGGCGTGGTGACGCAGCTGCTCGACTGGCGGGCGGTGTTCCTGGTGCAGGCACCGCTCACCCTGGTCGCCCTTCCCGGGGTGCTGCACGCCTGGGGCAAGGTCCCGCGCCCAGCCACGACGGCCGAGGAGCACCGGCCCGCCGGCGCGGCGCTGGCCGACCTCGGCTTCCTCTGCACGTTCGGCGCGGGGGTGGGGGCGCTGTTCCTGGCCGTGCTGCTGCTGGTGGTCGTGTGGGAGCTGCCGCCGCTGGCCGGTGCGTTCGTGGTCACGGCGGTGCCGGTCGGAACGCTGTTGGCTCGCCTGGTCGGCCGTCACGTTCCCGTCGCCGCCCGACCGGGCTCGGGTGCGGTGCTGCTCGCCGGCGGCCTGGCCACGATGGCACTGCTGCCCGAGGTCGACACCCGCTGGGTCGCGGTCGCGCTCGTCCTGTGCGGGCTCGGATTCGGGCTTCTCTCCGACGTGCTCGGCCCCATCGCCGTGCCCGCCGGCTCTGGCATGCGCACGGCCACGCTGTCGTCGTCGATCCGCCACCTCGGCCTCGTGGTCGGCCTGCTGGTGATCGCTCCGGTGCTGGCCGGGCAGGTGATGGCCGCCGTCGATGCCGCCAGCCAGCGGGCCACCGCCACCATGCTCGACGCCCCGGTGTCCGGCTTGGACAAGGTGCGCATCGCGCTCGACATCCGCGACGAGATGGACGCGGCGGCCGCCGGGCGCACACCAGATCTCGACGCCG
The DNA here is from genome assembly GCA_964556225.1 of uncultured Ilumatobacteraceae bacterium. Taxonomy (GTDB): domain Bacteria; phylum Actinomycetota; class Acidimicrobiia; order Acidimicrobiales; family Ilumatobacteraceae; genus CAZKVJ01. The sequence goes on from CAZKVJ010000042.1 coordinate 5,760, forward strand.
TGTTCGCCGAGAACGGCGCGGCCGATAATCGCGACGTGGCGGCGCTGCGAGACGACGTGCGCCACGACATCGCCTCCGTGGTGACCCGCTCGTTCCGGCCTGCGTTCGCGGCGGCGGCGGTGCTCGGTGCGCTCGCCGCCGTGCCCGGCTCGATCGCGGTGGCCCGCAGCCGGCGCCGTGCCGGTGCGCCCGCCCACGAGCCCGGCCGCGTCGGTGCCGGAGGATGGGCGGTCGCCGGGGCGCTCGCCGCCGTGGCCGTGCTCGTCCCGGTGGCCACCGCACCGGCCGGGGCAGCCGACTTCGGCACGGTGGAGCGGGTCGATCCGTGCACCGCGCCGCCGGACCCCTTCCCCGGCGACGGCTTCGACGCCATGGCGCAGCGGATGGTGCTGTCGGGCCTGAACGGCGCCGCGTGCGAGCTCGGCGTCACTCGAGAGGAGCTCGTGCTGTCGCTCGACGACCGCAGCGGGGTGGAGCTGGAGTGGGACCGCGGCACCATCGAGGACGCCCTGCGCGCCGGGGTGCAGCGGGCGATCGCCGACGCCGACGAGCGGGACAGCCTCCCGGGCTGGATGGCCACCGCACTGCGTTGGACGGTCGAGCACGCCCCGCTGTCGTGGTTCCTCGACCGCCTCGACATCGGCTAGACCTCGCGGTGATGCCCACCGTCAGCATCCACTACGAGACGTTCGGCGACCCCGCCGACCCGACCTTGGTGCTGGTGAACGGGCTCGGCAGCCAGTGCACCAACTACCGCACCGAGTGGTGCGCCATGTTCGCGGCCGAGGGGTTTCACGTCGTGCGCTTCGACAACCGCGACACCGGGCTGTCGACCGGCTTCGAGCACGTGACACCGGACCCCGCCGGCGTCATGGCCGCCCTCCAAGCGGGGCGGGCGCCCGAGGTGCCCTACACGCTGAGCGACATGGCCGGCGACGTCGTGGCGGTGCTCGACGACCTCGGTGTCGACCGGGCGCACGCGTTGGGCCTGTCGCTCGGAGGGATGATCGTGCAGACGCTGGCGATCGACCACCCCGAACGGCTGCGGTCGCTCACCTCGGTCATGTCGACCACCGGCGACCCGGACGTCGGCCAGCCGACCGACGAGGCGCGTGCGCTGCTGCTCGGGTCGCCCGCCGCCGACCGCGACGAGTACATCGCCAAGCACCTCGCGGGCCTGCGGGTGTGGGGGAGCCCCGGTCTCGTCGACGAGGCGGCCCAGGCGAGGTTCGCGGGTGAGGCCTTCGACCGCAGCTTTCGGCCCTCGGGTCCCGGCCGGCAGATGATGGCGGCGATGGCGTCGGGAAGTCGGACCGCGGCGCTGGCTGCGGTGCGGGTGCCGGCGCTGGTGATGCACGGCAGCGCCGACACGCTCATCGACCCGAGCGGTGGGCGCCGCACGGCCGAGGCCATCCCCGGTGCCCGCTTCGAGCTGATCGAGGGTATGGGCCACGACTACCCGGAGGCGCTGTGGGGCCGCTGGGTGGGCCTCGTCACCGACCACGCCCGCAGCGCCGACGCGGGCTGAGACGAGCGCGGCCGCCCGACCGGTCAGAAGAAGCTGCCGCAGAACGGCGCCGGACGGTGCGCGAACCGCGCGTCCGCTGCGGCCACGACCTCGGGTGACCCCGCCTCGATGCGGCCCCCCGCCGCCAGCTCCCACCACGACGTGCCGCCCAGGTAGGCCGCCGACAGCTCGGCGATCCCGCAGCGGAGGTCCGGCGCGGCGCCGGGGGTGGGCGCCACCCCGCCGTCCTCGAGCGTCCACACACCGCTGTTGTCGTCGAACAGCTCGTCGCGCACCTCGATGACAACCGGCCGGCCCGTGCCGAAGGTCCGCGCCGCCAGCGCGGCCCCGACGTCGAGGATGCGCAGCCACTGCTCGTCCCACACGAACGCAGTGCGCAGCGCACGGGCGTCACGCAGCCACCAGCGCACGACGTCGTCGATCGGCCGCTCCGACGCCCGGACGTGGTCGACGAGGTCGAGGTCGAGCACGTGTCGCCAGAGCGTCGCCTCCACCTCCGGCGTCGCACCCCACAGGTCGTGGATCACGGCCTTGGAATGCGAGAGCTCGCCGAAGCGCTCCTCCCACGACAGCTCGTAGTCGACATAGCCGTCGGGGTCGCCCGTGCCGGCGAGGTGCACGGCCACATGGCGGGCCTCCTTGCCGTCCGGGAGGGCGCCCTCCAGGTACCGGCGCCACATCCAGGCCGGGCGGGCGATGACCCCGGGGCGCCAGCCGGCCACACGGTCGTAGAGCTCCGGAACGATGTCGAGGATCTCGTCGCGGGCGAGCAGGCGCATCGACCCGCCGGCGCCCAGCCCGCGGTGGAACCCGGCCCGCCGCCGCTCGATCTCCACCTCGCAGGCGTGGCCGGCCACGCCGAACCCGAAGCGCCCGTAGATCACGGCTTCGCTGGCGCGGAGGCTGGCGAGGACCTGGCCGCGCTCGTGGCGCGCCTCGTGCAGCAGCCGGCGCATCATCGTCGAGAGCAGGCCCCGTCGAGTGTGGGTCGGCAGCACACCGACGCGGGTGACGCCGGCCGTGGGGAGCCGCGCCCCGCCGGGTACGACGGTCTCGAACGGGAAGGCGCCGGCGTGGCCCACGCAGCGCGCCCCGTCCCAGGCGGTCAGGCTGTCGCTGTCCGACCAGCTCGGCTCGGCCTTCGCCCACTCCTCGTCGGGAATCGGGGGCGCAAGGAGCGCCGCCCGGAACGTGTCCGTGGCGGTGCGCCATTCGCTGGGCTCGGGCGCTCTGACCTCGATCGTGTCGTCGATCGCCATGGCCGACGAGCCTGGCACGTAGTGCCCCCATCCGTCACTCGGGTTGCCGGCGCGGTCTACGGTTCCGGCCATGTCAATGCCTCCGCCCCCGCCGCCTGGCAACCAGCCGCCGACGCCGCCGCCCATCGGTCCGATGAGCAGCGAGCCCATCGCCCCGGGAGGCCTGCCGCTCGCCAACCCCGGCATGCGCATCGTCGCCCGGCTCATCGACATCGTGATCGGCATGGTGGTGTCGCTGATCCTGGCCGTGATCGTGGGTGCGTCGACGGGCTTCGGCAACGTCGGTGGGTCGCTCGACGGCTCGTGGTTCTTCTACATCATCTTGTCGCTCGGCTTCGGCTTCGTGTACGAGGCCGTCCTCACCAAGCTGTACGGCGGCACCCCCGGCAAGCTGATCCTCGGCTTCCGTGTGGTCGACGGCACCAGCGGCGCTGCGGTCAGCTGGCAGGCGGCGATCCTGCGATGGGCGGTGCCCGGCGCTTTCGGCATCGTGCCGTTCATCGGCGGCCTGGCCGCGTTCGTGGTGCAGATCGTGTCGCTGGTGTTCCTGTTCACGGACACGATGCACCGCACCGTCAGCGACCGCGTCGCGACGACGCTGGTCGTCAACACCAAGGCGGGCGTCGCCGCCGGCTGATCAGACCGCGAGCAGGTCTCGGGCGCCGGTGTCGCTCGAGGGGTGGCGCAGCTTGCTCATCGCCCGGGCCTCGATCTGGCGGATCCGCTCGCGCGTGAGGTTGAAGTGCTCGCCCACCTCTTCGAGCGTGCGCGGCTCGCCCCGGTCGAGGCCGAAGCGCAGCTTGAGGATCTCGCGCTCGCGGTCGTCGAGCGGTGCGAGGAGCCGGTTGATCTCGTCGGGCAGCAGCGCCGTGGCGGCCACCTCGAAGGGCGACTCGGCGCTGCGGTCCTCGACCACGTCGCCGAGCTCGGCGTCGCCGTCCTCACGCAGCGGCTCCGACAGCGACAGCGGCTCGGCGGCGAAGCGCAGCGCCTCGGTCACCTTGTCCTCGGGCATCTCGACCTCGCGCGCCAGCTCCGAGAGCGTGGCCGGGCGGCCGAGCTTCAGCTCGAGGCGGCTGCGGGCCTTCTGCAGGCGGGCGAGCGTGTCGCCGGCGTGCACCGGGAGGCGGATGGTGCGCCCCGTGTTGGCGATGCCACGGGTGATGGCCTGGCGGATCCACCACGTGGCATAGGTGGAGAACTTGAAGCCCTTGCGCCAGTCGAACTTCTCGACCGCGTGCATCAGGCCGA
>CAZKVJ010000043.1:0-6952 GCA_964556225.1 uncultured Ilumatobacteraceae bacterium
ATGGCTGACACCAGGAGGGCCAGCAGGTTGCCGCCGGAGACGATGCCCTGGGCGAGGTTGGTGATCAGCTCCTGACCGCGTGCGGTGAACGTGGTCAACAGCTCCTGAAGCCGACCCGAGCGCTCTGCCTGCTGGGCTGGCCAGGACGCCTCGAGGAACGCCGACGACAGCTCGCTGCGCATCCGGGCGGTGACGGCAGCGTTCAGTCGCGCTGATTGCCAGTTGGCGATGATGGCGAGCAGGACTCGGGCGACGACCAGTCCCAGCGCCAGTGCGACTGCCGTCCACACTGAGAGGTAGCGATTGGCGACGATGCCGAACTCGTCCTCGCCGTCAGTGATGGCGAACGCAGCTCGGGTGGCAAGAACCAGGAACAGAGCCTCTGCGAACCCTCCCGCCAGCGATGTGACCGCCAGCAGCGCAACTTGGCGGCGACGCCCTTCGAGCAGCGAACCGATCGGCGCGTGAGGGCGGTCCTGGCGTTCGTCTGATGCTGACCTCACTTCTGCGACCTCGACCGACTCGCGCAATTCCACAGCCAACGATAGACAGGCGATCGAAGCGTCATGGCTAGCCTCTCATTGCCGTGCTCATCTGTGTCCGCAGGCTGTTGGGGCTTGGGTATCAAGTACCAACTAGAGCCTTGAACTCGAGCGCTACTTGTTCGACGGTCGTTTCGAGCGAGTAGTTGCTCGCGAGACTCGCCATGTCCCCTCGCGGCAGCGGGCGCGTGGCAGCGAGCGTGATGCCCGACGCCAACAGAGACGGGGAGTTGGGCTCGACCAGGTACCTGTCGAGGCCAACTGCGGCCATGACCTCCGCAAGCCCGCCGACCCTGGTCGCGACGACCATGGCACCCGCAGCCATCGCCTCGACGGCGACCCTACCGAAGGGCTCGTAGTGGCTGGGGACGACGACCACATCGCAGGCGCGCATGTATGGGGCGACATCGTCGACATGATCGAGCCAAGTCGTGCCCGGGCCAGCAGATCTCCGGAGGAACTCCGGCAGATACGAGATCGAGCGCTGCAGAGAACCGGTCCCACCCGCAAGCAGTAGGTGAGCTGGTCGCGGGCTCACCGCCTCGACAACCTGTGGCCAGGCCGCAAACAAGTCGTTCAGGCCCTTGACGGGGTCGACTCGTCCGAAGTAGCCGGCGAGCAACGTATTCGCACCGATCCCGAGCATTTCGCGAACGGGTACCTCGTCAGTTCGGACCGGATGCGTGAACCGATCGAGGTCGATGCCGTTTGGGATCACGCAACGGCGCCTCGGCGCAGCGCGAGCGGCCTCCCACTCGCCCAATGTCGCGGTCGAGACGGCGATCAGGGCGGTGGAGCGTCGGGCATACTGCCGCAGCCTCCAACCGGATGGGGGCCTGGTGCGGGCATGGTGGACGAGGGGCACGTGGTTCGAATGCGCGACCAGGAACCCCAACTCCAATTGGCGTAATGAGTGGGTGTAGACGGCGCGCACCCCGAGCGAGCGGGCAAACCGGGTCACCTTGGCTAGACGCCGGGCCGACGTCACAGGAGCCCTGCGAGGTAGGAGGGTGCTTCCGAGCGCGATTTGCGCAGTGGTGAATGTCGACCACTCCGTCCTCAATTCACCGGACGCGGCAAAGGCAAGCACTATGGGTACTTGGCGGGCTGCGAGCCCCCTGCAAAGATCAAGTGTTGACCGCTGGACACCTCCGCTACCGCCGAGTTCCTCCGCAAGAACGAGGATCACTCCCGACTCACTTCGGACGGTGCGAATCCGCCGTGCACACGAGCGAGCACCTCGACCTCGAGGGCGGAGGGAATCGCCACGAGGTTCCTGGCAGTCGCCGTTCCAGCGTGCGCTCCCCATGGCGTCAACCCTCCGGCTGTGTAGTCAATCCGGTAGAGGCAGTAACCCCTGTTCAACAGGTCTTGCACCAGCGAGGTAGCGCTGGCACCAGCTCGGTCGTACTGACTGGGAACGAATTCGAACATGATGATTGGCAGTTTGGCGGCTAGCGGTGCCGCTTCTAGGAGTGCGTTGAGAACCAGTTGTTCAGCACCCTCCGTATCGACCTTCATGACCGCACCTGTCGAGAAACCCGGCTCGCGCCAGAGGTCGGACGCTGGGTAGACGTCGACCTCAACTCCCTCGGCACGGGGGTCTACTTCACCGAGCTCCCGGTAGCTCTTTGCCGGATCCGGAGTCAGGTGCAGCATCTGCAGCCGTCGCTCCGCACCTACGGCCTCAGCGTGCAGGTTCACTCGCGACTCCAATTGGTTTGCCGCGATTAGCGACCGGATGGAGTCGGAAGATCTCGGATCCGGTTCGAAGGCGAGCACACGACCATCTCGCCCCACCCTCGCCGCGGCAACCAGGGTGTACCAGCCATTGTTGGCCCCGATGTCAACAACGAGTGAGCCCGGGGTGATCATGCGAGCGAATACTTCGGTCTCGAGCGGCTCCCTGACGAATGGTGCAATGTGAACGGCGGTCGCGGACAACATCGGGAAGTGACCGAAGGAGGTGAGTGGCCGCAGCCGCTTTCTGCGCAGGCGCCAGACAGCGGCACGTGTCCGAAGCCTGAGTGCTTTGGGCATGAGTGGTGCACTCCGGATGAAGTACCGGGTGAGCGGATCCTCGAAGTGCACAGCTGACTCAGCGGATCCGACTTCGAACGGCCGGTACTGCCGCGCCCGGGAGGTCGGAATCGGCGGAAGGGGCTCACTGCCGATCCTCAAGCGTGCAGCTTGTCGTCGAGTTGCTACGTGAGCCAGCTGTCGGAACGATCGGGTCTGGAGTCCACTCGAGAGGGCCATACGGCAGGCTCGACGAGACAGCTTGGTCGAGCCGTAACGCATCTCGAGTTCCGCGATCCGAAGTAGCCGAAATGTAAGTGCGTCACTTCCTCTAAAGTAGACGTTTGGATGTCGTTCAATAAGGAGGTAGGAGAACGCCAGTCTGGCATTGGGCGAGTTCAGGATTCGCTCGTGGTCGGTGCCGACGAATTCGTGGTCATGGTCCGCGATCTCGGTCAAGACGAGCGAACGATCAAGTCGACACCACCAGTCGATGTCCTCGCACGCAAGGAAGCGCTCATCGAACGACAGGCAATGGGACCGAGCGATCGATACTCGACCGAGGTTCGGCGTGAAGCCGTCGAGGTACCGGCGTGATGCGAGTTCAACTCGCTGGGTCCCGGGATCGATGGTGCCGTTGCAGACGACCAGGTCGGCGCCGGCCCGGTGTGCCGCGGCGGCGTGCTCTAGCCGCTGAACGCCGTACGTGTCATCGCTGTCGAGGAACGCGACGTACTGGCCCCGCGCCAGTGCGAGGCCAGCGTTACGTGCGCGAGCCGGTCCGCCCGGCGATGGGAACCTCCGGACGTGAATACGTGGATCGCTGGGCGCCTGGGCGCGGGGCGTGCTCCCGTCGTCGACGATGAGCAACTCGAAGTCGGGGTCGGACTGGAGCAGCACGCTTTCAATGGCGCGCGAAAGCCCTTCCGGGTCGTTGAACACGGGAATGATGACTGAGAACCGAGGCACGCGCACCTCCGCCGACTACGTGCACACAATCTAGGGCGCGAACAGCGTCCATCTGATGGGGAGCGAGTTCTAGGGTGCGCCATGTGCGGGTGCTGTACGTGATCCCGGGCATGAGCGGCGAAGGTGGGGCCGAGCGTTCGCTGGCTGCGATGGCGCCGTACCTCGGCAAGGTGATCGACCTCCACGTTCTCACCTTCACTGGTAGGACCCAGCTGCGGGGCGATCTGGAGTCTGCAGGCGCTCGTTTGACCGACTTGGCCACTCGAGATCGGGTTCATCTCGTTCGCGAGCTGCTTCAGGTCATTGGCGACGAGAAGCCGGACCTGGTGCACACCACCCTGATCGATGCGGATGTCGTCGGCAGGTTCGCCTCCGTGCTACGTCGGACACCCGTGGTGTCGAGCCTCGTCAACGTCCGCTACGAGCGAGCGCAGCGTAGGAACTCGGGGATTCCGGGGTGGAAGACGTACGGGGTCTGGGGCGCTGATGCCGCCACGGCGCAACTCGCAGTTCGGTTTCATGCGCTCACCGGGTACGTCGCCGACACTATGGCGAGGCGACTGCTCGTGGGTCGAGGGCGGATCGACGTGATCCCGCGGGGCCGAGATGCCCAACGTCTGGGTCGACGGACGGAGGAACGTCGCGCCGCCGCACGAGAGCGCCTTCTACTCGGTGCAGAGCCCGTCGTCGTTGCCGCAGCCCGCCACGAGCGCCAGAAGGGCCTTGACGTGCTCCTGTCGGCAGTCCCCCTGCTCGAGCGCGAGTTGCCGGATCTGCGGGTGTTCATCGGCGGGCGTGAGGGTCTGCAAACGACCCGGCTGCGTGAGCGATGCGACGAGCTTGATCTGGCGGATCGCGTCGCGTTCATAGGGCAGCGAGACGACGTCGCAGATCTGATGTGTGCAGCGGATGTGTGGTGCGTTCCGTCGCGGTGGGAGGGGTTGGGGAGCATCTTGATCGAGGCGATGGCGCTCGAGGTTCCGGTGGTAGCCACCTCGGTACCTGCGATCCGCGAGGTGGCCGGCGATCCCCCGTGCTTCCGCATGGTGCCGCCCGATGATCCTTGTGCCCTCGCCGGCGCGCTGTTGGAGGCGCTGCGCGACCCGACTCGATCGCAATCGATGACCCTCCGGGGCAGAGAGCGCTTTATTGAGCGCTACACGGCGGACGCGGTGGCAGAGCAGATGCTCGAGTTCTACGAGCGGTCGCTGTCAACCTCTCGTCTCGGCCGACTTCGTCGCGCCTGATTGGCCCGTTGGGCACCGATCGGCGGTCAGTCCTCTGCTGTCCGTCCTGCTCGGCGAATCGCCTCGGCCCAACTCGGGACCACCGCGTCCCAGGAGTGAGTGCGAAGGAGGGAGCTGCGGGCTGCAGCACCCAGCTCACGGGCCGACGGCAGCGTCCTGATGAGTGCCGCTCGAACCTCACGCTCTGTGTCGGCATCGACGATGGCGCCGGTCGTTCTATCGGTGATCAGCTCCTCGACGGCACCGACACGGGTGGCGACGGTCGGGACGCCGCACAGCCCTGCCTCGATGACGACACCTGGCATGCCCTCGGTCGAACTCGTCAAGAGCACGACGTCGGCTGCATGAATCACCTGGCGGACGTCGTCAACCTGGCCGACGAAGCGGACCCGCTCGGGCGCGACACGACTCGCCAGTGCCTCGAGGTCGGACCGGAGTGGGCCGTCGCCCGCAACGACGAGGCGAGCATCGAGATCAGCCACGGAGCGGATTGCGAGGTCGACCCGCTTCTCCGGGGAGAGGGAGCCGATACAGGCGATCAGTGGTGTGTCCGCATCGACGCCGAGGTTGGCGCGTGCCATGGACCTCTGTTCGAGGGACGCGGGAGAGAACGTGTCAGCCGATCTCGCATTAGGGATCACCGAGATGCGCGACGGCGGCACTCCGTAGAGATCGTGGATGCTGCCCGCCGCGCCCTGCCATAGGGCCACGACTCCTCTTGCCCTCCGGTACAGGAGTGCTGTGCGCCGTCGGCGCCAGCCATCGCGCACCCAGGCCCTCGGGTCTCCGATGTTCCTGTAGATGAAGCTCACTTTCGTTCCCGCGAGCGCCGCGGCGCACGCGGGCAGCGTGGAGGATCCGTACCCGATGACGACCTCGTAATTTCGGCTTCGCCGTCGGAGTGATTGGAGCGTCGGGAGTCCTAGCGGTGAAGCGCCGAGAGCGTCCACATCGAGGCGCGTCGCGAGGTCGGAAGCGGCGAGCGCAACGAGGTCGACAGTGGACCGGCCCCTCGACCGAAGTTCGGATGCGAGCTGTGAGCCCTGAATCTCCGCGCCCCTTCGTTGGTTGGACGACAGGACGATGAGGGTCGGCGGCAGATGCTTGTCCGCCGTCACATCAGCTCCACGTCACCCATGCCGAGCGCCCAGTTGTTCAACGGCGGCATGCTTGATGAGCGCAGCGGTCGCCAGGTCAAGATGGGTCCGCCGCCCGGCAAGGGTGCGAATCCCTCGCTGAGTCGCGCTGGGCCGAGGCGAATCGCATGGTCGGCGTGCGCAGTGTGGGAGGCCTCCGCTGCGAGCCGATCAGCTGTTCGGGTGTCGCCGGAGTGTTCGACGATGACGAGCTCGACAGCGGCGCCGCGCCGGCGGAGACGAAACACGATGGCGGCGCCGCTCGATTCGATGGCCCGATACGCAAGCGACGGGATGCCGTATCGCCATCTGGAGAACACGGCGGTGCGCAGTGTGTGGAGGTCTCGTGCGCCGTAGGGATGGTGTGGGGCTGCGCGGCCTCCGGACGCGTCGAACCACTCGACGAACGGCTCGCCGACCGCCGTTGGGAGCGACCAGAGCTCCGAAGGCATGCGAGCCCGGATGGTTCTCGCCGCGCTGCGCAGCCCGCGAGCTCGCACCGCGACAGGCAGCCGGCCAACGACCTCCCATCCCATCTTCAGGTACCCCGGCCGGCTCTGATCGTTCGGGGTGTTGAACACGAAGTCGACGCCCTCGGCGGTGAGCTCCTCCACCCCGTGCATCGTCATCGCCGTGAACAGCCCCCGGCCCTGGTAGTTGGGGTCGGTGGCGGTGTCCACGGCCCGAACCGCTCGCAGGATCTCGCCGCCGCGCTCGAACTCCCAGCGCATGAACGCGCGCAGGCCCACGACCCGGCCGGCGTCGGTAGCCACCCACATCGCCGACGGTCCGAAGGGGTTGTCGTCGTGCTTCCACTTGAACAGCTCGGCGTAGCGGGGATCATCGGGTCGGCCGAGTGACCGACCGAGCAAGGTGAGAATGGCCGCTCGGTCGTCAGGCGTCGCTGGCCGGATGTCGAGCCCGGGGATGCGTCGGGCCTTTCGCGGCGCCGGCGGTTCGACCGGGGTGGCGGCAGCCTCGGGTGCCAGGCGGCGGTACGTGGTCTCCAGCACGTCGACGGCGCGGCGGACGTCGAAGT
>CAZKVJ010000044.1:0-6741 GCA_964556225.1 uncultured Ilumatobacteraceae bacterium
TCGTGCCGATATTCACATGCGGCTTCGTACGCTCGAACTTCGCCTTGCTCATGGCGTGATCTCTCCTGAATCTTGCTGGGGCCTGAGATGGGGTGGTAGCGGCGATCGGGATCGAACCGATGACCTTCCGATTATGAGCCGGATGCTCTGACCAACTGAGCTACGCCGCCAGGGCTGTGCCGACCGGGCCCGGCGTGGCCGGGACCGGGCTGGTCGAGCCCTCTGTGGGAATCGAACCCACGACACCAGCCTTACCATGGCTGTGCTCTGCCGACTGAGCTAAGAGGGCGGGCGCGGCGAAGCCGCGGGCCAGCGCGCCAGTGTAGCGGCTCCGGGGGTGCCCCCACCAGGCGATCCGACCGGCACACGGGTACGCTGCCGCCTTGCGTGGAAGGGGTCGAGCACACGACGGTCGAGCGGGTCGGGGAGTGGCTGGCCGTGCGCCACGCCCGCCTCGACGACGCCGACGCCGTGCGGGAGATCTACAACCACGAGGTGCTCCACACCACGGCGACGTTCGACCTGGTGCCGCGCTCGCTCGATGAGCAGCGGGCGTGGCTGGCGAGCCGCAGGGGGGCCTTCTCGGCCCTCGTCGGCGTCGACGCCACCACGGACGAGGTCCTGGGCTTCGCCGCCCTCTCCCCGTACAAGGAGCGGGCGGCGTACCGCACCACCGTCGAGGACTCGGTCTACGTGCGCCGGGACCGGGTTGGCGAGGGCATCGGCCGGCGCCTGCTGGAGTCGCTGCTCGACGTCGCGGCGGGCTCCGGCTTCCACGCCGTGATGGCGCGCATCGAGGCCTCGGGCACGGCATCGAGGGCGCTGCACGCCGCCTGCGGCTTCGAGCTGGTGGGCATCGAGCGCGAGGTCGGCCGGAAGTTCAACCGCTGGCTCGACGTGGCCCTGATGCAGTGCCTGCTCCACCACCGCCCCCACTGACCCGCCACGCGCCGCCCCAGCGCGATCAACGCGCCGGGATGGCGCGTTCGTCGCGGGATGGTGGGCCGGGGAGGATTCGAACCTCCGAAGGCGATGCCGGCAGATTTACAGTCTGCTCCCTTTGGCCACTCGGGTACCGACCCTTGATGCGGACGAGGAGCGTACCGCTCGCGGTGGCCGAGCAGCGCATCCGTTCGCACGCGCTGGCTACCCTGCTCGCATGCCGAGCTTCGACGTCGTCTCCCAGGTCGATCGCCAAGAGGTACGCAACGCCGTCGACCAAGCCCAGCGCGAGCTGGCCACCCGCTTCGACTTCAAGGGCACCAACTCGTCGATCGAGCAGGCCGATCTCGTCCTGACGCTGCGGTCCGTCAGCGACGACCGCCTCCGCGCCGTGCGCCAGGTGCTCGAGGAGCGCCTCGTCAAGCGGGGGGTGTCGCTGAAGGGGCTCGAGTACGGCGCCGTCGAGCAGGCCGCCGGCGACACCGTGCGCCAGGTCGTCACCATCACGGTCGGGATCTCCTCGGACCGGGCACGCCAGATCAACAAGCTCATCAAGGACCGCGGGCCCAAGGGTGTGTCGAGCCAGACCCAGGGCGACCAGGTCAGGGTCACCGGCAAGAAGCGCGACGACTTGCAGGCCGTGATCGCCATGCTGAAGGCCGAGGACCTCGGCGTGCCGCTGCAGTTCGAGAACTTCCGCGACTGAGCGTCGGGTTCAGCCAGCGCAGGTGGCTGCCAGCTCTGCGCTTCGAGCTCGGGCGGCGCTCGAGTCCACCGCGGCGAGATCCCATCCGACCAGGCCGGCGGCGCCGACGAGCTCGTCGAGCGTCCCCGACTCTCGAAGCGACGGGATCAGGCACGGGGCCAGCGCGGCCGGCGATTCGCCCGTCGCCGAGGCTGCCTCCTGCAGCAGGTGCCGCTCGAACACCACGTAGGCGACCGCCGACGCCGCCACATCGGGACGGGTCAGGGTCGTGGCGCCGGGGCCAGGATCGCAGGACTGGACCGAGATCACCCCGTCGGCGCCCACCTCGACCGTCGCCCCGGCCTCGGCCGGACCGGCCTGCGCCCACTGCTGGAGGGACGCGGCCAGCAACAGCGAGTCGGCCCCGTCGCGAGTGGCGATCTCGCTGCGGACGCAGACCTGGTCGCCCTCCTGGAACACCTCGGTGGTGTCACCGGCCAGTGCCGCGATCGCGTCCCAGGCCTGGGCGGGCTCGATGCGCGCGGCCAGCACGGCGAACCAGGCCATCGCGCCCAGTGAATCGCCGGTCCGGGCCTCGGCCGGCTCCGGCGCAACGCCGACGGCCGCCAGCGGGTCGGCGAGCGCCAGGTCCGAGTCGGGGACACTCCGAGCCAGCACCTCGGGGGTGACGGTGCCGTCGGTGCGAGCGTTCCCGGCCACCAGCGGCCCGGCGGCGCCCGGCATCGACAGCAACAGCGCCATCGTGGCCGGGGTGCTGGTGGCGCCGGTCAGCGCCGACAGCTCCGGCAGGGTCGAGCCGCCGCCCGATCCCGTGCCCGTCGCCGTGGAGGCCGACCACCCGCGACCGGTGAGCTCGGCGTCGCCGACGAGCCCGGTCAAGAACGCGAGGCGCTGTGCCGAGGTGAGATCCTCGAGCCGGTCGCCCCAGCCGAAGCGCTGGTCGAGCAGGGCCAAGTCGAGCTCTCGGACGAGTGCGGCGCGCCGATCCGTCTCGGCGACGGTCCGGTCGACGTAGATGGTGCCGCTGTCCGGGTCGTACAGCGCGATGCGTCCCTCACCTGCGAGCTGGGACGTGGGCACGCTCTCGAGCTCGCCTTGGAGCAGACCGAGCGCGCGGGCGCTGGCCGCGATCGACGCTTCGTCGTCCGCGTCGATGCCGACCAGGACGTCGTAGGCGCGGGCGGCGAACGTCGGCCCATCGAGCGTGGTGACCGTCACCGGATGGTCGAAGGTCAGGCTGCGCTGGGATTCGACGAACGCTGCGAGCGGCGCCGTCTCGTCGGTCCACGACGGTGCGAAGAAGAACTGGCGGGCTACGACGGCACCGGCGACGAGCAGCGCCATCACGACCAGCCAGCCGACGATCACCGGTGCCCGACGGCGCCGGCGCGCGGCGCTCAGTGGCTTCGACGTCCCGGGAGCCCGGGCGTGAGCGTCCGCCAGGCGGGGCGGCAGGTGAGGAGCGCTCGCCGGCGACGCGCTCGGCCGCGGGACCGCCGGCGCTGGCACGACGACCGGTGCGGCGGGGACGACCGCCGCCACACTGGCCGGCGCTGACGTCGGGGGGTCGATGACCGGCACGGACCCGCTCGGCGTCACTACCACGGGGATCGGCCCGGTCAGGGGCGTCTTGGCGGTGCCGTTCCCGTTCGGTGCGGGGGGCGCCAGCGAGGCCAGCGGCAAGGCGCCGCCGGAGGGGGCCATCGCCACCGGCCCGCTGATCGGCGAGCGCAGCACCGGGATCGCGCCGCTCTCCGGGGCCGCCGCTGGCGGCGGAGGCGGTGACGCCGCGGGCGCTGCGACCGGCGCAGCGAGGGGCGGCGGATCGACCGGCGCCGCCACCGCCTCCTCCGCCGGTGCCTCGACGGGCGCTGCGACCGGCTCCTCCATCAGCTCCTCCGGCGGCGGGTCGGCGACGATCACACCCCGCCGAGGGAGGAAGCCCGTGGCCCGTGGAGCGCGGCGCGACGGCGCACGACCACCACCCGCAGCGGTCGGGGTTTCGCCGTCCAGCGCTGAGGAGTCCACGTCGTGCACGACTCCGGTATCGACCGACGGACCCGCGGCCTGAAGAAAGAGTTGGGCCGATCGACCCACCCGAACGGGGGGTGAGTGTGAGGGAGAGGGAGTCAGTCCTCGGTGGGGGTCTCCTCGGCGCGGCGGCGCAGCTCGTCGACGACGCCGGCGTCCGCGAGCGTCGTGGTGTCGCCGAGGTTGCGGCCCTCGGCGACGTCACGCAGGAGCCGCCGCATGATCTTGCCGCTGCGGGTCTTGGGCAGGTCAGGGGTGAAGTACACGGTCTTCGGCTTGGCGATGGGGCCGATCTCGCGAGCGACGTGGTCGCGCAGCACCGACTCGTCGACCTCGAAGCCGGATCGCAGGATCACGTAGGCGATGATCGCCTGGCCGGTGGTGGCGTCGGTGGCACCGACGACGGCCGCCTCGGCCACGCTCGGGTGCGAGACCAGGGCGCTTTCGACCTCGGTGGTGGAGATGCGGTGGCCCGAGACGTTCATCACGTCGTCGACCCGGCCGAGCAGCCAGAGGTACCCCTCGTCGTCGAGCTTGGCGCCGTCGCCGGCGAAGTAGCGCCCGGGGTACCGGCTCCAGTAGGTGTCGCGGTAGCGCTCCGGATCTCCCCAGATGCCGCGCAGCATCCCCGGCCAGGGCCGGACCAGCGTGAGATAGCCACCGCCCCGGTCGATCTCGTGGCCCTCGTCATCGACGACCTCGGCCCGGATGCCCGGAAGCGGGAACGTGGCGGATCCCGGCTTCAGCACCGTGACGCCGGGGAGCGGGCTGATCATGATGCCCCCGGTCTCGGTCTGCCACCAGGTGTCGACCACCGGGCAGCGCCCACCGCCGATGTGCTCCCAGTACCACATCCAGGCTTCGGGGTTGATCGGCTCACCGACGCTGCCGAGCAGGCGGAGGCTGGACAGGTCGTGGCGCTCCGGCTCCTGCGCGCCCCACTTCATGAACGTCCGGATCGCCGTGGGGGCCGTGTAGAAGATGGTGACGCCGTACTTCTCGACGATCTCCCAGAAGCGGTCGTTGCCGGGGTAGTTGGGCACGCCCTCGTACATGACCTGGGTGGCACCGTTGGCCAACGGTCCGTAGACGATGTAGCTGTGCCCGGTGACCCAGCCGACGTCGGCCGTGCACCAGAACACGTCCGACTCGGGGTGGAGGTCGAACACGTACTTGTGGGTGTACGCCACGTGGGTGAGGTAGCCACCGGTGGTGTGCATGATGCCCTTGGGCTTGCCGGTGGTGCCGGAGGTGTAGAGGAGGAACAGCAGCTGCTCGGCGTCCATCGGCTCGGCCGGGCACGCGGGGTCGGCCTCGGCCATCAGCTCGTGGTACCAGTGGTCCCGCCCGTCGACCATCTTGACGTCGTTGCCGCCCCGGCGGACGACGACGACGTGGCGGATGCTCGGCGTGGACGCCAGCGCCTGGTCGGCCTGGGGCTTCAGCGGGAAGACCTCGCCCCGGCGGTAGCCGCCGTCGGCGGTGACGAGCACCGTGGCCTGGGCGTCGTCGATCCGGTCGGCGAGCGACTGCGCCGAGAACCCACCGAACACCACGCTGTGCGCAGCACCGATGCGGGCGCAGGCCAGCATCGCCACCGCCGCCTCCGGGATCATCGGGAGGTAGATGTTCACCCGATCGCCGCGCTGCACCCCCAGTCCCTTCAGCACGTTGGCGAAGCGCTGGACCTCGTCGAGCAGCTCGGCGTAGGTGATCACCCGGGCGTCGCCGGGCTCACCCTCCCAGTAGAACGCCACCTTGTCGCCACGGCCGGCCTGCACGTGGCGGTCGAGGCAGTTGTGCGACACGTTGAGACGGCCACCCACGAACCACTTGGCGAAGGGCAGGTCCCACTCGCAGATCGTGTGCCAGTCGTGGTCCCAGTCGAGCAGCTCGGCCGCCTGGCGAGCCCAGAACCCGAGGTCATCCTCGCGCGCCTCGTCGTAGAGGAACGGCCCGGCGACCAGCGCGCGGTCCTGGAACGCGGGCGGCGGTGGGAAGTGCCGGTTCTCCGCCAGCAGCGCGTCGATCGTCTCGTGCTCGTCGGCCATCTCGATCCTCCCCCGGCCGTGTCGTGGCGCGCCGAGACTAACCGGCGGTGACGGAGGGGGATCGGCTCAGGCGCCGGTCGGGCGACGGCGACCGAGCAGGAGGGTGAGCCCGCCGGCACCGAGGCAGAGCGCACCGAGGACGACGATGCCGTGTTGGTCGGCTCCGGTGGCCGGCAGCGTCCCGCTGGACCCGCCCGTCGGGGGGATCGCCCCGGACTCGGCCGCGGTGGGCGCCGGCGCTGCGGTGGTGGGCGCCGCCGTCGATGGCGCGGCGGTCGTGGGGGCCACCGTCGGGGCTGGGGTGGTCTCGGGTGCCGCGGTGGTCGGCGGCGTGCTCGACTCGACCGCGGCCTGCTCGGTGGTGGTCGGCCAGTGATCGTCGCAGAGCTGCTGGACATCGGCGTACGGGCACGCCGGCGTGGGCGTCGCCCCCGACACGGTCGCAGTCAGTCCCACCGCGAGCAGCACCGTTCCGCCAACCGACAGCAACCCACCGATGATCCTGCGCTGACCCATGCACGCCTCCCTGACGACTCCGGGTGGCGCTCCACCACCCACCGTGGTCACCCTAGGTGGGGCGTCAGATCAGAGCAAGCATCCCCCGGGGTCGAGCGCCCGATGCCCTCGACCCCGTTCGTCAAGGGAGGCTCCAGCGGCAGGGTCAGCTGGCCGACGGCCGGCGCCCGAGCAGCAGGGTCAGCCCGCCGAGCACCACGCAGACCATGCCGAGCACCACCAGCGTCTGCGACGCCTGGCCCGTGGACGGCAGGGCCCCACTCGACGCCACGACGGTCGTCGTCGTGGTGGTGGGCACCCCACCCTGGCTGGCGACGATGGTGGTGGTGGTGGGGATGGTGGGCGTGGACTGCGCCACCGTGGTGGTCGTGGTGGTGGTCGTCGTCGTCGGGGCCGTGGTCGTGGTGGTCGCGGTGCTGGTGGTGGTCGTCGGCGCCGTCGTGGTGGTGGTCGTCGTCGGGGCCGTGGTCGTGGTGGTCGATCCGAACGTGCACG
>CAZKVJ010000045.1:0-6438 GCA_964556225.1 uncultured Ilumatobacteraceae bacterium
TGATGGCAGGAGCATCGCTGCGCGGCGATGGGCCGGCACGCCCCGGGACCGACCGCGCTGGTGCGCTGGCGCACCCAGCGGGATGTGCCCGAGCGTTTCGGATGCGGATTCCCGCGCTCACGACGGGAATCCGCACCGAGAACACCCTCCGTCGGTCCGTGCCGACTGACCGAAGCGACCGGCCAGGGTCGGTCGGTGGCGAGGTGCGATGCTGTTCGGCGGTGGCCGGGCAGTGGGGGACCCGGCCGGATCCTTTGACTGGGGGCAGCAATGGGGCGTTGGAGTCGAGACGAGCTGCAGGCGGCACACGACCACTTCGTGGCGACCGCTGCGGCGGCGGCCACGAGCGGCGACTGGCGGCCGTGGGCGGACCTGTTCACCGACGACGCCGAGTACGTGGAGCACCTGTACGGCACGTTCCACGGGCCCGACGAGATCCACGCCTGGATCAGCGCCACCATGTCGCAGTACCCGAACGACCACATGACCCAGTTCCCCCACGACTGGTGCGTGTGCGACGAGGAGCGCGGCTGGTGGATCTGCCAGATCCAGAACCGCTTCGACGACCCGGGCGACGGCCACGTGTACCAGGCGCCGAACCTCACGATCCTCCACTACGCCGGCGACATGAGGTTCTCCCGCGAGGAGGACGTCTACAACCCGGCCACCTTCGTCCCCGTGGTCCAGGCCTGGATGGCCGCCGCCGCCCCCGCCCCCGGTTCGACCGGGGGCTGATCAGCTCGGTGACGGCGGGAGGGGTGCCACCCCTTTGACCACGCGCCATACGTTGCCGATCGTCGCCGCCGTCGACGGGCCGGCAACGGTGGCCGGAGCGAAGCCCGGGGCGTGCGGCGGGATGCGGACCCGCAGCGCACCGGGAAGGATCCGAAACGTCACCGGCGACTCGAGCTCGAGCGCTTCGCCGTCGACGCCCGCCGGCACGGGTGCACCGGAGGTCACCTCGAACGTGCTCGCGGACCACTCCTCGATCGCCCTCGCACCCTCCGGCCGGCGCAACGCCGTGAGCGCAGCCAGCTGCACCGCCGAGAGGGTGCCGGACATCTCCACCACCACGATGCCGAGCTGCCCGTCGTCGAGGCGGTCACGAGTGCCGGCACCCGCACCGACCCGCAGGCTGTACTGGTTGTTCGAGACCAGGATGAGGTGTGCGCCGTCATGATGCACCCCGTCCGGCCCGGTCCATCCGAGATCGGGTGGCGCAGCATCGGGGGCGAGCACCTCGGGCAGCTCCTGGAGCGTCGTCGCCAGCTTCGCATCGCGGTACTCGTCCGACTGGACGATCTGCGCGTACGCCCCGAGGGAGACGTTGTTGACGAAGACCCGACCGTTGACCTCCGCCAGATCGATGCGACGCTCGAGCGCCGGCCCGAAGGCGTCGAGCGCGGCGACCACGTCGTCACGGTCGAGGCCGAGGTCGAGGGCGAGGTGGTTCCGTGTACCGGCCGGGACCACCACGTGGGGCACGTCGTGGCGCGCCGCGACCGAGGCGACCAGTGCCTGCGACCCGTCGCCACCGGCCATCCCGATCACGTCGGCGCCCCGGCCGATCGCGGCCTCGGCCAGCGCGACCAGGTCATCGCCCCGGTGCAGCACGACCACCTCGATGCCCCGCTCCTGGCACACCTCGGCAAGGTCGTTCTCCTCGGCCTTCCCGCCACCGGACTTGGGGTTCACGATCAGCAGCGGGCGGCGAGCGGCCGGCACTGGCTCACCGGGCGTCGGCGCCGCAGCGAGCGACGTCCGCGTGCGCTCCAGCGAGTACCGAGCGAGCGGGACCGACGCCAGCGCGAGGCAGAGCGCCGCCGTCAGCTGCACCGAGTCGCCGCCGACCACGATGATGACGATGCTGGCGATCAGCGCACCGACCGCGACGGCGGCGGCCACCACACGTCGAGCGCCCCGGTGCGTGAGCACGTTCCAGCTGCCGGCGACCGCGACGACCCCGAGCACGGCGAGGGCCAGCATCACGGTCGGGTCGTCGACGGTCACGTACACGATCAGCGCGACGGAGAGCAGGAGCGCGCCGAGCGAGGCGATCGCCGCGAGCCGATGAGCGGCGGTGGGACGACCGGGTGTCTCGTCACTCACGGCTGTCGACGATAACGCCCGACGCCCAGCCGCACTGCTGCCGTTCGAATCGATGCCAGACCCCTCCCGGTTCTGGTCCCAGCCGGTAGCGCTCATCGCTACTTCCTGGGACCAGAACGGGGAGGGGGTGACGCATGGTGCGGCGATGAGCGATCTGGTGAGCATGAGCCACGACATCGACGCGCCAGCCGACAAGGCGTGGTCGACGATCACCGACGTGACCCGGATGGGCGAATGGTCACCCGGGACGACGGGCGCACGGTCGCCGATGCCGAGCCCGGGAGGTCGTTCTCGTTCCGGGTCTGCGGCGCATCCTCGAACCGGCGCGGCCGCCGGCCGGGCC
Organism: uncultured Ilumatobacteraceae bacterium; assembly: GCA_964556225.1. Lineage (GTDB taxonomy): Bacteria > Actinomycetota > Acidimicrobiia > Acidimicrobiales > Ilumatobacteraceae > CAZKVJ01. Next base: position 2,453 of record CAZKVJ010000045.1, read on the forward strand.
GTGCGCTGCCACCTCCCCCGGTTCTGATCCAGTTCCGGAGGGTCACCGGTTCGCGGTGCCGATGGCGGTCGCGATCGCCTTCAGCGCGTCGACGTCGAGAGGTGGCGTCGTGACGAGCATCTTGACGTTCGCCGTCGTGACGTCGAGAGAGCCGAAGCCCTCGGGGGTCGTCCCGACGCATGCGACCCAGCCCCTGCCGCCAAGGGCCGCCTTGGCCAGCTACATGCGGCAGACGGCGGCGTAGGCCTGGATCGGCGGCACCGTCTCGAGGTCCGCTTCGAACAGCTGCGCCGACCAGCCAGGCACGTCAGGCCAGGCGCAGCCGAGCTGCCCGCCGATCGGGTTCGGGTCGAAGCCGGTGGGCACCATGGGCTCGCCGAGCGCCGACCCGGTGATCCGCGAGATCTCGTCGGCGGGAACCTGGTCGCAGGAGTGCGACAGTCCCGGCGATCGCGACGAGGACCGACCGGTGTGCTCCAGGCAGACGTCGTCCATCGACGACCCGGACAGCGTCGCGGGCGACCCGGGCTCGTCGCCGGTCAGACCGATGAGGAGCACCGACGCTGCTTCACCACGCCTCCCACTCTCCCACTGTCACGAGCCGCGTCGACGACGGACGAGGAGCAGCGTCGCGAGCACGCCCACCCCGACGGCGACGATCGCCGCCACGACCACGACCGCGGTCCGTCCGCTCTCCGCTGCAGGGGCCGTGTCCGGCGCCGAGCCTGGCGGCGGTGCCGAGGACCCCGGGACGCTCGTCGGCATGGTTGTCGTCGGCGTGGCCGTCGTGGAGGTCGACATGGACGTCGACGACGAGGTCGACATGGACGAGGTCGACGACGAGGTCGTCGACGTGGGAGCGACGGGCCGGAGCGTGCACGGGTCGAGGTGCTTGGCGGCCATGACCCGAGCGACGGATGCCGGCAGGCGTGCTCGGTCGAGCACCCCGTCCCGGAGCGCGGCCACGATCGCCGATCGGGCCGCGGCGACGTCCGCCACCGACACGACCGCCAGGTCACCGCCCGCGGACAGGAACCGGACCGCGGCATCACCCGCCGTGTACCGCTGGGCGATCGCTCCCATGCCGAGCGCGTCGCTGACGACCACGCCGTCGAACCCGAGCTCGCCGCGCAGCAGCCCGTCGACCGCCGCCCCCGACAGCGACGCGGGGACGCCGTCGGTCAACCCCGGGACCTCGAGGTGGCCGACCATGACTCCGAGCGGACCGCCGCCGTCGATCAGCGCCTGGAACGGCACGAGGTCGACCGGGCGAAGCTCGTCGACGGGCGGCACCACCGCCGCGCTCACACTGCCGAACGGCGCCACGCCCGCCAGCGCACCCTCGCGCACCATGGCCGCCGCCCCCGACGGCCGGTCGACGAGGCCGAGGAGCACCTGCCCGGCGAGCAGCTCGTCGGACAGCTCGATGCACGCCGTCGGCGTGGACGCGGTGCGTCGGGCATCACCGGCCGGCGGCGCCGAGAGCGCGACCGCTGCCACCCCCACCACCAAGAGCGCGGCACCCACACGGTTCCACCAGCCCACGATGCCGCCGACCCTACGCCGCATCGTCCCGTTGGCGGGCGGGCGCGCAGCCGGTGGTGAGGTGCGATGCTGGGACACTCGGACTGAGGACCATGCGACTGGGGGCAGCAATGGGGCGTTGGAGTCGAGACGAGCTGCAGGCGGCACACGACCACTTCGTGGCGACCGCTGCGGCGGCGGCCACGAGCGGCGACTGGCGGCCGTGGGCGGACCTGTTCACCGACGACGCCGAGTACGTGGAGCACCTGTACGGCACGTTCCACGGGCCCGACGAGATCCACGCCTGGATCAGCGCCACCATGTCGCAGTACCCGAACGACCACATGACCCAGTTCCCCCACGACTGGTGCGTGTGCGACGAGGAGCGCGGCTGGTGGATCTGCCAGATCCAGAACCGCTTCGACGACCCGGGCGACGGCCACGTGTACCAGGCGCCGAACCTCACGATCCTCCACTACGCCGGCGACATGAGGTTCTCCCGCGAGGAGGACGTCTACAACCCGGCCACCTTCGTCCCCGTGGTCCAGGCCTGGATGGCCGCCTCCTCCCAGCGTTCTTGAGGGTACGGTCCGCCTGTGGCACAACGACGGCACCGACGCGGTGGGCGCACGACGCCGAAGGGGACCCGACCGCCGGCCCGGCGCGGGCATCAGCACCGGCACGACGCCGACCGGCCGCCGCTGGTCGACGACGTCGAGGCGCTGCTCGAGGAGCCCTCGCCGCTCGGGTTGCTCGAGCTGGCCTCGACGCTCGTCGAGCTGTCCACCGCCCGGCCGACCGACTCCTGGCGGCCGAGCGGCACCGAGCCCGTCGAGCGGCTCGACGGTCCGAACCTGTTCGGGTCGTTCGCCCTCAGCGGCTACCCGGCGATGGCGGCGCTCGTCTCGGCCATCGCCGCCATGCACCCCGACGAGGTGCTCGCCGCCCGGCTCCGCCGGCAGCTCTCGACGCAGCGCCTCCCCGACGAGCCCGAGTGGCTCGCCACGATGGCCGACATCACGATCACCGAGACGGTCCTGCACGGCGACGTGCTCGACGACGGTGAGAACGTCGTGATCGGGTGGCAATGGCCGGACGGCGAGGCGTCGACGGCCGTCGTGTACGTCGACCACAACATGGGCACGATCGTGAAGGACGCGTTCGTGGCCGACTCCAATGTCCGCGACCTGGAGCAGCTCATCAGCACGATCGAGCATCGGGACATCTTGCGGCAACCGATCCCACCCGCCGACGCCAAGGCACGGATCGTCGAGGCACTCGGGAACGCCGAGCGAGTGGTCCCGCCGATCGAGACCGACAGCTGGCCCGCGACCCGACCCCTGGTGGAGTGGCTGCTGGGTCACCTCCCCGACGGCGGCACCGGCTACGTACGCCCGGACTGGCCGACCGAGCAGCGCGAGCGGCTGCTCGACGAGTTCGTCGCCTCACCGTTCGGACAGGTCGTCGGCCTGGAGCCCTCCGAGGTCCGCGAGCTGGCCGACCCGCTGGTGTGGTTCGCCTGCGACTACGGCCCGGGCGATCCGCTGCGCTGGAGCCCGGTGTCCGTCGAGATCGTGCTCGGCGACTGGTACGCCCGCAAGGTCTTCGGTCACCCGCTTGGACAGCTGCTCCGGCTACCCGACGTGCTGGGCGGGTTCGTGCGCTTCGCGCACGACCGCCGACGCATCCCGCCGGAGCGGACCGAGGAGACGCTGGCCGCGCTCGCGGAGTGGAGCGGCGAGTATCGCGAGGCGATCTCGCGGCCCGGGCGCTCACGTGGGGACAATGCCCTCAGGCTGGCGCGCATCGCCGCCGGTCTCGACCCCGACGATTGGGACGAGGACGACGACTGGGAGGAAGAGGACGACGAGGTCGTCGAGCGGGCGATCGAGGAGGTCGAGGCGGTGATGGCCGCATTGGTCGGTGGGCGGGCGCAGCTCGCAGCGGTCACCGACGAGCCGCTCGGCGACATCGCCTTCGACTGGTCCTGCGTTCCTGACGGCCTGAGCGACGGCGTCACTGCGACGCTGCAGCACCTCGACGGCTGGGCATCAGAGCTGTTCGACGACGAGGTTCGCACCATCGCCCGCGGCGTGCTGGCAGGCGTCGTGGCCGCCGACCCAGCCGTGCTCAGGCGCTCCCCACGGCCGGACGCCCTCGCCGCCAGCATCCTGGCGTTCCTGCTCACCCGGCTCACCGGGCGGATGTCGACGGCAGAGCGTCTGCAGCTGGGCTGGGGAGTGACCACGCGCAAGGACCTCGCGACCGCCACAGGCATCGCCGCGTCGACCCTCAACAGCCGGGCCGCGACCATCGGCCGAATCGTCGAGCGCGCCGACATCGATTGGCCGTCGCTGCTGCACTCCTCGCAACGGCGCGAGCTCATCAAGATGATGCACTCCATCGCCCTGTGGCGTTCCCGCGACTCCTGACCCTCCGTTCTGGCAGCACCTGGTAGCGCT
>CAZKVJ010000046.1:0-5637 GCA_964556225.1 uncultured Ilumatobacteraceae bacterium
ACACCACCGGGTTCGGGTCCTGGATCGCGGCGCGCAGCAGCCCGTAGGTGTCGGCGGGTGTGGACGGCATGACGACGCTGAGCCCCGGGATGTGGGCGAGCAGCGCTTCCAGGCTCTGGGAGTGCTGGCTCCCGGACGAGCGCCCGGCGCCGAACTGGGTCCGCAGCGTCAGGCCGGTGACCGCCCGCCCGCCGGTCATGAACGGCAGCTTCGCCGCCTGGTTCATCAGCTGGTCGAGGCACACCCCGATGAAGTCGAAGTACATCACCTCGACGACCGGCTTCATGCCCGCCATCGCCGCGCCGACGCCGAGCCCCACGATGGCCGTCTCCGAGATCGGGGTGTCACGCACCCGGTCGCCGAAGCGCTCGCGCAGCCCACGGGTCAGGCCGAACACGTTGCCACCCTCACCGACGTCGATGCCGGCCACGAACACGTCCGGGTCGGTCGCCAGCTCGATCTCCAGCGCCGCCCGGATGGCGTCCATGGTGCGCCAGACCGGCGCGCCGGACGGTGGTGCCGGTGGCTCCGGGTGGATGGGCCGCTCGCGCACGACGAAGTGACCGAGCGTGGACGGGTCCGGCGGGGCGGCGGCCCGGGCCGCGACGATGCCCGCCTCGAGCCGGGCGGCGACCGACTCCTCGAGCGCGGTGATCGCCGCGTCGGTGATCCCCGCCTCGCGCAGCCGGTGGCGATGGATGGCGAGCGGGTCGTGCTCCTGCTTCCATCCCTCGACCTCTCCGGCGTTGCGGTAGCGCTCCGGGTCGCCCTCGTAGTGGCCGTGCCAGCGGTACGTCGTCGCCTCGACGATCGCCGGACCGCCGCCGGCGCGCACGCTGCCCAAGATGCCGGCCATCGCCTCGGCCGCAGCGACCACGTCGTTGCCGTCGACGGCGATGAACGGGACGCCGTAGCCGGCTGCCCGCTCGCGCAGCGTTGCCGCGTGCTGGGTCGACGCGGGGGAGAACTCGGCGTAGCCGTTGTTCTCGCACCAGAACACGACCGGCAGGTGCCACACGGCGGCGAGGTTCACCGCCTCGTGGAATGCGCCTTGGGCGACGGCGCCGTCGCCGAAGAACGCCACCGCCACCGCGCCGCTGGCGCGCAGCTGGGCGGCCGTCGCCGCGCCGACGGCGATCGGCAGACCGGCGCCGACGATGCCGTTCGCACCGAAGATGCCGAGCTCGGGATCGGCGATGTGCATCGAGCCGCCGCGACCGCGGTTGGTCCCGGTGTCCTTGGCCATGAGCTCGGCGAACATCCCCTCCGGGTCGAGCCCCTTGGCGATGCAGTGGCCGTGACCGCGGTGGGTGGAGGTGATCACGTCGTCCGCGCGCAGCGGCCAGCACGCCCCGGTGGCCGAGGCCTCCTGCCCGATGGACAGGTGCACGAAGCCCGGCATCTCGCCGTCGCGGTAGAGGGTGGCCACGCGGCTCTCGAAGCCGCGGATCGTGACCATCCGCCGGTACATCTCGACGAGGTCGTCCGGGGAGAGCATCGCTACGAGCGCGCCGCGATCCCGGCGATGAAGATGTCGGCGAAGGCGCTGGCCACCTCCGCCGCTGTGAGCCGCCCGTCGGCCTTGAGCCACAGGTACGTGTAGTTGTGCATCCCGAGCCAGGCCCGAGCCGTGAGCTTGGCGTCGATGGGCCGGAACTCGCCCGAGGCGATGCCCTCGGTGAGCACGGCCTCGACGTGGTGCTCGTACTCCCGCCGTCGAGCGCGGAACGCGACGGCGTTGTCGCCGGTGAGCGCCGGGAACTCGTGGAGGAAGACCCAGACGTGGTCGGGGTAGCGCGCGATCACATCGAGCAGCTCGGTGCCGAGGCGGGCGAGGCGCTCCGAGGGGGTGCCGCCACCGGCGGCCACCCGCTCGGCCCCGGCGAGCACCTCGTCCATCACGCGGTCGTGGATGGCGACGAGCAGGTGCTCCTTGGAGCCGATGTAGTAGTAGAGGGCACCTTTGCCGAGCTCGTTGGCCTCGCACAGCTCGGTCGTGCTGGTGGCGTGGTACCCGCGCCGGGCGATCAGCGTCGCCGACCGGTCGACGATGAGCTGTCGACGGCGTTGCCACTTCGCGCTCCTCGGCGGTCCACCCACCGCTTCGACTCGTCCCACTGGCTGAACCCTTCGCGCCTCGGTACCGCTTCGCCGGTGCCAGGGTACTGTCTCTGTTCCGACCGGTCAGAAAACTCGAGCGAGAGGAGGAGCACCCGGTGCCCACTGCTTCCGGCGCTGCCGATCCGTCGCCGTCCCTCGGCGCCGACCTGAGCTGGGTGCGGCTGCTCGAGCACCACGCCCGCCGTCGCGCTGACCAGCCGCTCGCGATCTGTGGGGACACGACGGTCACCTACGCGGAGATGGCCGACCGGACCGCGCGCCTGGCCGGTGGGCTCGCCGCGCGCGGTGTCGGGCCCGCCGATGTGGTCGCCGTGCTCTCGTACAACAGCACCGAGCTCCTGGCCACGATCTTCGCCGCCAACCACCTCGGTGCCATCGCCATGCCGATGAACTGGCGCCTCGCCGCTGCCGAGCTCCGGTACCTCCTCGAGCACTCGGGTGCAGCGGTGCTCGTGAGCGATCACGCGCTCATCGCCGTGGCCGGCGAGGCCACCGACGGGCTGAGCCTGGTCCGCGTGTGCGTCACCGACGAGCGCGTCGAGGGCTGGGAGCGCTTCGGCGACCTGGCCGGCTCGCCGCCCGTGCCCCGCCACGAGGTGCTCGCCGGTGACGTGCACCGGCTGATGTACACCTCGGGCACCACCGGCCGGCCCAAGGGCGTGATGCTGACCCACGCCAACCTGGCGTGGAAGAACTACGCCCACATCACCGAGTTCGGCTTCACGTCCGCCGACATCGGGCTCGCCTGCGGGCCGCTGTACCACGTCGGCGCGCTCGACCTCGTCACCACGACCATGATCGCCGTGGGCGCGACCACGATCATCCACCGCACGTTCGATGCCGCCGCCGTGGTCGACGAGATCGAGCGCTCTCGGGTGACGACGGTGTGGATGGCCCCGGCCATGGTGCGTGCCGTCCTCGACGAGCCCGGCGTGGAGTCCCGCGACCTCTCGTCGGTACGTGTGATCATCGCCGGCGGCGAGAAGCTGCCGATCCCGTTCATCGAGCGGATCCAGCGCACGTTCCCGTCGGCCTGGCTGGCGGACGCGTACGGACTGACCGAGACCGTCTCGGGTGACACGTTCCTCGACCGCGCCTCGACCACCCGCAAGCTGGGCAGTGTCGGGCGCGCCTGTGCGTACCTCGACCTCGCGATCTGGGACGAGGACGGCGTGCCCCTCCCCCCGGGCGAGCGCGGCGAGGTGGTGCTGCGTGGGCCCAAGGTCTTCGCCGGGTACTGGCGTGACCCGGAGGCCACCGCTCGCGCGTTCGCCGGCGGATGGTTCCACACCGGTGACATCGGTGTGATGGACGACGAGGGGTACGTCTACATCGTCGACCGGCTGAAGGACATGATCGTGTCCGGCGGAGAGAACATCGCCAGCTCGGAGGTCGAGCGGGTCCTCTACGAGCACGGCGCGGTCGCCGAGGCGGCGGTCGTCGGGCGGCCCGACGAGCGGTGGGGCGAGGTGCCGGTGGCGTTCGTCGCCCTCCGGGAGGGCCACACGGTCACGGCGGACGAGCTGATCGAGCACTGCCGGGGTCAGCTGGCGCGGTTCAAGGTGCCCAAGGACGTGACGTTCGTCGAGGCCCTGCCACGGAACCCGTCGGGCAAGGTGCTCAAGCGCGAGCTGCGAGTCAGCCCGTGACGCAGCCCGAGCTGCGCTTCGACGGCCGGGTCGCCGTGGTGACCGGTGCCGGTCGGGGCCTCGGCCGCGCGTACGCCCGGTTGCTCGGCGCCCGAGGGGCCCGTGTGGTCGTCAACGACCTCGGCGGCACCAAGGAGGGCACCGGCGCCGACGCCGGGCCGGCGGCGGAGGTGGCCGGTGAGATCGTGACGGGGGGCGGCGCGGCGATCAGCGACGGCAGCGACGTATCCACCGAACAGGGTGCGGCGGCCATCGTCGAGGCCGCGCTCGACGCGTTCGGGCGCATCGACATCGTGGTGAACAACGCCGGCATCATCCGCTGGGGTGACCTGCCCGACGTCTTCCTCGACGACGTGCGCCGCACCCTCGACGTCCACCTCCTCGGGTCGCTCAACGTGACCAGGGCGGCGTGGCCTCACCTCGTGCGCCAGGGGTACGGCCGTGTCGTGATGACCACGTCCACCGGCCTGCTCGGCCTCGCCGGCAACCTGGCCTACGCCTCGGCGAAGGCCGGGATCGTCGGGCTGGCCCGGAACCTGACGCTGTCGGGTGCCCGTCATGGGATCCTGGTGAACCTCATCGCCCCGGTGGCGGCCACCAGGATGGGCGGCGCGGAGGCCGGCGACGGGCCGCCGGCGATGTCACCAGATCTCGTCGCGCCGATGGTCGCGGTGCTCGCGCACGAGCGCTGCCCGGTGAGCGGCGAGATCCTCGTCGCCGGGGCCGGTCGCTTCGCCCGGCTCCTCATCGCCGCCACGCCGGGATGGACCGCGACCGACGGCGCACCGTCGCCCGAGGACGTGGCGGCCCACTGGGACCAGATCACCGACGAAGCGGGCTACTCCGTGCCGGCCGACCTGAACGAGTGGGCGGCGGCGTTCCTGGCGCACCTGCGACCCTCCGAGGGCTGAGGCGCAGCTGGCCCGGCGCTCGTCTGTACCGGTCGGTCTAACATCGCCCGCGCCATGGACTTCACCCTCAACGAGGCCGAGCGCGACCTCGTCGACCTCTGCCGGTCGTTCGCCACCAACGAGATCGCCCGGCGCGCCCCGGCTGCGTGGGAGGCGGGCGTCTGCCCGACCGACCTGCTGCGTGAGATGGGCGCGCTCGGCCTGCTCGGGATGCTGGTGCCGGAGCGGTGGGGTGGGATCGGCATGTCGACGGTCGGCTTCGTCGCTGCGCTCGAGGCACTGGGGCGCGCCGACCAGTCGGTCGCGGCCGCGTTCCAGGCCCACGTCACGATCGGCTCGCTCCCGCTGCTGCTGTTCGGCAACGACGACCAGCGCGAGCGGTGGCTACGCCCGCTCGCCGAAGGACGGGCGCTCGGCGCGTTCGGGCTGACCGAGCCCGACGCTGGCTCCGACACCCGCGGGATCGCCACCCGCGCCGAGCGGGTCGACGGCGGCTGGCTCATCAACGGCCGCAAGGCGTTCATCTCCAACGCCGGGACCGACATGTCGTTCGGGGTGACGCTGCTGGCCCGGACCCACACCGGCGAGCGCGGTCCCCGCTTCGCCAGCTTCGTTGTCGAGAAGGGCACCGACGGCTTCACGATGGGTCCGAAGCTTCGCGGGATCGGCTGGCGCGGCCTGGACACCCGAGACCTCTACTTCGACGACGTCTGGGTGCCCGACGAGCACCTCGTCGGCGACCCCGAGCTCGGGCTCGGGCAGTTCCTCGGCACGCTCGAGGTGGGGCGGATCTCGATCGCCGCACTGTCGCTGAGCCTCACCGCAGCGGTGCTGGACATGTCGCTCGACTACGCCCGCCAGCGCGAGCAGTTCGGCCAGCCGATCTCCAGGTTCCAGGCGATCCAGTTCAAGCTCGCCGACATCGCCACCGAGCTCGAGGCCGCGCGGTGGCTCAC
>CAZKVJ010000047.1:0-5166 GCA_964556225.1 uncultured Ilumatobacteraceae bacterium
AACAGCAAGCCCCCACACCCACCCGGACCTGATGCACAAGACCGGCCGGTTCAGTGCTGCCAGAACGGGGGGTGAGCCGCGGTCTGGCACACTTATCTCATCTGGGGAGATGGGCAGACGATGGACGTGGGGATCCTCGGCGAGCTCGCAGTGTGGCGAGACGGGTCCGACGTGGTCCTGGCACGGCTGACCAAGCGAACGCTGGCGATGCTCATCGCTGACCGGGACCGGGTGGTCTCGGACGACGACCTGATCGATCGGCTGTGGGACGACGACCCGCCGCCCCATGCCGTGGCATCGTTGCGCAACAGCGTCACCCGGCTGCGCAAGGTGCTTCCCGACGGCGCGATCGTGCGCAGCAGCTCGGGGTACCGGCTCACCCGTGAGCGCGTGGTGCTCGACATCGACCGCTTCGACGACCTCGTGGGCGCCGCTCGCCGCTCGCTCGCCGCGGGCGAGCCCGACCTGGCCATCGAGTCGCTCGACGCCGCCCTCGGGCTCGTGCGAGGTGAGCCGCTCGAGGACGTTCGCGCGGAGCGCTGGGCCTCGTCGGCGGCGCGTGAGCTGGCCGAGCGGATCGCTCTCGCCGAAGAGCTGTGGGCGGAGGTGCGCCTGCGCAGCCACCAGGCGGGACGCGAGCTGGCCCGGCTGCACCGAGCGGCTCTGAGCCGACCGGAGCGGGAGATCCGCTGGCACCAGCTGATGCAGGCGTACGCCCAGGCCGGTCGGCGCACCGAGGCGCTGCGAGCCGCGTCGGAGGCCCGCCAGGCGCTGGCGGAGTTCGGCATGGTGCCAGGACCCGAGATCATCGAGCTCGAGCAGCGCATCCTGGGCATCGACGCCGCGACCGAACCACGCCGGGCCGGACCGGTGGCGGGCGAGGTCGGCCGTACCACGGCCCCGATCATCGACCGGGCGAACGATCTGGCGAGATGCCAGACGTCGATCGACGAGGTCCGCCACGTCACCCTCGTCGGCCTGGGCGGGGTCGGCAAAACGCGCCTCGCCCTCGAGATCGCCCACCTCGCCGCGACGAGGCTTGGTCGGGTGGCGTTCGCCGACCTCGTGCCGGTCGGGCACGACGAACACGTGGCGCTCGCCGTCGCCGACGCGCTCGGACTGGCGGACGGCGACACCACCGGGACCCCCCTGGAACGGGTCTCGCGAGCCTTAGGGGACCAACCCGCTCTCCTCGTCATCGACAACGCCGAGCACGTCCCGCAGGGTGTGCGAGTGACGGTGGAGCACCTGCTCGCCAGGTGCTCGCAGCTGCGGATCCTGGTGACGTCCCGACGACCGACCGGCGCCGCCGGAGAGGTCGCGATGACGCTGGATCCCCTCCGCGTGCCGGCGAGCGGCGCGGACCCTGCCGCAATCGAATCGGCGCCGGCGGTACAGATGCTCAGGACGGTCGCCCCCGGCATGGCCGAGGACGCCAGCGCCGATCTCGCTCGCATCGCCCGCTGCGTCGACGGACTCCCGCTCGCGCTCGAGCTCGTCGGACGGATGCTGCACTTCCTGTCGCCCGGCGACATCGCCGACCAGCTCGAACGGCGGGGCACCAGTGTCGTACCCCACGACGCCGACCGTGCGGCGCGCCAGAGGTCGGTGGAGGTCGTCACCGAGTGGGCGGTCGATCAGCTCACGCCCACGCAACGGACGGTGTTCGAGCGCACATCGGTGCTTGCGGGTCCGTTCACACTGGCCACCGCCGAGCAGATCGCTGATGCCGGCGACCTCGACGAGCCGGTGATCCTGTCGCTGCTGCGGCTGGCCGAGCTGTCGCTGATGACCGCCGACCACCGGTCGAGCCCCGGGAGCTACCGCCACCGGGTGCTTCCTCGAGAGCACGGCCGGGCACGTCTGGCGCGCGCCGGGACCCTCGACGAGACCTTCGACCGTCAGGTCCGCTGGTTCGTGACGCTGGCGAGCGACCAGGGTCGCCGGATGCGCTCATCCGAGCAGGCCGACGCGCGGCGTCTGCTCGAGGCGGAGTGGGACAACGTGCGCGACCTGCTCAACCGACTGCCGGAGCGCGGCCGCTGGGCGGAGGCGGCCGACATCGCCGCCGAGCTCGGCGAGTTCTGGTTCGTGAGCGGCCGCTGGTCGGAAGGGGCCGACATCGCCCGCCGGCTGCTCGCCACGTCCCCAGGGCCGTTCGGCGCTCGGGAGGCTCGGCTCTGCAGGGCGCTCGCGGAGTCCACCGGGACCTATGGAGGGGTCGGCGCCCTCGGCCCGCTGCTGCAGCGCGCCGTCGACTACCTCGACAGTGAGGACGGGCACGACGTCGAAGTGCTGGCGACCTGCGAGCTGTACCTCGCCGTGGGCTCGATGTGGCGTGGCGAGGGCTCGGCGTTCCGAGCGCACCTCGCCCGGGCCGAGGAGCTCGCCTGCACCCACCGCCTCGACGGCGTCCTCGCCTCGATCCCGAAGTACACCGGGTTGGCGGCAGGAAGTCGCGGGGACCTGCTCACGGCCAGGTCGGCGTTGCACGAGTCCAAGCGCCGGTTCCTGGCGCTGGGCAACCGGGCGCGCGCCGCCAACACCCTGCTGAACCTGGGGATGTTCCTCCAACGCCACGGCGACGCCGACGCCGCCGAGGTCGAGCTCCGAGACTGCATGCGGCTCGCCGACGGGCTCGAGATGCGCAGCCTGGAGACGCACGTGCGCTACACGCTCGGCCAGATCGCCGCCGAGCGGGGTGACGCCGACGCCGACTTGGCGCTGCTCGTCGCCCGGGAGGAGCTCCGCACGGCCGGCGACGTCGGATGTCGCAACGGCTGCAACCGCCACCTGGCGGCGCTCCATCGGAGTCAGGGCCGGGAGACGGTCGCGCTGTCGTTCCTGCGCGAGAGCGTGGAGGACGTCGTGACGGTCGACGACCAGGAGCTGGCGATGTCGCTCGTGGAGATCGCCGCCATCTACGGGGCACGAGGGCGCGCCCGGGAGGCGGCGGCGATCCTGGCCACCGCCCGGCGACTGGTCACGGGGAGGGGGATCGGCCTGAACCCGGCCCAACGAGCGCGCCTCGACGAGCTGGAGCGCGAAGTCGGCGTCGTCGACGCCGTGGAGGTCGACGCGGCGGTGGCCCTCGCCCTGGCCTGAGCGTGCGGGGAGCTCCCTCTGCGCGCCTCTCGCGCCGTTCTCAGTGCGCATCCCCGTTCCCACGACGGGAATTCGCACACGAAAGGGGCTCTGGGCATCGACGGCCGCTGGCGCGATCATGAAGAGGAGGCGTCGCCATGAGGCGCTGGGCCGGTCTGGTGGCGTTGGTCGCGCTGGTCGCCTGCGGCGGGCCGTCGGCCGAGACGGCGGTGTCCACGACGACGAGCACGGTTGCGTCGACCTCCACGGTGACCCCCTCGACGACGGCGCCGTCGACCACCACGACCGCCGCCCCGTCGACGACCACGACCGTCGCCGTGCCCGGTTCGGCGGTGACGCTGCTGGTCGCCGACGACGCCGGGTTGCGGCTGTGGAGCGAGGACGGACGTGAGGAGTGGCTGGTGGCGAACCGCGCCATGCTGGCCGCTGCGCCCGACCGCCTGGGCGGCATGGTCTACCAGGAGGTCGAGACCGGCCGCTTCCACATGGTGATGGACCCGCCAGGATCGACGACCGGCACCGGGCGGTGGGAGTGGATCGGCGGCGGGGAGCCTCGCCCGATCCGTCGCTTGCGCGAACCCGGTGGCGTCGACGAGATCGTGGTGTCGCCAGGGCGAGGGCAGACCGTCCGGCTGATCGACACCGCACTGCTGGACGGACGTCCGCAGCTCGCGTACGTCCGCACGACCCACCGACTCGATCCGATACGGGTCGACATCATCGGCGACATCGACGCGACCCGTACCCGTGAGGTGGTCATCGTGGACCTGACCACCGGGGCCGAGTCGGTGGCGTGGTCACAGGAGCACTCCTGGGAAGGCGGCCGCCACGACACCAAGCTCGGCGCGGGGGTGGTCGTGCATGTCTGGTTCATGGCGGGCGACACCATGTCCATCGGGCTGACCGACTCGCAGGGTGCTCCGATGGCGATGCCCGCCCGGCCCGCGGAGGCGGTCGACGATGGCACGCCGTCGGCCACGGACCCGTGGGTCCTGCCGGGGACCTCGTGGGCGGACCTGTCGCCCGATGGCGCCGTGCTCGCCTACGCCTGGACGCCCGCCCTCCACCTGGTGGGTGGGCCGGGCACGCTGGCGGTCGTCGCCGTCGATCGAGTCACCGGCACGGAGGCGGCACGGTCGACGGTGGCGCTCGCCGCTGGCGTGGTGCCCAGCTTCGTGGACACCACCGACGGGCGGGTCCTGGTCGGTCGCATGGTGCTGCAGAGGCTGGCAGCGCCGCCGACGCTGCGGCTCGGGGACCGGGGTGACTGGGTGCGGGCGCTGCAGTTCCGTCTGTTCCCCGGTGGTGTCCAGCTGGTCACCGACGGTGTGTTCGGGCCGGCGACGCAGGCCGCCGTCGTCGAGTGGCAGACCTCCACAGGCCTCGACCCCACCGGCGTGGTGGACGCCCGCACCTGGCAGTCGCTCGTGGGTGACGGGATCCTCACGATCCGCCTGGCCCCGCTGCTGATGGAGCCGAACGGCACGATCCGCGAGATCCCCGCACCCGGATCCGGCGACCCGGCCCGGGAGCTTGCCTACTCCTACCGCGGCGACGAGAGCGGCCGGATCTCCCTCTGGGACGCCTGAGCCGCGATCGCACTCCGTCGGGCCTCTCCCGGTCTGGTGCCCAGCGCGTGGAATCGCACTCGAAGCGCTCACCCAACCACGAGGGCCCGTTCTGGTCCCAGGAAGTAGCGCTGAGCGCTACCACGTGCTGCCAGAGACGAGGGGTGGCGGTAGGCGAACGGCCCGCCGCCACTCAGCCGGCGAGGACATCGCAGCGGGCGTCCTGGCGGCGCTGGACCGCGAGCACGACGCCTTCCTTCCAGCTGACGCCCTCGGCCGTAGTGACGCCGTCGAGCGCTTCCATGTCGACGCCAACCAGCTCGACCGACGGCTCACCGCACTGCGGCAGGTAGCTCTCGAGGATGGCCGCGCAGAGCCGCACGACACCGTCGCTGGCGTGCAGGAAGCCCTCGACGGCGATCGGCGTGTCGGAGGACCGCTCGACCAGCTGCTCGACGGTGACCGGACCGGCCACGGTGGTTGTCGGCGCGGC
>CAZKVJ010000048.1:0-3326 GCA_964556225.1 uncultured Ilumatobacteraceae bacterium
GACTGGGGCCAAATCAAACGAGCACGGTGGGGCCAATCCGGCTTGACATTCCCAGTCGGTAGCACAGCACTCGGGCCGCTAGTATTTTCGTCTGCGGAGGCATCAGTGCGACCAGACGACCAGACGCTGCGTTCAATGTACGAGCGGGCCGAGACCGTGACCGGCGTGGCTGTTGAGCTCAACGTTGCGTTCGAGACAGCCCGCCGCTGGCTGCTCGCAGCGGGCGTTCAACTACTCCCCAAGGGCCGCCCGAGCGCGAGCGCGCGCCAACTCGACGTCGGCGAACTCGCGAAGCGCTACAGCACCGGCGAGAGCATCGCCCAGCTCGGCCGGAGGTACGGGGTCAGCCCTGCGACGGTTCGGTCGCGCCTACTCGACGCCGGCGTCGAGCTCCGACCGCGTCCCGGCTGGAAGTACTGAATCCCCCGGTAGTTGGACATCTGCGCAGAGCGCCGGACGGAACCCCGCAGACGAAAATACTTGACTCCCCTGAGTATTTTTGATTGCATCTGGCCACCGGGTCGATGTCGCCAGATCGGGAAGTCGTGGCGGTATCGACCCGGCACTTGGCCGAGAGCCCACCGTTCCCCACTTACTCGGGAGGTCGTCATGGACCACCACCAGCTCGCCGCTTCTCTGCTCTCGAACTCAACGTTCGATGTGATCGCCTGGGTCGATCCGGTCTGCGATCACGGTCTGCCGACCGATAGCGACGAGGCGCTCGTCATCCTGTGCCCGGTGCTCGGCCCGTCGGCCACGCTCATGCTCCACCGTCTCGCCCGCTACGCCTCGACCGGGACGACGACATGGGAGCCGTCGGTGTTCGCCGCCACGTTCGGGCTGTCGAAGAACGCACCGACCGGGCTGGCAGCCAAGGCCGTCAGCCGGATGGCCAGGTTCGGGTTCGCCAACATCGGCTCGACCACGCTCGCCGTGCGCACCCACGTCCCGCAGCTCCCGCAGCGATTCCTCGCCTCGCTACCTGACTACCTCCGAGATGACCCGGCGCTCGCAGCGTGAACGGTCTCCACCCACGCACCGACAGCTACCCGGATGACTACCTGAACAGGTACCCGGTGAAGCGCCTCCGCAGGGGCCCTGCGCTGCTCCATGTGCAGCCGGCGGTCGGGGCGACGATCCGACTTCAGGTAGTGACGCCTGACCAACACCCGATCGCCGTCACCACCGAGCCAGCACTCGCCGCTGCGACTGCGCTGGCCGTTGCCCGCCATCATCGAGACCAGTACGCAGCCATCGCAGCGAGCGACGGCCGCTGGCTCGAGGTGCACCGCGACGGCCGAACGAGCCTTAGCCCACCTACGAACGACGCCGCAGGATGGCCGGCGCTCGTCGAGCAGGCTGTCGAACGCCTCGCAACCACCAGGCCCTGAGCTCCACCCAGCCGGCGCCCGACGCGGCCGGCAGCGCCCAGCAGGACCGCTGAGCCCGCCACCTCCGCCGCCGGTCATGCGGCCGCCGTTGCCCGTGCAACCGCTACGCAACTGAGGATCGAGCTCGGCGCGCGCCCCTCCATCACCCACCGCCCGGCCGCGCCTGCTCAGATCTCTCGCTCACCGCCTGACACAACGTCCAGACCGCCGCACCTGATGCCCCGATGCCCCGTGCTCCGCTCCCCTCCTCAGCTCGATTCCAGCTCAGCGACTTCACGCCCGGCCGCGAATCGTGCATCCAACCGAACTCGACACCTTCTGGACATTTGCACCAATGGTGCCCGTACCGGTCACAAACCCGCGTTGGCGGAGGCATGTGTTGATGTGTTGTCGCTGTGGAAGCTGCGGGTCGGGGTCGAGTCGTACTACCTCGCTCAGGTCGCGTCGGGTCTCGACGAGTACTACACCGGGGCGGGCGAGGCGATAGGACGTTGGATTGGTACCGGGTCGCCGCTGCTCGGGCTCGTCGACGACGTGACCGGCGAGGACCTCCGGGCGGTGCTCGCGGGGCTGGCGCCAGGGACCGGCTTGTCCCCGAACGGCGCCCGGCTGACGCCGCATCCTCGCCGGGTGCCGGGGTTCGATCTCACGTTCTCGGTGCCGAAGTCGGTGTCGGTGGTGTGGGCGCTCGGCGACCCGCTCGTCCAGGACGCAGTCGTTGAAGCCTGTGAGGCCGCTCTTGCGGAGTCGTTGGGGTGGCTCGAGCGGGAGGCGTGCTTCGTACGCCGGGGGTCCAACAACCGCCACGCCTCTGCCGATCCCGCCGGTTTCGGGACGCGGCGGATGATCGCGGAGGGGTTCGTCGCCGCCGAGTTCCGGCACCGCACCTCGCGCCTCGGGGATCCGCACCTGCACTGGCATGTCCTGGTCGCGAACACGGCCCGCGGGATCGATGGCCGCTGGACCGCACTCGACGGCACGGCGCTGTATGCGGCGGCGCGTACCGCGGGAGGCTTGTTCCAGACGGCGATGCGCCGAGAGCTCACCCGTCGGCTCGGTGTCGAGTGGGGCCCGATCCACCACGATGCCGGCGAGATCGCCGGAGTGCCCCGGACGGTGTTGCGGGAGTTCTCTCAGCGCACCGAGCAGATCGCGGAGTGGATGGACGCCCACGGGGTCGACGGGGTGGCGGCGAAGAACGAAGCGCTCCTGGAGACACGGGCCAACAAGCAGACACCGGCCGACTTCGCAGCGGTCGAGGCCGCATGGCGTCAGCGTGCCGAGCAGGTCGGTTGGGGGCCATCGGAACTCGATCGGATGCTCACCGCCGGAACACCGGCTGGCGAGGCGACGGAGTCCTGGACGATCCCGGACGGTCCCGTGCTTGGCTCTGCCATCGCTCCGCGTGTGGTCGGCTTCGAGGAGTGGCTCGAGTGGTTGCTCACCGAGCGGGTGACGGAGAAGTCGGGCACGTTCACCCGCTTCGATCTCACACGAGCCATCGCGTCAACAGTCCCGGCCGGCACGAGCCTCGCTGTGGTGGAGGCGACCGTCGATCGTGCCCTCGCCTCCGCTGCGGTGGTGCAGGTCGGCGACCACTGGTCGCAGCGGCAGCCGGTCCACGGACCGGACCGGACGGTGGTCGATGATCGCGAGTTGCTCTACACCAGCCGGTCGCTGCTCGACGTCGAACGGCGACTCCTCGGGCATCTCATCGCCGGTCGCGTCGCGGCCGTTGGTGTGCTCGACGCAGCGTCGGTGGAGACCCACATCGCTCGGTCGACGCTCGGTGACGATCAAGCCCGGGCGATTCGTGCACTGACCGGTGGCGGTGATCGGGTCGCGGTGATGGTCGGCCGAGCCGGCACCGGCAAGACCCATGAACCGGCCGGTCTTGTGCATCAGGTCCGGGTGGGTGTGGGGGCTTGCTGTTCG
>CAZKVJ010000049.1:0-1629 GCA_964556225.1 uncultured Ilumatobacteraceae bacterium
CATGCCGTGCCCGAGGGGCAGGTGCGGTCCGATCCGACGTCCGTCCGGCAGCATCCGCCAAGCGTACCGGTCGGACGGGGCCGACGCGAGCGTCTTGGGATTTGACAATCATCTAATCATGGTGGCAGACTGCGCGACCATGGATCCCGAACTCCTCGTCACCCTCAAGGCGCTGTCCGATGCCTCGCGGCTTCGGATCGTCGGCCTGCTCGCCGCGCGGGCCTACGCCGTCGAGGAGCTCGCGGCGTCGCTCGGCCTGACGCCGGCGACCGTCGTCCACCACCTCAAGCGACTCCGCGAGGCCGGGCTCGTCGAGGCGACGCCGAGCCACCCGTTCGTCCTCTACTCGCTGCGACTCGACCGCCTCCAGGACGTCGGCCGGATGCTCGACGATCTCGAGCGGGCGACCGAGGAGCCCGACCGCGCGCCTGGGCCGGACGGCCGTGACCTGCCGGCGTACGACGCGAAGGTCCTCCGGGCGTTCGTCGTCGACGGTCGCCTTGCGTCGATCCCGGCCCAGCCGAAGAAGCGCGAGCCGGTCCTCGACTGGCTGATGAGCCGCTGCTTCGCCGAGGACCGGCCGTACCCGGAGCGCGAGGTCAACGAGCTGATCGGCGCCGTCCACCCTGACACGGCGTCGCTCCGTCGCTACCTCGTCGAGACCGGGCGGATGACCCGTGCCGGGGGCGTCTACCGCCGGGCCGTCTGAGCCGGACGCTAGCCCACGTCGGCGGCCGTGGTCGATCTCCCCAGCCAAGCCAGCATCGGGATGAGGATCAGCGGGAGGTCTCGGACGGAGTACTCCCACGACGTGCCCCAAGCCGCTGATCCGTCGAATACGGCCCGGAACCAGTCCGGCCACATCGGAAGGAGCACCAGGCTCAGCACCGCGAGCGCGGCAAGCGCCAGCCACCACGAGCGTCGGTTCGCGCCGACGAGAGCCAGCGGTGCCAGGGTCGGCTTGACGAGCACCAACACGGCGGGCCAGCTCCAGATGAGCGCAGCTGCCACCAGACCGGCGACCCACATCGACGGGTTCCCATAGAGCACGAGCTCGTAGGTCCTGGGGTACCAGAGGCAGGCGGCGATGAGCGCCAGCGCCCACGGCGCAGGCCGGAACCGCCACACCGCGTAGCCGACCAGGCCGATCGGGACAGCCCACCAGACCACTTCGGGGAGCACCAGGAACGGCATCATGAGGACGGCCATCGGCGGCGGGTACAGCGACTCACCGCCGCGCCACGTGTACGGCCCCGTGAGCTGCCAGTCGAGGTAGTAGCCGTCGCCGGCCAGCCATCGGCGGGTGCTGCCGGCCACGACACGGAAGTCGACGCCGATCGAGTCCGGGTGACTCGCCAGGTCCGGGACCAGGACGATGAGGTTGAAGGCGGTGAGGACCAGGAAGGTCCCTCCGACGACGAGTGCAAGGACCCGCAGCGGCTGAAGGCGAGCGACCCGGTCGGCACGCAGGGCCAGTCCAGCGAACGTGTGCCGCACTCGATCGAGTGGGGAGGCGGGCACGTGGCCTCCTCTGGCTCTGGCGACGGGCGCCGCCCTTGACGGAGTCGCGGGATCCCGCCCGGCCTACTTCCTGCGGCCGTTCCGGCCCGGCGTGTACTCGCCGGCGAT